>CAVJKV010000039.1:0-2118 GCA_963650425.1 Oscillibacter sp. | reverse complement strand
ATCGTGCTTATTTTATTGAAATTCAAACCATTGAACGCTTTTTAAGGAACGACTATTTACATTCGCAAAACTCAAGGCATAATACCCCCCTACGGGGTGTAAATGATTATCGCCGCCCAGATCTTCTCTGTTCGGCTATTTTTTATTGGTTAACCTGCATCAATACTGCATCGAGTTAATTCTGTTATTCAAGTTACGAATTTTCTCAATCAACTTGTCAAACGGCAGCGAGTCCCCGTAAATCATACTCTCCTGCATCATCTTGTAATCTTTCTTCCACAATTCCACAACATCCGCCGGAGGCACAATCTTGAGGCTTTGTGGCCTGAGAGTGGAATAGTCGAACCCTTTCAATCCGATGAACCGCCTGCGGTGTTCAATGACGGAGTTATACAGAGACACGTCCTTCAGCGCCCGGTCCGATATCGGAGTATCCATTATCTGGGAAATATCATAGATGTGGCGGGACATCCGTTCCGTTCGAATCTGCTCCGCCGGTTTTGAAAACTCTTCGTGCAGAAGGAACAGTTTTTCGAGAAAAGTTCGTTCCGGCACGACGGCTCTCACCTCAAAAGGAGTCCCCGCAAAGGGGGCATCAGTGAACACCTCGTCAATGAATGAACGCAACATCACCGGTGAGACAGGCTCATTCATTGAGCGTCCGCTCACTTCGATGATAACCTTCGGGCGAATGTAGGCATTTCCGTGGAACACCGAGCGATAGGCGATTTCGATAATCTCGGGGTCTGTGGTTGTTATTGAGGTAATATTCACTTTCACTTCAAACTCGTCTCCTCTGATACCGTCCGCCGCAAGCTGCCTCTTCAAGTCGTACTGCAACTTCTCACGGACGAACGAACAGGATGCGCGGCGCAGTTTGTCGCTGATTTGAGTCTTGGACAGATTTCCTCCGAAGCCAAGAAATTCCCTATCAATGGCTATGTCCGCATCTTCCGACATCCTGTTTATCAAGTTCCAGCACTTGCTCAGATTGGTCCCTCCCTTGAACGAGATGTGTACTGCGTACGGCAGAGAAAACAATGCCCTCAGCACGGCCGTAACCCACCAGTCCTTCTCGATTATCTGAAGGTTAAGATTCTTCTTTGCCTGAACCTGCCGGATGATTTCAACGCGGTCCTGAATGGATAAATCGGTGTAGTTCATAACTTCAACAAAGTTTTGCGCACCCAGATAGGCGCCAATTGAATATCCGCCTGAAAATCTTCCGGATGAACAGCGGACAGATGCTGCTTGAGAATGGAAAGCTGCTCACTCGTGACATTATTTTCACCGATTTCGCGTAGCGCCATTACGATAAGCAGCATCATTTCGGAACGGAATGCGAATATGCGCATTTCAGAGGTATGCTTGAACAGGATACCCTTGCCTTTCCCGACATTAATCCTGCGCCCCGAACCGTCCGTCACGAAAACGACATTGGCAGGTATCTGCGTGGAGAGCCCCAACAGATTCAGGCAATATGCACCTGTCGGGACAATCCGGACCTTGTCACGTTTGGCTATTCCCTCGGCAATCTCCTCTATTGTGGGAGGGATGATGCCGCTTCCCCATTTGGTATCGACTTTCGGATAATAATAAATCCCCTGTGCGGCACGCATAACCACACCGGAGCGACACAGCCGGACCAATGCCGCCCGTATTGCATCCGAAGTCCCGATGGAGGCAAAATCCTCAGGAAAGAACAATGTCCCCGGCTCGGATTTCTCCACAACGGCCTTTATCTCGTTATAAACGCTTTGCATTTTATCTTCCGCCGATTTTGTCACAAATATATCAAAAATTTGTGACATATTCCATCCTCTATACTTGGTGATTTTGCATTCTCAATATTTGCAAAGGGATTATGAACAAACATGAATAGAATAGAATAGAATAGAATAACTTTGAATAAAAAGAACGCGATTTTATGCATCGAGCAATATTTTTTAAGTTATTATTCACTCTTTCTTTACTCGCCCTATCCCTTATTACATTTAGCCAAGAGACAAGTTTCTATATAACCATACCTCAAAGCACACCTATGTTTCTTATCAAAGACAAACTGTAAATAATAATTGAAAAATGTACCAGGAAAATAATTGAAAAGTGTACCATTTT
>CAVJKV010000038.1:0-2155 GCA_963650425.1 Oscillibacter sp. | reverse complement strand
TCGGATGTTTTCTATAAATAATTTAACCGACATTAAATTAACGGCGGTTAAATTATTGGATCTTTCCTGAAACAATCTCGCGCTTGAAAGTATCTAACAACTGCTCGAAACTTAAACCGGTCATCTTATTCTCATCAAGAAGCCGGAAGGTGTCAGAATTATAAACAATTGACAGAGCGTCTTCTATGGACAAAGCTCTTGATTCTGCCACATAAAGCGCTGCCTGACGGACAAAATTCAATATATCTTCCGTATTATTGTTGTGATACAACTTAATCATCTGATATCCCCACCGTTACGCTGACACACCAAAGTAAGATCATTCAGAATTTCATCCAAAGGAAGAGTAATCTCTACCTCATAGCAGGAAGACAGAAGATTTATCCCCTTGAAAAGTTTGAGATAATTGAACGCCGATTTCCTTGTAATCCCCTTCGCCGCTGCGAAAGCATCAACGCACGAAGCGATAAAGGAATAAACTTCCTCCATCTCGGACTGATTCTTGACATTCACAACGATCTGAGCATCAACATCGAGATGCTTCAAAGCATTGATCAATACGTCAATGTCAAGATTCTCGTCATTCTCGATTTTTGAAATCCGGGACTTCCCCACTCTAAGACGCTCACCCAACTCTCCTTGCGTAAGCCCTTTTATTTTACGATAATGCCTAATAATGCTTCCTGACGCATCGGTTCTTTTTCCGTCTATAATAACTGCTGTTGACATAGTCATCGCGTTTAAATTTCTCAAACATCCTAAGAAGCTGTTTATGAAATGCTTCCACTTCTTGCGCTTCCGCACAAATATAAAAAAAGTTTCCCAATCGGGAAACTTTTTCATATAAAGTATTCTGCGGCCTAGTCGTCGACGAGCGGGAAGACGGACATTCTGTAGGCGAGGAAGCCGTACGGGTAGAACTTGACCTTGATGTCCTTCTCCAATGTCGCAGGAGTCTCGAGCGGAATCACAGGGTCGCCCTTGTCAGGCTCCCAGTCCACGAGATTGACTTTCGTACTCATCACGAGCGGTGCATTGGTAAACCTCCAGTCAAACGGATAGTGCATCGGCTGGTCTTCCACAGTCACACCGTCGAGACAACGCGGAGTAAGCGCATAGCGGAACTCCGTCCAATGCTCCTCGTTGATGTCATAACTTTCGCGGTTCGCCTTCTGCATTGACATACCGAAAAGAAGCGGCCCGTAAGTCACCCACGCGCAACGTCCCTGGTCCACAAATCCGTCCAGTTTCATATTGCCGTTGTAGTCCACCATAATTCCCCAGGACGGAGCCTTTTTGCCCTCGAAATAAGGGAACTTCTCCCTCGCCTCAACAAACTTAGGCTGCATCGGGAACACCATCTCAATCTTATCGCCGGACTTCCATTTGCCTTTGAGCGTCACAAAGCCGTCTTTCACAGTGAATTTCAACGCCTTGCCGTTGACAGAGATTGACGGATTTTCGCACCACTGCGGAATACGCATACGAAGCACTTGGTCGCGCGGAACAATGTTCAGAGTGAACGTAAGCCTATCGCGGAAAGGATATTCGGTCTCGCAGAGGATGTCGAATTTGCCGTCACGTGTCTTCAGATGCGCAGGACCGTAAGTCAACCACATCAGTTCACCGTTGCCGTTAATCATCGCCATATTCATAATGAAGTTCGGCAATGCGCGGTTGATGTTCGAAGGGCAACAGGTCGGCCAGTGCATCGGCTTGAAATACGAGCCGTCATCACGGATGCGCAGATGGATACCCGGAATACGGTTAGGCGCCTGAGTATAAACGCACTGAGTAAACGTGTAGTTCAATGCGCCCGGGAGAGCGTTGAACGCGTCCTGTTCGATTCTATCGCCGTAGCGTGACGCTCCGCAAGCACGTGCAAGCCAAATGTTTGACCACATAAAGTCGGCCACATCACAACTCTCCGCAGCCTCGAATGCCCCTATTCCGTGAAGATGCTCATTGGACGAATTCACTCCGGAAGGAAGCATTGAATTCTCCTGCAGAAACTCATAATTGTTGACCGAAGCTGCTAGATACTCAGGATCAGAGTTGTAGATATATCCTACCGCCGGCAGTTTGGCGGCTTCATTGAAACTCACGCCGTGGCTAATCGCCGTGCGTAGGAACTCTTTCTTGCGAGCCCAGCTCT
>CAVJKV010000037.1:0-2608 GCA_963650425.1 Oscillibacter sp. | reverse complement strand
CTAGCATAGAAGATAATGCTAAGTTGCTGATCAAGATTATCAATTGGGTTAATTCTCAAAAGGTTGGAGATGAAAGAAATGTAATTATGGGGCAAAGTATGGGAGGTTTGATTACGCGCTATGCTTTATGCGAGATGGAGAGTAACGGCTTTTTCCATGAAATCAATACGTTTGTCAGTCACGATGTGCCATATCTTGGGGTTAATGTCCCAATTGGAGTTCAATATGCCGTTACCGATTTGATTAAAAATGTGTTCCGTCGCAATTTTATAGTGGAAAAGGTTGCAAGTCGTAGCGATGCCGGGTATTATGTGAAATTGGCAGAGAAATATCTGCATTCAACAGCTGCACGGCAGATGCTTATTAATTACATAGATAAGGATGGAAATCTTGATAATTCTGTGCATCAAAGCTGGCAGGCGAAATTGAAAAGTATAGGGTTCCCTAAGGGCGATATAGATGCCCATATTAAAAACATTGCTATATCTAATGGCGGGATAAATGATTTTAAGTCCGATACCCTAGCATGTTTTTATGGGCTCTTGAATACGAAAGGCATTAAGGGAATTTTGGCTGCTTCTCTATTTGGAAATGTCGGGGCAATTTTTAATTCAATGCTGATAGGTAAGCGTTCAAATGTTACGATAAATATAGACATTCTTCCCTATTACGAATCCGGATGTAAAGTTTATTCTGCATCAATAAAATATCGGAAGAAGTTAATATGGTTTGGTTGGAAAGTCTCAAATACCTTGTACTCAAAAACTAAGTATGCTCCGAGTGGAAGTTCTAGTTATGGATACGACAAGGCTAACGGGTCTTACTATGAAACTTGTAATTCATCCTTAGATGAAATCAATGACTCTTTTAAGGAAGTTTTAGACACAACATCAGTTTCAGTAGCAAGCAAAATCCTTTTTGTCCCTACAGCAAGTTCATTGTGCATTGGGAGTGATAGCAGGACGTTATCTGCGGATGATTATAACGCTACATACAAAAGCGGATATAATTCAGATACTCCATTTATGGAAGTTTTTCTTGATGATTCGGGAAATTACGGTGGACATATAGACTTGAGTGATGTGATGTGTGATTGGATTCGTATGTGGGCAGATAGTACACTATCTTGTAAATTAACAGGGCCGCTATGTCCTAAAACCAATAGCCGCTATGTTATTCAGAATTACAATGGAGTCGTTAAGTGGTCAACGTCTGACAAGGCTGTCGCAACTATAGATGATGATGGAAGAATAAGTGTAAAAAAGTCAGGATTTGTTACTATTATAGCTGATTATACGGGAATTCGGGATACTATCCGGGTTATGACTGGAATACCTAAATTTACATTGACAAGTACAAAAGACATTGGAGGAGAAGGATGTAATGTGATTGCGCATTGTGAGGATAGGGAAATTCTGGATTTTATTACACGCACCAATTTCAAGGTGAGTTGGGGCGTAAAATACGGAAGCAAAGATATTGTCTGGCAAGACGATGAGTTAGGAATTCTGATAGATAAATGCAGTTATAAAACCTTTGTCAGCACTGGGCTGAATGATGCTTATGCTTATTTTAAGCCGTATAATGATACTTTTACCGGAGATGTAAGTATGGTATATTGCTCAAGAGTTCCTGTCAAGAGGCCGATTGATGATACGTTCATCATATTGGGGAACGGAAGTCTATTGGCATCAGGTGAAAGCGCATCTATTGAAACCAAAAGCGAGGTGCCTGAAAGTGTTATTATATACAAAATAGGCGATGTCGAGGAGCTAACTTTTGCTCACGTTCCAACCGCCGCAGAGTTTTGTAAACGTATGGTCGCATCTGAAAAAATCAGAGAATTGCTGAAGGAAATGAAACCGTGGGGGGGAATCGGAAAGTATAATTATCCCTGTTGTCATCAGTGCAGGAGAAGAAGTCTATGAAGGGACTTTTAAGTGTGTGTACAAGAAATCATTATAATTTGTTAGAACTATGAAGAGATTTAAATTTAATATTTTGATGGCGGTCGTTCTGACTGGTTCGTTGGCGATGATGTGTGAAGATAACTATAAACCAGAAGAATACTCTTCCGAATATCCGGTGGATTTTGTCTACATCAACAATAGTGATTATAAGATAACCGCGTTGTTGCTTGATCATAGGATGTATGTATATGATACATTACTGAGCAATAAGCCGACATTCAATCTTAAACATAATGAAAGTGTTACAATTGTGACAAATGATAAGGTAGATGGCAGCAAGGCAATATTTAAACAATATTTAGTTATGTTTAATGACTCATTATATTTTGATTGCTATGCTAGGCCAAGGAGAGAACTCTACGGCCGTGGATGGAGATCATATATTCCATTATTTCCTATAAGTTACAAGATTCTTCCCGATGTAAATGAAAGAAACCATACTGTTTATGAGTTTACTTTCACAAATGAGCACCTTGAGGATGTAGCTAGTTATGCGTGGAGTTATGGGAAAGTTATTACGGATGAACAAGGCGAACGTCACTTGGTAAAACCTAAAATAGGTCAGAATTGAGTCAGTCCACCACTTTCCATCCGTCGATGGTGCGAGTCTCCGAGGAGAAGTTGATGCCGAGCTTGAT
>CAVJKV010000036.1:0-3250 GCA_963650425.1 Oscillibacter sp. | reverse complement strand
CTAGCATAGAAGATAATGCTAAGTTGCTGATCAAGATTATCAATTGGGTTAATTCGCAAAATACCAGTCATAGTGGAAATGTGATTATGGGGCAAAGTATGGGAGGTTTGATTACGCGCTATGCTTTGTGTGAGATGGAGAGTAACAATGTTTCACACAAAGTTAAAACATTTGTCAGTCACGATGTTCCATATCTAGGAGTGAATATCCCAATCGGAGCGCAATATGCCGTAACGGACCTAATTAAAAATGTATATAACAGGTATCCTTGGATAAATGAAATGTTAAACTTAAACACCTCAGGCTCATATGTAAATTTGGCGGAGAAATACTTGCACTCAACATCTGCTCGGCAGATGCTTCTTACTTACATTGATAAGGATGGAAATCTTGATAATTCTGTGCATCAAAGCTGGCAGGCGAAATTGAAAAGTATAGGGTTCCCTAAGGGCGATGCTGATATCCCTACAAAAAATATTGCCATAGCTAATGGCGGTCAAAATGATTTTAGAACAAATAAATTAGCATCTTTTTATGGATATTCAACGAATCGTGTTGTGTGTATCCTTATTTCAGCGTTTTTCGGAAATTTCGGAGCGATTTTCAACTCAATATTCTTAGGTAAATACTCCAACATTACGATAGACCTAGACATCCTTCCTTACGATAATACGGGATGCAAAGTCTATGCGGCATCTGTAAAATATCGGAAAAATATTAAATGGCTCAATTCGAGAGTATCCAATACTTTATATTCAAGGACCAAATATGCTCCAAACTGGACTTCTAATTTCGGCTATGATATAGCCAACGGATCATATTACAAAACAAGTAACTTATCATTAGATGAAATAAGTTGTCCCATCAGTATCTTTGATTCTACATCTTTTTCTGTTGCCAATAGAATATTACTTGTTCCAACCGCAAGTGCACTTTGTATAGGAAAAGACAAAAGGGCATTAACGGCACAAGATTTTCGTGCAATGTACACAAGTGGTAGAAACTATGATTCTCCATTTATTAACGTTTATGTTGATAATAACGGAAAATGTTCTGAACATATTGAATTGGATACATTGATGTGTAATTGGATTTACAATAACTTAGAATGCAAACTCGAGGGTGCAATTTGTCCGAAGGAGAACGAGCGCTATGCTGTATATAATTATACTGGTTCTGTGAATTGGTCTACATCAGACGAGAATATAGCAACAGTAGATGCACGCGGACGAATACATATCAAGAAGTCAGGATTTGTTACTATTATAGCTGATTATACGGGAATTCGTGATACCATACGGGCTATGACAGGAATACCTAAATTTACATTGACAAGTGCAAAAGACATTGGAGGAGAAGGATGTAATGTGATTGCGCATTGTGAGGATAGGGAAATTCTGGATTTTATTACACGCACCAATTTCAAGGTGAGTTGGGGCGTAAAATACGGAAGCAAAGATATTGTCTGGCAAGACGATGAGTTAGGAATTCTGATAGATAAATGCAGTTATAAAACCTTTGTCAGCACTGGGCTGAATGATGCTTATGCTTATTTTAAGCCGTATAATGACACTTTCATCGGAGATGTAAGTATGGTATATTGTTCAAGAGTTCCTGTCAAGAGACCGATTGATGATACGTTTATCATATTGGGAAACGGAAGCTTATTGGCATCAGGCGAAGACGCATCTGTTGAAACTAAAAGCGAGGTGCCTGAAAGTGTTGTTATATACAAAATAGGCGATGTCGAGGAGTTAACTTTCTGTCACGTTCCAACTGCCGCAGAGTTTTGTAAACGTATGGTCGCGTCTGAAAAAATCAGAGAATTGCTGAAGGAAATGAAACCGTGGGGAGAATCGGAAAGTATAATTATCCCAGTTGTCATTAGCGCAGGAGAAGAAGTCTATGAAGGGACTTTTAAGTGTGTGTACAAAAAGTCATTATAATTTGTCAGAACTATGAAGAAATTAAAATTCTACATTTATACTGCTATCGTTATGATAGCGACATCGTCATATTATGCAACGATGTGTGATAAATACAATCCTGAAGAATATTCTTCCAAGACTCCAGTGGATTTCGTCTATGTTAATAAGAGCGATTATAAGATAAATGCGTTATTACTTGACCACGAGACGTCTGCGTATGATACATTACTGAACAACAAGACAACAATCAATCTTGAACCTGGTGAAAATGTTACGTTTGTGACAGACAATATCATAGATGGTAGTAAATCCATATTTGAAGAATACATAGTTGTATTTAACGACTCTGTTTTTTTTAGTTATTATGCTAAACCAAGAGTCAGCCCATACCACGCCAATGGTTGGAATGCGGATATTCCATTATATCCTACGAGCTATAAGATTCATTCGGGCGTAAACGAACAAGATCATACTATTTATGAGTTTACTTTCACAAATGAACATTATGAAAGCGTTTGCGATCGTGCAAGTATCCACGAAAAAATATCAACAAATGAGAATGGAGAACGCTATTTTACAAATTGGGGATACTATAAGGATCCTCAAAATCGTGGCACGGGTGTGTTGATTGATAGTTTGTTGTGGTCGCCTTTCGATTATGACACAAAGGCAGAACAACTTCAAGGGCATTTTCATTATTTTGGTTACGAGGAGTCATTGACCGTTTGTCCAAAAGGATGGAGAGTGCCTGAGGCTGAGGAATTTTCATCTCTAATCGCCAATCATTCATCTTGGGGAGATAATCGGAGTAAATTGGATACCAATTCCGAATTGGATAGTAATACTGAAGATGGGTATTGGTTCTCAGGTTCGAAAAATTATTCTTTGGATGTTCCTGCCGTTCATTTTTCTCCTCATTACCTTTGGAAAGACAATGAATTGAAAGTAGGTATGTATTGGACTTCAACAAGGGATTCGGAGGGAATGGCGTTTGCCTTCAGGTTTGATAGCTCCGGAGATATTGGACTTGTCCGTAAAGATGAATCCGAAACTTATCTGCTTCGCTGTGTAAAGAACTACGATAGGCGTAAGTACTATTTCGGTGACTAATCCGCGTTGTAATCGCGTCTATATTGAATGTTTTGAAAATCTCGGAAAGGGTGAAAATCTTTTCCGGGATTTTCTTTTGTACAACGGCTCTTGCTGTGGCTTTACAGTCCGCGTAACTCAGTCCACCACTTTCCATCCGTCGATGGTGCGAGTCTCAGAGGAGAAGTTGATGCCGAGCTTGATGATCTTCTTGCCGGATGCAAGGAACGGTT
>CAVJKV010000035.1:0-5309 GCA_963650425.1 Oscillibacter sp. | reverse complement strand
CGTCTCCGAGGACATCATAAATGCCGCCGAGTACATCATTCTGCCGACGGAGAGTTTATTCGGAACATCAGAGCTTGATTATATGGCAGTAAGAACGATTGCGCAATATCCTGGTGTGAAACTACTTTACGCGATTTCAAGTGCTTCAGATGATTTCAGCGAAGGGTGGTTTAACAATAAGACAGTTGAGCAGATTCCGATAGCTGCGCTTTGGATAAATGAACAATCTGAATTCGATAAGTCAGGTCTGGTTATCTATAATGTTAGGCGTACATTCTTTGATACGAACCGTAACGTTTACAACAGATTACGCAGTGCAATCAAAGTAATGAATCCTAATTCTTAAAGAATCAAGAGTATGAAAATGAATCTTTTGAAATATACGACTCTTTCTCTTGCAGTTGCTTTTAGCTTTGTATCCTGCGAGCAGAATGGTTCGGATATCTATGAAAATAAGGCTTTCATAGAAAATTATTCGAGCAGCAAGCTTCTGTATGTGTCCATAGAGGACTCTTATCAGCAAAGTCTTGTTGCCATTCTTCCGAAGCCTGCTGAGTCTGCAGTGAAAGTGAGATATACTGTGGATGCTAGTCTAGTTGATGAGTATAATGTAAAGAACGGCACATCTGCCATCTTGCTTCCTTCTGATATCTATAAGTTTTCAGCACAGGAATTTACCATCAATCAGGGTGCTGTGCGTACAGATGAATGTGTCATAAGTTTTGAAAATGTCCTCTCTTTGGACAAAAACAAACTTTATGTTCTTCCTGTAGTCCTTCAGTCAGATGAGATAGATATTCTTTCATCCCGTAGTGTCACATATTATGTGTTTGAGGGAGCTAACCTCATCAATTGGGCTGCTTATATGTATGAGAATTGGTGTACCATCAATTGGAATAATCCTGAAGTGCTTAGCAATTTGAAACAATTCACGATAGAAATGCTTGTCAATGCTGACTGGGATAGGAATAAGATAGACCAAGGGGGTGTTGAAAACAACAGTATCTTCGGTATTGAGGGCTATTTCCTTATTCGTTCCGGAGACCTTTCAAATCCTAATAACCGCATTCAGCTTTGCACTAATTCAGGAGAACCAGTATTGGCTGGAGATATGCCTTACGACAAATGGTTCCCTCTAGTACTTAGTTATGATGCAAATACCAGTCTCATCACTTTGTATATCGAGGGAGAGCAAGTAGCTACATCCACGGCTGGAAATTATCCTGATGGCGTGACGTTCAATGCGGCCAATTTCAAGATAAATAACTCCTACAACAATGTGCGTTCTGGTTGTATCAATTTCTCTGAGGTCAGAGTCTGGAATAAGATTCTTGATCCGGAAACTATCGCAGAGCCAAATCATCCGTATTATGTAGATCCAATGTCAAACGGCCTTGTTGCTTATTGGAAATTCAATGAAGGCTCAGGTACAGTAATTTCAGACCGTACCGGCAATGGAAATGATGCTATTGCGAATGGCCCTATACAATGGATTAGTGTTGCTCTTCCTGAATAATAATCTTTAGAAAAGAAATCAATATGAAAACATATAAATTATTGTTGATGTTGGCTTCTGTACTTTGTATAGCATCTTGTCAGGAAGATGTATTCGAAGTGGGTAACATCACCGATGAGGTTGAAAATGTGACTATGCCTGTAGCTAAACTGCGTAGCGGGGACGGTTCGGCATATTTCACTACTGTAGATGTTGTTACGGCCGATACGACTGTGGCTTTGCATATAGAGCTTGACAAGCCAAGTAAAACCAATATATCAGGAACGCTTGCATACGGAGATGCTTCCGCAGTAAGTCAGTATAACGCGACCTATGGCACTTCTTATGAGGTGTTTCCTGAAAGCCTAGTGACATTTGACGACCCTGCAGTAGTTGTTGCAGGAAAGTCGAAATCCACTGACGCCGTCCTCAATATTTCTATAGACGGAACTATTGATCACGATGTTACGTATGCCATCCCTGTGACTGTTACAACTGATGATGCGAAAGTAACACTGGCAGGTAGTAATCATTTGGTCTTCGTTAAGAACAAAGTTGGTGTTCACCAGTGTTCCGAGAAGCCAGGCGGATATAAGATCTTTAGTTGTATGGAGACAGGTACGGCTAATCCTCTCTTTCATCTTTCTTTTGAACTTGAGAGTTCGGGTGCACCGCTCTTTGACTATGTAATAGTATTCTCATCCAAGGTGAGGTGGGATACAGAAACAAAAGCAATTAAAATCGAGCCTTGCAACTGTCAGGAAGCCATCTCTGCGAACTATGATAAATTTATCAAGCCACTTCACGACAGAGGCATCAAAGTTATATTGTCAATCCTCTCAACCGGCGAGAAGGATACAGGAATGTGTTTTTCTTGTATCGAGGAGAGCAGAAGTAAGGAAGTAGCTAGGATGATTGCAGATTATTGCAATACTCACCATCTTGATGGAGTTTTCTTCGATGAAGAGTATGGTGTGCATAGAGATGATATTCCAGGCGTTTCTTATTATCCAACATACGAACAGACGTCTCGTCTCCTTTATGAAACGAAGATGGCGATGCCTGATAAAGAGGTTATAGCTTATAATTATTCCTATACGTCTCGCTTGTATGCAGTAGACGGCGTATATCCGAAAGATTATGTGGACTGGGTTCTAAATGACTACCAATCTTGGTCCACTGGAAGCTTTGAAGGAGGAATGCCTAAGTCAAAAATGACTCCTTGCAGTATGAATTGCGCAAATTCTTATTACTCACGTTGGACAGCGACCGAGTACTATCTTAATAAGCTGAAAAGCGAAGGCTGGGGAGGATTTATGATTTATTGCTTTGATTATGCCATAGGTAATTGGGATAAGCAATGGACATATACTCAAAATGTTGCTACGTATCTCTTTGATGATAAATTGGTTGATACTGGATATCGTCCTGTAGCTGAGTGGTAGTGAGTTTTTATAAAAATAAGAACAGATGAAGAAAATATTATACATAATGTCCATCTTCTCGGCTTTGATGCTTGTCGGGTGTCAGAAAGAAGACGAGAATAATGGTTCTGTGCAGTTGACACCTGAAACTGTTAAGGCTGAATTTGAGCAGGGTAAGGCTGAGACTGTCATAGTATGTTCAGGAGACTGGACAATGGACGGAAATTATACTTGGGTGACTCCTTCCGCAAAGATGGGAAAGTCCGGAGATAAAGTGACTTTCACCTATTCTGAAAATACGTTTGGAAGAGATCGCGCCGCGCTTTTCAAGGTTTGGTGTGGTACTGCGTATACCAATTTTGCTCTTCTTCAGGATTCCGGCATATTGGAAATGAACGCAAGTCTTAAGCTTCTTTCTTCAAGTACCGGTGAGGCCAAGTTTAATTTGAATGTGGTGTCGCCTGACGATATAGGCAAATTTGTTACCTGGGGACTCAGGTATTCAAAAGATGCTGATGCTCTCATCGAGAACGGAACTGATGTGACTGTTAGCGGTACACCTGTTGAGGGTGATACTGAAGTGACTGTCAATGGACTTGAAAATGACGTCACGTATTACTTTACTGCTTGGTTAGCATTGGCAGACGGAACCAGAATGTATGCAGAGGATATATTGAATGTCTTTATTGCTACGCCATTCGAGAGAACGGTAGATGTTACAAACGTGACTGCACACCAGGCGACATTCTCCTATGATGTAACAATTCCATCGATAGTGTCTACCGGTATATGTTTCGACACTAAAGAAGATCCGACCAAGTCCGGCACTATGATACTTATGGATGAAGGAACAGTAATCAGTGAGAACCCGTCATTTGAGTTCCAAACCTATAAGAAAGGTAAGATTCTCGCACCGAAGACCACTTATTATGTTGTAGCTTTTGTGAAGAGAATCAATGGCGAGACTTCTTATGGTTCGGTAAGTACATTTACAACTAAAGCGGATCCTTTTGACAATTGGATTTCGGATAATAATTATGCTAGCGATTACTCCCATTTCCAGTCGCTTAGCGAATATGGTCCGGTAAAGAACGCAACAGTTGGCTCAGAGCAGTATATTACAGAATCAGCTTCTGAAACACAGACAAACTTCCGTAAATATTGGAACACTGCACTTACTTCTTATAACAGTGAGCAGAAATATGCGGCTCTCTTCAGTGAGTTAGCATTCCTGAAAACGGCAGAAGGTAAGAATGTTATGCAGAATATCGTATGGCGCGAAGGTGCTGTTGGGGAAAATATCCCTAAGAATGCAAACCGTGTCGGTGGATTCTCATATACGTGGGAGAGAGATGCTAATGGACTGTTCTCTTTTGAAAGTAATTACTATGCTCCGGCAGCTTTCGTTCCGGAAGAGAATGCAGCTGTTAAGAAACAGGGAATGTCAACAGACGAGTTTGCTGATGTTAATTCAGGAGCATCCAATAAGTCTGAACTCAATGAGATTAAGTCATATTGGAGTGATCATAAGTTCTTTATGGATTGGGGAGAGACCAAAACTTTTGACGGACAGTCATACACCGAGATTCTCTTCTGCGCGGAAGATGACCCGTCTGAGGTGTTCCGATTCAATGCAGCTTGCTTTGGCACTGAACAATATGATCCTGCATCTTATGGACTTTCCTGGTTCGTATATGTAGGTGAAGGCGAGGATGTGCGCAGCTATACCCTGTCAGAAATATCAGAAGGCGGTTATTATCGCTTGCACAGTAGTTCACTTGCTGGTGAAAAGATAAGGGTGTCAAGAAACGGAGATACAGGATATCCTGCTTACACTCCAACTGAGGACGGTAAGGCAAAACTTGTTAATAGCGATTCTGAGTTATATGTTGTACCTGCTGCGAGTGAATGGGCCAACAGATGTGTAATCTCATTCAGCAAGGCGAAGAACGTTTGCATAGCAAAGGAGATTTTCTTGAGGTCAACAACTACAATCGTTATGTTCCCTTGTGGTGATCAGATTGACCTGACCAATACGACGATCTCCAGTGACTGGAATGCTTCAAGTTCGTATTCGTACTACAAATCTCACGGAGGATTCTTCGCTCCTACGGATAAACTTAATGAACCTCATATTTATAGGTTTAACACTACGTTTAAGACTAATCCGAACGGAGAGGGCTTCAAGATTTGTTTAGGTAACAACTTTAGATATTGTATAGTCTCAACTGTTAAAGGCGCAAATCCTATCAATACTTGGTGTGATGCTGCATACATCACATCTGATACGGGTGATAACGACCTTAAGTGGAAACCGGATGTGAATGGTGACTATACTATCGAGCTGGATCTTAATGCGATGAAACTTCGTGCGATTGCGAGGTAGGTGA
>CAVJKV010000034.1:0-5355 GCA_963650425.1 Oscillibacter sp. | reverse complement strand
CGTCTCCGAGGACATCATAAATGCCGCCGAGTACATCATTCTGCCGACGGAGAGTATGTCGGGTACCGCAAATATGGATTATATAGGTCTTAGAACTTCTGAGGTCTATCCAAGTGCAAAACTTCTTTATTCAGTTACTACTCCTACATCTGATTTGAAACAAGGCTACTTCAATGCTGGAGAACAGATCCCTCTGGCTTCACAATGGATTAGTGTTTCGGCTGATTATAGCAAAGCTGGTTTGGTGATTTACAATGCAAGATCGATATACTATGACACCAACCGCAATGTTTACAGCAAGCTTCGCAATGCCATCAGGAATATGAATCCTAATTCTTAAACTGGTAAACGTATGAATATGAAATTTTTAAAATATACGATTCTCTCTCTTGCAGCTCTCACGGCTCTATCAGCCTGCGAGAAGAGTGCGTCCGATGTTTATGAAAACAAGGTCTATATAGATGAATATGCGAGCAACAAATTACTGTATATATCCATCGAGGATTCATATCAGGAAAGTCTCGTTGCAGCTCTTCCAAAGCCTGCAGAATCGGTTCTGAAGGTTAAATGTTCTGTAGATGAAAGTCTTGTTTCATATTACAATGAGAGAAACAATACAAATGCTGTTATTCTTCCTTCAGCAAACTATTCATTCTCGACGCAGGAACTTACTATCAATCAGGGAGGAGTGCGTTCTGATGAATGTGTGATCAATTTTAAGGATGTTCTCACATTGGATGGCAAAGTTCTATATGTGCTTCCTGTCAGACTTTCTTCAGGAGATATTGATGTCCTTTCGTCTCGTAGCACAAAGTATTATGTGTTTGAAGGCGCTAAGCTCATCAATGATGTTGCATATATGTACGACAATTACTGCGAAATCAATTGGAATAATCCTGCTCCGCTTTGTGGTCTCAAGCAGTTTACAGTTGAGATGCTTCTGAATTGTGATTGGGACAAGAATAAGGACGAACGTAGGGAAAACAATAGTATTTTCGGTATAGAAGGATATTTCCTTCTTCGTACTGCTGACCTTTCAAATCCAACAAACAGACTTCAGGTTTGTACAAATAGCGGAGAACCATTGATTGGTGATATGCCTAAGAATGAATGGTTTAACCTTATCCTTACGTATGATGCAGATACTAGAACACTTGGTTTTTATATCAATGGAGAGAAGGTATCTGAAACAAAAGCTGGAAATTATCCTGACGGAGTGAATTTTTATCCTGGCGAAGACCCAAGTCAGCCGTTCAGAATCAATACTGCTTACAACAACATCAGAACAGCTGCTGCAATGTTTTCTGAGGTTAGAATCTGGAACAAGATTCTCGATGATGAAACAATTGCTGACAAGTCTTTCCATCCTTACTTTGTGAAGACGGATTCAGAGGGACTAGTGTCATATTGGAAATTCAACGAAGGCACCGGCTCTGTCATTGCAGACCGCACAGGTAATGGCAATAACCTCACAGCTATAAAGCCTATCGAGTGGCGTAAGGTTGCTCTTCCGTTGGATGAATAATCTTAAGAAAAAGGAAAAGATATGAAAACATACAAATTTTTTCTAATGCTTTCTTCTGCACTCTGTCTGGCATCGTGTCAGGAAGATGTCTTTAAGGTGGAAACAGGAGTAGATAGCAAAGTCAAAGAACAGGCGCTGCCGAAAGCTCAGTTGCGCAATGCTCAGGGTTCAGCATATTTTACCACTGTGGAAGCATTTACTGCAGATACGACAATCGGCTTGCATTTGGAACTTTCCAAAGCAACCAAGTCAAATATCTCAGGAACGCTTACCTATGGTGAAACTTCAGTAATCGATGAATATAACGCGACTTACGGGACGTCGTATAAGGCATTTCCTGCCGAGAATGTCTCTTTTGGCGATCCTGCTGTAGTTCTGTCCGGAGAGAAAATATCGACGGACGCGAACATTACAATTACAATAGATCAGTCCATAGCCAGTGTCGGTGATGATGGAGTAGATGTTACTTATGCTATTCCAGTTAACGTGACTACCGATGACAGTAATGTCACACTATCCGGACGTCCGCACCTTGTTTTTGTTAAAAATAGGAAGGGCATAGTTCCAATATCCTCAAACAGACCATACCACATCTTCAGTTGTATGGAGACTGGAACAGCAAATCCCTTGTTCCATTTGGCTCTTGAACTTGAAAGTACTGGAGAACCTCTCTTTGATCACGTTATAGTATTTTCATCAGGACTGGAATGGGATCCGGATGAAAAAGCAATAAAAGTCCGTGAGAACACTTGTCAGGCAGCTTTAAACGCGAATTATGAAAAATTCGTTAAGCCGTTGCACGATCGTGGCATAAAGGTCATAATGTCGCTGCTTTCAACCGGAGAAGAGGATAGAGGTCTTACGATGTCTTGTATAGAGGAAGAAACCAGTAAGGAGGTTGCCAAGATGCTAGCCGATTATTGCAACACCTACCATATCGACGGAATATTCTTTGACGAAGAATATGGTAAACGAAGAAGCGATATACCGGGAGTTGCTCCTACCTCATCAACAAAGTTGACATCAAGATTGTGCTACGAGACAAAGATGGCAATGCCGGATAAAGAGGTTATTGCATATAACTATAGCAATACAGCATATCTTAGTGCCGTAGATGGCGTTTACCCGAAAGATTATATTGATTGGGTGATTGCAGACTATGGTTCTTGGTCAAAGGGTTCCTATGAGGGTGGAATGCCTTTGTCAAAAATGACTCCTAACAGTGTAAACTGTGCACCAGGAACTCAGCGTTGGACAGCAACTTCATCCACGCTTACTCAATTGAAAAATCAAGGTTGGGGAGGATATATGGTGTATTGTCTTGATTTCGCGATAGATACTTGGAGTAATCAGTGGAGTTCTTTGAAAAGAATCGCATCGTATCTCTTTAACGATAACTTGGTCGATACCGGTTACAGACCTAAGGCAGAGTGGTAGTGTTTGCCTGAACGAATAAAATTAGAGTTATATGAAAAAAATATTATACGCAATCTCAGTCTTTGCTGCTCTGGCTCTTGCCGGATGTCAGAAAGAAGAGGAAAAAACGAGCTCGGTGCAGTTGACCCCGGAAACGGCAGTCGGCGAGTTCCTTGCAGGTACTACGGAAACGACCGTGATTTCCTCGGGTGAATGGGATCTTGATGGTCACTATACTTGGATAACGCCTTCTGCTGAACGAGGTAAGCCCGGAGATAAGATAACTTTCACCTATAGTGTAAATACAAGCGGAAAGGAACGTGCTGCTCTTTTCAAAATCAGATGTGGTACGTCATATTCAAACTTTGCTTTCAAACAGGAATCTGGAGTTATCGAGCTGACTGCTACACTCGAGAAAGTTTCTGTTGAAAGTGGAGAGTATAAGTTTAAGATGAATGTGGTATCACCTAAGGATATCGGCAAATTTGTGTCTTGGGGACTTAGATATTCTACGGATGTTCAGACGCTTATGGAAAGCGGTACCGATGTGGCAATCGACGGAACTCCAAAGGAGGGCGATGTTGAGGTTACAGTCAACGGACTTCCTAACGATTATACGTATTATTTCGTGGGTTACCTCACAATGAGTGATGGTTCCCGTGTATATACGGATAACGAAGTCGAGGTCTTTGTCGCTTCAGCATTCGAGAGCGAAGTGACAGTAAATAACATTAAGGCACGTCAGGCGACATTCAGTTATGAAATTAAGATTCCTGCTCTCGTCGAGACCGGTATATGTCTTGAGAGTTCAGAAAGTAGTCTGACTTACGATGATGGTTTGGTATTCGTTTATCAGACAGACGGTGATATCGCTATTGGCCAGAAGGTTGAAATAAATCCTTTGACCGTCAAGCTGAAATCAGATGATGATACCGAAGAAGGATGGGTTCTTGATCCGGACACCGAATATTTCGTACGTGCATACGCAAAGCGTCCAGATGGAGAGATTGTATATGGTCCAACAGCTAAATTTACAACAAAGAGCGATCCTTGGAATAATCTAATATTGGACGACAATTTTAAGAATGACTATGACCATTTCCAGTCTCTTTGTGAGTTCGGTCCTATAAAGGATGGTAAATGGGGTGCAAGTCAATATGTTACAGAAGCGGCCTCCGATAAGCAGAAGGATTTCCGCAAGTATTGGAATACAGCATTGACCTCCTATAGTACTACTTCAAATTATGCAGCTCTCTTTAATGAACTTGCGTTCTTGAAGAATGGCTCAGACATCGTTATGCAGAATATTGTTTGGAGAGAGGGCTCTGTAGGTGAAAATGATCCTAAAGAGGCTAATCGAGTAGGAGGATTTGCATATAAGGTGACGGCAAGGAATGGATTCTTTAGCTTCCAGCCAGATAATTTTGCATTCGTACCTGAAGATTCTTGGGCTGTTCAGAAGCAGGGAATGCAATATTCGGAGATTATGGATGTCTATGAGGGAGCCTCCAACCAGACTGACTTCAGATCAATCAAATCCTATTGGTCTTCAGGATATTTCTTCCTTGACTGGGGTGATACAAAGACATTTGATGGACAGACGTACACGGATATTCTCTTGTATTTGGATAAAGGTTTGCATAGCGAGGTATTCCGTTTTAATGCCGCTTGCTTCGGAACTAGCAAGTATGACGTGGAGCCTCATAGCGCTAAGGTTACTTGGACTCTGTATGTCGGTGACGGAACATCTGAATCTTACGAGTTGTCAGAATTGGAGACAGGAGGATATTATCTCCGTCTTAACCAGTCTCTTGCAGGAAAGACTGTCAGAATCTCAAAGTCTTCGGGAGGATATCCAGCTTATATTCCTACAGGTGATGGTAAGTATAAAGTCGTAAATTCTGCTTCTGCTGGCACATACACGGTTCCAGTGGCTGATGACAATGCCAGCAAGTGTGCAATCTCATTCAGTCAGGGAGAGAATATTTGCATTGTCAAGGATATTGCACTGTTGTCCGATACTTGTTTCCCTTGCGGCGACCAGATAAACTGGGGCGGTTCTGTTGGGAACTGGGATGCTGGTGGAGCATATAGATATTGTCAAAGCAATGGAGGATTTTTCGCTCCGACAGATAAACTCCACGAGCCGCACATCTATAGATTCAACGTTACATTCAAGACAGGCGGAAATGAGGGCTTCAAAATTCCTCAGACCAATAATTTTACCAAGGGTGGATACAACTCCAAGGTTATGGCTGCAAATCCTGTCAATACCTGGTGCGATGTTGTTATTGAGGTTGGAGATAGTAGTACTGGAGCCAAGGACTACAAGTGGAAACCGGATGTGAATGGTGACTACACTATCGAGCTGGATCTTAATGCGATGAAACTTCGTGCGATTGCGAGGTAGGTGA
>CAVJKV010000033.1:0-7191 GCA_963650425.1 Oscillibacter sp. | reverse complement strand
CGGGCCCCCGTCAATTCCTTTGAGTTTCAACCTTGCGGTCGTACTCCCCAGGTGGATGGCTTATCGCTTTCGCTTGGCCGCCGAACATTGCTGTCCGACAGTTAGCCATCATCGTTTACTGCGTGGACTACCAGGGTATCTAATCCTGTTTGATCCCCACGCTTTCGTGCCTCAGCGTCAATTTGCCCCTCGCGAGATGCCTTCGCAATCGGTGTTCTGAGTAATATCTATGCATTTCACCGCTACACTACTCATTCCTCCCGCGGCGGGACCATTCTAGCCATGCAGTATCAACGGCACTTCCAGAGTTGAGCTCCGGTCTTTCACCGCTGACTTACACAGCCGCCTACGCACCCTTTAAACCCAATAAATCCGGATAACGCTTGCATCCCCCGTATTACCGCGGCTGCTGGCACGGAGTTAGCCGATGCTTATTCTGAGCATACTCTCATCGGTCTACACGTAGACCTTATTGCTCTGCTCCTAAAGAAGTTTACGACCCATAGGGCCTTAGTCCTTCACGCGGCATGGCTGGTTCAGGCTTTCGCCCATTGACCAATATTCCTCACTGCTGCCTCCCGTAGGAGTCTGGGCCGTGTCTCAGTCCCAGTGTGGGGGATCTTCCTCTCAGAACCCCTAGACATCGTCGCCATGGTGGGCCGTTGCCCCGCCATCTAGCTAATGTCCCGCGAGCCTATCCGTCACCGAATTTCTTTCAACTTTCTCCCATGCGGGAAAAAGTGTTATGGAGCATTAGGCGGCGTTTCCGCCGGTTATTCTCCTGTGACGGGCAAGTTGCTCACGTGTTACGCACCCTTCCGCCGGTCGCCGGCAGAGTATTGCTACTCCCCGCTGCCCCTCGACTTGCATGTGTTAAGCCTGCCGCTAGCGTTCATCCTGAGCCAGGATCAAACTCTTCTTTGTATATTTCTTATTCTTCAAGTTCAATCCGGCACTCTCAATTCCTTTAAAGAAATCAACGCTCTCGATTCTTTTGTGTTTTTGGTACTTGCTTCCTTGTACTTAATCTTTCAATATTTTCAATGAACTACCGTTATTTCTCAAACGGACTGCAAAGATACGCACTTTTTTATTACGTGCAAATTTTTTCCTGATTTTTTTGAAAAATTTATCAATTTTGCAGCCGGAAAAGTCTTGTAGGAAACAAGAGACATCATTTCAAAACAGATTCTATGCAGAACAATGAAAACATAGGAAAGGTTCCGCTACACGAAATCTTTCTGACATTTATGAAAATCGGAGCTTTCACCATAGGCGGAGGCTATGCGATGATACCTCTTATAAAGGATGAACTCGACAAAAGACGTTGGATAGAGGAAGACGAACTGCCTGACATCATCGCGCTGTCACAGTCTGCGCCCGGCATTCTTGCCGTGAACGTATCTATCTTCACGGGATATAAGATAAGGGGCGTAAAAGGAAGTGTCGCAGCTACGGTCGGCTCCGTCCTCCCATCTTTCCTCATCATTCTCGCCATTGCTATGGCATTTGCCAATTTCAAGGATAACCCTGTAATAATCAGCATATTCAAAGGCATACGACCGGTCGTCGTATCACTCATTGCAGCACCGATGATTTCTATGGCAAAAAAATCCGACAAGACTTGGTGGGCATGGCTAATAACAATACTCAGCCTTGTCGCAGTGGCATTCCTGGAGGTGTCGCCTATATATATAATAATAGTAGTAATAGTACTGGCTCTGGCATACGCAAAATTGAGAGAGAGGAGGAAATAATATGGTACTCACACTGATATTCCAATTATTCGTAACATTCTTCATAATCGGAATGTTCACATTCGGCGGAGGTTACGCAATGCTCTCGCTCATACAGGGACAGGTCGTTGTCAGTCACGAATGGATTTCCCAAAGCACTTTCACCGACATTGTCGCCATATCGCAGATGACTCCGGGACCTATCGGCATCAACTGCGCCACATACGTCGGCTACGATGTGCTGACAAAAGCTACCGGAAGCCACATACTCGGAATCCTCGGCTCATTCACAGCTACCACCGCCATAGTGCTCCCATCATTTATGATAGTCCTCGCCCTGGTGAAATTCTATATGAAATTCAACGGCAACACATTGTTTGACAGCGTAATGAGTTGGTTGAGACCTTCTGTTGTGGGACTAATAGGAGCAGCAGCGGTAATTATGATGTTTGACGCTTCCTGGTCAGGATTTCCGCTGCTGTCCAATTTTGATATTTCTGTAGTGACCGACAATTTCCCTGACTGGAAAAGCTGGGCCTTGTTTGTCGCAGCACTGATTGCAGCACTCGCGTTCAAAGTCGGCCCTATTCCGATAATCATTGCCGGAGGATTTCTGGGATTCCTTATTTATTAGGCATTCCGTACTCCCCGAATATGTCGCGGCTGTAGGTCAGTCCCATAGCGTCATATATCTCGAAAGAGTGCAGGAGGGAATGTTTGAATCTGTCGAAGTCCTTGTTTTCAGGCTGACACCACTGCACCTCGCTGAGAGCTGACATACGAGGCAGAAGCATATACTCGAGATGCTCCGGCGTGGCAATGTACTCTGTCCAAAGATTTGCCTGGACGCCAAGCACGTGATGCTGGGCATCTTCCGGAATATCCTCGTAAGGCTCGCAGGAATATACCTTCTCGATAGGAAGTTTGTGTCTGCCGATTGCAAGAGGCTCAAGACGCGTAGAGTCGGACTGGCAATAGTCGAAATACATATAGGTGTTAGGCGTCATTATCACGTCATAACCCATCCGCGCTGCCTTGATTCCACCTTTCGCACCACGCCAGGACATTACTGTGGCACCTTTAGCCAAATTTCCTTCAAGAATCTCATCCCAACCGATTATCTTGCGGCCGTGGTCATTGACAAATTTCTGCACACGCTCGGTGACATAGTTCTGAAGATACTGCTCTGCTGTGTGATTCTTATCCGATTTCAACCCCAACTGTTTGATACGCTTCTGGCAATCAGGGCATTTTGCCCATTCCTTCTTAGGGCATTCGTCGCCGCCGATATGTATGTATTCAGATGGGAAAAGATCCATCATCTCGCTGAGCACATCTTCTATAAACTTGAATGTCACTTCCTTGCCCGGGCAGAGCACCTCATCGGCAATGCCCCACGTTGGTCTTACGGTATAAGGGCCGCCGGTGCAACCCAATTCAGGATATGAAGTAAGAGCCGCAACCATGTGTCCGGGAAGGTCAATCTCAGGAATAATTGTTATGCCCAAATCCGCTGCATAGGCAACGACTTTGCGGATTTCGTCCTGAGTATAGAAACCGCCATAACGGGTATGATCAAATTCATTCCAGTTGGCACCGACCATAGTGCTGTCGCGCCAAGCGCCTATTTCTGTAAGCTTAGGATATTTCTTAATCTCGACTCTCCAGCCCTGGTCATCCGTCAAATGCCAATGAAACCGGTTGAGTTTATAGGCCGCCATAACATCGAGGTATCTCTTCACTTCGTCTATTTTGAAGAAATGACGGGAAACGTCCAAGTGCATTCCTCTGTACGCAAATCTCGGCTTGTCCTTGATTGAAACACAAGGAAGGATCCACTTCACTCCGGAAGCCTTTTCTTTTCCGTAGAATGCAGCCGGCAACAGCTGTCCGATAGTCTGGACCGCATATCTGAATCCAGCAGCCGAAGATGCCTGGACGAGCACTCCGTTCTTGGTCACATCCAGTTGATACTCTTCCGGAGCCAACTCCGCATTTAGTCTGAATTCAACACATTTACCGCCGGCCTGTTCCACAACCGAAGATGTACTGCCGGTAACAGCGGTAAGTTTCTGGGCAAAAGAATTCAAGCATTGGAGCGATTCATTGTCAAGATTCTTGTCAGCAAGAATCGGCACGCCTGCCACCTTGAACACACCCTCAAGAGCCTCGACAGTCTGAGGACGCGGAATGACGTTGATTTCTGGGGCTTTGGTACAACACGCAGTCATCAGCAATGCCGTAGCCGCAATGGTTATCAGTTGATGTTTGATCATAAATAAAGTGTATTAAAAAACATTATCAATCGTCATTCTCCGGCTTTGAGCGCGAGTCTGTATCTGCCGCGAAGCAGGAACGCACAGCCTGCCAGGTAAGCCACGAGAAGCAATGTATGGACAGTCCACTTGACAATGCGGATACCGACACTTGGTTCACCTGCCGCCAGAACATTGTCAATCAGCAATGTAGAGACACAGATGATGGCGATAAGCACGAAAAACGCGCATATTCTCTTCCAACTGTAAGGGATAGGATAATAGCGGGCACCGAGCACCGCACTTATTATGAACATCACGAGATAGCTGGCAAGATGTCCGAATGCGGCAGCCCAGAACGAGAACTTCGGCATAAAGACCACGTTTATGACCACTGTAACGAGAAGGCCGGCAAGAGTTATCCATATCGCCATATTGGTCTTTCCGGAAAGCTTGTACCACATTGACACATTGAAAAGCATTCCGAGCAGCATATAAGAGAGCAACATTATCGGCACCACTCCCATTCCGGAGCGGAAGTCTTTTCCGATAATCAGCGAGAATACGTCAAGATACAGAAACACACCAAGCAGAATCAGTCCGCAAAAAGCAGTAAAATACTCCATCACAATGGCGTAGAGCTGTTTGGAGCCTTTATTCTGCGCTCTTTGGAAGAAGAACGGTTCTGCGGCGAAACGGAACATCTGGATAAACAGATTCATAATCACCGACAATTTCACAGCCGCCTGGAATATGCCCAGACTGGACTGCCAAACTGCCGCATTTGTATCGAAATATCTGAAAAGAATCCTGTCCAGAAAATCATTTATGATTCCCGGCAATGCCGCCACCATAAGCGGAATGGAGTAGGCAAGCATTTGGCGGAGCAATTTGCCGTCGAATTCGAATGTGGCGCGCAGAAGGTCAGGAACAAACAAAAGGGCACAGACCACGCTGCTGACAAGTATCGCGAATATTACATACGTGAAATCAGGCGTCGGTGACACGAAATGTCCCATAAACGTGCTGACGTGCGAAGGGTACCAGAAAAACAGCACCATATTGGCACAGGTTTCCGTGAGTATCTTGACAGTCTTGAACACGGCAAACTTGAACGCCTTGTGCTCCTGACGCAACTTGGCAAAGAGTATCGCTGTCGTGCAATCAAGCGCCAATATACCGCCGACATATATGATACAGTTGCCGAAACCGTCATACCCGAGCATTGAAGCAATCTGCCTTGAGAAGAGCACCATAAATGCAAGGAACGAAAAACTTGTTCCGAACACTGTCGCAAGCGCATTTGAATATACCGCTACGGGATTCACGCCTTCCCTGTTGGCGAAACGGAAGCATCCCGTTTCAAGGCCGAGCACAAGAACAACCTGAAGCACAGCGATATAAGCCATAAACTCTGTCACTACGCCATAGCTGGCAGTAGTCAGGAGCCGCGTATAGAACGGCACAAAGAGGAAATTTATTATCCTCGCCAGAATCGTGCTGAGACCGTAGATTGCGGTTTCGCCTGCAAGTTGTTTCAACGGATTTGCCATAACTCGACAAAAGTACTGAATTTTTGAGTAATTTTGACGCTTCGGACAAATAACGGAAAAACATTGATATAATTATGAACAAAGCAATTATCAAAACCCTCGCAAGCCTCGTTATGGCTGGACTGGCAATCAGTTGCGGAAACAGTCAGAAAAAGGCAGCCGAGGCAGCGGCTGAAAAAGCCAAAGCAGATTCATTAAAACAAGCGGAAATGATTCAGAAACAGAAAGATGCGGAAAGTCTTGCAGCAAGGCTTTCTGACGAGCCGGTGTTCGACATCGTGACAAGTCTCGGCACAATCAAGGTGAAACTTTACAGCAAGACACCTAAGCACCGCGCAAATTTCGAGAAACTCGCCATCTCCGGGTTCTATGACAGCCTCCTGTTCCACAGAGTCATCGACGGCTTTATGATTCAGGGCGGCGACCCTTACACAAGAGATACCACACTTGCCGACAAATACGGCCAGGGCGGTCCCGGATACACAATTCCTGCCGAATTCGTTCCGGAATACAAGCACATCAAGGGCGCACTTGCAGCAGCACGAAGGGGCGATGCGGCTAATCCGGCAAAGGAATCATCCGGCTCTCAGTTCTATATCGTTCAGGATGCCGGTACCTGCGCACAGCTTGATGGAGAATACACCGTCTTCGGTCAGACAGTGGACGGGTTCAATGTCATAGACAAGATTGCTTCAGTCGCAAGAGACTACAGAGACAGACCACGCACTGACGTCAGAATCCTGACAATCAAGGTCGATCCGGAATCTATGCCGGCTGAACCTGAGGAAGTTCCGGCTGCAAGCGACAGCACGGAAGTGAGCAAATAGGAAGCTTATTGAAATGCTTCTAAACGATTACTGACAAGATGAACATTCTTTCCGACATAATGAGCATACTGAAAACCAATATCGGCACAGTATTTGCAAATTATTCGGTCGAATAGTTTTTTCATAGGTTAAGTTTTAGGTTAGAATTGCGAACGGTCTGCGATGGGAATCGCGGACCGTTCATCTTTTTAAGAAGCTGTCTATGCGAGAAGCACTATTTCAAGATTTCTTGGCTCAGGTGGAAAACCCTGTGTTTAAGCATAGATTTTCTGAAGTCTGAAGAGGAAGTATTTAATGTCTGATACTCCTCTGAGTTGCGCACGGAAGTTCTTTATCTTGGCGTTGAATGATTCGGCAGAAGCATTTGTTGCTCGATTGTCGAAGAAGTTTAATATATCTCTGTAATTTTCAAAGATTGTCTCCCGGATAACATTGAATGAATCAAATCCGGCTTCTTCAACGTGTCTGTACCACTGGGCTAACTTTGTGTAGGCCACGCCTTTGATTTTTGTATGCGAGTAGATTCGCCTAAGTTCGTCGGTGAGATTGTATGCTGTCTCAAGGTCTGGATATAGGTTGAATAGTATCTCGGCTCTCTTCTTTTGTGATTCGGTCCATTTCTCCCGTGACTTGAAGAGGAGGTATCTACTGCGGGCAAGCAGCTGCCTACAGGTGTCGCCATTGGCGTATATCGGGACTTCGTAAGGCTCTGTATTTTCGCCTCTACTGTGGGCTTCTCTACGTTTCGCTGCAAGCTTATTCTCATCACTAATTGCCATCCAGCGGAAGTTTATGCGCATTTCCTGAAGTGCATCCAAGG
>CAVJKV010000032.1:0-8132 GCA_963650425.1 Oscillibacter sp. | reverse complement strand
CCAAGGTTGATCTGAAAGACTGGCCGCTCACCGACTGCTCGACCAGCACACGCCCTGTCCGGGATCTCGTGGCGTACAAGCTCCTTGGTGTACCATACGAATGGAAAGAGGACTGGCTGAGTGGCACTACCTATATCATTCAGCCGGATTTCACCAAAGCAGAATCATCATTCTCATACAAGGACTACTTGTCCAAGAATCTCTGCAGCGGCACACACGGAGCATACGAGGGGCTTATTGAATCCAAGACAGACGTGATTATCGCAAGCCGTGATATTTCCAGAAACGAACTGGAATCGGCCCGAAATAGCGGTGTCGAGATTGAGACGGAGCCTTTGGCCATCGATGCGTTGGTTTTCATTGTCAATCCAAAGAATCCAGTCAAGAATCTGAGTTCCGACCAGGTACGGAAGATTTACACCGGCGAGATTACCAACTGGAAGGAGGTAGGTGGAGTTGACCATGCCATCACTCCTTACATCCGCAATGCGGATTCGGGAAGCCAGGAAAAGATGGAGACTCTGGTCATGAATGGACTTACTATGATTGACGGCACTTATATGCCGGAGATCATTGGTTCACAAATGGCCTCACCATATCTGCAGATCGAAATTGATGAATATGGCATTGGCTACACGCCGTTCTTCTATTGTACGGCGATGGTTCGTGATTTGCTGAAAGTGAATATGCTGTCTATTGACGGTGTCGAACCAAGCAAAAAGTCTCTTTCAGAGAATACATATCCGTTTGTGTCAAGCATTTATGCCGCCGTCCGCAAGACTGAAGACCACGAAAGTATGGCATACAAACTATTTCAGTTCCTGTTCACGAAACAGGGTGCGGATATGATTAACGAGAGTGGGTATATCGCAATAAGGCAATAATAGTCCTAAAGAGGTCCCCCGATCAACGCTCATCTTTCCGGTACATCTATTGACAGCAGGAATGATGCCTTCGTATAACTGTTACGATATCCGGTAATCGTGTCAATGAGCGAATATCTGCAATAGACTTGGTATTCCGGCAATGACAATCCCCAGATAGCCTTGTAATCCTCAACCAATACCGAGGCTTCGTAACCAGCATTCGATGCGATGTTCTCTTCCGCAATAAATGTCCGCATAAGTCCTGGTCTCACTCCTGATCCTGGACTTGTGAACTGTATCCTCAGATGAAGCCTATATCGGCCGTCATCGCATCCATCTTCCATCAATACCTTGAAGTTGGTTCGAAGTGTGCCACCGTCATTAGCCTCAACTGCCTAATAAGACTATACTTAAAACAGCTTGGGGAGAAGCACAGTCATTGGATCTGGTACATTTTGCCGATGTTCTTGAGAAATATTACATGGGAGAATGCGACAGACTGACGCAGAAGATGCTGGAGTCGGAGACGCTATAGCAAAACTGACAGACTGCGCATTTTGCGTATTCTGTCAGTTTTGTCATTATTGGCGATTTTACCGCCGAATCTTTTCTAATCAATGACCTTCCACTTCCCGCCATAGGTCTGAGGGCCTATGCGAACAATCCGGCCCATTTTCTTCAATTTGGAAATGTACTTCTTTATAGTGTCCGGTGATTTAGATAAAATCTCCGCCAATTGTTCACGGGTTACATCCGGATTATTACGGATAATCTCCAGAATAGACTCAATTGTAGTTTGGGTACTGGTTTGGGTACTGGTTTGGGTACTGGTTTGGGCACCCCTATATGAAGGTCTCTTGAAGCAAACACTCACGAATCCTTTTCCGTCCGAATATATCGGCTCTTCCAAACCGGCTTCCCGGCAGCTGTCAGCTATCTTTCGAATGCCAGAACCCCAGTTCTCCAGATAGGTCATTTTGTACAGAGCCTGAGCGATTATCGGATTGTATGGGAATGAATCGTGAGACTGAAGAATCGTTTCCGGTGACAACTCGTGTGGAAGCCTGCCTGGGTTCTCTATCTCTACTCGGTCATCGTAAATCGCCAGTCCTGTCGAGGTGCCGCGATTTTCGTAATCACGATGTGCCAGAGCGTTTATAATGGCTTCGCGCAGGGCTACAATAGGTATCTCAAGTTTCTCTTCCCTTCTCAAGCCCACGATTTTCCCGCTAAGATTGAGGTGCTTGAAACAGAATGCGATCGCCGCATCCAGAATGTCAAAGAAATTCCCACTCACTTGCTGGTTGTCAATAAACTCATTCTTGTTGGTGCCGACAAACCGGGCAAGCCTGATCTTCAACTGCGTGTAGTAATGCGTTTCTTTTGCGAACAACACAACGGCAGCGTTATTTGGTCTGCTGTTCTCAGTCAGCTTTAGTTTGCCCAAGACATTTATCTGAGGCTCGTTCAGCGCACTGGAGTTCAGTCTGCCGCCGTTGACACCCGCCCGGATTCCGTCGCTTATTCTGTTCTCATCTAGGTCGGACAGTTCCACGCCTGCGGATTCCTGTAATTCCCAGAAGAAATTCATCGGCTTGTAGGCTTTCAGACGGCTTTCGAACATATCCCGGGACATTACGCGTGTTGTGCTCTCTACTCTGAGATATGGCTTGCTGTCGTATGTAAATGGCCTGTCTCCCAGATTCCACCTGTCAAAATACAGAACAATCAATTGTTTGCCGTTTGATTCGGGCACATCGACATATTCCGGTTTGATGTCTATGGTAGGCTCTATGCCGGACAGAGCCTGAGCGATTTCCCTTCTTGTGGCATCGGTTACATCCTGCCCAAGGATTTTGAGAGACGAAGGGGCAATACCGAAGATGATGAAGCCACCATCGGTGTTGAGGAAAGCACAGGCTGTGTGCATCGCTTCCTTCAGTTCTCCTGTGGTCTTCTTCAGTTCAAGTGTCCTTGTCTCGTCTTTCTTGATGAGTTCCTGTATTTCGGCAACCGTCATAATCGTCTCCTCCTTTGTCTTTGCAAAGTTAATGAAAAGATATTGATGATTCGTGGTTTGACAATTCTATTTCTTCCGGTACTTTCCGTGCGCGACGTTCTTAATCTGGCCGGTGTCGCAATGGCGGCGGATGATGCGGTCGGCGGTGCGGGGGTTGATGCCGAGGGCGGTGGCTGTCTCGGTGTAGGTCTGGCGGTCGAATTCAACAGGGAGGGCTTCGAGGAACTGGCGTTGCTGGAGGGTGGTTCTCGTGGCGGTTGCCGCTGATAAGACCGGTGTCGTGTCGGCTTTCGGGAGTGTGAGGAAGACGTGGGCGTTGTGGTGGAGAATCACGGATGCCATCGTCATCGCGCTTTGGTAGTCGATGTCGAGGCAGGTCAGCTTGTCTTCGATGGTGTCGTCCTCCATTATGCGGAGGGCGGAGAGGATCATCGCGAGGCGAAACGTTATCAGGCCGAGGCGGCGGACGGAGGCGACGAACTCGTCCCCGCAGCGGTCGCTGTATTCGGTCTGCCAGGCGGAGAACCTTTCGTTGAAGTCGCTCGCCTGAAGTGACGTGAATGAGAATCGGATGTCACTGGACTTTTCGAGGATGGTGTGGAAGTCGTGGAACTCCTGCCCGAGTCTCTGGAAATGTTCGTCAAGGGTGGTGTCGGCGTGGGTGCTGAACACGTCGTTCCATACGAGGCGGAGGTCAAGGAAGTAGAAGATGAAGCGGCTGAACAGGCCGTTCTCGGTGTCGGTGATGAGATTCGGAACCTGTCTGGGCGTTCCGGTGAGAAGCGTGGATTCTTGATGTTCACATATTCACGATCCTTGCGGCGGATGTAGGAGATGGTCTCGTGATGGAAGGCCTTGCGGAAGCCGTCGGAGTAGTTGCCGTAGTCGGAGCCGAATGTGTTGGCGAGGGTGTCACCCTCGGTCTCGAACATCAGGCCGGTGCCGCCGTTGTCGCCGAGAACCTGATAGACGGCCGTGGCGGAGTAGTTGGCCGGGATGAAGAGCATACGCATAGGAGGTTCCTCGGGTTTCTCCATATCGACTTTCTTCTTGCCGGCGGCATTGTACTCGGCGAGCTTGTGCTTGTATTCGATGGTCTCGGCCTCATTGATTTCGCGGAGGCGGTCGTGGATTGGCTCGACAATGTAGCGGCAGAGGGCGAGGCGACCTTTGCCGGAGGATGCCTTGGCGGTGACGAAGAGGAACAGGTTCGGATAGACGGTGCGGTCGGCATAGACTCCGAAGACGTGAGGGAGGCAGGCGGATATGACGGCCATCATGCCGAGGATGAGGATGTCCGCATCTTCCGGGGAGTTTGACTTGGACACTACCTTTTCGAGGAATGACGGGAGCGAGCCTTGCAGTTCCGGCGAAAATGTCGGGAGCGGCAGGTCTTCGTCAATATTGACAATATTGTCAGAATGCGCGGTATTGACAGTTTGCGCAGATTGCGGATATGCGTTCTTCGCGGACGGTTTTATTAGCCCTTATTGAACTTTGCTCTTCGATCGAATTTCCGATTCAGTTGAATATAGCTACTTATCTTCTTTTGCGAACAACATAGCCAAATTTATCCCCAAGTTGGGGATAAATTACAAAGCACCGAATGTAATGTACACTCTGTGTTTAATGACTGCAGACACTATGTTACGGTTATGGATTTACGTTGAATCTTAATGTTTTGTATTAACTTTGCGGACGAAAAATGAACCATCTTATGAGAAACAGGAAACTGCGGATTACCGAAAAGGACTTTCTTCTGGCCAACCGCAGGGCTTCAAGAGCGGAAGAAATCGAGAGGTACGGGAAACAGATTCTTATGAGGTCTCTAACCCACAAGTCGAAAAAGGTCTATGACCGCAAGCGTCTGAAAAAGGCAGGCATCAACAACAACGATGACCTGCTTTTATTCATTTCTGTCGTCTGATCTGTTCCCTCAGCTGCCTTATTTCATCCTTCAGTTGTGAGTTCTCCGTGCAGAGCCTATCAACGGAAGCCTTCAATTCCTCATTCTCTTTCCGCACGGCCACAATTTCAACATTAGCGCTGGTGATTTCTTCCAACAGGCGTTTGTTCTCCGCAGACAGGAGATTGATTGAGGCTTGAAGGTCTTTCAAGAAGTCGTTCTTCCGCTTATGAGAACCGACCAGCCAGCCGACAGCCGCCGTAAACAACGGGATGATGTAAGTCCCGATAAATGTCAACGCCTCCATACTTCAGCCCTCTGAAAAGTAAAGTCTCATCTCTGCAAGTCAGCGCGTCTGGAGTCCTGGCAGGACAGCACCTTTTGCATACACCCACCGTAGGAACTCGTCCATAATCGAGTTGTCATCAGGATTCGTCTTGACCTTTTTCAGAAGTGTTGATTTGCGGAAGTTTCCGCCTCTGCAAAGACCGGAAATATCCTTATTTCATCATATTGATGGTCTTGAGCCACTCCTCGATTCCGTTTGTGTTACGTCCGCTTGTCCCGAATCCTGGAAGATGGGTGGCGCCGGGCGTGAGGCTGTTAAGCTTGTCGATTGTGGTGCCCCTTGATGTCGCGTATGTGCAGAACGGTATCACGGTCTTGCCGCTGAAGTCGTAAGCTTCACCAAATGTGTGCATTATCATCGGCACCTCGCCCCACCAGACAGGGCAGCCGATGAATATGTAGTCGTAGGCCGAGATGTTCGCGTTCTTGTCTTTCAGCGCCGGGCGGGCGTTGTCAGCCAGTTCCTGTCTTGCGATGGTGTAGGCCAGGGTCTGGTAGTCTGTTGTGTATGGGGTCTCCGGCTCTATCCTGTAGATGTCCGCTCTTGTCAGATCAGCAATCCGTTTCGCCACGGTCTCGGTGTTGCCGCCCCAACTGAAATATGTCACAAGCATCTTGCTGTCGGTCGCCGGCGGTTCCGGGTTTGATGGGGTCTCTGGATTTTCAATGATGCCGGACTTCGGCTTGTCCTCTCCTGTGCAGGCGAGGAACGACACGACTGCGAAGGCCGCGATGATAATTGCAGCTAACTTCTTCATTGTATTATTCAATAATCATTTTAAATAACTTGCATCTTTCTCGGCAATCCTTTTATAGTTTTGCCCGCAGCTGTTTCGCCTCGTTCCTGTCGGTAGCCATTCCCTCGTAGGAGAAGCCGTACATCACGGCGAAGCGGCTCATACTGTAATCTCCGTCCGCAAGTATCTTTTTGGTTGGAGCGGCTCCCTGATAAATGAAGAACAGGCGTTTTCCACGAAAAGCCCCGTCTTCCAGATAGCCATAGAAACGTTCCATCACGGCACGTACGGACGCACAGATGTTATGCCAGTAAACCGGCGATCCTATTACGACCACATCGGCGTCTTTCATTTTGGCGATGATCTCATCAAGTTGGTCGCCACTGCGGTTCTGTCCATAAAAATTGATCTGATAGTCACATAATGCAAGAGTTTTGTACTCTTGTCCTTCCAATAGGAGTTTCGCCAACGCAGCGGTGTTCCCGTCCCTGTTCGGACTTCCATTGATAAACAGAATCTTCTTATTTCCATTTTCTTTATTGTTCCCTTCCGCATAGGTACCGGCTCCGAGAAAACAAGGCAACGCAGCCAGCATGATCATCATTATTCTTTTCATGTTCATTGTTGATTATTATTTCATTTGGTATCTACGACATTGTCATTCGTACATCCTATGACAGATATTCCAATGAGTATCGACAGGGAAAATATGATCATCCGTTTCATATCTTACAGGCTCCTCCCGAAGAATTCCGTGAGCTTGCCGACAGCCTGATCGACATATTCTTGGACATAATAGGTCTTTATGTGTGTAGCTCCGGGAATGAGGAATAGTTCCTTGTCTTGTGTGCCGGTCGCCCTGCTGTAGCATTGCTCTGTCATATAGAATGTGTCGGCGATGCTTCCGGCAATCATCAGAAGAGGCTGATTTATGAGGTACATCCCCTCGCTGGCATCGAACGCCATCAGGTCCACGAGGCTGCTCTTGGTGTAGCGGAAGGTGGAATTCGGATGTGCGTGGCTCTGGAGATAATATGTATAGCCGTCACGATAAAGGTCAAACGGAAGTTTGACTGCCTGTTCAGGGAGCACACCGCTCATGTCGCCGACATATTCAGGGGCATTGCCTTCAGCTTCCCTCTGACGCGCCGCACAGGCATCAGCAAGACGCGCCTGAACATCATCAATCTGGGAGTCAAGGAATCCGTTGCGGCGGACAAGTCCGGTGTTGAACATGCTGAGCGTGGCCACCGCCCTGAAACGCTTGTCGGTCTGCGCAGCCTTCAGTGTGTAGCCGCCACCTCCACAGATGCCAAGGATTCCGATCCTGCCCACATCCACACCGGGATACTGTGCAATGATGTCCGCGGCTCTGTGAATATCCTCTATTCTATACGCAGGCTTGTCGGTGTTGCGAGGCTCACCTTCGCTGGCACCCTGATAGGCCGCGTCGAAAGCGAGACAGATGTATCCTGCCTCCGCCAGCCTCTGGCTGTACAGTCCGGCGACCTGTTCCTTCACACCTCCGTTAGGATGTGCGACTACAATGGCCGGATTTGTTTTTGAGGTATCGTATTCCGCCGGTGTATAGACATTGGCGGAGATTTTCAGCCCGTTCAAGTCATAGGTGATGGGGTGAATATTCACTTTACCCTGAATATTTTCGGTGATCGCGCCGTCATAGACCAGCCCCCAAGGGTTGCTGTTGTGGCTTTTACTCTCTTTCATTTCCTGTGCGTTTAATGTGCCGGACACAGCAATGGCCGCAATCAGCACTATTGTGAGTATCTTTTTCATATTCAATAAGAATTATGTCGCAAAATTATAGTGTTCCCATTTATTTTGCGTTACCTTAATCTCGGTAACGAGTACCTGTATTACTGCTTTATCGGTGAGCCTCCGAAGACCTCGCTCATTTCCATAGAGTCGAGTTCCGTGTCTATGCTCCACAGTTCGTCTTTGGCCAGATGGATGTCCACAGCCCCGGCGTTTTCCTTCAACCGGGAGAGACATCTGGTGCCCGGGATCGGGACAATCCATGGATGTTTGTTCAGCATCCATGCAAGACAAAACATTTACCCGAAAAAACGAATTTTATCGAGACTTCTTTGAGAAATAATCACGAAGTTGATCTAACGAGGAAGGCAAGCTAATAGCCTTGCTACTGCTATGCTGCTATATCTATTTGCCGTAATTTGTGTACATCTATCCGTAATACATCTACAAGGCTTTTGGAAGTTTCGCAGTAATTTTGC
>CAVJKV010000031.1:0-9027 GCA_963650425.1 Oscillibacter sp. | reverse complement strand
TCCTCTTCAGACTTCAGAAAATCTATGCTTAAACACAGGGTTTTCCACCTGAGCCGTTAGCTCCTATGCTCTCGTCGCAGTTGCTGCGGGAGCGTTTTGTCGTGTCTGCCCAATTAGGTTTGGCAGGCTCAATGTGCGTTTTAGTTCAAATGCAATACTTAATACAATAGAAATATGAAACTGAAGTGGACAATAAGAACAATTCTCTTTCTTATGGTGCTTTCGGCGGGAAATGTCTCCGCTCAGGAGGTCGCCCTGAAGACGAATGCAGTCTATCTGGCGACGGTAACTCCCAATTTGGGTTTGGAGGTGGCTCTCGCTCCGAAATGGACTCTTGACCTGTCAGGCAACTACAATCCGTGGACATTCTCCGATAATATGAAATGGAAACATTGGCTGGTTCAGCCTGAAGTGCGTTACTGGCTGTGCGAAAAAATGGGTGGGCATTTTTTTGGACTTCATATGCTCGGTGGACAGTACAACGTCGGTAATGTCAATCTTAATTTCAAGATGCTCGGAACGGATTTTTCCAAGCTTAAAGACTATCGCTATGAAGGATGGTTTATCGGAGCAGGCGTAGCCTATGGCTATGCCTGGATGTTGGGTAAACATTGGAATCTTGAAGCCGAACTTGGTGTCGGTCATGTATATACCCGTTATGATAGGTTTCAATGTGTGAACTGCGGAAGCAAAGTGGATAAAGACAAAGATCATCATTATCTCGGTCCTACCAAAGCCGCAGTGAATCTAGTTTATGTGTTTTAATCGATGACTGATATGAACCAGAAAAGATATAGCCATATTATAATTGTATTTCTGCTCTCCTGCGTTGCAATCACTGCAAATGCCCAGCAGATAATGAATGGCGATGCCTCCATATCCAATGTCAAGAGCGGAAAAATTGATGACAGACTGTTCGTGTCAATGGACATTATTCCGTCCGGCAAGTGGAATGTAAAATCGAACAGGGGAGTCGTCTTGACACCTTCGATAGAAAAGAACGGAACTGGTATAGAACTCCCCAAAATGAAAATTTTGGGAAGAAACCAGTATTTGCGTCATCTGAGGAACGCATCGAAGGATGCCTCCAAGGACTTGATATACAAAGCATCAAAGACAGGGAATGTGCATTACGAAGTGTCCGTGCCTTATGAAAAGTGGATGGACAATTCCAAAATTCTCCTTAATGAAGATATCTGCGGGTGCTCACATACATTGCTCTCGCAAAACAAGAATGAATTGTCACGCTACGCGATTCCTGAATTCCACCCCGTGCTCGCATACGTTGTTCCTAAAGCAGAAGCAGTGAAAGCACGAAGCGAGTCGGGAAGCGCGTATGTGACTTTTCACGTTTCCAAGACTGATATCGATGATACGTATATGAACAATCGTGCGGAATTGCAGAAGATACTCAATACTATTGCGCTCGTGCGTGAAGATAAAGATGTCACAATCACCGGAATGCAGCTTAAGGGATATGCTTCTCCGGAGGGAAAATACAGTGACAACGAACGTCTTGCCAAAGGAAGAACAGAAGCTGTCGCAGGTTATATAAAAAATCTGTCAGACGGAGTGCAATATGCGATTTCTACCAGTTATGAGCCTGAAAATTGGGCTGGGCTCAGAGATTTCATCAACCATAGTGACTTGCCGGAGAGGAATGAACTGCTTGCAATTATCGATTCTCCGGTCTATGACGATAATCCTGATGGACGCGAATGGAAGATCAAGAGCACATATCCGGAAACATACAAACGGTTATTGGCAAACTGCTACCCTTTCCTTCGTCGTACGGACTATCGTGTCGAGTATATAGTTAGCCCTTTCAATCTTGAGGAATCAAAGAAGCTTATCGGCACAGAACCGCAGAAACTCAGCCTTAAGGAGATGTATAATGTGGCGCAGACTTATGAGCCGGGTAGCGATGCCTACAACGATGTATTCGATACAGCTGTCCGTATGTTCCCCGAAGATGAAACTGCCAATCTGAATGCGGCGAATTCTGCACTGCAACGCGGAGACCTGATTCTTGCGCAAAAGTACCTCGAAAAGGTTGGTGACAGTGGTGAAGCGTTCGTGGCTCGTGGTGTCTTGGCGATGATGAACGGTGATTCTGAGACGGCAAATGCCTTACTGACAAAGGCTAAGGATATGGGTGTCGAGGAAGCTGATGCCAATCTTGAACAGATAAAATATTTCACAACAATAAGAAGTGTTAACTCTAATAATTAAAACAGTATGAGAACAAAAAATCTCTTGTTGGGAATTTTGGGCTTGTCTGCCCTTTCCCTGACAGCGTGCAATGCTGATAAAGCATTGGACCCTGCAAAACAAAACAAAAACGAGTCTGCCTATATGACTCTGCAATTGGTCGGTCCTGAAGGGCGTGCTGCGACAAGGACAACAGCCGGAGAGGACCAGACAGAAGAAGGAACTGCAGTTCAGAATAAAATTACAAGTTTGAAAGTTTTCTTGTGCGATCCGACGGATCACAAGGTGAAGGCTTCTTATGATGTGCCGTCAGGTGACCTGCTTGATGTTCCGGGCGGAGCAAAAACAAAACAGATTCTGACAACAACCGGAACTTTCGATGTCTACGTTATTGCGAATCCTCCTGCAACACTTGCTGTGGAAGATGACGAGGTCTTGACAGACAAGACAATCGACAATGTTACAGAGGCTTTGATGCAGTCAGATTATGCTGCCGACAACAAGTTCATCATGTTCAACGAGTGCAATGGTTCAGACAAGATTGCCGGTTCATCCATCACAATCGCCGCGAACAACGACTTTGACAATCCTGCGACTTGCAATCCTATCAATATGGACCGCCTGTCAGTTCAGATCAGAAGCAATGCCGAGGAAGTTTCAGTTGCTGATATTACTGTAAAGAATACTTTCTTGACAGCGGCAACTTCTAAAGGATTTAAACTGCTCAACGGAGCGACTAAAATCAATCTTCAGCAGAAATGGAGCAATTCGACGGCGGATATGGGTGCAACTTTCCCTTGGAACAATGTTTTGCAGACCCCATCTTTGAGTGAAGGTACAAATGCTGGAAGTGATGCCGGATATTACAACCATCTGACTGATTTCCGCACTGTTACGATTACGGATAAGGTGTACACGACAGTGAAAGACCTTTACGAGAGCGTGACTGCGTATGAGCCTACTGCAAAAGGCAGCATTTTCTGCATGGAAAATCATCCTGAGAGCGCATTGTTAGGCAACACAACAGGACTTGTCTATCAGTTCAAGGCAACTGTTACTGACAGTGATGACAAAGCTGGTGTGGGCTGTTTCTATGGTTACAGCGACAAGTACTTCGCATCGCTGGCCGCTCTCCAGGCAGCATACCCTAATGCTTTCTCGAAAGCTACCGTTACTGAAACGGATCCGGCCCTCATCCCTGCCGCACAGCTTGCTGCTGCAGAGAAGGAATTGGCTGACGCTTACGCTTCATCGGACAAGCAAACTTCCATTTCGGATTTCCGTGTAAAATATAACGTAAAGGTATATACTGAAGGCTTGATGTATTATACATATTTCATCAAGGATAAGAACTATCAGGACAGTAGCCTTGATAAAGATGACAAACGTTACTATTCAGTGATGCGTAATACAATCTATGATCTGAAAGTGACCAAACTTAACCGTATCGGTACTGACATCCCTGGCGGATGGACCCCTGATACTGATGAACCTTCTGATCCTTTAGATCCTACAAATGTATATCTGGTTGTGGAAGCTACAGTAAATAACTGGGTGCTCAGCAAAGAAGACATTGAGCTTGAATAAAAACTGATTTTGTTAATTTTTGATTTGACGGTAAGGGGCGTTTTCGCCCCTTACGGTTGATGTTATCCAAAAGAAATAATCAGGCTGGCAGGCCTTCAGAATATGCAGAAAAATTTGTAGCTGTGTTCGGGAATCAGGACAGTGATGGCTACCCCTAATTGGAAAATAATTATGTGTCCCATACGGGATGCTACTATATATAGGCTTTGTAACAATTACATACAATGGTAAGAACGAAGTATATCGCCGGTATCTTTCTGTTTATGCTGGCATCCTTGAGTTCGTGCATCTATGACGATCAGTCAGACTGTACTTTAGACTTGAGGTTCAGATACGTGTATAATATGCAGAATGCGGATGGTTTTACCCGTGAAGTCGATGAGGTCGAGGTCTATGTCTTCGACGCCTCAGACCGCTTTGTGGGAAAGTATCAGACCGGAGTAACAGAAGGCAAAGACTGTGTGGTCAGTCTCCAGCTTCCGACTCCCGGTAAATATACTTTCGTGGCTTGGGCCAATGGCCTGAATGAGAAAGATGACGCGGCGTTTTTCGAAATGCCGTCGCGGGATAAATGTTCAAAACCGCAAGACCTTTCAGCCAGAATACGCCGTACGGAAAATCGTGTCAATCATAAATTGAACAGTTTACTTAACGGTGTTCTGCAGGCGGAGGTGTCAGGTGCCAATCGTCATCTGACTATCGAGATGATGAAATGTACTAATGCTTTACGCGTCATTCTTATGCCGGCGCGTGCATGAAAGACATTGGTCAGCGAGGAGTACGACATTCACATCGAAGGACGCAATGGCTGGCTGTCGTATGATGCCTCTACCTATCAGGCTGATCCTGTGAGATATTATCCTTATGACCAGAAACTCGAGAAACGTGAGGCCGGTAATGACGGCGGTTCGGAGATTGACAATGCTGTGGTGGCTGATATTAACACCTCTCGCATCCTTTATGGCAGCAACCCGCGACTGGTTATTAAAAATACCTCACTGGATAAGGATGTCTTGAATATTGACCTGGCCTGGTTCCTCACATTGCAGGCTATCGGTGAGCATAAGGGCGAGTGGAGCAATCAGGAATATCTGGACAGGCAGGATGAGTATGCAATGACATTTTTCATTGACAATAGCACTTGGATGACTACACGGGTCATAGTGAACGGATGGGTGCTCTCTCTAGAAGATACTGAATTGGACTAATTAACGGTATAGGGTGATATCTATGAGCAAATATGGTTTGATATTATCTATGATGCTGGTCTGTATGTGTACGCAGGCCTGCATATATGACGAGATTAAGGATTGTCCGGACTCTCATCCCGTTATTGGAGGCAAATATTATATGTCTCTCAAGTTTGAGGTTAAGAGTCAGAAGGGCAATGGCTTGACAACCAAGACATTCGAGCCGACGTATGAGGATGAGTCGTATGAACGCAATATCTCGGATTTTAGAATATTCCTTGTAAATAAAGAAGATGATTCAGCGGAAGTAATTGAGCTGACTGACGTGCCGATGCAAGATGAGTCCACAACTTTACCATTTGAGATCAATAGGGAATGGACGCACGGCTATCTCTTATATGTGGTGGTGAATTCTGTAGGTACTCTCGATCTTGACCTCTCTTCTGCCAAGGCTTTCCGTGGAACTTATTCACGCATTTCAGAGGAGTCCTGCGCGCAAATTTGGCAGCCTGACCATTTCCTGATGGTGAACAGCAACAACGAGGCGTCAGACTTTGAATCGTACACTTCTTATTGGACTCGCAATGGATGGATAAAACTTGAACATACGGATCCCACGCCATTAGGCGGTGTGCCGGTGGAGATGAATAGCAACGTGGACTACACTTATGAAAATCCGTACCGTGTTTCTGTAAAACTGGAGAGAGTCGCTGCAAAGGTTGTTGTGAATTGCGATAAGGAGAATTTTGATTTCAGCGGTACAGAATATGGAAATAAATTCTATGATGTACACGTGGATGGAGTATCCCTTATTAATGCTTCAAATAGTTTCAATCTCGTACAGCAATGGAAGATTGCCTGTTATCAGGGACCTGAAATGTTGGGATACGATTGGGTGACGGATGTGAAAGATAAATTGTCTGACGGAGCTCCGTTCTTCTATCCTTATCTTTGGCCGATTACTCCTGCAGGCGATATTTCTACAATTCCGTCGCAGATATACTATTCTCAGATTAGTGATTTTACTGATTTTGACAATAGGAAACTCAAAGATGGGGCTGATTCGTATTTCAGTGCTTTGGATGCCAATAAGTGCGCTACTATTTACTGTCTCGAAAATGCTTCTCCAGTGTATTTGGAGTTTATGGGAAATTTCGACAATACCGAGGATATTATTAGTCCTAGTAGGAAGCAATCAGCTTTAGAAACGGCGATGAGAAACCGTACTACTGGAGTGCTTTTCCGTGTGCGTGCGAAATTCCAGGACGACAGCAATAATACGGGAGACCTGATTGTGGACCCGGACAAGGGATCTTGGGATACGAAAATGAAGAAAACATCGGGCGATGACGGATATAGGACATTCTATGCTTATAACACAATTATCACTTCTCGTCTCTCGGTATTATTGAGAGATGCTCCGACCTTGGCGGAGGACAAAGGAATAACCTTAACCTCGACTGTTAAAGAATTGAGGGATGCGGGGGTTCGGGTATATGAAGGCGGATATATGTACTACATACACTGGATAGTGGATCAGAACTATAAATATTATTGGAGCTATCGCTATCAAATAGGTGAGTCTCGTCCTTTCAATTATTTTGCAGTGTTGCGAAACACCCGTTATGAATTGAATGTCTCTAAAGTAAATGAAATAGGAATGGATTTGCCTGGAAGGGAGTTTTATTTTGATTGGGTTGGCGGAGGAAAGTTTGTGGAAGGGGTTAATTATCTGCTTTATCCGATATTCAGGGAAGGTTACGACACATGGTTTTCTAAAAATGATATTCCAAATCTTAAAAACAAGGCTATATGATGAGTTCAATATATTATAAATATGCCTTATTCACGGGGTTAGCGGTAATCTTAGTCGGGTGTACTGTTTCTTTACAGGAAATTGAAGATGATAAGAATGATGGGGGAGTAAAGGACCAGACCGAGCTTTGTTATTTCAACGCATATATTGACAATGGTCCGGTAACTCGTACTTTTATGGGCGAACTGTCGGACGGGAAATATCCGGTATTATGGTCGAAAGGGGATAAGGTGTTGTTTGGGGGCTCCTCTATGGGTAAACAAGAACTAGAATTGATTGAGGGCGCGGGTTCGACCAAGGCTGTGTTTCGTGGGAGACTTTGGACGAGAGCATATAATAAGAAACCAGACTATGTTATAGGTATATATCCGTCTGATGGTGCAAAATATTCTAATGATTATCTTGGAATTATCACTGATGGTAAGGCTAAGGCGTATGGGTATAAACAGACTATGACAGCTGTATTGCCTAGTGTGCAGACTTATCAGACTGGAACTTTTGCTTCCAATGTACTCCCAATGATAGGTCGATCTGAAAATTGTTACGATTTTAATTTTGAAAATATTGGCGCTGTGCTGCAATTGCCTGTAAAGGGCACTGGAAAAATATCTAAAATTATCCTTACGGGCAATGACGGTGAGGCCCTGGCTGGAGAGTTTAAGGTCCAATTCAATTATCTGTCTTGGTCCTATGATAAGAATGGTGACAGGCTTAGAGATTACTATTGGACCGTTGACTATTTGGAAAACGAGATAGCAGAAGATGACAAAGAGTCTGCTTGCGGTCGTCTTATAACACCTGTGAGCGACAATAGCACAGGGTATATCATTGTCGATTGTGGAACAGAAGGGTTGCAACTTGATACTGATCAACCTACGGTAATAAATATTGCAATGCTTCCGAGGACGTTCAAGAATGGCTTCAGCGTTCGCTTCATAGATTATAGCGGCAGCTCATTCGTGAAGTCAACCAAGCAGTCTATCACTTTAAAGCGCTCGTATGTGAAGACAATGGAAGAATTCGACTATCAGAAACTGGAACCGCTTGAACCGGCCAACTGTTATGTTGTGGATAAAGCCGGATACTATATGATTCCAGCCTTCTGTATGGGTAACCGTCCTATATCAGCTCGTCTGGATGTAGACGAAGATGGCACAAACAATGCGACCGGCAATAAAGTAGCTGCTGACTATCTGTGGACAGACACCCCAGGTGCGGTTTCTCAGATAGAGTATATTTCTGGCAAGGATGGCTATATCTCGTTCAAGGTGAATCCCGATAAGGATGGCAATGCACCTCGTGGCAACACCGTAGTAGCACTTTACGATTCTGTGACCAAAGAAATCCTGTGGAGTTGGCATATCTGGATGTCGGAATACAGCGAAGTGGTAACCAGTGGTAACTGCGGTGGAGGAGTAAGTACTGCTGATGGATTCATATCTGAAGCGTCAAGAAGTTATCTTATCATAATGGACCGTAATCTTGGAGCCACATCAGCAAACAAGAACGATGGAGTTAAAACCTATGGCCTGTATTATCAGTGTGGTAGAAAAGATCCATTCGTAGGAGCCAACAGTGCTGGTGGTGATGACGAGAGTTTGGGAATTTATTTGAATGAGAACCACCAGGATAAACTAATCCCAAGTTATAATAATTTTGAAGTTGAAAAGTTCGGTGCTAAAACCAATTATACAGAGTGGAATACCAATCTTACAACAGGATGGACGTATAATAACAATTTCATTACTGCCATATATGGCTATCAGCATCCTATGGAATTTGCCTCATCTTGGGAAAAGAACAAAGATGCTCGGTGGACAACCAAGGAAATTAATCAGACAGAACCATTCATAAGCAATGGCGGCCATGAGGATTTTTGGAACCGCACTAAGACAATCAATGATCCATGTCCTGCAGGTTGGACTATATTGGGAGAGAGAAATGGCTCGTTTCATGCGAATGTAAAATTCACAAAAGACACAACATTTTTTTATACGGAAAAAGGCGTTTATGGTATAGAGGTTAAATACAGATTCACTGGTACTAAGTATCCAGGCGGGACTTCCACTGTATGGTGGCCAGCTTCCGGTTTCAGAAGCGTGGATGGCACTATAGGTAATTTAGGACAAGGAGGATATTATTGGTACTATGACCATATTGATGTAGATCATGGAGGACATGGTTGGTCCTTTATCAAAGTAACTAAGGAGGGAAAAGATAAAG
>CAVJKV010000030.1:0-10763 GCA_963650425.1 Oscillibacter sp. | reverse complement strand
TCAGAAATTACTCAACAATCTGTTATGAAATCAACCGACTCTTGCTATCTTTGAGCGCACTTCAAGTGGTACACTTTTTAAGTAGAATCTGGTACACTTTTCAGTTACTATCTACACTTAGTGTTACTTTAGTCGCCATATCAATCGTGTTTTATTGGTTTTCAGTGTCATCCGCCCGCATCTTCGGATTGTCGAAAACCTTGTCCAAATCGCTCTTTCTGAAATATACGAACACCCCGTCCCGATGCCTCTGAATCCCGGCGGCATTCACATCACGATAGAACCGTCCCTGCCCGATATGATACAGCTTCTTCGCCTGGTCCACAGTCAGAAACTCCTCAGTCAGCTGTCCCTTTGAGAACCGCATCAGATTCCACTCCCTGCGGTTAATCAGAATGGTCTGACCGACCTTCATCTTGCTGATTCCTTTATTCCGGACAAAGTCTCTTACATACTTACCCGTCAGTCCGGTCTGTGAGGTCAGCTCCTCCACGGAATACCACTCGCTCCGGTCAATCTTCGGCGGGGCAGGGAAGAGTTCGTCAAGATTAAGTTTCGGAAAATAGTCCACGCCCTTAATCATCTTCGGTCTGACGCCGGCCTTCTTTACGGCCGAGAAGAACTTCCCCTGCGAGATGCCGTACAGCTCCAGAGCCTCGTCAATTCGGATTGGGATAGAAAAGTCCCCCGTATTTGTCTGACGCTCAATTCCGCTGTCTATCAGCAACTCCTCCACCGCAATTCTCACAGTCCTGCTCGACACCCTGACAGGATGCAACTCGCCGGCCACAATCTTCCTATAAATCGTCGGCCTGCTCACTCCCAGCATCAAGGCCGCATCCTTTATGGACACATATTTCGCCCCGGATGAGGCTTCACGCTTTCGGTCACAGACAGCAGTGATTTTCTTATCGCCCGCAATTCTGCGTTGAATCCTCCGAGCCTCATTATTCTTCTCCCGCCGGCACTTCTCGCAGCAGAACACCTGCCTTCCGAAGACCCGTTCAAAGACCTTCCCGCAATTACGGCACACAGCGGTACCCAAAGTTCCCATACCCCACAAAAATGCCACGCAAAATTTCCAAACCCTCCGGAATGCACTTTCAGAGACCTCCGCACGGCACTAAAAGCCACTGATATTGCCATTTTGTGTAAATCTAAGTCAATCTATGTAAATCCGTCCAAAACAGCGGTACATCCCGCACACTTGAACCACCGTGGTTCAAATATGGTTCAAAAATACCCGAAAAATCTCGAAATACAAAGAAACAAGCCGAAAAGTTATCCACACTCTCGGCTCTGACTTACAACTATTTACCCCGAAATCTACCCTTTTTGTTCCGCTTGTTTTGACCTATTATTTTCCTTTAGAGAGAATAGTTGTTGTTGAATATCAAATTATTAACACATTAGCGGTACAAATGGGGTACGGAAAGCCAATGGGCATCGAATGTAAAGCATTAAGAACTATCTATTTCGTGTCTTAACTTCTTATTGCAAATTTAGTGATTATTCTATGGATTTTAATGCCTTTTCTACAGAAAATAACGACTTTTGTATTCAAAATGCTATGCGGACATTGCGAAAGATTGATTCATATATATATAGCAAGATTCTGGTACTGACAATAATTGATAAAAGTAATAAGAGCAGGAATTCTCCTGCTCTTAATTGTTACTTGTTTGAACCAATATTTGGCTTTTGTGATTTGGTTTCGACAGGGAAGTTTTGTCTAATTTGTTCTGTGATGATCTTACTCACTTCTCGTGACATCGTCTCCACTGTCTTGTGGTCCACATTATGGTTTGGACTCTCATAGAAATATGCAAGCGATGCGTTCATATTATTGTTGTTTATCTTGTTCGAAGTATGTGTCAAAGTAACACCGGTTAAGTGCCGGATCAAAGTAATGCTTTCGTTTAATCCATATAAACCCATCACCTTTGGAAACGATAGCAACATCAACAGGGCCTCCAACACTCTCCATATCTGGAGTAATCCTTCTCTTCAGTGATGTGAGATATATCAAATTCTCTGCCAATTCAGCAAGGTCTTCTTTCTCCATCGTTGCGATAGTACTCATAAGAGGTGATATGGCATTTTCTTGCTTGAATTTCGCAATTCCATTAACATAACTCTTAACTATCGGGTTTATGTCAATCTGATCAATAGCATTTGATAGGCCCGGATTAACTTGCTTTACAGAGTTTTGAATACTGGCAAGAACTAATTTAATCGTCTCTATTGTACTTGTTATGAATGTGTTTTCAATGAGTGGACTAATGCCAGTAATGTATGTTTCCATAACATCTGTCTGTGCCATAGGACAGATATATGCGTCTGGTTTCGTGTTGGTGACCTTGTTGATCTCTTTGTCCTCCCAAACCAATATTCCGGCAACCGCATTATAGATTATTGTGTGGTTAAGTACCGGATATATTTCCTTTTCTCCGTACCCAAAGAAAGCAATACCTGTATATTGCTGGCGTTGAATGCATTTTCGAGTATATACTTCGTACAATGTTCCTGCGATCAAATCTTCGTAGTCTTTAGCTTTCCCACCTATGGAAACAATTTGGCTAACAATCGATTTTAGAAGTTTCTCCTTAATACAAGTGGTGAAATCCTGAAGGGTGACGGATGTGAGTTTGTCTATCTTTGCCGCTGATATAGCTTTTGCCTTTATGTCAGAAAGAAGCGTTTTGAGCGCTTTTAAATCTGCAGTACCGACACCAACCTCAATCGAACTGTTGGGCAGTTTAGAGATGATTTCTGTAATCCAAAAATGGGTTATTTCACCATTGAGAACGTTATCAAGATCATCTTTAGAGGTGTACTCCGTTTTGTAACCCTCAAGGAATGTGTAGAATGCATTCGTATACTCCTGAACAGTATCGAAACTCTTGTCCCCAAGTTGCTTCCTAAACATCTTAATGATGATTTCCCATGGTATGAGGCCATTGAATGCTGCACTACTATATATGGCAATGCCAACCGGATGATGCTTCGACAAGGTAAAGATTTTATTTGCTTTGTTATAAATCTTTACGCCTGCCCCTACGGTTTCTGCACTATCAGCGGCAATAGCGATAGCGTGTTTGTTCAATACTCCTACAATCGCGGTCATATTCCAAATATTTCTGTAAAGCTACGAATTTTTCGCGAACGAAACAATGCCCTCCTTGATTTGTGGGCAGGCTGGCATCTTGAAAGAGCAGCCCTTGCGGGCGGGTGGAATCCGAGCTGAATTATATCAGCTTGCCTTAGGCAAGGATTTCTCATGACTTTCGCTGGTTATTGTTTTGATGAAGAAGTACTTGAAGAACACCTTTGGAGCTCAGGCAGAAGGAGCTCCGCACTTGGTCTTGTAGCTAGACTTGATGCCAATAGCGTATTTGGATGGAGTGATAGGTGCACCAAATGCGGCAGCCTTGCCGTGAGCACGAGTGATTCCATTACTCCTAGGTTCGGAGACCTCTATGACGAGCCAATGGTTTGTGGTGTCAGCCGGAGCACTGGAGAGGGTGAATATCGTAGCGCTTGAACTGATGATACCAGCGGATTCAGGGGTCTCGACACCGGTGAGAGTAGGATGGTTAACCATTGCAGAACCGCTACAGCAGACTGTCTAGTAGTTGAGCTTCAAAAGAGGTCCATACTGAAAATCTTGCTTTTGGTGTCAAGAACAGACTTTCCCTGCGTAGTTTTGGCGGTTGCATTCCTATATGGAAAGGACTCCGTAAAAAAGAGGGATGACAAGAGAAAGTGGATGGTCAAACTCATGAGGGAGGTATCAATGGATTTGACCAGACTTTTATGTTTTCTTTGCCTAAAATGAAAACACAGATTTTGATATAAGTGCAACTTTCTGACATGCAGCAAAATGCGCCCAATTTGCAATGAATCGGGTAAGGGGCAATATATCATTACTTATAATTTAAATGAAAGAGCCGTGTGACTTTTTTGCTCTCGAAATGCTGGTTCGGGAAATAGTGGAGATTTCACTCAGAACCTTGTTAGTAGTAATTCTGCCATAGAGTCAATGTTTTTATGAGAGTGCTGTTCGGAGGTCTTGATGGACAAATTCGGAGTCCTATATAATCAGGACAACTTAAACACGGCAAATATTGCTATCGAGACAATGGAGGCAAGGCCAAGTGCCATCAATGCCTTTTGCCACCATTTGAGAACATTGACTTCTTCCTTGATGACGGTTTCGATGGACTGGACTTTCTGTTCCGTTTTGTATCGCTCTTTATAAGTCAGATAGATTCCCATTGAATCCACGATTGCCTTTGCTGTGAGTTTGTTCTCTTTCAATGCTAATGTTTGCTGGACTCTTGCAGATTCTTTGAGTGTGCTAATCTCTTCCAACCTTGCACGCCCAGTTGAGTCACACCTAATCAATGCCTCGACTATTGAGGAGTCCGGCTGGACTTGGATGACAGTGTCTCGGACGGTTTCCGTAACTGTTACGATGTGTTCTGTATTCTCCGTCTTGTACGGATAGAGTTTTGGGCTGCAACCACCAATAGCCGACAACGCTAATATCGGAATAATGATTCGTTTCATTGTAATTGTGTTTAGTTATCCTCTTGCCTTTGCTACTTGTTCCCTTAGTTGCCTTACTTCATCTTTCAGTTGCGAGTTCTCCGTGCAGAGCCTATCGACGGAAGCCTTCAGTTCCTCGTTCTCCTTTCTGACGGCCACAATCTCTTCATTGGCGTTGGTGATTTCTTCCAGCAGTCGTTTATTTTCAGCTGACAGCAGATTGATTGAGGCTTGAAGATCTTTCAGAAAGTCATTCTTCCGTTTCCGGATGCCGAACAGCCAACCTATGCCAGTCGTTACTATCGGTAGTATGGTGGTGCCTATGAAATCAAGTATATCAGATGTAATCATTTGAAGAGTCTTAATTAATTGAGAAGTATAATTTCATTTCGGCAAGTCTGCGTCTTTGAAGTCCGAGAAGGACCTTTCCTCCGGCATGCACCCAACGCAGAAATTCATCCATAATTGTGTCATCATTTGGATTGATACGGAGCTTTGTCAATAAAGCTGATTGTTTAAAGTTGGAGAAACCGACATTGAAGATGAATGACACGAGGGCATCATATTGGTTTTGCGTCAGATTCAAATGCAGCGTGGTCAATTGGGATTCAATTACGGCAATGTCAGATTTTAGAAATGCTTCGGCTTCATCGGCGGTTATCTTCATCTCTGGCCGAACGCCTTTTGTGTGGCCATAGCCTATGGTAAGAACTCCGCCCGGACAATGGTATGCTTCGAGTCTAAGACCCTCGAATCTCTTGATGAGGTCGTATGCTTTAATTGATGCTGTCATAATGATTTGATTTTAACAAAGCCCCGTCACCGGAGTCCGCCATTCCTGACGATGATTCCAAGTAACGGGGCGATGAACAACTAAACGATGGCTAAAGCGAAATCTCTCCGAGCATCTCACCGGACTTCTCTCCCGTCTTGATGTTGATGAAGAAATACTTCAGGAACACCTTCGGAGCGGCGGCGGTGACTTCTCCGTGTACGGCCTTGTAGTCTGCCATAATGTCGATCTGGTCATCGACGATGGTTCTCGGTGCACCGATAGACACGGCCTTGCTGTAAGCCCTGGTGACACCCTTGCTCTGCGGAGCGGATGCCATAATGACCAGTCGGAGGTCGTCCTTCTCTGCCGGAGGGTCAGGCAGCTGGAAATGGAAGTTGGCTGCGGTCAGCGACAGGTCAGCCTCACAAGGAGCATCGACACCGTTAAGTACCGGCGGGGTCGTGAGTGCCGCACCTCCCGCCTTGACGATCCAGAAGTTCAGCCTTGAATAGAGGTTCGCCCCGGAAATCTTGCTGGATGTGCCGAGAACGGATTTGCCCTTCTGCGTGTTCGCCAATGCGTTCCACGCAAGGATCTGTGCATTGGTAAGTCCTTTCCAGCCCTGCGAGAGCTGCTTGAAGATTGCCTTGACGGAAGACTGCGCCGCCGTCTTGAAACCGCCTCCGTAGCCACGGTTGCGGATGTACTTGCGTCCGCGGACCTTTGCCGCGGTCACGCCCTTCGCTGAGCCTGACATCTCCTCGAAAGCGATTGATGGAATGTACTTCATAACAAAATGACATTAAAATGGTTGAACAATGGTATTGCTATTATTGGTTGATATTCTCTAATGCTGAATCAGCATCAAAATCATTCCCGTTCCGGACAACGAAAATGTTGATGAAGTCCCCTTGATTGGAGCCCTCGCCGAATGCCAGCCGCCCCTCGCAGGAAAGCGTCTTTCCTTTGAGCCGACATACGGAAGTCGGAGTGCCGAAAGTGTAGGAATATGCGCTCGCAGTCACCACCGGAAATGTGATGCCAATGTCCTCCGGCAGGCCCTCCAGCGTGCACTCGAAGGTGTCCTTGTAGTTCTCCCCAGCAAACTTGTCGAAACAGATATACAGGTAGCACCAGTTGTCAGTCACGACAGCCCTCGCATTGGAAATCGACTGCTTTCCGGCCTCTCCGTTTACGATTGTCGGCCGGATGACCGTATTCATCGGACAATCCATCCTCTGACCGAGTGTCACATAGGCTGAAGTGAAATACAATGTCAGCGGCCCGAATTCGTCAAACTCCGGCAACTTCTCCACACATATAGTCCTCATGTCCTTTATCCAAGACTTCACAATCGTGCTCGCCCCGTCCGCTTTTGATGACCGCAGGAACACGGCCGTCACCGCACTCCGGCTGATGCTCAAGTCCGGAACCGTAATCTCTAGAACATCCGCAGCCTTGTAATCCTCGTTTTCGGTGTCAATGCTGGCCACGCCATTGAGAATGACAAGTCCCTTTTCCTGCCAGTCCAGGAACTCGATCTCCGCAACTCCGAAATTATTTGCCAATGCCTTCATATCCTTATCTCTCTAACTATTACGCCAAATCCACAGCCGTCCCGAACACCTCGAACTCCTTGACGTTCTGACCTCCACGCTTCGAAAGCGAAATCCTCCGTTTGTAATCCCCATTTCCGAGCAGTGGCTTCATAAAATGCTCGATGCACGCAATCTCATACCTGCATTCTCCGAGTCCTCTTCCCATAAGGAAACAATCAACCTCTGAACGAGGAAAGTCATCATCGTTGAAATTAATGTACATATACGCCCCGTTGCCGAGAAAGCCGTACTCACCGGATGCCGTCACCATAACCAGGCTTCCGGAAAGCTCAAGCCTCATATCCTTGAACGGGGATGTCTTGTCAGATACCGCATCGGAGAAGTTCATCCGTGGGCGAACCTTGTAGAGTTCCTTGTTCACGTTCGACAGCTCGCTGCAAATCGTTGAGACGGCCATTGACTCACCCGTGAACCCAGTCTCCGTGTCCATCCACCAGAACGACAGGAAATACTTCTGCCCGAGGACCGGCGCGAAGCCTATCCTGCCAATGTAGGCCTCGGTTATGTCGGCATCGCCCCAGTCCGGGGACAATGCAGGAGTGATGATGACGATGTTGTTCCATCCGGAAGAAACGCCTGTACTCGTGGTCTGCGACATCTTCACGACAAGCCTGTGATGTTCCGACGGCTGGTTCAGCCCCACGAATATGATCCTGTCAGGAGTTACCCAGAAGTCGTCATAGTCCACCTCCTGGACATCCGATGTATAGACTGGAGCCGATTCCAATGCCGGCAAGTCGGCCAAAGCACGGTTAGTGTTGATGCGCACGAACGCATTGTGCGCCGTCAGCTCCGCTGCCTTGCCGAAAGTCGAGATTCCTTTCATCCTTTCGGCGAGCACAGCCCATTCTTTCATCTGACTGTCGCTCAGTGTTCGGAATGCCCTCGATATTGATGAAAGCCTGTTCCTGCTGACTGCCTGCGATTCCGTCTTGACGTGCGAATGCTGGCAGCGTGACGAAAGAACCTGACGGCCTTTCGACACCCTCGCGGTCACATCCCCTGCGAAACCCTTGAACTCGTTGAACGCTATTGACGGCAATGCTTTCATATACCTTTGATGAATTATCCGAAGCAAAGATATTGAATGGATAAAAAGATGAAACTGAATCGGTTTTAGCTACTGGTGCTTGCTTTTTGATGCTTTGTACAATGGCGAACTTGAAAATGTATGGAAGGTTGAAATATAATAAGTAAATTTGCGAAGAAAACAATTGAACGAATGGTAAAGACATACAACATTTATTGCGATGAGAGCACCCATCTTCCTAATGACGGATGTCCTTATATGCTCTTGGGATATGCCAGTGTTCCATATCCTCTTATGAAAGAAGCCAAACTTGCCATCAATGACATAAAGGAGAAATATGGATTTGAAGGAGAGATGAAATGGTCTGGAATAAACAGGAAGACAGAGCCTATGTATCAGGAGCTGATTGAGTATTTCTTTCGTTCAAATTTGAAGTTTAGAGCAATTGTTGTCAAAAAGTCGGACATTGACGAGACGCGCTCGGAATACACTTTCAATGACTTCTACTTTAGAATGTATTATCAGCTTCTGCATTATCCGACTACAGATCCGGATAGCATCTATAATGTTTACTTTGACATCAAGGACACTTGCAGCCATCTGAAATTGAGGCGTCTCCGGGATATGCTGGTTAACGGCTCCAATATACGTAATTTCCAATTTATGAAGTCTCATGAAAGCCAGTTTATCCAATTGGCTGATGTCTTGATGGGTGCGGTAAATTACAATCTGAGAGTTCAAGTGGGTAATCTTCCCGGAGAGTCGGAATCAAAGCGGAGGATAGTGGAAACGGTAAAGCGGTATTCTAACTTGTCCCTTGTGCGTCAGACTGGCAGGAACGAAGACAAGTTCAATTTGTTTTTCATTAAATTGAAATAAGCATGCCTCTAAATCTGCTAAAAACATATCCTGAGCTGTTGGAGTTAATAGGAAGCGACTGGGATATTAAAAATTCACTTCGAGGAATTTACAATAGGGATATCGAGAATAATCCGGATTTCAAATTCAGAGGAATCCAGATACATCCATTGAAATCAGAAGATGGTCAGATTGATATGGACCGGACCTTTACACATTTGACTACAAAAGAATGTGTCGCATACGATGATGAGGGAAATGAACTTCCGGAAAAGCATCGGATGTTTGATGAGAAGCGTTCAAAACGCCTTCATTGGATAAATCATCACGTCCACGAGAGAACTCCTGAAAATATAGAAGTCTTTACTGTCATTGAGTGGGACAAGAAAAAACGGCAGGATGTCAAGCATACTTATATCTATGACAGGACGGGCAAATATGTTATAATATTCGACCGCCGTCAATATAAGGATTTCTACCTGTTGACAGCATACTATCTTGATGAGCCTTACGCAGAAAAGGAGCTTAAAAAGAAAATGAAAAAGAGGCTTCCGGAGGTGATATAAAAAACAGGGCTCGCGATGAATCCAAGTCATGCGAGTCCCGAAACTCCTTCTGTCATCAGATGAGCACTGCAAATATCCAATTTTTTTTTGATATTTACTAATATTTGATGGAATTTCTTACAAAATATGTTCCAGACAACTCATCTTACCGGATGTAACCTATAGTGGATAGTGTATGATGTTGCGACCGATACCCTGTTTTAGTGTCCAACAGCAAATATCTGATGTGCAGCTGGAACATATCAATGTCGAACCTTTTGCGAAGAACGTTGAACACGATCTCCGACACCGTGCCGGTTGGAACAGATTCGGATAGACAATTTCTCATCAGTCCAGAATTGCGCCCGACACCGGGAGCCTCAATCTGAATCTTTCCGAGAATCCTGTATCTTGACGGCTCATCCGTTCCGCACATTGTCAATCTGAATCTCAATTCCATATCGAATAGCGAACTCATCGAACAGTTCACAAAATCCAGACTGAATATCGGGAACGGCTCGAACGGCTTTTGGGCTGGTACGTGCTCATTGCCCAGCTATGCAAATCCGTGATAGGCCGACACGAACAGATTGTAGCCGCTGATATGGTTGCCGTCCCCGAACGGAGGACGGTGTGCCGCCACACCAACGGAGAGCCTTCTCCACTTCAATTGTTGCTTGCAAGGTAAATTCTGCCACGCAAGTATAGCGCGGTGATGAAGTTCCTTCTGTTCCAATTGTTCCACAGTTCCAGCAAACTCGGAATATGCCTTGCTCCGGAAATAGCAGATACCGTTCTTGTGATAGAACGTGACATTGCCGATAGATGACCAACAGTCGGAAAGAACAGTATTTGGATGAAATCTTGGCATAAGGCGGAAGTGCGTTTACAAGTCTTAACCACATAGGTGACATATAGCATATTGGTGGCAATCACCAAGATATCGAATTTGAATACAGTATTGATAAAACGAGTCGCAGAAGCACGGAAGTGCTTCTCATTGCCTATGAATATATTCTTTGTCTACATACACTTCCGGCGTGTGATGTAGTCTCCTTTATGCACTGACATAGGAGCGTGCGTCTATCCCACCGCTCGACTCGGAGGAAGTCGGGAAGGGCGGTGCGTCAGCATCGTTCTTTCTGTCTTCCGGAGAGTGAGTAGGCAAGCCGACAGGCGCGGCAGGAGCCGGACGATATGACGGTCGAGGCGAGAGATGACGGTCTTTCCGGCTCTGGCACGGATGATTGAATCAAGGTGGAATGGCAACGCACTTCGGACGTGGGAGCCGGGCCGGCGGAAGGGGCTTGAGTGACGGAGTGGAGGCGGATGTAAATAATAATTGAAAAATGTACCAGGAAAATAATTGAAAAGTGTACCATTTT
>CAVJKV010000029.1:0-13305 GCA_963650425.1 Oscillibacter sp. | reverse complement strand
AAAATGGTACACTTTTCAATTATTTTCCTGGTACATTTTTCAATTATTATTTACACTCTGGGAAGATGCAATCAAACTCTAATACATCGGCTTCTCCTCCCACCTGCTCATAATGCCTGTTGTGGAGACATATTCTAAGCAGACAAAGTTTCCGTAATTTTTTTACGGATAATCGATTTTTTGTGTATCTTTGCGTCTGGAACAAACAGACAGAGATATGCTTGCAAAGTTTGCCGTACAGAATTACCGTGGCTTCAGGGACAGGATCGAGATTGACCTGACCCGCCACAGCAACTACACTTTCAACAGCTTCGCCATCAAGGACGGCATCATCAAGAATGGTATCCTCTATGGCCCGAACGGCTCCGGCAAGACGAATTTCAGCCTTGCCATCTTCGATATCGTGAACCACTTGTCCCAGAAATGGAAGAAACCGGATTACTATTCCAATTTCACCTACGCCGGCGACAGGAAGCTGGTGGTGGATTTCGAATATACCTTCTTTTTCGACGGCCAGACAGTTGAATACTGCTACGGGAAGGACGCAATGGGCGTGCTCCGCTATGAACAGATGTCTGTTGACGGCAAACAGGTGTTCAAAAGGGCTGACAGGAAGCTGAAGATAGACGAGACCGAATTCCCGATGGGTGACGCTGTCAAGAAAAACCTCGCCGACAATGCCAACAGCGTGTCCATCGTCAATTTTCTGATAACCTCATATCCGCTTGCCAGTGACAACTACCTCCTGCGGATGAGTAATTTTGTGAATGGAATGCTGTGGTTCCGTTGCCTTGAGACGCGGGAGTTCATCGGATTGGAAAACAACATCACCCTTCTTGACGAGTTCATCATCAGGAATAAACTTGTTGGTGAATTCGAGCGTTTCCTCAGGGAAGTCAGCGGACAGCAGTTCAAGTTCGCCGCACCTGCCCCCGGAGACAAGAATCTGTTCTGCGAGGTTGACGGCAAGAAGATTCTCTTCGACCCGATATGCTCCACCGGAACACAGGCGTTGGAGCTGCTGTTCTACTGGGTCAAGAGAATGAAGGACGCTACATTCGTCTTTATTGACGAATTCGACGCATTCTATCATTTCAAGCTGTCCTACGAGGTGTGCAGACTTCTGTTCAGACTTGATTGCCAGGTGTTCACGTCATCACACAACACATACCTGATGACCAACGACCTGCTTCGTCCGGACTGCAATTTCATAGTTCACGACAACAAGATAAAGGCGCTGTGCGACTGCACGGACAAGGAACTCAGGTTCGGACATAACATCGAGAAACTGTTCAGAGGCGACACTTTCCGTATATGATACTCTTTGTTTTTGAGGGCGAGAAGCGCGAACCGGCTCTTTTCAAGGCGATTGAGAGACTGTTCTTCAAGGACGGCCAGCACATCGTCTGCTCTTTCGGAAACAACATCTACGAACTGTATCAGCGCTTGGCTGCTCTTGATGATTCGGGAGACATAGTTTCAGTCTTGCGTGAAATTTACGGCGACAGTCCGGAGTATCCGTTTACGGAAGAAACCAAAAGCTCAGATTTCTCGGAAATCTACCTGATCTTCGACTACGACTTTCAGAACAGGAACATTTCGCTTGAGGAGATGAACTCGCAGATTGCCGAAATGCTCGATATGTTTGACAATGAGACCGACAACGGAAAACTGTACATCAATTATCCGATGGTGGAGGCCATCCGTTATACCAAGCTGCTGCCGGATTCGGAGTATTGCACCTATACGGTGAGACGACGGCAATGTGCGGAATCATCATTCAAAAGCATAGCCGACACGTTCTCCGACTACAAAAGTCTGGACTTCCTGACATTTAATTCGCGCAGAACTCCGACTGAACAGGAAATCGCCTCCCGAACGGAAAACTGGAGACTGGTTCAGAAGCAGAACATTGCGAAAGCCAACTATCTATGCACAGGAAAATTGGCGATTCCCGAGGATAAAGAGACCATCGCCCAGAAGGAAATCTTTACCGCTCAGTTGCAGAAGTTTGTCCTTCCGGACGGTTGCGTCAGCATCCTGAGCGCGTTCCCGCTGTTCCTGTTCGATTATTTTCCGAACCGGGACGTGCTATAGCTTGGAGAACACCTCGTTAATTCTTTGAACAATACATTCCTGCTCCTTGTGCGGAGGCAGCGGAATCATTGTCGTTCCTAAGCGTTCTTTACCAATATTATAGAATGCTTGACCCGATTTGTTTGTTATTGATTTAACGAACTCAATCAGTGAAGGGGAACTCAGTACTGACAATAACCACCTTGATAGCGTGTCATTACTTCGATATAACCTTAAGATAAAGACAAAACCACCCACTGTTGTAGATTCCATATCGCGAACAACTCTTGCCATTTTACATATATTCTCCAGACTTGTCACCGCTGGTGTAATCAAATCATTCTGTTTTAGTAGAATATCCGTTTTAACTTGCGACGCATCTAAGAATATATCATCCTGCTTAAACTTGATCTCGAAAGGGAAAATGTTCCCGCCTCTCAAAACTCGCACTCCATTCTTACATTGCGTCACATCTTCCTTCTTGAACGTAGCGCCAGTTATTATTGAGCATAAATCTCGCAGCCTTACCCACGACCAAGAATCAGGGATTTCAAACGGAATCTCGTCCTCGATGCAGGTCGCATCCGCCCCCACCTGCTCATAATGCCTGTTATCATCATCTTTGAAGATGACCGAATCGGTGAGTGCGGACTTCTTCAGTTTGCCTTCCTTGACGAGTTTCAGCTTCTCTGCTTTTATCTGCGCCAAGAGGTCCCCGGCAGTGCCTTCTTCGGCGATTTGCGGTACGAGACGACCTTGGATGGCTTCTTGAAGAATGGATTTATTAAGTAACTCCTTTATTTCGGCATTGAGTATATCTAACGAATCTTGACTTTTTCCGTATCGCTCAATCAAAGGGCATAACTCCTCTATTTTGGAAATAATTCGAGACTGCTCTGCAAATGGTGGTATAGGAATTAAGAAATCGTTGAAACTGTTTTGTGTCAACTGATTTATCGTCGTTGTACCACTAACGCCTCTAAGTTGGTAGAAGAATAGGTTTGATTGTAGAAACAATGACACATATTGATACAATGCCGTCTTGCAAATTGCCATAAATGCACCAAAGGTCATTGGCTCCGTAACAGCTTTGACTATTGCGGATTTCCCCACAAGTTTTGCGCTGCCGTTTCTCGCACATATGATAATATCGTTTTTCTCGACGTGTAGTTTTTCGCTAATTTCTTTAGTAACCCTTACGACATCATTCAAGACAATCTTTCCATTTTGAATGTTCGATGAGCGAAGGACAATCGTACCTTGCGAAGAGACATCTGATGGGCTATAGGTTAGGCCAATATACGATCGAGAAATATTCCTGATTTTCGTCCACTCCCACCCCGCCGGAATCTCAAACGGGATCTCCTCCTCTATGCACTTCACCTCTCCAGTGGCGAGGAACTTCTCATAATGGGAATTGTCGTCACCACGGAATATGATGGATTCGTTCTTGTCTTTCTTGAGCTTCCCCTCTTTCACAAGACGCGCTTTCTCTGCACGTATGCGTTCAAGCAGCGCAGAGGCCGGTTCGTCTTTTGGGTCTTGTGGCACGAGCTTTCCTTGAATCGCCCACTGAAGGATGCTGTTCTTTAATTGCTTTCCGTTCATAAGGCTATTCGTCAAGGTTCAGTTCGATGCCGAGAATCTTCTGGATTTCGGCAAGCGTCCTGTCAATTTCGTGGTCAAGGGCTTTGCGTTTCTTGAAGTAGTCGGCGAGGAGTTCCGCAGGAGGGAGAATCTCCTCATCGTCCTTGGGAAATTTGCATTGATCGAAGTTGCAGTCAAGGGCTATCAGTTCCTCGGCGGTGAACTTCCTTGACTTCTCATTGCCGTCCTCAAGGATGATTTCCTTACGGTCATTCCACCATTCCTCGATAGGCTTGCAATGCTCTAGCTTCATCGGTTTGGTCTTGGAAAAATGCTTGTATCCTTCCGGCATATCAAGACGGTAGAACCAGGTGTCCTTGGTGGCGTATTGCTCCGATGCTCCGTCTGCCCTCTCGTTGTTGAAGAACAGTATGTTTGTTGCGATGGAGGTGTAAGGCGAGAATATGCTGCCGGGAAGACGGACAATCGTATGTAGATTGAATTCCCGGAGCATCTTGGTCTTGATGGCGAGTTTGGCCCCGTCCACTCCGAACAGAAATCCGTCCGGCACGATGACCGCCGCCCGTCCGTTTTTCTTGAGACGATACATAATCAAGACCATAAAAAGGTCGGCCGTCTCGCTGGAGCGCATATCAGTCGGGAAATTACCCTTTACGCTCGCTTCGGTACTGCCTCCGTATGGAGGATTCATCGCTATCACGTCCACTTTGTCAGAATCCTTGAAATCGCTCATTTTCGTGGCGAGGGAATCGCAGTGACGGATGTTCGGGGCCTCGATGTTATGGACAAGCAGATTTGTAATGGAGAGCAGATACGGGAGAGGCTTCCATTCCTGGCCGATAACAGCATTCTGGAATTTGTCGAAATCTTCAGTGGTCTTTACTTGTCCTTGAAGATAATTCAAGGCTGATGTCAGGAATCCTCCCGTGCCGGATGTAAAATCGCCAAAAGACTCTCCCAATTTAGGGGCGAGGGTCTGCACCATAAAATCAGTAAGCGCACGTGGCGTATAGAATTCTCCTGCGTGTCCCGCCGATTGCAGGTCTTTCAGTATGCCCTCATAAATATCTCCGAATGTGTGCCTGTCCTCCGCATCGGTGAAGTCAATTTCATCTATGACATTGACAACCTGACGCAAGAGGATGCCGTTCTTCATATATTGGTTGAGGTCATCGAAAACTTCTTTCACTATGCCTTTGGAACGAGATGTTTCCGGCGTAACGACTATCCCTTTTATGTTTTTCCCGTCGAATGTCACATCAGAACCTTTGAGCACCGGAAACAGGATGTCATTGATGAATTCCAAAAGCTTTTCTCCAGTAAGAGCTTTACCATCCGCCTTATCGACCGCCCAGTTTCTCCATCGGAGTTCGTCCGGAATGATTGAGACATATTCAGTCTTATTCTTGTAAGCCTTGTATTCCCAGTTTTCTTCCTGCGCATCATAGACCTTCAGGAAAAACATCCATACCATCTGTTCAATGCGCTGTGCATCACCGCTGATGCCTGCATCCTGGCGCATTATGTTCTGAATTCTCTTAATGAGATTGTTTACTGCCATATTCTTCTATGCTCCAACTCTGTAAAGTTCTGATTTAAGTCCGTTTAACGCAGCCATATACCCTGTCATCCCGCCAAAATACTTAAGAATCTTCGGAGGTGTCCCTATCTTGTTGAATGGTGCGAGTTCAAGAATGTCGTCATTCTCCAATTCAAGGATGCCATTGTCTGCATATTTGTCGAGCAGCGCTTCCAGAACCTGTCTGGCTACGCCCTCATATCGGGACAGATAATCTCGCTTCTTGACATTGTTCGCTCTTTCTCTTCGCGTGAGAGGTTTCTTGTCGAACGCCACGTGGCATATAATGTCAAATATATCCGCATTCGCCAATTCCGGTTCGCTTTCTCTTACCGCGTCAATAAGGACATCGTATTCTTTCAATTCGTCCACGATGGCTTTCTTGCGTTCTGCGGCATTCCAGTCATTGATGAATGAATCCAACGTGGCAAATTTGCCCCGGATATTTCTCCGTGTGAAATCCGTAAGGCTTTCTGTTACGAGGGTATGGCCATCTTCTCCGAGATAAGATACTTTTTCGTGAGTAATCCGGATGCCATTATAACCATCAACAAGGTATTTTGTCCTCGGAGTCGATTCTCCGCCGCCTTCCGATGGCTCCAGATCTCTTCTTCCTCCTCCGCCTTTACCGTCTTCTCCTCCTTGTGGCGACTCCGGCTCTCCGTCAAACTCAGGGTCTTTGAAGAGTTGGGTGGCATTCCTGAAATCAAGGATCTCGAAATGCCATTTCCCCTTGTCTGTCTTAAGTCTTGTGCCTCGTCCCACTATCTGCTTGAACTCCGTCATAGAGCCGATTTCTTTATCTATGACGATGAGACCGCAGGTTTTGCAATCCACGCCTGTGGACAGCATCTCGGAAGTCGTTACTATGCAAGGATATTGCTGATCGACATCAATGAAATTATCCAATTGCTTCTTCCCTTCCTTATCATCCCCGGTAATGCGCATCACATATCTGGAATCCTTCTTGCACAAGTCCGGATTCAGCGAGACAAGGAGTTCGCGCATAGCTTCAGCCTCATCGACATCAGGGCAGAATACGATGGTTTTCGTCATTCTGCCTATTTTGAAAAGCATTTGGGTTATTCTTCTGGCAACAATCTCGCGCCTCTTCAATAAGGCCAGTTCCCTTCCGAAATCTTTACGGTTGTAAAAGCCTTGCTCAATGAGCTGACCATAAATATCCTTCTCTCCATCTCTTGGCGACCAACCTTCAAGATCGACATTGATGAATGAGTTGGTCACTCTGTATGGTGCAAGGAAACCGTCTTCGATGCCTTGCTTCAGGGAGTAGGTGTATAAGGGTTCGTTGAAGTAGTCGAGATTATTCGCCCCGTTTTTTACTTTAGGGGTTGCAGTCATCCCGATCTGCGTAGCTGAGGAGAAGTATTCAAGAATTTTTCTCCAGGCGGAGTCATCCCTCGCACTGCCGCGATGGCACTCGTCAACAATAATCAGGTCGAAAAATGTCGGAGCGAATTTCGTAAATGGATCTTCTTTCCCTTCATCATATTCGACGAGCTGTTGATATAGAGCCATATATATCTCGTATGCCGGGTCCATTTCCCTGCCCTGAATCTTCGTCATTATCTTTTTGAAAGGCCGAAAATCCTGAACCATTGTCTGGTCTATAAGAATATTCCTGTCTGCAAGGTAGAGAACTTTTTTCTTGGCTCCGGACTTAATGAGCCGATGGATTATCTGAAATGCCGTAAATGTTTTGCCTGTGCCTGTAGCCATCACAAGAAGAATCCGATCCTGGCCTTTGGCGACTGCTTCGATGGTTTTGTTAATCGCTATCCGTTGATAATAGCGGGGCGTATTCGTGTATTGGTCGAAGTAATATGGTTCGTCAACAATGCGTTGTGCTTCCGGCAGCAACGGGTCTGCGGAATTCTTCCGCTTCACCAATTCGTCTTTCGTTGGGAAAGACTCCAACGAGATTTGCCTTTCGTTGCCGGTAAGGAAATCGTGTTCGACGAAACCGTCTCCGTTTGAGCTATATGCAAAGGGGATGTCAAGTATGCGAGCATAATCCATAGCCTGTTGAAGTCCACCGCCTACCGGCTTATTGTTGTCTTTTGCTTCAACGATTGCAATCGGATTGTTCGGTGCGGCATAAAGAATATAATCGGCTTTCTTTCCTTCCTTTCTGCCGTGCTTGGTCCCCTGTATCAGCACGCGACCGGCAGTGAAGTAGTATTCCATTCGATAGAATGACTTCTCCCACCCAGACCTCTCAATCGCAGGTGTGATGTAGCGGTTCTTTATGTCTTCTTCGGACAAAAGTTTCTTATTGCACATAAGCGTATATAAAACCCGGTTTTTGCTTGCTCAAGTTCCGATAATGTAATATTATCCGAACTTACTTACAAAAGTAGTGTTTTTTACCGAATAATACTGCACCAAGTCTTCGTGAGCCGCTGATTATCTCCATTTTATAGCATTTTATACTGATTTGTTCGGTAAAAGTCCGTATCTTTGAGAGATTCATAAGGTATCGTTTCTATGGCGAAAGATATTTATAAAAGCATACAGAGGTCTGTCGGCGACCTCTTGAGGGATGTGGAAATCGGGCGCATCGGACTGCCTGACCTACAGCGGAAGTTTGTCTGGAAAGACAATAAGGTGAGAGACCTTCTCGATTCCATGTTCAAAGGATTTCCTATCGGTTACATCATTCTCTGGTCTGCCCCCGAAGAGTATGAGAACACTAAAACCATAGGCGGCAATGAGAAAACCTATAAGAAACCGGATGATCTCGTCATTGACGGACAGCAGAGGTTAACTTCACTTCTCGCAGCCGTCAAGGGGTTGAAAGTCAAGGATAAGAATTTCCGTGAACGCAGAATCCGAATCTGCTTTAATCCCTTGGAATCGCGCTTCGAGGTATGGTCTCAAGCATTTGAGCGTGATGCGAATTGGGTCAGCGACATTAGTGCAGTCTTCAAGGCTCACGAGGATTTGTCCCTGCCTGATTTTCGGGAAAATTTCTTCGACAAGCTCAATGTCAGCAGGGAGAAAAAGGGGCAGGAGATCCTGAGCCGTATGGAAAAAAGCCAGATAGAAAACAATCTCAACGAGCTGATAAATATTACCAAGTACAATCTTCCGACACTGCAAATAACGACATTCGCCGATGAGGAGGAAGTTTCCGACATTTTCAAAAGAGTGAATTCCGGTGGGCAGAAATTGAATGAAAACAACTTCATTGAGACTCTGATTGCCGTTTACGACACTGCTATCTATGACAAAATACACGACTTTTGTGAAGACTCAAGGATTCCCAAGGATGGCACGGCATTCAATCATATTATGGAGGTCAGTCCGCAGCACCTCATAAGGATGGCCGTGGGACTTGGTTTCCGCAGAGCGAGAATGAAGTATGCCTATATGCTTTTGCGCGGACGTGACCTTGATTCAGGACAGACTTCTTCCGAGATACGCGAAAAGAATATGGACGAGTTCCGCAAGGCTCTGGACACGGTTCTCAATCTGAACAACTGGCACGGATTTCTTAACTTGTTCGGGGAAGCCGGATATATGAATGGAAGTTATGTCGCATCAACTTATGTGGTAATCTATGGTTATGTACTTTACCTGCTGGGCAAATACACCTACGGTGTGGATTCGATGACTCTCCGAAAGATAATCAAGCAGTGGATTTTTATGTCGGCCATCACTTCTTTCTACTCTTCATCACCGGAGAGTACTGTCGAGAAGCAATTTGCGGATCTGAGAAACATCAACACTCCTGAAGGTTTTGTGGATTATATCACCAAATCCATTGAGACTACATTTACAGACGATTATTTCAATGTCAATCTGCCGGCCAGTCTGAACAGTTCATCGTCAATATCCCCGTCTTGGTATGGTTATGTGGCTTCTCTCAATGTCCTTGGCACACCGATGTGGCTTTCCAATTCTCCTCTTTCAAAATTCCTGGTGGCGGGAGCGAACGGCACAAAGAACGCCATAGACCGGCACCACATATTTCCGAAGAAGTATCTCGCTGACATTGGCATCACCGATGACCGAGACCGCAATCAGATTGCCAATTTCACGTTCATAGATTACAATACTAACATAGACATTTCTGATAATCCTCCTGTGGACTATGTGGGGCGATATCGTGAGGTTTTAGGTGAAGATGCTTTCAACATCACGTGCAGACAGAATGCTATTCCGGAGGGTTTTGAGAATATGAATTATTATGCGTTTCTCGAGCAGAGACGGGAACTAATGTCCTGCATTGTGAGAGAAGCCTATGAATTATTAAAGAGGTGACCAAAATATCAATCCGTTTCTTCGATGACCGGGAGGTCAGGGCCATTTGGGACGAGGAGAATTCCAAGTGGTGGTACAGCGTGCTTGACATTGTCGGTGTGCTGAACGCACAGGATGACTATGCGAAGAACAGGAACTACTGGAAATATCTGAAGGGGAAGTTGAGGAAGGACGGGATTGAAGTGGTTAGTGGCACTAACCAGTTGAAGCTTCGTGCTCCGGACGGGAAGATGAGATTGACGGATGTTCTTGATGCTGCGGGCGTTGTGGAATTGGCCAAGAATATGCCGAACAACAAGGCCTCGCGGTTCATTGAGTGGTTCACTTATGGGGAGGAGACGATTGACGGGAAGAGCAAGGCTAAGGCTTATACGCTGTTCGAGAGTTCGTTGCTTGACAGCATTGAGGTCGGAACGGTGAAAGGGCTTCAGCAGATTCACGCTTATCTGTTTGGCGGATTGTATGACTTTGCCGGGCAGATCCGTTCGGTTAATATTTCCAAAGGTGGGTTCACGTTCGCTCCGGTGGCGTTTCTGTCCCAGACATTGCAGAACATTGAGCAGATGCCTGAGGCGACCTTTGACGAGATTGCGGACAAGTATGTGGAGATGAATGTGGCACATCCGTTCAGGGAGGGCAACGGACGCACTACGAGAATATGGCTGGATTTGATTCTGAAGAAGAGACTCGGGGTGTGCGTGGACTGGAGCAGGATTGACAAGTATGCCTATCTGTCAGCGATGGAGAGGAGCGTGGCTGACAGTACGGAGATCAAACGGCTGTTGAGGGAGGCTCTGACGGACAAGGTGGATGACCGTGAGATGTTTATGAAAGGGATTGATTATTCGTATTATTACGAGGAGCGGTAAGGCGTCGGGAGGCTGCGGAATCTGCCTTGCAATTCTGAAATCCTTTCGAGCAGTCGTTCGAACGTGATCTTCTCGCCATAAACGAAGTGTTCCAGCATTTCGGCATAGTCGGATTTCCAGGCTGACATACAGTCTTGCGGCGGGATGAAATCAATCCTGTCCGGATAGTCCTTGTCATAATCGGCATATCCGACGTGATAGAACTTGCGGCGATGTTCGACAATTTTGGCATATAGCTCAATATCCGACAGCGCTTTCCTTCCGAACTCCGTGTCCATCAGATGTTCCAGGTCATACAGATGTCTCGTCATACGGAGACTTCTTGGCTTGTCCTTTTGGAATTCTTCATTCAGCAGGAACGCTTTTTCGAGAAAAGTTCTGGATGGCAGCACCACCGGTATCAGGCTCTCGGTGTCTTCATCTTCTTCCGGGAATGAAGCGCTTACCATTGAGCTTATGGTTTTCATTTCAAACGGCTCATCCATTGAGAGGCAGCTTATTTCCACCTTGACTCTGGAAGGGACATAAGGAGATACGAAATCGGATATGGGTTGATAGTCAATCATCAAGACTGTCGGATCAGCATCTGTCGAGACGGCCTTTCCGGCTTCATCTTCGATGACGGGTACTACCTTGAAATCCCTAAGTCCTAAGGCTTTCATACACTGTTCAAGTTCTCCCGCCAATTCGTCTGTTATGAAACGTCGGCTTTTCTTGCGAAGATTCTTGAGCTGCGTGTTATTGTCCGTCGGGCAGGCGAAGAAGTTATGACTTAAAGCCAGGTCTATGTCTTCTGACATCCGTTCGATAAGTTTCCATCCCTTGCTGAGGCTGGTACCGCCTTTGAACTCCAAGTATTTGCCGCAACTTGTATTGAAGAGGGCCTTGAGGGTCATCGTAACCCACCAGTCTTTTTCTACGGCATATTCCGGCAGCCTTTCTTTTTCGGCTGTGCGTTGAAGCATCAACTTGCGCTCCAAAGGTGTCGCGTCAATCCATCTTCTCATTCTCTATGTCCTTTGCAATGTTTGAGATTATTCTTCTCACCCAGACCGGAGCTGTTTTCAGATCCTCTTCAAAAGAATCTATTGGCATATTGTTTTGCAGGAGTCCGCGGATTGTGGTCTTGTGGGCGTCAGTAAGTCTGTCTTGTCCAATTGATTTCATCGCCTGAATCAATATTGCAAGCAGTTCGTTCTTGCAGGTGAAATTCTTTGGGACGCATCGTTTGAATGTGATTGTTTTAGTCCCTATGGTCAGCTTGCGTGCAGAGCCGGAAGTGAGGTAAACATAGTTCATCGGCATCTGGGTGGACAATCCGAGTATGTTCTGGGCGGTCTCCCCTGTCGGGAGAATCTGGGCGTTGTCACGTCTGGCTATCGCCTTCACGATTTCCGGGATTTCGGGATATAGTATTCCAAGCCGTGTCCTTATGGGCTTGTAATAAATCCCTTGTGAGAGTCGGCACAGCAGCCCGGAATCCACGAAGCCGGACAACAGGCGGCTGATGAATACATCATTGCCGGATGAGGCAAAGTCGGAGACGAAGAAAAGACTCCCCTCTTCGCTCTGACTTATCTGCTGTTCTATGTTGTCAACGATTCTCATTTATGCAAGTAGAAAATTTTTGCAAAAATTTCTACCTGCAAATATAGGTGTTTTTTCGTAAAGAATAGCAAATCCGCGAATTATATGACTGGATTTTGATTCCATTGGTAGGAAGTTTGGATGGGGAGTATTGCGCTGATGAGGTTCTCGGAAATATCTTCGGCATTTTCCGCATCAGAATGTAGCGGAAGCATACCGACCCTTTTCGACAAGTGAGCGCAGAGCCAAGCTTACTTGAGCTATGCCGAACGCAGAAAAGTGGCGTATGCAATACGAACAAAAAGTTATCAACAGGTTTTCGGTGTGTCGGTTAGTGCTGATTTGGTGCATTTTTGTCTGAACCGCATTTGAACCACTATCCTGCTATATGACTATCAATCAGAACATTAGTTATTCTGCGTCGGCAAATAGCCCAATATCAAAATCCAAAGAAATAAAGCAGAAAAGCACTAAATATCAGTCCCTTATCTCCGAGGCAACTGTTTAACAATTTATGGTATTTTAATGCTTTTCTACGCTTTTTTGTCTTGATTTGTACCGCATTTGTACCTTATGCGGTACAAGTTTTCGCCTCTTACCGACCACACAGCCGAAGAAGCGAACAGGTTGTACAACGTTGAACAACCTTGAACAAAGATGAACAACAAAAAACGTAGACGAAGCCCAAGTGACTCGCTATGGACACACAACGAAGAACCTACCGCAAAATCTGCCAGCATTGCGGAAAAGAATTCATCGCCGGGACATCGACCACCGCCTACTGCTCGCACCGATGCGCCTCGCTTGCCGACAAGCTCCGCAAGCGGAACGAACGACTGAAGACAACCACCCGGGAAGTCAGAGAACTCCAGCGCCAGGCCCTGCTCGACAAAAACTTCCTCACCCTCTCCGATGCCGCCAAGCTGATGCAAATCTCCCGCACAACCCTCTACCGCATCGTAAGACTCAACACCATCCCACTCAAACACTTCACCGACCGGACAGTCCGGATTGCCAGAGAAGACCTCGACAGAGTCTCCGCCCGAACAGCCCAAAACACCACGGAACAGAAAAACATCATCCTCGACAACTACCTCTCCAAAGAAGAAGTGATGGAAAAGTACGGCATACGCCCGAGCTGGTTCTACCACGAAGCCAAACGCAAAGGGATACTTCCCTTAACTGTAGATAGTAACTGAAAAGTGTACCAGATTCTACTTAAAAAGTGTACCACTTGAAGTGCGCTCAAAGATAGCAAGAGTCGGTTGATTTCATAACAGATTGTTGAGTAATTTCTGA
>CAVJKV010000028.1:0-25825 GCA_963650425.1 Oscillibacter sp. | reverse complement strand
GTGTGTGTGTGTGTGTGTGTGTGTGTGTGTGTGTGTGTGTGTGTGTGTGTGTGTTTACACAATTTTTCCACACTTCCAAACAATTAGCACGTTTTCTTGAGAACTCAGATAAGAAATTTTGATTTAAGAAAGCCAATTTCCAAGAATGGAAGAAGCCGTCCTGAATAGACGCATCTATTACAAGATAAGGAGTTCGGTATATGCAAAGGTTGCTACCTATGTGTAAGCCGTTGCTCATTATAAAATCATTAGAGGCTCATTATATTCTCGCAAAGTTAAGCAATCTATAATAAACCTCCAAATCTTTTTTCATCACCGCACCGCTGCAGAGTCAAAAAGCAAGTGCAACATTACAACAAATGTTTGAAAAACTCATCCTTCGGTGCGGAGAAATTTAATTTTCTTTCGCCCTCCGGGTTATTTTCAATTGCGCTCGGCTACCTTCCATCCTTCAACCGTATGGGTTTCTGAGGAAAAGTTAATGCCGAGTTTAATTATCTGTTTGCCTGAAGCAAGGAAAGGCTTTTCATACCCTTTCTCTTCTATCTGACGCAACGCTATTTCAGGGCTTTGGTCACGCTTCAATTCGATAATATAGACGTATTTGTCTGTATCGAATGTAATGTCTATCCTGCCGTTTGAGGTTTGATATTCGGTCTTGACATAAAGGCCTATCAATTTGAGCATCACAGACATTGTGTTCTGAAAATATTTCTCCAAATCTCCTTGCACCGCATAATCGTTTCCGGACAGGAAGGCAGTAAAGCGGTGCATAAAACTCTTGACATCTCCATTCTCTATATCATTCACAAAACGGGAAACTGACAATTCACTGTTTGATAATGCCGGCGTATAAAGTTGACTTAAAGAATTGAGGAAACCGCTCTTTACCTCATCATTAGGATAGTCTAGATTGTATTGTCTAAATCTGCTATCGTACCCTTTAATCGTCAGATAGCCAGTCTGGTACATAAGCGTAACCGGCTCCGGATTTGAATAGTTAGTTCCGAAGAGCATATCTGCCGGCACCATATCTTTGGATATATTGTCAAGATTGTAATTTCCCTGTTTCAAGTAAGTCACAAGAAACGAAGGCGTACCTGTCTCGAACCAGTATTCGCCAAACTTCATCTTGTCGAAGGTCTTCAAAAGGCTGAACGGATTATATATTCCTATCGTATCCTCACAGAAATGATAGCCGTCGTACATCCTTGCCAGTTTAGCATAGCATTCATCCTTGGAATACTTGCATTTGCGTGCAAGATCCTCTACGCTGCTGTCGAAATAACACTTCAAGTCAGCCTCGGAGATTCCACAGATGTCCACATACCTCTCATCCATCGAAATATCGTCAAGATTATTCAGGCCGCTGAATACGCTCATCTTTCCCGTTTTCGTAACGCCAGTCAGAAATCCGAAGCGAATACAACCATCCTTTGACTTCATCACGCTATAGAAGCCCTGAAGAGTTTCTCGAAACGAATCGCACAACTCCGGACGAGTGAGATTGTCAACTATCGGCTTGTCATACTCATCTATCAAGATGACCACCTGACGGCCCGTCTTTTTGTAGGCAGCGTCGATGATACACTTGAATCTCGAATCGCAAGAATCGCTTATGACATCCACGTCATAAGTCTCTTCCATTTGACTCAACTGAATGTTAAGCACATCTGCAAGTGAATCTTCAGAAGAGTATGCCTTACCGCTGAAGTCAAAATGCAGCACAGGATATTCAATCCAGTCTTTTTCCAATTCGCTTATTGCAAGTCCTTCGAACAAGTCCTTCTTTCCCTTGAAATATGCCTCCATAGCAGAAACAAGAAGACTTTTCCCGAACCTTCTCGGACGGCTCAAAAAATAATACTGACTTCTCGATGCAAGATTATAGATTTGGGCCGTCTTGTCCACATACACAAACCCACCGCGGCGAATCTTTTCAAAGTTCTGTATTCCAATCGGATATAGCATAAGTCTTTCGTTTTTACAGATACACTCATCATAATCGCTCGGTGCTTCAACCAATAGCAGGATTAAGGACGAGCCATATCGCAAAATTACGAAAAATAAGAAGAACTCCTACCCTACTTCACCCGGAAGACCGTGACTATCGGGAGATGATCGGACGGATGCCAAAAGTTCGACAATTTCTTAGGGTCACGAACCGGTTTGGTATATTCATCGCAGACTATCTCGGAAGATTTGACCATATCATAAACCGGCTTTGTGCAATACAGAAAGTCAATTCTGGACTGCCCGCCCGTAGAGGTTATGAACTCTCCCGGATGTTTCTCAGCTACAACATCAATATATGGGGTATTTTCACGAATATAGTCGTGCACAAGGAATCTGGTATCATCCTCCGGGTAGCCGTATTTATAATTATCCACCCTCGACTTTGCATTATGGTCTCCCATCATCATCCAAAGCCCATCACTTGCAGAAGGGTCTGTATCAATGGTATGCCGGCAGATATACTCTATCTCCATACGTCTGTACTTGTCGCCTCCGTGATCTGCCTTACTGCTGTCACGATTCTCTGCCTTGTAGGCATAAGCCTGAGGCCAAGTATGCAAAGAAACTATGTTAAAAGTCTTTCCGTGCAACTTGATCCGATACCATCCGGCGCCGTGAGTCACCACACTGTCAGGATTTTCCCCCACAATGGTCTTGACCGTCTCGATAGGATATTTGGATGTTATAATCTGAGGAAAATTATCGCGATATCCGCTGATTGCCCAATACTTATGTCCATAACGCGCAGCCAGCTCCCCCCAATGCTCCACCAGATATCTGTCTTCCTTCGGCATTGCCTTGTTCGAATCCGTAAGCCAGATGGACTGCCCTTCGCACCATACACATATATCCGGATTCTGGTCACTCACCCATTTCACAAACGAATCATAGTTCTCCCCTTGTCCGCTCCACATCCCGTTCTGAATATTCCAATATATAAGCTTAAAATCCTTCTGCCGTGCAAAGCATCCGCAAGAAATCAGTAAGGTTGCAATTACAATCAAAATGTTGATCTTCTTCATATCTCTTGATATCATTTATGTTAAATATAAGGTTTCCCCTCAACACACAAGGCACTACTTATTGTATCTGACTGCAAAATACTCAATGACACTGACAGCCTTTCCACTCTCCTTGTCCTTTATATGGGCATTTGCATAATCTGCGCCATCACTGCACAAATCATTTGCCGGGCAAAGTCGCACATAGACATTGTCGTGTCCTAAAATCTCCTGCGGAAGCGTAAAGTTAATCTGCTTGAAGCCAACAGTCGATGAATAAAGCGTATTCGACCAAGTGGACACATCCGGAACAGTGTAATTCCCTATCAGATGCCACTTGCTGTCAGATTTGGCAGACTGGTCCGAAACAAGAGACCATTCCGCCTTCCAATATCGCGGAGAATAGTAGGACTGATCCATATTCATCACAGAAATCTGCATTGAAATCTTTCCCGTCGATACGCCTGCAGTAGAGAAATTGAAAATCCAACCGTACGGACGCTCATTCTCGTAATCCCACCAATAACTGTTGGAATAGCCGGTATAGACTGAATTAGGTACCCAAGACTTTCCGAAATTAGTGCCAGTACCATTGATTTCCTTCACCTTTGAACTTTTCGCATTAGGTCCGGCCCACTCAACAGTACCATTCGAATTGTAGCTGACCATTTCCGACAACGCCTGAGGTGATGGAATCTGGTCTCTCCCTTCGGTAAGATCCAGCATTATGCCGCACCCGTTCACATTTGTATTGTTCTTATCTACAGCTGGAAACAGGGCGTTTGTACCATTCCCGACAGGTCCCAGATAACAATATGTCTGGGCAGCCGTCATATGCTGAGCGTAAGTCTCCTGCACATACTCAGCAGCCTCAGAATGAGTATATCTACGACTGTAAGTGTGATCCATCCATCCGTTCTTTCCATAAGAAGGAAGCATAGTGGAATCAGCCACATTCGGAACCCAGTAACGGTATTCAGTCAGCAAAGCGGAGAAGCCATCCTCGAAATTGTCGGACATCTGCTCCCACACATCACTCTTGTTCTGATGCCTTATCTGATACCTTCCGATATTGCCGAGAGCCGGATCGTCATCTATCTCTGCAGGGTCGGCACCGTCACGCCATTCCATACGTGGAAATGCGTCGTGGACAATCACTCCTGAAATCTTGCCCGAACCGTAAGGGAGCCTTGTTCCGTCACTCCTATAAGTGCAAACAGTATTGGTAATCATATAGATATCATCACCGTTAATATCCCGGACAAGTCTCGGATACTCCGTATAGCGGTTTGCGTTGGTCGCTGCGGTATATCCCTCATTCACCGGAATCAGAGACCCTTTGCGAACTGGAATTTCGACATCCTTGAGCGTAACGTATGTATATACATCATTGTCAGTCAGTTCATTTATAGCCAATTCCTTGACAGGCACAGAGGACTTCGTTCCAGAAATTCTGGAAGTGACCATCGTTTTTGAGACCCCGGTTATGTCACAGCGCAACGGCTCTTCTTTCAAAGAAGCGACAGCTCCGTGCATCAGAATCTGCACTTTGTCATATTGAGCAAACACATTGTCATCCGCAGAATCCATAAGAATGGATACTCCCCTTTTCCCATCGACAGACTCTAGATACACAGTCCGCTTGGAAATACTGTAGTCCACAGCTGAAGTGGTTTTCTGGTCATTCGCCCCGGCATTGCCGCTTTGGGTATTGCTGACGACATAGCCCTCCAATATCACGTAGTCCTGGATAGGCTTTCCGGTAGAATACTTGTCAATGAACGTTTCAAAAGAAAGCACCTCTCCAAGTGTATTGTTCGCACTCTTCTGAAGCAAATTCACAACCATAGAGACTTCGTCCCCCCAACCATCTGTAAAGGAGAAACTTATGCTGGCAGACCTTGGCGCCACCGCATCCGGATTGTCAGTCAGGGACACCTCAAGATTGCCATTGCCTTCGTCAGATTCCGAGATATTGATATTCTTTATCCACTCGTCACCTTCGTTGGCATACTCGGTCACGACTGTCATATAACTGAACGGGATATTAGTCTTGACCGCCGACTTGATAATTCCGGAATTGCCATCCGCAACAATGGAGGCATTGTCCATACTCAGATATGCAGTCTGCCACCCTTCCTGTTTTACTGTTATTGTATCGCGACGGGAATCCACCTCACTACTCAGCGCCACTCTTCCTTTCCTCTTGAATTCAGGATTCGCATCACAATATATAGTAATTGTACTGTCCACGGATACTGGCTCGCCTGTGATATGAAGCCAACTTTCCGCACCGTCGATAATTTCGATACTATACTTTCCGTTGGAATAGACCGGCACCGTAAAGGTATTTTCGGATGCACTCACGACGTACTCGCTTGTCGGAACGCCAAGTTCAACTTTAGGAACATTGGTCGCATCGTCAATATCGCAGGCGCAAAAGGCTGAAGAAGTTACTGTTGCCAGCAATAAATATTTGATATTGCGTTTCATAATCATTTTCGTTAAGCCATTGTTTAATAATATCTCACGGTTATCGTTCCGAATCTCAAAGGATTCGTCGTAGAGGTAAATGTTCCTTTTGCTATACCTCTGGCCGTACGCCAATTTGAGGAAGTAGCCTTAGGGTCTATGTCACAGACATTGTCTGCTACCTCAAAACGAACAATCACAGACTCTTTGTCAAAACATTCATTCGGCAAATTGAATAGGTGCTCGGTATATCCCGGCGCACTGTCCGGAGACGTTGTCGTCCACCATACCAGCGACCGATTCTGCACAAGAGGAACAAATTCCTTGAATGAAGAACCGCCATCTATCGAATAGAGCAGCTTCCAATGCGACGGAGTATTGAGTGTAGTATTGTTTTGTTTGCCGTGTCCCCAGACAAAACCGAACTGCATATTATTGCCTGTTACTCCTGATGTTGAGAAACTTACGTCAAACGTAGCCCCCACAGTCCAAGTTGCAGTAAAATATGCCGCCTGGTTATTGACACAACCCTTTCCTCCAGTGCCGGATGCAGCGGCATCTGTCCGGCTAGTCGCAACATTGTTTGGAATCAAGGCATTATAGTCCTGAGCCAAATCGACAGTCACTCCGGTTATACTTCCTTCACCGATTTCCGGTTTAAGGTCTTTGACGGCATCATTCCAGTTCCATTCAACAAGAGTATGGGAGAATGCGTCATCATTCAGAGCAATGTCGCTTTCCACCATAGGACGAATCTGGTAGCGTCCCACATCACCGTAACGGAGAAGTTCCTCTGCCACGACAATGCCTTTATATGTTCCGGAACCATGTGGTACACCTTTTCCGTTACGCCGCCAAGGCACCATAGCATTCGTAAGCATCGATATGGTTTCCCCTCTGTTATCCATAAGAAGAAGAGGGGCGACATCCCAACGCGGAGCAGTTGAAGAACCTGCGATATTGAAATCTGTCTTGACGCTGTAGCCGTCCGTACAATTGGTATAGCACCCGTCTTTATAGACAATCTCGATATTCTGCAATGTTACAAGTGTATAAATATCATTGTCCGTCAAATCTGCCACACTCAGAAGTTTGGCCGGAACCGCATCTGTATTCGGTTCGTCCGCAGAAACTATGCTACCGGCTGTCACTCCAGATATTGTGTAACATTCCGGAGAATCCTGTTTAGCCAATGTAAGACCATGCAGATTGATTCTCACTTTGGAATAGCGCTGCAGCGTATTGTCCTCGGCAGAATCGAATTTCAGCATAAATCCATATTTACCGTCAAGAGACTCTATGACAGCCGATTTCTTGTTAGTGGTAAAGTCGAACTTGAACTGCGCAGTCTGCACATTCTGACAGATGTTCTCGCTTCCGTTCTCACTTATCACATATCCTTCAATGAACTCTCTGGTACTGATTTCGCCCTGAGCATAGCCCCTAAGCTGGCTAAATGGAATAACGACAGGATAAACGTCCTGAATCACAGGCAGTTCCGCAACAACCTGCCCGTCGTAAGAGACCTTGACAACGGCCTGACGCATATCTCCCGACATATTATCCGAAACATTGAAGTCAAGAGTCTTGCCTGTAAGTACTATCTCAGAAATCCATTCCTCATCCGCATTTCCGCCTGAATATTCGACCGAATAGGAAATCTTGTCCTTATAAGCCCATATATTGTTTGGAGCCTCTATGCTTATAGACGATTCCACTCCATTCAACATTTCAGTTTGTGAGAGGGTTACATAAGCATCTACTCCCGTTTGGACAACCGGAAGCGAAAAGACCTCTGTTTTGTCATCTGTCTTGCTATTACCGACCACCAAAACTGAAAAGTCGATTGTAGCTGAACGCGCATCAGCTGCAACGTTACCGTCAATGGACGCAGAAAGAGTCCTTCCGTCAAATACCACATCCGAAATCCAACTGCGTTCACCTTCCGGATATTTTATTTCATAGCTGACATTCTGGAGGGAATAGTACAGATTGGAACTGATTTCCATATCTGCAAGGCCTGCGTCCTTACTCAAAAACAGGGTATCCACAGGCCACGCGAGTGAAGGTTCAGACAATGCTCCTGACTGGTTCACCACGATGGTATCAGCAAGATCATTTCTGGAAAGAGCTATCTTCAGTCTTCGAGGCAATCCGAAGTTCGCAGCATAGGAGAGCACTATTTCAGAATTCCCGTCGCCTTCGAGACGGTCAAGAGATGCCCAGTCCGCCGTTTCCGTGAATTTGACATTCCACTTACCGTCCGAAAACACGAGTATATGAGTAGAACCGGTAGTTTCCTCCAAATCAATCTCACGGCTATTGACAGCCAACGGAAGATCCAGTTCGAACGGTCTGTCACAACCTGCGCACACCAAAGTCGCTGACACAAGCGCGACCGCCATATTCTTTATAGATATTGATTTCATACCTTTCATCATCTATTAAAGTCCATATTTCTTGTACTCGTCATTATCCAGATTATAACCGGAGTAAACCACTTCCTTGTCAGGTATAGGATAATATTCGCGGCAAGGCACAAGATTTTCCTTTAACGAAGCATAGTCCGTATAATCATACACTGCCTGATACCAGATACCCCAACGTACTAGGTCATATTTCCGCTGAAACTCTCCGAACAGTTCCCTTGCCCTTTCATTGCGTATTTCATCCTGAAGTCTGGCGGATGTACGATATACATATTTGTCAAGGCCCGCTCTGGTTCTGGTCATATTCAGATATTCAACCGACTTGGCATCTTCTCCCAATTCATTATAACATTCAGCCGCCATAAGAATCGCATCTGCATAGCGGAACACCTTATAATTGTTCCCGTCCGCCGTACCTTGCATATCGAGGCACCAGAATTTAGGTCCCATCCAAGGACGTGTATTCACGCTGTTGAACTGATGTCCGTCATATTCCCAAGCCATATTGTAATCCTTGCGCCTGTCTTTTCCAAGTCTTGTCTGAAGTCCCTGGCAGAAAAACACATTCGGACGCGCGGCTGACCAAGTGGTGCATTGCGTACCAAGTTCCGGAATTGACACACCGTCAAAGGTAGTGACGCCGTTCACGGTCTTTCTCGTAGGCGTACAGACCGCAGCAAGATTCGACGTATATGTCAAGCCTCCCTGCGTATAGGTATGCTGAACTTCCATTATAGACTCCGGGGTATTGCTGTTGCGCAGCATAATATTCTCTTCGAGATCATATTGAGAAAAATCTCCGTAGATTTCCTCTATCCTTTTGATTGCATCCAGCGCAGTCTCCCATTTATGATTCCACATTGCACATTTTGCAATTATCATATACGCGCAGGCTGCACCCAGTCTGTGACCGTCATTGTCACTGGTCCTTGTCTGAGCAGCCAAAGGGGCAATTTTCTGCAAATCGACAATTATGGAATCACGTGTTGCAGAAGCATCCATTCGTGGAAGCACCGCTATTTTTTTCAGCACAGCATTGTTTTCGACATTGTCAAAATAAAACGGACAATTTCCGAAAAAGCTTGTCAGCGTCAAATAGAAGAAGCCTCGGAGCGTCTTTGCTTCACACAGCAGTTCAGTTCTTACTTCATCAGTTATCGCAGTACTCTGCTCTATTCCGGCGATTGCAAAATTACAGCGCTGCACACCCAGATATCCTTGTGTCCATACAGTCTGTCCAAGACGCGGCACAGCCGGGGAGATGTCAACTCTTGAATCCAACGTACCTGACGGACAGTATATCACATCAGAACAACACTCGGTTGCAAGAAAATAAGTATAGTTATATATCGACTTTATCGGAATATAACAAGCATTGACAGCCGACTGGCATTCTGCCTTGCTTGCAAAATAATTCTCCGGCGTATAGAGAGATGACGTATCCTCGTCAAGCGAACAGGAGCAAGCTGCAAGAGCGATGGCGACAGATGTCAGTATATTTGGTAATTTATTGTATTTCATATTCTTTCTCATTAAGATATTGTCATTATTTCAAACCGAGACTTTAGTATCTGACCTGGATACTGAATATGACAGTACGTGCTTTAGGATAAGCTCCGATATCCAATCGTCTCAAAGTGGACGATGTTCCGGATGACGACACGTCAGGATCGAAGCCATTGTATTTCTTCCACAAATACAAATTCTCTCCGCTCACGGTAAATGTTACATCCTTGATTGGAATCTTGTACTTGTGACAGTCGAGAGTATAGCCTAAACTTACGTTTTTGAGACGCAGATATGAAGCATCGTGAATCATAAAATCACTTGGCAGAGCCGCGTCAGTCTTGGCACCGGCACGAGGAATGTCCGAATTAGGATTCCTTACTGGATGCCAGGCGTTCAGCATATAACGGTACTGGTTCGTAAATGTGGAACCGGCCATATAGAATTCACTGAAATTGTAAATCTTGCCGCCCAATGAATAAGCGAGATATACGCCTAGTCTCAAGCCTTTCCAGTAAAAATTATTCTGGAGACCACCATACAGGTAAGGGTCAGCATTTCCCTGATATACAAGGTCGTTCTGATCAAGAGTACCGTTATGATCAATATCCATATACCTTGCTCCGCCAAGTACATTGGACGTATTTACGTATGTTCTTGTAGTTTTGTTTCGAGTAATTTCTTCCTGACTCTTCCAGGTTCCGCCATATTTGAATCCCCAGAGAGAGTTGAGCGGATAGCCTTTCACATAGCCGTACATCATATAGGAGTTGTTTCCCGGTGAAGAATACGCGCTTACAAAATCCTCAGAGCCAATATCTTCCACAAGTTGGGAGTTATGCGAAATGGTAAAGTTCGTGGACCACTGAAAGTTCTTCTTGCTTATGTTCATAGACTCGATCGAAAGTTCGACACCCTTGTTGGATGTTCTTCCGATATTGGTCAATCTTGAAGAATATCCGGTCTGGGTCGGTTCCTGAACGGAAAGCAGCAGGTCTGATGTCTTGGATGAATACAACTCCGCCGTAATGTTCAGCCTGCCTTTGAACATCGACAGGTCCAAAGCCACATTGGCAAGGGCAGTCTTCTCCCAAGTCAGGTCAGGAGAAGCGAGACGGCTTCTATAGGCCGCTACAGGCTGGGATTCATTGAACAGATAACCGCTTGTCGTTGTGGCAATTGCAGCCAGCGAACGGTATGCGCTGATTGCATCGTTTCCGGTGATACCATAGCTTGTCCTCAACGCAAAGTCATCAATCCAGGTGACGTTTTTCATAAACGGTTCATTTGCGATGTTCCATCTCAAGGCCGCAGAAGGGAAAAACGCCCATTTGTTGTTGGCAGCAAAGTTCGAAGCTCCGTCATAACGGCCTGTAGCCGTAATATAATAACGCGACTTGAAATTATAGTCAAACCTCGCGAATGCCGACATCTTGGTTTTCTTGGAATACGAGGTGCTGGCAGAATACGTTTCCTTGTCCTGAACCGCAGTCATATTGTTCCAAAGCACAGCATCATCCATATATCCGGAACCGGAAAGCGACAAATCGTGGGACGCATATCTGTATGCGGAGAAACCGAACATAGGCGAGAAACTATGCCCGCTCTTTGTCTTCAATTTGTATGATACTGTCGTCTCATTTGAAAGAGAGTTCTCGTCATAATCTGACCTATAGGCCTGTCCGCCTTCATTTTCAGCCTTAGCCGGCAATTTGCCGCTGTAATATCTGTAAGTATGTCTCTGATAGATGTAGTAAGACAAAATGCTCTTCACAGAGAGATTCTTCACAGGAGTAACTTCTGCCGAGAAGGAATGTGTCGTGGAATGACGCTCAAGATAGTGCGTATTCAAATTCAGTTTGGACAACGGACCGTTGAACTTCTGACCGCCATAATAAAGATTATTCTCAGAATCGGTCGTCTTGATCATAGGGCTAAGATACTGGGCGGCAGCATACCATTCAGTACCACCTATGGAAGTCTTGGCCTCGTCATTATGACGCCAGGTATAAGAGCCGTTGTATCCTACATTCAGCCATTTGAACAACTGCCTGTCAAGTTTTATTCTACCGGTAAAACGCTTCTGCCCACTGTCTTTGATGATACCTTCACTGTCGTTGTAGGAGAAGGAACCATAATAGCTTCCCGCGTCAGTCTTGCCGGTCAGAGACAGGGAATAGTTCTGATACACCGCTGTGCGAGTCACGACGTCCAACCAGTCAGTCCCCTTCTTGGAGAGAGGATCCGGATAGACATTGTCCTTCAACGGGGTTGATGAAGAAATTCCTGGATGATAAGAGTCAGCGCCGAATGCCGCAAGGTCATCCCTGTAGATGGCAAATTCGGAGGCATTCATTATATCCAGCTTACCCGGAAGCTGGGAAAATCCGACATCCGCCTTGAAACTGATGTTAGGTTTACCCTTGGAACCTGTACCGGCCTTTGTGGTAATGATAATTACACCGTTTGAGCCTCTTGAACCATAAATTGCTGTAGATGAAGCATCTTTCAAAACCGAAAGAGAGGCGATGTCCTCGGCATTGATATCATTGAGGTCGTGGATTGCGTCAATGATTCCGTCAACCACTATCAACGGTTCGTTTGAGGCCGTAATGGAACGGGAGCCACGGATTCGGATAGTAGTAGTAGCGCCAGGCTCGCCCGAGGTCGACATAATGTCTGCTCCGGCGATACGGCCCTGAAGCGCATTATCGACAGACTGGGCTGGAGCGGCCTTGATATCACCCATTTGGACATTTGTTACTGAACCTGTAAGGTCCTGCTTCTTTACGGAGCCATAGCCGATAACCACAACATCATCCAGCACGGTTGCATCAGACTTGAGTCTTACCGTAATGTCGGTTTTGCCGGACACTTTCACATTTTCTGTCACAAAACCCAGGGATGAAATTTCCAATACGTCATCACTGCCTGCCGTAATTGAGAATTTACCGTCAACATCGGTAAACACTCCTGATTTTGTTCCTTTGATGACTACTCCAACACCCGGCAAAGGTTCGCCGTCAGCATCTGTGACAGTTCCTGTAACCTTTGTCTTAGCGCTTTGGGCTGACATAGAAAATGAAACAGCCAGAAGCAGCAGTGATGTCAGCATCGCGGCGACAATCTTTCTATACCTGCATATTTTCATAGTACATCTGTTTTATCAGTTAATATACGGGCTATGATTCCATCGTGCCCGCTGCCATTATTTGCCGCATATACGTCCTCATCCTGCACTTTCTTGTCTATCTCATATCTGCGGATATAAATATTGTCCAGAGCAATTCTATTTGGATGCCCGTTGCCGTCCTGGGTCAGGAAACGGATTCTGGTCTCGCCGCTGAGCGGTTTCTCCTTCGTGGAAATCACAAACACATTATATGATGTCGTCTTTGCATCCCACATATCTGTCGATATGCTTTCAGGATTTTCCACACTGAAATTTGAAAGGTCCAGATCAATATATGTACGTCCGGATTCTGCATAGTCTTGAATAACTCCGCCCCCGATCACTTCCACCCGGAGTTTGGCAATATCAGGAGTACCGTCTTCCGATGAATAGCCGACTGCGTTGAAAGAAACCATCAGAAGGGAATCCTTTTGAATATCATTGACATAAGGCGTAACGATATCAGCCTGGGCGCCGTTTTCATTCCCTATATACAGCCAACCGTACTTTCCGTAACAGGCAGTCTGCCCGGATTCATCATAATCAGTTGATGTCCAGACAAGCGATGTTCCGGTCCATTTGGAGATATGTGTTTCCCCGGCAGTTGAGAATGGGTTGGAGCTACCATATTTCAGCCAACTGAAGTCGCTGGAAAGTCTTGCCACAAGTCCCTGGTTGATGGTAATGAATGTTCCCAAGTACTGTTCAGGCACGTTAAGGGCCAACACTCCGGAACGTCTCGTATAATAGCATTTTGAAGCAATCGCCTTAACTTCAAGGCGCACCGTGCTCCAACCGTTATCTTCAGAAGTAATTTCCTTGATTGACACCCACGGAGTCGCCTTGCTATCCTGCCAATAAGCCGAATAATCGACATTTGACTTTACGTAAAGCACAACCTCTCCTCCACGGCACGGCACAGAGAGTTGTGTGACAGGTTCATCTGCATCTTTCGACAAATAAACCTCTATCTGCTCTTTGCGCAAAGTATCCGAGCCATCTTCCCCGCATCCAATCAAAATTGCGGCAGCAGACACAAGCGCAGAAAATAATTTCAATACATTTCCAAACATATATATTCTAATTACTTGGTTGGTCAAAAATTGAAGTCCACCAGAATAGGCCTGTGGTCAGAAGGAATGGCGAACGATGTTCCATACTTGGTATCCGTAACTGGAATGGTATAGGCATCTATTACTGTTATCGCATTCTTCACTTTAGCATACATCGAAGGTGACGCATACATATAGTCAATTCTGGAATTGCCTGATGTAGAGGACACAAGATAACCCGGATAACTGGTACCGATAATATCCACCATATTGCTGTTGTCCTTAATGGCATTCTGACATAAATACGCCGGAGAAGAGGCTCCAAGATTGTAGGCCCAATCATCCGTATAGTTCTTGGAATTGAAATCTCCCATCATCAGCCAGTCAGTCTGTGAAGCATAATCCGAAGCATTCACAGTGTGGCTCAAAATATATTTCATTTCAAACTCACGGTAGTAGTCGCCTCCGTTTGCCGCGGTACTTGCCTCACGATCCGCTGATTTCACGCCATAGGCATAAGACTGAGGCCACATATGCAAGGTGACAACATTGAGTTTTCTACCGTTGATCTCAATTTGCTGAATAGCCGCACCGTGTGCTACGGGTTTACTTTCTTCGTCAGTGTCCGTAATTTTCAACAATGTAGAAATAGGGTATTTGGATGTTATTTCCTGAGGGTAGTTATCACGCCATCCGCCAAGAGCTGAGTAATTGTGCCCGTATCTCTTGGCCAATTCAGGCCAGCCGGCCGGAAGAAATCTCTCTGATTCCGGAGCAGACTTGTTCGTATTGTCCTTATATATTGTTGCGGACTCACACCAGACACACACATCCGGGTCATAACGCTTAACCCAAGCGACGAAATTGTCGTAATTGTTTGCCTGATCCGACCACATTCCGTTTTGAATATTCCAATACAGAACACGAAGGTTCCCTCTTGTCATTTCCTGCCCGAGGTCGGTCACTTCAATAGAATCCACCATAAAGCAATGGCTCACAGATGTCGTAGTATTGCCGCACACGTGAAGGCAAGTCGATTCTGTGGCATTCTCCACTATTAGTTCCAATGTCTGCCACTCATTCGGGGAGAGCATATCTGCCGGCACAGACAAAGTGCTTGCCGCAATAACAGCAAGACTGCCGTTAGCCTTATAGCCCAGGCTCTTGAGGCTGATATCCTTACCGTCAAGTGTTGCACTTTTGATCATTCCCCCGTCCACAATCTGTGCAAGAAAATCATCTCCATATCCTGCGAGAGGACGGAAACGCATTGAAACCTTCACATTGCGGACGCCTTCAATATTCTTAAATTGAGGGGTCTTAAGAATTCCTCTTGAGGCCGTCTTGCTGTACGAGACTGCCATCATACCCGGGAATTCCTGTGCCCTGAAGAGTAATTTATAATCCGAAAGATTTCTGCTGAGAATATAACTTTCGGACATCTGATGCACATCGCCAACTGACTTTCCGTTAACAGCCGACCAATTGTCAGGCTGGACATATCCGCTTCCCGGAGTATTGTAGTCAACTGAAGTCAAGGCATATTCCTTTCCAGTCAATGCCGTCCCATAAGAATCCGTAACAGTGGCAGCCGCAGGGGAAAATCCTGAAGCGTCTGAACCGCCCATTATATTTCCTCCCCATACGCAAAGGTCAAACCCGTCATACCACAGAACATCTTTGTCTGCAGAATAAGTAATTTCCTTTGTTACGACTTCTCCGGCTTTCACACTAAGGTCCATTGATGTCCGCATAACCTTGCGATCTGAATCGCAGATGACCAATTGTACGTTGCCATATTCTCCAGGAGCAAGGAATATATTGAAATAGTTCCCCATCTCCACGTTCTTGCCGTCTTCAGTACAATTCAGGACAATATAATCGGACGACTTTTCCGAAGCGATGAGTTCATTTCCAGAGCGAAGGAACACTCCGGCCAGGTCTTTTCCTTCAGCCTTCAGTTTTACCGACACAATCTTACCCTCACCTGAAATATGAAGCCTGAGCACTCCGACTATATCGGTAAGCGATATCCGATTGCCTGTAGCCTCAGCATAATTACCGAACATAGGGAACTGACGCAGAGCCGAATTCTCCGCCTCAACATCATAGAACTGTCCAAAAGGAATTGTCAGAGCATCTCCGGGGTTGGAGCCGAACCATTTGTTTTCACTTTTGAGCACCAAAGCGGCATTGTATGTGCCTGAAGAATTCTCGAGCACATCAGCATATCGGTTTCCTTTTTCATCAACGGAAATTTCATAGCTTTTCCCATTAACATAGAATGACTCTGCATTGTCCAGAATCTTGGACTTGTCCACTCCTACCAACACTCTCGGAGCATCATCGTTTACCCCTATAAAGAATCGGACTTTTCCTCCAATCACTTTTATCGGATCGCCTGCGACAATCTCTTTTCCATCCTCCTTCTTTCCCGGTTTAGATTTGTCATTACAGGAAGTTGCCATTCCGAAGGCCACCAAAAGAGGTATGGCCACGTACAGAAACTTGAATTTCATAATACTTAGCTTTTAGTGTTACCATACAAAGTTAGCGAGTATATATTTCAAAATAATTTCAAAATTGTAACAAGCTATCTAAGGAAATTATAATTTTGTAATGAATAACCATTATAGAACCACACATCGCGCCCAATGCCTTTAAAAACGATACAACAACTATTCATACTTACATTTCTCCTTATCAGCATCTCAATGACGGGAGCTCACGACACCGGAGTGATGAGGTTTTCTAATCTGAATGTCGAAAACGGTCTTTCCCACACTTCGGTAGTGGACATCTGCCAAGACTCGTTGGGGACCATCTGGTTCGCCACCCCTGACGGACTCTGCAGATTTGACGGAAACAGGATAAGGACTTACAGGCACATCCGTAAAGACAAGAATTCTCTTCAGAGCAATATGATTCATAAAATCTGGAAAGATCCAGAAGACAGGCTTTGGGCTTGCACATCCAACGGGCTTTCCAGATACGATGCGATAACCGACAATTTTCATCGGATAAATATTCCAGGAGCCGTGAGCATTGAAGCCATTCAGGAGGCAGGAAACGGAAAACTGATTATAGCCACTAGAAACGCAACCTATCTTTACAATTCTCATACTGACTCCGTTTCCGTACTGCAACTTGACTCCAAACCTCTTGTTTTTTACAGTTCCTGCCGTCGCGGAAATGACATTGTGATTTGTAACAAAGCAAAGACTGTAGAGACACTGCTTCTCAAGGGAGACTCTTTGATCAGACGCCTGCCACCTGTTGAGATTCCTAGATTCGGAATAGAAATCATTGCGGACATTTCTGAGCCCGACACCTATTGGATCGGGACAAAAGGCACAGGACTTTTACGGGTAAATGTTCAAGACGGGAAATGGCGGAGATATCGGACATTCAAGGACGGATGGCTGGAAGTATTTGCTGTCGAATACGATGATGCCGGAAGGCTATGGGCTGGATGTACAGAAGGTGTTGCCATACTTGACGGAGACAAAGTATGCTATGAGATTGGAAACGAATCATTGACGGATAAGACAGTCAGATACTTATACAAGGATATGAGCGGCGGAATGTGGGTAGGAACAGAATATGGAGGAGTATGTTATTGGAACGAAAGCAGGAACAAATTCAAGCAATTTGCCTTACCGGACCCAAATTTCCTTCCACAGAAATCGATTGTTACTTACCTGAATGCCGCTGAAGATGGAACTTTATGGGTCGGGACCAAATATGAAGGACTGTTTCACTACTTTCCTGAAAGCAAAAGCACAACCAAATATGACCTGAACGATGTCAGGACTATGCAATACAGTGATGACCGGCAGTCAGTCTTTACCGGTGCAGAAGTGAACGGAATGCACAGAATAGATTTAAGAAACGGCAGAATAACGCAGATGTCCGCTCCAAAAGATATTATGTCCATATTACAGGCCGGCAACAACAAATTGTGGCTAGGCACCCTTATCGGCCTCTACCTGTACGATGTAACGGAGGACAAAACCGAGAAAACGATGATGCCGCCATACAAAGACAAACTAATCCGCATACTGACACTATTCCGCGACAAACAAAATCATCTGTGGGTAGGAGCAAAAGAAAGTCTAAGAATGTTCGACATATCGGAAGACTATGTATTGTCAAATGTCACTCCGGATTGCTTGAAAAACATCGTTTACACACAGTGTATCCATCAAGACAGCAACGGAACAATATGGGTCGGAAATGTAGACGGCCTGGACGCAATCAGCCAAGACGACACCGGGACGTACCGGATCCGTCATATTGACAGACTGACAGCCGCCACGGTCAGAGGCATAGAAGAAGACAGTACCGGACAACTATGGGTAAGCACGGACAATGGATTAAACAGATATAATCCCTATACTGACCAAAACAGAGTATTCAACTACAATGACGGGCTGAGGTGCAGTCTGTTCAGTTCCTGTGCTCACAGCCGTGACAAGAACGGCAATTTCTTTTTCGGAGGCATCTACGGAGTGGAGACATTTCGACCGGAAAGCATAAAAACAGACAGCAATACGTTCCGCACAAACCTCACTGAACTGATTGTAAACAATATGCAGATAAAGCCTAACGACGGAACCGGCATATTGAAAAAGAGCATTACAATGACTGAAAAAATCACGCTAAAGCATTGGCAAAACTCCATAACCATACGTTTTTCCTGCCCGAATATGATTTCGTGGGACAGCAGTCATTATTCATATATACTCAAAGGATATGACACTTATTGGACTATTTCGAAAGAACCGGAAGCCACCTACACTAAAATCCCCAAGGGGAAATACACATTTTTGGTCAAAGCCGCCAATAACGACGGAGTTTGGGAGAATGACGTCACTGCCATCTCAATTAACGTAAAACCAATATGGTATAGAAGCACATTTGCGATAATACTGTCAATCGTGGCTCTACTCTTCGGTGCAACCGGATTCACAGTCAGATTTGTCCGCAAAGCAATCAGGAAGAAAGAAACAGAAAAGGAAGAAGAGATACAGTCGCTCGCAAAGAAGTACGAAGAAAGCCTCGTCAAAAGCAAAATCGGGATATTTGTTGATGACATCTACTCTTTGAAGCCTCAAGACGAAAAATTTTTATCCTCGGCCTTGGTGGACATTGAGAAAAACATTGCAAACAGCAATTACTCTGTAGAGTCCCTTGCATCAGTGATGTGTGTATCAAGGGGAAATCTGCATTTAAGAATGAAATCCATCACAGGCAAATCTCCTATGGAAATCATCCGGACTATGAGAATGCGTCAGGCCTGTTCGCTGTTAAGAGACAGTAAATTAAGCATCTCGGAAATAGCAGAGCAGACAGGATTCGACACTTCCGCTTATTTCATAACCGTATTCAAGGGCGTCTTCGGCGAAACACCCGGGAAGTACAGAAGCAGGCTAGCTACTCGCAAATCTTGAACGGCAGTGGCCAGGAGGTTATTGTGGAGATATAGGAAGCCATTATGCCGGCAACTTTGCGGTGGCCGCTGTAATTCGGATGCCAGTCAGCTCCAAGGTCCGTGCTATTGTTATGAGCCGCATCGTCAATCTCCGCAGCATAGACATCTTTAAGACCGCTTCTTTCGACCGCAAGTTTAACCCACAGACCTAGCATCGGATCAGCCTTTGACGCCACGCACAGAATCGGCACATTGCCGTGAAAGGTTCGTATCCGGCTCAGCAGCAAAGAATAGTTCTTGCACCACGCGCTTAGGGAAGGCTGCTTTCCTCTTGAAAAATCGTTGGTTCCGAGGTAAATCACAACAACATCAGGAGTATAAGACGGCGTCCAAGACATATCGCTGAATCTGTCGAAAGTATGCTCATATAGAGTTGTCATAGTCGCGTACGTTGTATTGTCATTGTAATTTCTCGCAACTCCGAGTCCACTGTGTGAAACGTGCACAGTCTCCGCATCGAAATATCGGCCGAGAATGTCTGCGTACGTCAAAGACGGATTTTCATCTTCAGGGCGAAAATGCACAGTGGGAGCAAGAGCCTCAGTACCATATCCGCACGTGTACGAATCGCCCACAAACTCTATCAGCCTGGATTTATCCGGTTCCACCTGAAGAAAATCGCCGTCAGTGGAAAATTCTCGGACAGTAAAGCAGCCCTGCTCGCCCTCGGTCCTCTTCTGCACGGTTATTTCGTGCATGCTTTTTTTGCCGCTGAACAATGTTATGACAGTATCGCTTTCAACCTTGAAAACTGCATCATTACCTGCAGCTGACTGGCGGTCTATCCACACGTTAAAATAATCACGATGAGTGTCTGAACATCTCATCTGCAACGACTTGCCGCTGAATTTCACCTTGAAGGTCGTGGCGCTCCAGTCAAAGCTCACGCTTCCGTCAGACATATCTTTGTGGACTCTGCCCACATAACGTATTCTGGAATCTACAGGAGTAACGGTTTCGGCATTGCAGACGCCAACCGCGCACGTCAATGCTGATAAAATCAGTAATAGTGTCTTCTTCATATCAGGATTCATATTCGTCCGGGGCAAATATATAAAATCGGCATTGAATTCCCGAAAAATGTATGTACTTTTACCATTACGATAAAACGAAGCATAAATGATGAACAAATTACTATCATTCGCTCTGATTGCCGCCGCTTCAACAAGCCTCGCATTCGGGCAGGAAACTCCACAATGGGTAAGGAAAAACTGCATTTCACCAGACGGTACCAGGATTGCATTCAGCTATAAGGGAGATATATTCACAGTTCCGGTTTCGGGCGGAAGAGCACTTCAGATAACGACGAACAGCGCCTACGATTCCGACCCGCTATGGACGGCAGACAGCAAGAATATAGTTTTCACTTCGTACAGAGAAGGCAGCAGAGACATTTTCATAACATCCGCAGAAGGAGGGTCTCCAAAGCGGCTTACATTCCATCCTGGAAATGAAAGTCTCAAAGCAGTACTGCCTGACGGCAAGATACTGTTCACCTCCAATATCCAGCAGGATGTCGTATTCGACGGCTTTCCGGGAGACGCACAGCTATACTATACAGACACAACCGGAACACGGCCGGTGAGAGTCACTTCCCTACCGATTTCCGCCCTCAGCGTCAGTAGTGACGGAAAAGTGATATACGAGGACATCAAAGGATATGAGGATGCACTCAGAAAGCACCATACATCAGCTGTCACAAGGGACATCTGGCTTTATACCGGAAAAACAGGCGATAAATTCAGCATCAATGCTGAAGGCACCTTCAAGAAGCTCAGCGACTATAAGGGAGAGGACAGGAATCCGGTATTCGCCAAAGACGGCGACACATTCTACTACCTCAGCGAACGCGACGGCAAAGCTATGAACATCTACCGCAGTTCCATCTCATCACCGGAACAATCCGTACAGTTGACATTCGAAACAAAAAATCCGGTACGATATCTCTCTGTGGCGGAAAACGGCACAATGGCATATTCCTACAACGGAGACCTCTACACCCTTAAAGAAGGAGGAAAACCGGAGAAAGTGCAGATCACGGTTTACGCAGACAAGAACGAGCGCGATATGGAGAAGATGACATTGTCCGGTGGAGCGACATCGATTTCCGTATCACCGGATCAGAAAGAAATCGCCCTCATCATCAGAGGAGATGTATTCGTGACGTCCGCAGATTACTCTACCACAAAGAGAATCACCAATACAGCAGAGCAGGAAAGGGATGTCTGCTTCTCCGAAGACGGACGCACACTGTATTATGCTTCGGAAAGAAACGGGAATTGGGGCATCTGGAGAACTTCCCTTGCAAACAAAGAGGACAAAAGATTCACATACGCCAACGAGTTCAAGGAAGAATTGTTCTCGGATGAGGGCGAAACCTGCTTCCAACCTCAGGTATCTCCTGACGGCAAATATGTGGCATACTTGCGCGACAGGACGGAACTGGTCATAAAGCCTACCAAAGGAGGCAAAACAGTCTCACTTCTCAAAGGTGCCAACTACTCATACAGGGACGGTGACACACAGTTCGAATGGAGTCCCGACAGCCACTATCTTCTTTCCACCTATCAGGCAAACGGAGGCTGGAACAATACAGACGTAGCATTGATAGATATTGATACAAAAGAAGTTACAGACCTTACTGAAAGCGGTTACAGCGACGGAACTTTCCATTGGGCGCTCGGAGGAAAGGCTATGGTCTGGCAGTCCGACAAGGACGGATACCGCAGCCACGGAAGCTGGGGTGCTGAAGATGACGTATATATAATGTTCTTCGACTCAAAGGCGATGACAGAATTCTTCCGCGACAAGGAGGACGACGAAATTGCCAAACTGATGACTGACGACAAGAAAGCAAAGAAAGAGGCGAAAAAGGACGAAAAAAAGGACAGCACAGACAGCAAGAAAGTCGAAAAACTCAAGCTCGACCTCGAAAACCGCGCTGACAGGACATTCAGGCTCACAGGTTTCTCGGGAAGGTTGGTTGATCACTATCTGACCAATGACGGCAAGAAACTGTACTATGAGACGAGGCTCGAAAGCAGCTATGACCTCTGTGTTAAAGATATGAAAACCGGCAGCGTGAAAGTATTGAAGAAAGGCTCTGCAGGTTCGCTTATACCTTCTGCAGACGGCAGCAACCTCTACATACCTTCAGGTTCCGGAATATGCCGGCTTGGCACATCCGGAGGAGACGAGAAGCACATCACGTACTCCGGAGAATTCGAATTCAAGCCTAAGGCAGAGCGCGAATATATCTTCGACCACATGTGGAAGCAAGTAAAGGAGAAATTCTATGACCCTGATCTGCACGGAGTTGATTGGGATTATTACAGGGAGAACTATGCCAAATTCCTCCCATACATAGACAACAACTTTGATTTCACCGAACTGCTTTCGGAAATACTTGGAGAACTCAACGCATCCCACACTGGAGGACGTTACAGATTAAGGGGACAGAGTATGGGACATCTCGGCGTACTTTACGACGATGACTACGAGGGTGACGGACTGAAAATCAAGGAAGTCCTACCTGACGGAGCGCTTTCAACCGCATATCCTGAAGTCAAGGAGGGAGACATCATAGCATCCATCGACGGACAGGAAATCAAGGCCGGAAAGGATTGGTATCAGCTCCTGACAGGCAAAGCAGGCAAAAAGACTGCTGTCGTGCTGAAAAAAGGCGGAAAGAAAGAAGTCGAGGTATTCGTTGAACCTTCATACTCCGACAGCGAACTGATGTACAAGAGATGGGTAAAGCAGAGAGAGGCCAAAGTGAAAGAGCTCTCAGGCGGCAAACTCGGCTATGTACACGTCGAAGGCATGGATTCGCCAAGCTATAGGGAGGTTTATTCCAAGGCTCTCGGCAAATACCGCAATACAGGTGCGCTTATCGTGGACACAAGACATAACGGAGGCGGATGGTTGCACGATGATCTCGTCACCTTCCTCAGCGGCAAAGCATACGTGGACTACAAACCGCGCGGACAATATGTCGGCACAGACCCGTACAGCAAATGGACAAAGCCATCCTGCGTGCTAGTGTGCGAGGATAACTATTCCGATGCCTGTGGCTTCCCTTACGCATATCAGGCTCTCGGAATCGGCAAACTTATCGGTACTCCGGTTGCCGGTACTATGACTGCAGTCTGGTGGGAAACCCAGATCAATCCTTCCATCATATTCGGTATTCCGGAAGTCGGTTCGTGGTGCATAAAGGAAGGGCATTATAGTGAGAATCATCAGATTGAACCTGACATACTCGTTTACAACGATCCTGTTTCCATTCTCAAAGGCGAAGACAAACAGCTGGAAGCAGCCGTAAAGGAGATGCTGGAGGAGATAAAATAATCAGATTGAGAATTCAAGCTATGGAAGACAAGAAAATAGTAATCATTCCGACTTACAACGAGAAAGAGAACATTGACAGCATTATCCGTAAGGTTTTCTCACTTGATGGCGGTTACCATATCCTTGTTATAGACGACGGCTCGCCTGACGGCACAGCAGTGATTGTCAAGAGATTACAAGAAGAATTTCCGGACAGGCTGTTTCTTGTCGAAAGAAGCGGCAAACAGGGACTCGGAACAGCCTACATCACCGGTTTCAAGTGGTCATTGGAGCACGGATATGACTACACTTTCGAGATGGACGCTGATTTTTCCCACAATCCGGACGATCTTCCAAGACTATATCAGGCGTGCAAGAATGGTGCAGACCTTGCGATAGGCTCAAGATATTGCGACGGAATAAGTGTGATAAACTGGCCTATCGGAAGAATCATAATGTCTTATTACGCTTCGGTTTACGTCCGTTCCGTACTTGGAATGAAAGTGTTTGACTGCACTGCAGGATTCAAGTGCTACAGCAACAGGGTTCTTGACACCATAGACCTGGATGCTGTGAGAATGAAAGGGTATGGATTCCAGATTGAGATGAAATATACCACATACCGACTCGGATTCAAGATCGTTGAAGTGCCTATAATCTTTGTTAACAGAAAAGCCGGCACGTCCAAAATGAGCGGCGGTATATTCGGAGAGGCATTCTGGGGAGTCCTGAAGCTGAGGTTCCGCAAGATTCTGCCGAAAGCGGGGAACTAAACTCACAGCGCGAAACTCGCAAAGTTGAATTATGAAAGACGACGTCAAGCCAATGTCTGAAGTAGTCAAAAGAACTCTGCTCACCGGAGCGACAATAGTGACCGCTGAATCTGCCCGTATAGGGGCGATTCTCATTGAAAATGACCTGATTGCAAAGATATGGTATCCCGCCCAAGACGGCACCGTGGAATATGACAGCTTGAGGATCCCATTTGAAAAACTTCCCGACACATTGGCAAGTGAAGGTGTATGCACAGTGAATCTTGCCGGCAAGACAATAATGGCTGGCGGCATCGACGCGCACGTGCACTTCAGAGACCCTGGAATGACTTGGAAAGCGGATATGGAGACCGAATCAAGGGCTGCACTGCTCGGCGGAATCACGTCCTTCATCGATATGCCCAACACAAAGCCTGCCGTTACCGACATTGACACTATTGAAGAAAAACGCCGGCTCGCAGAGGGGCGTTGCTATGCAAACTGGGGATTCCACATCGGAGCCGACAACAGCAATGCAGATGCCCTGCGACGTCTGTCCGCTTCTGAAGAAAAACAGGACTTTGCAGGGATAAAGGTATTTATGGGTTCATCGACCGGAAATATGCTGGTAGATGACAATAAATCCTTGGAACAGTTGTTCAGTATAAAAGACAGCAGGATACTCATCCATAGTGAGGACGAAGACACTATTCGCCGGAATCTCGACCTAGCAGTCCAGAAATACGGAGAGGAGATTCCGATGAAGGAACACGAGAATATCAGAAGTCGTCAGGCCTGCATAAAAAGCACCATAAAAGCTCTCGAGTTGGCAATCAGGCTTGGCACCAAGTTGCATATCCTACACGTCACTACGGCTGAAGAGATAGAGATGATTCGTGCGGCAAAACTGCACAATCCCGAAATAACCGCGGAAACATCAGCCAATTACCTCTGGTTCTGCGATGAGAACTATGACACGCTCGGCAGTCTCGTCAAATGCAACCCGGCCATCAAAAAAACCGAAGACAGGGCTGCATTGAGAAAAGCACTTGCCGACGGAATCATTGACACAGTCGGCTCTGACCACGCCCCTCACCTATTGGAAGAAAAGCAGAAACCTTATCGCTCTTGTCCGTCAGGTATCCCGTCAATACAGCAATCATTTGCAGTACTCCTGACTGTGGCAGACCGTGAGAGCATTCCGCTGACGCGAATCGCTTCAGCTATGTCGGAGAAGACATCTGAACTCTTCGGAGTAGATAGGCGCGGAAAAATCCGTGAAGGTTGGTATGCCGACCTGGTCGTAATCGATACCGCCCGGGAATTTACTGTCGGAGACGGTTCAGAAGGTTCCGCTGGAGTTGCTTACAAATGCGGATGGACACCCTACAAAGGAATGAAACTAAAAGGAATGGTGGAAGATGTGTATCTGAACGGCAAATTGACTGTCAAGGGCGGAAAGCTCGTATCAGATACCGCAGCAGGCCGTCCGCTTAGGTTCGCATAACAATACGGACACGGCCCTTTTACTTACAACGCCTTTTACTTAGTCGTTCCTTAAAAAGCGTTCAATGGTTTGAATTTCAATAAAATAAGCACGAT
>CAVJKV010000027.1:0-28915 GCA_963650425.1 Oscillibacter sp. | reverse complement strand
CCTTGGATGCACTTCAGGAAATGCGCATAAACTTCCGCTGGATGGCAATTAGTGAGGAGAATAAACTTCTTTGATAATCGAGCAACAAAAGCTTCTGCCGAATCATTCAATGCCAAAATAAAGAACTTCCGTGCGCAACTCAGAGGAGTATCAGACATTCCGAAATGCTTGTTTAAAATCGTATATAATTCGCTACTTTTGTAATGGAACTTGAGAGTGCGTAACACGATAATAATGCGGTAGTTATTTACCTTTAAGTTACGAAATTTTAAGGCCTTTTGTGAGGGTAATTACTTGATTGTTAATAAATTAAAACAATAGCTATTAAAAATTGTTATATACTAAGATGAAAAGATATAAGGATATAACTGTGGCTTTTGCTTCTGATGAAGAGGTACAGAGGGGATTAGGTATAATCAAAGAAAAATGTTCTTCTGGTAATTTTGTCTTTGATGAAGAACTAGAAAAACAATATACTTCGGATCAAAAGATTCTGCATATCATTGTGCGACTCCCAAATTCCCCTAAAGCTTTACTTATATTGCGTATCGGTGATTGTAAGTTAAGCGTTATTAATGTAATTCCATACCAAGGGGCTGTTGAGGCTATAGGCAAGGACGAGTATAACCATATTGTTGATGAATTTTATTCTCAGGTTTTGCGGTCTTTGTTTAAGGAGGATTGTTTAGTAATAACTCCAGAAGAAATTTCAATGAAGGATTTAATTCCAAAAACTTTTGACTATCTTAATAATTGGGCGCATTGCCCTGGTGCTCCAAATTCCCCTTTTGGACATCAGAATGATTTATATATGTGGTTTACATTTTTATGTGAATTGCGTAGGAATCATGAAGAGTTGAGCAGCGGGAACTTGGAACAATGGTTGCGTGAAGATATTCTATGGGAAAATGATGTGGTAGAAGATGCTATCATACGGTATGAAACAGAGATTGATTTGTTGAAATATTATGATAGATATAAATCTTAAATGATGGCGCTGATGGAAATGTGGGTATCTGTTGTTGGAATTGTCGTTTCGATTGTCTGCACATTGATTACAATTTATTATCAAGTCAAGACCAAAACAATAAAGGATGCAGTTTATTCACGTCTTAACGATTTAAGTTTGTCTGAATATTCTTCAAGATTTACTTCTGTTGTCAATGAAATTTCAAGATGCTCAAATAAAGAAGGTAATAACAGGGGTGGAAAGTTGAAATCAGTTTTTGATCGATTAACGAATGAGCTATTAGGCTTGTCTCAATTCAGTATGAATTTTGATGAAAAGGTAAGAAAACAACTTTTAAACGAAAAAACTGTTGTCCAGAATTTCCTTTTGGAGAACAAGGAAAAGGCAACAGTTGATTTAAAAGAACTGTCGGAGAAGCTAAATAGACTACAGGAAGATATTTGTAAGTATGTGGAGTTAAAAATGCAAGAGCATAAATACTAACAAGAATATTCGGCAGGCTGATTGCCCTCAGCTTTATTATGAGCTACTTTTCGGTTGTGGGCCTGAAGCCTGCTAATTTTTATATATCAGCAAATTACAATCAATATGGAAAAGATATTAACAATTGTGATTCCTACGTACAATATGCAGGATTATCTTCGCCGTTGCCTTGATAGTCTGATAGTGCCTGCGGAGCAGATGAAGCAATTAGAGGTACTCGTCATAAACGATGGCAGCAAGGATAATTCCTCTGCTATCGCCCATGAATATCAGGACAAGTTTCCCACGACATTCCGCGTGATAGACAAGGAGAATGGCAACTATGGGTCTTGCGTGAATAGAGGATTAAAGGAGGCTACTGGTAAGTACATCAAGATACTAGATGCGGATGACTGGTATAATACTAATGCTTTTATAAATATGTTGAAAATTTTGGCGTCTAATGATGTTGATATGCTTATCTCTCGAATGAAAACATATTATGATAAGTCTGGGCTATTTGAAGATAGTCCTGTCTTTGATGGAATTGAGTGTAACCATATATACAACAAGTATACTTCAAAATTTGATAATATAGATTTTTATAAGTTTATAGAAATGCACAGAATCACATATAGGACATCTTTGTTAAGGAAAATGGGATTACAACTTCAGCAAGGAATAAGTTATACGGATACGGAGTATTCATACTATCCTTTTGAGTATGTGAATTCCGTATTATTTATTGATGATGCTGTATATGTATATTGGATTGGACGAGACGGACAGACCGTAGCACCTAATGTGATGGCAAAAAGAGCGGGTCAACTTTATAAGATTGTAGATAGAATGTTGTATTGTTATTCTACTGCTCAAAACAAAGATATCGCAACACGCAATTTTCAATGTAAGTATCTAGCAAATAAATGTTCTATATATTATTACCTGGAATTAATGGTAAATGAGGTTTCAAGAGAGCGAAATCTTAAAATGAGAGCATTTGATATAAGGATAAAGAAGACAGATCCTGTTCTATATAAACAAATTTTAATGTGCCCGCGCAAAAGTTCTCTTTTTATAAAATGTTGGAGGGTCTTTCCATATAGTATTTTAAGTAGGATAGGTATATTTGCTAAAAAGGTAATATTTGCGTTAAGTGAAAGGATAAAATGTGATTTCCAATAAATTATGGCAAAAATTTCAATATTAGTTCCTGTTTATAAATGCGAAAAATTCATCGCTCATTGTTGTGAATCTTTATTTTTACAGACTTTAGAGGATATAGAATTTATATTTGTAGACGATGGGACGCCAGATGATAGTGTTAAGGTTATCGAAGATTGCTTGAATAAATATCCTTATCGCAAGAAACAAACAAGAATCTTACAACTAGAATATAATAAGGGTGTTGCTTATGTAAGAAATAAACTTTTACAGGAATCAAAAGGAAAGTACTTACTATTTGTGGATAGCGATGACTGGATAGAGTCGGAGACAGCAGAACTACTTTACCAACAGGCCGAAAATAATGATGCAGATGTGGTTTCCTTTAACTTTTTTTGTGAAAAAGCAAAGTGGCGGACCATAAGAAAATTTCAATATAAAGACATTTCAGAGTGCTTGGAAGATGTGGTGAGTAATAATTGGGGCGTAGTATGGCGATTTATGTTTAAACGTGAGATTGCAGTAAGTAATAATATCCTGTTCCCTGTTGGTCTGCAGGGGGGGGAAGATTATGTTTTTTGTGTTAAATATATATCTTGTGCAAAAAGTATAGTCTCTTTGAATAAATGTCTATATCATTATGTGACTTATAATGCTAGTTCCTTGATAACAACTCAGACTCTAAAAAGTTTAACTAATCAATTTGAAGCGACCGAAATAGTTGAGAACCACTTACGTGAAACATTGAAGTTAAGGAAACTTTGTCTTGCACTAAACATACGAAAATGTTATGTAAAAAAAGGAATAACAGATTATCTAAATAAGAAATGGCGTGGTTTAACTATCGCTTTTGCTATAAGTGTAATTAGAAAAATTAGGCAGAAATTACAAATAAGCTTTAGAGCTATCCTAACTAGAGAAAATCGTATTTTCTTCTTTTAAGTAGCTGATTTGCAAGGATACTTGCAAGTGTTTCTGTCGCATTTTACTCTATTTTTACTGTGTATCAGCCTTTGAGGCTACTTTATAACCTTAAATCACAGCAGTTTAACTACTGATCGAATAAATATGATACCAAAGAAGATTCATTATTGTTGGTTGAGTAACGACCCGTTGCCTGCGAAGTTGCAGCAATGCGTGGGTAGTTGGAAAAAATATCTACCAGACTACGAATTGGTGAAGTGGGATTTAAACCGCTTTCCATTGGAGAAAAGCATTTGGGTAAGGCAAGCCTTTGAGTGCAAGAAATATGCTTTTGCAGCAGATTATATTCGTTTGTATGCACTTGCCACTGAGGGGGGAATATATTTAGATAGTGATGTGGAAGTTCTGAAGTCGTTTGACGATTTGTTGGAACTTCCTTATTTCGTTTGTAAGGAGAATAGCCCGCAGGGCCTTGAGGCCGCTGCTATCGGTGCTGAAGCAGGAACAGTTTGGATTCAGCATTGTCTAGATTATTATGCGGGAAAGTCTTTTGTTGATGAAAATGGACGTGAGAATACAATGGTATTGCCTCGGATTCTGCAGGAGAATCTGGAGCGCCATTTTCAAATTAAATACGTGAATTCTCCGAAAGACGTGATTCGTGACATTGGGAGCATCTTTGTCCTTCCGCAGGACTATTTCAGCCCTAAGGATTACGTGACAAAGAAGTTGACTATAACCTCCAATACCTATTCTATCCATCATTTTGCTGGTACATGGGTTCCTTTATGGAAAAAGTTCGCTTTGCGCCTTTGGGTGCCGTTTAGTGTGAGGTTTCCTAAAGTTGCTAACAAAATCAAAAAATATGGATTATTGTAAGCCTACAATTCGAGAATTCCCTTTTTGGGCGATGTTCTGCCTATTTCCAGTGATATCAATCGCACTATGGCGTGTTAAGGATATTGCAATTATAAATTATGATGTCTTTTGGATACCGCTCACCATACTACTCTGTGTGTACTCGCTTTTGAATCAAAAAACGTGGCGAAAGAAATATTTAAAATATATAATATTGTTTTGCATATTATGTTTATTAAAGTATGTTTTTCCATTAAGCTCTGGTGATATTTCATTGCGGGCTAGCATTATGGATGGAAAATGGCTTGTATATTTGCTTTCAGCAACTTTATGGATTTATAATTTTGGAAGTCCAAGAATAGACAGACTATATAGATATTGTATTTTCTTTTGTGGAATATATATATGCAAGGCTTTGTATATGGTGTTTACTGGAACATTGTCTCGTGCTGGTGTGTTGATGGAAGCCAACTATGATGGCTATATGATATTGATGATATACTGTTTTAGTTGTACGGTTAAAAATAAAAAGAAATGGTGGAATTGGCTGATAATTTTTGCGACGTTATTGACGTTTTCGCGTACGGGGTGGGCTTCATTGTTTGCCATTTTCTGTTACAAAATATATAAAAAAAATATTCTGTATCTCATTTTGTTGATACCTATTGTCTTAGTTTTGTTACGTATTGGCGCAGAACTTCGTGGGGAGAGTGCTAGTAATATGGACAGATTTGTCTATTGGCAACAAGCATTCTTGTATTTCGGTAACACAAGTATTGGAAATATACTTTTGGGATCTACTCCTGGTGTAGCCTTGAAAGTTCATGTTATGCCAGAATTTGCATGGACTGTTGATAATTTTGAAGAGATGCGTAATCTTAGAGGAGTATATCCATTCATGTTTCACAGTACATACCTGAGACTTGCTATTACATGGGGGGTGTTTGGTGCATTGGCATATCTCTATGTCTTAGTTAGATATTTCTTTAAGTCAAAGTATATGCCTCTGAAATACCTATGTCTTATTACTCTGATTCAGAGTTTTTCTTTGTCGGCATTGACCCTGCAAAATGTGTCGTTTTTGCTATTTGTATTGTTTGTCACATCTTGGAATCAAGACTATTATATAAGAAAGAACATGAGACTGCATACACATAATCTTTATAAACTATAAACGATGAAATACAATGGAAAACGAAATAACTTCAAATAATTATCTGTCTCGCTTACCGCGTTTTATAGCTTTGCGCCTTTCACAGAGTAGATGGCTTAGTTCTAAAAGAATGCGTCCGCAACTACTTCGTTTGATTGGTATTAAAATTGGCAAAAATGCCCATGTTGGCGCAAATGTTACATTTGATACATTGGATTATCGCTTATTTGATATTGGTAATAACGTGACCATCGCAATGAATACTGTATTGTTGACTCATTTTCTTAAACCTCATGAGGGATGGTCATCTTACTTGGTACATGGGGAAACTGACAATAGGTAATGATGTTTTTATCGGTGCAAACTCCGTCATTACGCGCCCTGTAACCATAGGCGACAATGTGGTAATAGCTGTAGGGAGTATTGTAACTTGCGATATACCAAGCAATTGTGTTGTTGGGGGGCGGCGAAGATTATAAAAAGATTTGTTGTTGATTAATAGTAGATATGGACTCAATACTAATCCGAAAAATTCTTTCTACTGAGGAACATTCCATTGCGGAGATATTTGGGGACGAGGGGAAGGTGTACACTTGCCTCAACCCCGTGTCGTATCTGACGGCTCTGGACAACAAGGGCTTGTTCGGGCAGATGGATGGTATCTTCGCTGATGGTGGGCTGCTGGTAAAGGCTATCAAGATGGTGTATGGGAAGCAAGTGACACGACGGAGCTTCGATATGACATCGATGGCCCCGGGGCTGTTCGCCTATGCGGCGGAGTACGGCAAGAGCATCTATATCGTGGCCTCGATGCAGGAACAGGTGGAGAAGGCGGTGGAGATATTCCGCGAGCGATATCCCAAGGTGAAGTTCGCTGGGTACAGGAACGGATACTTCTCCAGCGAGGAGGAGATGGACAAGGAGGCTAGTCGTATCGTGGAACTTAAGCCTGACTTCTTGATTGTAGGTATGGGAGCCTTGATGCAAGAGAAGTTCTTGCTGAAAGTGAAAAATGCGGGATTCCATGGCGTCGGCTTTACCTGCGGCGGTTTTATTCATCAGACTTCGAAGAACGAGATAAACTACTATCCTTCTTGGGTGGACAAGACGAACCTACGATTTGTGTATCGTATGTGGAAGGAGCCACATACGCGCAAACGCTACTTGATGGCAGGATTGCTGTTCCCGGCAAGGTTTATCGCTGAAAGAGTATTTGGGTAAACACGGATTTAAAAAAACAAGATGCGTGGTCTATTGTTACTATGATTTCACAACAAAGAATATTTTTTGAGTTTCTGCGGTTTTGCATCGGGGCTTGCGCGGAGATTCCCGCTTCTGTGACAGTTGCGGACTGGAAAGAACAATATAGAATAGCCAAGAAACAGGCGCTGATAGGGGTGATGTTTTTTGGTATCCAGAGGTTGCCAAAGGAATTGGCCCCAGATGCCGACTTGCTGGTGTGGTGGATGGGAAAGGCGCAACAAATCAAGCAACAGAATATCCGACTGTTTGTAGATTCTGTAAAGGCGAGCGGAAGCTTTCTTAATGAAGGCTTCCGTTGTTGTATTTTGAAGGGGCAGGGTAATGCATTACTTTACCCTGATCCGTATATGCGTACACCGGGAGATATTGATCTTTATGTGTCAGGAGGGCGAAATAAAGTAATGGCATATATCAACCGAGTTTGTCCGAATCAGATAATGCGCTATCATCACGTGGATTTTCCTATAATGAAAACTCCTGTTGAAGTTCATTTTACGCCATCTTATATGTGTTTTCCTCTTCATAACCAGAGGATGCAACAATGGTTCGCGAAGAGGATGGAAACGCAATGTCATAATGTCGTAGAGTTGCCTGACGGTTATGGGCAGATAAGTGTGCCTATGCTCTCATTTAATGTTATCTACATACTTTCCCATCTTTATCGACACGTTTTTTCAGAGGGTATAGGATTGCGTCAGTTACTCGATTATTATTATGTGCTTAAAAAAGCAGATGCTGAAGGAATTATTGTCGCGACTGATTTGCAAAATGAACTGAAGTGGTTAGGATTGTGGAAGTTTGCTGGAGCTGTGATGTATGTGCTTAGTGAGGTTTTCGGCCTGACGGAAGATAAGATGATAGCTCCGATGAATGAGAAAGAAGGAAGTTTTTTGCTGTCCGAGATTATGTGCGGTGGTAATTTCGGTCAATATGACGAGAGACTTGGTAGTAAGGTGGGAGAAAGCAAGTTTCGGCGATATCTCAGAATGTCGCTTAGAAATTTGCGTTTTGTGCGTCATTATCCAACTGAAGCATTGAGTGAACCTTTGTTTAGAACTTGGTTTGCGGTTTGGAAAAGTGGAAGAAAACTCATAATATCGCTTAGAAAAGTGGAAAAATCTCTGTAAATCGCATGGGAAAAATGGATGCGCTATGCTTAATAGAAAGATTGATAGGTTTTTAAGTGATGTAGACAATCAGAGTATCTTTGCATTCCCGAAAAATTGGCACTAGTGTCACTTTTCGGGAATTGCTATAAAAGGTAGTCTGCGTTCATTGTGCATTATATTCGGGAAGAAGAATTTGATTGACCTTTTCTTCAAAAAGATATCTGGATACCCAATAAGCATATAATGCAGAGGGAATAAAAAGCAGTGTGTGTCCATCGATAGTTGCACTGCCGCGCTTTGATTTTGTGGTTACAATGATTTTGCGTATTCCATCATTTGCTTCAAGAAATTTTCGCAGTGATTTGAGACCACTCGGATCTTCATAGAACTTGTCAGTCCATTTGATTTCTGCAAGTGAAAAGGCTTTTTGCGTTGCAGTTTCTACCCAAACAATGTCAACCTCTCCCTTATCCCTACCCTTGCTCCAATTCGCATAATAAAAATTAGTCTTGTCTCCAAGTATCCACTGATCATAGATAGCCGTTTCTACCATCTCTCCACAAGCATCGTCACTTTCACTGATTGGAGTGTAGAGGGCGCAGCGCAGTGTGGGATTGGTAAGATATATCTTCATTGATGTGACGCGTTGCATCTTCTTGGCATTCTGGTCAATGCGATTCACTACCTTTATGAGGAACGCCGCCTCCAAGTACTCAAGATACTTTTTTATTGTATCTTTCTTTATTCCGGCTTCGCTTGAGAGTGTCTCATACGAGAACTCATTGCCGCTACGGAATGCAATATGAAGAAAGAGTTTGTTAAGTTCCTGGATATCAGAGATGCCATAGAGACTCGGAAGGTCTCGCAACAAGACCTTTTCAACGATATCGTTCTTGATATATTGACTTGGATTTTCTCTGATTCTTTCTGAAAATACGACCTCGGGATAGCCTCCGTAATTTATATACTCAAAGAAGTGTTTATTCAGTATATCAATATCGAGAGTATCGTATGGGCAGATTGAATGGTCTTTAACTTCAACTACATTGCCGTCCCTTTGTTGTAGCTTGAGAAATTCGAAAAATGTCAATGGAGGGAGCATAAAATCTGTGAAACGTCCGGCGCCGCTCTCTATACTCTTCATTCTCAACGCTGCTGCAGCTGAACCAGATGCAATGAACTTTGTTCTGCGGTATGTATCGACCATCGATTTGAGATGAACCTCCCAATCCTTCAAATATTGAATTTCATCATAAAAGACGAAAAAGCCGTCCATATCTTCGTTATGGAGAGACGTGCGTGCGTAAGAAAATAGTTCATCGAGTGAAACATTACTGTAGATTGGCGTGTCGATTGACATATATATGATTCTCTGAGGATCAACTCCACTGTCCATCAACCGTTTGATGGTATGGTAAATCATAACTGTCTTTCCAACTCGTCTCGGTCCCATAAGAATTGCGGCTCTGCGCAATGAAAGATCCGCAACTATTGGATAAAATAGGTCTATATATGGTCTACGTGGCATTGCATCATAGTCGTCTGCTATCTTTCCTGTTGACCACCAAGGATTATCAAAGACTAGTCTTTTGATAATCTGCTCTTTTTGCTGTTGCTCGTATTTGCTCATATCAATGCATATTAATAATGCAAAATTAGCGAAAATCTCTTAAAATAACATAAAGTGCTATAATAAGATTATTAAAATCTCTTATTTTTACATAGTCACATAGGAATTCCCGAATTCTAACCTCAAAAATAGATTTCCTCCGCCTCATTTGCGTTGAGGATCATTACATAGTATATTGGCATATAGGTCACTTTGCCCGCTACTTTGATTTCCCTTGAATGGGAGAGGACGAGTCCTTCAGTAATGTTGAAGTCATTGACTTTAAGTAGATTATTAAGCGCACTGTGCCTTGTGTAGTCCTTGCCGGACTTGACCTCAATAGGCAGGATTGTGGTATGCGAGTAGTCGTCAACTAGGAAGTCGACTTCTCCTCGTTGTTTGTTGTCGTAATAGAAGAGCTTGTGCCCGTGGGCTTTAAGTTCCTGTGCAACGACACTTTCATAGACAGATCCCAGGTTTATGCTCTCCTCGTCAGTGATTATCGGCCGTATGTTATTCTTGTAGAGCAAAAGTGTGAGAAGTCCTACGTCATTGAGATAGAGTTTCATCAGATTCTTTTGAACAGACTCCGCCAATGGGTATTTAGGATTTGAAATTGCACTTACTTCTAGTGCGGTTCCTGAAGATATTAGGTATTCGAATTCTTCCCGGTAGTTTTCAAACCTGTCACCGATTTTTCCCTGAATATCCTTGACCACCAGGCGCTTCTTCTTGTTCTCAAGTTGTGACGGAATCATATTGTAGATTCTTCTGATAAGAAGGGTCCTTCTGCTGTCCTTTTCGTACTTTGTCGCATCCGCTTCATAGAGATTAAAGATGTTTTCTTGTACCTCCCTTACCTTAACAATGTTATGAGTATCAAGGTATTTGTTGACTACAGCAGGAAGGCCGCCGACAAGAAGATAGCGACGGAATAGATTCATAATATAATTGTGGAGAGATTCATTCAGGCTTTCTTTGTTTGTGAGTTTTTCACGTATCGTTTGCAGTGCCTCTTGTCCAAATCCATTGGCAATGAGAAACTCTTCGAAATCGAGCTGATACATATTCTCTCTGATTATGCTGCCTATCGGAATTGATGTGGTTTCGCTTAATGAGAGTCCGAGTAAACTACCGCTTGCGATGAAACGGAATCTGCGATCTTCGCGGAAAAATTTTAGCAGGGTAAGATATTGAGGGTAGTGTTGGATTTCATCGAGGAATATCAGGGTGTTTTCGTATTTGTCGAGTTTTTCACCATATAGTGAGCTTAATGTGAAATAGAAGTCTTCCGTCGTTCTAACCTCTTTGAAGATTTGCGTACCTTCATCGTCACTTACAAAATTTATTTCAATGAAATTGTTGTATATTTTTTCTCCTACCTCCCTGATTATGAATGATTTTCCAATCTGTCGCGCACCTTCCAGAATCATTATTCTGTCGTCTTCCGATTGAAGATATTCTTCAATCCGTTTCTCTATCTTTCTGTATAACATACGATTAACACTTTTCTATATAATTTTACTGCTCAAAACTACACTTTTCCATATAATTTTGCAAGGAAAAACTACACTTTTCCATATCGGGAAAAGATGTAAATTTGCACAGTAATGAAAAAATGAGACGTATATGCGTATAGATATATTGACAGTGGTTCCGGAATTGCTGGAGAGCCCTTTGGGATATTCGATTGTTGGCAGGGCCCGCAAGAAGGGGCTTGTGGAGATATATGTGCACAACATCAGGAAATATGGTATCGGTTCCAGAAATACCGTGGATGATTATTGTTACGGCGGTGATGCCGGTATGGTGATGATGGTCGAGCCTGTGTATAAGATGATTAACGAGCTCAAGGCAGAACGCGAATATGACGAGGTGATATATATGTCTCCTGACGGTGAACATCTGACCCAAAGCATATCCAACGAATTGTCTCTCAAAGGGAATATTATGATTCTTTGCGGTCATTACAAAGGTATTGACGAACGTATTCGCGAGCATCTGATTACGCGTGAGATTTCGGTGGGGGATTATGTCGTCAGTGGCGGTGAAATCCCCGCGGCGTTGCTTGCGGATTCGATAGTGCGTCTGATTCCTGGGGCGCTGACTGACGAGACATCGGCTCTTAGCGACAGTTTTCAGGATGATTTGGTGTCTCCGCCAGTATATACGAGGCCAGCTGAGTTCAACGGTTGGAAGGTGCCGGATGTGCTCTTGAGCGGAAATCCGCGTCTTATTCAGGACTGGCAGATGCAGCAGGCTTTGGAACGGACTAAAAAGTTGCGGCCATACTTGCTTGAGGGTCGGAACAGGAAGCAAGATTGATATTTTGGTCGATAAATACGAATAATTTCAAAATTTTTTACGTTTTAGTTTGTCAAATAGAAAAATTGCTATATATTTGCAATGTTTTAATAAAACGTTATACGAGATTTTTTTAAATCGTTAGCCGCAAGGCTGTAACCAACAATAATTAACACTCTGAATAATTGCAATTTTAAGGGTCGACGTGATGCCGACCCTTTTGTTTTGCCATTCTCCGCGAACATCTTTTTGTTACGCATTTAGTTTGTCTAGTTTTATCTGAAAATAACCAACGAAAAGATGTAAATTTGAGGTTCGTATCATTTGATGAGCTTGTTTTGAAATAGATTCCGAATTTTATTATATGGGATTTTCGAGTCAGGTTCAACTTTGGAAGAGGGTGCGTCGCAGTAGTTACGCGACTGATGTCAGAGATAAAATGAACGAAAGGTAGTGTAAGGAATGAGATGAATTATTCCAAAAATGGCTTCTGAAATACTAAGGAATATTATGACAACGACAGAACAGTCATCATCATATCAGAATCTGCAGGATATGTCCGTGCGCGAGATTCTCACGGGAATCAATAATGAGGACAGCCTTGTGCCTGTCGCAGTCGCCGCGCAGATACCTCAGATAGAGAAACTTGTAAATGCTATCGTTGAACGTATGAGTCGCGGTGGTAGAGTGTTCTATCTCGGGGCCGGTACTAGCGGCCGCCTGGGGGTCGTGGATGCTTCGGAAATTCCGCCGACATACGGAGTCAGGGACAAGTTTATCGGACTGATTGCAGGCGGAGACAAGGCGATACGGAATGCAGTTGAAGCTGCTGAAGACAATGAAAACAAGGGCTGGGAAGATATGCAGCCATTTTCGCCTTGTTCAGATGATGTGCTTGTAGGCGTGGCCGCTTCCGGTTCGACACCATATGTTGTCGGTGCTGTGAAGATTGCCCGTAGAAATGGCCTTTTGACTGGTTGTATAACCTGCAATGAGGGTTCTGCATTGGCTTCGGCATCCGAAATTCCGATTGAGGTCGTTGTAGGGCCTGAGTTTGTAACCGGTAGCACTCGTATGAAGGCGGGTACGGCGGAGAAACTTGTGCTCAATATGATTTCGACGTCTGTGATGATCAAACTCGGACACGTAAAGGGTAACAGAATGGTTGATATGCAGTTGACCAATATGAAATTGGTTGACAGAGGTGCGAGGATGATTGAGGAAGAACTTGGAATCAATGACTACGAACTTGCGAAGAAACTATTGCTGAAGAACGGCTCGGTACGCAGTGCGGTGGATTCATATAAGAAGTCAAACAAAGATGCGCAATAATACATATCCTTCAGAATTGCTAGAAAATGCTGTCGAATCGATAAGTTCGCTTCCGGGAGTGGGGGAGAAGAGTGCGTTGCGGCTTGCACTGCATTTGCTTCGCCAGCCTGTGGAGAATGTGCGGCATTTCACGGATTCGATCCGTCTGTTGCGGGAGAACGTGAAATATTGCAAGAACTGTATGATGGTTTCGGACAATGATGTTTGCTCCATTTGCAGCGACTCCAGCAGAGACCGGAATATTATATGCGTTGTGGAGAATGTAAGGGACGTTATGAGCATAGAGGCCACAGGACAGTACCACGGGCTGTATCACGTGCTTTGCGGAAAGATTTCCCCGATTGACGGCATAGGACCTTCCGACCTGAAGATTGCTGAATTGAAGAGCCGGATAGCTTCCATCGTCGCAAATTTGGATTCGCCTGAACAGCTTGAGATAATTTTGGCTTTGAGCGGAGATGTGGAAGGTGAGACTACCGCATTCTACATTTACAGACAGATATCAGGTTATGGCGTGAAGGTCTCCGCGCTTGCCAGAGGGCTTGGTTTCGGGGATGACCTGGAATATGCTGACCAACTTACTTTGGGACGTTCCATTGTGAACAGGCAGATATTCAGACATTAGAGATTTACAACTCTATATAAGAGAATAAGTGCATTGCAGCACAACTGGATTAGGATAATCAAGAAACTTACATATTGAACTTATGGAAGATATTGTAAAGGACATATTGCTTTCGGCGTCACTATGTGCAGATTGCTTCGCAGTAGCGGTGTGCGCCAGCGTGTCTATGCGAAAAGTGTCTTGGATGCAGGTGATGAAGATTGCGCTGATTTTCGCGGTTATCCAGACATCATTTCTGTTTGTGGGCTGGGCATTCGGCGACTTCATATCGAAGTATATCATACGGTTCGTAAAATATATCGGTATGGGATTGCTGCTTTGGGTTGGCGGTTCTATGATCAAGGAAGCATTTTCTGAGGAAGAATCGCAGAATCTCAACGGGTTGCGTAATATAATCCTTGCTGGAGTGGCGGACAGTATTGATGCGCTCGCAGTCGGCATCTCGATGTCAATGGCAGGACGTGGGTTGTTCGGAATGTCGGTGCCGATTGTGGCAGTCTTTGTCATCACAGCACTGTCGGTCATTGTCGGAATCAAAGGAGGAGCAATCATCGGCAGAAAGGCCGGCAAGCCTGCCGCCATCACCGGCGGAATTGTCCTTATTCTGCTTGGAATCAATATCGTTTTGGAGGTATTTTAAATGACTTGTGTTTCGCAAATGCGAAACACCGCTGATTAAGGAGCGAAGCGACAGAAGGGGTATCGGGGAAACCTTTCCCCGTGCTCCTGGGAGCTGTCGCTATGGCGACTGAGGGTTAAGAGAAGTGCGTTGGGTAAGTGTGAATACGAGGTTGAAACAAGCGCTAACGATGAGAATAGCAATAATTCTAGATGTTTGCGGAACATGAATTTAGCCCAAACTTCCTAACTATACTTTCTCGGGTATCGGAAGAATATGGCGGCGAGGGCGAATAGGCCCATTGTATAAGGGTAGAAGAGAAATTTAATTATCGCGATGGATGAAATCCCGGCAAGTCCGGAAGCCATAAGCATTTGCGCTCCGTAGGGGAGTATGCCCTGCACCATACAGGAGAATGTGTCCAATATGCTGGCTGTTTTTCGCGGATCTAGTTTGAATCTTTCAGTGATGTCCTTGGCTATTCGTCCTGTCGTGAGAATGGCAATGGTATTGTTTGCCGTGCAGACATTGGCGAGACTCACGAGAGCCGCTATACTGAACTCAGCGCCGCGTTTTCCTGATATTCGTCTAGTCAATATCTGTACGAGATAGTCTATGCCTCCGTTGTGCCTGATGATTTCAAGCATACCACCCGAGAGCATAGTTACTATGATGAGGTCGCCCATACCGGCTATTCCGCGTCCGATACCCTCAAGCCATCCCGCCCAGGTTAATGAGCCCTGCGAGAATCCGATCACGGCATTTGCCGCTATTCCGATGGCAAGAACCTCTATCACATTGATTCCCGACATTGCAAGGCCGATTACCAATATGTAAGGGACAAGACGTAGCCAGCTGATATGCTCTGCCGGTGCAGTATATGCCGCATTGTGTCCCAATACAATATATATAATGGCAACTGCAACGGCGGCAGGCGCCACTATTCTCAGGTTTACCTTGAACTTGTCAGACATCAGGCATCCCTGTGTCTTGGTGGCTGCGATGGTAGTATCGGATATGAACGACAGATTGTCTCCGAAAAATGCCCCGCCTGCAACTATAGCCGTGACGAAGCCGGTGTCAAGTCCGGATTCTGTGGCGATTCCTGCTGCGACCGGCACCAAAGCCACAATTGTCCCCACACTTGTTCCTATAGCCATTGAAATGAAGCAGGCGGCTATGAACAGACCGACGAAGAGCATTGATGGCGGCAGGATGTTAAGTGTGGCGGAAACAGTCGCGTCGATGGCACCAATCTGTTTTGCTGTCTCTGCAAATGCTCCGGCAAGGATGAATATCCACAGCATAAGAAGCACATTCTTGTGTCCTGCCCCCTGAGAGAATACTGCAATCTTGTCTTCGATAGGTGCTTTCTTGCTGATAATCAGAGCGTATGCCGATGCAATGAGGAACGCGGATGCGATAGGAATCTTGTAAAAATCCTTTGCAATTACGGACGATACCAGATATATGAGGAGAAAGACAATCAGCGGGCTGAGCGCAAGCAGACCTTTCTTTCTTTCGATAGTTTCCATTAGCGAATCTGAAATTTTTGCAAATATAAATTCTTTTTCTTCCGTCTTTCCGGAAAAAATGATAATTTTGCCCCCTGACTGCGGTCCGGATAAAATCAGTTGAGGTATGGTGTCAATTTTCTACAGGTCTGGCGGCCAGATTCTCCTGTCGCAAACAATATCGGAGTTTTCCGTTCTGAAGCAGGAAGACGTTGTATGGATTGATCTTTTTTCTCCGTCCGGGGATGAAAAAAGAGCGGCCGAGTCATTTCTCAACACTGAAATCCAGAGCAGGGCGCGAGCGGAGGAGATTGAGAGTTCTTCACGTTTTTCCGAGACTGCCACAGCAATTTTCGCCAATACCAACTTCCTTATCCCTGGGCCTGAGGAATATGCGATGGAAGCGGTTTCCTTCACTATCGTGGGCGGAGTGCTTACCACATTGAGAGATGTGCCTCTGCGAAGTTTTACTGAGCTTCAGCGCAAAATGCAGGCGTTGCCGCGACTTTTTCCAAACGGCTTCTGGGTGTTCGTAAGCATTATGGACCAGCGTGTCGATCTTGATGCGGATATGATTGAGTTGCTGTCGAAGGAGATTGCCCAATACAGCAAGAGAGTAAATCAGCAGGAAGATATCAACGAAGATTTTCTCCTCGATATCAATCAGTTGCAGGATAATACGATGATTGTGCGCGAGAATATCGTGGACAAGCAGCGTCTGATTTCCAATATGATGAAGAGCGACAAATATCCTTCGGAGCTTGAGCCGCGTTTCAATGTACTCCTGCAGGATATATCCTCGCTTATCAACCACTCGAATTTTAGTTTTGAAAGGCTTGAATATCTGCAGGATACTGTCGTCGGTCTTATCAATCTCGAGCAGAACAACATAATGAAGATATTCACGCTTATCTCTCTGCTCCTTATGCCGCCTACGCTTGTTGCGAGTTTCTACGGAATGAACGTTGCTCTGCCTCTGTCCGAGAAGCCGTGGTCCTGGATGCTGATTCTCGGATTTATGCTCCTTTCGCTTGCCATCATTCTCTTCCTGTTCAAGAGAAGGAAAATGCTGTAGGAAAATTTAGGGAAGCTTCTTACAAGAAATCCTTGTATTTCAGATTATTTTGTTTAATTTTGCGCCGCCTTATGGGCAGGTGCGCTTGCGCGTGTTCATAATGGCACAATAAATAATGTTAAACCCCTAGTTTTTTATTCGTATTTTATGGAAGAAAACAAAGTTACAGTAGAGACCCCGGAAGTTGAGGCTCCTGTAAAAGAAGAAACCAAGAAAGCTCCGCTCAACGCGTCAGTTGCACCGGAGGATTTCGATTGGGATGCTTTCGAGAAGGAAGCTGCCTATGGCGACACAGACAAGGCAACTATCGAGAAGGCTTATGAGAACACACTCTCAAAAGTCAATGAGAACGAAGTTGTAGAAGGAACCGTCACCTCTATCAACAAGAGGGAAGTGGTTGTAAACATCGGATACAAGAGCGACGGCGTTATTGCAGCTCCTGAGTTCCGTTACAATCCTGATCTCAAGGTAGGTGACAAGGTTGAAGTTTATGTCGAGTCTCCTGAAGACAAGAAAGGCCAGCTCGTTCTTTCCCACAAGAAAGCACGCCAGCTCCGTTCTTGGGATATGGTAAACGAGGCATTCGAGAAAGACGAAATCGTAAAAGGTTATGTCAAGACCCGTACGAAGGGCGGTATGATCGTAGACGTATTCGGTATCGAGGCCTTCCTTCCTGGTTCACAGATCGACATCCGTCCTATCAAGGATTACGATGCATTTGTTGACCAGACAATGGACTTCAAGATTGTCAAGATCAATCAGGAATTCCGCAATGTTGTCGTTTCTCACAAGGCTCTTCTTGAGGCTGAACTCGAGAAGCAGAAGAGCGAGATTATCGGCAAACTTGAGAAAGGTCAGGTTCTCGAAGGAACTGTCAAGAACATCACCAACTACGGTGTATTCGTTGACCTCGGCGGTGTTGACGGTCTTATCCACATCACAGATCTCTCTTGGGGCCGCGTAAACAACCCTGAAGAGATTGTCAAACTTGATGACAAGATCAAAGTCGTTGTGCTTGATTTCAACGAGCAGCAGAAGAGAATCGCTCTCGGTCTCAAGCAACTTACCCCACATCCTTGGGATAGCCTTGATCCGGATATCAAAGTCGGTGACAAGGTTAAGGGTAAAGTCGTTCTCATCGCAGACTACGGTGCATTCGTTGAGATTAAGCCGGGTGTAGAGGGACTTATCCACGTATCAGAGATGTCTTGGTCTCCAAGACTCCGTATCGCTCAGGATTTCCTGAAAGTCGGTGACGAGGTAGAGGCTCAGATTCTTTCACTCGACAGAGAGAACAGAAAGATGTCTCTCGGCCTGAAGCAGCTCACAACCAATCCTTGGGAGAATATCCGCGAGAAATATCCTGTAGGTTCACAGCACAAGGCTGTTGTACGCAATATCACCAACTTCGGTGTATTCGCAGAGCTTGAGGACGGCATTGAGGGACTCGTTCACATCAGCGACCTCTCTTGGGACAAGATCAAGCATCCATCAGAGATGGTTCAGCCAGGTGACTCTATCGATGTAGTTATCCTTGATTTCGATGAGGCTAACCACAAACTCAGCCTTGGACACAAGCAGCTTCTTCCTAACCCTTGGAACGAGCTTGAGGCTAAATATCCTGTAGGTACAACTGTCGAAGCTACCGTTGGTGCAGCTACAGACAAGGGCGCTACTGTAGTTCTTGAGGATGGTACTGAAGGATTTGCATTCAAGAAAGACCTTACCAAGGAAGATGGCAAACAGGCTGTTGAAGGCGAGAAACTTCCGTTCGTTGTAACAGAACTCAGAAGAAGCACCAGAAAGCTCTTCCTCTCACACCTCAAGACATACGCTGAGGCTAAGGCAGAGAAAGCTGCAACTGAGGTTGACAACACCAAGAAAGCTGTCAAGATGATCAACTCAAATATCGAGAAGACCACTCTTGGTGACATTTCAGAGCTTGCTGCACTCAAGGACAAACTCGAGAAAGGTGAATAATTTTACATTGAAGATAATGGGCACTGCTTCGGCAATGCCCGTTATTGACAGATATCAGAGCGCTCACGTACTTGAGGTACATGGGCGCTCGTTTTTGATAGATTGCGGCGAGGCTGTGCAGAGGCAGTTGATAAGATATCACATTTCTCTGTCCAAGCTTGATACAATCTTCATTTCGCATATCCACGGGGACCATCTTTTCGGTCTTCGGTCACTCCTTGCTACCGCCGGTCTGTCTTGCAGAACTACTCCGATTGTGATTTACGGACCAACCAATCTTGGCCCACTGCTGAAGTATTTCCTGTCGTATTACGGCAAAGGAATAGGTGTGGAAGTCGATTTTCATCCTTTGTCAGTGAAATGTCCGACTGTCATTTATTCGACGAAATCGCTTGAGGTTCTGGCTTTTCCGCTCAATCACAAGATAGAGACTTACGGCTATATGTTCCGTGAGAAGACTCCGCAACTTAACGTGCGCAAGGACAAACTTGAGGAATACGGCTTCACTTTGGCGGAAATAGGTGCGCTCAAAGCAGGCGAGGACGTTGTACGTCCAGCCGGACGCAATGACGATGCCACATTCCTAAACGGTTACGTGAAATGCTCCGGGACAGACGAACCTCTGCTTATCAGGAATGAAGATGTTACGTATCTGCCGTATATTCCGAGAAGTTATGCCTACTGCAGTGACACGGCTCCGTTTCCAGAGTTGTCAAGTTGGGTGAAGGGTGTGGACCTGTTGTATCACGAGGCGACTTATCTCGAGAAATATGCTGACAAAGCGGCTCAGAGGTATCATTCTACAACGCTTCAGGCAGCCCGGTGCGCTCTTGAGGCCGGTGCGGGAAAACTGGTGATTGCACACTATTCTTCAAGGTGCAAGGATAGCTCCTTGTACCAGAATGAGTGCCGCACAATATTTCCCGAAACATACGCAGCAAACGATGGTGACGTCTTTGACATCTGATTTGTCGCATTGTCCCAATCCTGCGTTAAACTGCGCTAATCTTGCCGTCGTTGTGTCGGTCTTTCGGTTTTAATTTTATATATTTGCCAATTATTACTTAATCATAAATCGAAACTCTTGTACAATATGAGTGAAGAATTGAATCCTGGCGTAGAAACAAAGCCAGATGTACTTGAAAATGCCACTGTCGAGGTGGAGGAGAAAGAGGCAACTGCAGCAACACCTGATTATTCGGAGATGTCGTTGGCTGAGCTGTCACAGCAGTTTGAAAAACTTGCGGGAAGTGAAGACAGAATGGCGAAATCCAAAGAAGCTGAAGCTATCAAATCCGCATTCTATAAGAAATTGTCCAGAGAGAAATCAGCAGCCGGTCTCGGTGTTGCTGAAGAAGTGTCATCAGCTGACAATGCAGACGCTCCAGTTTCTGAAGAAAACGTAGAAGATGCTTCCGAAGTTACTGCACAGGAGCAGGAGGCAGACGACAAGTCAGTTCTGGCCAATCCTTTTGCCGCGTTGGAAAACGGATTCAAGGCCATATACTCAAAGTACAAGAAAGAACGTGCTGAATACAATAAGAAGGTAGAGGCGGAGCGTGAGGAGAACTTGAAGAAAAAGCAGGAGGTTGTGGATGAACTCAAGGCTCTTGTCGAGAAACAGGATGATTTGGGTACTGCGTTCCCTGCATTCAGAGATTTGCAGGACAGGTGGAGAAAAATCGGACCTGTGCCTGTTCAGAATTTCAGGAACCTGAATGACACGTATCAGTTCTATGTTGAGCAGTTCTATGACAAAGTACAGATTAACAGAGATTTGCGCGATCTGGACTTTAAGAAGAACCTTGAAGCCAAAGAGGAGTTCTGTCAGGCTGCTGAGAGATTGTCCGAGAACGAGAATGTAATTGACGCTTTCAACGAGTTGCAGAAACTGCACGAGCAGTGGAAGGAGTTCGGCCCGGTAGCAAAAGAGTTCAGAGATCAGATTTGGGACAGGTTTAAGGCTGCCACATCTGTCATTAACAAGAAATACCAGGCTTATTTCGAGGAGCAGAAATCCCATCAGGCTGAGAATCTTGCGGCTAAGTCTGCATTGTGCGAGAAAGTGGAAGCCATTGCTGACAAGGAAGATATCAAGTCTTCAAACGAATGGAATTCATTGTCCAAGCAGATTGAGGAAATACAGAAAGAATGGAAAACCATCGGATTTGCATCCAAGAAGGACAATCAGAAGGTTTATGAGCGTTTCCGTGCAGCGTGTGACAAGTTCTTTGAGCGCAAGCGCGAGTTCTATGTCCAGTTCAAGGACAGTATGAATGAGAATCTTGAGAAGAAACTCGCCATAATTGCTGAAGCTGAGTCGCTTAAACTCAGTACCGAATGGAAGAAGACCACGGACAGATTCATAAATCTCCAGAATCAGTGGAAAGAGATAGGTTCTGTGCCTAGAAAGAAATCAGAGTTGTTGTGGAAGCGTTTCCGCGCTGCCTGTGACGAATTTTTCGCAGAGAGAGACAAGCATTCGTCTCCTGAAAACAATTATTCTGCAAACCTGAAGGCCAAGAAGGCTCTGATTGAAGAAATTAACGCTTATGTTCCGGAGGAAGGAGTAAGCGAGTCTGAAGCACGTCAGAAATTTGTTGCAAGATGGCAGGAGATTGGCTTTGTTCCGTTCAAGGAAAAGGACAAGATTACCAAGGCTTACAATGATGCAATGGCTGCCAAGTTCCACTCGCAGCCGCGTTCAAGCCGTCAGCCACAGCAGCACGGCGGAAATTCCGGCAGGACTGAGAAGGATCGTCTGATACAGAAGTACAATAAGCTTCAGCAGGATTTGGATACTTACGAGAACAATATCGGTTTCTTCTCGATGTCCAAAAATTCGCAGCCGCTTATTGCCCAGATGCAGAGCCGTATAGAGGAAGTTAAGAATGAACTGAAAAAACTTGAAGATCAGATTCATTCATTAGAAGAGAACTAATAGCTGTAAATAGTCGAACTGAATAAAGACAGAAAAGAGCAAGGAGTCAGGAGACTTGCGAAGATGATTGAATAATGAACAAAAATACTATTATCGGCTTTGTGCTGATCGGACTTATCCTTTTTGGATTCACTTGGTTTCAGTCAAAGCAATATGACAAACAGGTAGCATATCAGAATCAACTTGATTCAATAGCGAGAGCGGAGAGATTGGCACAGTGGAAGGCGGACAGTGCCGCCGGACTTCTTCCTTTTCAGGATACATCAGCATCCGCAAGTGTTCAGCAGATTGTAGAGGCAGAGCAACCGCATGCTGCGATTTACAAGGATTCGCTCCTTGAGACCGCTCATAATGCAGAGGCCTCTTTCGTCAATATCGAAAATGACAAGATTGCAGTAGCTTTCACCACCAAAGGAGGACAGCCATATTCTGTAAGAATCAAGAATTACAGAAATTACGATTCTACAGACCTTTATCTGTTCAATCCAGGCGAAAGCGAGATGGGCTACGGTATTTATACCGGAGAAAACATCAATACTAAAGATTTTGTATTCACTCTTGCTGAAGTTACAGACTCTTCAGTAACAATGCGTCTTCCGTTCCGCAATGGAGGATATATTCAGCAAAGATATTCTCTTCAGTCTGGCTCTTTCGTCGTAAGAAATGAGGTTTCATTCGTAGGAATGGACGGAATTATCCCGAGAAATGTGTCTTATTATGATTTCGACTGGGATGTTACCATTCCGAGAATGGAGAAAGGCTACAAGAATGAGGTTCAGTACTCTAAAGTGGACTACTATTTCGGCGGTGACAAGAAACCTTCAGAGATTGGCCGTGGCCGTAGCGACAGCAAGCGCATCGAGAACAGAATGGTCTGGTTTGCGTTCCAGCAGCAGTTCTTCTCCGCGATTATGCGTCCTGTCAATCAGTTCGCTTCTGGTGAGCTTGGCATCAACTTCATTCCTGAAGAAGATCCGTCGCATAATCTTATGACTTGTTCAGCAAAGATGCGCGGCGATTTCAAGGTTGCAAACGAAGTCGTACTTGAAAACGAGTTCTATTTCGGGCCGAACCATTACCGTACTCTGAAGTCTTATGACCAGAAATACGAGAAGATAATTCCTCTGGGAGGATGGCTTGTTGGTTGGTTTACCAAATGGGTAATCATTCCTTTGTTTGACTTCCTGCACAGGTTTATCTCCAACTTCGGTATCATCATTCTTCTGATGACGATATTCATCAAGATTGTGGTACTTCCGTTTGCTTACAAGTCTTATTCTTCGTCAGCGAAAATGCAGGCTCTCAAGCCTGAGATGGACAAGCTCAATGAGAAATATCCAAAGCAGGAAGATGCTCTCAAAAAGCAGCAGGCAACTATGGACCTGTACCGTCGTGCCGGAGTCAATCCTATGGGCGGATGTCTGCCAATGCTGTTGCAGCTGCCTATTCTATGGGCGATGTTCCGATTCTTCCCGGCTTCTATTGAACTTCGTCAGCAGTCTTTCCTGTGGGCGGACGACTTGAGTGCTTACGATACGATTCCGCTTTTGGATTTCGGTACAAGGATTCCGTTGCTTGGAGACCATATTTCCCTCTTTGCCTTGTTGATGGCATTGTCGATGTTCTTTTACTCGAAGATTACGACTCAGGGACAGATGTCTTCAAACGATCCTAATACAGCGTCTATGCGCTTTATGAGTGTGTGGATGATGCCTATTATGATGTTCTTCATCTGTAACAGCCTTTCTGCCGGTCTTACATATTATTACTTGCTGTCTAATATCATAACAATGATTGAGACTTGGGTAATCAAGAAGTTCTTTGTAAGGCCTGAGGATGTGCTTGCGAAATTGAAGGCATCAGAAGGAAAGCCGATGCCGAAAAGCAAATGGCAGCAGCGTCTGGAGGAAGCGCAGAAGATGCAGCGTGAGATGGCAAAAGAACAGCAGAAAAAGGCCAGAAGATAAGATGTCGATAGCATCTGAAATATACAGAATTAAAAATGAACTGCCACAGGACGTAAGACTTGTGGCAGTTTCCAAATATCATCCTGCGGAATGTATTATGGAGGCGTACAATGCCGGACAGAGATTGTTCGGCGAGAACCGTCCACAAGAGTTTGCCGCGAAGTGCAAATGCCTTCCGTCTGATATTCAGTGGCACTTTATCGGTCATTTGCAGACCAACAAATTGAAGTTTGTCCTGCCTTATGCAGATATGATTCAGTCCGTTGATTCAAAACATCTTCTGGAAGCCATTGAGAAGTGGGCCGCTGCAAACTCAACGTCTGTCAAAGTGCTTTTGGAACCGCATCTCGGGGCGGAGGAGACCAAGCACGGAATGACTGCTGAAGAGATTCTTGATATATTGGACAATGCCTCATTATTCCCTCACATCAGGTTTTGCGGACTTATGGGAATGGCGACCAATACCGACGATGAAACTGTCATCCGTAGTGACTTCGAGCGGATTTCTTCTTTCAAAAGGCTAATAAACGAACTTCATCCGGAATTGGAGGAATTCAAGGAATTGTCGATAGGTATGTCAGAAGACTACCGTATAGCCATCGAATACGGTGCCACAATGGTCCGTATAGGAACAGATATTTTCGGTCCACGGGAATATTGAAGACAAAGCAATCTTTGTACTCGCATTGTCCAATGCACCATTTTCGCAAATGTGAGATTTTACTTACGGTTTCGTCCCAGATTGAATGATATTCCAAAATTGAGATTGAAATTCATCTTTCCGTAAGGATAGTAAAGGTTGCGATATGCCTTGGCATAGTCGAACTGGATATGGTCGGAGCCAATGAATATGTTGAATCCTGTGACGTGGAAGCCTATTACTGCGCCGAATGTCGGGCCGAATTTGGACATTGCTCCGTTTACCGATGCGCTGAACCATCTGGTTGGTTTTACATTGACAAATAGCCTTCCCTCTGTCCAACTGTATGCCCCATTGATATAGGACGTGCCTGTAAGTCCGGCGGAAAGTCCGCTGTAAAAAGGCATTGTGTATTCTGCTCCGGCATTTATGGTTGCTGACAGCATCTTACAGTTAGTCTTGTTCTTTCCGGTTATTCTGAAATCGAACATATCAAACATATCATCTGTCAAATCATCGACCTGTCCGTCAAGAGAGTCGTCGTTTCCTCCGTCCATTGATACGTTGTTGAATCCGTCGAATATCCATCCCTTGCCGCTTGTCTGAGCTATGGTGGCATTTTTCCAGCCCATAAATCCAAGGTCGTTGATTGCCAATGACACTTTAAGTCCCTGAATTACTTCCATTTCTGCACCCAAATCAATAGCGGCTCCAAATCCGTTCAAAAGTGAACCCCAATCTTTCTTTATCTTTGAAAAATCTAGCAGATCACTTTCCGAAGGGTCGTCTATCTTTGCTCCTGTTTCGCCCTTGGTCTGGAACTCTAGAACTGAAGACGATTTCAGAATGCCCTTTGACTTGATAGACCATCTGTCCTCAGTCATCTGCACATTCATTTTCTTGATGTCAGCTTCGAAGCTGCTCAATCCGACCAAGAACTTGAGGCGTCCGCCCACTCTCAGGCGGTCTGTTATGCTGCGGCTGTATCCGAATCCGAGTTCCGCACGGCTACGGCACTGTAAGGAGAGTCCGGAAATATCGTAATGCTGTGAGTTGCCCGCGTTCTTCATAAAGTCAAACAGGCTGTAAGGCAGATTGATATTGCCCTCTGTCTTCAGGTTGATGTCAAATGTATAGAATGACTTCTCTTTCTTAATGCCTAACGAAAACAGCGAAATGTTGTTATTGACTGCAATCTGATTCATCTTATCTAACTTTCCAAGGAACTTGTCAGCCGGAACTGCCGAATTCATAAAGGTGGTAAGTTTGCCGTCAACAGGATATATAAATGTATTTACGCCCAGATTGCTTTGTGATTCGAGATTGAATCCGCCCATTATAGGAAGCGCAAAGTAACTTGTGTTGGAGGCGAATGCCGGATTGAACTCGTGCCTCTGGTTGTATCCTTCCAGGAAATATGTTGAACGGAATATCTGCTGTGAAAAGGCGCTGCTTGCTATGGCAAAGAGTGCGGTGACTGATATGATAAGTTTTTTCATTATGCTTACTTGCTGGGAGTTAATATGTTATAGCTCAGTTGTGATAGAACCCTGCAGATGAATCTTGATGTTTTCCAGTTTTATTCCCTGCTTCTCATTAAGGCAAATTCCCTCACATTCATTGTCGCTTCCGGAGGCGTTGAGATGAAGTCTCAGACCGTCAAGTTTTTTCATATTCTCGGATGAACCCTTGAGTGTAAGCTTCATAGGCGCTATGCTAGGGGACTCTATGCTACCGGCGGCGACAGTTCCGCTCAAGTTCATGGCAATTTCCGGTATGACGTTTTTGCACGTGTCGATAGCCGAGGTCTCAATGCTGAAACCGAGTGGGAGAGTATTTACAAAGTCGAAAACAATGTCCGCATATTCGACATCGTATTCGGTCTTGCTTTCAGAATTGAATGCCTTGTTCCATCCTTTGAAGTCGTGGTGGTATTTGAATTTTACTTGTTTACCGAACGCGAGCGGAATCACGACGTTGTAGGTGCATTTGAAAGAGTAATTCATACCGTTCACCACTGTGATATACTCATCTTTTGCATTGACGTCCACATTTTTGAATGCTATCTCGTCAGGAAGATCCTCCATCAGGTCGGACAGATTGGTGACCGTGATTCCGGTATATCCGGACGGAACTTCCTTTCCTGTGCGGGAAATAAATATTTTGGTCTCTTTCTTGGCTTCTATAGTGATTTCATCCGTAGCTCTGTCCTTGCTTCCAATGTGCACTGAATTTTTATCGGATGAGTTTCCGGACTCGATGTCGGCGTCAAGCATCAGGGTGACAGGACTGTCATTGTTTACGTTGAGTCTAATTTGCGGATCGTATATGTCAAGTACTGTAGTGTTGCCGTCGATGAAATCCGGGTAGGAACCGATTGTTATGGTCTCGGGGTTTACGTCAATGTCAGGATTGACCTTGATGGTTGCGCTGCTGACATCTACTGAGCTGATTTTCAGGCTTATATCCACTTTTATCTTTTCCGGAATGTCGTTGTACGAAGTGCCGAGGTCATCTGAAAGTATTTTGACGTCTGCATCCGAGATCTCAATCTTGTCATTCACGCTTATTCTGTGGCTGTCGGCGATGAAGCCCTGACCTGAAGGCATTTTGGTGAAATCAATGCTTGTAATTTCAATATTGACAATGCTTTGCGTCTTGCTTATTTCAATAGGCGCAAATGTGATAACATTATTCTTATCGTCGAAGCTGTAACTGATATTTTGGTCTCCTGATGATACCTGCAAATTCAGATAGTCAGGAAAGTCAATGGAAAGTCCTGATACAGTGGCTTTTCCTACATTTGTCTTGAAAGATATGGTGCCTATGGCATTGCCGGTAACATCGCGTACGCCGGTAATCTCTTCCGGAACACTCTCGTCAATGCTTATTTCCGTTGATGATGAGTCGATATGCTTGGTTGCTGTCAGACCTGATGGAATGGGTACGTTTGTCGAAACTATTCCCATATCGGTCAGAAGGGAGTTCCTGTCTATGCTTGCAATATGTCCTCCGTCATTTACGAGGTCCTTTGAGATTGAAACAAGCGGAACGGAAAAGCTTGTCTCAGTGCTGCTGACAGGGAAAAGGAGCGAATAGTTTCCGTTGGCATCTTTGGAGATTAGCTCCGAATCATCATCGTCGATTTTAAGAAGGTCTCCGATGAGGATTTGATTGGTGTTTCCGATAGGGGCGCTGAAATCGCCGTTGATGCTTATGGTTTTGTCTAAGCCTTTTGTGAGGTCATAGTCTTCATTGACGCAACTGCCGGTCATTGCAATCAGACTGACAACTGTTGCCGTCATCAAGGCGTTTTTAGCGGAGAATGCCATACTGAACTGTTTTGAAATATTACTATCTGTCAAGCCACTCGAGTGATTCCGTAGGTTTCTACTTGGAATCAATTCCTGGCAAATTTACACAAAACAATCCGTTTTGGCGCTATGTTTTAATTCGTGAAACTTGAATTTTATAGCTTCTATATAGAGAGGAAAAGCCATACAGACGCCGCAATCATCACGAATGCTACGATACGCTGGTAGAGCTTCTTGTTTATATTGTGTATCAGTTTGATAGCTATGAAGTTGCCGAGCATCATTGCAAGTCCAAGAAATAGTCCGCAGAGAAAGATTTTGCCGTTCATCAGATTGAGCTTGCCGTACATAATTATCTTGATGACGTGCATAACTGTGGCTGATGTGGCTTCGCTGGCTATATATGCGACAGGGGAGAGCCTGAGAGATAAAAAGACAGCGCTGCTCAGCGGGCCTGATATTCCGAGAAGTCCGTTTACAAGACCTGTGACGCCTCCTCCGACTATCATAGTTGCAGGCCTGTTCGGAAGGGTGAATTTTCCGAGAATTTTCATCAGTGCAAATATGATGAGGCATACGCAGAGGATCCGGGTCATCGGAACTTTCGGTACGACGGCAAATCCGAATGCGCCGAGAGCTGTCAATGGGGCTGCAAGTATCAGAAATCTTCCGACTTGCCTCCATTCAATGTCCTTGAATCCCATTCCCATTTTGGATATATTGCTGAGCATCTGGGCAATTGTAGATATCGGAACGGCGACTTCAACTCCGTAAATGGATGTCAGCACTGGCAACAATATCATTCCTCCGCCGAATCCTACGGCTCCGGAGAGCAAACCTGCGACAAATCCTGTCACGAGGAGTATGGTCATAATAGAATACATTTCCCACATAGTGCGCAAAGATACATATTTTCATCCTAAGCCAGTCGGCTCTATCCGTTTTTCACGATAGTTTTGTAAATTGCGTGTCGCAATGCAAAACAATTCCGGGGCATATCAAGGGCCTAAATACTTCAGTTATAATGGCAAAGTATTGGCTCAGGTGGAAAACCCTGTGTTTAAGCATAGATTTTCTGAAGTCTGAAGAGGA
>CAVJKV010000026.1:0-33008 GCA_963650425.1 Oscillibacter sp. | reverse complement strand
TTTGTCCTGTGAATCTTCACCGCTATCCAAACAACCGAAATCGAGGCTATCAGGCTCGGCATTGGTCAAGGCGGCAGCATAAGAGATGTCGAAAAGCGCAGCGAAATCTTCAAAGAATTACCGCCACAGGAGTTTTCTGTACGAGGACGAAAAGCTCAATTATCCTTTGGCATCTGGAACCTGATCCGTAGATATGGTGACGATTTTGTCGAACCTGCAAACAAGATGATCATTCGCAGGATGCACCGATGGGGACTCAACACTATAGCCAACTGGTCAGATCCGTCGATTTATAACAGAAACGAGATGGCGTTCATTGTACCATTGGGAGACCTTGGAATGGATGCCGGGCTGATGAGTCTCTGCGACATATATGTACCTGACTACGAAAAAGCCATTGACAGTTCAATAGCGAATTTTGTTGGGAAGTTCAAAGGAAATCCTTGGCTGATAGGTTATTTCGTCAGCAATGAGCCAGCGTGGATAAATCAGGAGGAACGTCTCTGTCAGATAATTCTTGATGGAGAGGAGCGTCCGATTAAAAATGCGTTGAGACAGTATCTCAACACTAATGGTGACTCCCCTGCCAACAGAAGAAAGTTCGTATTGAATGCGTTTGACACATTTTTGAGAACAGTGTCTAAAGCCTTGAAAAGACACGATCCTAATCATCTGAATTTGGGAATACGTTTTGGTGATCCCGATACTTTGGGCGAAGATCTTCTCAGTATTTGCAAAAATCATTTCGACGTTTTCAGTTTCAATTGCTACCAACTTGTTCCTGATTGCAAAATGCTTGATAGAGCCGCCGACATTTTGGATTTGCCGATGATCGTCGGAGAATACCACTTCGGGACTGTTGACAGAGGTTTGGCCCAATCACTGTGGCAGGTTGATTCCGAATCAGAAAGAGGTATAGCTTATAGGTATTACACTGAAAACGCATACTCCCATCCGAATTTCATCGGTTCTGGATATTTCCAATGGTGTGATCAGGATATTACAGGAAGATTTGACGGAGAGAATTATAATTGTGGAATGATTGACGTTACAGACAGACCGTACAAGCAATTCGTCACCGCTGTATCTGAGACTTCTGGAAACCTCTATGAAATTCACTCGGGATTGAAATCTCCATTCGGGACAATGCCAAAGAATGCGAGAGGGCACGAGTCTATTCCTGACATGTGGTAGAAAAGATTCATTCATTTTTAGAGGCTGCTTAAATTTTATTCGACAGAAATTTAAGCAGCTTTTAAAAATTGTGGTAACTTTACGGAAACAAAATAAACGATATGAGCCAAGTGCACGTAATTGACCACCCGATGATCCAGCACAAGCTGACCATTATGAGGAAAAAGGAAACCGGTTCCAAGGATTTCCGCGAATTGCTTAAAGAAATCGCCCTTCTAATGGGGTATGAAGTCACAAGAGACATTTCTCTGGACTCAGTGGAGATTGAGACGCCTGTCTGCAAAACCACGGGAAAGATGGTGTCAGGCAAAAAGCTTGCGATAGTGCCTATCCTTCGGGCAGGAATGGGAATGGTGGACGGACTTCTGACGCTTGTCCCTGTCGCAAAAGTCGGTCATATCGGTCTTTACCGCAATGAGGAAACGCACACGCCTGTCGTATATTTCTGCAAGCTGCCGGAGGATATCAACAAACGACTTGTCATTGTGACGGACCCTATGCTCGCAACAGGAGGAAGCGCCTGCGACGCATTGTCAATGTTGAAAGAACACGGTTGCAACAACATCAGGCTAATGTGTCTTGTGTCAGCTCCGGAAGGAATTGCACGAGTTCAGAAGGAGCATCCGGATGTGGATATCTATGTAGCCGCAGTTGACGATCACCTGAATAAAGACGCCTACATCGTTCCGGGACTTGGTGACGCTGGTGACAGAATCTTCGGCACGAAATAATGAAGGCTATATTGACGGTAGCCCTGCTGATAGTTTCGAATATCTTTATGACATTCGCCTGGTACGGGCATCTGAAGTTGCAGGAGATGAAGATTTCCACCGGTTGGCCGGTATTTCTGATTATCCTGTTTTCTTGGGGACTGGCATTTTTCGAGTATTGTGCCCAGGTTCCTGCGAACCGTATCGGATTCAATGAGAATGGCGGGCCGTTTAACATTATGCAGCTCAAGGTGATTCAGGAGGCGATATCGCTGACTATCTTCACAATACTTGTAACTGTACTGTTCAAGGGGCAGCCGTTGCAGTGGAATCATTTTGCTGCCTTTGGTTGCTTGATACTTGCCGTGTTCTTCGTATTTGTAAAGTAAGATCGCGACGATAACGCGCTGCAACGCAAAATGATTCCTGTAATTGATTTTGCCCTTCGGGGTCGCTGCCTTTGCTTGCCTAATCCTTGCAGTGTTCTTCGTATTTGTAAAATAGGATTTAATGAAAATCGACATAGCACAATTTTCAGGTGACAGGATATGCTACATTCTGTCGCCTGAAGGGCTGAAGGCTGAAGGCAATGAATGGATGCAGACGGCGGCGCAAGAGTTCAAATGCAATATCGTCATCATCTCAGGCTTAGATTGGAACAACGACCTCACCCCCTGGAAAGCGCCTGGCGTATTCAAGAAAGAGAAAGATTTCGGAGGCAATGCAGACCTATTCTTAAAAGAACTGACTAACAGGCTAATACCGTCTGTAGAAAACAGAATCGGAATCGAAGCTGCACAAAGGTATCTTGTCGGCATATCGCTTTCAGGTCTTTTCGCAATTTGGGCAAGTACCCAGACAGATAAATTCAGCGGAATCGCATCGATATCCGGTTCGTTGTGGTACAATGACTTTGCGCAACGTTTCACAGAAATGACAGTCAATCCTGCCGTCCGCAAATTCTTCCTGTCGCTTGGAGTCCGCGAGAAAAACTCAAAGAATGCAAGAATGGCCACAGTGGAAGATGCAACAAACCACATAGTGGAGATCATCAAAAACAACGGATTTCCCGTCGAATATGTCATCGACGATGGCACACATTTCAGCCCACTAATCCCCCGTCTCCAAAAGGCTCTCTCCAGTTTGATGGATTAGGCAGCTGCACTGTTCGTTCAAGGTACAACTCACATTCACCATTTCAGAACAATTTCTAAACAAACAGAGGGCGGCTGTCAGTCTTTCGACATGCAGTCACCCTCCATTCACAATTATGCAGTTCCGTTACTTGATCTCGAACACAGCACCATCAGATTTCTCGACAGTGAGAGTGCCGGCATCGATAGCCGCCTTCTGTGCTGCAGTGATGTAGATTGTCTTGAGAGAGAACACGGCTCCTGACCATCCGCTATACTCTCTTTTAGCCTTCAAAGTGGTAAGAGAAGGACATCCTGTCACATCCAGACCGGACATTGAGTCATATCCATAATTGATATACAACGATGAACTGTTAGCATTGACAGTCTTGATATTATCTCCTGAAACAACCACAGTAGAAGTCTCAATATAATCGTATTGGTAACTTCCGAAATTCACCTCTTCAACAGGGCTTGCCCCAGTCTTTATCTCGGCGATCTGAGGGGACTGCTCAAATTTAATGGTCTTCAGGCTCTTGCTGTCGGAAACATCAATTCTAGTCAAATCAGAGGCTCTTTGAATTGACAGCGTCTCAAGTTTAGGGAATGCACCCAGACCATCTATAGCCTGAACCTTGAGCTGGTCATAGTAACCTGCCCCGGCGAGAGAAAGTGTTGTTGCAGTCATTCCCAGTTCTAGAACCTCACATTCAGTTGAGGACTCATCAGCAATAATCCAGCCCATACCTGTAAGTTTTGTTCTGAGTACTGCATCGGAAATATTGCAGAGGACAGGATTAGGATTCTGCTGTTTGATGGTGTATTTACCGAATTCCGTGCTTTCGACTTTGAAAGACATCGTGTACTGACGGCTTGCCACAGCCTCGGACAAATGAAATTTGTAGGTTCTCTCCGTAAGACCGTCCTCTCCTTCCGAACCTGCAGTCGATTCCTTCTGCTCAATCCATTCAGGCAATGCAATGTCTGGATTAAGATTTGTCTTGACTTTAACCTCAACATCACGTGAAGCAAGGTCATAGACCGCCCTGTTTTCAGTAAAGATTATCGTATCACGCTGCGCTTGAACAAGTTTCACAGAGACCTCCTTGCCGGAACCGGAGAGTTTCAACACAGACTCCCTGCTCTTGAACACCTTGGAACGTACCACATTGAAATTCAGGAAAGTAACACCGAAGACGTCTTCCCGACCGCTATACGTAATCCAGTCGGCTCCACCGTCTGAATATTCGATATCAAAATTCGGGATATTGGTTTCCAATTTAACTTTTACAGTAGCACCATCAGAGATGACGTTCACCTCCGAGTCAGATTTGAGTTCCGCAACGTACGCTGGAGTCGTCTTTACCAGCACCTGCCTGACAGCTGAGCCCGTGAACACCTTGAACGTTGCTTCCTTCTCGTACTGGCTGTCATTGGCCTCTGCGGTAAAAGTGATGACTGATCCGTCTTTTCCTTGAGTTGCAGACGTCTTCACCCAATCGCACAGACCGGAAAGCCTCCAGTCCCCGGAACTTTGCACCTTGACATCCTTAGAACCGCCCTCAGGACCGAAGGTCAGGATATCCTCCGAGATATCAATACTGTCGTGGCTGACAGGATTGTCCTCCTTTTCGTTACAGCCCAGCAGCAATGCCGCCGCAGCCAACATCATAATATACTTTTTCATCATATTGTCCGATTATCAGTAAGGCTTAGTTTCAAGAGATTGAGTTGCAGGATAATAATACTCAGGAGTCACAAGTGGACTGCCATACAATCCCCTTGCGAGATTGTCCAGATATGTAAACTGTCTGTGGCTTCCCTGATTGTTTGCAGCCCAAGGAGCGAATACCATATAATATCCATACTCACTTTTGGCAACACTCTGAGCACCGCTTATGCTTATGGAACCGCTTCTTGCGAACTCGATTGATGCTCCGGAGCAATTTGCCTTGGTCATTCCCTCAAGCGGATAGCCCTTGCCGCCGTAGTTTGCGATTGCGATATCAAGCCAAAGCCCCGCAGGAATGCCGTCCACATAGTCAGAACCGCCCATATTGCCATATTGGAATGTCGTGACATATTTGTCAGGCATAGCCTTTTTGGTCTCGTACATCAGACGCGAGCCGGCATCGGTGGAACGCCTCGTAAACAGAGGATTGCTGAGATCAGGGCTATTTGAATACTCGTCGTCGAAATTGACACCATCGAGATTATAGGCATAGCACATAGCGGCAATCTTCTTTGCGAAGTCCCTTGCCCCAATCTCGGAAAGCTGTGCAAGTCCGGATTCATCGTGATTGCCGAGCAGACCGAGTATTACCTTGATGCCGTGTTTACGCAGTGGCTGGAGCACTTCCTCGTTATGCGCAAGAATATATGTAACCTGAGGATTGGTATAGACATACACCTCCCCCTTCTCGCTGTCATAATTGATGTTCGCAGCGAAGAGAACCACATAATTAACAAGATAGCGGCCATCCTCCATTCTCCACTGAAGGACATTGAGAGGATTGGTATCATTTACCTCAAGATAGCAGAATGTCTGTTTCTCATCCGGCTTCCTATCCGCAAGTCCGTCTCCTGAAAGATTCTTCACGAGATATACGCAGTGTGACTCGCTTTTTGAGATGGAAATTCCTTCTGTCGAAGTTTCAGCTTTCAAAGGCAACAAATAGGTCTGGTCCGCATCATAATTGACAGTATCCAGTGCAGGTATAAGGAGGTCCAATGAATATGAAGCCTTCTCGTCAGGCGCCATCAGGACCTTGCCCTCATTCTGAAGTTTGACACTGTCAGCAGGATAGAGCTTGAACGATGTGCCGTGTTCTGCATTGTACTGTTCAAGGTAGGATGCGTCAAATGAAATCGTCACATCCACGCCCTTCTTTGGATTTCTCGGCAGACTGAATTCGACAGAGGTTGTGTAATCAGACTTGCGAAGTTCTACGATGGTGCTGGTCCTGCCGTTAAAAGCATCGCGCACAGTGCCATTGAGATGCAAGGCATTCTCATACTTCGACTCATCCAGACTGCCTATTCTGATGTCATCGGAGCAAGAGGCTACCGTGCCTGCAAGGCACAGAACCGAAGCCATAGCATAAAATATATTTTTCATCATAATTATCAGTTAATGTGTTATTTACGGGAGCGACACCTTAGTCCATCCCGGGACTGAATCTACAGTAAGATTATTGCCGTTCACACTGTAGTCCTTGATGGTATTACCGGCTCCGTCATCGAATTTCCAGTAAGCTACAAGTCCTTCAGACTCAGGATCTACAGTGTAGAAATGCGTCGCAGCATTGATTTCATCTGCAGAGAGTGTTCTGTTCCAGATTCTGGCCTCAGCGATTTTTCCATCCATATAACGGTCAGAAGCGTATGAATACCCGATCCAGAAGCAACGAGATCCGTCAGCCTCGTCCGTGTGACTTGCACCTAGACTTACTGATGTCTTTCCGCAGTTGCCGGTAAGTTTCTCGACACCGTTGAAATAGACTTTTACAGTTCCGTTATCAAATGTCACGGCAACGTGATACCACTTTCCTGTCTCGAACTGCAAGTCACTGCTCGTAAGATTCCTCGAGCAAGCTACCTGCAACTGATTGTCAGGCACACCTGCATCGCCAACACGAAGTAGGAAATTGCCCTCAATACCCATAATGGTGGAAATCTGACGTCCGAAAGCATTGAAATTCACAAGGCATTCCATTGAGAAATTGGATAGGTTGTTCACGATTGAACCATCCTTCCAAGATGGATATGCTCTATTCTCCGCGAGGTCCGCAACCACATTGATAAGAGCCGCGCCCTTGAACACATAGTACATTGTCGTCTTTGATTCAAGCACATCAATACCCTGAACATCAATAAGTTTTACCGGCATAACATAAACAGAGTCACGGTTGAGCACCTGGAGGTTCTTGAATGTAATCACCGTGGACGGAGAAACATTGGAGCCCTTTGTAATCTTTAATTTGGACTCGGAAATCTCGCACAAGCTGTCAGGCAATACGAGCGCCAAATCGTCGTAGAAAGCCTTTCTGTAAGTAGCGATAAGCTCAGGTGCAGACTTTATCGTGGCCTCGATATCACTTTCCGCCTTAAGCGCAGTACTGATATTGAGGGTTCTGGTCACTTCCACAGCAGCACCCGTCTGTTTCACGAGAATCTCGTCCGAAGATGCGGAAGTATTCAGATACAGTTTATTGTCAAAATGGTGTTTGTCCATCTTTTCGCTTTCTGTCTGGCATCCCTGGAAGACAGCTGCAACGGAAATCAGCGCAAAACCATATTTAAGTATATTTTTCATTTTCAACGCTAATTAAGAGGTGAAGGGTTCATTATCGAAATAGCCTTGCGGATGTTCGGATAAACGAACTGAATGTTAAAATAGTCATTCTGTGCGTTGGATATGCAGATACCGGATTTGGTAAATCCTGACGTAATCTGCGACGCCCAATATGCAGCTCCTATAATGGCTGTGAGCGGATTTCCATTGTCATCGGTATCTATGAAAGTACCTTTAGTATCACCAGGATCGGTAATGGAAACAGTCGTCACACCGATTATGAACCTGTCAGCCGGAATATTGTCATATCTCAGGCTCTGATTCACAAGATACGAGAAACCGTAGGCATTAAGCTGAGACTCAGCCGGAATGATGATGTAATCAGCCCCTGTTGCAAGCGATGCATTCTCGCCCTGTACATATTGAGGCGTTCCTTCGAAGAAGAATTTTGCCGTTGGATTAGCCTTGCGCCATTCGCTGATTTTACCGAAGAAAGCTTCCTGGGCCTCTAGATACGCAGCCATATTCCCACTGCTTATGCTCAGAGGATTTACTCCCGTGTATGAAACGCTGATACCATCATATCCGTACTGGTCAAAGAATTTCAACTGGGCCTCTACAGCCGCACGCACAAAATTGTCCTGCGATATAAGAGTGTCAACCGGAACAGACGGATTCATCTCCTGCTCCTCAGCTTCGTCTTCTGAATCAGGAGTATCCGGATGCATACTCTTCCACCATTCAACGTGAGACTTATAAGCTGCCACAATGTCGCTGTAACTAATCTCGTACATCACCTTCATTCCCTTCACGTTGCGAACCTCAACCATTTCTTCACTTATCTCCTTGCTAACGGAGCCGGGAGTCATTAGAATCACATAATCCACACTGTCTGGCAACGCGTTGATATGTTCTGCCTGACCTGCAGGAGTCTTGACTTTGTTGTCAAATTTGCAGACCACCACCTTGTGGTCACTTTTACGATAATCTCTAAGAGACTGAGTATAAGCCTCGTAGAGTTCCGGATTATCCTTCTTGAGATCCGGGTATTTTATCTTTATACTTTCCGTCTCGGTCCAGTCTGAGCAGGATGCCATAAGCATCGCTGCAGCTACCCAGAGAGCGGATTTCTTCAGATTTATTTTATATGTCATTTCTAATCGATTTTAGTGTCAATTCTTGTAATATGGATTGTCCGGGTTACAGTCGAACCAAAGACGTGTGGTCATATTGTCTGTACCGCCGAGAAGTGTGCTGACTGCAGTCTGATAGTTTTCGGTATTGGACACAGCCTCATTTGTTGGATATGCCATACGCCTTGCACCTTTCTTGGAGTCCACTATGCCACCGCTCTTGTTTCCGGCATCGGTGGCTGGGATAAGAGTCGGATATCCGGTTCTTCTCCAGTCAGACCAGGCCTCGTTGCCGAGGAGCCAGTTTGCAATCCATTTCTGTGTGATGATTCTCTCCTGCTTCTGAGCAGTGGTTGCAGATTCATCCCACGCAACTGTGATTGTAGAAAGAGTCTCGGTGTAAGTATTTGAACCTGAAGGGTCCGTATAGGTAGTCGGAACACTTTCAGCATCAGCAATATAATCAGCTGCACCGGCAGCGCCCCACTGCTCGAATGAAAGGGATATGCCCTTTTCATAGAACTCTTTTGCAGAGCCTCCCATATTGTAACCGAACACTGCAACAGCTTCAGCCTCGAGGAAAGCTACCTCAGCAGCATTAATCCAGCATACCGGGTCTGTCACCTTAAGCGTGAATCCGGAGAACTTGTGTCCTATTGTACCCTGGTTAGGAATGATGATACCTCTTCTCATACCGACATAGTCATAGCCGCTCCACTCGCTCCCGGTGAAATATGCAGCACGTCTCGGGTCATTATAGCCGTTCATATAGCAGATAATGTCGGCGGCGACGTGGGAGTCACCGGCAGATGTCGTGCAGGCGGTACCGTCAGTGTGATTCTGCACCTTGTTGTACTCGACTGCCACTTTGATAGGATTGCCGTCGGTTCCCCAAGATGAAAATTTGGCGTTGTCATCATTGGATGTGATGACTCCGACTTCATTGTTCACCGCTGATTCAGCCATTTCCTTGGAAAGAGACGGGTTGGCGTATGATATGCGCATCGCAAGTCTCAGTTTGAGAGAGTTTGCCAACTTTATCCACTTGTCCACCTTACCTCCGTAGATGGCGTCTGCCTCTGCAGCGAAATTATTGGTACGGTTCGGAATAAGCACATCCACAGCATCGCTGAGTTCCTTGAACATAGCCTTATAGACATCCTCCTGTGAGTCGTATGGAACGCTCAGGCTTCCGTCAAGGCCAATCTTGCTATAAGGAATAGGACCGTATGTATCTGTAACTCTGTGCATTGCAGCAACTTTCACTATATCTCCGACAGCCAGAATCACAGGGTCGTCAGTGACTTGATGGAGCTGCTTGTAATTGGTGTAGATGACAGGGACAATCTTGTCGCTCTGCATAAACACGTTTGTCCAGTTGTCAGTCGGATTGTAATTGGAAATTGTGTTGGAGAAGCCGGCATTGGCATCAGCCATATAGCCTCCCAATGTTCCGCCAAGCAGACACTCGGTAAACTGAGTAGTGTTCACATCCGGAGAAATCACGCCGTTGGCGATTCCCACTAGTGAAGCGCGTATGATGTAGCCGTCTCTCTGCATTTCGTCATCCGTAACGCCGTAAGGATTCTTGTTTATATCCTCAAAATTAGCGGTGCAGGCGATTCCGGCGAATGCGACAGCAGACAGGGCAATTGTTCTTAAAAACTTATTGTTCATTGTCATAGTCTCCTTTAGAAATTTATTCTCACATTGAAGCCGAAGTTTCTGGTGCTTGGCATCATAAAGTAGTCAAGTCCTGAATAGAAATTAGATGTGGAGGACGCTACTGTTTCAGGATCATACGGAGCCTTGTTGTAGATCATCCAGAGATTGCGTCCGACAACCTGAAGCGTAAGGTCGAACAGACCTCCGAGCATCTTTTTCGGGAAGGTGTAACCTATGGAAGCCTCCTGCAGCCTTACGTTTGTAGCGGAATACGTATAGTACTGAGGAACAGCGTCTCCTGAACCGATAGCAGTGTACCATCTGTTGGCGTCAATAAGGTCCGATCCACCATTGATATACACGCCACCGTTGTCTCTTGCAAGTGCTGAAGCCTCTGACACACCGTAATAGTCAAGCATTGCCTGTGTTCTTGAATATACGACACCTCCGAGACGGGCGCTGATCATAAACCCGAAATTGAAGTTCTGAAGTTTGAAGTCATTTCTCCAGGCCATATTCGCCTTAGGCAAAACGCTTCCGAGCTTGATGTAGTCATTGATATCAGTCTTGGTCTCGGTTGCCACATTTCCGTTTGCATCGACATAAATCTTGCCGTTGCTGTCTCTCACGAAGTCCTGACGGGAATAGAGGTCACCGAGTGTACCGCCCTCCTTGAGAATGAACACTGCATTGCCGAGACCGCCCATATTCATTGACGAAATGTTAAGCAGGTCGCCGGTGACAGGGTTCTTCACGTTCTTCACGAGAGAAACAATCTTATTTCTGTTAGTGGAGAATGTATAATTGCTGTTCCACCCGAATATGCCCCAAGTCTTGTCGAATCCGAGCGAAAGCTCTACACCTTCATTCTTAACGTCACCTGACTGGATAGGAATCTCGGAATATCCGGAACCAGTTGAAATCTCAGGATATATGGTCTGGTTCTTCGTATGAGTATTATAATAAGAGGCATCAAGGCTGAACCAGTTAAGGAACCTGAGTGTAATACCTGCCTCCCAGGAGTTGGTTCTCTCTGGCTTGAGATTCTCCACCGGATAGGTAGTCTGCGTATTCCAGGAATTTCCCTTGTCAGGCCATTCGTGAACAGGGTTGGCAATCCACCTTCCAAACGGAACACCTACCGATGCCCACGAAGAGCGCACCTTTATGTATTCCAACTGTCTAGGCATATTCGGAATAATCTCCGAAAGCACGACAGAGGCACCGACAGACGGATAGAAGAAGCTCTTCTGGTTCGACCTTGGGCCTGCAAGCTGTGAAGGCCAGTCGTTACGTCCGGTAAGCGTGAGATAATATGCGTTCTTGAAGCCGATTTCGGCAGAGCCATAGACTGACTGAGTCTGTTCTCTCCAACCGGCCTGTTTCTTGACCGACTTGGACTGGCTCAATGCGAACACATTGAACACGTTAGGAAGATTGGCAGCTTCCGAAGGGTCCACTACACCGTCAGCGATAGGACCGCGAAGCGAGAGCATATCCGAGCGGATGTCCGAAATGGAGGCACCGAGGTTGGCGTGCAGGCTCCAATTGTTCCAGGTCTTGTTTATATCGAGGAGCGCATCTGCATAGAACTGCTTCTCCTGAGTCTCTTCCTGCGTAAAAAGACCGTTCTTGGAATACTCGGTAAGCTGAGTATTTGTGGAAGCATAGAACTTCTCTGTGTATTTGTTCTCATAATTATCCACCTTGACACGGCCGGAAACTGTCATCCAGTCTGTTATGTCATAATAGAGACCTGCGCCGAGATTGTACCTGTTCTTCTTGTTCTGGCGAAGATTCCTGTAGTTGATCCAGTACGGGTTCTGCATTGTCATTCCAGCATCCCCTACCGGCCAGTACTGAGTGTAGATTTTGCGGGTGGAATCCCATCTCTCATACATTGAAATGTCATTCCAGTCGTTTCCGCGAGGGAAAAGATATGCACCTACGAGAGGGTTGTTGTATGTACCCTGGTTGGTCACGTTCCTGTCGTCCTGGATTATATATCCTGCAGACACGTCAAGAGTCATCTTGTCATTCAGGAATTTGGTCGTATTGCGGAATGTGAAGTTGTATCTGTTATACGTGTTGTTCGGAACAACTCCCTTGGAATTGACTGCTGCTGCGGAAAGATATGTCTGATTCTTCGCATTTCCGGTGGCGAGAGACACACTTTCTGTGCCGGTGACTCCTGTCTGGAAATAATCACTTCTCGGGTTGTAACCCATATAGTTGGATGAATTCAGCTTATTTCCCCAGCTACGGATGATTGAGCCTTCGCTTGAGGAGAGATCTCCAGTACCGTATCGGTTCTGGAATGAAGGCAGAACAAAAGGATTGGAAATCTCAGTATTACTTGAGATTGTAAGCGAAGTCTTGCCTTCGTGTCCTTTCTTTGTGTTTACTATGATGGCACCATTGGCCGCTGACGAACCGTAAAGTGCGGCTGCCGCTGCACCGGTAAGGACTGTCATAGACTCGATGTCCTCAGGGTTGATATCAGCAATCGGATCAGTAGAACCTCTTGAGTCAAAACCGGTACCGGCATCTCTGGCTGATGTGTACATAGGCACGCCATCGATGACATACAAAGCATTGGATGACTTGCTGATGGATTTTTCACCACGCATCACAACCTTTGACGAGCCGCCGACTCCGGATGAAGACGAATTGATGACAAGACCTGCTACCTTACCGTTGAGGGAATTGACGAAATTCGCATCCTTGTTTACCAGAAGTTCCTCAGAATCAATCTTCTGCACATTGTAGCTCAGTGCCTTCTCAGAACGTTTGATACCGAGTGCAGTAACGACAGTTCCTTCAAGAATTGTAGAATCATCTGTCATCGACACGTTGAATGTCCTTCTGGTACCGATTGGAAGTTCGAGAGTCGAGTAACCGAGGCATACAAACTGAAGCGTACCGGAGAGATTCGCCTCATCAACAATAAATGTGAATTTACCGTCTGCGTCCGTGCTTGTACCATTTGCAGTACCTTTTACGAGCACGGCAACACCAGGTAGAGGAAGGCCTGAAGCATCTGAAACAACACCGGATAGGGTGCGTTCGCTTGCAGGAACCGCCTTTCTATTTGAGATATAAACATTTACGCCTTCAATCTTCCAGTTTATGGGCTTTGAGGCGAAAATTTGGCCGAGGGTATTCTCGATTGTGGCATTGCGGACATTCACATTCACCGTCAAAGTCACATCAACCCCGTCATTTAGGAAAAGATACTGAGACTGTTTCTCTATAGCGTCCATCACCTTACCAAGAGGAGCATTCTCCATCGTCAAAGTAATGTTCTGTCTGTTCTGACCTCGTGCTCCGAACACTATCGTCATACTTAGAAGCAACGCCAACGAAAAACGTTTCAAGAAATCTGAAAAAAGAAACCTTTTCATTGATAAATGATTATTAGTAATTTGAATTATTATAACTGAGAGCAGCCGTGAAACCACCTGGGCCCGTCAATGAACGAGCCCAAAGAGGGTTTTCCGAAAAAAGCTCATCGGATAGTTATCACATTAGTATTGTGGTCGTGACTCCAGGTAAAGTCGGAGGCTTTTGAAAGCATATCCAGAGCGTGGTCGATTCCGTCAGAGACGCGGACTTTACCGCGGGAGTACCTGATGACAGGCATTTCAGCCCTTTCTATGTCAATCTTGACGTTATACGCCCTTTCAAATCTCTTCATCAGCATATCAAACGGAATGTCGGCAATATTTACAAGTCCGTCCGCCCAACAGATGACTGACTGAGGATCCACTATCTCCGACACAAGCAGTCTTCCGTCTTCCATCCTTACCTCCTGTGACGGTCTCAACACGACCACGTCCTTCGCATCAAGATGGCTGCTGACACTGACTGCACCGCGCATTAATGCGGCCTTGAACAGGCCCAATTCCTCGTCCGCCAGCACATCGAACTTGGTACCGAGCACCTTCACGTCAGAAGCGAACGTGGACACCGTAAACGGACGGTTCTCATCACGTGTAACATCAAAAAGCACTTCACCTCTCAGAACCTTCACGTTTCTGGATTTTCTGCCGAAAACTGAAGGATATTCGATCCTGGTTCCGGAATTAAGCCAGAGATGGGTGCCGTCTTCTAGTGTAAGCTCCATTGTCTTGCCTGATGGAACATAGACAGTCTCCATATTTTCCGCAATAGCGTCCAAAGTGTTGTTGCGCACAATTCTGGCTGTCGCTAAAACAATCAGTGCCATAGCTGCTGCTGCCGCAGTCCATCCTGTCATTCTTTTCAGGAAGGTTGGACGCTTGTATGAAGCGGATGCTTTAGCGTGTGCCATTTCCGCTCCGTGAACGGTCATTCCCTCGAAAACATAACGCGCATCCTTGAACTTTTTCGCCCTGCTGCCGTCAGCATCTCCAGCCAACCAGTTTTCAATTTCCGACTCTTCACGTGCCGAGGTCTTTCCCTCAAAATATCTAAGAAGTATTAAAGTGTTGATTTCCATTTGGTTATCATTCATTATGCGTATCCATCCATCACGGACACATTATAAAGACACATTAACAGACCTATCGGACCCCTCCGCTGAACAATTTTTTACACAAATTTCATATCACTTCGAGACCGTTGAAAAAAGGGCGAAGAACGATAGTCCACTGTGTTGGCATACAAATGAGGATGACCAATCAGTCTTTCGACCTGCAGTCACCCTCTTCGAGACACGGCAGAATTCTTACTCGTCTACCGGTTAAGCAGCACCATCGGCGATGACAAGCATCGCTTCATTCTACCCTCTCACCTTCTAAATTCAACAGAGACCAAGTTTACGCATCAGCGCAGAAGGATCGGGGTCCTGCCCTCTGAAATTGCGGTATAGCACGGCGGGGTCTTCCGAATCCCCTTTTGATAGCAGTTCATTCCTGAATGAAGATGCTGTAGTCTTATCGAAAACGCCATTTTTCTCAAACAACGAGAAGGCGTCAGCCTCAAGCACTTCAGCCCATTTATAAGAATAATACCCTGCAGAATATCCGCCTGAAAAGATATGGTTGAACGAGGTTGAAATAGATGTCCCACTGATATGTTGCAGAACTTGATATTTTGATAGTGCAGTTTTTTCAAATTCCAGAACATCAGTTTTCTCATTAAACGACGGTAGCGAATGCCACGCCATATCAAGAACACCAAAATGCAACTGACGCACCTGATAGTACCCTGCCAGATAATTTTTAGATGCCACGACCTTGGATATCAAGTCCTTTGGCATAGACTCCCCTGTTCTGTAATCTTTGGCGAATGTATCCAGCCAAACAGACTGATATGCCCAGTTTTCCATTATCTGTGACGGCAGTTCAACGAAATCCCTCGCGACATTAGTTCCGCACAATGAAGGATATCTTCCTTTTGCAAACATTCCGTGCAACGAATGTCCGAATTCGTGCAGCAATGTTGTCAATTCATCTATGTTCAGCAAAGAAGGCGAGTTTTCAGTCGGTTTAGTAAAATTTGTCACTATGCTTACCAACGGACGCGTCTCAACTCCGTTCTCAATTCTCTGTCCTCTAAACTCCGTCATCCAGGCCCCTCCTCTCTTCGTAGCACGAGGAAAGAAATCCGCATAGAAAAGAGCCAGATGGCCGCCGTCGCTGTCCTTTACATCATAGACCTTCACATCTTTATGATACACAGGAATATCGCGACGTTCTTCGAAATGTATTCCGTATAGTTTTTCCGTCAAACCGAATACCGCATCTATACAGTTTTCCAACCTGAAATACGGCTTCAACTGCTCTTCGTTCAGAGAAAACTTTGACATTCTGTATTTCTCTGCCCAATAACTGAAATCCCACGGCATCAGTTTATCGCATCTGAGAAGCACTTCTGCATTTGCTTCAACAAATCCGTTTTTGCTAGCAAATTCATAGACCGTATCCACTTCCTTTCTGGCGTAAGGCAAGGACCTGGTCATCAGACCGTCAAGAAAAGAAGCGACCGTAGTTCTGTCCTTAGCCATATTCTCCTCCAGCACATAATCCGCCCAAGTCTCATATCCGAGCAGATTAGCGACCTTCAGACGCAATTCCACAATCCTCTTCACTAGTACAGTATTTTCATATTCACCGCCCACGGCCCTTGTGTTATAGGCGACATACATCCTACGGCGCAACTCGGAATTCTGGCAGAATTTCATAAACGGTCCGTAACTCGGTCTGTTCAAAGTAAATACCCAACCTTCCATATTCCGTTCTTTCGCCTCAGATGCCGCAGACTCGATTACATACTCAGGCATTCCTTCCAACTCCGCTTCGTCTTCAATATGGAGAATGAACGCATTTGTTGCCGCCAACACATTCTTTCCATATTTTAGGGACAACAGAGAAAGTTCCTCCATATATCCGCTATATGTTTTCTTGTTCTCATCGTCAAGATTTGCACCCTGTCTGACAAAAGACTTGTAGGTCTCATCAAGCAGTCGATACGCATCTTTTTCCAATCCGAGGCTCTCGCGTCTCCCGTAAACGGACTTTATTCGACTGAAGAGTTCCTTATTAAGAGAGACATACATAGAATACTCCGTCATCATAGGCGACACTTCTTCAGCAATTTGCTGCATCTCGTCATCGGCATCTGCCTCAAGTATATTGAAGAATATATCGGACACGCCGGACAATTCTTTGCCGCTGAATTCCAATGCTTCAATGGTATTCACAAAGTCAGGCTCACGCGGATTGGCAACGATTGCGTCAATCTCGGACTTTGCCACAGCTATGTAATGCTTGAATGCTGGAAGATAGTGCTCGTTTCTTATTTTGTCAAATTGAGGCGCACCGTATGGCAGCGGTGAGACCTCCAATAACGGATTATTGTTCATTTTCATTGTTTTTGCCCTGCAAAGATAAGAAGCTGTTTCCCTTTTTCAATGACACTTTGCGTATATCATATATGCGCGATGGCGTACGCACAAAAGTAATGTCATAGCAAGAACAGCATTCGTGCTTGTTGATCTTTGCAAACGCAGTCATATAATCGATATTGAAGCCCATCTGTTGCAGATCAAGCCTGCATACGGAGATTATTTTCTCCGAAATCAGGGATGAAAGGATTGCATAATTCCTGTCTAGAATAGTCTTGACACGCAGTTTCAAGTTACGTTCCGCCTGATAACGTTTGTTGTGATACCGGTTCTTGCAGGATTCGCAGCAGAAGCGTTTGTCCGCGCGTCCATACAATACACTGCCACATTCGAGGCAGTTGGAGCGGCCTGTTTCGGTCTTCTCAATGATTTTGTAGTCAGTCATATCAGTCTAAGAAGTTATTTTTGTAATAGTTCCAAGTGTTATATATTCAACAAGTATAGGGATGCCATACACACTTCTGTTACCCTTCAGTCGTCATTGCGACTTTACTCGCTTCGTCCGAAATATTGTAATAATGTTTCTTTGAATCCACACAAAGTGGAAAAAGAACGTGAAAAATACACGATTCTTAAATTTCCGTGACGATTGTAAGCAGTTTATCCATTCCGTCACCACTGAAAAGTGGCATTTAAAATTTGTGTACAATTGGCACATATTACCACCTGCCCAGTTTAAGAATCATACAACCACCTATTCAAATTGTACGGCATCATTCCTTCGTATATCAAAATCATAAAAACAACCGCTTCATTTCAAATATTTCCTTTTTTGCGTCAATTTTCCTGATTTACTTTGCCTCGGGTCAAACGAAGCGCGCAATCGTACACAACCCGACTAAAACTTGATTATTATGGAACAAATCAACAGAATCGAATTACAAGGAAACGTCGGCAACATCAAAATCCAGAAAGTCGGAGACAATGAGGTCGCCAGAATTTCAGTCGCCACAAATTATATCTACAAGGGAAAAGACGGGTCGCCTGTCATAGAAACGACTTGGCACAGCGTATCAGCCTGGAACGGAAAAGGAATGCCGGATTTTCACAAAATCTGCAAAGGATCTTCTGTACATATATTCGGAAGAATGCGAAGCCAGAAATTTGAAGGTAATGATGGCTCAGAGAAGCAGTTCTACGAAGTTCTTGCCAACAGGGTCAGCATCGTCGAGAATGAAGAACCCGTGCAAATGACATTCTAACGTGTCCACTATATGAAGAAAGCAGTCTTGCTCACAACTTTCGCTGTTCTTCTTGCTCAATGCAGCCTGCACAAAAAGATCAGCAACCTTGAAGTGAACAACATAAAGGCCGACCTGTCAATCCCGGAAGAAACGTTCATCCCATTGTTAGATTCGGGAGATGACGGCAACAGCGACACGGTAGAGGTGCAAATCCCGGAAAAAACGCTGATTATGAATGCAGTGAAAGATGAGAACGGAGAGATGGTGGCTACAGATGTAATCAGAGCAGCGAAAGTTACGGCAAGATTCAGAAATGTGGCTGAACGTCACGGAAAGGTGGACTTGAAATTCCAGGTTTTGGTACCGCCGGAAATGCGCGACAGCAAATGGCAACTGCAACTGACTCCTGAACTATATATGCTGGGCGACAGCTCAGATTTGGATATGATTGTCATAACCGGAGCCCAATATCGCAAGAGACAACTTAGGGGCTATGAACAGTATCAGCGATTTCTTGAATCCATCGTAAGTGACAATGAAAAGTTTCTGGACATAAGACAGTTGGAGATTTTCATCAAAAGAAACATCCCCAGGCTTTGGGAATTCCGGAACGATTCGACGATGGTTTCCGACGAAGAGTTCGCGTCCGTTTATGGAGTCACCGAACAGATTGCAATTGAGCATTATACCAATAAATTTCTCGTCGCCAGAAACGAGCGCAAAAAGAACAGAAAGGACAAGATGTTCTTGAAATATGTAAAAGCACCATTTGTGAGTGAAAGAATCAGGCTGGACACAGTTCTCGTTTCAGAATCAGGGGAATTTATCTATGACTACACACAGACGATAAATACCCAACCAAAATTGAAGAAAGCGGGAATCAGGATTTCAGGATCTATTTTGGAAGAAGGGAAACAGGTTTTCAGCATACCGCAGAGCGAACCGCTGACATTTTACATAAGTTCTTTGAGTTCATTTGCAGACCTTACTGAGCGATATATGACAGTGACTGTCTCTCGCAGAGTGGAAGCCAATACTGCAAGTTATGTCGAGTTTCTTCCGGGAAAGCACGAAATCGAGGTCAATATCGGAAATAATCGCAGTGAGATTCAGAGGATTAAGGGCAATCTGACAGATCTGCTGCTTAATGAAGAATTTGACATTGATTCGATTATCGTATCAGCGTCCTGCTCCCCGGAAGGCAAAGAGTCGCTTAACACTTCACTTGCCGAAGCACGTGCCTCAGCCATTTCCGATTTCTTCAGAAGATACCTGAAGCAAAGCCGTGATTCGCTCACAAGGGAAAAAGGAATGAGACTGAATTACGACGATTCCTGGAGCGGGAAAAATGACGGAATGCTTGACATTAAGGATATTGCATTCGTTTCCAGAAGCAACGGAGAGAACTGGGATATGCTGGATGCCCTGGTCAAAGCCGACACATTACTTACCGTTCACGACAAAATGGACTACGATGGTTTGAAAGCAGTCAGTGACCTTGACGAACGGGAGAAAAAGATGTCAGTCAAAGTCTACTACAAGTATATGCGCGAGAAACTATACCCTAAATTGAGGGTAGTCAAATTTGATTTCTTTCTTCATCGAAAAGGAATGGTACTGGACACGGTAAGGACAACGGTCATTGACACAGCATATATGGCAGGAGTGCAGGCAATTCTTGACAGAGACTACGGAAAGGCCATCAGGCAACTCAGGCCTTACGGAGACTTCAATCTTGCAGTCGCCTATTGCGCAATGGACTACAATGCAAGCGCACTATCCATACTTAATGGCATTGAAAAAAACGACAAAGTTCACTATATGCTGGCAGTGCTCTACAGCCGATTGGGAAAATACAAGACAGCAGCCGAACATTATGAAAAAGCCTGCAGTATGAATCCGTCGTATGTTCACAGAGGAAATCTCGATCCTGAAATATCAGCAATTATCCAGATGTTCAATCTCAATTCCGACAATGAGTGACGCTTATCCATACCTGCGACAACTCAGACAACTCAAAAAACAAAATCTATGACTAAACTAAATTACGGTCTGATGATAGCCTCATCAATTATCATCTCGGGAGCATTGTCCTCCTGCAACAAAAACTGCGATTCCTCGAAAATTGAAGAAGCGACAGTCGAAATGAATTTCAATGTCAGTAACAGTGCTTTCACAAAGGCTGTTGCTTCTGACGCCAATGAAACAAATATCCGCAACACCCAAATATTCGTATTCAGAAATGACGGTTCGCTCGATGCTTACAGGAGCGTAGATGCTTCAAGCAATATTAAGATAAGCTGCACGACTGGCGAAAAAGACATATACGCACTTGTCAATGCTCCAGCCGAAGCATCTGTATCAAGCAAGACAGAACTTCTTGCCAAGACCTCCAAACTTGCAGACAACAGCATTGACGGACTTGTAATGTTCGGAAAAGTGTTGGGCATCCAGCTTAACGAATCCGGAAATATCGACATACCGGTCAAAAGACTTGTAGCTCGATTGTCCGTCAATAAGATAACGAGCGATTTTACCTCTGTCGCATACCAAAATATGACGTTCAAGGTAAACTCTATATATGCCATTAATGTGGCAGGAGACATAAATTACGGGCTCAACGAGTCTCCTGCAATCTGGTTGAACAAGTCTAAGTTTTGCGATGACACTGCCAAGGAGTTGCTCTATCAGAACACCGGAAATGCAGTCGTAACTCAAACTTCCCCTTACGAGACTCCGGCAAGCTTTTATGTCTATCCGAACAAGACCGCACAGGACTCCCAAGCAGAAGAATTCAGCGCCAGATATACCAGAGTCGTGGTGGAGACAACTCTTGGGGACATGAAATACTACTATCCCATTTCTATTCCGGACATTGAGAGCAACAAGACCTATACAATCAAGAATCTGACTATAACAAGACCGGGTTCCATCAGTCCTGACGTGCCTGTCACATCTTATGAATGCACATTCAGCGTAAGTGTGACTGATTGGGAAACAGGTATTGAAAAGGAAATGACCATTTAGAAGTTATTTCATAATCATACTAACTATGACATTGCGGACATTACTGGCAATAATTTGCTTATTTTCCATCTTTTCGTGCTCGATAAAGGAAACTCGGTACGGTTGTCCTTGCGTATTGTCAATTGACTTAAAAGATAGGTCAAACATTGACAACACGATATACATTAACGTGGAAAATGCAGTAGAGCCCGGAAACGGAGAAATACTGTTGAACGGAATCGACAGTGACATTATCCGTGTAAAGGTAAGAAAAGGAACTAACCGCATTGTCTGCGCAGAAGGCTTGAGTGCCGGAAGCATAGATGTCCACAATGTCAGAATACCGGTCGGAGAGGAAAGTCCAAAGATACGGCTCGCTTCCGATGAGATTGACTGCTCGAGAGAATCCCAATACTATGCTCCTGCCCTGCATAAGGAATGGACGGAACTCCGTATAGGACTCACCTGCACAACCGGCTCAGAATATCCCTACATCCTGATTATTGACGGTAATGTCGATGGATTTAATCTGGTTACCGGAACTCCGCTAAACGGCAAATTCAGTTGTGAGGCAATGCAAGATGAAACCACGAACGAGGCAAGGATATGTCTTCCCCGACAAAATCCTGAAGGACAAGGCCTTAAACTAAGCCTGATATCAAAAGACGATTACTCCGTATGGAAAAAGTACAATCTCTCCGGAATCATCACCAAAACAGGATACGATTGGACCAAGTCAGACCTGGACGACATCAAGATTGACCTTGATTACTCCGGTCAGCTCTCGCTTGTAACTGTCACAGACTGGCAGACCGGCCTGGAAACCAGCATAAAAATATAGCAGCCTCTTTGAACGGTAAATGCTTACTTTCTGCAGTGAAGGCCACACTCACGATGCTCGGGATCTTCCCACCACCAACGTCCGGCACGGATATCCTCACCAGGCTTTATGGCTCTTGTACACGGCTGACAGCCTATACTCGGGAATCCCTGTTTATGCAATTTATTGAACGGCACGCCATTGGCCTTGACATAATCCTTAACCTGCTCCTCAGTCCAAAGAATTAAAGGGTTAAGTTTAATGACATTGTCAGCAGTGTCATACTCCACCATCTGCATATTTGCGCGGGTAACTGACTGCTCCCTTCTGAGTCCGCTAATCCAGACCTCAACGCCTTCAAGCGCACGTTTCAACGGCTCCACCTTACGGACGTTGCAACAAAGATGACGCAACTCGACACTGTCATAAAATAGATTTATCCCATGTTCGCGAACCATCTTCTGCACATTCTTGTAGTCGGGAAAAAAGACCTCTATCTTTATTCCGTACTGCATATTGGTGCGGTCAATGAGCTCGTATGTCTCAGGGAACTGTCTGCCTGTGTCAAGAGTGAATATTCTGGCATCCTTCCTGACTTTCACCATCATATCGGTTATCGTCTGGTCTTCATAACTAAGACTTGACGACAAAGCCGATGACGACGGGAACTCGTTAAGGAAATATTCTAGAGCGCGTTCCGGTGACTGTCCGATGAATTCCGCATTCTTTTCAGCTGCGAACTGCTTACGCTCCTCTACAGACATTGAAGAAATGGATACAGACATATAATTTATCAGATTTCTTCAGGCACTATCATTCCGGCACCCACGGTGTCATTGGTACCTTCTTCAACGAAAATAAGACTACCCATCGTACGGTTATCTTTGTAAAAATCGAACACAAGAGGATCTGCAGTCTTTATGCGAACCCTTGCGATGTCATTCATCACCAGTTTATCGACGCCATACTGTTTCTCCCGAGTATTGATGTCAATCTTATACTCGATTTCCTTCACGATGCCCAATGTCTGCTGAGCGATATGCCTTATGACATACTTCTTGCCCTGCTGCAACGGAGAATTTCTGAACCAGCACACATTCAACAACACTTCCTGCTCCATCATAGGCTGAATACCAGACTCAGACACAATCACATCACCCCTGCTGATATCTATGTCATCTGCAAGCGTAACATCCACTGACTCAGGGCAGACTGCCGACTCAAGTTCTTTCTCCCCGAGATAGATACCCGTAACGGTGGATGTCATTTCGGAAGGATAAACCTTAATCTTGTCACCTTTCTTTACCGAGCCCTCCGCAAGACGCCCTGCATAGCCTCTAAAATCCGGAAACTTCGTGGAAATAGGCCTTATCACGTACTGCACAGGGAAACGCATCCTGTCTTCAGACTCCTCCGGAAGCTGCACAGTCTCAAGGAAATCGAGAAGAGCCTTTCCGGTGTACCACGGCATATTTTCTGACTTGTTCACGACATTGTCTCCAAGCTTTGCCGAAATCGGAATGAACGTTACATTTCCTAGCTGAATGGACGAAGCCATAGCCTTGTAGTCAGATACAATCTTGTCGAACACTTCCTGAGAGAAATCGACAAGGTCCATTTTATTGACACAAACAACGACCTGTTTGATAGCCAACAGCGAAGCAATATATGAGTGCCTTACAGTCTGCTCCATAATTCCGTGACGTGCATCCACAAGAATCACCGCCAAGTCTGCGGTAGATGCCCCCGTCACCATATTTCTAGTATATTGGATATGACCCGGAGTGTCGGCAATGATGAATTTACGCTTAGGTGTCGCGAAATATCTGTAAGCGACATCAATTGTAATACCCTGCTCTCTTTCCGCACGAAGGCCGTCAGTAAGCAAAGCCAAGTTCACTTCCTCGTTTCCTCTGCTTCTTGATGCCTCCTCAACGGCTTCCAGCTGGTCCTCAAAAATGGATTTCGAGTCGTATAGCAATCTTCCGATAAGTGTACTTTTTCCGTCATCCACACTGCCGGCCGTCGTAAAACGGAGCAGCTGCATATTCAAATATCCCTTTGTATTCTGTGTTTCCATTTTCTAATTCGTCTTGTTTCGTTCTAAGAACCCGTACTGAATAATGGCCGCAAACTGTTGCACAGCCATCATAACCATTAAAAATAACCCGCTTTCTTACGGTCTTCCATTGCAGTCTCAGAACGCTTGTCATCGGCCCTGCCACCTCTCTCAGTCACTCGCGAAGAAGCAATCTCGTCAATTATATCCTCAATACTGTGCGCATGAGACAATGTCAGTCCTGTGCAAGTGATGTCACCGATTGTACGGCACCTTACTTCCTTCTCAACGACCTCCTCTTCCGGACGGCGCATAATTATGTCCGGTTCAGCCGCAAGCCACTGCCCGTCTCTGAAAAACACCTTTCTGGTATGCGTATAATACAGACTCGGGAGTTCAATTCCTTCCTGATAAATATACTGCCAGACATCCATCTCTGTCCAGTTGCTTATCGGGAAAACACGGAAATGCTCTCCCTGATTTTTCATTCCGTTGTAAATGTTCCAAAGCTCAGGACGCTGATTTTTCGGATTCCACTGACCAAACTCATCTCTATGAGAGAAGATTCTCTCCTTTGCACGCGCCTTTTCTTCATCGCGACGCGCTCCTCCGCAGGCAGCATCGAATTTGTACTTGGCCAATGTATCAAGCAGAGTAACAGTCTGAAGCTTGTTTCGGCTCGCATTGTAACCCGTCTCCTCCTTCACTTTGCCCTCGTCTATCGAATCCTGCACATATCCCACAATAAGGTCTGCGCCAAGTTTCTTTACAAGGTCATCCCTGTACGTTATCGTCTCCGGGAAATTGTGCCCAGTGTCGATATGAACCAGTGGAAAAGGAATTTTTGCCGGATAAAACGCCTTATAGGCAAGATATGTCAGCACGATGGAATCCTTTCCTCCGGAAAACAATATGCAGGGACGCCCGAATTGGGCGGCAACCTCTCTGAGTATATATATTGACTCAGCCTCAAGCTCTTTCAAATGCGTCAGATGTTCGCTCATTTCAATATTTCGGTTTAAGAATCTTTTTCAATCAACGTTTTCAGCGTTTGCAAAACAGACTGCAAAGTTATAAAATCTAACTGAAAACACCAGCAAGATACTTCTTGGTCAGCTCCTCGCGCGGCTCATTGAATACCTGTTTGGCATCACCAGTCTCGATAACTTCGCCGAGATACAGGAACACCGCATAATCAGCAATACGCAATGCCTGACGGAGCGTATGCGTAACCATAATTATGGAATAATTCTCCTTGAGTTTCATAAACAAGTCCTCTATAGTCTTGCTCGATACAGGATCAAGCGCACTCGTAGCCTCGTCTGCAAGGATAAAATCAGGCTCCACGGCAAGACTTCTCGCAAGACAAAGCCTCTGCTGCTGGCCTATCGACAATCGCATTGCAGAACTCTGAAGCCTGTCTTTTACCTCATCCCATAAGCCAACCTCACGTAGATATTTCTCCACAACTTCAGCCAATTCCTTTTTCTTTCTGTGCATCCCGTGAATACGGCATCCGTATGCAACATTGTCAAAAATGGACATGGGCAATGGACACGGTCTCTGTGGCACCAGACCGATTCGGCGTCTGAGTTCTATCAGATCTTTATATCCGGCACCTATGATATCCTGCTGTCCAATCATTATCTGCCCATCTATCTTGATATTGTCAATATTGTCAGTCAATCGGTTAAGGCTTTTCAGCAATGTACTTTTGCCACACCCAGATGGCCCGATGATACAGGTAATCTTGTTTTCCGGAAATACCAGATTGATATTTTTCAGTATCTGATGCCCCTCAATCGAAAGATTGAGATTCTTCACGGCAAGGGGATCTTTCTTTATATTCTGTTCCATATTACATATTGTTCTTAGTAAAATGATTTGTAATCCATCTGCCTCCGAGACTGAGAATCAGTACAATGACTGTCAGCACGAGAGCCGCCGCGTATGCCCTGCCAGGAAAAGGATCAGGCATAGTAATCCAGTTGAAAATAGCCAACGGCAAAGTCGCGGTAGGAGATGACAATGAGGTCGCCACCGAATCTGAAAATCCTGCCGTGAACATCACTGCCGCAGCATCGCCTATAGCCTTGCCCACCGCAAGCAATGTTGCAGTTGCCATTCCCGGAAGAATCTGACGCAAAACCACTTTGAGTGTCTCCAGTTTTGTGGCTCCAAGAGAATAGGCCGCATCTATCATATCGTCCGGCACTGATTTGGATATCTCGTCACCGCTCCTTATGAACATCGGAATTATAAGCAAAGTGCTGACAATGATACCTCCCAACACTGAAGCACGCATTCCCACCATTACCATTATCATAAAGGCAAATGCGCCATAGACAATTGACGGAATTCCATAGAGAACATCATACACAAGACGGGCTATGTATGAAAGCCAGTTAGAACGCCTGCGGTACAGGTTCATATAGAACACCACAGGAACACTTACGAACATTGCAATCACAGTTGCCGGCACGACCACAATCAACGACCCTACTATCGCGTTAAGGAATCCCCCGTCATCTGTCGTATTCCAGTTTTTGCCCGGAGCCTTGGTTATCATATCCCAGGAGATGGAGCCGATCCCCTTCACAAAGATCGTCCAAATAATGGATATGACCGTCAGAAACACCAGGATGACTGATATCCACATCAGCACCTTTACAATGTTCTCCACCAAGAATTTGCTTTTCATCTTTTCCATACTCACTCCCCTTTTTGGACTTTATACAGAATTACACGAGACAGCACATTGAATATCACCACAATAACGAGCAGCAGCAAGGCCGCGAACATTATTGCAGATTCATACAAAGGCACGGAAGCCATCTCTCCGTAATTATTACCAATGAGAGCCGGCAACGTATAGAATCCCTTGAACAAAGATTTCGGGATAGCAGGGATACTGCCACAGACCATCATAACTGCGATTGTCTCACCCATTGCTTTTGACAGAGAAAGCACCACAGCCGCGAAAATTCCGGACAATGACTTTTTCAGTACTACCCGCCTTGTCGTCTGCCACTGGGTTGCGCCCAGAGACATTGACGCATCACGCAAATCCTGAGATACAGACGAAAATATTTCCACGAAAAGGCTTACCATTATCGGCAGCACCATAACGCACAGCACAAGCGACGCAGTGAGAAGCGAATATCCTGTCACAGGTATCAGAAGCAATATTCCCCACACGCCATAAATGACTGAAGGTATCGCTGCAAGTATATCCAAGGCAGGATAGACAAATTTTCTGACTACTTTCTTGGAATATTCGGTCAATGAAATAGCCGTAAACAATGACAGCGGCAAAGCAATTGTTATCGCAATCAAAGTCACTGTCAATGTGCCAGTTATAAACGGTAGGAATCCGAATTTTTTCTGCGACGGCTTCCACTCGGAAGAAGTAACCAGGTCCCAAAATGAATTCTCCTGCAATATAGGCATCGATTTGTAGGCAAGCCCTGCCATCATCGCGATAAGAAGCAATATTGAAGACACCGTCAGGATGAACATAAAGACAGACGACAAATGCTGTCTGTATATGCGCCTTTTGTTCCACGACCTCTGGAAGATTGTTGAACCGAAAAGAATGAATATGGCAGCAATCACACCGACAAAAGCATATACAATGCTGAGAGTATTGTTCCCACGGATATTGGACGCACGACGTGAAGTTCTCAATGCTTTAAGATTCTCGCTGAGCATTTTTGACGAAATCTGCACATATCCTGCAGGCTCGTTGAACCTCTGACCGTCCTTGAGAGCATATCTCAGAAATGCCAGCGAAGCGGAATCCTTGGGCGCTCCCTTCGAGACAAAGTAAAGATTTCTGGCGGGAGGTGTCGGAAAACAATCAATCTCTATGGCGTGCACAAGACTTTCCTTTGTCGCATAAAAATCCTCATCAGGACTTATTGTCCCGTCCATATCCGCGTCAAGCGGGAATATTTCCAGTCCTTGTTGCACCTTATGTGTCTGGGCATCATACGCATACGCAAGATTATTGAAACCTATTCCCCACTTGTCATTCTGCACAGCCTTCGCTATTCCAGGATCGCCGTAAACTGCTGTCCCCTTCAGTTCCTCCTGTTTGGCATCAAACCACGATGCGAATGTCTGGGCTGCACCGCAAGCGTCAGAACGTGTGTATACGTGTATCTGATGCTTGTCTTTTATCCCGAGCAACTGTCCCCACGTTGTAATCTCACCGGTTATCCATATTTTCCTTGCCTCTTCGGAATTGAGCCCCTTTCGCTTTATAATGTCAATGTAGGGATTGTTTGACGAAACGTCAGGCACGACTGCATCGCGTCCAACAATAAAAGATACTGCGCCAGCCTCCACCTCCTCCTGATGCAATTCTCTCGACAGCATTGCATAATCAACCATACCGTTGAGCACATCAGTCATTCCTTTGCCTGCACCACCTGCAGAAACATCAATTTTTACATCGGGATACTTTACCTCAAACTCATTTGCCCACTGGACAGCCAAAGGATAAAGTGCAAATGCGCCGGATATAGAAACCTGACCGTGAAGTTTGTCTGATTTGTGCCCCAGAGAGTTACAAGAGATCGGCATTGCCATAAACAGTGACAATGCGCAAACGCTCAGAAGCAATCCCCCAATTTTCCGAATGCCTGACATACGACTATTTCAGAGTAAATTCAGCAGAAGAACGCATGTCGACCGATGACGCTCCGACAAGAACCTTGAACACACCTGGCTCCGCAGTCCAGCATTGCTTTTCCGCATCGTAGAAACTGAGAGCATCTGAATCAAGCTCAAAGCTAGCGGTTCCGGTTTCTCCCGGCAGCAGATAAAGTTTGTCAAACCCTTTGAGTTCCTTGACAGGTCGATCAACCGAGCATTCCAAATCCGCGACATACAGTTGGACAACCTCTGCCCCAGGCACATTGCCCACATTCTTTACAGGCACTGACACTTTTATCTTGCCATTCAGTTTCATTGATGACGATGACAGCTTCACGTCCCCGAATTCAAACGTAGTATAACTCAAGCCATATCCGAATGGAAATGCCGGTGCTATCTTTTCGCGGTCATACCACCTGTAACCGACATACAGACCTTCATCATAACTCTGCTGTGCAACCTTCTCACCCTCCGCCAAAATTCCAGGATACTGAATCTCCGTCTTGAGCGGAGTGTCGGCCAATGACACTGGATATGAGAACGGCAGTTTTCCTGAAGGATTGACTTTGCCGGTCAGCACATCAGCAAGTGAATTGCCGGCCTCACTGCCGATATACCAGTCCTGCAGCACAGCCTTAACTTTTGACAGCCAAGGCATTGCGACAGCATTTCCAGACACGTTCACAACTACAAGATTTTTGTTCTCCTCAGCAAGCGCCAATATAACGTCATCCTGGCCATACGGAAGCGAATACGAATATCTGTCACCGCCTTCCGCATCCTGATGATTGCTCTTGTTAAGCCCACCGACAAAAATCACATAATCCGCGTCTTTTGCGGCATTGACTGCATCGGCAATCAAAGTTTGCGAATCTCTGGACTCTGACAAATCCTGTCCGCTTGAAACACCGTTGTATTCTCCGCCTATATGTCCCACATATCCCCTCTCATATATCACCTCGCATTTTCCTTTCAAGGCTTCTGTAAGCCCCTCAAGCGGTGAGACTTCATATTTCACTTTCAATGAAGAACTTCCTCCTCCCACAGTCATCATTTTGATGGCATTCTCGCCCACTACCAGCACTTTTTTGACGTTCTCTACATTGATAGGAAGAATATTATCATCATTCTTGAGAAGTACAATGCCATCAGCACCGATTTTTCTGGCGGCTGCAGAATGATCGTCACACACGAAACGTCCGGTTGAATGGTTCGCGCTCATATTTGTCCTCATTTCAAGCCTAAGAACCCGACGGACTTTATCGTCCAAAGTTGCGACGTCAGCCTCTCCAGATTTGAGTTTTTCAAGATATGCTGCAGCTAGAAAATAGGAGTCGTAGGCATTGCTTCGCCCTTCAGTCAGGCCGTTCGTCCACGTACCGAATTCCATATCAAGCCCATTCTTTGCCGCTTGATCAGTGCTATGTGTGCCGCCCCAGTCACTTATGACCACACCGTCGAATTTCCAGTCGCGTTTAAGAATGTCGTTTAACAGGTATTCGTTGTGGCAACAATGCTGATCTTTGTAAAGATTATAAGATCCCATAACAGCCCAAGCGCCACCTTCTTCCACAGCGGTCTTGAATGCAGGAAGATACAACTCGTGCAATGTCCTGTCATCCACATTTACATTTACACTCGTACGCCATTTCTCCTGATTGTTCAATGCGAAATGCTTCACACACGCAGCCACTCCGTTGCTTTGAACGCCCTGTATATATTTGGCTGCCAAATGCCCAGACAGATACGGGTCCTCGCCCATATACTCGAAATTACGTCCGTTAAGCGGTGTCCTGTTGATATTAACACCGGGGCCGAGAAGCACATTCTTCTTTCTGTATTTCGCTTCTTCCCCTATGGATACACCATACAGCTCAGCAAGCGACTTGTCCCACGTAGCCGCCAGACAGGTCAATGCCGGGAATGCCGTACACGAGTCGTTTGTCCACCCTGCCTGATCCCATTCGTCCCACAAGACTTCCGGTCTGATTCCGTGAGGTCCGTCAGTACACCAGATTTCAGGAATACCCAAACGAGGCACACCGGCTGAGCTGAATTTGGATTGTGCGTGCAGCATTCCGACTTTTTCTTCGAGTGTCATTCTTGAGAGAGCATCTTCAACTCTCTGCTCTATCGGCTTTGTTTCATCAAGATACACCGGCAAACTGCCCTTTTTCGGTCCTGACGAGCACGCGCACGCACCTATCATCACCAATGTGGCCAATGTGAGATTTCTCATAATACTATGGTTTGCGAAACTATGAGGCTTTACTCTGAAAGTCTGCACGCTTCTTATTGTTGTTCTGCATAATATCGCGCACGCATACGCAAGACACGAATCATACAAATTTATGAAACATAGGGCAATTTGGCAAATGTCATTTTAGTCAAGTTCCGCAAGTATCCTGATTCTTTGCTATCCTTCCCATTTACACTAGTTTTAACCTCCACATTTACACTTACCCAACGCACTTCTGTAACCCTCTGTTTATTATTCTCCATCCGGTCCCCTTTAAGAGGAAGTGAGTCTCATGGGTTTCCATAATGGCATTCACCAGCTCCGGCCGTCGTCTGATGATGACTGCTCGGCAAAACAGAAAAATACGATGGAGATATTTTTGAATGACGGACAGAAATGTTAATTTTGCAGAAATCATTCGGGGATGTTCTGGTTTTGACAGCATTGACTTCGGATGGTAAGCACGTCGTGCGTATGGTACGTTTGCACGTTAATCTCAGCGGCCGTAAATTCAGTTGCTAACAACAACTATGCACTCGCTGCGTAATCAACTAGGTTGATCACCTTAATCGGGCCGCCAAGGTTGCGGCTCTGACGAGTATCCTGCAGACTTTAGGCCGGTTATGTTCTGGGTTCGGGATATCATTCAAACCGGATGCACGGAGGGACTCCTTTAAACTCCGCCAAGACCTAAAGGATAAGTTCCGGTCAGCTCGCCTTCCGGCACTCCGGGATCGAAAATCAAAGGACGGATAAGCGTGTAGAAAGCCACCTGATACGGTGTTTGGACGGCGGTTCGACTCCGCCCATCTCCACGAATATAGGTTGATTTACAGATAATTAGACCGATTAAACACAATTCTAAACACAATATTTAGGATTGTGTTTATTTGATTATCCTGAACTTTAGTATACCCATTACGCCTAATAAGACTATACTTAAAACAGCTATTCCTCCCATCCACATCAACACTTTCTGCCACCATTTAAGGACATTGATTTCTTTCTCAATGACGGTTTCGATGGTTCGGACTTTCTGTTCTTCTTTATACCGTTCCTTGTATGTGAGGTAAATCCCCATCGAGTCCACGACCGCTTTTGCCGTAAGGCGATTGTCTTTCAACGTCAATGTCTGCTGAACTCTTGCGGATTCTTTGAGTTGACATATTCAGATGTATATTCCATATCTGGAGCATTTTTATTGACAACGGAATCAATTCGGCCAGTTTGTCAAATGCACAAATGCCATTCATCTTACCCGCCAAAGTCTCCCAGCCCTTCATCTGGAAATCGGAAAACTGCTTGTACGACCGGGAGATCTTGGACAGGGTGTTGCGGCTCACGGCCTGTGCCGGAGTTGTTATGCTGCTGTGTTGTGATTTCGAAGAAAGAATGATCCTACCCTTCGTGCTCCGGGCAGTGACTCCCTTTGCGGAGCCTGAGAAACCGCTGAACGCTATGGATGGCCTGACTATCATTGTTTCTGATTTAGTCAAGCAGCCTTACGATTCCGATTACAAATATAGTGATATTATATTTATCTATCAAATAATTGACACATTTAATCTAAATAATTACTTCATACAGTTAATAATGAATCGGCCGAATCAATCTTAGGCAAACTTATGGGGAAAACAAACGAATGAAGACCGATGGTTTTGGCGTATTTCATTAAAGACATCCCCTATAGAACAGATGCTGTCCTTCCGTTACGGAAAAACCTTTCTATAAGATTCCAGCCGGTCATATGAACTGATTGTGTAAAAACAACTAAATTTGTCTCGTAACACGCAAGTTTTTCAGAAAAACGAATTTTATTGGCATGAAAAAGATTCGACATATTTTGAGTTATGTGACCATAATGGTGGCAAGCCTTTGCGGATGTGAGAAAACTGGGTATAATGAGTCTGTTCCCAAGGTTGATCTGAAAGACTGGCCGCTCACCGACTGCTCGACCAGCACACGCCCCGGAAGTTTGACACATTCATAAATTTAAAATAATCGCAAATATTTGAAAGAGTTT
>CAVJKV010000025.1:0-33665 GCA_963650425.1 Oscillibacter sp. | reverse complement strand
TCCTGCTGGAGGCAACAGGGAGCGAGCAGCAACGTAGCCTCCGTTACATTACATACTTGAAAAATCAAAAAGTCCCCAAATCGCCACTACAGCGGTCTGGGGACTTGATATATCAAATCGGATGTGTCAAAGATGAGAATTTATACAATTTTTCAGAATATGCACAAATGCCGCAAAAAATCTGAAGAAAATCAGTTGTGATGACGCAAATCCACGTACCGCTCAATCACGTTTCCTTGTCTGTCGATATGCAGGCAGAACGGCAGCACAGACAGGTCAAAAGCATCCAGCACCTCTGCAGGCAAGTTGGAAGATGCCCGCACAAACAGAAATCTAACTTTTCTGTCAGCTTTCATCATTGCATCAGCAGCCTCGACTTCAGCCTTGCAAGAAGCGCAATTCTCAGAGAAGAATAAAATATAAACATCCCTGTGCAGCCTGGATAGCTGCCATTTTCTGGCATAAGGACTGTCATCAGAGTTCCAGGAAAGCACTAAAGAAGTCACTCCCCCTTTTGCCATAATGCCCTCTACCTTCACATCCGGGACCGGTTTGCCTGGCTCCGCGCGCGACATCAAGTCGGACACAGTCTTGGCATATCCTACTACCTTGAGGCTGTCAGCAGAAGTGTCCCACAAATCAGGGCGAGAAAGTATATATTTATCAGCCAAATACTTGGCCACCTCCTTACACCTGCCGTCCGTTGAGGACGAAAGATAATAGAACATATCGCCGACTGTCTCTTTGAACACCGGCAGATTCTGCATTGACCTTACGGCAATCTCGTCAATCACCTTATCCGCCTCTGAAGACGTAAAACCGTCACCGAGAGACTGGAATATCGCCTCAATCATAGCCATCGAGGTGGAATCCGAGCCATACTCATAATCATCGGACGAATAAATCTCCGTCATCATTGTCCTCAATGCCGGCACATCCAGTTTTCGTCCGACAATAATGCCATTCTTGTCCACAAGGACCATCTGCGGAGTGCTCATAACCCCATATTTCTTCTGGAAATCCGATGAAATATCCGGATCCCACAGATTGGCGACGAGAACGGACGAAGACATTGACGAGAAACGCTTCTCTCGATACGTCCGCCACGAAAGGCTGTCTGCACCTGTATATACAGCATAAAAATCAACCGGATAAGTCACATCCGAGAGATATGTCTGAAGCATAACAGACTGCACGAGACAACTGGAACATCCTGTGTCATAGAAATATACAATCGAATAGCGTCGCTGTGCTCCGCCACCGAAAAGACTGACATCTGTCCCGTCCGGACTAAATAAGACTAGCTCGGGAGCCTTCTCGCCCACCATAGACTGTCTGTTAAAATCAGCCCAAATGCGCATATCAATCAAATCGGCATCGTTAACCGCCTTTACCTTGCCCGAGAAAAACCAGTTGTCCGCTATGTGAAGCGCCACCGATTCAATTCCCATTATATGTGATGACACATAGTTTTTATAGAGCCAAGTCGCAACATACTGCCTCGTCACGGAATCCCTGCACGAAGAAATGAGAAAATCACACTCCTCCTTCTGCGCTTTTGAATCCAACGGCTCAATGACCTTGACATATTCCTGAAGTTTCCTGCCGACAGAAGCCAAAGCCACAGAGTCTGGAGAATGAAGTTCAGCCGCTGACACGCTACCGACTCCTGCCAGCGACAAAAGCAACACCGGCACGACTGCGAGCAATGTCAGAATCCGCGACCTCATAGTTTCAGAAAATGTATGAAATGATTTACAGATTTTCCGGCAAGACGACGTCTTGCGGAAGGAAAAGCGAAGTATCTCCGTGGTGTCTGAGGATATCTCTCACAGCCGAAGACGAAATATGCGCAAATTCCTGAGCCGTAGGAATGATTATAGTGTCAATTTCGGGAGCCAGTTTGCGGTTTGCATCAGCGATTGAGCGCTCCGTCTCGAAGTCAATCATATTTCTGACCCCGCGGACTATATGGCTGACACCCAGTTCCCTGCACGTATCCACTGTCAGATTATCGTACTTGATGATACTGACGCCATCCAACCCCTTGACAATCTGCTTGATAATGTCAATGCGCTGGTCCATATCGAAGAAACCGCGCTTGTCCTGGTTGATACCTACAGCGACAACGACCTCATCGAACATTGTCAATGCGCGTTTCAATATATTCAGATGTCCCAAAGTGAACGGATCGAAAGATCCCGGGAACAATGCCTTTGTTCTGGCCTTGGTTTTCATATATTATTCAACTTTTATAACCTCATTATCAATAAGGCCTACAACCTCCAGTCAATTGGCGTTTTGCCCTCCGAAAGGAGTATTTCATTTGTCTTTGAAAAATGCCTGCAGCCGAAGAATGCTCCACGCGCAAGAGGTGACGGGTGCGCAGCCTCAAGCACATAATGCCGCGATTTGTCTATGAGGTCTTTCTTGCTTCTTGCAAAATTCCCCCAAAGAAGGAACACAACTCCGTTACAATATTCTGAAATATAACTTATTACAGCATCCGTAAACTGCTGCCATCCAATGCCGCTGTGCGACGCCGGCTGTCCCGCCCTGACCGTAAGCACAGAGTTCAGAAGCAGCACTCCCTGCTCCGCCCATTTGCGCAAATCCGGGCAACCGCTCATCCTGCAGCCCAAATCGTCTTCGATTTCCTTGAAAATATTCTTGAGCGACGGAGGCGCAGGGACATTTTCCGGCACAGAGAACGACAATCCCATCGCCTGCCCCACGCCGTGATACGGATCCTGCCCGAGTATCACGACCTTCACCTTGTCCACAGGCGTCAGCTCAAAAGCCTTGAAAATTTCGTCACCCCGAGGAAATATCTGACAGCCGCTACACTTCTCCTGATGAAGATACGCCACGAGAGATTCAAAATATGGCTTGTCAAACTCGCTTGACAGGGCTTTTTTCCAGCTTTCCTCTATCTGAACATTCATTTTCCGAACACGTATTTTATGACGTCATCTATCGTTTTCACGTACTCGAATGACAGACCGGCAACATATTTGGCATTTATGTCCTCAATGTCCTTCTTGTTATCCTCCGATATCACTATGGATGTCACACCTGCACGTTTTGCAGCAAGAATCTTTTCCTTGATACCTCCCACAGGGAGCACGCGGCCACGCAAAGTCATTTCACCCGTCATTGCCACACCCGCGCGGACAGGCTGCTTCCTGTACGCCGAAAGCATTGAGCAAACGAGAGTTATACCTGCAGACGGGCCGTCTTTCGGAGTTGCACCCTCCGGCACGTGGATATGCACATCTCTAGCATCAAATTCCTTTGACTCAAGCCCAGCCAAATCCGGATGAGCCTTTATATATTGGTAAGCGATGGTCGCCGACTCCTTCATCACATTTCCGAGATTTCCGGTCATCGTCAACTGTCCCTTGCCTTCACTCACGGAACTTTCCACAAAGAGAATTTCGCCGCCCATCTGCGTCCAGGCAAGTCCCGTAACCACTCCAATGCCCTCATTACCGCCTTGTTTATCGTGGAATGCAGTAGGAAGTCCAAGATATTCCCTCAGATTCTCTTTCTTGATGACCGAAGGACAAATCTCGTCCATTGCAATCTTCTTCGCAGTCACTCTGGCAATCTTCGCAATCTGTTTTTCCAAACCACGGACCCCAGACTCATGAGTATATTGGTCAATGATTTCAGCCAATGCTGACTTGTCTATCTTGAGAGCCTTTTTGTCGATACCATGTTCCTCCAGTTCCTTAGGAAGAAGGAATTTCCTGGCAATCTCCATCTTTTCTTCCGCAAGATACCCTGTAACATTGATGAGTTCCATACGGTCGAGAAGTGCCGGCTGGATGGTCGAAATGTCATTTGCAGTCGTTATGAAAAGCACGTGCGACAAATCATAATCCACATCAAGATAATTGTCATGGAACGTCACATTCTGCTCAGGGTCAAGCACCTCAAGCAAAGCCGAAGACGGGTCGCCCTTGAATTCGCTGCTAAGTTTGTCAATTTCGTCAAGCACCATCACAGGGTTGGATGTGCCGGCCCTAGAGATTCCGTTCAGAATACGTCCAGGCAATGCTCCGATATATGTTTTTCTGTGGCCCCTGATTTCAGCCTCGTCGTGCATACCACCCAGCGCTATCCTCACGTATTTGCGGCCGATAGCCTTGGCAATGGATTTACCGAGACTGGTTTTGCCGACTCCCGGAGGCCCGTAAAGGCAAAGAATCGGGGATTTCATATCTCCGCGCAGTTTGAGCACAGCAAGATATTCGATGATTCTCTCCTTGACCTTCTCCAGTCCGTAATGATCGGCGTCAAGCACTTTCTGTGCGTGCTTGAGGTCAAGATTATCCTTGGAAATATGGTTCCAAGGCAGTTCCAGCATAAATTTTATATAATTATACTGTATGCTGTAATCCGGAGACGAAGGATTGTAGCGCTCGAGTTTCGCCAGTTCCTTGTCGAAAATTTCCCTCACGGAATCCGGCCAGTCTTTCTTCGCTGCTTCATTCCTCAATTTATTCAGATCCTCGTCCTCATCCATTCCGAGCTCTTCCTGGATGGTACGAAGCTGATTGTTAAGGTAATACTCACGCTGCTGCTGGTCAATCTCGTTCTTGACCTTCGTATTTATCTCCTGCTTGATTTTCAACAGTTCAACCTGAGTGTCCAGAACATTGAGCAACTTCATTCCGCGGACTTTCATATCCTCGTATTTGAGAAGCTCGACCTTGTCGTGGAAATTCTCAACCTCAACAGTTGTAGCGATGAAATTCACGAGAAAATCATAGTCATCTATGGATGCCATCGCCTTTGCAGCCTCCTTCGGTGCGAGCGAAGATGACTTGATAATGGCAGCAGCTTTCTCCTTCAGCGCATCAGCAATTACACGCACTTCCGGATTCGCCATATCCGCATAAAGGTCCTCAAGATACTGCACATTTGCCTTGAGATATGGTTCCTCGCTCACGAGAGCTGCTATTTCAAACCGCTTCAAGCCCTGAAGCACGACCGAGAGAGTACCGTCAGGCATCTCGAAAGTCTTCACTATACGCGCCACGGTGCCGAAAGGGAACAAATCGTCAAGTCCGGGTTCCTCTACACTTACATCATTCTGAGGAACCGCGCCTATGAATGAATTTTTCTTTTGAGCATCGTTTATGAGTTTGATAGACTTGTCGCGTCCTACCGTTATAGGGTATATAGCACCTGGGAAAAGCACGGCGTTTCTCAAAGCCAGTATCGGCAGCACATTCGGCAAATCCACTTCTTCCATCTTGGCTGACATATCAGCCGACATCACCGGGATTATGCTGACTTCAGCGCCGGCGGGGGCAAAAATATCTGAAAACTTATCTGTCATATTATCCGTCATACGAATATAAATAATAAAGGGCACGGGAAGTCTGCCAATTTGTCATCGGCCTCTGATTTTCCGTGTTGCGCCTTTATATCGTCAATCATTGTGCCAAGACATTTTCCGCTTGCCGGAATGAATATATTTTGGCGTAATACTTTGGAAATAACAAAAATAACACTAAATTTGCCATCTAATCGCCCATTGAAAAGACAATACGCACAACGCGTCAGGGCTCTTTAACTCGAATACAGTAATATTAAACAATACGTATTATGACAAAGGCAGAAATCGTAAACGAGGTTGCAAAAGCAACAGGACTCGAGAAAACTACAGTACAGACCGTAGTTGAGGCTTTTATGGAAAGTGTTAAGGATTCTCTTTCTAAAGAGGAGCCTGTATATCTCCGCGGCTTCGGCAGCTTCATCATCAAGCACAGAGCTGAGAAAGCAGCCAGGAACATTACAAAGAATACTACACTGACAATTCCGGCACACAATATTCCGGCTTTCAAGCCTGCAAAAGTGTTCGTTGGTGCAGTTAAGAAATAAATAATAATTAACAATTTTATCTTTATCAATCTATGCCAAGCGGTAAAAAGAGAAAGAGACATAAGATGGCAACGCACAAACGTAAAAAGCGTTTGCGCAAGAACAGACATAAGAAGAAGTAATTTTTCAGTGTCTGCCATTTTAGCAGTCTGCTAAGAGAGAGAGGCTGACCGGTAGTCCGGACGGCCTCTTTATTATTATGTGGGGAAACACAAGTACGGTACTATCCGAGGTTTCCTCTGACTATATTAAACAATATTGAAATATCCTGATGGAGTCTGAAAAAGAATCAGTAAAAGATCTGATTGTAGATGTCAGCGAAGATGAGGTGAAAATAGCATTGATGGAAAACCATCGGCTCATCGAACTGAACAAAGAGTCCAGCAAAGGGCACAGTTTCACTGTGGGAGATGTATTTCTCGGCAAGGTAAAAAAAGTAATGCCTGCTCTCAATGCTGCCTTTGTGGACATCGGAGACGAAAAGGAAGCATTCATCCATTATCTGGATTTGGGTTTTTATTTCAGCGCGTTCGATGAATTCGTAAAGAAGACAAACCCCAACACCGATGCGGGAACATTATTCTCGGACATTTCTCTGGGACCGGTTCTGGAAAAGGACGGACAGATAGAGAAAGTCCTCTCGCCGGGTCAGATGCTTGTGGTGCAGATCGTCAAGGAACCGATTTCTACCAAAGGGTCACGACTTACTGCAGAAATCTCATTGGCAGGACGCAATATTGTACTCCTTCCTTTTGCGAAGAAAGTGAGCATATCTCAGAAAATCTCATCGAAAGAAGAAAAGAAGAGACTTGAGACATTGGTCAGAAGCATACTCCCGCAAAACTACGGCGCCATAATAAGAACTGCAGCTGAAGGAAAGAACGCGGCAATTCTTGTTTCAGAATTGAGGTCGCTGATAAGCAAATGGGAAAGTTCCTGGACAAAACTTTCGAAAAGCAAGGGCATTCAACTGCTATTTACGGAATACAGCAAAACCACAACCGTCCTGAGGGATCTGTTCAACGACTCGTTTTCAAACATTTACGTCAATGACGAAAAGGAGTTCAAGGAAATCAAGGAATACATTTCCCAGATTTCACCCGACAAGGAGAAGATTGTGCGACTCTATGACGGCAAAGAGTCTATTTTCGACCATTTCGAAATAACCCGCCAGATCAAGAGTTCATTCGGAAAGATTGTTCCGATCAAGCAGGGAGCCTATCTTGTAATCGAATCAACGGAAGCGCTTAACGTCGTGGACGTCAACAGCGGAATCCGGGCAAAGACCAACGATCAGGAAGAGAACACTTACGAGGTAAACCGTTATGCTGCAGAGGAAATAGCTCGTCAGCTGCGTCTGAGGGATATGGGCGGGATTGTGATTGTGGACTTCATCGATATGGAGAGCACAGAACACAGAAACGGCCTATTCAAATATATGACAGAGTTGATGCAGGACGACAGAGCGAAACACAATGTCCTTCCTCTCACGAAATTCGGACTTATGCAGATTACACGGCAAAGAATCCGTCCGGTAACAGAAATCGAGACCACAGAGGTTTGTCCAGTCTGCCACGGAACCGGAAAGATTGCCCCGAGTCTTGTAATAGACGAGGAAATCGAAAGAAAAATCGCATATTTCGCCTCGAACAATGTCAAGTCCATCACTCTGAAGACAGGTCCAATTCTTGGTGCCTATATTTCGAGAGGTTTCAACTCATATCTTCGGAAATGGAAAAGGAAGTACAAATGCAAACTGGAGCACAAGGAAGTACAGGAATTCAGCGTGCTGCAATATGAGTTTTACAACGACAACGGAGACAATCTGGAGAGCAAAGAGCAGATTCAGCGTCCCGTAATGGATTAACGAAGAGGGTGTCAAGCGCACCCTCTTTTTTTTACGCCAACTATCTGCGCCACGAAATAATTTACGATCTTCACTCAGCAAATAATTTGCTTCAAAAAAAATCAAAAGCAACTGCGCCCTCCGCTCAGAAAAATTCGCTCCGAGCATCAGTTGCTTTTGATTTATAGTGTTTAGATTATCGCCATAGCACCTGATAATACGAAGCGGAAACGTTGTCATTATCAGAAAATTATGGTAACTTGGCGACAATTACACACCACAAAAGCTATAACCGATATGGAAGAGAACAACAGCAATTCAATCTTCAAAGTGACGGTAATTGTCGCGATGGCTGTCATCTTGGGCGTCAATGTTTACCGTACAGAGCAATGCAAGAAAGAGATTAACAATCTCTCCAAGCTCGTTGAAGGACATATAATGTACCACGCAATTTCCGACAGCACAGAAGCTCCCCCACTGCCAATCGATATGACAGATGCTTCTGCAATCAATTCTGAAGAGCCAGGCAACAGCGTAGTCATCGAACAGGGTATATCCAAGGAGTCGTTCGAAAAACTGTCCAAGTCCGTTTCGCTATTGGAGTCCAAGGTCGCCGCCTTGCAAGGAAAGGTGCAGACTCCAGCCGGTAACACTACAGTTGTGCAGGGTGCAAGCAAAGAGGAAGTCACCAAGCTCACAAGCAGCATATCTTCGATGGAGTCCAGAATCACAGCTTTGCAAAGCAAGGTCGAGCTGTTGGCACAAAATCAGAAGAAGATTGCATCAACTATTCAGAAAACGACCTCCACTTCTTCCTCAAGTTCATCCTCGACAAAAACGGTTTCGTCTTCATCCAAATCAACCTCTGTAGAATCAATTTCATCTTCACAGTCAGATAGCCGAAAAGTACGTGTATCAGTCACCGCCAAGGTAAAGGTGGAAGACAGATATGTAAGGGATGAAACATACCTCCCAAAAATTTCAGAGGGAATCGCCGGAAAAGTAGTAGTAGGTATTTATATAAACCACACTGGAGAGGTTATCTCTGCACGAATAAAGCCGGAATCCACAATATCTGACGAATATATACTTGACGCTTGCAAGGATGCTGCATTACGAACTAAATTTAGCTTTAACTTTGAAGTATCAAACAAGCATCCTGGCACGATAACCTACACATTCACTGCAAGATAATCCAATATCGCTATTTACGGATAAGCCCGCGGACTGCCATTGAAAGCAGAAGGAGGATAGACAGGAACACGCAGAAGCGCCCTACGATGTCTCCCTGACGCACAAAGAATGTCATCTCGTCATTCAGCGACACCTTTCCTTTAAGATAAGCGGGTTCATCCCATTGCGTTGATTCAGTCACATTGCCGTATTTGTCAATAATTGCGGAAATGCCCGTATTTGCACTTCTTACAATATTCCTGCGGGTCTCAATGGCTCGCAGGCACGCATAACTGAGGTGCTGCTTGTAACCGGGAGTATCGCCCCACCAGGCATCGTTGGTGATGACAGCCAACAGTTTAGCACCGTTCTTCACATATTCGGCACAATGCTCCGGATACACAGACTCGTAGCATATAACCGCGCCGACCGACACACTGCGTGCTCCGTCGACATCATTCGAGATGCAATGCAGCAATGAAACCTGTTCCTGCCCGACATTGCGTCCCATAACACCGCCCAGCAAATCATCCACCTTGGTAAAGAACTTCGGATATGGAGTCATCTCCACACCGACCACAAGCTTCGACTTGTGATAGATTTCCGCATTGTCCCTGCCATCCATCATAATGGCGGAATTATGCGATTCCACCCAACACCCCTCACCAAGAAACCTCGCATTTGCAGAAGGAGCGGCATCCGAATATGTATAAGTATATGTTGATGCACCGAAAAGCATATTCACACCCGGAAGATGCGAAAGCGTGCGCCTGAAACGCCTGAATGTCATACTTCTGTCGAAATCATCAGTCACGATATCCCCCGTAAATGTCTCAGGAGCAACGACAAGAAGCATTGAGCTGTCAGTCGAATCTCTTCCAGCGAGAGCCTGATCCATCAAATCCAGCAAAATCACATTCTGACGGCTCTGTGAAAGAGCCTGGAACTTATTGTACGGATCAATGTTCGGCTGAAGTGCTATGACATCCAAGTTCTTGTCTCCCAGAGTTTCCGACTCTTCATATAACGACAGGGACCACAGTACCGGAGCAATAAAAATGAGCACACTCGCACAACACGCTGTAACCTTTGCTTTCACATTGAAGCCGTACCATCTGCCGTCTGAAAGCGACACCATAATTCCGAATACCGCGAGATTGCAGCACCATATCCAAAGCGAGCCGCCCAAAGTGCCGAAATATTCGTACCACTGCACTAAAGAGGCGGTCCTGGCAAATGAATTTCCGAGTACAAGCCACGGCCACGAAATCTGCGCGACTGTCAGATAATACTTCTCCCACGCTATCCACAGAAGCACCAGAAATATGTAAGGCAACGCTCCTGAAAACACTTTCTTGCTCCAACGGAAGAGTCCGAAAACTATTGACATCTGCAACGCGTTTGCCACTGCAGCGAAAATACCGCCTCCAACTGTCGCATTGCATACCCAAAATGTCGTCACAAGATTCCACGCGAGAAATGCCGAATAATGCCAAATCCAAACCCTTTTCGTGCCCGTCATTGTCGCAATCCTTTCCATACACAGAAGCGGCACGAGACCGAACAACGACAACAGTCCGGTATGCGGCACAAGATACGGCACGGACATGAATGTCACGAACAGCACAAGCAGCAATAACAACAGAGGTTTCTGACTTTTCATATCAATTCCGATGCGAAGTTTGAAAAAAGCATCGGGCAAAGATATGAATTTAATTATTACCTTTGTGAGTTGTACGCAATTATCTGACGATATGCTTCTGGATATTCTTAAAGGTTTTCTTATCGGAATTTGCGCCTCGGTTCCACTGGGGCCTATCGCAATACTTGTAATACAGAAATCCTTGAGCGAAGGCCACAAAGCCGGTTTTCTGGCCGGGATGGGAGCGTGTCTCGTGGATACATTGTTCGCAGTCATCGCAATATTCGCTCTGGCAATAGCCGAGACATTCATTGAAGACCACAGCACAATCATTATGGTCGGCGGCGGCATTATCGTCACACTTCTCGGCTGCAGTATGACATTCAAGGATCCGTTCAGAAAAATGAAGAAAGAGGACGCCACTCCGTCATATTCTCTGAAAGATTTTTTTCAGGCGATATTTATGGGAATCTCAAATCCGGGAGCAATCCTGGTGATATTCGCACTGTTCGCATTCTTCAGAGTGGAACTTGAACCTCACGATTTCAGGGTTGCCCCCATATTGCTTGCACTCAGCGCCGGCTCCGCACTTTACTGGTTCTGTTTCTCATGGGCCTTCAGCCGGATGAGACGAAACTTCAAGCTGGGCACAATCATTCTGATAAACAGAATCACGGGCATAATCGTAACGATAATAGGCATCGCACTGATGACAGAAGGCGTGATGGAGGTGCTTTTCAAATAAATATCCGCACTCCGGATATGAAAAATTTTATGGACTATGAACTTCAAGAGTTTCTTTGACAACTGGTTGGTAAAAAATATAATCCTTGCAATTGTAGCCATCGCGATACTCGTAGGCGCATGCAGCATCCTGCTCAGGTTCGTAACACATCACGGCCAGGAGATAGAAGTACCCGATTTCACTGGAATGAGCGTGACTGAAGCATCCCGGACGGCATCCGCGAGCGGAATACGAATTGACGTGACCGACTCTGTATATGTCCGCAAAATGGGACGCGGACTGGTGTTCTCGCAGATACCGGCTGCCGGCAACAAAGTCAAGAGCGGCAGAAGGATTATGATTACCATCAATTCTGTGCACCCAAAGAAAACGACGATGCCAGACCTTGTAGGATTCTCAATGAGACAGGCCAAAGCTGAACTTCTCGCAAAAGGACTTCTGCTGCGCAATCTGAGATATGTGGATGACATTGCCACCAACAATGTCCTGAAACAGTTGTACCGCGGACGGGAAATCAAGGCTGGGACATCCATTGACAGCGGCTCTGAAATAGACCTTGTAGTGGGCCTCGGGACAGACAACCAGACATTTATTCCTGACGTCACCGGAATGAGATACCTCCGTGCGGTCGATGCCGTTCACGACAACTCCCTGAACGTGGCCAAACTCAGATTCGACAAAGGCATAAAATCGTACAGCGATTCACTTGATGCTGTAGTATACAAGCAGACCCCGTCAACATCCGATATGCCGGTGCTGATGGGCTCCGAAATCACTCTTTATCTCAAATCCGACAAAGACAGACAATAATGGCTAACGAATTGGATTCAATGTTTTCCGAAGAGGAGCAGGAATACAACCCGGGAGACCTGACCATCGACACGGAAGACGGAAATCAGCCGGAAGAAGACGAGCAGGGAATGTTCGAACATTTCAGGCTTAATGTGGACAAGGGACAGACACCGCTCCGCGTGGACAAATATATGGCCTGCCATCTGATGGACACTTCACGACACCGCGTCCAGCTGGCAATCAAGAACGGATATGTCAGAGTAAACGACAAAACTGCAAAAGCCAATCTGATAGTGCGTCCCGGAGATGTCATCAGGTTCGTTATGCCGTACGAAAGACGCGGATTCGAGGTGCTTCCTGAAAACATTCCTCTTGACATTGTATATGAAGACGATGACCTGCTAGTAGTGAACAAGCCGGCTGGTATGGTCGTACACCCTGGACACGGACATTTTGAGGGAACGTTGATAAATGCACTCTCCTATCATTTGGGAATATCGCAGGGGCCAGATGCAAAGGACGAACGGATGGGAGTTCTGGTTCACAGAATCGATATGGACACTTCCGGACTTCTGGTCGTCGCGAAGAATGACGAATCACAGCTTGACCTTGCAGGCCAGTTTTTCAGGCATTCCATTGAAAGGAAATACGTTGCAGTCGTCTGGGGCAATCTGAAAGAGGACGAGGGAACCATTACCGGCAATATCGGCAGGGACCCGAACGACAGGCTCAGATTCAAAGTATATCCGGATGGGGACAAGGGCAAGCACGCAGTGACGCATTACCGCGTAATTGAAAGATTCGGCTATGTAACCGTGGTGGAATGCCGTCTTGAAACCGGAAGGACGCACCAGATTCGCGTGCACATGAATTATATCGGGCATCCGCTGTTCAATGACGAACGGTACGGCGGCTCGGAGATAAGAAAGGGCACCATCTATGCAAAATACAAGCAGTTCATCAAGAATTGCTTTGAGCTATGCCCGCGACAGGCATTGCACGCCAAGACTCTGGGATTCATTCACCCAAGAACAAGGGAATTCATAAGATTCGATTCTCCCATGCCGGCAGATATGCAGGCGCTTATCAGCAAATGGCGCGACTATGCAGGTAATATGAAAGAAGAATTGGACGACTGAGGGGCTCTTTAACACTTCCCTGCCATATCACGGATGGCGCTGTCAGAAAGCCTTTCATAAGCCTCATCCAATGTTCGGCAGGAAGCAAGAACATCTTCAAATACTGTCCAGCGGAAAGCGGACAGAAGTGACCTTTCCACCCAATAGAGAAACTCAGTCCTGCGTCCAGATGATATAAGACGGTTTTCAATCCTTCTTGCCCGGATATACGCATCAAGACCGTCGGAGGTGTCGTGCCACAAATCAACGAATGCAAAATCGAAAGCCCGCACCGAAGGCTCTCCCGACATTTCCCGCTCCATATATTCAAACGCATCGCTCTGCACCAAGGATATCTTGTCTTTGTTCGGGAACTGCGGAAGAATATACCTTGTGAAGAGTTCTATCGCTTCAGAATCACGCTCAACGACCGTAACAGATTTCACCTCCGGCTTCTGAGACGCCATAAATGTAAAATAGCCCAGCCCCAGTCCGAAAGTAACCACATCACCGTAAACAGAATCCACTGCAGGCTGCATTGTAGCTATTTCGCTTGGCTTTACTGCCATCCATTCCCTGCCGTCCTGCTCGACTGCGGGATAGGTGAAACGGCAATCGAAATAGCCGGTCTGCGGAATTTCAGTGAGATCATTCTCCACGCGGATGTCGTCCCTGATGAAAATCTCGTAAGGCCGGTAGGTATAATGAGTGAATTTCCAATGGGCGGAAGCGACCTCCGGAAAAACTATTGTCTTAAGATAAGGATTATTGAGATAGTCGGCTGCATCAAGTTTCCTGACAGATTCATTGAAATATGTAACCAAGGTTCTGTCATCTTCATTTATACCGGAAAAACCTGCCATCAGAGCGGCAACAATCGCATCTTCGGGGAATCGGCCGTTCGGATTCATTTCAGACATCAATGCAACTGATATGGAGCAAGGCATCTCGTCAATATACTCGGACATCGCCCAGGCCGCATCGTTATTTGCCTGCCGCAAGGCCATTAGGCGTTCCTTCCAGTCTTCCATAGGTTATTTCCAATGCTATTGAGCCAGAAACTGATAGACTATATCCCCCACCTGACGGGACGGGGCAGAAGGATTGGCGGAGAACAAGGACATTCTTGCCGCCCTCACAGCAAAATCCCTTAGGCATCTGTCATCGGAAGAGACGTCATCGAGAACACGCGCATCTATCACTTTGCCTGCGGTATTCACAGTTATCACCACGGTCACCATTCCCCCACCGTAGCACCTGTACGCCGGAATCGGCAGACGACTTGCCTTTCTATTGTCAAGATGCCAGGACAGAACAGACGGACCGCTATAGGGCTTCTCCTCGGCATCAGACTTAATGTTATCTTTGGACGGAGCCGGGACATAATCTTCGTCAGGTTCAATATTGACGCCGTTTTTCAGCTCTTTCGCCAGCCTTTCGGCATCAGCGTAAAGCTTGTCGGCATCAGTGTGCCTGTCGTCCTTGAGCGCTCCTTTGTTGCGGGATGATGTCACGTTGCGAAATTCGACGCCCGAAGTACCGTCCAGCATCCTGGCGACTTTCTCAGCCACGAGTTCATCCATTGTCTTCTCCTCATCCTGCTCTCGCTCATCTGTCTTTCTTTCCGTTCTGCTTTCATCCAACTTGGAAAAATCCACAAGGAAAGTGTTCTCCTTGCTCAAGGAGAACCCCAACTGTGCAACCAGCAGGATTATCAGAATCACCAGATGAACTATCACCGTAAGATAAAGTCCTGCTTTATCGTCCCGTGTAAGCATTCTTCTTATTCAGAGATTTTTCTATAGTCGCTGATATTACGTCTATGGCAACTTTGTTGTGACCGCCCTGAGGAATTATTATGTCTGCATAGCGCTTGCTCGGCTCTATGAACTGCAGATACATCGGCTTCACAGTCTTGGTATATCGCTCGATTACAGTCTCTACGGTCTTTCCCCTCTCGATAATGTCGCGCGCCATAACACGCATCAATCTGTCGTCGTCATCCGCATCGACAAATATCTTTATGTCCATCTGTTCGCGCAATTTCTTGCAAGTGAACACCAGAATACCTTCGATTATGATTACATCAGCCGGTTCTACTGTTATCGTCTCGGTCTTGGAACGGGAGCACGTCAAATAAGAATAAACAGGCTGCTCAATCCTTTTCCCGTCCTTCAGTTCTTTCAACTGTCTGCACAGAAGTTCAAAATCTATTGCATCAGGATGGTCAAAATTGATTTTCTGACGTTCCTCAAGAGGCAGATAACTGGAATCCTTGTAATATGAATCCTGAGGAATTACGACTACTCTTTCTTTCAACTCGCTTGTTATGGCATTGACTACCGTAGTCTTTCCAGACCCTGAACCGCCCGCGATACCGATGACTAGCATAACCGTATATGATTAAAATTCAGCGTTTCTTGGAGTTCTCGGGAAAGGAATGACATCCCGGATATTGCTCATTCCCGTTACAAACAGAAGCAATCTCTCAAAGCCCAGACCGAAGCCGCTGTGAGGAACTGTTCCGAAACGTCTGGTATCAATGTACCACTCCAGATTCTTGCGGCTCATTCCAAGCTCGTTTATGCGGTTTTCGAGTTTCTCAAGAGATGACTCCCTTTCGGAGCCGCCGATAATTTCTCCAATCTTAGGGAACAGGACGTCAGTACCGCGAACAGTCTTTCCGTCCTCATTCTGCTTCATATAGAAAGCCTTGATCTCCTTAGGATAGTCGGTAAGAATGACAGGCTTCTTGAAATGTTTCTCAACAAGATACCTTTCGTGCTCACTCTGCAAATCAACACCCCACTTAACAGGATATTCAAACTGTTGTCCGGATTCCTCAAGGATTTTGATACCTTCTGTGTATGTCAGTCTGACGAAGTCAATGCCGAGCACGCTCTTGAGTCTTTCCACCAGCCCATCGTCATATTTGTCATTAAGGAACTGGATATCTTCCATACAATGGTCGAGTGCATACTGCACGAGATATTTGACAAATTCTTCCTCGAGATCCATCGTGTCATACATATCGTAGAACGCCATCTCAGGCTCGATCATCCAGAACTCAGCCAAGTGGCGCGGTGTATTCGAATTTTCAGCCCTGAAAGTCGGGCCGAAAGTATAAATCTCACCTACAGCCGTAGCACCCAGTTCACCCTCAAGCTGTCCGCTCACCGTAAGGCAGGTCTTCTTGCCGAAGAAATCCTTGCTGAAATCCACCTTTCCGTTGTGTACAGGCACATTGGCAAGGTCAAGAGTTGTAACCTGGAACATATCTCCAGCACCTTCAGCGTCCGATTCTGTGATAAGCGGCGTATTGAGATAGACAAACCCTTTGCTCTGGAAGAACGAGTGAATGGCGAACGCCATAGCATTCCTTACTCTGAGAACAGCTCCGAAGGTATTTGTTCTGAGCCTCATGTGAGCCACAGTACGAAGATATTCGAGGGAAGTATCCTTCTTCTGAAGAGGATATCTCATAGGATCACACTCTCCGTAGACCTCAATGGACTCCGCCTTTATCTCGACATGCTGTCCGCTGCCGAGCGACTCGACAAGCTGTCCCTTGACTGCAAGACTTGCACCTGTAGTAATCTTCTTTAGAACATCGTCGCTGATGACATCCGTTTCCGCAACGACCTGAATATTATTTATCGTGGAGCCGTCATTAAGAGCAATAAACTTAACCTGCTTGTTACCACGTTTAGTTCTTACCCAACCTTTGGCAAGAACCTCCTGACCAGGCTGCATTCTGAGCAACTCCTTAATCTTCGTCCTTGAAACTGTTTCCATTGTAATAATGTTATTCTTGCAAATTTAACAAATCTGCAACTTTATACAAAACAAAAAAGGAGGACGAACCTTGATGTTCACCCTCCCTTTATATGGATTTTTGAAACTTATTCCGCTCTTCTTGCCTGATACATAATCTTCAGGGCAGAACAACGTCTAAGTTCCTGCTTGATGTCAGTAACGATACCCATTCTGACGTCCTGGTCAACTTTGAGCACAGTATTCATAAACTGGCGGTCAGACTCTGACATTGCGTCACGCTCTGCCGCGATGAAGTCACGAATATCTGTAACAGTCTTGAAGGAGTCGTTCAACTGGATACGTGCGTCAGTACCATACTTTGACTGCAGGTTCCTTGTAGGAGGGCCTACATTGATGTATGAAGCAAGATCTTTCCTTTCAAGCTTGACAACTTCCGATGCTTCAGGAAGTTTAACCATAACCTTGTCTTCGGTGCTTCTAAGCTGCGTGGTCACCATGAAGAAGAACAAGAACATAAAGACGATATCTGACAATGAACTGGAAGTCAATGCCGGAACCTCTTTCTTCTCTTCTTTACGAAATTTAGACATATTCTTATCCTCCTTTAATTATTTGGCGACATTCTTTGGCTCAGCCTCAGAAATGTTCTGAGGGATACACTTCTTGACAATATCCTGCTGCGCTTCAGTAAGATTTGCGAAAACCTTTCCGTAGTTCGCCTTTGCGAACTCGTCACGAAGTTCATTGACAGCTTTTACAAGCTCGTTCTGAACTGCGATATAAGCTCTGTAACTTGTACCACGGTCATTCTGAAGAGAGATGACACCCTTGGATACAGGATATTTGCCATATCCTTCGATATCTGTAGGGACTCTTTCAGGAAGAGTCGGGTCATCTGCAGGGTTTGTAAGGAAAATCTTGATCTTCTCTTTGAGCTGGCTGACGTCCATTGGTTCATTACCGGCCATAAGCCTATCCTGAGCATTGACCTTAACGGTAATAAGATTTCTCTTATTGACCTTCTGGTCCTCTACTTTCTGGTTAGGATCAGGCATAGGCGGAAGACGACGCTGAAGACCTGTCTGCGTTCCCATTGTTGTAGTCATCAGGAAGTAGCACAGAAGCAGGAATGCGATGTCTGCGGTAGAGCTCGTGTTAAGAGCAGGAGTCTTTTTACTAGCCATATCCCAAACTATTTATTGCGTATTGTACTGTAAACTTCGCCGAAGATAATGGCAACAACAGCCAAAGCACCTGCGAAATATACAACGTTAAGTATAGTATCCGTGAATTTAAGAATTCCTGTGGTCGGCTGCTCGAGCATACCGATAGCAGGACTGGCCGGAGCGAGTGCATAAGCGATACCGCATACAACGGCAGCCGCAACAAGTCCGATACAGATCTTTACAAGAGATTTCGGATTGTTTGCGATTGACACTGCAAGGCCGAACACAACAGCGCAGAAAGCACCGAGTCCGATCATCGCATAGCACCACCAAAGCAGCGCATTCACTGTACCACCGTCAGGCTGAGATGGGGATGTAGGATAACCCTTTGCAATACCCCAGACAATCAGACCTACGCTGACAGCGAAAAGCAGCCACATCAGCCCTTTGAATATTTTATTAAGGTCTTTCATTATAATAAAACTCCTGTTTTACTTTACTTCTTTGCAGAGAACTTTGTCAAAACATCAACGAACGAGATTGAAGAATCTTCCATATCTGCGGTAAGGCCCTCAACCTTTGTAAGGATGTAGTTGTAGAACACCTGGAGAATCATCGCAACGATAAGACCGAACACTGTGGTGATAAGGGCGACCTTCATACCCCCTGCAACGACGTTAGGAGAAATATCACCTGCAGCCTGGATAGCATCGAATGCAGCGATCATACCAACGACTGTTCCCAAGAATCCGAGAGACGGAGCAAGAGCGATGAAGAGTGAAATCCAGGTAAGACCGTTCTCCATAAGGCCCATCTGAACTGAACCGTAAGAAACGATTGTCTTCTCTACGACGTCAACTCCTTCCTCATAGTGAAGAAGACCCTGATAGAAGATACTTGCAACAGGACCGCGTGTGTTACGGCAAAGGTCTTTTGCCTGCTCAACACCACCTTCAGCAAGTGCAGCCTCTACACCGGCAACGAGCTTCTTGACATTCGTTTTTGCAAATGTAAGGTAAAGAATTCTTTCGATAGAAAGTGCAAGGCCAAGCACAAGACAGAGTGCGATAGGAGCCATCCAGAGAGGGCCACCCTCGATGAACTTTGTCTTAAGCTGCTGATGAAGAGGAACTTCAGGAGCATTGGCTGTAAGAGCTGCCAGGTCATTAGCTGGAGCGGCTGTCTCTGTAGCAGCCGGTTCAGCTGCATCTGCTTCCTGAGCAGCTGCGAAGTTTGCAGATACGGCCATAATGCCGGCTACTGCCAAAAACATGAAAAACTTTTTCATAATTGTTTTTGTGTGTTTGAAATAATTAAGTATTAATGTTTATAACTTTCTCAAGCAAGATTTCGGGGCGGCAAAATACACTCCAAAACCGTTGCAATTTAGCAAATATTTTTCATTTGGCAATACTTAAACTTTATTCCCCCGTTATTTCGCCTTTAAGATTCCGCACGAACATTGACCTGACCCAAGCATTGTCGGTGCTTTTCCCCATAAGGCAGAAAAGCTTTGCGAGCGCACTCTCGGTAGTCAGATCGTTGCCGTCTATGACGCCGCAATTCTCCAGATGCTTGCCGGTCGCATAAATGCTCATATCAACCGCTCCAGCAAGACACTGTGTCACATTGACAAGTATCTTGTCCATACGGCTTGCCTCATCCAATATATCCAGAAACCACTTCGCAGACGGAGCGTTGCCGGAGCCGTAGGTCTCCATTATAACAGCCCTTGTTTCTGCTCCGCAAATGATATTTCGCACAACCTGAGGCGTAATTCCGGGGTGCAGTTTGAGGATGGATACCCTTGTGTCAAGCACTGTATTAACAGTAAATTCACCATTCCAGTCAGTGGGCTTCCGAATAACGTCATTGTTGTATCTGATTGTTATGCCGGCCTCCGCAAGCGGCGGAAAATTAGGCGATTGAAAAGCCCTGAATCCTTCCGAATTCACTTTTGTGGAACGGTTGCCGCGAAGAAGGGTGGACGCAAAGCATACGCACACCTCCGGCACACAAGGATGTCCCTCCGAATCCTTTGCTGAAGCGATCTCCACGGCAGAAATAAGGTTTTCCCTGCCGTCAGTCCTGGGCACTCCAATCGGCAGCTGACTTCCTGTGAATATGACAGGCTTTGTAAGTCCATCAAGCATAAAACTCAATGCAGACGCTGAATACGCCATTGTATCTGTCCCGTGCAGGATTATGAAACCGTCATAGTCTTCATATCTGTCCTTTATAAGAACAGCCAGCTTCTGCCACAGCGACGGCTCGACATCAGAGGAATCTATCGGAGGTTCAAACGAGAAACTGTCTATCTTGCAGGCGAACTTTCCCATTTCCGGGACCTCGTCAAGAATCTGGCCAAAATCGAACGGCTTGAGGGTCAAGTCTTTTGCATCCTGCTTCATTCCGATTGTACCGCCTGTATATATTAAAAGCAGTGCAGACTTATGCCCATTATCTCTATTTGCTGACATATTGCGTTAATATTTCTAAATTATAAGTTTCGCATTTACGAAACTCAAGTTATAAACTGAACAACCTGCAGGCATTGGCCGTAGTGGTATCTGCAACCTCCTGAATATCAATTCCTTTTATCTCTGCAATTTTCGCTGCGATAAGCGGAATATAAGAGCTCTCGTTACGCTGTCCACGGAAAGGAACCGGAGTCAAATACGGAGCGTCAGTTTCCAACACTATGTGGTCCAGCGGAATATCTTTCAGAGCCACAGCGATGCCGGCTTTGCGGAACGTGCAGACTCCGCCTATTCCCACCATCCAGTCTCCATATTTCTGAAGCCGGAAAAACGTCTCGCTACTGCCACTGAAAGCGTGAAGATTCCCCCTGAGATTCAGTCCCTTGCACTCGTCCATAACTTCGAAAAAATCATCAGTCGCATCACGCTCGTGTATATTCACCGGCAGCCCAAGCCGATCCGCGAGACGCAACTGCGCCTTGAACGCAAGTTTCTGAAGTTCTGCTGTATCCTTTGAATAATGGTAATCCAGACCTATTTCCCCGATTGCGATGACATTCCCAGTCGTAGCCAACTTCTCGACTTCTTCCACCTCACGTTCCCAGGATTCATCCACGGAGCCAGGATAAAGCCCGGCCATATTTCTCAGCACATCCGGATATTTTTCCCGCACCTCAAGCATTCGTCCGCGCTCCTTACTGTCAATATCCGGCTGCAATATCAGTCCTACACCGGCAGCAAGCGCACGCTCAATCACATTCTGCTCATCTCCGTCAAACGCCGCATCATATACGTGGGCGTGAGTATCAATATATTTGCACGTAGTCATTTCAATTCCTTCAGAAACTATTCTGAAGCCGCGCAAATTTACACAATTTTCGGGTTGATAAAGCAGCCCTGCATCAAGTCAGTGCCGATAATTCCGTCAAACTCAAGCCTGGACACCAATTGCGCCACTTCTGAAAAAGGAAGTCCGGTCAATGAGCACAGGTCATTCTTTTTGATATCCCGGTTGCGGCTTATAATCTCCGCTATCTCGGACAGACGTGTCGCCACACCGTAATCCTCTGTCCCGGAATATTTGGAAAGCACGTAAGTTTTGATGTCTTTTTCCGGCGGAGCGGACGAAGACAGGCCAAGCGACTTCATCAGAGAGCCTATTTCAAAGACCGGTTCCGCTATCTTTTCGCCTATGAGATTATTGCATCCTTCGGAGCATACGTCGTCTATCCTTCCGGGCAAAGCGTAGACCTCCCTATTGTAGGAATAAGCCAATCTGCAAGTCATCAGTCCCCCGCCCTTCTTCTTAGACTCTATGAGTATCACAGCTTTGCTCATTCCCGCGATAATCCTGTTGCGTCTGAGAAAATTTATCGCTTTAGGAACAGTCCCGGGGGGATAATCGGTAACAAGCCCGCCACCTTCGGAAGCACATATCCTGTCCGCCACGCAACCGTGCCTGAACGGATACACATCATCTATTCCGGTTGCCATTACCGCCAGCGTCGGAACGCCCAATTCAAGAGCACGGATATGCGCGGTAACATCCGTGCCGATTGCAAGACCGCTTACCACAACGGGAGGAATCGTGGCATCTGCCAAAGCATTGACAATCTTCACGCACCACTCTTTTCCGTAATTGGTAACATCGCGAGTCCCTACGATTGCCACGGCAGGACGTGAATTGAAAAGCCCGTCCAATTCTGTTCCCGTCTTGACATACAATCCCAAAGGCGCATCTTCACACTCGGAGAGCAGACGGGGATAGCGCTCGTCGTCAAGGCATAGAAAACAGCAGCCGTCCCGCCATAACCGCCTCAGTTCATTCTCCGTTTCTATGAGAGAATGCGACTTTATCGCATCATAATATGTTGATTGCGGGTTAAGCACTGCAGCCAATTCAGTTCTATCGGCTCCAAACACAGCTCCCGGACTTCCGAATCTGCGGACAAGCTCCTGTCCCACCTTTGGAGCAAACCCGAAAATCCTGTTCATAGCGCACCACGGAGCAAGTTCTTCTATCGTGTCGTACTTCATTCCGTTTTTTGGCGAAGATAGAAACAGGCCAGCGGCAAAAACAGAAAAAGTGGTACATTTCGATAAAAATGCACCACTTTTTTACGATTCTTAAATTCGAAACTTAAATAATCAGCAAAGCGTCTCCGTAAGGACCGAACTTATACTTTTCCTGAAGCGCAGTCTCGTAGGCTTTCTTGACAAGATCATAGCCACCGAAAGCCGCAACCGCCATAAGCATTGTTGAGCCGGGCAGATGGAAATTTGACACAATCGCATCCGGAACGGCAAAACGGTATGGTGGGAAAATGAACTTGTTTGTCCATCCGTCGTATGCCTGAACTTCATCGTTGGTAGTCACGTATGTCTCCAGACCGCGCATAACTGTGACACCTACAGCAAGCACCTTATGTCCGCCGCGCTTGGTCTTGTTGATAATGTCTGCCGCTTCCTGGGTAATGATGAGCCTCTCCGAGTCCATCTTGTGCTTTGACAAGTCCTCGACATCCACCTTGCGGAAATAGCCGATACCCATGTGCTCAGTGATGAACGCCTTGTTGATATCCTTGAGAATCATCATATTGAAGAGCTCTCGACTAAAATGAAGACCAGCGGCAGGGGCCGATACTGCACCCTCGTTGGCAGCGAATATAGTCTGGAAATTCACCTTATCCTCAGGTGTAACCTTCTCTTTCACCCATTTCGGGACAGGTGTCTCGCCAAGACTGAACAAAGTGTTCTTGAACTCCTCATATTTTCCGTCATACAGGAAACGCAAAGTCCTTCCTCTTGATGTCGTGTTGTCAATAACCTCAGCCACAAGACTGTCGTCACCGAAATAAAGCTTATTGCCAATTCTTATCTTTCTTGCCGGCTCCACGATGACGTCCCAAAGGCGCTGTTCCCTATTGAGTTCACGCAATAGGAACACCTCTATATCAGCACCTGTCTTCTCCTTTTTGCCGAGGAGTCTTGCAGGAAACACCTTGGTGTCGTTGAGCACGAATGTATCACCCTTGCCGAAGTATTCTGTAATATTCTTGAAAATTTTATGTTCGATTTCTCCCGTATCTTTATGAAGAACCATCATACGGCTTTCATCACGCCATTTGCCGGTCGGCTCGTGTGCAATGTCGTTTCTCAACGAAATCGGAAATTGAAACTGCGATAATTTCATTATGTTATACCCTTCTAATTAAAACAACCGATATTATATACGAAAAAAAACGCAATTTGTTTCACCCGAAAGCAGAAATGGTGGCCGAAGTTTACTATTTTTGTGGCATTCAGAAGCTGTTTTGAAAAATGAGGAAGATTTATTTTGACAGGAGAGCCATCGTCATCTGCACGCCGGAGGAGGCCGCACTGACAGACCCCAATGCTATAGAATTTCATTTCACAGAAAAGGAGAACATTGCGAAACTGGTTGAGATGTTCGAACAGAACGATACGATTGAAAAGATATATATTCCGTCTTCGGATCCTGAGATATGCTACAAACTTGTCTGCGGACAGTTCAAGGAGGTCAATGCCGCAGGGGGGCTTGTTTCGAACAGGCGCGGAGATTATCTTCTCATACGCAGGGACGGACTTTGGGACCTTCCTAAAGGGCACCAGGAACAGGGGGAAGACATATCGGTAACAGCGTTAAGAGAAGTGCAGGAGGAGACAGGCGTTGACAATCTGGAACTTGGAGCACTGATATGTATTACAGACCATTGTTACAAGCGAGACGGGATATGGCATCTGAAGCACACCTGGTGGTATCAGATGAATTATATGGCGCCCGTTGACTTGACGCCGCAGACCGAGGAAGACATAACGAAAGCTGCCTGGGTTGCCAAATCCAGCCTTCCTCCGTTCCTCAAAAACACATATCCGTCCATCAAGGAAGTATTCATCTCCGCCAAAGTATAGAGCATAGGGGTTCCCTGGGTCCAATACGGAATCCAATACGGAATCCTGTGCGGCGGTTGCATTCTGACGGAATTTGGTTAAATTTGTATGATTTGCGTTACCGCTTATCCTATCAGCAAATGGTAACAAAGACGAAAATGGCCAAAAACGGTCATACAAGTAAATAGAAGAATTATTCCAAAACAGATCCTAAATAATTTCTACTAGTATATGGAAACCTCTATCGACAAGAAACTTGCAAAATCTCTTATGGATATAAAAGCGGTGCTTCTGCGTCCTGACGAACCTTTCACCTGGGCTTCAGGATGGCATTCGCCTATTTATTGCGACAACCGCAGAATACTCTCACACCCGGAACTGCGCGGACAGGTTGCCACCTGGCTTGCCGAAAAGGCCACAGAGCTCTATCCGGAGGCCGAGATTGTAGCAGGAGTCGCTACCGGAGCCATAGCACATGGGGTACTGGCCGCCGACAGAATGAAAAAGCCTTTTATTTATGTCCGTCCAAAGCCGAAAGATCACGGTACAGGTTCCCAGATTGAAGGGGAGCTGACTCCGGGCAAGAAAGTTGTCGTCATCGAAGACCTTATTTCCACGGGAATGAGCAGTCTTGCCGCCGTCAAGGCTCTCAGGGATGCCGGAGCCGATGTATTGGGAATGGTGGCTATATTCACCTATCAGTTTGACCTCGCCGCAGACCGCTTCCGCGAAGAAGGCGTCAGACTGGACACATTGTCCAATTATTCTGCGCTTGTCGAGACAGCCAGCGAAACAGGATACATTTCTCCGTCAGCCAAAGAACTTCTGCACGAGTGGCGCAAGGCACCGGCAGAATGGGGTAAATAACAAAACAACTTCCAAATATGGAAATCAAAAGCAAGCACAGGTCAGTGGCAAGAGCTCCATATATGCTCTATATGCCTTTTTCAGACCTCCGGAATTTCGTAGCAATGCTTCCTGAAGACAAGAAACAGGGGGTAGAAGCGGATTTCGATTCAATACACGCAACTGTTCAGGGCTTCAATGTAGGCGTAAGGGTTGAAGAACGTACGCCATACTCCCAAATCACATACAAGGATGACGGTGCGCCTTTCCAATTCACCATCAATGTTCATTTCGATGCAGACGGTGGCAATCCGGACAGCACAGATTTTCACATTGACATATCGGCAGACCTCAATTTTATGATGAAAATGCTCCTCGGCTCAAAATTACAGGACGCTGTAGACAAAATGGTCGATGCAGTTGCTGATATGGCTGAAGGCAAAATGCCGGAAGGATTTGATCCTTCTATGTTCAAGAACAGCTAGTTTCATAGAAAACGGCAATAAATCGGGCTGACGTGATCTCTTTCAAGGACGAATTCACAGGTTATCTGACAGAAGCTGTGGGTGCAGCTTATGCCGCCAGGACTCTGGAGGCTTTGAATGAACCCGCATCCGTTTCCGTGAGAATCAACCCCGCCAAATTTCCTCTGAGCGAAGAAGAGACCTGCAATTCAGCCTTTGGACAGGAGACCGGGCAGGTGGCGTGGAGTGAGAACGGACGGTTCCTCAGCCATCGTCCGCAATTTACGCTTGACCCACTTCTGCACGCCGGATGCTATTATGTTCAAGATTCATCGGCGATGTTCGTCGGGAATGTATTCCGGCAGGCAGTGGACCAAGTAATCCGTGAGCATCAGCACTCTTCCGGCTCGGATCGTCCGCTCAGAGTCCTGGATTTATGCGCCGCACCGGGAGGCAAAACGACGGATATTCTGGCATCTCTACGAAGCGCGCAGTGTGGCAGCTACATTGTAGTTTCCAACGAGATAATGAAACAACGGGCCGCTGTGCTGGCAGACAACGCAGGCATTTGGGGAGACCCTCACATTGCCGTAACCTCAGTAGACCCTAAAGCATTTGCCAGACTCGAAGGCTATTTCGACATTATAGTGGCAGATGTTCCCTGCTCCGGAGAGGGAATGTTCCGGAAAGACGAGGAAGCCGTGACGCAATGGTCTGCCGATAACGTGGCTCTATGCCAGGCAAGGCAGCGCCGAATCATCGCTGATGTGTGGCCGGCTCTTTCTACGGGAGGCATACTGATATATTCCACCTGCACGTTCAACAAATATGAGAACGACGACAATGTCAGATGGATAATTTCAGACCTCGGAGCGGAGGAATTCCAGTTCAGCCACGACTACAAAGGATTGTTCGAGACAGAGATGGGCATAAGCCTGCTGCCCGGGCTAGTTCCCGGCGAAGGGCAATATTGCGCCGCCGTCGTCAAGACCGGAGAAACCGGGCGCTTGAATTTCAAGAAAAACTCTCGTTGCTGTCCAAAACTCCCTATTCCCGAGTCCACGCTGCAGCAGTATTTCAAATGCGAAATGCGTTTTGAGCTGAAGAGCGATATGCTTGTCGCCACGCCGGAGGAGATTTGGAATGAATTGCAGCTCATTGATTCCGTGAGACCGATATTACGGGGGTGCGCAACCGGAAGGCTTAAAGGCAAGGACATTGTCCCGGATGAGGACCTTGCATTGTGTATTGAATACAGCCGCGGAGCATTCCCGGAATATGATTTGGACAGGGACAGCGCGCTTGCTTTCCTGCACAAAGATACGCTGACGTTACCGGAAGCCGAAAAGGGATTCCTCTTGCTGACATACCGCAGTCACCCGATCGGGTTTGTCAAGAATCTCGGCAACAGATGCAACAACCTTCATCCGCAAGGCAGACGTATAAGAATGAATATATGACAGTTATGCGAAAATTTATAACATTGTTCGCTTTGTCGGCACTGACGGCATTGTCAGTTACGGCACAGAATCCGACATCGGAGGATTTCAAAAACAGATACCAGCTTCTTGTCAGCAAACTCGGACCGACAGGAGTGGGCATCGAGACATTGTTGGACAAATGGCAGGAGGCATGTCCGGAAGACACAGATATGCTCACGGGACGTTTTTCATATTATCTCACAAAATCGCAGAGCAGCGCAGTGATAACAAAGGACCGGAAATACTATCTCGGTGCAGCCCCGATACTTACGCTCAAGGACAGTACGGGCAAGGACATAAACTATTTCCAGGACATCAATTATGATGATGTTCTTTTTGGGAAAAGCCAGCAGGCGATAGAAAAGGCCATTCAACTGAATCCGGACAGGCTCGATCTCAGGCTTCTGAAGTCCGCCTCGCTCATTGGATACGAGAAGGAGAGTCCAGATATGGCGCTTTCTGACTTGAGGTCTCTCATCATCTACAATGAGACCGCTCACCCGACGTGGATATATCCGCAGGTGGATAAGGTGGATGAGGAGTTTTTCTCGACAGCCGTGCAGGAATATTGCTATCTGTTCTTCAAATACGCCTCTCCTACTTCATACGAAGCGTTCAGGGAACTTTCTGAGACGATGCTTAAATACAGACCTAACGACATCCTGTACCTCAACAATCTCGGTTCATACTATCTGGTAGCCAAAAGGGATGACAAGACTGCGATGAAGTACTACACTAAGGTTCTGAAAATCAAGCAGGACGACCTCACTGCAATCAAGAATATTATCATCCTTGCCAGGAATTCTGGCAATGTAAAGCTCGAGAAGAAGTATCTTCCGCTATTGGAAAAGTACAGCGATTCCGAGACGGAAAAGATGTCGGCGAAGAGCCGCCTTGAGACACTCAACAAATAGCACATTACACACAAAAGCGGCTGCGCCCGTAGCAAATCTTCTAAACGGAGGGAAACTCGTTGTGTACATTTTATTGTGTCTCAGTGTACTTCCTAACGTGCTTACCATCAAAAGCGACTGATGCCCGGAGCGAATTTTTCTGAGCGGAGAGCGCAGTCGCTTTTTAGGACAACGTGAGGATGACACTTATTCCAAAATGAACGCAGCGAGTTCCTCGGCGGTGTCGGCAATCTTCCACGGATGTCCGGCTTCCAGTTCTTCCCTAGAGCGGAATCCCCAAGTCACTCCGACAGTACGGACCTCAGCATTTGCACCGGTCTTCATATCCACGTCAGAATCACCCACATACACAATTTCATCAAGTCTTACGCCAGGCATTTCCGCCATTATCTGATGAACGATTGCCGGGTCTGGCTTTATTGGCCGCCCTTCACGCTGACCGAGAATCTTCAGAAAATGCGTATCCGGGAAGAAATGATGAATCAGTTTTTCCGCACCCGCCTGATACTTGTTCGAAGCCAAAGCCGGCACCACTCCTGCGGAAGTTATCTTCTTCATCATCTCGGATATTCCCGGATACGGCTTTGTGTGGACGCACATATTGGCATCATAGTGCTCCAGGAAATGCGACGTCATCTCTTTGATTGTGTCGTCATCATCGTGACCGGCAGGAACTGCCCCCTTGAACATATTGTATATTCCCCTTCCGCACAACGTATAATAGTCGGATATGGGCCTTTCCGGAAACCCGCATTCTCTCAACGCATAATTTGTCGCATTGCCAAGATCCTCAACGGTATTCAGTAGAGTGCCATCCAAATCAAATATCACCAGTTTTGTCATATAATATTATTCATTCGAGTTTCGCAAAAGGCGAAAAATAATTTTTATTTACATTCAACAGTTTCTAACTCCTTGCAGTAAACCTCGGTATTGTTCTTCTCTGCATTGAGCCGGACATTTATGGTAGTAATCCCCTTGTCTCTCCTGCCAATCACTCTGTCTGATATAATAAATTCAGACACAGGGTCTTCTATGTATTTCATCACCGCCCGTTTGAGTGGCCTTGCGCCGTAGCTTGGGTCGAAACCGGCATCAGCGACAAATTTCTTTGCTGACGGCAACACGTTTATACGATAGCCGGCTTCCTCCGCACGCTTCTTGAGATCGCTGATTTCTATGCCCACAATCTTGAATATATCCTCTTTCTCAAGCTCTCGGAAAAATACTTTCTCGTCAACCCTGTTGATGAATTCAGGTGGAAACGCTTTCTTGACTGCCTTCTCCAGCACCATCTGCCTATTGATGGAGACATTTCGCCCGGACGTGTTGAATCCCACGCCCTTGCCATACTCCTGAATATCACGGCTTCCGACATTTGAAGTCATGATCACGATGGTATTCTTGAAACTTACCGTACGCCCTTCGCTGTCGGTCAGCCGCCCGTCATCGAGCACCTGAAGCAGCAGATTGAATATATCCGGATGAGCCTTTTCAATTTCGTCCAGCAGCACCACGCAATATGGTTTTCTGCGTACCCTTTCGCTCAACTGGCCGCCTTCCTCATAGCCCACATATCCCGGAGGCGCTCCGATAAGCCTTGACACGGTAAATTTTTCCATATATTCACTCATATCAATACGAACCATATTATCTTCAGAATCAAACAGATACTCCGCTATACACTTCGCAAGCTGAGTCTTTCCGACTCCCGTTGGACCGAAGAAAAGAAATGACCCTATAGGCCTGTCAGGATCCTTGAGGCCGGCACGATTTCTCTGGATTGCACCAACGATGGTGTCAATCGCCTCGTCCTGCCCTATTATGCGGCTCTTAAGGCGTTCGCGCATTCTGAGGATTCTGTTGCCTTCAGATTCAGCAACCTTGTTAACAGGGATACCTGTCATCTTGGATACTACCGTAGCAATGTCATCGTCCGAGACGACAGCGAAGTCCCCGACCGTCTGAGCTTTCGCCCCGCTCTTTACTGATGCAGCTCTGAGCCGCACCATTGACCCTGCTTCATCCATCGCGTCAATCGCCTTGTCCGGCAGAAACTGTTCAGGCACATATCTGTCCGTCAGACGCACACAGGCTTCTATCGCACTGTCGCTGTATCTGACCTTGTGATATTCTTCGTAATTCGGCTTCAGATGGTCCAGAATCATTATCGACTCCTTTATATCAGTCGGATTCACTACAATCTTCTGGAACCTTCTATCCAAAGCACCGTCCTTTTCCACAATCTTGGTAAACTCATCCATAGTAGTGGCACCGATGCACTGAATCTCGCCACGTGCCAAGGCCGGCTTAAGCATATTCGCTGCGTCCAGACTTCCCTGCCCGCCTCCGGCACCTACAACAGTATGAAATTCATCGATAAAAAGAATCAGATCTGGGTCTGTGCTTGCTGCCTTGATTATGGTCTTGACACGCTTTTCAAAATCTCCGCGATATTTAGTACCGGCCACAACTGACGCAATGTCCAGTGACACAATACGTTTCTTTGCCAGAACCGGAGAGATTGTCCCATCTGCAATTTTCAAGGCTATTCCCTCCACAATCGCTGATTTTCCCACGCCTGGTTCACCTATCAGCATAGGATTGTTCTTTTTGCGGCGTCCGAGAATTTCGATGACACGTGATATTTCTTCATCCCTGCCGACTACGGGGTCGAGTTTGCCTTCGCGTGCTGATTTTGTCAGGTCTATGCCGAATTCGCTTATATCATCTGTCTGGGATTTTGCCTGAGCCTGCTGCTCCGACTCGCCTGACACGTCGCTTCCGACATCATCACCGTCGTCAGATGTTTCAGACTGAGGCAGAAGCATATTGTTCTTCTCCATATAGCTCAGAATCCTGCCATAATCCACGCCGACATTCCTCAGATAAGCTACTCCATAACTTCCGGTAGTACGGCACAATGCCAGCAGAAGATGTTGCGGCCCGGCCTCTGGACACCTGAGCTTGGATGATTCCATTATAGTGATGCTGAGGATATTCTGCGCTGCACGGGAGAATGTTATATGTTCGAGTTCAGAATATGGGATTGTCTCGTTGGTGAATATGCGGCTGTCGATGAATTTCTTCATCAGCTGAGTATCAACGCCCAATCCGGCCATGGTCTGTTGCGCGGCATTGTCCCCGTGCCGGATTATGCCCAGAAACAGATGGTCCGGACCGATTCCGTAACTGCCTGTACGCATTGCCTCCTCGCGGGCATAGCCTATAATACTGTTAAGATCGTCTGATATCTTTATCTCCATACAATGATTCTATTCAAGTTTTGCAAGCATCCTGACTTCCTGCATCTATCGCAAGTATGCGTTTCAGCAAAATTAAGACCTTTACGCAAAATATGAAAATTTTGGAAGACGGTGCCTGACAGGGCAGGACAAGACATTTTCCACCTGTTTTTCAACTTCCTTACGTATCAGAGGAGAATCAGGAGCGCTATAATTGAAATCAAGGGCGAAGAGTTTCTCTGTCCTCTGGAGTTCATCCAATAACGACAGATCCACCAAATTCAGAAGGCGTTCTCTTTTGAGATAATTTATGCAACGGTTCCTTGTCATTGAGAACAACAGACGCACGGCAGACTTCTCATCTTGCCCGGAATACTTCTTCCAGAATGTAAAGAATGTGTCCTGCACTATATCCAAAGCTGTAGAACGCTCTTTGACAATACTGCAGGCATAGGCTACGAAAAGATATCTTCCGAAAATGAAGCGCTTTGTTTCTTCAAACCCTTAAAGATGCGACTGGCAACCACTAGAAGATAAATAGAGACTGGCTGAAACAGCAACTTGTAAAAGTAGTACAGCCGCTGATGGTATGAAGGCAGGAACGCAAAAAAGGTTGTCAGGAAATATATCACTGATATTATCTGCACAGACCAACCGATTACCTTACTGCGCCCCAGTTTCTGCCCAGACTTTGAAAATGCAAATCTGGCTAAAAAGAACACGCTCATAGCCAGAGGAATAAAATTCATTGCACGGCAGAATAACTTTGTCCACAAACCGGTCAGCATCTGAAAATTCGCTACCGAGAAATGCCACTCGACTCTGCAGACTCCGACATAGCAGAATGCTGATGCAAGAAACAATATCAGGTCAATCAGACCGACTTCATCTTTGCATTTTTCAAGGTATGAGGTCGGAATCAGGTAGCATAAGACAGCCGTATATATCCAGGAACATCTTACTCCGTCAGCAAGCCAATGGATACCATTGAGATGCATAAATGTCCAGAAAATGTACAAGCCCGGAATAAGCGCTGCCAGGAGCACCTTCACCCAAGATTTAGGCTCCGGGAACTTTTGCCTGAGCAGAATTCCGACCCAACCGAAAAATATGGGCGTTACCATACTTATAACGGGCCACAGCCATCGGCCCACGACATAATTTTCTTCGTTCGAAAGACTTTGTCCAATCAAACGGAATACAAAATTGCAACACAGAATCAGGCAGGCAAATCCCACTATTACAACAGACGCGTTTCTGAATCTTGGGTTATCATTCATAGCAATATGATATTTTAAGAAGCGGAGAGAGTTCCGCTTCACAACTTCCGCTTGCAAGATATTCATATTTTCTATGACATTTCACGCCAATCGCCATTTGAACAAATTTGAACAATGACTTACTCCGCAACTTTTGGGCGTTTTACTCCGCAACTTTTGGAGAGCTGCATAATGAACTCCATAATGTGACGTGACCAAAAATTCAGATTTTCAGAATAATGACATTTTTCGTAATTTTGACGAGGATTGCAATAGAGGCAGATTCATATACTGTCTGAAAGACGAAAAAACGGAGGAGCTATGTTATACCCTATTGGAATACAAGACTTTGATAAGATACGTAACGGTGGCTACGTCTATATAGACAAGACACAGTTTATCTACGATCTTGCTCAACAAGGATGCTACTATTTTCTGAGCCGACCTCGCAGATTCGGGAAAAGCCTTCTTGTCTCCACTATGGAGGCGTATTTCAAGGGTAAAAAGGAGCTTTTTAAGGGACTTGCCATTGACGCGTTTGAGAAGGACTGGGATGAACACCCAGTATTGCATCTGGATTTCAGCGGCAAGGCATACGACTCTTCTGACGTGTTACTTAAAGTCCTTGACGATGCTTTGTGCAAATGGGAAGATGAGTATGGAAGCGTAAACCGCTCCGACGTGCCCGGCATACGGTTCGGCAATGTGATTGAAGCCGCATACAAGAAAACAGGGCGTCAGGTGGTTGTCCTGATTGATGAGTATGACAAGCCTATTATCGACAATCTCACGCGTGAGGGACTCCGAGAGTCGTTCCGCGAAACGCTCGAGGGATTTTACGGTGTTCTCAAAGGTAAGGACAGATTCTTACGATTCGGATTTCTCACCGGAGTCACCAAAATCGGGAAGA
>CAVJKV010000024.1:0-34174 GCA_963650425.1 Oscillibacter sp. | reverse complement strand
TGGCGCAGTCGATGCGCCCGTCCACCGATGCCATCATGTGGCAGATAATGTATGGTTTCATTTCCATTGTTTTTTCGACTTACAATTTGTTGTATTCCTCGTCTGACTCCGGCTTTGTATTCTCCGCCGCTATGTGAGTGGCAAGGTACAACTGGCGTTGGGTCAACGCATTGCCTGCCATAGACTGATTTACTGTTGCCATAATCATCACGAATACGATTGAAGCTGTTTTAAAATAATTCATCTCATTACTTAGACAAATTCCTGAACACATCTTCGGCAATCAGTTCCGGAGTAAGCCGGTTCTCCCGCAGCAGTTCGTCCACTACATAATGATCCTCGAACCGTTTGCGTTGTCCCCTGACGAGTATTTTAATGTCACTGTCGCCATAGTACCGTGCAATCTTTTCACCCCATCCTCCGTCTATCTGTCCATCCTCAAGTGTGACGACAAGTTCGTGCCCGGGTTTCAGTGCTTCTAGAGTTCCGTTGTCGAGCGACGTGATTATTCTCGGATTGACCAATGTCGCATCTATTCCCTGTGCTTTGAGCAAATCGCAAGTCTTCTCCCCAAGCTGATAATAGCTCCCAAGTCCGAAAACCGCCACGCGGCTGCCCCTGCGAGTGACTTCGTATGCTGGAGCTGACCAGTCAACCCCCTCTATTTTAGCATCGGCTCGGGAGATGACCCCGTTTACAGGCACGCGAATCGCCACTGGGTGCTCCCTGTAGGCGACGGCCCAGTCGAGCATTGAGAAATACTCTTCCCGGCAGGATGGAGCCAGATATATGAGATTCGGAATATTGGCGAGCAGGGGTATGTCATAGAAGCAGGTGTGTGTCACGTCGTTCATACTTTCGATTCCACCCCAGAATACCAGCAGCAGAGCGGGATTGTCATTGATGCAGAGATCCTGTGAAAGTTGGTCATAAGTCCTTTGTATGAATGTACTGTAAACTCCCCAGACAGGCTTTCCTCCGCGCTTTGCGATTCCGGAGGCCATCGCGACCGCCGTTTCCTCTGCGATTCCCACGTCAAGAAATTGTCTTCCGGCCTGTTCCCTACGAGGGCGGGTGAATCCGAATACGGTAGGCGTGCCCGAAGTGATTGCCACAAGCTGCGGGTGTGACGGCATCTTCTCAAGAAGATAGCGGGCTGTGAGGTCGCCGTAATCTTCTCCTGCGGATTTGAATTCGAGCTCTCCAGTCACGGCGTCGAACGGAGTGCTGTAATGCCATCTCTCCTTGTCCTCTTCGGCATATTTCAACCCCTTGCCTTTCAGAGTATTGATGTGCACCACAACAGGTCGGGAGCAGTCTTTTACTTTCTCGAAGGCATCAATCAATGCCGCGATGTCATTTCCCTCCGCGACATAGAGATAGTCAAGCCCCAACGCCTTGAAAATGTTGTTCTCAGCCTTTCCGCCACTTTCCCTGAGCAGGCGGAGATTCTCATACAGACCACCGTGATTCTCCGCGATGGACATCTGGTTGTCATTGACTATGATTATGAAGTTGCTGCGGAGTTCAGACCCTGCGACATCCAGCCCCTCAAGAGCCTCCCCGCCGCTTAAAGACCCGTCTCCAATCACCGCGATGACGTTTTCTTTCCCGCCGGCAAGGTCGCGTCCCTTCGCGAGGCCGCAGGCGAGGCTGACGGATGTGGAGGTGTGACCGATGACGAAATGGTCGTGTTCGCTTTCCGACGGCTCGCTGTACCCTGTCACGTCGTCATAGTGCGCAGAATCCATAAAAGCCCGTTTTCTGCCGGTCAGAATCTTGTGGGCATAGCTCTGATGAGAGACGTCGAAGACGATTTTGTCCTCGGGCGAGTTGAATACATAGTGCAGGGCGACGGTTGCTTCCACCATTCCCAGATTCGGGCCCACGTGACCACCGTGACCGCTCAGTTTTTCAATAAGATAGTGCCTCACCTCTTCGGCAAGGATATTCAGTTGCCCGACAGTCAGTTTTTTGACATCATCGGGTCCGTTGATTTTCTCTAGATACATATTCCCTGTTGTTAAATTTTTCCGCGTCCGGATTCATCTGAAATCCGGATACAAAATTGGACATAAACAGGGAACGGCCACATACCGGCATTTCGGAAGATATTACCGGGATTCCGTTTATCCTAGAACGATCAACATTCATCTTTTTTCACGTAATATAGGCCGAGCAGGTATATTGCTGCCGCCAGTACAATCATACAGACGGAAACAAATCCTGAGAAACAGTTGTCCAACACAAACCAGGTGATTCCACAAGTCGCGAGATAAAGAAGAATGCCCTTTGTCTCGTTTCTTCCAAACCTGTTCTTTTTTTTGTCGAAAAGCAGGTAGTCCAATGAATATTTTCCTGCTCCCAACAACAGTTGGATAAGATACATTCCCAAATAGAGAACCGGCAACACTTTGATGCTGAATGGATCGAAAAAATGGTATTTGACAGCGACCAGCATATTGAACGCCAAGATTGCCGCAGACAATCTGGTCTGAAATCCGAGCAGAAGCGTTACCGGGCAGACTGTCTGGGCGAATATGGTCAGCCACAAAGAGGGAATATCACCGATACCGATAGGGTCTCCGAAAAAATCTGCAGCATACTTGTCGTAATTGACAATCTTTCCATACCCATAAGGCAGCATCATCAGTCCGCAGAAACTGCGGAAATTAAGAATAATGAACGAGAGGAGATTCCCATGACGGGTGTCCCTGCTTAAAAGATAGTCAATAATATGTCCCATTTGCAGTCAATCAATATATTTTTCCACATCTTCTTACGTTTTGATAAGTCCGTTGCCGCGCTTGCCGTCATGCTCCGCGTCCTAATCAGAACGCCCAACCTCCATATCTTACTTAATTTTTATGCAATAATAGGCAAAAATATTAAAAGACAATCAGCATAACTAGTCAATCCTTAACAACTGCAAGTTCAAGCAGCCTGCAGTGTGACCTTCCCTAAGAATGGAATATTCTGAAGGTCGTTCGATTTTTCAAAATATATTTATAACTTTGAGTCTAATTTTCAAAGTCACAGTTTGAAGTCCGTACAATATGGATACGACCAGATGGAGGGTAAGATCATGATAAGCAAAGACGCACTGAAGAAAGTTCTGGCATCGAACCAAAAAGATGTCGAGAGTTACAAAGTAAATTGTCGGGAGCTACCGTCCGATGATTTTCCCTGCCATATACTCGTCGGAATCCGACGCGCAGGAAAATCATTCCTGATGTACCAAAAAATCCAGCAGATGCTCGACTCCGGACGCGATTGGAACGAGATGCTGTATCTGAACTTCGAAGACGACCGTCTTGCTCAGTTCGATGTGTCAGATTTTGAAAGCATTCTTGAGGCTCACGCCGAAATGTACGGAAAGCGCCCGATGCTGTTTCTTGATGAAATTCAGAACATAACTGGATGGGAGAAGTTCGCGCGCCGTCTTGCGGATGCGAAATACTCAGTGTGGATTACGGGGAGCAACGCAAAGATGCTGTCTTCAGAAATTATGACAACACTGGGCGGTAGATACCTCTCACGGGAAGTCTATCCATATAGCTTCCGGGAAATGATAGACATTGAAAACATACAGCACAACGACATTGCTCTACTGGCAAGAGAAACGCGGGCTAGTGTTCTCCGTGCCTGGAATGAGTACCTGAACTGGGGAGGGATGCCGGAAGCTGTCGGGCTTTCTGTAAAACGGGAATACCTCAGTAGCGTATTCCGGAAAATTTATCTCGGAGACATCGCCGCGCGGAACAAGGTGGCGAACACTGCGGCTCTACACCTTCTCATAAAGAAATTGGCGGAATGCGTATGCCAACCTGTTTCCTACAACAGGCTTTCGCACATATTGTCTTCCGCAAACGGAAAGATTTCAATGCCGACAGTATGCAAATACATAGAATTCTGTGAAGATTCCTGGCTAATTCTGCGTTTGAGGAACGTGTCGGCGCCATTGTCTGAAAGAGAGACATTCTGCAAATATTATTTCATCGACAACGGAGTACTGAACCTTTTCCTCCTCGAAGGAGAAACGATGCTATTGGAAAATACCGTAGCGCTCGCTCTGTTCCGTAGATATGGACACGACGCGGACAATGAACGGGTGTTCTTCTACAATGAGAAAGTGGAAATTGACTTTTACATTCCGGAAGACGAGTTAGCTATTCAGGTCTCATACAGTCTGACACAGGCATCGGACACATTCGAACGCGAGGTCAATGCGCTGAAAAAGATTCCGAACGCACTGAAATGCCGGAGGCGTCTCATATTGACAAATGACGAATCCGATGAAATTGAGGACGATTTCGGAAAGATAGAAATAATGCCCGTATGGAAATGGCTACTGCAATAATATTACGATTGCAGCAGCTATTTCTCAATTACCAAAAAAATACCCGATTGGAAGAGTTAAGACAGACTTACTTTTATTCTTTTGTCTGAGGATACGGATTGTCTTTGCTGAACTTGTTTTGTTTCATCTGTTGCGCTCTGCTCTGTTCCGCGATTTCAGTCAGCGTGCTGGAATTGTTATTCGCTACAATATCGCCTAAAATTTCATACAACTCTGCAGGATTTGTACATTGGCTTATTTGCGCAGCTCCATTTGCATTTGTAAACTTCCCATTCAGTCAAATTATTGTAATACGTATTTTATACGTATTTTACATAACGTATTTTGCGTATTATTGAAAATAGACTATATTTGCTACAGAAACTCAATCGATTATGCTGAAGAATCCGTTTATCACTTATGGGTATGAGGGGCCAGAGTATTTCTGCGACCGGGTAAAGGAAACCAATTCTATGTTGACATCGCTTAGAAACGGCAACAATATGCTGCTTATGTCGCCAAGAAGGATGGGCAAAACTGGTCTACTATCTCACTGCTTCAGTCAAAAGGAAATAGTCCGGGAATACAATACCTTTTTGATAGACATTTACTCTACCAATTGTTTGCAGGATCTTGTTTCGTGCATCGGCAAGTCCATCGTTTCTCAACTTATGACAAAAGGGGAGAAAGCATTATCGCGCTTCCTAAGCACCGCATCAACATTAAGGCCAATAATGTCGATAGATGCGCTTGGCAACACCAACTGGAGCATAGATTTTTCACGAAATATCGAGCCATCATACACTCTCGAACAGATATTCAAATATCTTTCAGAATCTGAGAAACCGAATATAGTGGCAATTGATGAGTTTCAACAGATAACATTCTATCCGGAGAAGAATGTCGAGGCGGTTCTGCGTACATTGATCCAGAAATGCTCAAACACCGCGTGGATATTTTCCGGCTCGTCAAGGCATCTGCTTTCAGAAATGTTCAATTCGCCGGCGAGGCCGTTCTACGCATCAACGAGCATTATGGAGCTTAACGCACTTCCGTGCGATGCCTATAAAGAATTCGCAGAAGATTTGTTTCGTCGCTATGGTAAAGAGCTGGAAAACGGGGTTACGGAAGACGTTTATTCCAAATTCGAAGGAGTGACTTGGTTTGTGCAGAGGGTTATGAATAAATTGTTTTCCGACACAGCAAAAGGAGAAAAGTGTAGCCGCGCTATGGTCAGCACGGCTATTAAAAATATCATTGACGAAAACAGTACTATTTACGAGGATCTTATGTACCAACTGACTGCAAGGCAAAGGGAACTACTGATTGCAATCAACAATGAAGGGAAAGCAACAGGTATCACAGGTGGGAAGTTTGTGAAAAAATATGGACTTCAGAGCCCTTCTTCCATCCAGACTGCGTCCAAGGCCCTTATCGACAGACAGATAATTACGCACGAAAAAGGCGTATATGAAGTTTATGACAAGTTCCTTGCCCTATGGCTAAGTACCCGCAAATGAGGGAAAGCTCTATTCGTGGGAGGCGAAACGCTGCTCGGCGAGGCGCTCGAACTTGGTGCCGGGGCGGCCGTAATTGGCATAAGGATAGATGGATATGCCTCCGCGCGGAGTGAAATAGCCGGTCACTTCGATATACTTGGGATCCATCAGACGGATAAGATCCTTCATTATCTTGTTTACACAGTCCTCGTGGAAATCCCCGTGATTTCTGAAGCTGAAAAGATACAGCTTAAGGCTTTTGCTCTCTACCATCTTCACATCCGGAATATAGCTTATGCGTATCTCAGCAAAGTCAGGCTGCCCCGTGATAGGGCATAGACTTGTAAACTCGGGGCAGTTGAACCGCACCCAATAATCATTGTCCGGATGTTTGTTGACGAATGTCTCCAGCACTTCCGGAGCATAATCCATCTTATATTCTGTCTTGTGACCGAGGGACACCAAGCCCTCCTGTTCTCTTTCTTTGTTCATTGCATTATTCAATGTTATGCAAATATCCTAATTCTTTGCTATTCTTAGACTTTATACTTATTCCAACCTCCACTTTCACACTTCCCCAACGCACTTAACATTCCGCCGCTGATTCTCTAAAGGGGAAGTGGGCCTCCGGGCTTTCCATAATGGCTTTTGCCAACTCCGGCCGCCGTTTGATGACGACTTCTCAAGTTGACCTTAAATATCGGAAATACGGAACGGGTTGTAGGAAATGTTCTCGTCGAAGGTGTCAATGCCTTCATAACGCTTCAGAGCTTTTACGACCTGCACGGTGACAGGAAGCACGACTATCTCGTAACATACCTTGAACGACACCTGCGCAAGCATCATTGTAGCGAGAGATTTGATATCCGCCCCCCAGAACACGATAGGCATAAATATCAGAGAATCAAGCAATTCTCCGGCAATAGAGGATACTACAGCCCTGATTGAGAAACCTTTTCCCGCAGTTGCTACCTTCATACGGCTTACGACGAAAGAGTTCATCGTCGAACCTGCAAGAAATGCCAGCAGAGATGCGAAAGCGACTCTCGGCGCCATATCGAAGACATAGTTGAAATGCGCCGCGCCGTCCCAAAAAGACGCAGCCGGAAGCATTGCCACAAGCTGGCCTACAACTGCCACGAAGAAATTCATCGCAAACGCCGCCCAGATTACGAGCCGTGCCTTACGATAGCCCCAGACCTCTGTAAAACAGTCGTTTAGGATATACGAAATAGGAAAAATCACAACCGCGCCCGGAAGAGTTATGCTTCCGAGGGCGAAAACTTTGGTTGCAAAAAGATTGGATGCTATGAGGCAGACTATGAAAAGTACTGCCAGCATCATAAACATTACTGATACTTTGTTGTCTTTCATTATCTTGTTTTTTAAGTGGTTACCAAGCACACTATTCGAAGGAATCTGACTCGTCCCTTCTGATATTATTCTTCTTCTCCGGCTGCTTTCAAACGTTCTGCATTCTCTGCAATCTGCAGCTGGTCAATACATTCCTGAATATCTCCGTCCATAAAAGCCGGAAGATTGTACATAGACCAGTTGATTCGATGGTCAGTGACACGCGACTGCGGATAGTTGTAAGTACGTATCTTCGCCGAACGGTCACCTGTCGATACCATTGTCTTGCGTTTTGCAGCGATACCGTCGAGATATTTCTGGTGTTCCATATTGTACAGACGCGTACGGAGCTCTTCCAATGCCCTGTCGAAGTTCTTCAGCTGGGACCTTTCCTCCTGGCACTGAACAACAATACCTGAAGGAATATGGGTAAGACGGACTGCTGAATATGTCGTGTTCACACCCTGTCCTCCAGGACCCGAAGAACAGAATGTATCCTTGCGGATATCGTTCATATCCAAGTCAATATCGAATTCGTCAGCTTCCGGGAACACTGCCACTGATGCGGCTGAAGTCTGGATACGTCCCTGTGTCTCAGTCTGAGGCACTCGCTGCACACGATGGACTCCGGACTCATATTTCATAGTGCCATATACGCCGTCTGCGCAGGAAAGTTTGAACACAATCTGCTTATAGCCTCCAGAAGTACCGGGAGCCTGATCTGTCACCTCAAGTTTCCAGCCCTTGCGCTCTGCATATTTGGAATACATTCTGAACATATCACCGGCAAATATGGCAGCCTCATCACCGCCGGTACCGCCACGGATCTCGACCATTGCATTCTTGCTGTCGTCAGGGTCGGACGGAATGAGCAGGAGTTTTATATTCTGCTCCATTTCAGGAAGTTTCGGCTCAATCTCGGCAATTTCCTCACGAGCCATTTCCCTGAGGTCCTCGTCCTTCTCATTGGCCATTATATCCTTTGCGGACGCCAACTCGTCCACCATTTTCTTGTAGTCCAGTCCAGCCTTGATTATCGGCTCCAACTCCTTGTAATCCTTGTTCAACTGCACATACTTCTTCATATCCGACATCACTGACGGATCTGAAAGCTGATTCTGCAGCGAACTGAACTTATCCTGAAGGCTCAGAACCTTTTCAAGCAACGTATTCTTTTCTGCCATATAAAATTTCTATTCTAATTCTGACACTAAGCTGTCATCCATTGTCTTATCCAATACCCTACAGCGCCTTTACATAACAACGTCGGCGCATATAAAGCTCGTGTTCATATTTTCCCCAGACATTCACCGCGCTGTTGGTCTCAATCTGAGGATTCGCAATCGCGTTCATCGTCCTGACCTTACGGTATTTCTCCGACATTGCGCAGTGATATATCGCGCTCACGCCCTTGTTCTGCCACTGAGGGACAGCTCCGTTCAGCATCAGATCGACCTCCTCGTAATTGTTCATCGCGCGGAGAAGATGAATCCATCCGAACGGGAACAGATGCCCTTTCGCTTTCTGCAAAGCCTTCGAAATGGAAGGAAATGCTATTCCGAATGCAACAAGTTCATTGTTCTCGTCAAGGACAATGCTGCTGACCTTGTCTGATATGAATGGCATCGACACCTTCGCTTCGTGATCTATCTCCTTCTGAGTGAACGGAATGAAGTTATATACAGTAGATGCAAAACTTTCATTGTACACTTTAAAGAAATAATCTATCATCTTCTTGTCCTTCTTGAGTTCATCAATCTTGCCCTCGTGAAGGTTATATCTTTCCTTGAGCATCCCGGCAATGCGGACCATCTTGTCCTGCACGCCCTGGCACGCATCCATCTTGTACTGAATCCAATCGCACTCCTTCTCATAGCCCAGAGCCGTGATCAGGTCGTTGTAATACGGATAATTGTACAGGCAGTTGAACGGCGGAATATTCTCAAATCCCTCGACAAGCATTCCCTGCTTGCCCAAAGTATTGTAATACAGCGGGCCGTGCACTTCATTCATTCCATTCTCTTTCGCCCAAGCCTCAGCCGCGGAAATCAGAAGGCGCGCCACTTCCAAGTCATTGATTGTATCAAACCAACCGAAACGTGCGCGTTTCTTTCCGTACAACTCGTTGTATCTCGGATTTATCATTGCGCAGATTCTGCCGACCACTTTCTTGCCGTCATACACAAGCCAGAGCTTGTGCTTGCAATAATCTAACGCAGGATCCGCAGTCAGACTGAATTTCTGATCCGAATGCAAAGCCGGTACGTATTGTTTACAATCCTTATACAGTTCGTCCGGAAACTTGATGAACTTTTTGAGTTCCTTTCTCCCCGAGACTTCTACAATATTATATTTCGATTTCGGCATATAACAGGTTTTATTCAAGTTTCGCAAGTATAGCAAATGCGAGCCTCAAACAGATTTTAGTACAGTCTGCAAATTTAGCAAAAGAAACACAATGGAACAAATCCGGCTTCTCCGGCAACAAGAGAAGACAGCCAACGCAACCGCACAAGGCTACTTCCGCATCGACTCGAAAAGCGCCAGACGCTCATCCAGAAGACGGAAACTCTCGTCACTGCCCATCAACGAAACGCAGACTCTGATACCCTCACGGGTACTCTGCGATGCCACAAGCGAAATCGAACATACACCGCAACGCAACAGTTCCATGACAAGTTCACTGCCTGTCATCCCCGGATAACCCGCAGTAAAGAAGAAGCCGTCGCTGACCTCTTCGTCTATATCCTTGTCATACACAATGTAGAAGCCGTGCGCCTTGAAAATTCGCTTGACAATTGACGCACGCCTCGCATATTCCTTCACATTGGACACAAAATCATAGAGCCCGTCCGCAGCCGCGCCCAGCATAGCAGCAAACGCCTTCTGCGCCGAATGTGTACTGCTTGACGTATTGACATATATGTAGGTCATTGCGAAATTATCACCGAAACGTCCTCTCCCAAAACGCTCGCGCAATGCGGGGAACTCCTTGTCATTCAGCTTAGGAGAGATCGCGGCTACCGCGATTCTTTCACCGGCATAACTGAAAATTTTGGAGGATGAGACCATCAGCACCCAATTGTCTGTATAATGGGCCACAGTAGACTGGAACGGTGGTGCGAAAGGCTTCGACCTGTCCTTGCGGAAATCCATACACAGATATGCCAAATCCTCCACAGCGATGACATCATACTTCGTGCACAGCTCCCCTATAATTCGCAATTCACTTTCAGCAAGATTGGTCCAGGTAGGATTGTTCGGACTGGAATAAACTATGGCACAGGCTTTTCCGTCAGCCAAAAGAGGTTCAAGACAAGACCTTAAAGCCTCTCCCCTGCAGTCATATATATCCAGCATCCGCGCTTCCACGCCGAGCACTTTCGCCTGCAGATAATATGACGAGAATCCCGGATTGAGATAGACCACAGCATTTCTTCCAGGGTTCATCTGCGAGCACTCCAACAGGAGATTATAGCAGGCCTGCATAGACCCTATTGTCGGTATGACGCATTCAGGCGTCACATCCACGTCTACAAACGCCTTCAGAAACCTCGCTCCGTTTTCCTTCAGCTCCGGAATGCCAGAAGCCGGAGGATATACCGACGCACAACCGTCGTCAAGCGCCTGCTTCTGCGCCTCGACTCCGATTTCACAAGACTCAAGCCCGGGAACTCCGAACTCCAGATGGACGAATTTCTCTCCAGTACGGTGTTCGAGTTCTCGGGCTATATTGACACTCTGACGAATAGTCACGTTCCCAAGATCCGAGATGTCAAGTTTCTTAAGAACTGAGCTGATTTCCGTCTCCGTTATAATTTGCATCGTAATGATATTTTTAGGCTCACAAAATTACCTAAAAATTTCTATTCCACGCCGCCGCCAAGTGCATTGTAGAGTTTCACCACAGACTGAAGCCTTGCAAGATTGTCGGAAGCGACGCTGAGTTGGGCTGAAAGCAGTGACTGGCGCGCCGTCAGCAATTCGAGATAAGTGGCATTTGCCGTATTGTACAGAGCTTCGGCAGATTTGACTGTCTTCTGCAACTCGTCCACCTGCTTTTCGTGTGCTTCAAGAGTCACCTGATTGGACTGAACGGCATAAAGCGCATCATTGACTTCATTTCCGGCCGCAAGAATAGACTGCTTGTAATTGACCAACGCTATCTGTTCAGCATCTTTTGACACGCGGAGATTTGAAACTAGCTTTCCACGGCTGAATATCGGCTGAGCTAGAGAAGCTGCCGCAGAGAGCACCCAGGCTCCCGGATTGGACACAGCCTTGCCGAAAGAATCCACCCAACCGGCACTGCCGGAAAGAGTTAGCTTCGGATAAAAGGCTGATCTGGCAGCATTTGTAGTGTAATATGCAGAAGCCAATGACATTTCAGCTTGGAGCACATCCGGACGATGCGACAGAATGGAGACAGGCATTCCCGCGCTGACCTTGTCAAGAGGAATGGTCTGTTCGCCCAGCGTTGCACGTTCAATCTTGCGCGAAGTGATCCCAAGCAAAGTGCAGAGGGCGTTCTCTGCTTCCCGCTGCTGACGCAGGAGGTCATTGTACGAAGCCTCGAGCTGATGATACGAGGCTTTGGTCTGAGATACTGCATTTTGAGTAACATCGCCCACCTTCAATTTGGCTTCCATAGTGCGTACATTCTCTCTCCACACGTCAAGAGTCTCACTGCTGATGCGTATTTGCTCATCTGTCATAAGAAGTGCATAGTAACCGTTGGCTATGCTTGCGATGAGATTTGTCCTGACAGCCTGCTGATAGGCCTTCTGCCCGAGCAAAGCCGACTGTGACTCCTTCTTGGCATTGCGAAGACTGCCGAACAAATCGATCTCCCAACTTGCCTGCACCGGAATCTCATAAGATTTTGCAGCGTCATTGCTGCCGCTCTTGCTTATGGAGGCGTTAGGGCCGAATGCCAGAGACGGCAGAAATGCGAGTTTCGCAGCCTTGAACTGTGCTTCCGCCTGGTCCGTGCGAAGGATTGCCACCTGCATATCCTTATTGTTTTCAAGTCCCAGACGTATCAGTGACTGAAGCGCCGGATCCTGAAACATCTCCTCCCAGGAAAGCGATGCAATTCCAAGAGTATCAGAATCATTTTCAAGCTTCTCTGCAAGACCGTCCGCGCGATAGAGACTGTCAACAGGCAAGCCTTCCGGACGCTTGTAGTTTCTGTATATCGAGCATCCGTTCAGCGACAAAAGCATTGCCGCGATGGATGCAAAAATACATATATTATTGATTTTCATATTTTTATCGTCTTAAATTTCACTTTAGCGCGACTCACATCCGCACCTCACTTATTCTTCGGAATCATAAGACTTTTCAGCCTCAAGCCTTTCTGCACGACGCTTGCCCATAATCCGCTCCTCAAGATATTGGAATACTATGAAGAATGAAGGCGTGAAGAACAGCAATGCTATCGAGCCTATTATGATACCTCCTACGACACCTACGCCGAGCGACTGGTTACCGTTTGCGCCCACGCCGGAAGCGAACATCAACGGAAGCATACCGAATACCATAGTCATCACAGTCATCAAAATAGGACGCAGACGGGCTCCTGCAGCAGATATTGCCGCAGCTGAAAGGGACATTCCCTCCTTGCGACGCTCCGTAGCATATTCAGTAAGCAGAATCGCCGTCTTAGAAAGCAGTCCGATAAGCATAATCAAACCTGTCTGCATATAGATATTGTTGTCAATGCCCCACATCCTTGCGAACAGGAAGCTTCCCATAAGGCCGAACGGCACAGAGAGAATGACCGCCATAGGAATGAAGATACTCTCGTACAATCCGCACAATATCAGGTAGATAAACAATATACATATTCCATAGACAAGCACCGTGGTGTGAGAGCCGGACATTTCGTCCTCCTCCCTTGTCATTCCGGAAAATTCGTAGCCGTAACCTGTAGGAAGTGTCTGAGCGGCAACTTCCTTCACGGCGGCGATAATGTCACCTGAACTGTATCCGTCAGCAGGCATACCCTGGACAAGGATGGACGAGAACATATTGAACCGTGAAAGCGACTCTGCGCCGTACATCTTGGTAAGGGTCACGAACTGACTTACAGGTGCCATTCCGCCAGATGTCTTGACATAGACATTGTCAAGTGACTGCAGTGAACTTCTATCCTCCGAAGGGGCCTGAATGATAACCCTGTAAAGTTTTGTAAACCTGTTGAAGTTGGACACATAACTACTTCCGAAATATCCCGACAGAATGGACAGGACGTGGTCAGTAGTAATTCCAGCCCTCTGGCACTGGGCCTCATCCACATCCACACGATACTGCGGATATTCAGTACTGAACGAGGTATATGCCATCTGAACTTCTTTCCTCCTGTTCATCGCCGCGATAAAATCTCCGGTAACTTTTGAAAGTGCATCAACGCCCTTGCCGGAGCGGTCCTGCAGATAGACTGCAAAACTGTTTCCTGTACCGTAACCGGAAATCATAGGCGGAGCGAACACAAAGATATGCGCATCCTTGATGTCGGCAGTCAGTCTGTACAATTCATTGGAAACCGCATCCACGCTGTTTTCCTTGCCTTTTCGTTCATCCCAATGCTTGAGTTTGATAATGAACATACCGTGTGAAGTACCTGCTCCGGAGCCCATTCCGAAACCTGCAACCTTATTGAAATTCTTTACCTGAGGTATTGTGGCAATTTTCTTTTCCACCTTGTTCATTATCTCGAGAGTCTGGTTAAGCGTACTTCCCGCAGGAGAATCGAGACTGACGAACAGGGTACCCGTGTCCTCATTAGGTACAAGGCTGGTCTTTGATGTTCCCATAAAGAAAACCAGTGCGCAGCAGCAAAGTGCAAGTGCAGCCCACGCCATCCATTTATGCTTTACAAAGAACAGCGCACTTCTCTTGTACTTGAATTTGAAAGCATCGAATGAGGCCTCGAACGCCATTCTGAAACGTGTCGAGAATTCGGGTTTCTTCCCGTCCTCCACGATTTCGTTAGGTCTGAGAATCAAGGCACAGAGCGCAGGAGTCAAAGTCAATGCGTTGATGGCTGAAATACCCACCGCAACTGCCATTGTGATACCGAATTGCGTATAGAACACACCTGAAGTTCCGCCCATAAATGAAACCGGAATGAACACGGCCATAAACACAAGTGTTGATGTGATTACGGCGGACGAAATACCCGTCATTGCATCTACGGCAGCCTTGTACGGCGACCTGTATCCTTCGTCAAACTTCGCCTGCACCGCTTCGACCACGATAATCGCATCATCCACGACGGTTCCGATCGCAAGCACCAGCGCAAACAGCGTAAGCAGGTTCAATGTAAATCCCGCCACATAGATGACCGCGAAAGTACCGATCAGCGACACCAGAATACTTATTGTAGGAATCAACGTAGAGCGCGGATTCTGGAGGAAGAAATAGACAACCAGAATGACAAGGAATATCGCTTCGAACAATGTCCTTATCACCTTATGAATGGAAGCGTCGAGGAAGTCCTTTGTACTCATAAGGTCCACAACTACCAGATCATCAGGAAGTTGATCTTTCAGTCCATCCAGATATTTGTCGATATTCTTGATAATCTCATTGGCATTGGTACCTGCGGTCTGGTTCACCATACAGGTCGTACCAGGATTGCCGTTTACGGAGCCTTCGTACAAATAGCTCTGCGCGCCAAGTTCAACATCTGCAACGTCACTGAGCCTTAGAACACGCCCGTCGTCGTAAGCCTTGATGACAATATTCTCAAACTCGGTCTCCTTCTCCAGACGTCCTCTGTATTTCAATGTATATTGATATACATTCTTCGAATCCTCGCCTATAGTACCTGCAGAGGCTTCAATATTCTGGCTTGACAATGCGGCAGTCACATCAGACGGTTCCAGCTGGTACTGCGCCATAATGTCCGGCTTCAGCCAGATACGCATAGCATAGTCACCGCCCATCACATTGACCTCGCCGACTCCGGAAATACGCTGCAGTTGAGGTTTTATGTTGATACTGATATAGTTTGTGATGAACGTCTCGTCGTATGTGCCGTTAGGACTCTCCAAAGCGAAGATTTTCAGCATACTGGACTGACGTTTCATCGTCGTCACGCCGACTTTGGTCACCTCCGCCGGAAGCAGTGCCGTTGCAGTTGAAACTTTGTTCTGAACGTTCACCGCCGCCATATCAGCGTTACTGCCCTGCTTGAAATATACGGTAATCTCCGCGCTACCGTTGTTGGAAGCGGAAGATATCATATATGTCATATTTTCCACACCGTTGATTGCTTCCTCAAGAGGCACGATTACACTCTTCTGAACGGTCTCCGCATTGGCTCCGCTATACTGGGTGGAAACCATAATGGTAGGAGGCGCGATATCCGGATACTGTTCCACAGCCAGCGCATACAGGCCGATGAGTCCGGCTACGACTATGACTATGGATATGACCATCGAAAGTATCGGACGGTCAATGAATTGTTTAAGATTCATACACTTACCTCCGTTATTCCGTTACAGCATTTGATTTCAGGACATCGGTATTGACCTTTGTTCCGGCCTTGACGAGTCCTGCACCTTCTGAAATTATCACATCACCTTCGGAGAGTCCGCTTTCAACTACGTATTCCTTACCGTCATTGATTTCAAACACGTAAATCGGGGTTGAAACAGCCTTTCCATCCTCAACCTTGTAGGCAAATATCCTGTTTTGGATGTCGTATGTAGCCGACTGAGGTATCACAATGCAGTCTTTCTGCTCGTATGGCAGCACCACATTGGCGGATGCACCGCTCATAAGTCTGCGTTCCGCATTGGGGAACACCGCCCTGAGCCTCACTGTGCCGCTGTTCTTGTCCACTATCCCGCTGATGACATCGACATTGCCGGTGTGTCCGTACTCCGAACCGTCACTTAGAAGAAGTTTGACTGCCGGAAGCGAGTCGAGCGTATTGTCAAGAGAACCATATTTCTCGGTAAGCGAAAGCACCTGCTTTTCAGACATCGAGAAGTAGGCGTACATCGAGGAATTGTCGGATACTGTAATCAGAGGCTCAGTCATAGCCGAGCTCACAAGTGCACCGATTCTGAATGATGTCATACCTGCAACTCCGTCCACCGGGCTTTTCACCTCCGTGTAAGACAAGTTGTTGCGCGCGCTGACAAGCGCGGCTTCAGCCTGTTCGAGAGAAGCCTGCGCCTGTTTATAGTTGTTCTGCGCGGTACGCAATTCAAAATCCGATATCACATTGTCCTTATACAGGGATTCCTTTCCGTCAAGAGTCTGTTTTGAAATGGCTTCATTTGCCTGTGCTGTCGCAACAGAGGCTTCAGCTTGTTTTACGGCAGCTTGATACGGCACCTGGTCAATAATGAAGAGCACCTGCCCTTTACGAACCTTCGCTCCTTCCTCCACAAGCACTTTAACGATAGTGCCCGAAACCTGAGGACGAACCTCTACATCCTGCTTTCCCTCAAGAACTGCAGAGTACTTGACAGACAGCATTTTATCCTCTCTAGTCAACACTTTTAGAGGATAGTTTTCACTTGTTTCCGCTCCAGCCGCAGCCTTCTGCTTGCAGCCTTGAAACAATGACACCGACAAGGCGCATAACACCAGCGCCGAATAAGTTCTTACCTTCATCATATATATTACATTACCTTATATTATTCAAGTTTCACAAGTATCCTAATTCCTTGCTATTCACACTTTTTACGTTATTTTCAACCGCCACATTCACACTTACCCAACGCACTTGTGTAAAGTCCCCAATTTTCGGAAGCGCCCCCCTCTTTGCAAAAGGAGTGCCATATCCGGCGCCGTATACAGGATTTTTTTGCACCTTTAAGGTTATGGACAACATCTACAGCTTTTCACTTTGTATCGCACTGACGCTGATGATATTCTTCGCCGGCAGATTCATCTTTGGAAAGGTGTCGGACAAGGCGATATTCAGCAATTACCTGCGCTCAAGATACTTGATGAGCATCTCTCTGCTGCTTCTTTCCGCAAACTACGCAGTTCACCTGTTCGTGGACATCAGGACAATCGACGCATACGCCGCATGAGGAGATAACCCACGTAGCGTCCTCCAAAAACATTAAGGATATGGTATGTTCCAGACTCCGAATGCGACAAAGACCTACTCTTCGACATTCGGGTCACAGATGTCACTTATGGCATAAATTGGCACTCAGGCTCACCAACAGAGCATATTGTCGACGATTCAGCCCTGTTCGTATTTCATATGCCTAAGCCGCAGCTTTCTAGGAAGCGGTTCTGGAATCAGTCCGCGATGACGGGTTCGAACGGGATGTCAGGGCGTGCAGTCCAACGGTAAAGGCGGGCTGTGCAGCTCTGTGTTCCAGTGGTCTTGTCCTTGGCATTTTCTGATATGTACCAAAGTCCGTTTCCCAACGGATTAAGTCCAGTAGAGCCCCATTTGAATTTCCAACCTGAGACTCCTGATGCTTCATCAAGAGTTCCAAGGGCGCTGTCCAGCACGAGCTGCGAAACCTTGCCCGGACAGTATGCCACACCTTTCAATACTGATTTGAACGGCTTCTGAGACAGTTTAAAAGCGTACAAATCATAGTTGGGATATTGAGGTTTCCTGCCTTTGTACACAGCCATAAAGAAATCGCCGGTATTCTCATCGTATGCAAGATTCTGCACGCCCCAGTTGGTATTTCCTGTGAAAATGAAATACTTTGCAAGAGGTTTTTTCGGACCGTCATAATGAAACGAGCCGAAAGACACCTGCCGCGCAAATTTATCAAGATTTGACAAAGCGTATTTCAGAATCACCTGATAGTCATTGTCCTGGCGTTTCACATCGCCATAGATTCCATAAGCCACATAGAGGTAAAGTTTCTTCGCGCGGGAGAGGGACTTTTCCTTTGAGCCGACAGCCGGGGCTATGGTCAGTCCGTCTATTCCGGAGCAGGCGAACCTATGCTCCAACTCCTGCCCGTCCGCCTGTACATTCGCCGCATAATCATCGCAAGCGTCGTGAACGCACACTGTCTTGAACACGTCCGTGTTCTCCGCGCTCTCATTGAGGCTGTTCAACTTGTCAACGTCAATAATGGCGACATAGAAAACCGAGGAGGACACGACATCAACGTTGAGCGTCTTTGCGATACCACGGCCTATTTCATCATCCTTACACTCCAGCGAGGCATACACTTTCCTTCCGACAGGGTCGAATGTCATTGCGCCCAGATGCCCCTGTATGCGGTCTATTGATGCCAGGATATTGCCTTTGAGGTCTGTTTTGACAAAACGGCTTGTAAATGACATATACATACACTCCGCTTCGGCATCGTATGCAATTCCCTGTACGTGCTGCACCTGACCGCCCACATAGACGGTTTGCGGAAGCGCGAATGTATTGGCTAATGATACAAAAGACAGGGCTAATGCTGCTACGATTGCAGTTATTCTCATTGACAGTGGTCTCATATTTCAGAAAAATTGGTTATGCTCAAAAAGCCGTTTCAAAGCGGCTCACGAAGTTACGTAATTTTCCTCTTTATTTTTCGTTCTTTATCGAAATTTGCCTATTTCAAGGCAAAATTTTTCGATTTGTTTTCATATTGTATTATATCTTCGTAAATTTGCGTCGCCCGAATAATACGGGCAAACAACAAATTCTTGCGAAAATTGAATTATAAAAATATGAAACTTGCAATTCAGTTCGGCGCCGGAAATATCGGTCGCGGATTTATCGGAGCAGTACTCTCCAAATCAGGCTATAAGGTAGTGTTTGCAGATGTAAACAAGGAAATCGTGGACAGAATCAATGCCGACGGAAAGTACTGTGTACACATCAAGGACGTAGAAAGCGAGGATATCCTTATCTCGGACGTCGCTGCCGTAGACTCATCCACCGAAGCGGTAATTGAAAAAATCAAGGAAGCGGAGATTATCACGACTGCCGTAGGTCTTAGAATACTCAAGTTCATTGCCCCTGCAATCGCGAACGGAATCATCGCCAGAAAGAACGCAGGCATAGAGTCCCCTCTCAATATCATAGCTTGCGAAAACGGCCTTATGGCTTCGTCACAACTGAAAGCTGAAGTGCTTTCACACCTTGATGAAGAGCAGAAAGAGTGGTGTCTTGCACATACAGGCTTCCCGGACTGTTCTGTGGACCGTATCGTGCCGCCGGTAAGGAGCGAAAATCCGATTGACGTCGCAGTGGAAAAATACTTCGAATGGAACGTCGAGGAGAAAGCATTCGTGGGACCGGCACCAAAAATTGACGGAATGCACCTTGCAGACAATCTGCTCGCATACGTGGAAAGAAAATTGTTCACTTTGAACACAGGTCACGCCATTACCGCATATCTCGGCAAGATGAAAGGCCACAAGACAATCGGCGAGAGCATAGAAGATCCTACAATCGCAGAAGTGGTACGCAGCGCAATGCAGCAGAGCGGTGAAGCGCTTGTAAAGCAGTTTAGCTTTGACCACGATGCTCATTTCAAATATATCGACAAGATTATCAAGAGATTCCACAATCCGTATCTGCAGGATGACGTAAACCGCGTCGGACGCGAGCCAATGCGCAAATTATCACCTGACGACCGTCTGATCAAGCCGGCAACCACCGCCAGAAGTTTCGGCCTTCCTTACGACAAGATTCTTCTCGGAGCAGGCGCAGCCCTTCATTTTGACAATCCGGAGGACCCTCAGAGCGTAGAACTCATCGGATGCGTCCGCAACGAAGGCGTCGAGGCCGCAGTTGTCAAGGCTACCGGTTTCGCAGCCAGCGAGCCGATGGTAGCCGAGATTGTAAAAGCATATAATGACGTAGAGAAAATATGATACGCAAAAGTATAGCATTGGTAGCATTGGCTCTTGCATTGACAGTTCAGGCAAATGCCCAGGTCACTGTAAAAGATCCATCGCTAAAAGAAGGCGTCGAAGCCAACAGGGTCACCATCAATTCATTTGAAGACCTGCAGGCATATTTCCGCTATTCCCCGAAACGTGATATCATCATCAGCGGACACAGAGGCGGAATGATGACCGGATTTCCGGAGAACTGCATAGAGTCCTGCGAGAAGACGTTGTCAATGATGCCGACTTTCTTCGAGATTGACTTCAGCTTCACAAAAGACAGCGTAATGGTGCTTATGCACGACCTTTCTGTGGACAGGACCACTACCGGAAAAGGCAAGGTATCAGACTATACCTACGACGAGATTCAGAAACTGAATCTTGTGGACAGATCGGGGAATGTCACGCCTTACAAGATTCCTACGCTTAAATCCATTCTCGAGTGGGGCAAAGACAAGGTTGTCTTCAATTTTGACAACAAGTACATCAACACAAAGGGCGTCAGCGCCGAGGAGAAGAAAGCCAGCCTTGACTACTATATCAAGCAGCTGCGTCCGGGCGGAGACTGGTCTATGTACCACAACATTATGCTCAGCGTAAGGTCCATAGAAGAGGCTCTGTACTATTGGAACAACGGAATTCACGACGTAATCTTCTGCGTTGAAATCAGTTCCGCCGAGCACTTCAAGGCATACGACGAATGTGCAATTCCGTGGGACCACATAATGGCTTATATCCGTCTCGCGGTAAATCCTGAACTTCAGGACATATACAGGGAACTGCACAAGAGAGGTGTTATGACAATGACCTCAATTACAGGCTCTTCCGACAAGGTTAAGAACGCATTTGACCGCAAGGTCGCTTACGAACGCGAACTTCTCGCCGAGCCGGACATAATCGAGACCGACTATCCTTCCGAGTTTATCGGTCTGCCTTGGAGCAGGAAAGAAATCCACAAGCTTCAGAGACCACGAAGGTAGATCCTCCGATATAGACTAGAGGGCGTTCGCCATAGGCGGACGCCATTTTTAGTGCCTGGGCCACAGCGTCACGCACAGAGTCCTGCACATAGAGGCGCGATGTCGGGCGTCCATTATTCCGGCAATAGGCCGAATATCTCTCAAGAATCTTTGATGCAGGTTCAGCGCGTTTGGTTTTAGGCGTGGTGAAAATCCACGTCGCGTCCTCCGGGAACAGCGGCATTATGGCATCGAAATTCTTGTCCGCCATTACACCGTAAACTATTATAAGAGAAGTATATTCACCCGAGGAAATCATTGACTCAAGCTGCGCGAAATTGTAGGACAGCGCAGGAGCGTTGTGCCCTATATCACAGAGGACTTCCGGATTTGACAGCAAACGTTCCCACCTGCCGTGAAAATCCATTCGGAAAGCCGTGTGCACCAATGAGCTGACAATCACATCCTTGTCAAGAATTGCATCAGCGGCAGAAGAAAAAATTGCAGATTTGTCATCAGAGCGACCACGACCGGCTTTCCACTCCAAGTGAAGAATATCCAGCGCGCACATTACCGTTCTGAGATTCCGCTTCTGATATTGCCCTCTCAGATCCATTGACTTGAGGATATCCGCACTCAAATACCACATTGAAGGCTCATTCTCATCTGCAAACGTAAGAGTAGCAGACGAATCCTCAGGACTTATTTCCGAAAACCTTTGTTTGAAAACAGGTGCTGTTTCAGGCTTCGTCTCCCCCACTATTGCAGGCACACCGCTTTTGAAAATCCCGGCTTTTTCGAATGCTATTTTTTCAAGTGTATCGCCCAGAATATCACAATGGTCAAGACCGATACTGGTTACTATGCTCAAATCCGGCACTATAACATTGGTGCTGTCAAGACGGCCTCCAAGCCCAACTTCTATCACTGCTATGTCCACGTTCTGATCGGCGAACCACTTGAACGCCAAGCCCGTAGTAATTTCAAAGAATGAAAGGTCTAGTTCGTCAAAGTCAGCGGAATGCCCGGTCAGAAAATCATACACGTACTCTCTTGAGACCAACTCAGCAGGACCACATACACCTGAATCCGATTTTCTGTGGCCATCGACCACCCTCATTCTTTCCCGAAAATCAAGAATATGCGGAGAAGTATAAAGCCCCACCTTCAGGCCAGCACCTGCGAGAACTGAAGCAAGCATATTGGCGACAGAGCCTTTGCCGTTAGTCCCTGCCACGTGAACCGTACGATAGGACCTTTCCGGATTGCCGAGTATTGAGCAAAAACCTTCAATATGCTGCAATCCAGGCTTGTAGGCATCATCAAATGTCGAATTCTGCACAGACGGAAATCTTCTGAAAATCGACTCCACCAACTCTTCATACTTCATCGCTGTATCCATTTAGCTCGAAATTTAGGGGTACAAAAATACTCCGAATGAGCGAAAGGGCAAAAAAATTTTGCAGCGGAAAAATTTTTATATAATTTCGCATCGACAATTTTGTCGAACATTCCTGTCTAACAATATTGTCTAAACGTTTTATACAAAGCTAACATATTATGAACGAGACATCTACGACAACGCCTGACAAGATTTTGAGCGCCGCTGAAGATGAATTCATCGAAAAAGGATATGGCAATGCACGAATGATGTCAATAGCCGCGAGAGCCGGAGTCAGTCATTCGATGCTGCATTACTATTACAGGTCAAAGGAAGAGCTTTTCCAGAAAGTCTTCAACTCAAAGGCCGAGCTGTTGTCCAAAATCATCACGGGACTTTACGATGACGAATCTGATTTTCTCTGTATAGTCAAAGGATTTACCGAAAAACAGTTTGACGCGTTTATGGAATCCCCTCGATTCGTGATGTTCATAGTGAGAGACATAATTACAGTCCGGGACAATCTGCAGAGACTCGTATACATCGCAAAGACCAAGTTCTCAAGTCACTTTCTGCACATACAGACAATGCTGGACAAAGAGATTGCCGCAGGAAGGGTAAGGCCGATTGACCTGACCAACCTTATAATCAATATAGTAGCACTCAATATGAACACCATTCTGTCCATTCCAGTGCTGAAAGAAGTGTGCGACGGATTCGATGAGGCCAAATATCTGGAAGAAAGGAAGAAAAGTAATGTCGAGTTCGTATTGTCCTCTCTTAGACCATAGATACATCCAATTCTAATAATGACTGGAAAAACAATGAATAACAATAAAATTTCCATAATGACTAAAGCAGGTCTGACATTATTCATCGCCGCATTTCTGTTACCGGCAAGAGCCATTGCGGGTGACGTCACCGGCAACACCGGAAATACCAAAAAGCCGTCCTCTACAACCGTCACTCTTGAAGAGTGTTGGGATGCCGCCGAGAAAAATTATCCGTTGGCAAGACAATACGGTCTTATCAGCAAATCAAAGGACTACACCATTTCCAATGCAAGCAGAGCATACCTGCCACAGGTAACCTTCTCTGCAAAAGCAAGTTGGCAGTCCGACATCACAAGATTCAAACTCGACCGGGAGCAATATAACAAAACGATGTTCGGGAGTCTTATAGACCCAGATGATATCGAAGCACTGCTGCCAAAGCTACGGAAAGACCAGTATGCAGCCTCCCTGGACATCACACAGACAATCTGGGACGGAGGCGTGCTTAAGGCGCAGAAAGAATCTGCCGAGAATGAAGCAGAAGCCAACGCAAAAAGCATAGACGCCAGCCTTTACGGACTTCGCGAAAGAATCAACGAGCTGTATTTCGGAATAATGCTGCTTCAGCATAACATCGAGCTTAGCGAACTGATGCTCGGCAGTCTGAACGCCAATTACGACAAACTGAAAGCCTACAAGGAAAACGGAGTTATAGGCCAGTCAGACCTGGACGCCATACGCATCCAGATACTTAAGACAAAGCAGGAAGCATTGAATCTGAGAAACAGCAAAAAGGCATATATACAGATGCTTTCCCTTCTGAGCGGCCTGGAACTCAGCGAAAACACAGAGCTTATACAGCCACGGGAGATTTCTGTATCCGGCGGAGAAATCACACGACCGGAACTGGCTATGTTCAATGCCCAGCTCAAGCAGATAGAATCGCAGAACAGGATGCTCAATGCGGGATTGACGCCTAAATTCGGGCTATATGTTTCCGGAGGTTACGGCAGACCGGGACTCAACATACTCAGCAACAGCTTCAAGCCATACGTCGTAGCCGGAGTCAAGATGATATGGAACATCGGCAATTTCTACAATCTCAAGAACAACAGGCAGATGCTTCAGTTGAAAATGGCAAATATCGAGACACAGAAATCAGCATTCCTGCTCAACACAAGCATTGACGAAAGCAGAAGAGACACGGAGATAGAAACACTGCGGAGCCAACTGGAATACGACGACGAGATTATCGAGTTGAGAAAGTCCGTACTCAAGGCAAACGAAGAGAAAATGTATGACGGAACCATCTCAGGAACCGACTACGTCGGCTATCTCAACGACTCGCTTATCGCGGAGCAGAACAAAGCCCAGCACGAAATCAAAATGCTTCTCGCGATGTACAATCTGGCATACGTCAGAGGCAAGTAACATAAGAGGTCCTGACGCGAACTCACAAAGACAAAAACGCAAGGAATCAAGACAACAAACAAGTAAATTCAGAATGAACACTATGAATATCAAGACTTTCTCAATCATCGCATTGATACCGGCAGTTGCAGCCTGTAACGGCAAGAAAAACACATACGACGCATCAGGCGTTTTTGAGACCACAGAGATCACCGTATCTGCGGAAGGAAACGGAAAGATAGAGTGGTTGGATATTGAAGAAGGCTGCAAAGTACACACAGGCGACACTCTCGGCTGCATTGACACCACACAACTGCATCTCACCAAGGTTCAGCTCGAATCCAGCAGAAAAGCTGTCGGAAGCGGAAAGTACGATGTCACTAAACAGATTGCCGCACTCCGCCAGCAGCTTGCAAAGCAGAAACAGGAGCGTGAAAGATTCTCCAAACTTGCAGCGGCAGGAGCATCCGGACAAAAAACTGTGGAGGATATCGAAGCGCAGATAGCGATTCTCGAAAAGCAGATTGCAGCACAGGAAGACAACCTCAACAATGCTAACAGCGGCATATCCGGACAGACCACTGCACTGGAAGCCCAGATAATGATGGTTGAGGACCGCATACGCAAATGCGTCATCACTAGTCCGGCAGACGGAGTTATTCTGGACAAATATGCCGAGGCCGGAGAGCTTGCAGGTCAGGGACGCGCATTATTCAAGGTCGCTGACATCAACAACGTCAAGATACGCGCATACGTGACAGCAGACCAGCTCACCACCCTTAAAATCGGGCAGGAAGTCAAGGTATATGCCGACCAGGGAAAGAAAGGCAGAAAAGAATACGCAGGCACAATCGTCTGGATATCGGAGCAGGCCGAATTCACGCCGAAGACAATTCAGACCAGGGACGAAAGGGCCAATCTGGTCTATGCAATAAAGATTGCTGTAAAGAATGACGGTCTGATCAAACTCGGAATGTATGGTGAAGTCAAGTTCTGAACACTTCGCAGAATATGCCGTACAGGCGACTGACCTGGTAAAGCATTTCAAATCCGTAAAGGCCGTGGACGGAGTGTCTTTCAATGTCCGGCACGGTGAGACCTTCGGAATAATAGGGCCTGACGGTGCAGGAAAGACCACACTTTTCCGCATTCTCACCTCCCTGATTCTTCCGGATTCGGGTCGCGCTCTCATCGAAGGATATGACACGGACAAAGAGTATCCGTCCGTCAGAAACATAATAGGCTATATGCCAGGCAAGTTCTCACTGTACAAGGACCTCACAGTGGAAGAAAATCTCAAATTCTTCGCCACATTGTTCGGCACGACCATAGAGGAGAACTATCATCTGATCAAAGACATCTATTGTCAGATAGAACCGTTCAAAAACAGGCTTGCAGGCAATCTTTCAGGTGGAATGAAGCAGAAACTGGCCCTGTCCTGCGCACTGATACACAAGCCGAAAGTCCTGTTCCTAGATGAGCCCACGACAGGAGTAGACCCTGTATCCCGCAAGGAATTCTGGGATATGCTCGGCAGGCTGCGTGATGAAGGAATAAGCATAGTTGTCTCGACTCCGTATATGGACGAAGCCAGAAGATGCGACAGAATAGCATTGGCAAAAGACGGTAAGTTTCTGACAATCGACACCCCTCAGAACATAATAAACGGATTTCCGGACAAACTTATGGCCGTCGAATCTGACAGGATGCACTCGCTGCTCGGTGACCTCAGGAGCTGGAGCGGAACGATAAGGGCATTCTCATTCGGAGAATCAATACATCTGTCAGTGAAGCAGGATGTTACTGAAGACGAGGTACGTTCATTCCTGACCGGCAAGGGACACGGGGACATAATCATCCGCACGGCAGAACCTTCCGTAGAAGACTGCTTTATGAAAATGCTGCAGAATGATAAAAACTGACAACACAATGGACAATGTAATACATACTGAGCTTCTGACCAAGAAATTCGGCAACTTCACTGCCGTGGACCACATATCGTTTGATGTGCAGCACGGTGAGATTTTCGGCTTTCTCGGAGCGAACGGAGCCGGAAAGACAACGGCGATGCGAATGTTGTGCGGACTAAGCACTCCGACTTCAGGCACCGGGATTGTCGCAGGGTTCGACATCTCGCAGGAGCCGGAGATGGTCAAGCGGAACATCGGCTACATGAGCCAGAAATTCTCTCTGTATGAGAATCTTACCGTAAAAGAGAATCTTAAGCTCTTCGGCGGGATTTACGGAATGAAGAGATCTGAAATATCCCAAAAAACCGACATTCTCCTCTCAGAGTTGGAGTTCTCAAGCGAAAAGAACACGATGGTGAGCGAATTGCCGCTCGGATGGAAACAGAAACTCGCCTTTTCCGTATCCATTTTCCATACTCCTCAGATTGTCTTTCTTGACGAACCGACCGGAGGCGTGGATCCGGTAGCCCGCCGTCAGTTTTGGGAGCTCATCTATCAGGCTGCAGACCGTGGTATAACAGTGTTTGTGACAACACATTATATGGACGAGGCAGAGTATTGCGACAGAGTCTCCATTATGGTGGACGGCAAAATCAGGGCACTTGATTCACCGAAAAACCTGAAAAAGGAGTTCGATGCCGACAATATGGACCAGGTATTCAGGAAACTTGCCAGAGAGGCGAAATTTTCTTAGAGGCTGTTAAATTTCCAGTTTTCAATGATCAAATTATTATCATTCATAAAAAAGGAATTCACGCACATCCTGCGGGACAGGAGGACGTTGCTGATTGTCATAGGAATGCCTATCACTCAGCTGCTTCTGTTCGGATTTGCCGTTTCCACAGAGGTAAAGAATGTAAATGTCGCCGTCTTTGACCCGTCCAATGACATTATGACCACCCGTATAATCCAGCGTTTTGACGCAAGCCAGTATTTCAGCATCTGCGAACGCATCACTAGCCTGGACAGGATCAATGACATTTTCCGTGAGGGCAAAATAAATCTCGTGCTGGCATTCTCCGACAATTTCTCCGAAGACGCGACAAGCGGAGGGAACGCGGAAGCCGGAGTACAGCTGATAATGGACGGCACTGACCCTAACCAGGCATCGCTCATCAACGCATACGCAACCAGCATTTTAAGCGGCTATCAGAATGAGCTTGCCGCGGCGGGCGGTTCAGTCACAGCATCCATAGTCCCTACAGTCAAGATGCTTTACAATCCCCAGAACAAGAGCTCATACAATTTCGTGCCTGGAGTAATGGGACTTATCCTTATGCTTATCTGCACAATTATGACCTCTATCGCGATTGTCAGGGAAAAGGAGATGGGTTCGATGGAAGTGTTGCTTGCATCCCCAATCAAGCCGATATACATCATAATAGCCAAGGCAATTCCTTATCTCGTGCTTTCAATCATAGATGTCGCCATCATTCTGCTTTGCGCTGTAAACATTCTGGACGTACCGATTGCGGGCAGTTTCCTGGGACTCTGCGGAGTATCATTTCTGTTCCTCACCTGCACGCTCAGCCTGGGACTTCTTATTTCCACGCTGGTCAAGACTCAGATGTCTGCGATGATAGCCGCTGGAATAGGCCAGATGATGCCGACAATGCTTCTGTCCGGTCTCATATATCCGATTGAGAGTATGCCGAAGATTCTGCAGATCATTTCAAATTTCGTCCCGGCCAGATGGTATATCCAGGCGGTGAGAATGATTATGATTCAAGGTTCCTCAGTACATTTTGCCTTGCCGGAAATAAGGGTGCTGGCATTGATGACTATCATTCTGCTCGCATTGACACTGAAGAACTTCAAGACCAGGCTCGCATAGGGACCGCTCCCCGAGCACCATTTCAAACCAGATTCAAAACAGTCAAGACTATGCTGCTATTTTTAATAGAAAAAGAAATCAAGCAGATATTCAGAGATCCGATTATACCGAGAATGATCGTAATGTTGCCGCTGATGACAATATTCGTGTATCCGTGGACAACAAATCAGGAAATACGCAACGTAAGGGTCAATGTGGTGGACAATGACCGCAGCACACTGACCAGGAAACTGACGGATGAAATCAGTGCCTCCGATTATTTCAATCTGACCGGGACATCCGGCACGTACGGGGAAGCACTTGAGAAAGTGGAGTCCGACAAGGCCGATATGATTGTCGAACTGCCGGTGGATTTTGAACGTAATCTTATGCGTGGGGAAGGTAGTTCATTGCTCATTGCCGCAAATTCCGTGAACGGCATCAAAGGAGCGCTCGGTTCATCATATATGCTTACGCTTATGTCAGAATCGCCTGTTCTAAAGGATATTGCGATAAAAGGCCGCGGAATGCAGGCTACTGCAATGGGATACGCTTACGAGCAAAATGCTGGCACCGTTACAGGCACCGGAGGTTCACAGAGCTCAAGCGCATCAGCAAGTATGGGCAGCTCTGCCACAGAACGGATAGCGAATCCTGTCGCGGCATCCTTTTCAGTCAATCCCGTGTACAAATTCAACCCGACCCTGGACTACAAGACCTTTATGCTTCCGGCGCTCATTGTGATGGTAATCACGCTAATCTGCGGATTTCTTCCGTCACTTAATATCGTCAATGAAAAGGAGCAGGGCACGATAGAGCAGATAAATGTCACTCCCGTCGGAAAGATACAGTTCATTCTTGCCAAGATGATTCCGCTGTGGGCAATAGGTCTTATCATTATGGGCTTCTGCCTGTTCGCCGCTAAGCTTGTTTACGGGCTCACTCCTGTGGGCAATCTCTGGATTCTGTTCGCATTCGCAGGCATCTATATCCTGGTTGTATCAGGTCTGGGACTGCTTGTCTCCAATTTCTCGAACACTCTTCAGCAGGCGATGTTCGTTATGTTTTTCTTCATAATGATTCTTATGCTGATGAGCGGACTCTTCACGCCTATAGCCAGTATGCCGGGTTGGGCACGCTGCATAGCCAAAGCCAATCCTCTCACATATTTCATACAGGTTATGCGGCTTATCTATCTAAAGGGCAGCACCTTGAGAGATCTCATTCCACAACTGACCGTGCTTAGCGGATTCGCCGTCGGACTAGGGGCACTTGCAGTCTTAAGCTACCGCAAGACGAATTAGAATACCAGCACAGAATTCTGCTTTTACGAGAGCCATACAACATTATTTGCTAATTTTGCATCTATGATGTGATGCGCAGACAAGTTATTGCGGTTTCAGACCACTTGACTTTTTGCGCACATTTATTGCAAAGGACTTCGTGCATAATTTTTTGTATAGTATGAGTATGAGACTGAATATCAGGAATTGGGCAATAGCCGCAATGTCATTACTTACCTTAACATTCGCAAGTTGCAGCGACGACTCAGGTTACCGTCGTCCGGATCCGACACCCACGCCGGACACCCCTGAATCACCTGATTTCCAAATCAATCCTGACTGGACAATATCACACAGCCAAAGTGTTGCTACAGATGCTGACGGATTCCAGTCTGATATCGACATCATCCACATAGCCAGCCTCGACCAGGAGTATTATTGGCTTGACGTAATCACGGAAATCAATCTTAACGCCTGGTATAACGGTGACATCATCGAATACATAAAGGACGAGCCAAACTATTATCAGAGCGAGACTTACAGAGGCTCAACAGATATCGAGTTCGACAGAATGAGATCCGGAACGTGGTATGCTGTTGCAATGGGCGTGACAAATTCGGAATTGAACGGAGACTACGCATTCCTCAAGTTCACGATACTGGAAGACGAGCCGGAAGCTGATTTCACCAAATGGCTCGGAAACTGGACTATCACTGGCGCAAGCCGCAACGACCAGGGCAAGAATATTTCATACAACCTTCATATCACGTCTTCCGATGCCAACTATCTGGTCAATGTAACGGGATGGGAAAGCGGAAAAATCGATGCGGATGACACTGATATGTCAGACTACATTCTGGAGGTCCAGTACGACAGGTTTACCAAAACATTGCTGTTCAAGTCATTGTATTTGGAGACAGAGAAAATCGGCAGCACCGAGTACGACCTTTGTTTCTACGGCAATTTCATCTATGACGGTTCGATGGGCTACACTGATCTGAAGAAGGACGAGCAGTACACTGTCACTGACAACATCATCATCGCCGAGAGCAGCAAAATTTCAGAAGATGGAAAGAGCGCGACAGTGGACGGACTTAATTTCAATCTGAATTACGACGACAAGATTTACAGGACGAAGCTGACCTCTATGCAGTATTTTGATCTTCCGCTGGACGAAAATGACGAGAAAATCTACACCAAGCACGTATCCGTCCCGGTATTTCCTCTTACAATGACAAGGTCCGAGACAAAAGCTTCATTTTCCGCAACGCCAATATCCGAGGCCAAGATATTGAAAGTCAAGACATCTCGTCACGAAGCCAACACCGGAAGAGTCTCCACCGCGTCAAGCATAAGAAAATCAGCGAACCGATAGGATTTGATTTACAGATTCCTATAAGTCCGCTGACGTTTCAGACTGAAATATGCCCCTTAGGCTTATTCCTTTCCGTATTCTATCGGGATATATGTAGAAGATGACAGGATGAAGACCCCGAGTTGTTTGTTTTCTTTTCCGAAACTAAGGGCGCTATCAAGTGAGTCTTCAGGAAACAGACGCGTACTGTCAAAGTAATACAGACTGTCATCTTCATTGTACCAGCCGCCGACATAGCCGTCGTGGCTCAGGGAATGCTTAACTACGCTATCAAGCATTTCCCTGCTGTGGCTGTTCTGTGTCGCAGCATAGCTGACTGCTATGCCGATCGTAGGTTCCGTAAATGTTCGGATGTCTAGCGTAAAGCCGTCAGGATGTGACTGGCTGAATATCCAGACCTTGTCGGCTATCTCTGAGACATTTTCCTTCTCCTGAGAAGGCGCAGAGCGCTTGCACGCACATAGCGCCATCAGCACCAATGAACAAACTATAAACTTCTTCATATTCTTTTTCTTTGTCAATGCAACAACATTTTCAGCGCAGCTAAAGATCCAATAGCAGAGCGAAATACCTCTTCAAAGCGGCAAAGTCGTCATCAGACGACGGCCGGAGCTGGCGAGCCGGGGCAACTAAAAAAGGTTAGCTCAACCCATATTTTCTGGAGCGCAGCGACCGAAAGGGTTTGGGGAAAACTTCCCCAATGAATAAACGTATCTCAACAAAAAAGGTTAGCACGACTCATATTTTTGGAGCGCAGCGACCGAAAGGGTTTGGGGAAAACTTCCCCAATGAATAAACGTATCTCAACAAAAAAGGTTAGCACGACTCATATTTTTGGAGCGCAGCGACCGAAAGGGTTTGGGGAAAACTTCCCCAATGAATAAACGTATCTCAACAAAAAAGGTTAGCACGACTCATATTTTTGGAGCGCAGCGACCGAAAGGGTTTGGGGAAAACTTCCCCAATGAATAAACGTATCTCAACAAAAAAGGTTAGCAAATCGCTAACCTTTTTTAGTTGAGATACTACGATTCGAACGTAGACTAAGTGAACCAAAATCACTTGTGCTGCCATTACACCATACCTCAATTCTGTTGCCAAAGTTAGCACTATTTTCCGTCTCCACCAAAAGATTTTGCCAGATACAGGTGCCGGCAATGGCGAATACGGTTAGCGTCTTTCCAACACATTCGTCTTGATCCAGAACAGATTCTCGTTAAAGTTCTCCCAACGCAAAAACTTCAGATACCAAGTGTACATTGTTCCAGTGACCTCAAAATAGCCCCTGCCAACTATCTTAGGACTTATCTCGCTTGAAGACTTTGCATTATAGTCAATAGACTTGTCAAGACCGATTTCCCTCCAATCTGACGAATAGCCATTGCTCTGAAGTGTTAAGATGATTGTCTGGACAGGCAAGAACGAAAGCTGACATCCTGCCTTAAACACCAGAATCTGACCTAGCGTCCAACCGGTGCCGTCATAATAATCCAGAATATTCTTCATCTCATCCGGTGTAATGGCCTTGTTATAGTTTTCCACCTTGTTCGGTCCCCACATAAAATCCATATCAGACTCATATTCATACCAAGTACGAGGAATGGAACACCAATATGGATTTCTATATGTTGAAGATCCCGCATACTGGAAATTTACGGCATCCATAGCGAAATGCGCTCCATTGATTTGGCATATCGCCATATTATCGTGATGCTCGACAGGATGATTCTTGACATTTTCTGTGAACGCCTCGAATTTTGTAATGTTGCTTGCAAGAATAGATTTACGTGAATCATCATCAACACCGTCCCGCAATGTCTGGTACAGCTGCGTCAAATAGAAAGTCTGTGCAGCAATGGCAACATCCCCGGCACGAAGATTCTCCCTTATCGCATAGCCTTCCCTCTCCCACGCTGTTGTATTGTAGGTATAAAGGTCATACATATTGAAGATGTCCTTCTGCTCCACGACCGTCTTCGACAAGAAATCGATAAAATTGAAGCCCTGCACATAAACCGGATTGCCGCCGACATTATGAGAAGCCCATTCCAGAATGATAGTCTTTACATCATCCTCCGTCTTGGCATTGCTCAGGCGTATGTAATACTCTGCGTTATAATTGGACAGTTGATTCACGTAATTGCTGCGCTGGTTCAAATAACTCTCATAAGTGGTGTTCTTATAGAGCACCGTCATCTGGGCAAGCTGATCAGTGATTGCATTCATCTTGTCAAGCAAATCATCAAGAGTCGTCGATGAACCGGATGACGGGAACAGCATATCCAAAAGTACGCTGACACCCTTACCCCAGGCAGTTGTAGCTGCAGTTTTGGCCGCCCACTCAATGAATGCGACCCAGTCCTCACCTTCTTGAAGATTAAATTTATCGTCATCTGAATAAGTGAATGAAGAAGAGTACTTGGAAGGCCCCGTAAATTCCTTGTCGGTCGGCAATACTCTCTCTTTGTTTTGCACCTGCTTATAATAACTGATGGCATTTTCAGTTTTTACGTAAGTGTCACCTTTCTTATCCGCATCGAATATGACATCATCCTCAATGGCGTATGTACACTTCTTGCCGCTATCGTCCGTAAATGTAAAGCGCACAGGATAATTTTTTCCTGCAGGAATGACATTTATGGGATAAGTGCGTTTTGACTTGACAGTGTAATCGTCATCAAGCGAATAATTGTAAGTATAAAAATCTGCTGTTGTGGAACTAATGTCAAGAATTTCCACCGAAGTTCCATCTTCTGCACACGTCATTGCTCCTTCATAGACTCCGTAAACACTATCGGGAACAACGTTGTCCGCTTCGTGACGTTTACACCCGAAAATCGCCATTCCCCCAAGCACAAGTAGGGAAATCGTTTTGAATAAGTTTTTCATCTTGTCTAATTTTTTGCAACAATAAAAACACTATTATACAATCTCTATAATCCGAAGTCAACTTATTGTCATTCAATCGGAAAATAAATTTTGCAAATTTATACAATTTTTCAGAATATGCACAAATGCCGCAAAAAATCTGAAGAAAATCAGTTGTGATGACGCAAATCCACGTACCGCTCAATCACGTTTCCTTGTCTGTCGATATGCAGGCAGAACGGCAGCACAGACAGGTCGGAAGTTTGACACATTCATAAATTTAAAATAATCGCAAATATTTGAAAGAGTTT
>CAVJKV010000023.1:0-36600 GCA_963650425.1 Oscillibacter sp. | reverse complement strand
AATACACTTTCACCCGCAAAAACGTTAGAATTATTTATTTATCCGACTTTTTGGATAATGAAATAAGGGAAAATTAGACTTCCGACTCACCTAAAAGTTGAGCAAACTCCGCTACACCGGCGGTCGCCTTGGCGCGAATATGCTTGATGCGACTGTCGTGTACATTCACGTCATTCGGACCTATAATATATATAGGAGTGGAGAACGGTGCGTACCGGTACAACCCTGCCGCCGGATATACGCTCAACGAGGTTCCCACAATCAGCAGAATATCCGCCTTGGACACTATATCCATAGCTCTCTCAATCTTAGGCACAGGCTCGCCGAACCAAACGATGTGCGGACGAAGCTGGTGACCGTTGGGAGCCAGGTCTCCGAGATGAACCTCCTCGTAGCCGATGTCGAACACGGTCTTCTCCGAGAAGCCGTCAGACTCATTGCAGCAATTCTCCGGACGCACCTTCGTCAATTCTCCGTGCAGATGAAGCACATTGGAACTGCCGGCACGCTCGTGAAGATTGTCCACGTTCTGCGTGATGACATTGACATTGAAGTCGTCCTGAAATGCCGCGATAGCCTTGTGGGCATCATTAGGAACGACATTCTTCAGTTCTGAACGTCTTATATTGTAGAATTCTAGCAGCAAACCCGGATTGGAAAGCCAGCCGTCAATAGATGCAACCACCTGAGGATCATACTTATCCCAAAGTCCGCCATTATCCCGGAATGTAGAAATACCGCTCTCGGCACTTACACCGGCGCCGGTAAGCACAACAAGATTTTTCATTTGCCTATACCGATTTTTTGAAATATTCCTTGCGGAGCCAATACTCGAACAGAGGATCAATAATCTCCGGCTCGTCCTTCTCATTGAAACGCACAACCTCTTTCTTCATCAAGGCATCACGAAGCCGCTTGACATTTGCCGAAGAATTGAGCCTGTACTTTGCTATAACCTCAGCTGTACTGAACTTGATATTTCCGTCAAGCACCGCCAAAAGAAGCCGCTCCTGGAATGCAGTCAAGTCGTTCATTATGCCGAGGAACTTGGGAGCATGGACAGAAAGAAGGCAGGAAAGGGCATCATTGAGGGTAATCTCGCTGATATATCCCTTGGACAATGAGTCGCAGATGAAAAAGAAATGGTTGATGTACCAGATATTGTTCTTGAAAAGTTTGATAACTCCCTGAAGCAGCTCACGGTCAATCACTTTTCCTCCCGTCATAAAGCCGCGTATCACGTGTTCCGAAATATCCGATTCCGATATCGTGCTCAACGAATACCGCTCCACCATACGCCAGAAGAACTTACGGTGCGAGAATATGTCCTCCATCGCATTGACCCGAGACCCTGTGAATATGAACCGGCAACTGGTGTTACCCGCGGTTTTGCTGTCAGATATCGCACGCTCCAGCGACTTGAAGAAGAACTCGCCCTTGTCCGAATATATATTGTCAAACTCCCTCAAAAGCACTATCAGCGTTATGCCTCGGTCCTTTGCAAGTTCAAACGACAGTCGGGCAATCACGTCCATCGCTTCCCTACTGCACTCAACATCTTCGCTGAACACTTCTCCGGTATCAGAATACGCCGCCTGATCGAAACTTAGGCCAGTACCGTCCAGATATTTCACCGTAAGAGTTTGATACTCATCCGGGGACTGAACCACGGATGAAAGTACCGAGCCGGCGAATTTTCTCAGAAACAAATCCACGTCCCGTATATTCATCAGGTCAATATCGCACAAAACGAACTGCTTGCCTGAAGTTCGCATATTGATGAACGTCTGCTGAATCGCTGACATTTTCCCTGTTTTCGGTGCGCCCCACAGGGCAATGCTTTCACCGGCATTCAACAGATTCGCCAAGACATTGCAGTCGGTGTGGCGACCTATAAAATACTTGCCCGTAACGCAAGTAGCATATTGAAATGGTGTATCCATAGAGCTATCAAGAATACGTTTTGAAACTAATCTGTTACAAATTTAGCATTTTCCTCAAAAATAAGTTGGCAATCCGGATAATTATTGTAACTTTGCACTCGCTGTTTTTGAGAAACCTATAGTAACTCATTTATATTCAGCAGATTCCATAACAAAAGGAGGTGATTCAGATATGATTATTGTACCGCTTAAAGAAGGTGAGAACATCGAGAGAGCTCTCAAGAGATTCAAAAGAAAATTTGAAAAAACAGGTGCCATCCGTGAGCTTCGCGCCAGAAAGAATTTTGTAAAACCATCTGTAAAGAGAAGAGAACAGATTCAGAAGGCCATTTATGTGCAGCATCTGCAGCTTGAGGACGAACAGTAAGCCTGGCGCAAGAAATATCTGAAAAAGATACAGGAGGAGTGAACCAAATCTTTGGTCGCTCCTCTTTCGTTTTGGGTAAGTAACAGCAAATTTTACTATCTTTGTCAGGCCTTCGCGACTTCCAATTCCGGGCGTTCAACGACAGGCAGAACAGTTATGGGCAACATTGAGAAAATGGACGGAAAAGCTGCCAAAAGGCGTAGATTTCGCGGTCTTAAAATAACAGTCGGCGCAATCGTCGGCATCTGGGCACTGGTTCTGGTCATAATGCAGATAGTGCTGAACTCTTCATTCCTGATGAAGACTGCCGACAAATATATTCCACAATATATTGATGCAGATGTACATATCGGGCATATTTCCGCATCCGTGCTGAAGAGTTTTCCAAACCTCAACATTGAGATTTCCGACCTTACGGTCACCTATCCGCACAACCGATTCGCCAAATTCGACTCAACCGGAGCCGAAGGACTTTTGCGACACGCCGGAAGAGCAGAATCTGCGGATACGCTTGCGGCCATCAGAAAAACCTCATTGTCAGTCAATTACCTTTCAGCTCTGATAGGAAAGATACATATCCGCGAAGCAAGTATGGATAAACCGCACATCTTCGCGCACTGCTTTGGCGGCGACATCGCAAACTGGGACATAGTCAAAACCTCATCAGAGGCCAAAGAAGACAGCCCTGAAGACACGCTCTCCACATTGCCGCTTCCGCCTATAACAGTGAACAAAGTGTGTCTAACCGGCAATCCTGCGATTGTATATACCAATTGCGCAGACACCATTTTCGCCGCTATACTGCTGAAACAGATGCACTTCCACGGAAAACTTACGACAGTGTCCGCCTCCGCTAACAGACTCGGACTGGAAGTGGACAGCCTGTTCGTTTCCGGCAGACTCCCGGCAGACACAATAGCGATGTCCATTGACCGGTTCAGAATAAAGGAGAAAGACAAGGTTATGGCAGTGGATGCAGAAGCCAAAGCTTTTCTCGGAATGAACGAATACGGACGAATCATCCTTCCGATATCGCTGAACGGCCATCTGAGTTTCCCTAAAGAAGATGTTTCGACAGTTTCCGTCCACGATTTCTCGGCATCTGCAGCCTCATTGACTATGACCGGCAACGGCATAGCCCGTTTTTACGGTGACAGCACATACGTAAGGGCAGAGGCAAGCATCAACGACTGCAGTGTCGAAGGAATTATCCGCGATTTCGGAAAGAACTTCCTGCCGGAAGTAGCTGACTTGAAAACTGATGCCAAAATATCATTGACCGCACTCTGCGACGGCTACTACAACCCAAGCCGAGGCTCTCTGCCGGAACTTGTAGCCGAGTTCGTTATGCCTAAGTCTTCCATAAGCTACCCCGGAATCCCGGAAGGCAGTGCAGAGACCGATATCAACGCACAGACAGACAGTTACGGCAAGCTTAACATAAGCCTTGACGACCTATGCCTGAACTTCGGCGGTGTTGATTTCGATGCCACCGGAAGCGTGACAGACGTGATGGGAGATGACCCGTTAATCGATGTCGAGGGACTTCTCTACGCATCCTTGAACGAGATGATGGCGTTTGTACCTGACACACTCGGATACAACGCAACTGGAGAAATCGACGGCATTCTGACCGGAAAGATCCGTATGTCGGAGCTCAATCCTTACAATTTCTACAAAGCGTCGCTCAACGGATATGTCCGTAGCCGGGACATAACATTCACATCCGAATCAGATACTCTGTACGCATATATCGGCAGCCCCGAAATAGGATTGGCGACCATTGCGAACAAAGTTGCAAGCAGCATACCTAAGGGGACCAAGATTCTGGCACTTACCGCAAAAGTGGATTCCCTATACACCACCTACGGCAAGGACATCAAGGTGAGCGGCTCAAAATTCAGGGCCGAGGCACAGAACGCTGCGAAAATTGAGTGTAAAGAGCACGGACACGAACATAATCCAATCATAGCACAGCTCTCCATCGGAGAACTATTCTTCAGCGGAGCCGATTCGCTCACGGCAGGGGTTATAGATTCGCGCAATACCGTCAATTATTCGGAAAAGAAGCGCGGCCGGCTTACAGAGCCAAGGCTTTCAATTTCAAGCACAAACAGCCGCATCTTCGCCAGCGAAAGCGTAAACCGCTACGGATTCAAGGACGCGAAATTCACCGCATCCGCCGTAATGTCCACATTCGAAAACAAACAACGGCAGAAATTCTTCCTCGACTCACTCCAACGCGTCTATCCAGGCACACCGAGAGACTCCCTGATGAGCAGAATGATGCGTGCGAGAATGGCTGGCAGACCAGTGCCTGATTTTATCAAGGAAGCCGATTTCCGCAAGAGCGACATTCACATTCCTCTCAACGAGACAATGGCTAAGTACCTCAAGGAGTGGAACATAAACGGCGGCCTAAATATCAAGACAGGCATCGTCATAACTCCTTATTTCCCAGTCAAGAATGTGCTTGACGATGTAAGGGGAACCATCAGCAATGACGCCGTGCATCTGGACAATTTCACATTCCGTCCAGGTTCTTCAGACATCTCCGCAACGGGTGCGCTCAAGGGACTCAGGCGTGCGTTGCTCGGTCACGGGCCGCTTATGCTTGATCTAAAATTGACGTCTGAGAAAATCGATGCGAACGAGTTGCTTACTGCATATACGGCAGGAGCCAAATTCAAGCCGGACTCATTGAGCAACGCGACCACAATGGGTGATTCCGAATATCTCGCAAAAGTATCCGAAGCACACGAAGCAGCCGAAAAGGACAGCTCCTACGCTCTGGTAGTGGTTCCTGCCAACCTGATAGCAAACATCTCGCTGCAGGCAAATAACGTGAAATATTCAGACCTTGACATAAATTGGTTGGCAGCGGATATGACGATGAAAGAGCGTTGTATCCAGCTCACCAACACGCTTGCGACCTCGAATATGGGCGATATTTCCTTTGAAGGATTCTATTCCACGAAGTCCAAGAAAGACATCAAGGCAGGATTCGACCTCAACCTTTCCGACATCACTGCGGACAAGGTCGTGCAACTGTTCCCTGCCGTGGATACCATTCTGCCGATGCTCACTTCGTTCAAGGGTATGCTTGACTGCGAAATGGCCGCCACGACGGATCTCGACACCAATATGAATTTCATCACCCAGTCCATGAGCGGAATTATGAAAATCAGCGGACGCGACGTGGTTCTGGAGGAAAGTCCGGAATTCAAGAAGCTGGCGAGACTGCTGATGTTCAAGAACAAGAAGGCAGGCAAGGTCGCAGATATGTCGGTAAGCGGACTCATCAGCGACAACAAGTTGGAGGTATTCCCATTCGTACTGAAAATTGACCGTTACACATTGGCAATGAGCGGTATGCAGAATTTCGACCAGACGTTCAAATATCACGTTTCCGTCATCAAGTCCCCTGTTCCATTCCGCTTTGGCATCAATATTTTCGGAAATTTTGACAACTGGAAGTACAGGCTCGGGAAAGCTCAGTACAAGAGCACCAACGTGCCGGTATTCACTTCGCAGATTGACACTCTCCAGATGAATCTGGTAAGTTCCATTCACAACATCTTCAACAAGGGAGTGGACTTGGCTGTTAAGCAGAACCGGGATATGAAGGACAATATCGATGCGCAAAAGGTCGCTCTCGGATTCAATCCTGACGCACCGATTGATTCTCTGGACAGCGGCGAAATGCAGATGCTTGATTCACTGCAGACAGCATACGACAATCCTGTAGATTCGGCTCTCAACGCAAGGATAGATTCGCTGAAGGTCATTACGGCCGCGGTAGATTCCGGCGAAGACGATGGAAACACCTCGATGCAGCAATTCATTGAAAACCAGTTTATAAGCAAGGCATCGCGCGAGGAGCGCAAGGCCGCGAGAAAGCAGCGTCGAGAGGAGAGAAAGGCAGCACGCAAGGGCGAGGCCATATCCACTGACCCCGAGTCAGAATAATGCGAAGCACCTTATGGAGCGACGCGACCGAAGGGGTTTCGGGGAAACCTTTCCCCGTGCTCCTGGGAGCTGTCGCAATAGCGACTGTGGGTTAACAGAAGTGCGTTGGGCAAGAGGGAATACCTAGTGCGAAATAAGCACTAAAGTCAAGAACAGCGATGAATTAGAATAATTGCTAGACCTAAATAAAAAAAATGATGACTAACAGCAGCGACTACATAGAGGTTACCGTACATATCGAACCGTTTTCCGAAGAAAATGCGGAAATTCTGGAGGCAATGATTGCAGACCTGCCGTACGATTCATTTGAAATCGGCGACGGCATCGTCAAATGCTATATCCAGAAATCGGAATTCAACAGGCTGGCTCTCAAGGCGATACTATCAGGCTTACCATTCACGACATCATTTGAGGCTCATCCCGTGCCATATCAAAACTGGAACGCGCAGTGGGAAAAGAGTTTCGAGCCAATAGTAGTGGACGGCACCGTGACCATCCGGCAGGCAGACGACAACTCCGCCCCGCGCACCAGATACAACATAAAGTTGCGTCCTGAAATGGCCTTCGGGACAGGCCATCACCACACCACCTATATGATGATGCAGTCGATGCTTGCGCAATCGGGTTCAATCAGAGACCACGTCGTGCTTGATATGGGCTGCGGAACCGCCCTGCTCGGGATTCTGGCCGCAAAGATGGGGGCCTCGAAAGTCTATGGGATAGACATTGACGCTGTGGCCACTCAGTCGGCATTCGACAACGCCAGACTCAACCGTGTCAGCCGCAAAGTGGAAACTTACTGCGGAGATGCTTCACTTCTCCAATGGGACAAGTACGATGTGATTCTTGCCAATATCCACAGAAACATCATAATAATGGATCTGCGCACGTACGCAAGGGCATTGAGAAGCACCGGAGTCCTTATGCTCAGCGGTTTCTACGAATCTGACATAGATGACATTATGGAGGAGGCCGGCAAATACGGGCTCGTGCTTGCAGCCAAAAGGACGCGTGAGAATTGGTCTTGTCTCAGTTTGAAACCGACCGGCACGAAAAGCATAGACCAACTCATCGGCTAAGAATGACATTATATAAACAAAGACTTGTATAATTTTCAAAAAGTCTATACCTTTGCGTTTCGATTATGAGACAGCTGTCAAGCCCGATAAGTTCCGCAAACAAATGTGGACGCTTGCAGTTAAAAACTATTAAGTTTTATACAACACAATGTACGCAATTGTAAACATTGCAGGCCAGCAATTCAAAGTAGAGGCTGGCGCAGAGATTTTCGTTAACCGCCTTGCTGCGAAGAAAGACGAGTCAGTGGAATTCAATCAGGTTCTTCTCATTGACAACAATGGCGAAGTTAAGCTTGGTTCACCTTACGTTGAAGGTTCTGTAGTTAAAGCTACCGTTCTCGATGATGAGGTTAAGGCAAAGAAAGTTCTGGTATTCAAGAAGATCCGCCGCAAGGGCTTCCAGAAATGCAACGGACACCGCCAGAAACTCACCAAGATCCGCATCGATTCCATCGCTTAATTTTAACAGCTAATTTAGAGGAGATTTGAATTATGGCACATAAAAAAGGTCAAAGTAGTTCTAAGAACGGTCGTGAGTCTCAAAGCAAACGTCTTGGACTCAAGAAATTCGGCGGTGAGGTCGTAAAGGCTGGTAACATCATCGTCCGTCAGAGAGGCACAGTCCACAACGCTGACAAGAATGTCGGTATGGGCAAAGACCACACTCTCTATGCTCTTGTTGACGGCACAGTAGTTTTCACAAGAAAGAAAGAAAACAAGTCATACGTGTCGGTTGAGCCTTTTGAGAACTAAGCTCGAAGGGTCTGGAAAGACATTGGAGGATTGCACTTCGAGTTTCGGCGTGCGGTCCTCTTTTATTTTGGAATAAACAATATAAAAATTACAAAATATGCTGACATTGAAAATGCTTCGCGATGACCCGGACTTCGTGGTCAGGAAGCTTGCAGTAAAGAATTTCGATGCAAAAGCCATCGTTGACAAGGTTCTGGAACTCGACACACAGAGAAGGGCACTCCAGACCGAGAGCGATGCGCTTCTCGCACAGCAGAAACAGAAAGCCGGACTTATCGGCAGCCTTATGAAAGAAGGCAAGAAAGCTGAGGCAGAGGAAGCCAAGAAGGAAGTTGCCGAGTTGAAAGCAAAATCCTCAGACCTGCTTGCAAAGGCCGATGCAACAAATAAGGAGCTCGAATCACAGCTCGTTCTGCTTCCGAACATTCCTTGCGACCTCGTAGTACCAGGAAAAGGCGCTGAAGACAATCAGGTCGTAAAGATGGGCGGCCCGGAAATCAAACTTCCGGAGAATGCTCTTCCTCACTGGGACCTCGCCAAGAAGTTCGATATCATCGACTTTGACCTCGGCGTAAAACTTACCGGTGCAGGATTCCCTGTTTACAAGGGAAAAGGAGCAAAGCTTCAGAGAGCCCTCATCAGCTTCTTCCTTGACAACAACACCGCTGCCGGATACAAGGAGATTGAGCCGCCAGTAATGGTGAATGCAGCATCCGGATTCGGTACAGGCCAGCTTCCGGACAAAGAGGCACAGATGTACTATGTAGGTCTTGACGATTTCTATCTTGTACCTACCGCAGAAGTCCCTGTCACAAATATTTACAGGGATGTTATCCTGAACAACGACCAGTTCCCGCAGAAGCTTACTGCCTACACCCCTTGCTTCCGCCGTGAGGCCGGTTCATACGGCAAGGATGTGCGTGGACTCAACAGACTTCACCAGTTCGACAAAGTCGAGATTGTGCGCATCGAAAGACCTGAAGATTCATACGCAGCACTCGACGAGATGATTGCACACGTTGAAGGCCTTGTAAACAAGCTCGGACTCAAATACAGAATCCTCCGCCTTTGCGGTGGTGACCTGAGCTTCACATCTGCAATCACGTACGACTTCGAGTTGTGGTCTGCAGCACAGGGCAGATGGCTGGAAATCTCTTCAGTTTCAAACTTCGAGACATACCAGGCAAACCGCCTGCACCTCAGATACAAGGACAAGGACGGCAAGACTCAGCTCTGCCACACCCTCAACGGCAGTTCGCTCGCTCTTCCGCGCGTCGTAGCAGCTATGCTTGAAGACAACCAGCAAGAGGACAAAATCGTCATTCCTGAAGTTCTCCGCCCATATACCGGGTTCGACTACATCGACTAAGGATTGTGAAGACGATATTAGGAATAGACCCCGGAACCAACATTCTTGGCTTCGGGGTCATTCGTACTGAAGGCAGCAAGGCCGAGTACGTGGAAATGGGAGTCATTGACCTGAGAAAGGAAAATGACGCCTACAGCAAGTTGAGCCGGATATTCTCGGAAATCGGGACAATCTGCGACACCTATTCACCGGACGAAATGGCACTTGAATCGCCGTTCTACGGCAAGAACGCGCAGGTTATACTCAAACTCGGAAGGGCACAAGGGGCCGCAATGCTCGCCGCAGCCACCAGGGGCATTCCCATCACCGAATATGCCCCGAGGAAAGCAAAGGAAGCCGTGACCGGCAACGGTGCAGCTTCCAAGATGCAGGTAAACACCATTTTGCAGAGGATACTCAAGATAAACATCGAGGAGAAATATCTGGACGCCACTGATGCGCTCGCAATCGCACTTTGCCATCATTATCAGATGATTAACCCGCTTGCCGGAGTGAAATCCTCCTCATCATGGGAAAAATTCATAGCAGCAAATCCTGAAAGGATAAAATAATTAGGATCTGTTTTGAAACAGATTCTTAAACCTTGGCCGGATTTTTTCATCTAACAACCCGGTTGCCGAAGAAATGGCGTGCGCCAGACGTTCGGCGAATAAATATATGTGTAATAAAACGAACAATGAAGAAAATCATTGCTATTGTTTGCGGGCTGGTGTCAATGCTCGCAATTTCTTATGGAGCGGCAGCGCAGAACAAGAATGTGACTGCAATCCTTGAAGATTCGTCTAGCGGCGAGCCGGTAGGATACGCGACCGTATCTTTGACAAAGTCGGGAGCGAAAACCGCAAGCAAATACGCTCTGTCAGACGACAAGGGTAAAGCCGTCATCGAAAAAGTGTCAGCGGGAACGTACACTTTCAAGGCGGAACTGATGGGTTACAAGACTTTCACAAAGGAAATAACTGTGAAGGACGGACTGGACCTCGGCACTATTAAAATGAGCCCGGACAAGCAGGTGCTCAACGCAGCCAGCGTATCCGCAACAGGCAATCCTATCGTAATCAAGAAAGACACAATCGAATACACTGCATCGTCTTTCAAGACCACCGACAACGATATGCTTGAAGACCTGTTGAAAAAGTTGCCGGGAGTTGAAGTCGGAACAGACGGCTCCGTAACAGCAAACGGACAGACTATCAGCAAGATAACAATTGACGGAAAAACATTCTTCCTGGATGATCCGCAGCTTGCTTCCAAGAATATTCCGGCAAAAATAGTGGACAAGGTCAAAGTCGTGCAGAAGAAGTCCGACCAGGCACAGTTCACAGGCATTGATGACGGTCAGGAAGAGACAGTAATTGACTTGTCTGTTCAGAAAGGAATGATGAACGGACTTTTCGGAAATGTGATGGCAGGCGGCGGACACGACTGGCCGGAGAACACCGACAACGGAAACGGTGACTGGAGATACCAGGGAGCCGCTTTTATCGGACGTTTCACAGACAAGAGCCAACTCAGTTTCATATTCAACGGCAACAACACCAACAACCGTGGATTCAATGACCTCGCAGGCTCTATGATGAAAGGAATGCGTGGAGGTGGAGGCGGAATGGGCCGTGGTTCAGGCGGTTGGGGCAAAAACAACGGTATTACCACATCGTGGATGGCCGGAGTGAACGGTTCGTGGGATCTCTTCGATGACAAGATGGACCTCGGTGCCAATTACCTTTTCAACGGCACCAAGACTGACGTGCAGGAAAAAAGTGAAAAGACTACATTCCTTGATGACGGTTCAAGTCTCATCTATAACAATAACGGCTATAGCCTGAACAACACCTACGGGCACAGGTTCGGAGCGCGTCTGGAGCATAAGTTCTCTGACAACACTTCCATACTTTTCCAGCCGCAGTTCAATTTCGGAAAGGGAGATTTCACAGAGTTCTCCAAATTCGACACTTACGGACAGGCTGCTGAAAGCACGACGACTACGCAGAAGAATTACGGTTTCAACAACAATACCGGTAACAACAAGAACTGGACAGCAAACGGATTTTTCCTGTTCAGACAAAAGCTTGGAATCCCGGGAAGAACGTTGTCTTTCAACGTTGACTATAGCTTCAGCAACAATGATATGGACGGTTTGAACCAGTCATTGACAAACACTTACAACACGAGCAGTCTCCCTGCTGAGGCTGAGATTGTCAATCAGCGCTATGAGCAGAACTCAAAAGCGTCATCCATCAGCGGAAGACTCGTTTACACTGAACCTCTCGGTGCCGGCTTCTATTTTGAGGCGAACTACGAGTACAAGTGGAGTCAGAACAAGTCCTACAAGGACACCTACGATTCTGCCACCAACAACGATTTTAGCATAGAATACCACCCCTATAAAAATGACTATAAGGATAAAGATGGTAATGAGTTCTATGAATCTAGGAACGAACAGTACTCAAGCAATGTGCTGAACCAGTACCAGACACATCGTGCCGGAATCAACTTTATGTATCAGAAGAACAAGTTGAGAGCGCAGTTGGGAGCTTCGGTTATCCCGACCATTACACACAACAGGACCAACGGAGAGAACTACAACAGCACCGTAGTAAACTGGTCTCCTTCTGCAATGCTCTGGTATGACATCAATGACAACACCAATGTACACGCATTCTATTTCGGAAGGTCCTCACAGCCTACCACGTCGCAATTGATGCCAGTTCCTGACAATACGAACCCGCTTAACGTGTCACTGGGTAACCCGTATCTGACTCCTTACTTCAGCCACGACATCAGGTCAAGATTCGGATATTCAAACAAAAAGAAGTTCTTCTCAATATACGGAAATCTTGAGGGCGGTTTCGTACAGGACCCTATAGTATATGCCAGCTGGTACAACACCAACGGTACAGCCTATTCATTGCCGGTGAACGGCCCTACTTCCGGAAACGTGAGCGCACGCGCTTTCTTGAACGCACCGCTCGGCAAGTCGAACTTCACCCTGTCATCGGTAACATCGGGAAGCTGGTCTGACGCGACTTCTTACGTGGGAAAGAGTTCATTCGATATGTCATCATACGACAATGACGGTGATTTCGACTACACAAAGTTCCACGAGGATTTCCCGGACCTCAGCAAGAGTGACAAGTTCAGAAAGAACAATACGCAGACGATGAATTTCAGCGAGAGGCTGAAGCTCACTTACCGCAATGATTTTGTAGAGCTTACGGCATCAGGTCGCACGCGTATCGCAAAATCTTGGTACACAATATCGTCCATCAATATGAATCTCACTAGAAACAATCAGGTGGGTGCAAGTATGAACTGGACAATTCCGGGCGGAATCGGACTCGTTTCCGAGTTCAATTACAACTGGTACAAGGGATATGCAAGTCCGCAGGAGGATGAATATATTCTGAACGCAGAGCTCACCAAGCTTCTGTTCAAGAACAGGTTCACACTGTCTCTCAAGGCATACGACCTCTTGAACCAGTCGAAGAACCTTTCTGTAAGCGATTCATCGAACTATCATACTGAGACTTGGAACAACACGCTCGGCAGGTACGTGATTTTGTCTCTTACGTGGAGGTTCGGAAATATGAGCAAGGCAGATAAGGGCAGGCGTGGTCCGGGTGGACCTGGCGGCGGCCCTGGTGGCCCTGGCCCTGGCGGTCCTCCACCTATGATGTAGAATATTGTGCAACAAAGCTCGACTGATTCCTCGGCTCAGAAAAATTCGCCGCTGGATTTCAGCCGAGTTTTTATTTGCACTGAACAACAGCTAGGCTCTTGCTGCAATGATGGTGTTTTCAAACACATAAATTGACTGATTCCTCGGCTCAAGAAAAATTCGCCGCTGGAATCAGTCGATTTCTGTTGATTCCAACACAAATAAAAACACCGTGATTCTTCAACAGAGTCACGGTGTATTCGTATCAAGGGTTGATTTCAGTCTATCTCTCTTGCGTTAGATTTCACGTTTTCCGGGATGACCGCCTTTTTGAAGACAGACACTTCCGAAGGCGTGGACTTGGAAGCAAGAGTGAGATTTCCGTCCGAGACTGTCACGTCATAATCGTTTGCCAACTTGCTTCCGTCAGCATAGAACCCGCTCAAGACGCTGCCTGACAGGCTCCAGGTCCCGGAGAACTTGGAATAGTATTGCTGCGCATCGCTTGTTTTCTGGTAAATGACGAAAGTACCGTCTCCGGCGAAAGACAGATAGACATCGACAGTCTGACTGCCGATTATAGCCGATTTCGTGGACACGGAAACGATGTTCCACTCCCCTATCAGCCTGTTCTGCTTCTTCTCCTTCTTACTGCACGAAGACAGTGTCAATGCGGCCGCGAAAATGACTGCGGCAAATCTCAGAAGTCTCATTATTTTCTCTTGATTTCAGTTGTCGAATCCTTGGTAACCTGCGGGTTCGCCGAAGTGCTCAAATAAATACACTCAAGCCTAGGGCAATCCTTGGCCTCAACCGACTGGATAGCCGTTGCAGGGCTCAAATCCACAGACAGAAGCTTTGCGCAACTGTTGCAGGCGAATGACACCAATCCTGTCCACTTGTCTGTCCAGGTCACGTCACTTTCCATCTTGATGAAGTCATTGCCGCTCACATCAATGGATATGAGCGATGTGAAAGTGAAAGGACGCACGAATGAGCTCGTATCCTCCGTCAGATGGTTGTAGCTCACATTAAGGTCAACTATCGCGCTGCAATACTCGAGATTGCATACGGTGAGTTCATTGTACGACAAATCCACATTCTTGAGCTTCTTCGCGTAAGAGCACTGGAACGACGTCAGCTTGTTGTGTGAAGCATTGACATTTTCCAATGTTTCCGACAAGTCCATACCTACAAAACCCGAGCATTTGCTAAGGCTGTTGTACGAGATATTCATTGTCTTAAGAGACTTGACACCGGACAATGATAATTCAGTCAGGTTGTTATGGGACAGATCAAGTTCCTCAAGAGAGCCGGCGAACACACCCAAATCGATTGACTCGAGAGCATTATTCGACAGGTTAAGCTTCTTAATGTGCCTGAAATACACGAAACTGGTGAAGGACTTGAGGCCCTTGCCTGAATACGATATCTCGGTCACATTTTCAGCCTCACTTCCGGAGATCTTTCCGTCCCCGTCCGTATCGTACTTCTTGATGACATAGTTGCGAAGGTCGCTGTCTTCAATCACTGCGGAACAATCCTCAGGATAATCTATAGCAACAGTTGTGATCATACTTGAGCTGATACCGTTGCACTTGCTCTTGATGTCATCCCACTGGCCCGTAAACATTGTCACCTTGGTCAGTCCCGACAACATAGCCGAAATGGACTTGAGATGCAGGTTCCTGCTGACATCTATCGATGTTATCTTCTTGCAGAAATCCATAGTCAGAGTCTCGAGAAGAGGACATTTCGCAAGATCAAGGCTTATAACGGCCGTGCTGCTTATGGACAGACTCTTCAGCATCGGAGTCTTGGACAGGTCAACTGCAGAGAGCTTCGATGACTCCGAAAGGGAAAGATTCTCTATCAGGGAGTTGTCCGGCAAAGTGACTGAGGTGAGCGCAGAGTTACCAGCATTGAGCACTTTCAACGCTTTGCACATACTTACGTCCAACTTGGATATCGAGCAGGAATAGACAGTGAGCGATTCAAGTTTCGTGCAGTCCTTCACATCCAGACTCGTAAGACCGTTCGCATAACCGGTGAAGGTCTCAAGGGCAGAACATCCCTGCAAATTAACCGTAGTCAGCGCCTTGTCAAAAGGCACATATACACTTACAAGGTTTGAACATCCGCTCAAATCCACACTCTCAAGGTATGTATTGCTCGAGAGATCGAGATATGTAAGTACAGTGTTGCCTGCAGCATTGAATTCTGTAAATTCATTTCCCTGCAGCACAATTCTCTCCAGCCCGGTGAAATTTTCCAGACCTTCAAGACTCATAATCGGAAGACCAGTGTCGTCTGAGACCTTGTATTCCAATGACTTCAGTGAGGCAGCCTCAGCAACGGAGATTTTGCCGTCACCATCCGCATCGGCACCAGCCAGAAGCAATGACTTCAGTGTCGCATCTTTAATGTCTGCGCTCACATCCTTCCCGGACTGGCTAATCACAAGAGCCGCAGTCTTTGAACTGCAGGCAAACGTGAATGTCGCCTCACGGTTCTCCGTAGCCTCATTCTTCTCCACCATGAACGACACCTTGTCACCGGACTTGCCGGATTCCGCGGATGCCTTCACCCAAGACTCACCGCCGGACAATGTCCAGTCACGGTCACTTGTCACGGTAATCTCGACACTTCCGCCCCCGCACTCAAGCGATACTGCGCTTTCGGAAAGGGCGATTTCCTCACCTGCTGCAAGCTGGCTGAGTTTGACAGTCACAGACTGCGCCTTGGGATAGGAGAATTTCAGTTCTGCAGTACGCGCATCGCCCGGATTGGGTTCAACAGTCATGGTCACTGCGGAAGCACCAACCTTGACATCAGACACCCACTTCTCGGATGCAGTCACAGTGAGCTCGCTGCCCTCGGACGGATTCTCGACCGTGTATGAAACCGATGCCGTTCCTCCGGCATTTACGACCGAGACTTCGGAACTGGTTACCGAAATCACAGGGTCTTTCGGTGCCTTTTTCTCCGGCTCGGACTTGCCGCAAGAGGACAAGCCCAGAACCGCAGTCAAAAGCAATGCAGAAAAAAATCTATTGACATTCATCATTTCTAAAGACTTCTTCTAACTTTTCTTATCTCAACCAGAGACTTTTTCTCATCAGGCTGAACCTTGAACACCTTCTTGGTAATATCTACCGGAGCCGCACCCACATTGGCAGGGAGACAGTAAACAGATGTTGTAGTACCCTTGCCGCCGTCATAAGGATTTGTCCAGAAGTCGTATGGCTCAATGGTGTCCTCCTTTGTCGGCTTGAACTCCATATAGTGCCATTTGCCGTAATTGCCGTCAGCACCCTCTGCCACGTATGAGAAACTCCAGTTGTAGTTGTACCAAGGACGGCAAGTCTGCTGATATTCGTCGATACAGTTGGCAGGAGCCGTGTCATTCCTGATCAATGCCATAAGGTGGTCAATACCCATCTCGTAAGCAGAAATAGGAGCCCATACACCGCCGTACCAGTGCACTGCCGCAGCATTAGGGGTATATTTCGTGAGCATTATGCAGGCATCCTTCAAGTCTTCCGCATCCCACTTTTCAGGGAATTTTGCGGCGAGTTCGTTACCGTCGAAGAAGCAGTATTCCACAGACACTTCCGCGTCACTCTTTTCGAACGGAATCTCAGGAGACTTGAACTTGGTCTCAAAGAAATCAGTCGTGTTGGTTCCGGAATAGCCGAATACAAGCATTGTATATTCCGTGTCGGACTGCAGGTATTGCTCAAGCTGTTTCTTGCCTCTCAGTCTCTTGTAGATAATTTCATCCTCATAGTACTCCTCAATGTCAGACATAAGCAGATTTGCATTGTAAGTACCGTCAGGATTCTTGTAGAGGTCAGCATCGGCTGTAGTCATCAGGAACGGAAGATAATACTCGTCGTTCTTGCTCGGAGTAAACTCGAATGTCACATAGTTCCAAGTTGACTTGAGAATCTTTGTCTCAATAGTCATATCGGATTTTACGGCAGGCTCAGTCGTGACATCCAATCTGTCAACAGCGGTAGTGATTGTGCCGTTGTCCACGCCGAACACATATATCTGGTAATTGTGCGCCGGAAGGAAGTTCCAGGACAGGTCAATATTGCCCCAAAGTTCCTGTTTGCCGGTATAGGTCAATGCGTCCCAGTTGTTCTTGTCGGCATCGTAATAAGAGCCGTCCTCGATACGGGATGCCTCCATATTCACGATACGCTGAGCCATCTGGCGGTCATTGTAGCCCTGACACTTGCTCTCCTCAACAAACGCAACATAATACCTTGTGTCATCCTTCGTAGGCACCACGCTGACCTTGATATCCTCAGGCTTCTTCTGCAGCACCTTGATAGTGAAGCGGCAATCGTCGCTTACAGCCTCAGCCTCGGTGGTGAAGCTGGTCACCTCACGCGGTTTGGTAGTCGGAGTGCCGGCATAGTCCATACCCCAGGCTACGATGTAGTACTTGGTACCTGACCACAAGTCTTTAGGGGCATCGCTTGACGCACCCGTGTGGATGAAAGACGTGATAGGATAGCCGTAGGTCTCTACATAAGACTTGATGTTGCTTATCATATTGGACATAATCTCCTCGAGAGAATACTTCGAGTAATCCATCTCTGAAATATATGTCCAGTAGTAATAGTCACTGTTGTTTGAAGGAGTAATCGTTATGTTCGCGCTGTTCTTTGTAATGTCAGTGACACTCGCCTCGAAAGTAATGTCGGAGGTCTCGATGATGGAAGTCGAGAACTCTGCCATTGTGAAGTCAGTCAGTCGCTTCCCTTCAAGGCTGAGACCGTAGCAATACGCGATGTACTCGGTATCATAAGACAAATCTGTGTAGTCCATATCTGTCTCCTTACCGTCCATAGTATAGAACTGCGGAGCGTGCTTCAGACATTCCTCCAGCGTCATATTGTTGTTGTCGGCCACATTCTGAACCCAGCTGAGGTCACCCTGATACAACTCCTCGAGACCGTCCTTGTCAAGAAGGTATTTCGATACGGAACTTTTCTCCATCACGAAGAAGATGTAGTTTCCGTTGTACTCGAGAGGGGTATATTTCACGTGACACCCGTATGGCGTGATATCGGATACGTCAATCTTGAACACACCGTCGAAAACCGATCCCTGGTTAATGTTCACTGTGACATCCTCGGCTCCGGGATATGACAAAGTCATGGCCGCAGTGCGGGCTTTGCCGGCATTCTGTTCTGCCGAGAACACAACTTTTCCGGATTCAACTGTGACGTTGTAAACCCACTCGGCTTCAGTCGTTGCAGTCAACTGCTTGGAAGAAGAACCGTTCTGAACCGAATAAGGCAACTCATACTCGCCTGCATCCTTGCTGATTTCCAAGGCAACAGCCTTGATGACAGGAGTAGACGACTCGTGGCTGCAGCCCACGATAAGGAGAGTTGCAGCCAGAAGTCCTGAAAATAATGATTTCAATTTCATACTTTAGAATACGTGTATTGCACGTGCTTTGTGCGTATAATATGTAAGCTCGTCAGAAGCATCTCCTGTCACCGCACCATTCTTGTAAGCGTAGTAACGGGCAAGAGCACCAGAATCATCGCTGAACCAAGTAGTCGAGCTCCAATAGCCTGTACCCTCGGTAAGAGGGGTTCCGTCGATTTTTGCCAGACCTTCGTTGATGGCAGTGAAGTTTGCAAGAACTGCTTTGAGTTGCTCCTGTGCAGGAAGGAACCATCCGGCGTTTCCGCAAGTATAGACAGCCCAATATGCTGCAGGGCAAGAGGAGATATTTTCAAGATAAGAAGAGAGGTGGTCGCAGTTGGCCTTTCCGTCTGTAGTGCTTGTAGGCCAGTATGATGCATACTGTCCTGTCGTAGCCCATTTTACAGCATCGCATTCAAGTTTGGAGATGACATAGCCGTGCTCGCCTGTCTCGTCGATATATGCAACCACGCCGTGGCCGTTGTCCACTTTCATCTCGTCACCAATCTTGTAGGTGCTTTCAACCGGAGTATCAGGATCCGTACTTGACTGCTTGAGGCTTACGTTGAATGAAGCCCTCGCATTTGCGGTCACTGTCGAAGATTTCACTTCTTTGACAGCCTTCTCGTCATCCCAAGACCAGTAAGCTGACTGTACATCCTTTGTGGAAGTGTTCTGTGTTGAAGACCAGTAGTAATATCCCTTAGTAAGTTTCGTACCGTTGTTTGCGCTAAGGCTTGTGTTGAGAACATCGATATTGTTGAGAATCTCGCACATTTCGTCAATAGCAGGCATATACCAGCCTTTGCCCTTGTCGTTGCACCACTTCTGCGCAGGGAAATATGTGATGGAGCTGTACTGGTTGTTCAGGATGGCGTTCATATTGGCAAGACCGTCAGTCTCGCTGTCTGCCCAAGAGTTTGCAGAGCTGTATTCAGCCCACTGAACGTATGACTTCTCGTCAAGTGCAAGAACTTTCACATAGTTCTCGTCACAGTGCCATACAATACCGACAACACCCTGTCTTTCATAGTATTCACCGACCTCATAGCTTGTCTTGAGGGCAGGACATCCTTTCTGGAGCACTACTACTGTAACATCCTCACCGGTAGCACCCTTGACAGTAACGTTCGCAACTCTTTCGTTCTCACCAGTATTGAGAGCGTATGCAAGGTGGATTGTCTCGGTGTGGGCAGCCTTGGTCTCTACAACGGTAAGCCACTCAGCATCACTTGACACCTCATAAGCCATATTGGTGCTGAGATCAACATCCAAAATGCCGGAAGCGTCAGAAACATTATAGGTTAATTCCGCGATAGAGAGAACGCCCTTCTCAAACTTGATTGCCTGATCGGCAACCTTGCTTGTAGTGTTGTTGATAGCCTCAACAATCACAAGACCTCCGTCAGGATCAGCAGGGACATTGACTTTAACAGTGGAAGCTGTCTCGTCAACGCTTGCAGACCAACCCTCTGACACATATTTCACATAGACTACAACCTCATTGCCTTCCTTTGCGCCCTTGACTGTGTAATTAACTGTAGCAGTGCCGTTTGCAGCAACACCTACTGCAGTGCTTTCGCATACGAGCCTGAAGCCTCCGAGAAGGGAAACAGTGAATGTCTCGCCGCTTGTAAGGGTGAAGGTAACATCTTCATCGCCGACAGTCACACTCTTGAAGAAAGAGTCTCCGTCATCGCCTTTGGCTGCAGTAAGGGTTGTCCAATACTCGTCACCCGGCCATTTGATGCACCAATAGCCTGAAACAATCTTGATTTCAGGAGTCAGACCGTCCTTGCCGTTCACACGTACTTTAGGATCTGTATATTCTCCGTCAACTGTCCAATAGTAGTTGTTGTCGCTTTCATCAAGCTTGACGCCCACTACAGGAGTATGACCGTCGTTTCCGTTATTTCCGTCAACACCGTCTTTTCCCTTCGCGCCGTCGTGTACGGTATATGTAGTTCCATTGCTGAGAGTCAGCGTATAATAATTGATTCCGTCTTTGGTTTCCACCTTGACATCATTGATGTATCCACCATTTTCGATGGTTCTTACAAGTGCGTCCATAGTCTGCACCTGAGAATTGAGGCTGTTTACCAGTTCCTCAAGCTTGGTTACTCTCGAATCGAGATTGTCCACTTTGTCCTCAAGATCATCAACTCTTGAGCAACCTGTGACGGCAAGCACGCCGGCACAGAAGAATGCGAGTAACTTTTTCATAATTATTGATATTAATTTGTTAAGTGTTTTATCTGTCAATCATAACAGGCGGTGCGAGAGGCACGAACTGCTCCACATAATTTGCAGTACTTACCGTATTGTCGCTCTTGACCTTGTCTTTTGCATAGAAATCATTGAGGCTGAATGTCTCGCCGGACGCCTTGAAGATTCTGCGGACAATGGCTTCACGCGAAGGAGCATTGTAATACAACCTGTTATCCTCCATACAGCTTATCCGCTCCGGTCTCCAGACTCCCTTACTATAGAGCATTGCGCCCTCATAGAATCCGACAGCATCGTAACCGCTCCTGCCAATGAAATGTCCCCAATGCGCGGCACTCTTGTCATTCGTGAACGACACGTTATATGCGAAATACGGATCGTATGTCCTCCACTCCTCAACAAGAGCCTTATTTGTTGCTGGAAGAGTGCTGTCAGTATAACGGTACTCGTCCTTGAGCCTGCCGAAACCGTGTCCGCCACCTTCGTGAACAATGATGTTCTTGAATGTGGAGCCTACAGGGCAGATTGCCACCGACCTTCCGGTACGTTCCATCCAGCAAGTTCCAGCATAAACATTGAGATTGACAAGCATCAGGATTGTAGTGTTCTGCAATTCGGTATCCGTTACACCGGAAATCTTCTTGGCATAAGAATAAGCCTTATCAGTGTCGCACGAAACTTCCGTACTGTTGCCGCCTACAAGAGTGGTACTGAATGCCGTATTTCTTGTCTGCGCAGCACAATCCACCATATCTTTCGACACAGTAGCACCGCTCTCCTGCGAGTACACCGCCATCACGGATATTCTGAAGTAATCCCTGTATGTCGTAAACGGCTCCAGACAGAAGAACGAGCTGACCGCAGTCTCCACATCCCTGTCAAATTTGCCGCCTTCAGTGTAGTCGTCCTTTGTATATCCGTCACCCATAATGATAAGGTGAACAGGCTTTGACGCACCTGCCGACTCGGTCTGATACCTGTATATCTCACCATCAGCGTATGCACCGCCGTCACCTGTTATGAATGACCTGACAGCACTCTCCGCCTCGCCGCCAAAGTCGTCAAGGCTCTTTACTTTCCACACATATCTTGTGTTCTTCTCGAGAAGTTCAGAAGGTTTGCAGGTCGTACTTTCAGAACTGTATGAGGACCAAGATGTTCCATTGTCTCGGGACAACATCAGCTCGTATTTCACAACATCTCCGTCAGGGTCAGTCGCCGCTTTCCACGAGAATGAAGTGCTAATCTTTATGTCAGCCGCAGCATCTTCCGGACTGAGAAGTTCAGGTGCTTCAGGATTATTGTTCGGCAACTGCTGGCTCACCGCTATCATAGAGAATGACGTGCCATAGTTTATTGTAATGAACTGCTTTGTACGCGGAGTCCTGTCAGTAACCGGTGCCGGTGTGAATGTGACCGTGGATTCACCTGCGGAACCTTTCATCGGAGTCACGGTGCACCAAGAAGCCGCCGCAGGGACGGAAACTTCCCAGTCATATTTGGAAAGCACTGTTATCGTTATGGGATTTCCGCTCTGGTCCATTTCCAGATTGTATGAACTTGCGGAGAAGTCGATTCCTTCCTGCTTAACGTTTATCTCGCAGAGAGCACCGCTTCCGCTGACGGTTACAACTCCTGTCCTTTCCAGACCGCTGTTGATTTTGGTCGTAATGGACAAAGTGGCGTTGCCTTTGCCGCTTGACGGTGAACATACAATCCAGTCGCAGCCTGCAGACGCATTCCAGCTGCAGTTCGAGGTGATGTTTACCGTCTGCTTATGCTCCGATGACATAAACTCAAGACTTCCCGAAGACGACTTGATGCTGTTGCCGTCCTTCTTGCAGGAGAAGACGAGCGCCAGAAGCATAACCGGCAATATGAATTTCAGTGACCTGATCATTATTCTACGTAAGTAAATGTTGTACCGTCCTTCACTTCATCGTAAGTGGAGAGGAATGTATATGAATTGTCGGCTGAATGAACGGAGTAGTCAAAAGCCGTAGTGCTCTGCATTACACCGTTTTCGTCAAATGACACGACAATAGGTGAAGCACCTTTGCCGCTTCCCCAGAACATCAGGTACTTGCTCTCGTCCTTGCCATAGTGGTAGAACGCAAGTCCGAATGCGTTGCTGGAGTTCTGGACTCCCCTGTAATACCAGGTTCCGTCAAAGGTAATGGTTTTTTCTTCATAATCCACCACTCCTTTGAGAACAGGCATAATATCACCGCTTGCGCCTATGAGGTCTCGCCCGAGGTTGAACCAGTCTGCGGACATAGTGACTACGCTTGCAGTGCTGCGGGTGAATTTCACATTGAAAGTATTCTTTTCCGCCTTGATTTCATAGGAACCTAACTTCAAATCCAACGCACTGTATCTGAATTCATCGTTATCGAGTTCAAAAGAGGAATTGACATTTCCCCACTCGTCGTAGACGGCACCTCTGTCAAGTTTGACATCAAATATGGCTTTCGGAGCACGAGGCAATTTGATTTTGACTGTCCTTTTATCCTCCGCCACATCGTAATCGGCATAAGCATAATCTTTTCCGGCGCTGTCCTTATATATTATGCTGACCGTATTCTTGAGATATGTGTTCTTGTAAATGTCGAACGGGAATACAATCTCCAGAGTAGCGTCGTCGCTATTCCATACGGCAGCCGAACCTTCCTGGAAATAAGTGTCCTCGACCGAGAAATCCACTGGAGCATCATCCCAACCGAGATTTTTGTATGTGTTTGTAGCCGTGTCGAATGAAGAATTGACTCCCCATCCCTTGTTGCCGCTCAAATCAAGGAAAAGTCCCTGAGGGAAACTTACGAGGTAACCGGCGCCATTGGCAGGCTTAGGACAAAGAATGGTTGCCACATTGCCTTCCACGCTGATATTGTCCAAAGGAAGGTCCTTTTTAGGCGTCACTTCCATCGTTCCCCATTTCACATACTGGATAGTGGCATAACTCTCTTTATTGAGCACAATGTCCTCGGAATACTCAAGAATGAGAGTATTGCCTGATACTGAGGATTTTACCACTGTTGGCACCTCCGTGTCGGCTACCTTTATATCCTTCTCCGCGAGGTAGCTGAGAAGTCCGCTGTCGGAAATGGCGGCAGCATAGACCTTGTACTCGTGGTTCGGCTCACACTCGAACTCCACTCTCTTCTTCACCTGATCGACAGCATTGAACACTCCGCTCTGAAGCGCCGTTCCTATCTTGTCCATCACAATATCCTGAGTGTCAGGCACCAGCGTGCTACTTCCGTCCAGAATAACGTATCCGAACTGTGCAGTGTTCGCGTCAGCGGTCAATGTAAACGTCATCAGGTAATTCACGGCATTGTTCTGCTCTATCGTGATGACAGGTTTTTCCTTGCCCGCATTCTGCTTGCTCAATCCCTCCTCCGTGCAGGAAACCGCCGCGAGGAAAAGGACCAATGACATTGATAATAATTTATATGTTTTCATCGTCATTCTACTTGTTTCGGGTCAATACTATATCTGTGAATATCATCCAGACGGTATCAGTGTATTCACCGTCGGTCGTAAAGATCGCAGCGGTAAGTCCGTAACCTCCTGACTGGAACGTAATTGTGTTCATATCCGAGCTCCACGAACCTTCGAGAGGTGTCTGGAGACTCAGCGAGTTGCCAGGCAAAATTGTGCAGCATCTGATGATAACGTCGTAGGATATGTCAGAGAACTGGAATACGTTAGCCATCACCTTGTTGGTCTGTACATACAGTGCGCGCGCATCCTCGTCGAAATCCATATACCATACAGGCTGCTTAGGAGGATTGCTTGAAGGGAACTCCCTCTGATAAGAACCGAATCCCCAGCATACGAGCACACGACCGTCATTGTTGGTAATGTCGGACTCAGTGAATCCACCGCTGATATTGACAGGGAATGTCACCTTAGCACCGCTGTAATCAGTTGCGGACGCTGTCCAGTCGCCCATAAGTTTGTCATACGGATTGTTGTCGTTGTCCCTGATTTCCAGAATTGTCTTGGCTGTCGAGACTTTGGCACCCTTGACATTGGTGATGGTAAGTTCCACCTGCCTTGTCTCGTTGATCACGTCATTGTCCTTTACCGTAAACTCCAGGAATACGGGAGCCAAGTCTTTACCCTTGATTTTCAGTCCCTTGGACTGGGTGAAATGAATAACGTCATTCACTTCCACCTGTTCCGAGGAGACGATTTTCGCCTCGATGTCGAAAGTCACAGGATACGTTTCCGCTTCGCCCATGACATCAAGCTGAATCTTGTTCAGTCCAGCGCCTTCCTTGAACTTGTAGGTCTCCTGGCTGAATCCTATGGTTATATCTCCAGCTCCTTTCTTTTCTCCGGAACAGGAGACCATACCTGCCACTGCTGTCAACAGTGTGGCAATTATTGCTATATGTCTTGATTTGTTCATTTTGTCCGTTATCTGCTGTTAGTGTAAGCTGGATTCTGTTTCATCTGAGGGTTAGCCTCCATCTCCGCTGTCGGAATCGGCCACAGGAAATATGGGTCATCCGCAGGACGCGAAGCATTCACATAATTGTCACCCGGCATAAGGAGTGACGGATCCTGACCTGCAGAACGCTTGAATCCGATGTGCCATCTCTTGATGTCGCTGAGCCTCTGGCCCTCGCAGAAGAGTTCCCTTACACGCTCGTCACGAATCGCATTGGTCAATGACGCGCCTGAATAATCCTGATCCTTCCATCCGCTTATCCTTCTGGATTTCAATCCGTTAAGATAGTATGAAGCGACTGTTTCCTGACCCGGCTTATTTGCGGCAGCCTCTGCAGCAATCAAATACATCTCCGGAAGTCTGAACACTTTAGGCATATTCACATAATTAGTTACGCTGCTGTAGAGTTTCGGATTGCCGGGATATTTCACCATCAATGTAAGACGGCCTGATACAGGTGTCGTTATGTCTCTGGTGCTGAACCAGCTGGAGTACCTGATGTCGTTTGTCTTGTCATAAAGGTTGAGCACCCAGTCTTCAGGCACATACTGAGGATTGTCCTCTCCTACGACGCCTGATCGGTTGTAGATAAAATAACGGAAAGAATTTCCTATGTCGTCCGGACCGGTCATAGCTACCTGCCAGATGGTTTCGGTAAGATTGTCGTTCTTCCATCCGTCCGCGAATTTGGCAGCATCAGTGCAAATCGTGTAAGTGCCGCAGTCGATGAGCGACCTTGCAGAAATGAGAGCCGTGTCATAGTCGTGCATTATCAGGGCGACTCTCGCCTTGAGTGCAGTGACAACGTCCTTTGTGATGTATGCGGAATTCTGAGAACCTTCAGTCTGCACATATTCTTCAGCAACAGAAAGGTCTGCAACTATCTGTGCATAAGTGCTCTCCAGTGACGGACGCGAAGGATATTTCTTGGAATCTCCTGTCGGCTCGTATTTGGTAATCACCGGCACACCCATTACTTCGCTGCTTGTTGCAGGGTCATAATCCTCGCAATAGAACTGTGCCAGAAGCAGATAGAGATGAGCCCTAATGTAAGCGGCCTCTCCGAGAATCTCTTTCACGGACGCCGTTTCACTCTCCGAAAGAGTACCTTTCGCAAGCAGTTTCTGCGTACCTTCAATAAGGAAATTGGCATTGCCGATGTAGCCGTAAACTCCATACCATACGTCATTTGCAGTGCCTTCACTGGCAGTGACATTGTAACTGTAGAAGTCTCCGCTATAGTTTCCGAAGTTCTTTACGGCGTGGAAAGAATCAGCCTGTAACTCAGGAACATAGATGAACGCTCCGGTAAAACAGTACTTCATTCCGGAATAGAGACCGTTAAGGAACGACTGGCAGTCAGCCACGCTCTCCATCGATTCATCGGTGTTGATGGCATCGTCAGGATATTTGTTCAGATCACAGGACACTGCACAGACAGCCAGAACTGACGCAAGAACCGCTTTTATATATATCTTGTTCAATTTCATTGTCTCAATAAATTAGAAGGTTACTTCGATACCGCCTACAATCTGACGGGAGTTAGGATACATACCGCTTGTCGCATTGGAATAACCGACTTCAGGATCATATCCCTCGAAATCTGTGATTGTAAGAAGGTTTCTTCCTGTCACATAGACCTTTACGCCCGAAATCACCTTTGTCGGCTCAAGAATCTTTTTAGGCAGGCTGTAGCTTACCGACAGATTTTTGAGTCTTATGAACGCGGCGTTGGAGAATCTGGACGTGTCGTGATAGAACGGAGTACCGTATTTAGGGATGTCAGTCTTCTGTCCCGGATGTGTCCAGATATTCAGCATCTTGGTCTCGAAGTTACTGTTGAACAGCAAGTTCTGTGGATTCATCGTGTAGTATCTTTCATTGAGGAAGATGTATCTCTTGCCGATGAACGAGAAGTCTGCATTGATGCCGAGACCCTTCCAAGAGAAGTTTGTCGAGAAACCGCCGGACCACTTGGCGTTGGTGTCCATACCGCAGAACTGCATAATGTCATCGCTGTATGTCTTGGTCAGGTTTCCGTTGAGGTCATACCACATAGGAGAACCGTCTTCCGGATCCACTCCGGCACGAACCTGAGTGTAAACCAATGAAGATGAATAACCTACCTGATATTTAAGAGAGTAGTCAGGGAATGAAATCTCGTCAAGCCCCTGATAGAGTTTCGTTATCTCGTTGTCGTTATAGTTCACATTGACGGAAGCACCCCAGTAAACGTTCTTCGTATGAATGAAATCAACGTTGAGTTCCATATCCACACCCCTGTTCACCATAGATGCCACGTTGCCCCATCCGTAAGAATGTCCTGTGGTAGCTGAGTAAGGTATTTCCATAAGCAGGTCCTTGCTCTGCTTGTTGTAGAACTCGAATCCGAAAGAGACACGGTCAAACACCCTACCTGAAATCCTGTAGTTGAGTGTCCCCACCGTCTCCCAAGTAAGGTCGCTGTTCGGAATCTGCGAAATCGCCCAGCCGGCATTTCCGTTGTACTTAGGGCCTGAACCCACAAGACCGAGAGAGGCATACCATTCACTGAGTCCTGAGTTACCGGTTGTACCGTAGCTCAAGTTCATATTCAAGTCGTCCAACCACGAAACGTCTTTGAGGAATGACTCGTTCTTGAGTTTCCACATCGCGCCGATGGAGTAGAATGTAGCATATCTGTGGTTCTTTCCGAAAAGTGAAGAACCGTCTGTACGGACTGATGCGTCAACGAAATATCTGCCTGAATACTCATAGTTCATATTGAGGAAGAATGAGTTGAACGCACATTCCATTGTGCCGCCGCTCCAAGAGTCAATGCTTGTGGTAGAGCCTATGGATACCAGACGGTCATCAGTGAGACCGGAACCTGTCATACTGAAGGTCTTTTCCTTCTTGACAAATGATTCGTGACCGAGCAAAAAAGTAAAGAAGTGCTTGTTTGCTATGTCATTCTTATACTCTACAGTGTTGGTTGACGAAAGCTGGCTGTAACGCTGGAACGCCTGTGCATTGGTTCCTCTGACCGAAGACGGCGTATAGGAAGGATAATGGATGGATTCGTTGGTGTAGTCAAACGCGTCAATAGCCTGCTGCAAACGGATATTCAATCCCTTAATCGGAGTGAACAGGAAATATGTCTGCCCCATCAGATTTACGGCCTGACGGTCGTTCGTATTCTTCTTGTAGTACTCGTTCAGGTCAATGTCGTTGTTCCACGGATAAACCTCGTAAACATCACCGTATGAGAACGTTCCGTCATCGTGATAGATGAGCTGATAAGGAGTATAGTAAGGGATACCTGTAACAGCCTGGAGAATAGGAGACTGCGTGTACCAACCGGTTACGATGGTCTGATATTTCGTATAGCTCAGTGCGATGTTCGTGCCGAATTTGAACCAGTTTGCAAGTTTGACGTCAAGGTTGGTTCTAAGGGTATATCTGTCGGAACCGGAATTTGACTTGGCTGTACCCTCTTCACTTGAATAACCGAATGACACATAATAGTTTGTCTTGTCGGTTGCACCTCTGAACGAAGCGTCTCCCTGAATGATTGGAGCGGTCTTGTCAAAGAGATAGTCAGTCCAGTTGAAGTTGATGTTGTTTCCGAGAATAAAATTCTTCTTGGCAAGGAATGCCGGGTCAGATGCGAGTGAAGGAACACACAACTGCTCGAATTCAAGCAACTGCTCGGAATTCATCATATCCATATTGTAATTGGTCAACATAGATATTCCGGCCTGGGCGCGGACTGAAACAGTCGGCTTCTCACCTTTCTGACCTTTCTTGGTAGTGACCACGATAACTCCGTTCGCTGCACGTGAACCGTAGATAGCTGTCGAAGACGCATCCTTCAATACGGAGATATTCTCTATATCCTGAGGGTTCATACTTGAGAATACATCAGAGCTGACAGGGACACCGTCAAGGATATAAAGCGGAGCATTGCTCAAGTTCAATGACGAAACACCTCTAAGTCTTATACTTACAGAACTTTGAGGCTCACCTGACGTATTGAATATCTGAAGGCCTGCCACCTTTCCCTGAAGTGCGTCCCCGATATTTGACGAAGGATTGGACGCAATGTCTTTAGAGGAAACAGTGGTGACGGAACCTACTATATTGCCGATTTTCTGACCGGAACCATATCCGACGACAATTATTTCGTCGAGATACTCGGAATCAGGCTCGAGCGTAACCATAATGTTGGTACGTCCTGCCACTTTCTCGGTAATTGTCTTGTAACCGAGGATTGAGAATGTCAATTTTGCGTCAGGCGATACGGAAATGGAGAACTCTCCCTCGGCCCCTGTAGAGGTACCGGTTTTCGTGCCTTCCACAATAACGGTTGCACCGGCAATCGGTTCTCCCGATTTGTCCGCAACTGTACCTTGAACCTTGATGTTCTGCGCAGATGCCGTGAAGGCTGTCATCACTGCGACAAGAACTGCAATCAAGCTCTTGGTGATAAGGTTTAAATGATTCATTTGTTGTTTATTTGTTCGTAAAGGTTTAGTCAATATGTATTTGTAATTTTTCTTGGACTATAGCCAGCCACCGCTTTCCGCGACCTGAGGTCTGCAAATTAGAGAAATTTTCCTTGTTATCGGGACACCCTGCGACTCCGCCTGAATTGTCAGATATCCGGACCCTGACTTTGTACAGTTAACTGTGAGTTTGCTTCCGTCAAGTGACAGAGCATCAGTTATTCCCATTGAGGATTTTGAAACTTCATCCATATCTACCGTTACATTCTGAAGAACAGCCGCCTCTGCATCCAATGCCTTGGTCAGGTCTATTTCAGATTTTCCGATTTTGACTTGGAGCGACGGTGTACCTTCAATGTTCATCAGCAATTTCCACGCATCCACTGCACCTGTGCCCATATTCCCGACATAGTAGGAAAGTTCCATATCACCGCTATCATCACGTGGCTTCGTGCCGACAAAGTAACTGTCGATAGCGTTTACAGAGGTCAGCAACATCGAAACAAACTCCTCTCTGGTGAATTTCAGACCGAGTTTTTTCGCGTATGACAATCCCAAAGCCGCTACTCCGCTGACGTGAGGGGTCGCCATAGATGTCCCTTCCATCCAACCGTAGTCTCCCGTATAGTCACGCCCCGGAATGGTTGAGAGCACCTGGCACTTCTTGTTGTACCCTGAACGGCCTACATAATAGTCTCCGCCCGGAGCTGAGATGTTGCATCCCGTTCCGTAGTTAGTATATCCGGCAGGCTGATAGCCAGGTCCGAAAGCTGTTACTGAAATGACATCCTTCAGGCCTCCCGGATAACTGCAGATTCGTTTGCCGTCATTTCCGGCAGAGAAGATTATGATATTGCCGTCTATCACATCGCTGTGGCAGTTTTCCTTATTGAGGAAATACTGGATGCCTGCATATTCCACGCTACACCTCTTCTTGAACTCCTCGTCTGTCTTGTAAGTGCCGGCATCATAGCCGAAAGAGCACTGTGCAACGGTTGCCCCATTGTCGGCGGCATAGATGAGAGCCCTCGCGACTGCTGCACTGGAAGATGTGCTTCCGTCAAATATCTGGCAAGACATCAGACGCACACCGTCACCAACGCCGCTTCCTCCTGCCACTCCGCATACTCCTACACCGTTATTGTTCACGGCCGCCACTGTCCCCGCTACGTGTGTACCGTGTCCGGAGTCGCCTGTTTTGTTGCAGGTTATTTCTGCCTTGTCCGATGCGAAATTGTATCCGTGAATGTCATCGACGTATCCGTTTCCGTCATCATCCGCACCTGATTTTCCGTTGAGTTCAGCCTCGTTTACCCATATATTCGCGGCGAGATCCGGATGACTGTACAGGACTCCTTCGTCAAGGATTGCCACGATTATGGAAGGGTCGCCGGCTGTAAGTCTCCACGCGTCTTTGACCGAGACATCGGCACCTGCGACAGCTGTCTTGCAGATGTTGGTGTTTCCGTCATTTATAAGATGCCACTGGTCAGAAAGATACGGATCATTGAATATGGCTTCTGACGCATTGTCGATAGCTTTGGTGGACAGGACATCATCTTGAGATGAAGTTATGCTCTCTGACGGTGTCTGGTGAATTATCTTGTTGAACTGAATTTTGCTGACATCATCTCTTTCTGACAGCAAATCAGCAACTGTTGCAGTTGAGATTTCAGAAGAAAAGCTGGCGAGATACCAACGGCTGAGTTCCGAATCCTGAATGCCGGAAAACAGCGGTTCCAATGCAACAGTTCCGGATGTGGTGACAATCTGCGAAGGGACATCGTTTCCATTGCAAAATTCAACGAGAAGTGTACCTTTATGCGATGAGACACAGTCGTTCACGATTTTTGCGGAAGGACTGTCCTGCGACTCTGAAACAGCATTTGTGTCACAGCCCGAAAACATTGCGGCGCACACGGATGCAGCCGCAAGAAAACAAACATAAGTTCGCGTCATAAATTCACTATCAACGTCACAATTTAACAAGATAAATTATCAATTACAAGTATTTATTGATACATAACGTTTTATCCGTCCTCGCGCTTCTCACTGAATATCAAAGCGGCCGCTGCTTTCGCTCAATCTCAAAGCAACTGCGTTCTTCGCCACGACCGATTCGGCATACAGCCTCAAAGCATCTGTGTCCACCGCTCAGAAAAATTCGCTCCGGACATCAGATGCTTTGAGGCTCTAATGGTTTTATAATTTTGAGGTTTAGCTGTCAGCCAATTGCGATTGCAAATAATCCTAATTCGGATTCGCCACAGGTCTTACGCCCATGCCGTAATAACGCTCTTCAGTACGCACTTCAACGTCAGCGTTTGTTTTCTCATCTATAATTTCATTGCCAAAAAGCAAACATTCTGCTTGAATATATTTATACGTAGCATAAACTAAATAATCTTTAAGAACTTCAGGCTCAAGATTATTAGTCCAATAACAACCGTAATAATATGTATGCCCCCCTCCATCATCAGCCCAGTCGTGCTTTGCATCTACATACTCGCCATTATATGGAAGGAATATAGAATTGTCGTTAGTTTTGCTTTTAAATTCAAACCCGTCAACACTCCGACCTTTTGAGTTTGTTCTTGATGTCCGAGTATATGTAGTATTATCTATCAACTCCTGAGCCTGCTCCTTTGTAGGAGTCCAACATCTGGTGGTCCAATTCATATATGCCGCATCATCTGAAGTTTTTAGAGTCAACAAGTCGCCACCACTGTTATACTCGCTAAACACTTCAATATTCTCCTTGGTTTCCTTATAAAACTTATAACTTCCAACGTCATAATACTTACCACCATCAGAAGAAGCCTCTCTTTCTGCAGTCTCTCCCCACGCATAAAAATTGCCAAAGTCAGCTGGAAGTGTTGCTCCCACATTAGTCTCTGCCCAAAGAACGCCACTAGGAAGACCAAGGTCTATGAATTTGTAATTATCTATAATCTGGTATCCGCCCTTGTGCATTGTGCTTTTCGTAATGCCAACTCTAACAATCTTGGCACGTTCTATCTCAACTGATTTAGTCGAAGTGCAAGAAGCGTTTAACTTTCCTGACACTAAGGAATAACTTAATTTCACCGTAAGATTATATTCTCCTACTGGCATAGGGATATAATACACGCACGACTCATTATAAGTTGCACCTGAATTTACCGTCACCACATTATCAGTCGAGCTGTCATCATCAGAGTCTATCACCGGAGAGGAAGATGCCAAATCAACCGAGAAATCCCCACATATTTTTTTATCAGCGGTAATGGTGAGTGTACAAGAAGATGAAGGCATCTTGTCAATCTTTATACAAAGAAGTCCACCGAGATGTTTAAATTGTGTAGATGCACCCCCCCCGACTGATTTTCAGTTATTTTTGCGAGGAGGGCAAAATTAGCCTTTGCCTTGCTGTCGTCAATCTTATCGGAATTTTCAACCCAATCTGTATCAAAACCTATGATATTATATTCGGATGGAAGATGATATGTAAGCGTGCTGCCTGAAATCTTATGTCCATCGTTATATGGATACACCGCGTATCCGCCCAATGTACCTTCTATATCTCCAGCGAACACTGCTGACTGTAGATTTGTGCTTCGGCTCTCTACCGAAAGAGGATAAAGAGACTCAGAACCGCTAGCCTGAACGCCTATCTGGTCGTCTTTCTGCCAATACATAATAGTGGCAGATTTGATATTGCCTGGAAAAATCACCTTTGTGGAGGCATCTTCATGATCTTCAGAATCGGCAGTTGCATTTATTGTTATATGGTGACGCTGCAAAGAATCACCGCCATTACCAGTATTGTCAACAGTCTCCTTCGCACAAGCAAATGCACAAAAAGTTGCGACCGAAAGAGCCATTGCCCTAATCTCCATCTTATTCATAATCATACATTAAGAGTTGTTTTGAGCTAATTTCTTAAAATCTTGCAAATTTAAAAATAATTCCGCAACTTGTGTCATCCTATGAACATAGTCATATAAAAAGGCAGATATAGTATTCCATTCTCAAACCCCACATTGTTACCACTTACTACTATACTTCGATATATCTTATCAGCAAAAAGAGTTTGAGCCATATCAAGCGAAGAGTGTTTTTTGTAATCCCTGCCCGACTTCACCTCTATAATGGATATTTTATTTTCCTCAGGGAACACAAAGTCCAGTTCATGCTTACTCTTCTTGTCATAATAGTTCAACGACACGCTATGCTTTACCAACTCACCTGCAATATTGTTTTCAGCAAGAGCACCTTCGTTCACAAAAATATCGCCAGACAAAACTTTGGCTTGTATATTGTCAAGCATCATCGCACACATCAATCCACTGTCAACGAAGAAAAGTTTGTACAACCGTAGATTCTCGCGGCTTGGGAATGGCAATTCAAATGACCCCACATTAAAAGAGTAATAGGCCATACCGGCATCAACAAGCCACTGAGTCGGAGCACCATATTTTCGCTGTGAAGCATTCTTTTCTATTGATGCCAGTACAAAGCGTTTATCCTGCTTGCTCAACTGTCCCGGTATTGCGTCAAAAACAGATTTCACCAATACCTTGTCTTTTCCCGCATACTTTGATATATCATTGCGATAGCCTGTGAGTATATCTTTCTGTGTTGTAACTGTTCTATTGAAATCTTCATTGGCAAGATAAGTAACTACAACTTCAGGCATACCTCCTACAATCAAATATTGTCGATAGCGTTCCATCATTTGCTGATGAAGAAAATCCGGGACGCCATTCCGGTTTTCATAACATTCTTTCAGTATAGAAACTACCTCATCGCTGATATTACAAGCCCATAGAAACTCTTCAAAATCAAGCGGAAACATCTCCAACTGATGTTCAAACCCAACAGGATAAGACGAAACATCCGTATAGTTTATGCCTAGCAACGATCCGGATTCAATATAATCATATTGTCCGTCTTCCACTAGAAACTTAATAGCGGTTCTTGCTTTAGGGCAGGATTGGATTTCATCGAAGAATATTAATGTCTTGCCTGGTTCCAGCGGACCAAAACCCATTGCAGAAAGATTAATGAGAATACTCCGGGCATCAAGATTGCCGTCGAACGCCTGTTTTGCCAATGGCATCTGTTCAAAATTGATTTCAACGAAATTCTTATAATTTGTTCTTGCAAACTGCCGAACCACAGTGGTCTTTCCAACCTGTCGTGCACCTTTGATAAGAAGAGCTTTTTTTGCAGCCCGTTCCTTCCATTCAATCAATTCATTAATAATCTTACGTTTAAGCATATATTTGCAACTTTTTTCCAGGTTTTCAGCCATAAATTTACAACTTTTTTCCAGTAAAAAGCCCTACAATTTGCAACTTTTTGCCGATTGCTAAAGAAAAAGGAAAAAGACCTTTGCAATTTTAAAATTCAACTTTAAATTTGCAAAAAGCATTATCACAGATGATTACAAGAGATTTACAGGCAAAACTTCTCAAATTGTCAGAAAAATTTCCGTTTGTCACCATAACAGGACCACGCCAGTCCGGGAAATCAACATTAGCCAGAATGGCATTCCCTGACTACAAATGCGTATCCTTGGAAGATCTAGACATTCGTGAATTTGCTGAAACCGACCCACGAGGATTTATTAAAGAATATCCGTCTGAAACAATTATTGATGAAGTCCAGCGTGTTCCGTCTCTGCTTTCATACCTACAAACGCATTCTGACAATACCGGTAAAATGGGAATGTATATACTCACAGGCTCTCAGAATGCGGATATGATGTCTGCCGTTGACCAATCGCTCGCTGGACGAGTTGGAGTTCTGACGTTGCTTCCATTTTCTCACGCTGAAATGAAAGCTGCGAGATTAGACCAATCATCATTAAACGAAGAAATCTTTACTGGTGCCTATCCCGGCATATATGACAGAAATATTGATCCAATAGATTATTACCCAAGCTACATAAGAACATACATCGAGAGGGATGTACGTAAAATGAAAGACATTGGAGAACTTTCAAAATTCAAAAGGCTTATAAAATTGTGTGCCGGCAGAATCGGACAACTATTAAATAAATCATCGTTAGCTATAGAATGCGGTGTCACATCTCCAACCATTGACTCCTGGCTCTCAATTCTAGAAGAAAGCTACATAATTTATTTTCTGCGACCGGATTACAATAACTTCTCAAAAAGACTAGTCAAATCGCCTAAACTATATTTTTATGACACTGGACTGGCTTGTTCGTTACTTGAACTGAGAAGCCCATCAGAATTATCCACACATTACCTGCGAGGAGGATTATTTGAGAATTTAGTAATAAATGAATTTCTAAAATCCTCGCTTAACAAAGGAATTGAGCCAGTACTGTCTTTTTGGCGGGACAGCACCGGTAACGAAGTCGATCTACTGAATTCAGAGGCAGGTGTTCAGTATGGATATGAAATCAAGTCCGGCGCAACATTCTCGAAAGACTATTTCAAGGGATTAAATTTCTGGAGCGGTCTTTCAGGCGCAGACAGCACAAGAAAGACCGTCATCTATGCAGGAGACAGACAGATGACAACAACGGACGGTAAAGTAATTCCTTGGCAAAATATCGGTGCAACTACTTCAATTTAATCGACTAGTGACTATCAAACTCCCTCTGTGTCCTACGCTCAGAAAAATTCGCTTCAGACACAGAGTGGTTTGATATAATAATTAGTCAGCCTCATACTTGTTGCACAATGTAGTAAACAAAAAGAGAGAGCTGTCGCACCGCGACTGAGGGTAAACAAAAAGAGAGTGACTAAAATCTCTTTTAGTCACTCTCTTCGAAACACGGCAGCTTCCTACTCTCCCACCTGGTCTGGCAGTACCAT
>CAVJKV010000022.1:0-40256 GCA_963650425.1 Oscillibacter sp. | reverse complement strand
ATCGTGCTTATTTTATTGAAATTCAAACCATTGAACGCTTTTTAAGGAACGACTATTTATTGCAACGTGCAGACATTTCATTTGCTGATCATTGTACTTAGTAGTGGACCAAGAGATGGATTCTCGTCCCGTTTGTTGGCTACCGGAACCACTTGCGCTCCATCCGCTGAAAGGAAAGAAGATATAATTTGAATTGCTTTTACTCTTGAAGTAGGCTCCTGCTGTATATTTATCGGAAGAGTTCTTCTCTCCGCTGGTGTATTCTAAAGTCGTGTGGTTAATCAAATCCTGGAATTCGCCCTCTGAAGGTATTTTACACTTTTTTGTGCATCCTTGGGCAGCTACGGCGGCATCTGCATAAGCATAGTAGTTGCCATAATCTGCCGGCAGGGTGGCACCGACATTGGTTGTGGCCCAAAGATTTCCGCTCGGCAAGCCAAGGTCAACATATTTGTAACCATTTACAAGCATATATCCGTCCTTCGTAAGAGTATTCTTGTTGCACGACGCTCTTTTTATATTGCAGCGACTCATCTTGAGAGATTTTACGCTAGATACATAGTACAATTTGCCGTACGTTAGATTGTTAGGGTATCCGAATTTTATTCGTAAATTGTATTCACCTGCAGGCATAGGGAGATAAAATACCCCTGTTCCTGTCGCTAAATCCGTAACTATGCCTGAAATCTTCACAGTATTATTATCGCCGGCAACGTCAGGATCTGCAGTGGCTTCTGAACTAGTTTCTATCTGAGGCTTTTCAGTTGCGAGATTAACAGTGAAGTCACCGCATATTTGTCTGTCTGCAGTGATTGTCAGTTCAACGTTGGAGCTTTTTATTCCCTCCACTTTTATACACAAGACTCCACCCAAATGTTTGAATTCGGCGTTGGAGCCGTCATCAGAAATCTTAGCGAGAAGTGCAGGCGTTGCATTGCCTAGATATGAATCCAAACTTGACGATGTGGGTGATGTACAATAATCTTGTGCAATATAACCGAGGTTATATTCCGAAGGCAGGTGATAAGTGAGTGTGTTGCCGGAGATTTTATGATTCTCGTTGTAGGGATAGACTGCATACTCTCCGAGTGTTCCCTTGATGTTGCCCTCGAAGGTTGCATTTTTGTAGTCAGTAGTTCTCTCTTTGACTGTAAGCGGATAAATACCCTCTGCGCCGCTTGCGAACACTCCTACTTTGTCATCCTTCTGCCAATAGAAAGGAGTGTTGTTCGTTACATCCGCAGCGAAAATCGCTTTCGTTTCTATGCCGTTTACCTTGTCGGAATTGCCGTCCGAAATGTTATCGCTGTCGTTTTCAGCAGTACCTGCAGTCAATGTGATATGATGAATTAGGGATGCTTCGTCGCCTCCGTTTCCTTCAGTCTTTGAGCAGGAGGGAAACAATATGGAAGCTATAGCCAATGCTACAGCCGGTACGTAAATCTTGTTCATAGCCGATTGATATTTACCAGGATAAATCCTCAATGTTTCCTGTTTCCACATCAAAACTGCGGCTTGCCGGAGTCGGTGTGCTGTCATCAAGAAATACGCTCTCGACTTCAATTTCTTTCACCTCAGCGCGAGGTGCTTCGTATGTGTTTTTCATTCGTCAAAATAAATTTGGCGAATTTCGCTTTTTTTTTATAAAATCAAAGTTTGCCATCCGAAGGCCCCAGAAGGCGAAATCAGATAATTCCATATCATTATCCGAATAGTTGCTCCAAAGTGACCGAATGATTCACTACGTCAGTATGAGAACTGTGCGAGAGTCCGAATGAAGTCACAATTACAACTTGTACAGAATGAGTTTTATTGTGTTGTTTAGCGAATGAGAACGCCTGAAGTTTGTTTCGGAGATTCCTATTGTAGTCGGCGGATATGGAAAACGCTCCTTCAGAGAATTTCATCTCACATAGATAGTCAGTACGTGCTGCTGCGCACTCGAGGACTAAATCTATCTGTGTCCCGGCACCCTCATCCGTTTTTCCGCTCCAACAGTAGTTTTTATCAACAGCGTAGATGTGTAGCGCATTTTGTAACTGTTGCAAGTGGGCGATGCACAGCAATTCAAATGTCTCTCCAGCCCAAGAATAGAACTTTCCTGTTCGGTTAATCGTGTGCCACATACCGGCTCTGCCTTGAACTCCAGAAACGAATCGAAGGTAGAAAAGCGAGAAAAAATCGGTCAACTGATAAACTGTTTCCATACGGCTGTTGCCGTATCTCGGATATTTACGGATTACGCCGGATTCGTAAAGATTGTCCAAAAGTGTGGAGAACGTGCCACCGCTGTTCATACCTGTAGCATTGATCAGTTCGGACTGTGTCATACCATAGAATTTGGACCCCAAGGCCTTGACGATATCTACATATTTCTCTTTGCTGGAATAAAGTCCGGCATATACATCTCTGAATTCTTGATGTATGCCGTCGTCAGCGAAGAATACTCGGTCTATATTGTCGGTAAGGCTCAAGTCACTGCGAAGTTTTCCCATATAGAATGGTATGCCTCCGAAAGCCATATAACTCAATGCTGTTTCATATTGGGAAAGGTGAAAACCCTCCTTTTTGTAATATTTATCGCATTCTGCCAATGTGAATGGCTGAAGTTTGATCTTTTCAGTAAGTCTGCCGTGCAGTCCGCCATAATCCCTAATGACATTGTCCAGCATCCAACTCGTCGCAGAGCCGCAGACCACAAGTACAATATTTCTCTGATTGTCAGCCCAGGAGTTCCAGAAATAGCCCAATTCTGATATCATCTCGGAGGACTGTGGCCCGGCAAGCCAAGGTAGTTCATCAATGAAAACTACTTTTCTCCTATTTCTTGTTTTCGAGAGTAATATGCGTAGCAATAGAAATGCTTCTCTCCAGGATGTAGGAGCCGGGTTGTTCCGGTCCAACCCTGAGAATATCAAGGCGTCATAGAAGTGAGACAACTGAAGCTGACGATATGATTTATAATCCTTGTCTCCTTCCTTGATATATGTGCCTACAGCTGTAAATGCAATCTTATTTTTGAAGAATTCATTCACCAGATAAGATTTGCCTACACGCCTTCGCCCATATATGGCAACAAATTCTGATTTGCTGGATTTATACAGCCGGTTAAGGGTTTCTTTCTCAGTTTCCCTTCCGATGATTGCAATCTGTGCCATAGTAATCAATACTTTTAGTCTCACGCAAAGGTATAAATTTTCCGAGAAACTCAGCGAAAAAGGAAGAAAATTGATGAATTTCGCTGAGTTTCTCGGAACAATCGTAGTCGTTTTCGGGGAATATGTCGGATGCTATATCGAGTCCTGAGTTATCACTGGGCGGATTGTGAATAGGTAGGTGGACGACAGGCGTTGGATATTAATGTACGGAGTGTTATTTAATAAACCCACATAAACAATCTGCCAATATTGATCGTCTGATTTTGAATCAGTCCAAGAGTAGAACCCATATTTCTCTTGTTGTGCGCGATTGTCCTCATAGTATCCGCAGAATGGGACGAAAATATAATTTGAATTGTTTTCGCTTTTACTCTTGAAATAGATTCCAGGAGTCCAGTTATCGGATGAATTCTTTTCTCCGCTGGTATATTCCTTATCGGTGTTATCTGACAATTCTGTAAACTCTTTTGGAGAAGGTATTTTACACTTTTTGTCAAGGGCTGAAGATGTGTTTTTCCAAGCGTAATAATTGCCATAATCTGCTGGCAGAGCAGCTCCGACATTGGTTGTGGCCCAAAGATTTCCGCTCGGCAAGCCAAGGTCAACATATTTGTAACCATTTACAAGCATATATCCGTCCTTCGTAAGAGTATTCTTGTTGCACGACGCTCTTTTTATATTGCAGCGACTCATCTTGAGAGATTTTACGCTAGATACATAGTACAATTTGCCGTACGTTAGATTGTTAGGGTATCCGAATTTTATTCGTAAATTGTATTCACCTGCAGGCATAGGGAGATAAAATACCCCTGTTCCTGTCGCTAAATCCGTAACTATGCCTGAAATCTTCACAGTATTATTATCGCTGGCTACATCAGGATCTGCAGTGGCTTCTGAACTGGTTTCTATCTGAGGATTTTCAGTTGCGAGATTAACAGTGAAATCACCGCATATTTGTCTGTCAGCAGTGATTGTCAGTTCAACGGTTGAGCTTTTTATTCCCTCCACTTTGATGCACAGGACTCCACCTAGATGCTTGAATTCTGTCTTGGCCTCGTCAGCGGAGATCTTGCCAAGAAGAGCTGGAGCTGCATTTCCGGCATTGAAGGAATCTAAATCAGACAGTGCGCCAGATGTACAATAATCTTGTGCTATATAACTGAGGTTATATTCCGAAGGCAGGTGATAAGTGAGTGTGTTGCCGGAGATTTTGTGATTCTCGTTGTAGGGATAGACTGCATACGCTCCGAGTGTTCCCTTGATGTCACCCTCGAACGTTGCGCTTTTGTAGTCAGTAGTTATCTCTTTGACTGTAAGCGGATAAATGCCCTCTGCGCCACTTGCGAATACCCCTACTTTGTCATCTTTCTGCCAATAGAATGGAGTGTTGCTCGTCACATCCGCAGCGAAAATCGCTTTCGTTTCTATGCCGTTTGCCTTGCCGGAATTGCCGTCCGAAATGTTGTCGCTGTCATTTTCAGCGGTTCCGGCATTCAATGTGATATGGTGAATTTTGGATGCTTCGTCGCCTCCGTTTCCATCAGTCTTTGAGCAGGCGGAAAACAATATGGAAGCTATAGCCAATGCTACAGCCGGTGCGTATATCTTGTTCATAGTCGATTGTGATTTACCAGGATAAATCCTCAATGTTTCCTGTTTCCACATCATAACTGCGGCTCACCGGTGTCGGTGTGCTGTCATCAAGAAATACGCTCTCGACTTCAATTTCTTTCACCTCAGCGCGAGGTGCTTCGTATGTGTTTTTCATTCGTCAAAATAAATTTGGCGAATTTCGCTTTTTTTTTTACAAAATCAAAGTTTGTTACCCGTGGACCGAGTAGCCGAAGTTACATGAAGCCGTATTGTTATGAATATTCTCATAGCGTGTGATGGCTTTATGCTTACTTTTAATGGCAAAATAATTGCAATATGATGTCAGTGTTTATATATTTGCATAAATGTATAAAATAATTGACTATGGCACAGACGGCAGTAACTATCAGAATGGATTCGGATGTCAAGAAAAAATTTGATATCCTCTGTCAAGATTTCGGAATGAGTGCTAATACGGCATTTAATATATTTGCGCGCGCAGTAGTTCGCTGTAAGGGGATACCATTTTCTATTCAGTCAGGGAAAGAGTCTGATATTGTTGATAATGCGCGTGCCGCGATGTCTAAAATGCGCGCCATCTCGACAGTAAACGGGAACTCTGAGCTGAGCCTTGATGAGATTAATGCGGAGATTTCCGCAGTCAGGGCCGAACGTAATTGAGTTTTACTTAACCTATGAAATACTTTGCAGTCATAGATACGAATGTTCTCGTATCGGCATTACTTGCGTCACTCAAGTCTAAGGATACTCCGCCTGTTCAGATTATCGATTATGTTCTGAACGGTGTGATAATTCCTATCTACAATGATGAGATTATTTTAGAATATGCTGAAGTCCTTAAGCGCGATAAGTTCGCCTTTTCAGAGGAGCTTATAAACAGTATTATAGATGCTATAACAACGTTAGGAATAGAGTCTGAAAGAGTTGCTTCAATAGAAGAAACTTGTGCGGATTTGGATGATGTGGCGTTTTACGAGGTGGCTCTCTCTGTTGATAACTCGTTTCTTGTTACTGGGAATATCAAGCATTTTCCGACAAAACCTTTCATTGTGACTCCAGCCGGAATGGTAGAGATTATCAAGTCTGATGGAGGTGAGTAATTTGTATTTGCGATGAATGTCAAACTCTCGGATACCTCCGAGAGTTATGCCTTTTGGGGATGCTTCCATATCACGGAAAGTCGTCTGCGTACAGGTTCATCGTAGAGTTTGAGGCATAGGAACGCAAGGATAAGAGAGACCGACATTACTCCAAATGCCACAGGCCAGGTCTCGCCAAGGGAATATTTCTCTGTCCGTATCAGCCAGGAATAGAAAAGGTACATCACGGGGTAATGGACGATATAGAGAGGGAATGATATGTCCCCCAATAGTTTACAGACTCTGTTCTCTTTTTGGCCTCCTGATGCTCCAAGCCAGACGAGGATTGGGAATATAATTATGACACAGACCATTTCGAATATACCGTTAATGCAGATTCCGCCCCTGCTGCCGAGATACGGCACACTGAAGAGAATGAGCATCGTGGCTGTGCAGATCCAGAACGGAGCCTTGACCCAGACTGGTCTGAATATTCTCGAAAGGAACATTCCCATCGTGTAAGGGAAAAGCATTCTGAGCATTCCGCCGCAAAAATTGACCGTGTCCAAAGTCCAGCCGACTCCAATGCTGCCGTAACCGGAAACATCGGTAACTGCAAACCAAGTCAACCCGGCGCCGGTCAGGGCTGTCAGTACGCCGAGGGCCCGTGTCGAAAGTCTGCGCAGGAAGAGTGCATATAGGATATTTCCTATATACTCAAAAAAAAGTGACCAGGACGGACCGTTCAAAGGAAACATTTCGCCATTGCCGCGGACCTCATAACGACAGCCTGGAACTGCCGGAATCATAAATATCGCGCATAGCAGCGCCATCATTACAGTCGATGTGGCGACGTGCGTTCCGTCCCAACAGACACTGCCTTGAATCAGGAAAGAGATTGCTCCTATCACTGCGCCCATCACTACCATTGGATGTAGGCGGATGAGTCGGCGGCGAAAGAACTCCTTCATTGTGAAGCCTTTGCTCCATCTGCCATCGTAGGCGTAGCCGATTACGAATCCGGACAGGATGAAAAAGAAATCAACAGCAAGGTAGCCGTGGTTGAAACTCCTGATTAGTCCGTCACCGACTCCGTTCACGGAACCTGCGAAAGCGAATCCTTCGTGAATATGATACCATAATACAAGGATTGCTGCCACTCCGCGAAGGCCGTCCAGAAGTTCGTAATGTGGTTTTGTGTCCGAGAATGCGGACGATGGCATTATTGATGACATATATTCAATTGGTCGTTGTTTTCCGTGGAAAATCTCCACTTTCTATTGCAGTAGCTTGCCGAAAAATCCCCGTTTCTCAATTTTTACAGCGGTACATTTTACCGCTATTGCAAAGTAGGAAAATAAATTGATTCGCACAAAATCTAGCCTCGTTTTACTGCGTTTTCCGAAAAGCGCTGTTGGTGGAGACCAGTAACCAGGGGGCGAGATACCTCATATAGGGGCGCGGGGTGTCTGCGCTGCGCGGATTAGTCAGTATACAAAAAAAGAGGACGACCTAAAATGTCATCCTCTCTCTTTATGGATAGTAAATCAGCTTCCTATTCTGTCGGAAGTGTGATTCGCGACTGTTGGGCGGAGTAATCGCGGGCGTAGTAGAATGTCGCCGGATGCGAACCGGTAAAGCTGTAAGTCTGGCCGTCCGGTGTAGTAGCCTTCAAGTTGTATTCTATTGTCGTATCCGTAATCGTGACGGAACCGCCGCTTATGACCATCTTCGTTCCTGTGTAACCATTTAATACATAACAATAATCCTGATTGTTATATTTTATTGGCAGAAGCGCATCGTCAGCTGCGGTGGATGAGAAATTGAACGTGCCGGTATGGAACGGCGTGCTGCAGAATCTGTTGGCGAAGTTCTTCTCGAAAGTCCAATCACCCTTGACGTTCAAGGCAAGATAGACGGTGTAAGCATTGTTGATGTTTGTGAAGCCAGTCACGAACAAGTGGTTTGCTGCGTCGAATTTGTTGCCGAACCACATAGCTACATACTTGGAGTTGAATACATCGTTAAATACATCATTGCCATCAGGTACAGGAGATTGAGCCCCGTCTGTGACTTCAGCATAAACATCAGCAAAGACTCCGTTGTAGTCGAATGTGCTTACAATCGTCTTGGATTCATTCCAATCCTCATCGTATTCAGTCTTGACTTCATTGAACTTGCCTTTCAGAGTGATGTCATAGTTGCCGTTCTCGTTAATCTTGATTTCAAATGTCGGAACGCTGCCCTCTGCCGGTTCAACGGAGTTCCCAGCCTCGGTCGAGGCATAGAAATAGAATGTCCCCGGGGTTGCGTTTACTGTACCGCAAGAGTATGAGAGAGAGGCGTCATTTTCGGGTACTGCATAGGAGTATGTGCCTTCAGGAAGCACATTCCTGTTTATATTGCCGGCTGAAGTGTACAGGGTAACGGAAACGTAGCTCAAGTATGTCTGTCCATCGGCAGCAGCCTTGCTGATGTATACAGGAACGGAGAAACTGTTAGCCTTTGTCGTGAAATAGGTGTCGTAGATTCCCATATATTGGGCACCGACTACCTGGGCTCCGAATGTTTTGTCTGCAAATGAGACTGCACCCTGATAGTAGTAGGAGTGAATATTCTCTGAAGCGTCAGAGAGCATAGCGACAATTGTATAGACTCCGTCCGCTACCTCTATGTTTACAGTACCGTCATAAACGGCTGTTTCGCTACCTGATGAAACCATCTTGGTGTAGTATTTCTCGTGACCGTCTGTGGATTTCAGAGAGAATGTGCCATTTGCGCGCTCGCCTGTGGCATCTACAGCATATTCTCCGGCAGCCGGAGATGTAGCGAGAGAATCGGCATTGAGTACAAGTGTAACTTCTTCAGAATTGTCATTTGAAAGTACGATGGCAAACTGGTTGTCTGAAGTATATGCCCAAGTTTCAGAATTGTAAATTCTCTGGACTCTGCCGAGATGGAACCCTTCAGCAGTTGTAAGTACCTTATATTGAGTCGTCTGCTTTACTGAGTATGACTGGCTGAAACTGCCGTCTGCGGTGTAGACTACAAAGGCTCCGACTCTTTCGTCCGCAGTTGTGTTTGCTGCGGCGTGAAGTAAGATTTCGCCTGATTCGGGCTCGCCCTTGGTTTTAACTACGCTAAGCCATTCTTTTGCGTCATCCGCGATCTCTACGGAATACTCAACATTCGAACGTGTGCTAACGGAAATATCCTGCGCCTCATAGCTGATATTGAATGCTATTGCAGTGCTGAATTCGCTCTTGCCCGCCTGGCTGACATTTATCTTGGATAACTTTTTTCCTGCGGTGACAGTCACTGTGGCTGTTCTGGCATCGTATGTTTCGTTTGGAGATACCGTCATAGAGACTGAAACTTCGCCTGCCTCTCCGCTGGTAGTGTCAAATGACACCCAATCTTTTTTGTCAGATGAGATTGTCCAAACTGTGTTTGTCTTGAAATTGATTGTCTGGGAAGCTCCTGCAGACGTTACTACGAAAGATGAAGACGAGATTTCGAGCGTGTCCTCCTTTTCTTCCTTTTGGCACGCTGCAACACATATCAATGCTGCAGCGATTGCGTAAAAGCAATGTTTCATAAGCATTTGTTTAATAAGTTCGTTGTTCTGCACACGGCCCGGCCGTATGTCATAACTGCAATTATAGTAAATTTATTTTTATTCTGTACCGAGACTGTAGTCAATTACTTGAATAAGGTATTCCATTTTTCCGGCAGTATAGGTATCGGAGGCCTTTGCCTTGCCACGAAGCAGGGTGCTTTTGGCCTTCTTCAAGTATTTGATAGCCAAGTAGTCCAAATTCTCTGTGTCAATCTCGCCAGCGGAGCTGAGAGGCAAGGTGTAGCTTTCAGCAAGCGATGCGCCCTTCAGCCTCATAGCTTCGTTGAGATTTGTCTGCAGTACAGGCGAAAGCCTTATAAGACTTGAAAGATAGACGCCTATCATAACATCTTCCTGCGTGTTCAGCTTTCCCGCCGAGGCATCTTTCAATACAATGTCCTGATAGTCGGAGAGGAACTTATCGACTGTGTATGTGCTGCCGGCAAGCCTGCACGACCTGTTGATAAATCCGAGACGTGTCATAAGGCAACTTAGCTGCACAGCATTGGTGTAGTTGAGCCCGCTGTAGGTGCTGTATGCACCTGACAAATCCATCAGCCTCTTGTTGTTGTCCAGCCAACTTACGTCAAGCAGTGTTTCCATTATCTTCTTGACGGCTGCGTGCTGAAGACTTTCCGGCACGGCGGTGAATCTGTCGGCTGTGCTACCTGCGCGGACATCTTCGGAAATCATTCCGCCGACAAACGGGTATAGACTTTTGGCATTGTTTATAATTTCCAGCCAGATCCATTCGACATAGAGATTGCGGAAACTCTCCTCCGGAATCTCCGGAGCGCCAAGCCATTTGTCAGAATTTGCGGCAGCATAATACAAATGAGACATAGCCGCATCCAAGTATGTGAACGGGTCGCTACCCAAGTCATACATATTGGCTCTCGGGTCAGGAGAATTCTGCTGATACGGGACAAACAGGCATTCGCGGTCCGGGGACTTGCTGTTTATTAGGCTGTCAAGGGCCTGTCGTTCGTCAGTCCCGTCAGGGTAGATGCGGTACAACCAGTCTATGGCATATTCATCGTATGGCCCTATGCGGTCAACAATGGTCACCAAGCCGCGTTCCTTGTCTCCCGGTTTTGCGAATGTATTGAAGAGAACGTTGTCAAGAACTGAACCGGTGATTCCGTGCTCCTTCGTGAATGAAGGGTTGCGCAGTTCCTCTGGAGTATATGCCAATGAACCTGCGTAGTTAGACGTAAGCCCGAGGCACTTTCCGAACAGTTTCATTATGTCTGCGCGCAGCACTTCGCATATAGCATCGTCCGGAATGTCGTATCTGAAATATCTCGAATCCACATCTCCCATAAGGAACGGACACTTGAAGTGGAGTTTTATGATATATTCCCCTGGAATCGTGATATTGGTGCTGAAAATCTCTCCTGTACGGAAATCACTGCGTATGCTCCCGTAAATGTCTCGTCCGGTTCCGTTGTTGAACGAGACGGTGCTGACAAGCGGATTGTAAACGGAAAAAGTGCTGTCCGATGGGTAGGGGATTGCGGATATTACATTGCCGAGGCCGGCTTTTCTGAAGCCGGAATTCCACGCCTCGATGCCCGCTTTGACGGCTTTCTGCCACGATGCGGGAAGAAGGGTGTCGATATAGACCGTGATTTTCTTTCCGTTGCGCAAGTCCCATCTGCTTGCGATCTTGCGGGTTTTCACTCCAGAGTGCGAATCGTATGACTGGACGGAGACCGTTCTTACACCGATTCTGCTGTCCGCCTCTCTTTCCGGCATATCAGCGTGGTCAAGGATACAAAGTGTAGTGACAACCGTTGCAGACAGGTCGTCAGAGAATCCGCTCAGAAGATTGACCTTGAATGAGGCGTCTTGAACTACTGCGCAACTGCTTGCGAAAGCCTTGATGTCTGTCACTTCGGTCAGGTCGTCAGTTACATCGCTATCGATAATCCGGGTTTTTCCGAAATAGGTGGCGTACAGTCTGAATATCTTTTTGTCCGACAGGTTGAACAATGGATTTGCCTTTATGACGTAGCCATCGCCAGTGGACGTCCTGTATTTGATAGGGAGCGCGAATACCGTGGCTGCGGAACGAGAACGTGACAATGCCCTTGCGATGGTGGAATCTGTCGTTGTGAATTCCGGAACAACTGTCGTGAAAAGAATCAGGGAATCTGTCTTTCCGATGCTGAAGAATGATGAATTGCCAGATACTTCAGTGCCTCCGTTGAGGGCAAAGTCGCTGCTGGACTGGATGTAACTGCTTATGCTGACATCCTTTCCGACCAGAGAATCTGCAATCTCAAGGTAAAGGTCTTCACCGTCCTTATATATTGTAAGACCACCCTTTGCCGTGACGAGGCCTTTCTTTTCAGTAAACTTCTCATAAGGCGTCTTTTTCTTTGCAGGTGCGGATGCCGCAGTCTTCTCTTTCTTTTTGAACAGTCTGAAAGCGGCATGGCCGGGGGCCGCATCGATACAGAGGAAAGATGCCAACAACGTCAATATCAGTAACTTGTTTCTCATTTTCCTGCCCTGTTTTTAAGACTGTAACTTATGGTGTTCATAAGGAACTCATAATGAGCCCTGTCAGTTTCAGATGCGGATGCTTTGAGTCCCTGCATTTTCTTGTATGCACGCATAAGGACAGCATAGACGTACCCTTGGGTGAATTCTCCGGAAGTGAAAATCATTCTCGGAGTCCATTCGAACCCGCTTATCGGGTCATAGTCGAGCGAGCCCGTGGCTATTGAATCATCCAGGCAGCAGCCGTATGATGTGCACTGATGTGTGGCCTCGGAAATGTCAGTCAGGGACTTGCTGTCGCCAGGCATAGCAAAACCGGCCATCTGCATATAGGTCTGCACAAAGTCTTTCTGGAGAGCCTTTTTGTCGTCAGTCAGTTTGCCGCCGGAGTTCCACACAAAATTGAAAATCCTGTCCATACATTCGTTCGCGCTGAATTCTTTTGTGGCGATTCCATCTGATTTTCCGGCAAGATAGGGTGCTGCGAACAATGCGGACGAGATGGATTTGCGTATGGCCGAAGACGGTTTTCCCACAATCGGAAGACGGGAAAGGACGTCCTTGGAATCAAGCCAGTCCAAATCATTGTACTGGGCAATTATGAAGTCCATCACTTTCTTCTGCTTCTCTCCCGGCACATTCGCATATCTCGGGTACGGGTCTCCGGCAAGAATTTCATATTTGTAGAGCCCTCCGACATTCATCACAAGATGATTTATATAGCGGATATACTGGTTGAGGATTGACTTGTAGATGGAAGTGCGGAATTCATATTCCGTGTCCGTGCTGTCAGCAATCCAGTCCATATAGTTGGACATTATGTATTTCAAGTTCGAGATGCCGAGAGATGAGGCTTTCACAACGTCATCGCCCAGGTCTTCCGTCTGGCAACTCGGGTCAAACAGAATGAATGCCAGCTGCTGTTTTCCATATCTGTAGAAAGGCGCGGCTTTGAGCGAGTCGCTTATCATCTTGGTCGTGAACTCTGTCTCAGCATCGAATGAAGGCATATCGAACACCGGCTTGTATCCCCATCGTATCGCCCATATGTCGTATGCGCCGAAATTCGGCGGAGTAAGTTTGACTCCGCGTTCAGCGTCACCCGGTTGTGCAACGTAATTGAATCTCGCGTAGTCCATAATCGATGTTGTAGTGCCGTTCTTTCTTGTGAACGACGGGCTTCGCAATGAGTCAACCGGTATTACGCTGGAGCCGCTCATATTGTGCATAAGTCCCAGTGTATGACCCACCTCGTGCTTGATTACGTACATGAGAGCATCTCCGAGCAGGTCTTCAGGAATGTCTCTCGTCCTGACACGGCTGTCCGCCTGCGCCGTCTGCACAAACATCCATCCTGTAAGCAGCTTTATGACATCGTGATATACATAAACGGAAGCATTGATGATTTCGCCGCTTCTAGGGTCAGTCCAAGACGGGCCCATCGCATTCTGGATGCCGATAGGAGCATATCTGATGCAGCTGTATTTGATGTTTTCCGGGTCGAATTCCGGATCATCTGCAGGAAAATCTTTTGCGACGACGGCATTTTTGAATCCGATTTCCTCGAAAACTTCGTTCCATTGCTCAACAGCTGTTCTGATATAAGGCTTCCACCATTCCGGAAAATCCGGGTCGATATAGTAGGTGATAGGCTTAACCGGTGCCACAAGCTCGCCTCTGCGGTATGCAGCGGTGTCAGAAGGCTCAAGCCTCCATCTGTTTACAAAATAGACAGGACTTGATATGCTGTTGACGCCGCTGAATCTTGTGCGTTCCGTGAAGAAAAATCCTATTCTCGGGTCTGCCGTGCGCGGATGATAAATCTTTTTCGGCAGCATCACGATGGACCTTGTAACTTCGGCGGTAAGCTGCGCCTTGTCTACGACTTTCTTCTGCGTATTGATGTTTGTCAGACTGTAAGTGTATGTCAAGCTTGAGGTTACGGATAAATTATCCTTGAAGGATTTGACATCGGTGATGAATGAAAGGTCTTTGTGGAACGAGTCGCTTCTGTTATATCCGGCATTTGCAGCGTAACTTGAGAAAGGGCTCATCTCCTTGTCGTCGGAAAGGAAAATGCTCGTCGCATCGATGACTGATGCCGTGCTGTCTGCATTGTATGCCTTCACCGGGAACTTCTTGACGATGTATGAGGTCCTGCTGCGGGACAATGCCCTTTCAATGTTTTTGTCGTCAGTAAGATACTCGTCATCAAGACGGCGCATATAGACGGTGCTGTCCCTTTTGACGAATGTGAAGTGAATGAGGTTTTCCTTTGAACCTACGATGCCGTTAGCGTTGTCGCTTATTGATTTGACAGTGGAGCCTATCAGCATATCCCTTCCGAAAATGGAATCGGGAATCTCGAAATATACTTTGCCGTCTTTAAGATGTACGGTTATGAACCCGACAGCCTTTTTCTGCTCCTTCTTGAAGAGCTTCTCATATTTGCTTGGCGTCTTGACGGTATCTGTTTTAACTGTCTCGGCCTTTTTCTTTTTGAATGGCCAGATGTTCATCTCTGATGCCCCCGCAGATGTCTGGGCGGCCAATGCAAGAGCGAGAATAATCCATATAGTCTTGTGCAAAGATCTCATTTTCTGTTATTTGAATGTTGGTGCGATTGCTGTGATTTCTCCGAATCCGGTGAGAGTTCCGTTGCTCTTCATCGTGAAACGTCCCGTGCTGGTATTGAAAGGCCTAAGATAAATCTTTCCCTCTCCTGTCTTCTCGTTGTATGTGGTGATAATCAACTGAAGCCTGTTGTATGGAAGCTGGAACTCATACGTATCCAGATAATACTGGTGCGTGCCGTACCAGCCTTGGGTATATTGGCGGATTGAGGTGATTTTTTCGTCAGCAGAGTCCGGTTTCCAGGAAAGTGCTGACACATTGGCCTTTCCTCCGCTGATTACTACCGAGTATATTTTCTCGGGGGTGGCGTAGTACATAAGATCGGCATTGTCGCAGAACGCCACGCTGGCGATATTGTCCATATCTGAGCCGCTTACCTTGTATTCCTCCGCCAATACGTCGGCTGACGTTTGGTTGAATGCACAGATAATCCATTCGCCGTCAGCTGTCTTGATAAGCAGGGACGGTTTCTTTCCTTTGAGGCATCCGCCGCCGAAAGCCGTGGCTCCTGTGTAATTTATTGTGAAATCTCCTGTGTATTCAGTCAATGCTGAATTCATCAGTCCCCATCCGTAGATATAGTAGAATTTGCTGTCGTATTCGTTGAATACCATTGCAAATCCTTGGTCCATAGCATAATATCCGAAATTCTTGTTCGTGAATATGCTTGTCGGAGACTTGGAGTATGCAACCTTTGAATAGACGTTGTCGATGATGTCCAGAATACCGTAAAGTGTGCCGTTCACAACCGCGCAGGAGCTGTAACCGCCGAAATTGAATTGAGCCGTGGTCTTGAAGGATGTTTCATTGACACTGTTGAACAAATCTTTGTCTTCTGCGGTTTTCTTGAATGTGAGTGGGTTGATGGCGAGTATGTGCGAATCCGTTCCGGCGATAATCTTGCTTTCGTTGAGCGTCGCCCCGTTGGAACAGGCTATTTCATTGAGTGAAAGAACTTTGCCATCAAGAGCCGCTCCACCGTTCGCAAGGGCGTACAGTTCTCTTGTATATCTTGTGGCACCGTCATATCCGTAAGTCAGCACCGGGTCGGCAACGATGTCGAATTCGGAAGTCTTGCCTCCGTCTCTCGTATATGCGACAAGCAACCCCTCTCCGAGGGAAGAACTTACATAAACCTTTGTCCAGCAGACGGATGACAATCCGGTTTTGTTGTCTGTAACTGTCAATGACAGATTGTATGGCTTGTCGGATGGCAAATTCGACACCTTGTAGGTAAGCTCTGGGGTGTCTGAAAGTTCCAGGCGGTCATCTGGATTGTTTGTCTCCAGGTCGATTTCCCACAAAAAAGTAAAATCTTCTGCAGTACGGCCCTCCTGTGACACTTCAGCCGTCAGGGAAATCTCCTGTCCATAGACAACGTCAATATGATCCTCAATTCCGGAAACTTTGATGTCAGGAATCGTAAAAGAGGCCTCCGTGCTTTTATCCTTGTAGCAGGAGACTGCTGTCAGTGCGGTCAAGGCCGCAATCAGTATATGGCGATAATGGATTTTCATCTTACATATTTTTCAGTGTTTCGAGAATCGTAGGGATTTTGTCCGGCTTTCTGCCTTCGCCCACCGGGACAAAATAGGTGTCGTATGACTCGTAATCTGCGCTGTGCATATACGGAGAGTCCGGATTTGCGGCATCGTGAGCCCGGACCATTTCCCTGAACTCGCGCGTTGCGGAATACCACCAGGTCGGGAGTTTGAATATCAGTTCGGAATCGGCCTTCGCATAGTTTTGACTCGCAGTGTACCGTTCGATGTCGGTGCCGAACTCCTCTATCATAAGTTTATGGTAGTTCTTGCTGTAGCCGGTGCTGAAGAATGTGTACCAATAGCGCCATACTGTCTGTTTCGGTCGGGCGTATGAAGCCGTCCAGCCGACAACTGCAGACCTTTTCGATGAAAATGTCTCCGGAAAGTACTTGTTTGGAACAATGGTGATTCTGGTGAACATCGACTCCACGTCGTCCGGGAGCTGATTGACAGACAAAACTATGCTGCCTGATGTGCTGCCTGCATCCACTTGCGCCTTAAGTATCTCGTAGTCTTTGCCTTGCACGGCGGTGGAATCCTTGATGCTGAAATCGATGGGTCTGTCGTAATTCTCGACAGGGCCGACAAGATTTACAGGGACGGTGAGTTCAATCTTGTCACCGCTTTTTCCGAGCAGCGAAAAGGCATTGTAGGAGGCGTTGAAATATACCGTCGAACTGTCAGTGCTGAATTCCTTGACAGGATCTTTCGCGCAGGAAATCTGCAAAATTGCGATTGCCGCAACTGCGATGTGAAATATCTTCTTCATAATCCTATTTCTCCTGAATGTGTCCGTATGAAGTCTCTGTCGTCGGGTATGGGTAAATCAAGGTTTCGTCATTCTGATTCAGCAGAGACAAAATTATGTTATATATTCCAAGTTTCGAGAAAACCTTGGCCCAGTAGAACAACTGGCCTTCCCCGATAAACTCACGGGTAATTTCGAGAGTTAGCTCAATTTCAGCCTCACTCTCATTCATTTCAGATGGAATAAGTTCGGACGTATAACCTCTATGCTTCATTACGGCGAAAAGATTGTTTTGCATTGCCGTATAATCCTTGTCAATGACTGCCTTCAATGCGAGGATATAATACATTTCCGATATCCTCACCATAGGAACACGGTTCTTGTATGCTGCGGTAGACGAGCTGTAGAATTTATATGACTGGTATCCGTAGCCTCCGTATTTAAGAAGCAAGGCATATCCGCGAATGTCTTCGGCTCCGTCATATACTTCGCTTCCGTCATTTCTCAGGAACAGCACCTGCTCAACATCATCTTGTGGAATGTACATTTGAGGCGTGCCTCCGAAACAAAAGCCCGATGTAAGTGAATACAGATCCGTGACCTCCAGAGAGAACAGTTGTTCTGTGGTGAATGTCCAGTCCCGGCTGTCATTGCTGTTCAGATTTATCTGTTCATCAGAATCAATCCATTTCACTGCTTTCTGTCCGTTCAGAGCCTTGTCGATCACATCCTGGGCATATTCAGCGGCCCTTGCATAATCATCAGCCCACACTGCAACGCGTGCTGCAAGAGCTTCCACGGCAAAATAGTTCAAATGTCTGGTTCTGTTGTTCCAGAATCCGTCGGTGTTGATATTGTCGTTGAAATTCTCAGGCGCATTTCCTGTGATAGGGTCATTAGCCAAGCATACGAGAGCCTCGTCGATGTCGTTTTGAAGCATCTCCAGTGTCTGGGCGTAAGTGCGCTGTGGAGTTACATTGGAAGTGTATTCCGTGACGTATGGAATCGTCTTTTTGCCGGCATTTTCTCCTGTCCACGAACTGAGACCGAACATTCTGAGTAGGTCGAAATGCACGTATGCTCGTGCCGCAAGCATCTCTCCCTTAATTAAGTTGTACTCCGTCTCATCAGTGATGACATTTCTCCGTTTGTCCAGTTCCGCAAGGATTTTGTTGGCGTTGGCTATGATATAGTAACCGCTCTGCCACATATTGTTGATGTAGGCCATTTCGGTGCTGCCTGTGTATATATGCCTCTGCCAACCGTTGTATTCCTTAATGTTGATGTAAGAGTAGTTTACGCTTGCGAGTTCATTTATGAAAAATGTGTAGTTTCGTCCATAGCAGTCTGATGAACCCATTGCGATATAGACGCCGGACACTGCCTCGTGGAATCCGTTTCTTGTGGAGAACATCTTGCTGTCGGAAACTTTTGAAGAAGACGATGCTTCAAGCCATTTGTCGCACGACTGCATTGTGGTGCCGGTCAGAGCGACTGCGCATAAAAAATATATCAATCTTTTCATATTCATCAGAATGTAGCTGTGAGTGAGAATGAGAATGACCTTGCGAAAGGATATGACGTACCTCTCTCGATGTCGATGGATGAGAATGTGTACAGGTCGTTCGCATAAAGCGAAAGTCTCAGGCGCTCAAGCTTGGCCTTGCGTATCAGGCTGCTCGGGAATTCGTAGTATAGGGATACTGACGAAAGATCCATTACGTTGTTGTGCTGTACGAACCTCGTAGTGGCTTTTGTGAGCGTGGCCCCTGAGCTGTCGAATGATTTCTTGTACAATGCGTTCTGGCCGGAGTAATACCATCTTCCGGTAAATATTCTTCTGTCCACATTTGAATGCAGGTCGGAGCCTTCCACCTTGTCAAGCAAAGTGCTGTTGTATAGGTATGCGCCTCCCTTCCAAGTCACTACGACATTGAAACCGAAGCCTTTGACTTCTCCGCTGATACCATAGTTGCCGTTGAACTTAGGATCGGATGAACCGCAGTTTACCAAGTCGGATGCTGCCCATTCGTCTGTCAGAGTGCCGTCTTTCTTGATGAAGATTTCCTTGCCAGTTATAGGGTCAATGCCTTTTGAACGTACTGCCCAGATGGAATTCAAAGGCATACCGTTATAGTACTGAATTACGGTAGTCGCTCCGCTTGCGGTGTTGGCTTCAGCTCTTTGCTGCTTGTTGTAATTCTCCAATGCCTTGGAAATCTTGAGGACTCTGTTGTCGTTGTAGGCGACTTTGCCGAACAGACTTATGAAGGAACTGCCCTTCTGCCATACTGTCCAGCTTAGACTAGCCTCTATACCTTTGTTTCTCACTTTTCCCATATTGTCGCTGACAGTGGAAAAACCGGTGGACGGGAGAATGCTTCTGGAAAATACAAGATTTCTGGTGTCGGCTATATAGAAATCAAGCGTGGCGCTTATGCTTTTGGTCCTGAAGTCGAGACCTGCATCGTAGTCCATTTTCTGCTCCCATCCGAGATTCCTGTTCTCCATATTGTTGAGTGTGGCCCCGGAGAATCCGTTGTAATAATTTGTGCTTGAGTAATTATATACCGGGAGTGATGAGTTGGATGCAAAGTTCTGGTTTCCGGAAGAACCGACGGAACCACGCACTTTCAACTGCCTCAGCCAATTGGATGCGCTCTTGAGGAACTGCTCGTTGTGCAGGTTCCAAGCAAGTCCGAAACTCCAGAATGTGCCCCATTTGTTGTCTGTGCCGAATACCGACGATGCACTCGCTTTCACTGTCGCATCCGCCATATATCTGTTGTCGTAACTGTAGCCGGCGGTGAGCAGGGCTCCTATGTTTCGGTTGATACTGTCTGATCCGGTAGGTGTCTTGTCCGAAGCATATTGTCTTGCGAAAGTGATGCTTGTCATATTGCTGTTCGGAAAGCCTTCCGTGTAGTTCTCTATTTCACTGTACTTTGTCTGGGAAATAGTGTATTGCGCAGTGGCAAAGATGTCGTGCACCTTGTTGAAGGTGTGGTTGAATTGCGCGGACAAGTCACCTGAAGTGGTTGTATATCTCCCGTTTGCCATATTGTAAGACCCTCTTGTCAGCAGGGCATCGTCATCGTTCGTGGCATCTATGAAATCCGTATGGTCGGCAGGTTTGAAATCTTCCGACTGCGAACGTTGGGTGTCCACGCCGAATCTTGCTACGAGCTTGAGAGGGCGGATTACCTGGTATTCTGCATACAGATTGTCCGAGAAATCCAGATAATCGCTGGAGTATCTGGTCCCGATATTTGCGTTCCAAAGCGGGTTGGTGACGCGATCTGTGTCATAAACGTCCGACCCTTCTCCGTAATGTCCGGAGAAAAGTACTTTCTTCAGTGCTCCGGATTCATCGTATGGGGAATAGTATGGGTTCATTGACGCATACTCGTCGAATGTTCCGTAAGGGGAGTCCTCGCTTTTCTTATACGAAATGCTCATAATATTGCGGAACGTCCATTTGTTCTTGCGGTAAGACAGGTTGATGTCTCCCGACAGGACGTTCCTGTATGAGCCCTTCATCGCACCTTCCACATTGTTGTAGGAGAATGTTGCAAGTGCTTTCAATTCCTTGCTGCCGAGTTCGATGCTCAGAGAATGCTTCTGCCCTATTCCTACCCTCAAAGGTTTGGAGAGCCAATATGTACTCTCGCCCTCAAGTGCTCTTTTTAGACGTTCGTTGTAGAGTCTCTTGCCCCATAGTGTGGCTTCCTCCGTCAGCTGGTTGTAATAGCCCTCCCTGTTCTCTATATCGAGCTTCTCCAATGCGTTACAGAGGTTATAACTGGTCAGGTCAGGGGCTTCGAGAGTGACGCTTCCGGTGTAGGTGACGCGCGTCTTGTCGTTGGTAAGTGCTTTGGTCTCAATGACAATCACGCCGTTTGCGCCTTTGGAACCGTAGATTGCTTTGGCAGATGCGTCCTTCAGGATAGTAATGCTCTGCACCCTGTTCATATCCATATCCTGAATCTTCGTGAGAGTTGTCTCGAATCCGTCAAGAATGAAGAGCGGCGTGTTGCCTCCGGATACGTAATCGCTTTTCAAAGAGGATGTCGTGGCGGACAATGTGGACGCACCACGTATCTGCATACTGGCCACGGCATTAGGGTTGGAACCCTGCGAAAGATTGTCCAGCACCAAAAGTGATGGGTCGAGATTTTTCAGCGACTCGATGACATTTGAGTTGCTTACTCTCTTGAGTTCGTCCGATGTTATGGACTGGACTGCTCCCGTGAAACTGTCTTTCTTTCTGGTGAATATACCGGTAACGACTGTCTCTTTGATGCTCTGTGCATCCGGGGTCAGTTTTATCTTGGCAATCTTGTTTACCGGAATGTCCTCGGTGAGGTATCCCATACAGGAAACCGTCAGACTGCTACAGTTGCCGCTAACCTTGATGGAAAAACGTCCCTCGGCGTCAGTCATTACTCCGCCTTTGAGATTTGCGGACTCGTACACGGCTACGCCGGGCATCGGTTCACCGTTTTCGTCGGTAACCTTTCCTGTAAGAACTTTTGAATTTGTCACTTCGTTTTGGACGGAAGGTTCTGTCACCTCCGGACGACCATAAGCTAGTGTCCCGCTTTGCAGAATTACCAGAACTGCGGGAAGAAGGGGTTTTATGAATTTCATTCTGTCCGTTTTACTTCAAACCCCTAAAGTTAATAAACTTTCTTTTGATAGTAAATTTTCCGGTCAATTTGCTCTTTCGTTTCGAAACTTTCAGAGAAAAGTTTATAACTTTACGAAGTCGGGTGCCCCAATTTGAGTCCCCGACAGGAATTTTTAACCAACTTACTTCACAATGAATCGAAAGGATTTTCTCAAGAGTCTCGGTCTGCTTACTGCCGGGGCAACATTTCTCGGAACTGGCGAGACAGTGAAAGCGGCCGGCAAGGCTATTGGACTTGAAGGCGAAAGCCCGTTGTTTACTGATCCGGAGGTAGATTTTCCTGTAAAAAGTCTGAAAGCCGGAGTCAAAAACGGTCCGGTTAAGGTTATCATCATCGGCGCGGGCAACCGTGGGCGAACTTATGCCGCGTATGCGAAGAAATTCCCTGAATGTATGCAGATTGTAGGCGTTTCCGACATACGCGAGAGCAGAAAGAACGATATGGGTGACAAATACGGTGTCCCTGCGGAGCATCGTTTCGGGGACTGGAGCGAAGTGTTCACTGTTCCTAAGTTTGCAGATGCGGTGGTTATCTCCACTCCGGACGATACCCATTATCACCCTTGTATGAAGGCGTTGGAAATGGGCTATGACTGTCTCTTGGAAAAACCTGTAGCACAGACTGAAAAAGAATGTACCGACATTGCGAAACAGGCTCATAAATATGGCAGAATCGTTGCCGTGTGCCACGTGCTCCGTTACAGCCCATATTTCAGGGCTATGTATGAGGCGATTCAGTCAGGTATGATTGGCAAGCTGATAAGCATTCAGCACATGGAGCCTATCGAATGCCGCCACATGGCGCATTCATACGTGCGTGGAAACTGGCGTGACTCGAAAGCGACCACTCCTATCATTTTGGCTAAGAGCTGTCATGATTTGGATATTCTTCGTTGGTTTGTCGGAAAACCGTGCAAGACCATAGTGGCAGACGGCTCGTTGACTTGGTTCAAGGCTGAAAATGCACCGGAGGGTGCCCCGCTGCGTTGTACGGAGGGGTGTCCTCACGAGAGTACCTGTCCGTTCTCCGCGATAGACGTGTATGTACGCAGAAAACAGCATCTGGGAGTGTTTGACTTGAAGAATCCTCGGGATGAGAAAGAGATAATGAGCAAAATATCCGACCCGACCAATGTGTGGGGAAGGTGCGTATATCATTGTGATAACAACCAACCGGATCATTTCGTGAGCGAAATGGTGTTTGAGGACGGTACCACAGCGGCATTCTCGATGGAGGCGTTCACCCCGTATGGAGGAAGGCGCACCCGCGTGATGGGAACTACCGGATATATTGAAGGTGACGGCACGGAATTTACAATCTATGAATTCCGCAGCAACAAGAAGATTCTCTGGAACAAGAAATTGTCTGACATCCCTGAATATAAGGGCTCAGGCCACGGTGGCGGAGATATGGCGCTTGTATGCGATTTTCTTGAGGCCGTGTCTTGGCAGGACGGAGGTAAACTGACGAGCACAATCGACGCCTCAATAGAAAGCCACGTTATGGGCTTCCGTGCAGAGAAGAGCCGCCTGTCCCACAAGAAAGTGACGGTCACGAAATAAACAAAGTAAGGAAATATAATTTTAGTCTCTAGTCCTGGATATTTTGGCACCGAGGGCGTTCAGACGCGTGTCAATGTCTTCATAACCACGGTCAATCTGTCCTACATTGCTGATTGTGCTGGTGCCTTTTGCAGACATTGCAGCCAACAGAAGGGCGATGCCGGCGCGTATGTCCGGTGACAGAAGATTGCCTGCACGGAGTCTGAACCTGTGGTCGTGGCCTATGACAACGGCGCGGTGCGGGTCGCAAAGAATGATCTGGGCGCCCATTTCTATCAGTTTGTCCACGAAAAACAGTCTGCTTTCGAACATCTTCTGATGGATCAGCACACTGCCCTTGCACTGTGTTGCAACAACCAGCATTACACTGAGAAGGTCCGGGGTAAGACCAGGCCACGGTGCATCCGCTATTGTCATTATTGAGCCGTCCATAAATGAGTCGATAGTATAGGATTCCTGTTCCGGAACGAAGATGTCGTCTCCACGTTGCTCAAGATGTACGCCCAGTCTTCTGAAACTTTCCGGGATGATTCCGAGATTCTTCCAGGAGACATTTTTGATGGTGATGGAGCTGCGGTTGAGGGCAGCCATTCCGATGAAACTGCCGACCTCAATCATATCCGGCAGAATCGTGTGAGTTGTACCGTGGAGCGATTTTACCCCATTGATAGTCAGGAGATTCGAGCCTATGCCCTCGATTTTTGCGCCCATTGACACAAGCATTCTGCAGAGTTGCTGAAGGTAAGGTTCGCAGGCCGCATTATAGATGACCGTCTTTCCTTCCGCAAGCACGGATGCCATCAGAATGTTGGCTGTGCCGGTGATCGATGCCTCGTCCAGAAGCATATAGCACCCTTTCAGACGTTTGCCTTCTCCGACGTTCAGAAGGAATGCTTTCCTGTCTTCGTCGTATCTGTGGGATGCTCCGAGATTTATCATTCCCTGGATGTGTGTATCCACTCTTCTTCTGCCTATGCGGTCGCCGCCCGGTTTCGGAAACCAGGAATGCCCGAATCTTGTGAGCAGTGGACCAACTACCATAACGGAGCCTCTCAACGATGCGCATTTTTTTACGAAATCATCGCTTTCAATATATTCTGTGTCAATGCAGTCGGCCTTGAAACTGTATTTTCCCTTCTCAATGCGTCTAGTCTTCACGCCCATTCCTTCCAACAGGAGAATGAGATTCTTAACGTCCAGAATTTCAGGGATATTTTCGATGATTACTTCTTCGGATGTGAGAAGGACTGCGCTTATGACTTCAAGAGCCTCGTTCTTTGCTCCCTGCGGCGTGATGGAACCGCTGAGCTTGTGTCCGCCTTCAACTATGAATGTGCTGTTATCCATTGGATTATATGATTTCTGCTTCCGGCTGAAGCGTTATGCCGAATTTTTCTTTTACTGAATCTATGATGCTGTCTTTCAATGCGATGATTTCCTGAGGCTCGGCTTTCCCGGTGGCATTGATGAGCACAAGAGGCTGTTTCGCATAGACTCCCGCGTTGCCGCAAGTCTTGCCTTTCCATCCGCATTGGTCGATGAGCCACGCAGCAGGAATTTTTACTCCGCCGTCCGTGATAAAATGTGGAATGTCGGGATATGAATTTACAATGCGCTGAAAATCAGATTCCCGGACCACTGGATTCTTGAAAAAACTTCCTGCGCTTCCGACTTCAGAGACTTCAGGCAACTTCTCTCTGCGTATTTCGATTATGGCATTGCGCACAAGCATCGGTGTCGGGGTTGTCAGACCTTCGACTGACATTGTCTGTTCCACTTTTTCGCGCACGTGAGCGTAGTCGAGTTTTGGTGCGGTGCGATGTGTCAGGCGGAAAATGACGTTTGTAATTATATATCTGTCACGTATTTCGCTTGACTTGAAAATGGAATCGCGATAGCCGTATCCGCATTCTTCAACATCAAAATGCACGAATTCCTCCTCGCGTGTGTCATAACAATATACCTGCACGATGCTGTCAGAGACTTCCGAACCATAAGCTCCTATGTTCTGGACTGCGGATGCGCCCACTTCTCCGGGAATGTATGAGAGGTTTTCCAACCCCCACAATCCGTTTTCTGCGGCCCATTTGCATAGGTCATCGAAGATAACGCCGCTGCCAACTGAGACAATCGATTCATCTTCAGACTTGTATAGCCCGCAGTCAGTCGGAAGGGGATAGATGAATTTGACTGCCGAATGAAGGATTGTCCCCTTGAAATCCCCGCTAAAGAGCAGATTGCTTCCGCATCCGATATGCTTCACCGGCTTAGGGAGCTCATCGAAATCTATATTTACAAGATCCGCGATGGCGTCATATTCAATGAAATGCCTGCATTTGACATTCATTCTGAATGTGTTGTGTGCGGACAAGCTATATTCGTTTTTTCTGATTATCATTTGGAGTGTTCGGAGGTACTAACAAATTCGGTGTTTCGCAGTGCGAAACTTGCGTGACAAAAATAAGGAAAAAAGTGTAAATTTGAATCCGCGCCGGTTGAGAAGCTGTTTTGATATGCGGCGTCAATGATTAACCAACATAATTTTACAGTATGAGACATAAACTGCTGATTTCTGTCTTGTCGCTTGCCGTTGTTTCAGGCTGCGGTCGTTCATCATCTCCGAAATTGATTGAGGTGGAAAATTTTTCAGAAACAATTGGCGGAAAGCCTGTTGCACTTTATACATTGAAGGGAGGGGACGTGGTTATGCAGGTGACCAATTTCGGCGCCCGTGTCGTTTCCATATTTACCCCGGACAAGAACGGCCGGTATGAAGATATCGTCGTTGGACACAATAATCTGAAAGATTACATCACGCCTCCTGGTGAGCGTTTTTTCGGTGCCTGCGTGGGGCCGGTCGCCAACAGAATAGGGAAGGCAACGTTTCAGGTGGATGGAAAAACTTTCAATGTCCCTGCGAATGACCACGGAATCAATACGTTGCACGGAGGAGTGAAAGGACTGGACAATGTTGTATGGGATGTTGACGGAGTTACGGATTCCACGATAACGCTGCATTATCTGCACGCGGACGGGCAGGAAGGTTTCCCCGGGAACAAGGATATAACTATGACTTATACCGTCACTTCTTCCGACGAGTTCCGGATTGACTACAAGGTCACTACCGACAGTCCGACTCCGATAAATATCTCCAACCATCCGTTCTTCTGCCTGCGCGGTGAGGGTAATGGAAGCGTTGAGGACTATATAATGCACATTAAGGCAAGCCATTATGTGCCGATTGACTCTCTCAGCATTCCGACAGGCGTGATTGAGGATGTCAGCGGTACGCCTTTCGATTTCCGTACTCCGCACGCAATCGGCGATATGATAGGACAGGATAACGAGCAACTTAAGAATGCGCGCGGATATGACCATAACTGGTGTATAGACAGGGAGTCAGAGAAAGGAGTTGAGATTATGTGTACCGTCTATGACCCTGTGTCAGGCAGACAGATTGATGTTTATTCTGATCAGCCGGGACTCCAGTTCTATAGCGGCAATTTTTTTGACGGAACTTCTACCGGAAAATATGACAGACCTCTCGGATTCCGCAGTTCCATTGCATTGGAGACACAGCATTATCCGGATTCGCCTAACCAGCCGTCTTTCCCGTCAATCCTTCTGCGTCCGGGAGATACCTACACTCAAGTCTGCATTTACAAGTTTTCGGTAAATAAATAGTAGTTTATGTTTACTCAAGATAAAGGATTGTACGTGGCCCACGGACCTGAAGGGCCGATTTCGATATGCGGCCGTATGGCCAACAGGCACGGACTTATAGCGGGCGCGACAGGCACAGGAAAGACGGTTACGTTGCAAGTCCTTGCGGAAACATTCTGTCAGGCGGGAGTGCCTTGCTTTATGGCGGATATGAAAGGCGATTTGTCAGGAATTAGCCAGACGGGCAAGATGACAGGCTTCATCGAGAAACGTTGTGCCGAATTCGGTATCGAATCTCCGGCCTTCTGCAGTTGTCCGGTGCGCTTTTTCGATGTGTTCGGCGAGCAGGGGCATCCGATGAGGACAACCATCTCCAATATGGGGCCTCAGCTACTTTCAAGATTGCTTGAGCTCAATGAAACCCAGTCCGGAATCCTCAATATAGTGTTCAGGATTGCAGATGACAGGGGATTGCTCCTCATTGATATGAAGGACCTCAAAGCGATGCTCAATTATGTTGCGCAGAATGCCAAAGAGTTCACCACTTCGTATGGAAATATCACCTCTCAGAGTGTAGGGGCAATTCAGCGTGCTTTGCTTGCACTTGAAAATCAGGGCGCAGACAAGTTTTTCGCGGAGCCGTCTTTCGATATCTTCGATTTGCTGCAATGCGAAGGTGGAAAGGGCGTTATGAGCGTTCTTGCAGCCGACAAACTGATGCTCAATCCTAAGCTTTATTCCACTTTCCTGCTGTGGCTTCTGTCCGAACTGTATGCCAGGCTGCCTGAAGTCGGGGATATGGATCTTCCGAAACTTGTATTCTTCTTCGACGAGGCGCATATGCTTTTCGATGATACGTCCAAAGCGTTGGTAGATAAGATTGAACAGGTAGTAAGGCTTATCCGAAGCAAAGGAGTTGGAGTTTACTTCGTTACACAGAATCCGACAGATATTCCTGATGCTATTCTCGGGCAGTTGGGCAACAGGGTACAGCACGCATTGAGGGCATTCACGCCGAAAGACCAGAAGGCTGTGCGTTCCGCCGCAGAGACATTCAGGGCGAATCCGGCATTCAAGACAGAGGATGCGATTATGGAACTCGCTACTGGAGAAGCACTTGTGTCTTTCCTTGATGAGAAAGGTTCCCCTTCAATGGTGCAGCGGGCGAAGATTCTCTTTCCGCTTAGCCAGATCGGCGCGGTGACTCCGCAGCAGAGGGAGCAGATAATCAAGCAGTCCCGTCTGTATGGACGTTACGACAATGTGATTGACCGTGAAAGTGCGTTTGAGGTACTTCTTGCGGAGAGCGAAAAGGCGGCGAAGGAAAAGCAGGAGCAGGAAGAAGTTGCAGCCAGAGAAAAGGAGGAAAAGAAGTCCGGCAAGTCGGGCGGAGTCACGAAGGGACTCTTCGGTGCCATTCTTGGCGCTGCAGTGACAAGTCTTTCACGCAGTCTCGGCAATGAGATAGCGAAGAGTGTTACCGGAACGAGCCGCAAGTCGTCCAAGTCTTCAGGAAAAAGTACGGTCAAGACTGCCGCCGGCAAGGCACTCGGCAACGCGGCTTCCACCGCCACTCGTCAGATTACCCGCAGCATCCTCGGCAACCTGCTGAAGTAGCATTCAATACATAAGGCCGAAGGCCCAGAGAGGGATGACATTGAAGAATCCTGTTTCGATGTCATCCTTGACTATATATCCTTCTGTGGCCTTTTCAATCTGTTTTTGTCCTTTCTTTCGTCCTCCGATTTCAAAGGTCTTTCCATCTATTTCGAAATCTGAAAGCGGAGAGCTAATGACATCGTGGCGGACTCTCGTCTGGTTCAGGAAAAAGGTTTCACGCACATTGCCGATTTCCGCATTGTCCGGGGCGAGGGAATATATCAGATTGGTGTTGTCAAGGTAAACCTTTTCTGTTTTTCCCAATCCGCGGATGCCACCTGTCTTGTCTCTCAGCTGAGAGATCATTCCGGCTTTTTCGATATATACCATATAGTCAGAGATGTCATTGCGGCTTATTCCTGTCACCTCGGCGATTTTTGTCAATACTGGTTTGAAAGGGACGCTTCGGGCAATTACCATCAGGAGCGACTTCAGCCGTCGTCCTACCGCCACATTAGTGTTTAGATACTGTGGAATGTCCACTTCCATTGTCTGGTTTACGACTTGTTGCAGTTCTATTTCAAATTCAGGGTCCATTCCGTAGGGGTAATACCCGTTTCTCAAGTAACTTCTGAATAGTGGCAGAGGATGCTCCACTCCAGGAATTTCAGCTTTTCCTCCGATAATCTCTTCAAGAGTGAACGTCGGCGCAGTTATATTGTGAAAAAGACTGAGGTATTCACGGAATGAGAGCCCCTGCATCTGGTAAATCGGTACTCTACGGCTTAAATCCGCCATTCCCTTGTAGATGTCAAGTATTGAGGATCCGGAAATTACGATTTGCAGTTCACCGAAATCATCAATAATTTGTTTAAGCTCTCTGGACCATCCTTCGTATTTGTGGATTTCATCGATGAAAAGATGTTTTCCGCCCATCTTTACGAATTCGTCAGCTAAATCTACAAGTTTATGCTCTGAAAAATAGATGTTGTCGGCGGAGACATAAAGAGTGTCTTTTGTATCAAGATTCTGCTTTATATACTGCAGGAGCATATACGATTTTCCTACGCCCCTTGGACCGACAAGTCCGAATGCGCGACCTTCCCATTTGATATCCAGATACTTATATCTGATAAAATCAGTGGAAGTATCTTTGATTTTTTTGTTGAATGTTGCGTAGAGTTGTTCCATATCTGTCTCCTTATGTCCGCAAAAATAGTGATTTTGCACGAAAAAGATGCAAGTTTTGCTAATATTTGCACTAAAATAATGCAAAAACAACGAAATTTTGCACGAAAAAGATGCAAAATTGCCTATTTGATGGTTATGTAGATGGACAGGGAGTTGCCGAAGTTGTCCACTACGGTGATGCTATGGCTGCCAGGATCGGGGCGTACACGCATCTGGTGTACGAAACGGGTTTCTCCTATGTAGTCCTGGTCAATGTGCCAATAGACGGTGGCGTCGCGGTCGTGATGAGCGAGGTTGAGAACTATCTCGCCGGCAGACCCGTCAAGTTGCCGGGGCAGTGTGATTTTGCTTCCGTTTTCCGGATAGATGAATTCCATTTCCGGGTAATCCGGACTAGTTGAGATGCTGTTTCCGTCTGCAGAGACTTGCGAGGAATTATTGCTCTGTCCAGTCGTTAGATTGGAATTATAGTCGGAATGTTTTTGTCGGTAGAACCATTCCATTGCAGGAGGCAGACGGAATGTGTCGTACCCGTTTACGCGGCGATGGTAAAGACAAGTCTTACTGCGGATTCCCGCATCGGGAATATCAAGTGTATCAATCTCAGTGCAATACGGACCGGCGAGGCAGCCGGATTTGCGGCAAACCTCGGCGCGTACCCCTGCACGGGAGTAGGTCAGGTCTTCAAGTCCCGGAAACCAGGCAGGGCCTTTTGCTGGGAGAATGTTGAAGATTTCGAATAGGACAGGGCCGGCGGTGCGGGCTCCGAGGAGCCCCGGGGCGCCAACGCCGGAGGCGTTGCCCGCCCACACTCCGACCGCGTAGGTCGGAGTCGCACCGACTGCCCACGCATCCCGGTACCCATAGCTGGTGCCAGTCTTCCAAGCCACCTTTCTGACTGACCTGATAATGTGCCAGTCGATTTCATCCGGCCTGCTTACCTCCTTGAGCGCATCCAGAGTGTAGTATATCGCCACAGGATCATCCATTACATTCTTGCCCCACGACCTCTTGCGCCATTCCTCTTTCAGAACGTTCCGTACCATCTGTTGTACATTACGCCCAATATGTTGCCCCTCACGCTTTGTTGAATTCCGTTCCGACTGACGTCCTTCGCACTGCACACCGGCTTCTCCATTTTCCTTGGTTTCCCAGTCGCACGCATCCAAATACTCCCTGGCCATTGCCGCATACGCAGCCGTCACCTCATCCAGCCGGCATTCCCCGCCGCCTAGAATAAGCGAAAGACCATAATCGGAAGCACTGCGCCCCAGTGTAGTAAGCCCGCGTTCCTGCAACCTCTCCTGGAACTTCTGCACCCCATACATCTTGAGAAGGTGTACAGAAGGCACATTCAGCGAACGGCTTAGCGCCTCCGCAGCCGGCACCGCCCCTTCGTATGTCATATCATAATTCTGCGGCGCGAACCCGTTGATATTCACAGGCGTATCTGCAAGCAACGAATACGGCAGAATAGTCCCGTCAGTCAGTGCGTCACAGTATAGAAACGGCTTCAATATGCTTCCCGAACTGCGCGGAGCCCGAGCTATATTTACATTCGCACCTAGCCTCTTCCTTTGCGGATTGGCATTGCCGACATACGCCAGCACCTCTCCTGTCTCCACATCCATAACGACCGCCGCCATATCATTGATGCCCTCTAGCGAAAGTTCATCATTCGCCCTGTCCACAATCCGCTCCACCTCCCGCTGTAGATTGAGGTCCAGACTAGTCCTGATATAATTGGTGTGTCCAGCCCGCTTTGTTGCAGACGCCAGGTCATCCACTAGCTGGGATGCGTACGACGGAAGTGCTTCAGGTGCTGCAGGCAATGGTTCCGAGCACGCGAGCGCGTACTCCGACTCGTTCAGCAAGCCTCTGTCCTTCAGTTTGTTCAACAGTCTGTTGCGCTTGGCCTCAAGCATATCCCTGTTCTTGCCCAGTCTTATGCCTGAAGGCGAATTGGGCAGTACTGCGAGCGTCGCAGCCTCACTCCAGGACAAGTCAGATGCCGGACGGCCGAAATATCTCCATGAAGCCGCCTCAAGTCCCACCACATTGCCTCCGAACGGCGCGTGTTCCGCATAAATCTCCAGAATCTCATCCTTGGAATATCTGAACTCCATTCTCGTGGCAAGAATTGCCTCGATGATTTTCTGCCACAGAGTGCGATTCTGCCCTCTTGACATACGTATCACCTGCATAGTGATGGTGCTTCCTCCGCTCACGATGTGTCCCGCTTTTGCGTTGGAAACCGCTGCTCTACAGATAGATACCGGATTTACGCCCCAATGCCATCTGAACCATCTGTCCTCAAACTCGATTAGCGCCTTCTTGTATTTTTCAACGCCGTCGGAGTCAGTCTCGTCCAGATTGCCGGCAGGAAACCGCCATTGTCCGTCCTCTGCGATACGTGCTCCGAGAAGTTCCCCATTCCTGTCCACAACTACGGTTGACCATTTGCAGTCAGGAAACAGTTCCTCCGGCAGGCAGAGTGCGTACCAGCAGAGCAAGGCAAACAAAGCTGCAAATAGAGCTTTCTTGCCGGTACTCCATCTGAATTTTCCCGCGCCTCTCATCAAATTACGTGAGTCTATCTTGTGACACTCGCTGTGCCTGATGCTGTACAAGCGAATACGGTAGGATTGTACATTGCCTCGCAAGTTACGGACGGCAGTGTGAACTTACCTTCGTATGCCGCCCTCAACCGCACGCGAAATTCTTTGAATGAGCCTCTAGGCAGACTGAAATAGAATATGTTGCGGTCGTCACGGATGTCCAGATAATCATATTTTCCGGATGAAGGGACATCCTGCCCTGTCATTCTCTCATTTATGATTTCCCATCCTGATGGTATTGTCTGAGTCAATGCAAGGTTGTAGCAGTCTGCAACATTGCTTTGGTTTGTGACTCTTATGACCGCAGTAAATTCGCTTCCCTGACGTATTGAGGCAGGATTCACACTGCTTCCGTCTGCCGTCATATATTTCACGGTCAGTCCGAGTCCGGATGACTTCGCAGGCACTGCCTCACCGGCATCTCTTCTGGAAATTGTCGTTAGACGCACATATACAGAGCCGTCGGATTCATTCCTGACCGTCACGCTTCCAGACTGTGAATTTATTCCGCAACTTATCCTGCTATTGTCTGAAGGCTTGGCTGTCAGTGACTTGTTCTCATTTCCATCATCTACGCCAATGCTGACATTGGTTCCTGTCACGTTTTTGGCTAGGAGACTCATAGCTTTGCTTGCGAATGCGGATTCCTGTGTGGACATAGACCAAGGCTCAAGCCCTGAACCGTTGCCGCTATTGCTTCCGTTAGCATAAACTATTGCTGAAGAGATATTTCCGGTACGGACCAATGTCTCTGTCGCTATTGCCCGGTCTCTCTGCGGAGTGCCGTAAGTGGCCATATTGTCCTTCCATTCTGCAGGATTTTCAGAGATTGAATTCACGATGTCGTTTCCGACATTCTTCTTGCCGCACACAGCGTATGCAGAAGCCAGCATCATAGATGCCTGCCACGACAGATTGCCGCCTTCCTTCATTCTGTTCATAGCTGCTTCGTCTGCTTTGCCGGCAAGCGCCATCGTATAGAGCCGGTATGCCTGTGTAAGGTCGCTCAATTCATATACTTTGGCTGTCCTGTAATTTCTTACGCATTGTTTTTGGAACTTCAGCCAAGAAGATATGACGCCGGCATTGACATCGTAACCTCCGTCGCGTGCAACTGCAAGGAACTCTCCCGCCATTGACGTGATCCATTCGTCGGAATGTGTGTTGCCCGGCCAGTAAACGAATCCGCCGTCAGACATCTGGCGCGAGTAAAGTTCAGTAAGCAACGCAGGAATCATATTCTTTGCCTTCTCTGCATTGGCTTTACTCAGCATAGGCATCGCGTAAAGCAGACTTAGACCCTTTGCTGAAATCTGTTCAGTGCAGCTGTACTGATAATCTGTCACGAACTTGAACAGTGCGTCCCAGTCTATTGACGGATAACTGCAGGCTTCGATGCTTGCATATCTGCCGTCTTCCGTAGTAAACGGCTTGAAAGTGAATGTCTTGCTTTCACCCTTGCCCATAAGCACATCCTGCATCGCGACAATATCCGGAGAAGTGTTGCGGACTTCGATGTTCACGGTTTCAGCCATCTTGTGTCCGTTGCCGTCCGCTGAGATTGTCACTTTCGCCTGCCCTTCCGCATTGGCCTTGAGTGCAAATCTGACTATTTTATCTCCCTTGCCGCTAAAGTCAACAGTCTGCCTGTCAGCTCCTTCGAGCGCAATCGGTCCTTCGCATTTCACGGTGACGTTCACCTTGTCTATGCCGTCTTCCATCACGAATACGTTTACCGGAAGCGTTATGCTTTCTCCCGGGCCTGCCACTCTCGGCAATGTAGGCAATATCATTACCGAGGATGTTACCGGTACGGTCTTGGAAGCATTGCCGTATGTTCCGTCATTGCCTGCCACAACCATCACTCTTACGCTTCCCACATACATCGGGAGCGTTACTTTGTGGGTAGTTGAGCCTGATTTCAATGTGAACGGTCCCAGGAACTTTACGACAGGATTGAACCTGTTTTCCTTTCGGGCGCCCTTGATGAGCCCCTCATCGCCGCCGATGCTGTACATTGCTGACAATGCTCCTCCTGTGCTGCGGAAAACGTCATCGTAGAGGTCCCACGTGCTTATGCCAAGAGCGACTCTCCTGTACATCGCGTTCCACGGGTCCGGTGTCTTGAATGCCGTGAGGTCAAGAAGTCCGTCATCGACTATCGCAAGCGTATATGTCATCGGCTTCCCGTTTTTCTCGCTTACTTTCACGGTAAACGGCTCTTCCGGATGAAGTTTGTCCGGCATTGTGATGACCGGATTCAGGTGAGAGTCAGGATTTTCAACCATTATCGGCTGCACTCCGTACATCCTTATCGGCAGGTCGTTATCTGAATTCCAATATGGTTGTACCAAAGTGATATGGACGTAAAAGTTCGGAGCCATATCTTCGGTTATCTTTATCTGATATGGAGTGTCTGAAGCGGAAGTGCTCACCCATTCGCTGGACAGTACCCGGCTTCCGTTTTCAACCGACACCAGTGCCCTGCCGTTATTTGCTGCAGGAATATAAACCGTAACTTTCTCCCCGACTTTGCAACTCTTCTTGTCCAAGGAGAAACTCAGCATTGCCGGTGCGTCCGGATCGTTTCTGTCGGAACGTCCTCTGTAAGAAGGTGAATCAGCATATACAATTCCGCCGGTTGCGTGTCCGCTGTCCAAATCCTTTATATATATAAGGTATCGTCCCCATTCTGCTTCCGATACGAAGAACGGAACCGAAATGTCGGTGTTCTCGGAAACGACTTTGCCAGAGCTTATTGCGGAGGCTCCGGACGCATTGACGTACGAGTCTAGCGGATCCTGTCTGGATTCCCACCACCAGCTCCATTTCAACTTGAATATGCGCCATTCGATATTGTGTCCCTCAACGCGTCTGCCATTGGCGTCAATCACCGCGACAGGGATGTTGTATGTCTTGTCTGTCTCAAGGTAACTGTCTGATACAGGTAATTTTGCGCCGACGTATGCAGAGTATGGGGAATACGGCAAAGTCATAGTGCTGTAGCTCTCGTCTCCACCATCCTCGACTACTGTTGCGAGAATGTTGGCTTTCAGCATTCCCGGAGCCTGCGGAACCTTTGGCAGAGTCACCGGTGCCGATGCTTTTCCGTCTCCGTCGAGTTTTGTCTCCATCAGGTCAATGTCAGTGGAAGTGAAACTGCTTGCCGGATCTCCGAATGTGTATCCGTCAAATCCTGCAAATGCCTTGCTGTCCTGCGCCAATGTCATTGACAGTTTGGCTTTGAGTCCCGATGCCGCAGGTCCTGTCAGCCAGGTGGAGGAAATTCCGGCTGTCGTTTTCGTGCCGGCCTGCAGAATCTTGTCATTTATTTTGATGTTGATCTTGAGCCTGTTAGGCTTTATAGTCTCGATTCTCAATGCTTTATGGAATGTCGCTCCTCCAATCTTGAAGTATGCGTTCCATAACCCTGTAGGACTGTCCTGAGAAGTTGCGATGTCAAATGCGTAGAATCCGTTCTCGGACTTGCTGCACAACTTCTTTGCATAGAACTGCCCCTGAGGGGTGTAGATTTCTGCAGATGCAGGGTGAGTGTCCGGCAGTTTCTCATTGCTTTGTACAATCATTGTCAGGTGAAGCGTATCGCCAGGCCTCCAGACTCCGCGTTCCCCATAGATGAATGCCCGCATTCCTTTCTGAAGGGTTTCTCCGCCCGTGTCAAACCTGCTCAACGATTTCACATTGGCATCTGTAACTTTCAGATATGCTGTTGAATTTCCCTTCTTTACGACAACAATGAACGGGCGTCCGCTTACTTCTATTTCAGCGAGTCCGCTTGATGTGCTCTTTCCTGCACCGATTTGCTGTAATTGATAATTCAGCACCTTTATTTCAGCTCCAGATACGGGCTCAGCGCTCAGAAGATTGCTTGTCGCTACCCATATTTTCCCTTTCTTTCCACTTGAGGGAGCATATTTTGCAACTACCCCAATGTCGGAAGACAGGAAATTCTTTGACGGATAGGTATACGCCATATAATATGTAGGAGTGTCGGGATTGTTCCGGTCATTCCAGTTGTACAGACTCCAGTCATAATTGTCGTTCTCGTAGTAATATGGATTAGGCTCGTCCCACACCTTGCTGTCATCTTCAGTCAGAGTCCCAGATGCGGTGCTTACCATTCCGTTGCGGCCGCCGCTCGTTTTACCTTTATAATATATATAGTACTCCGGCTTGAATGACAGTCTTAGACGGTAGATGGCACCCGGTTCCTTCTTGAAGAGTCCGGAAAGGTCTATCGTGTACATCTGTTCCTCGGTCAGAATGTTTGACTTGTCGGTATCCAGCCTTAAAGTGTTTTTGTAAATCATTCTGCCTGAACGCCGTAACCCGAAGTTGTCCATATAGTCGTTTTCCTGGAGGAATGACAATATGTTGCTCGGGAATATTTCGATTACGCTTACGTCCACAGCTTTCAGATTTGCTGCAAAGAACGGAACTACAAGATTTTTTGTGTCAGGCAGAATGTTCCCGCTCTGTCCGAATGAGACTTCCGGGCAGGCATTGTTGTTCTTGAATGTCTTCTGCCAGCTCTCTGAAAGTCTGTTGCTGTCAATGTCCTTGATTCCGGTGTTGAGACTTAAGGTGATGTTACGGCTTGAGTTGCCGTCGTAGTATATTCTCAAGTTGTTGTCGCTGACCTTGAAAGTGGTCTTGGGATTGCTGTCCTCATAGTTGTTCTCGGAACCGGTCAGAGTTGCCAGTCCGTTGAGATTTTGGCTGCCATCCAGCGGTTGGGAGAATCTTACGTCTATGTATTTGTCTTCTCCTGACGATATGTCTGCCGAGATTACAGAGAAGCCGTCTTTTGCCGGTATCTGCACCTTGAGGTCCTCGCATTTGGAGAATTCAGTGTCTCCCGGCTTGAATTTTATGGTCAAATTTTCTGGCTTTTCCGCTCTTTTCAGTCCTGAAATGTTGAATGACAATCCGCCTTCCTTTGCCTGGACTTCAGCTGAAGGCTTTTCTCCATTTCCGTCCCACTCGCATTCAATCAAAGATGCAGGATTCTCAATATCAATGTTTTCGCTCAATGCCAATGTCCCCGAGACTATAGCATTTTCCTTGTCGGATCCTGTGATGATGACTGACGGATTTTCAAAATAGGCTTCTTTTCTTGCAGTGGTGAAGCTGAAATTGAATGTCTTGTGCGCCTTGTCTGTCCTGATGACCTTGCCGAGGGCGAATGTACCTTTGTATGTCTTGCCCGGTTTCAATTCGCCTTCGTCAGGTATGAATTCCACCCGGCTGCCGCCAGTCCATTTCGCAGAGCCTTTTAAAGACGGCGAGAATTTGAAAAGAGATGCAGCTGACTTGCTTATCTCTGTCTCTGTGCCTTCTATGCACTCGGCAGGGGACGCCAACTCTATGACAATGCTGCTGTTTCCCGTGATTAGGCCTCCTGTATAGGCTTCTATATATTCTGTAAATGAGTTGTCCGGAGTGTTGTCATTGTGCTGTCCGCATCCGGAAAGTATTGTGGCGGACAAGGCTGCAAAAAGGATAATCCTTTTTATCAGAGAGGTTTGCATAAACGTAACCAGTTTTGAATTAGCATCTGTAAAGGTACATATTTTTGGTGTATCGTCAATGTGGCATTAAGTCGGAAGTATGCCAATTTGTCACATTTCGGCAGATGGCACAGCACTTGATTTATGGAATGACGGTTTCCGGAAGCGGAAACGGAATTGATATATTAACATTAAAATTATAAAATTATGATTAAACCATTGGCAGATAGAGTGGTCCTTGAGCCGAAAGAGGCTGAGACCAAGACAGCTGCGGGACTTTATATCCCTGACACAGCGAAAGAGAAACCTCAGCAGGGTAAAGTAGTAGCCTGCGGCCCGGGCAAGAAAGACGAGCCTATGGAGGTGAAAGTCGGTGATGAAGTGCTTTATGGCAAATATGCCGGCACAGAGGTTACTGTAGATGATAAGAAATATCTTATCGTACGTCAGTCAGACATTATGGCAATATTATAATTATAGGAGATACTATTTATGGCAAAAGATATCAAATTTGACGCAGAGGTACGCGCCAAGATGAAACAGGGAATTGACATTCTCGCAGACGCAGTAAAGGTTACACTTGGTCCTAAGGGCCGTAACGTAGTCATTGACAAGAAATTCGGTGCTCCTCAGGTTACGAAGGACGGAGTTACAGTCGCAAAAGAGGTCGAGCTAAAAGACAGGTTCGCCAATATGGGCGCACAGATGGTCAAGGAAGTTGCTTCCAAGACAAACGAGCAGGCCGGTGACGGTACAACTACCGCAACAGTTCTTGCCCAGGCTATCATCAATGCCGGTTGGAAGAGCGTGACATCAGGTGCTAGCCCTGTTGATCTCAAGAGAGGTATTGACAAGGCTGTAGCAGCTGTAGTTGCAGACCTCAAGGCTCACAGCCAGTCTGTAGGTGACGACTATTCAAAGATTGAGCAGGTCGGCACTATTTCGGCTAACAATGATGCCAATATCGGTAAGCTCATTGCTGATGCTATGTCAAAGGTCAAGAAGGACGGTGTCATCACGGTTGAGGAAGCCAAAGGTACAGAAACTGAGGTTAAAGTCGTAGAGGGAATGCAGTTTGACAGAGGTTACATCTCTCCATATTTTATGACTGATTCCGACAAGATGGAGGCTAATCTCGACAATCCTCTCGTACTTATAACTGACAAGAAAATATCTACAATGAAGGACTTGATGCCTATTCTCGAGCCTATCGCAAGGGAAGGCAAATCACTTCTTATCATTGCCGAGGATGTTGACGGTGAGGCTCTTACTACACTTGTCGTGAACAGACTCCGCGGTACTCTCAAAGTTGCTGCAGTCAAGGCTCCGGGATTCGGTGACCGTCGCAAAGAGATGCTTCAGGACATCGCAACACTTACGGGTGCTACTTTGGTTTCAGAGGAGAGAGGATTCACTCTTGAGAATACTACACCAGAGATGCTCGGAAAGGCTGAGAAGGTTACCATCACCAAGGAGAATACCACTATCGTAGGCGGTGCAGGCAGCAAGGAAGATATTGCAGAAAGGGTTGAGACTATCAAGAAGCAGATTGCCGTTTCAACATCAGATTACGATAAGGAGAAACTCAAAGAGCGTCTTGGTAAGCTTGCCGGCGGTGTCGCAGTTCTCTATGTCGGAGCTACTACCGAGGTTGAGATGAAGGAGAAGAAGGACCGTGTTGAGGATGCGTTGAACGCTACTCGCGCTGCAGTTGAGGAAGGTTATCTTCCTGGCGGTGGAGTTGCTTACATCCGCGCTTTGGATACACTCAGCACTCTTAAAGGTGAAAATGAGGATGAGACGACAGGTATCCGCATCATCGCTGCTGCAATCGAGGAGCCTATCCGCCAGATTGCAAGGAATGCAGGTGCTGACGGCAGTATCATCATCCAGAAGATTCGCGAAGGAAACGGTGACTATGGTTACAATGCCCGCACAGGAGAATATACGAATATGTTCAAGGCCGGTGTCATTGACCCTACCAAAGTTAGCCGTGTAGCTCTTGAGAACGCCGCTTCAGTAGCAGGTATGTTCCTCACCACAGAGTGCGGTATCGCAGACATTCCAGAACCTACTCCGGCAGTTCCAGCAATGTCCGACGGCGGAATGATGTAAAAATAGAATCTTATGCTCTTCGGAGCCGTCGCTTTAGCGACTGATAATAAAATTAGAAGAGGGTGACTGAAATTCGCGTTCAGTCACCCTCTTTTTGTGCATATCTATGTGCGGGGTCTTATCCGCTGATTACTTTATAGTTCAATATTCCATAGAAATTATTCCTAAATCACAGCCCGACAGGTGGTTAATGCCTCTTTTATAACGGATGTCATGATGCGACAGGGCTTCTGCGTAGAAGTTCGATGCGTTAGTATTCAATCATTTACATTGTTTTACTACCTATTTGATTCCCTTTTGAGCGGGAAAACAGTTGAGCGAGAAAAATTTTTTCATTGATGAAAGTATAGGTTATTCAACGACTTAAAATGATAAACGGGGC
>CAVJKV010000021.1:0-45691 GCA_963650425.1 Oscillibacter sp. | reverse complement strand
AAAATGGTACACTTTTCAATTATTTTCCTGGTACATTTTTCAATTATTATTTACATTCTGCATAGTCACAGAGTCACTAGATTGAACTATATTTGCTTTTGAAAAATGAAAAACAGTGATGTAAATTATAACATCACTGTTTCAAAAGATAGAAATCTGATATTTCCGAAGTGGGAGCAGAGGGAGTCGAACCCCCGACCCTCTGCTTGTAAGGCAGACGCTCTGAACCAACTGAGCTATGCTCCCAAACAAACTCGATTTTTCAATCGGGAATGCAAATGTACGAAGATTTTCCGACTTCGCAAGGCTTCAGGCAGATTTTCTTCACTTTTTTTCTCGCCACTCCAATGCGCGGTCAATTATCCAGTCCGTAACCTCTGCTGTCGCTCCCGGAAGAATGCCCTGATCGCCATACACAATCTCCACGCCCTTCTTCTCCAATGATTTCTGTTTCTTCAACATACCGATACGCTCTGCCATATTCCTGACATTCGATGTCAAATAGATACCCTGCACAATCACGCGCTTCTTCTTGGCCGCTGCATTCTCGAGAATTCCCATCAGATCGTCAGCCATATGCATCCCCATCGCAACCTGCTCACCGTCGGTATATGTAATCCCGGAATGCTCCTTGATATAGTCCGCATTGCGCTGAAGCAGAAAATCCCAGAATCCAGACCTCTCCGGATCACCATGCGCCAAAATCACCGCAGCCTCATTGGCCGGGTCTTTGGACATCGACATAACTCTCTCGAACATAATCTTCTCGAGAATATCCGTAGTGTACATAGTAGGTCCGAGCACTATCTTCACATCGCTATGCACGAACTTTGTCCCTTCTTCTTTCAGTTCATCCTGCACGTATTTCGTGAATTTGAGTCCGAGAATGTTAGGCAAATCCTCCTCTGAATGGCTCGACGGTGCGATGAACAACGGCAATGCAAACACTGTATCCACTCCCGCGGCCTCACAATCGCTAATAACAGACGCAACACTCGGTTCGGTATATTCCATCATCGCAACGCGCACATACTCAAACGAGTCTATACCACGCTCAGCAAGACGCGACTTCACCGTCTCCTCAAGAGCCAGAACAGGCTTTCTCCAACTTTCCAAAACGTGACCGTGAGCAATAATCACGAGTCCTGTTTTCGCCTGAAGCGGCATCTGCACGAGCAAGGCAAAAACGAGAGCGTACAATCCCCTCTTCACAAAGTTCAAATTCATCATATTTTCCTCTAATTTCTAAAACGCCCGCGAAATTAGTCGGAAAATGGTGCTAAGTCAATACCAACAAATAGGGATTGCACATTACTCCAAGCTCTCAAGTTTACCAGAAAATCCTCCTACAGCACGGTAGTGCGGAGCATACAAAGATTCAATCTCGACTGCAGGAGCGACGAACTCTCCGCTTTGGGTAATGAAGAATTCTTCGGTTATAACCGTATCTCCTTCCGGATAAGAGTCGAAAGAATACTCGGTAACCGCAGCCTTTACATTTCTATAGCCCTGAGGGACAAAAGAATACCATCCATCCAGCCGCAACGGGGAAAGCCACCAGCCGTAATGTCCGGATAGCTGTTTCACAGGTCTGAGAGCGGCCTCCCTTGTCGCTGACAGTTTCACAAAACTGCGGTTCTCGTCGTTATGGATATGATATTCGGCTATAATCTTATCGCCAACCCGCAGTCTGTCACCCGGACGAATCGCTTCTTTGACAATCTTGCCGGATTCCTTATCCGAAGTCTCTCGGAAGAACATTCGGGCAACCTTGAATCCATTGCCACAAGCCTTGACATCTTCAAACTGTTTTCTTTTGGCCGATGACAGCACCACGACCCGAGTCGACTTCACGGCGTCGCTGCCAGAAAGCACCGAATTCAGAGCGTCCACAAATTCAGGCGTTTCGTCCCAATGCTGAGTCTCTTTCTGAAGCATCAGCCAAACACGTACGCCATCCGACGCTCGTCTTGCCTCATCCGCTATATCGGAGTCTTTCCCGCCATAATCTTTCAAATAACGTGAAAGCAAATCGCATATCATCGAATGCGCGTATGCTTCACTTTCAAGAAGGCCTCTGAACGGCATTACGGCGTTCGGAAAATACACGCAGCCATCCTTATGCTCCACAGCATATTCCAGCAATGAGGATATATCAGATCTCAACGATTTTTCCATCTTGGACCTGGCAAACAATGATATTCCCCAAGATTTTGCCAGGGCTATACCGCTGTCCGATGTGCAAAGATTAAGCAAAATGCACGTCCTTCTCACTTTGCTGATTATCATACCATTAAGCCCACGGACATGCTTAGGCACAAGATAACCAGCGGCATATTTCTTAAACGCGGCCAGGCGCACCTTGAAGCATTTACGCGCTATTGCGCTGCCATTTCCGCAAACTTCAAACGGCACGTATGCAAACATCGAACGAACATACATATATTGTTCATCCGACAAGCCACCGCACCAGAACGGAATCTGGCTCTGACCCACAAACTGCCTGTCATCCAGATACTTAACAGCCGACTCAATAACGTCGCCAATTCTGTCACAGCCGCAGGAATCACCGGAAACAGTCTCCTCACCGTCAATGAAGCCCATTTTCTTCATCTTATAAATACGCTCCAAAAATACTGCAGTAATGATCGGCGAGGAATTCATACCTTCATACCAACCGAAGCCTCCGTCCGCATTGTGACAGGCAAACATCTTCCGCCAAAGCATCTCATCCGGCACATTCACATTTTCCCGGGCAGGGTCATTCCCCGCATCCGAACCGGACTTCAGCATTGACGCAACATTCCGCACATACCACGCCTCCGACAAAGACAGCAAATCATTGTTGGCAGGCTCAGCCTTGTCGGGGATAGCCTCCAGCACCATATCCAGAATACTTATATCCCGCACGTCAGCATCCGCACCATCCATATTGACAAACTCCTTTCTCAACCCTGCGACAAGTGAATCCCTGTCAGCGCCGGAAAGCAACACGGCAGAATGCGACTCCCGTATTGTCTGCACCGCAGGCAGAATTTTTACCGGAACGAACACCCCGTCTGAATATGAAGGAGATTTCGCCCCAGCATCCTGCTCGGAACTGAGCACAAGTTTCAGTCCCAAAGTATCCACGTCTGTACCGGCATTTTTGAGAAGCGATTTGACATCCACATCAAACATCAGCCGCACTGACTCATTCGGCAACACTTCAACCACCCCGCTCTGCACAGACAACGGCTTGGCTCCTGAATCGTGCAAAAACTCATAATCGCCGCCCGCATATATGGATAGCGTCACTTTTCCGCGCAAAGAGCTGTCTGACACTGAAGACACCGTAGCCGCAAGCCTGTAGTTGTCATCAGAATACAGATATTTCGGCTCCACTAGTCCCACTTTTACAGGAATAGTAACCAGCATCTCACGTCTGAAGGCAGCATTGCGCATATCCTTATCGTGAGCATACAGCGACACTATATATGTAGACAATTTATCAGAAGTATTGAAAGAGAATGATATATTTCCGTCGGCATCTGAACGGAGAAAAGGCAAAAATGCGAGATTTTCTGAGAAATCCGAGCGCACGGCAACATCATCAACACCGCTCCCGCCTAACATTTCCGGAGCCATTGATTCGTTTAAAGCCAAATTTGCATCAGCCACATACATCGCGCGCTCACCCATCACCTCAGGGGCATTCTTGGTAAGGAAATGCCCACGTCCGATTCCGCCATAATGCGGCGAACATCCGTCAGAACCGCACCTTGTATTTATCCAGATGTCACTGATATATTTTTCTCTAAGTCTGAATATATTCCAGTCATTAGGTGCGACAGTTTCAGTACTTTTGTCGAAGACTGCGGCCAGGCATTCCGCCCAAGGCAATGTCTTCACCGAAATTGTCTGTCTAGACGCCGGCAACGTCTTGTCGATGAATGAAGTAAAGGACAGAGGCATCACCAGTTCTGTCTTAACCCGGCGGAATTCCCTCATACAGGAAACACTTGACAAGTTCTTGAAATAGAACACCTTTACCCGCACCACATCATAGTATTCCTTTTTATAATCAAAACTTACCTTTGTAAGTGACCCTTGTTCTCCTCTCCTTCCTTCAAGATACAACATTCTCGATTCAAGCACTTCCTCATTCGGGCCGAACAGTTCCACCACAGCCCATACAGGAGCGCCATCAGCTGTTCCCAGCATAATATCTATCGTACCACCTTCTGCGATTTCGCCTTCACGGGCGAATATCAGGTCGCGCACCGGTGCATCCAGCACCGAATCCCCATCACGCACCAGCAAAATTCCCAGGCAGGAACTGTCTCTGCACTCAAAGCCGGAATCACTCCTGGCCGAAGCATCTGCCTTTACAAGGTATAGACCGGAGCGGTATCTCGACAAGTCAATCAGCTGAGTCTCACCAGATTCTACAACTGATTCGCGCAACACCGCACCTTTCTCGTCAGTCAGCACATAATGCACCGGAACCGGAGCAGCACCGCCTTCAGAGGTCTGTACGAAAATATTGAACTTCGCAGTATCTTCTTTAAGAATCGCTATCGGCATATAGGACGGATAATAATTCTCAACTCCGCCATAATCCTTCAATAGCGAAACGTTTCCGTCTGTCCCGTTTTCCAAAGACACCTCTACACTTATACGCCTTTCCACCCAAAGAGTTTTTACATATTCGTGCGTTTCTCCAGTAGCATCTACAACCTCGACGGAAATTTCACAACACGAAGAATATCTGTAGAAACCGTTCTCCTCACCGCCTGGAGCAATAAAACTTACGGCAAATTTTCCATCAGCCGCAACAGACAAATCCCCCTCGGAGATCAACGCATCCCTGCATTTCACTGAATATCGGGATTTTGCGGAAGACACCGGATGTCCCTGATAACTTATGATTTTTCCAGTCAGTGTCACCTCATCACCCGGCAGACATATATCCTTTACATCATCGAATTCAACCGCGAATGTAGGAAGCACGAACTCATCGATCCTTATTCTTCGCCCGTAGCCTATCATTCTGCCGGTCATTGTCTCTGCGCGCAGAGTCCACATTCCATTTTTACCGCTCTCAGGAACGGCAAAAGCACCTGCAGCAGATCCGAATTCATTAGTTTCAAGCACAAGCGAATCGATGACTTTGCCATCGGCATTTTCCAGATGCACTTTTATCTTTTCCGATGTCGGCAATGTTTTCGCAAATGTGTAATAATCAGTCCTGAACAGTACAACTTTGAAGTCAATGGAATCCCCGGGATTATATGCAGCCCTATCTGTATAGAAATTACACTCAAGATTCGACTTCTTATTGGTTTCGTCACCTGCCGAACGTGCATATCTGTCTATACTGATTTCAGGCGACTTGCGGACATATCCGCTATCATCCGTATAACTGCAAGAAAGATAATAATATGACTCTGTGTCAGACATTCGGGAAACCAACTCCGCCGGCAAAGGTGTAAATCCGTCAAGGACGAAGTCTTTATATTCAGCCACCGTCATACCGTTCTTTTTCAAGCACAAATCCACCTTCTCCAACGGTTTGCCGGAAATGTAGTCAGCAGCATATATGCAATCCCCTCTCGAATCTCTCTGCACGGCAAGCGACACGTGGAACGAATGATAAGCGCAGACAGATTTGAATTTTCCTGACTTTGCCACAATATTGTAGTCGCCGTCATCAAGACCGGGAAGTTCCAGCGTCAGTGTATCTTGAACATAAAAACGACACACCGGATTGACAAGGGATGTATCAAGCAGAGCTTTTGCATCCTTGACATCAGGCGTCAGCGTCACGTCAAAAGCGCTGACGTTTCTTGTCTGGAATTCAATCCTGCCATTTTCCACGCTGATTTTCACATTCTTTTCTGTGAGACATTCAAGCTGTGAAACCACATCATCGCTGCCGAGCGCTATCGGTTTCTCACTGCCGGAATAAGCACTTCGTTCCTTGCCGAATGAGACAACATCTTCGTAAAGCTTCTTGTAATCCTCAGACGAGGACTTCACATCATCCTCTAGATCCGAGAATCTGGATTCAAGAAGTACGGCTTTCGCGTACAGGGAAATGGCCTTGCCCTCATATTTCGCTACAAAATCTTCAAGTGTTCCTCGGCGTACGGAACGGGGCTCCAAAGATTCAGCCTTTAGAAATTCGAGATATGCTCCGATCGGATAGGAATTTCCGGCATGGGACTCCAATGCAGCCCTGACAGAATCTTTTGTCGCCCGACTTGTACCGTAATCACTAAATATAGTCCAGAGCGCAAACACATAATCGTCCTTTATATATTCCCGCATCCACTGCGGCAGACTTCCGCTTCCGGCAGAGAAAAAATAGAAGCCCTTGTTGTTCGATTTTCTCAGTGCATCTGCCTCAGATTCCACATATTGGAAAAGCTTGTCGCAATCGGTATTTTCCCACTCACACATCAAGACATAGGTCATAATGGGTTCTCCAAACGACTTAACCCCTGCTGCAAGCTCAGATTTCAGAGAATCGCGCAATTTCCAGTTGCGGGAAGATTCTACCCGGACATATTCCCGAGACGCATCATAATAGTCCCAGGCCAATCTTTCTTTCAATGACTCCGATTTTATCTTCTGTAGAATATCAGACTGAGTTTCAGGCAAATCCTTGTTTTTCGCCTTGGTATAATCCGACCACAGTTCGGAAAGGACGTGTCCCCTGCTGTCAGGCTGACTCCCCCGCTTAATACTGTTATTGAAATATGCCCCCATAGTGAATACTGACACGGCTATAGCCAATGCGCTGATCGCCAATATTTTGAATTTCATAGATTTTTAATCGAGTTTACAAAATACCAATTTTATTCCGGTTTCGCAAGCACCACGGCTCACTGATTAGAATGCGAAAAAACACAAGCCTTGCGAAATTTTCAAAAAATATATTGGAATTATCATTTCAAAGCCCTACCTTGCGTCAGAAATCGAAAACAGAATGTTCAGATCAAGCACATACTCTTGGTGGTGGCGCTCTTACTTCTTAAACAAGTCGTAGGAGGCTAAGCCGTTGTATTGATTTTGACACATAGCAATACCCAAGGCCCTGCCGCAGCTGCGACAGGGCTTTTTCTTTGTATATCCAACTAAAAACACATATCATTATGGAAAAGAAGATTCCTTACAAAATTTATCTGACTGAAAACGAGATTCCTCAGGCTTGGTACAATGTACGTGCGGATATGAAGAACAAACCTGCACCGCTTCTCAATCCGGCGACATTGGAGCCGATGGGCGTTGACGACCTCAAAGGTGTTTTCTGCGAAGAATTGTGCCGCCAGGAACTTGACAACGACACCGCTCTGTTCCCGATTCCGGAAGAAGTGCGTAATTTCTACAAAATGTACAGACCGTCGCCGCTGATTCGGGCATATTTTCTAGAAAAGGCGTTGGGCACTCCGGCAAAAATCTATTACAAATTCGAGGGAAACAACACCTCCGGCAGCCACAAGCTAAATTCCGCCATTGCGCAGGCATACTATGCCAAGAAGCAAGGGCTTAAAGGAGTTACCACAGAGACAGGAGCCGGACAATGGGGCACTGCGCTCAGTATGGCTTGTGCATATTTCGGGCTCGACTGCCACGTGTATATGGTCAAATGTTCATACGAGCAGAAGCCTTTCCGCAGGGAAGTTATGCGGACTTACGGAGCGGCCGTCACCCCTTCCCCAAGCACTGAAACGGAGGTCGGCAAAAAGATTCTTGCGGAGCATCCGGGAACAACGGGAAGTCTCGGCTGCGCAATTTCCGAAGCAGTGGAGACAGCGGTCACCCACGAGGGATACAGATATGTACTCGGTTCAGTACTAAATCAAGTTCTTCTGCACCAATCTATTATCGGTCTTGAAGCCAAGGCGGCACTGGACAAGTACGATATCACACCGGATATCATAATCGGATGTGCAGGCGGCGGCTCGAATCTCGGAGGACTGATAAGCCCGTTTGTCGGCGAAATGCTTAGAGGTGAAAAGAATTACAGAATCATTGCAGTGGAGCCTGCTTCTTGTCCAAGTTTCACGAGAGGCACATACGCATACGATTTCTGCGACACAGGAGCGATATGCCCTCTCGCCAAGATGTACACTCTCGGAAGCCAGTTCATTCCGTCTGCCAATCACGCTGGAGGTCTGAGATACCACGGAATGAGCAGCATCCTGTCACAACTATATGCAGACGGATATATGGAAGCAAGAGCTGTGGAACAGACATCCGTATTCCGGGCGGCCGAATTTTTTGCCCGGACCGAAGGCACGCTTCCAGCCCCTGAGAGCAGCCACGCCATAAGGGTTGCAATCGACGAGGCACTCAAATGCAAGGAAACCGGGGAAGAGAAGACCATACTGTTCGGATTGACCGGCACCGGATATTTCGATCTGAAGGCATACGAACAGTTCAACAACGGCACTATGACGGACGTAATTCCTACAGACGAGGTCATCGCCGAAAGTCTGAAACATCTGCCGAAAGTACAATAAGGGTATTGCTCCGGATATTTCTCCGATATTTCTCCGATATTTCACAACTAAATCGAGTTTTCGCGGAATAAAATTTTTCATTATATTGCGTGCTTTCAAAAAACGAACTTAACAAGCCATCTCACCGCGGCAGAAGCGGAAGATAGGCATAAGAAGCTGCAATTATAATGAAGAGAATATCCCTGAAACGGACAGGCATCTCACTCATACCTGTCATTGTACTGATTATCCTGCTGGCATTGAACATAAGCATATTCGGAAGCGACGCAATCCTCGGAGCCAGCCAGGTCTCACTGCTTTTCTCCGCTGGAATTTGTGTATGGCTATCGATGTGGCTGTTCAAAAAGCCCTGGCAGGAATTTGAAGATGCGATACGCAGCAACATAGGTGATGTCACCACCGCCATAGTCATATTGTTCCTTATCGGAGGCATCTCCGGAACTTGGACAATGAGCGGAACGGTGCCGTCACTTATTTGCTATGGAGTCAAGATAATCTCCCCGAAGATATTCCTGCTTACAGCCTGCGCCATCTGCGCATTCATCTCCGTGATGATTGGCAGTTCGTGGACGACTATCGCAACAATCGGTGTCGCTCTTATGGGAATCGGGAAGGCACAGGGATTCAGCGAAGGAATGATTGCCGGAGCCATCATATCGGGAGCGTATTTCGGAGACAAGATTTCGCCGCTCTCCGACACTACCGTAATGGCGGCGTCCATATCCGGCACTCCCCTGTTCAAGCACATCAAGTATCTGATGCTCACCACTGTACCTTCTTTCGCCCTAACTCTGCTGATTTTCCTCGTACTTGGTTTCGTACATTCGGGAAGCGACTCTGCACAAATCTCGGTTTATACAGAAACTTTGTCGTCCAAATTCAACATTTCTCCGTGGACTCTGGTCGTTCCGGTCGTGACAGGAATAATGATTGCCAGAAAAATGCCTGCCCTTATAGTGCTCGGACTGTCCACGCTATTGGCTGCAGTTTCTGCGATAATCCTCCAACCGCACATAATCAGCGAAATAGGAAGCGCAGCACTTGAAAGTTTCGGAAAGGCGGGAGAAACAGAATTCACCAAAGAGCTTTTCACTGGAATAGTAAAGACCGTATATGACTCTGTTTCAGTGGATACGGGTGTCGAGGAAGTAAACCGGCTCGTCTCCACAAGAGGTATGCTAGGAATGCTAAATACCGTTTATCTCATCATCAGCGCAATGTGTTTCGGCGGATGTATGAAGGCCAGCGGTATGCTGCATCACCTTGCTTCTCTGATACTTCCGATGACAAAGACAAGAACCGGGCTTGTAGCCTCAACTGTAACGACGGGAGTTGTCCTCAACGGTGTCATATCAGACCAATACCTCTCAATCATTCTGACGTCTGACATCTACAAGGACATCTTCGCAAAACGCGGATATGAAAGCCGGCTTCTGGGGCGTTCAGTAGAGGACTCATCCACTGTCACATCCCCGCTATTTCCGTGGAGCAGTTGCGGAATGACCCAGGCGACGATTCTCAGTGTCCCGACAATCGCTTACCTGCCGTTCTGCTTCTTCAACATCCTCAGCCCGCTTATGAGCATACTGATGGCTTGCATCGGATACAAGATATACCGAATAGGCCAAGCAAAAGATTCCGCGTCAGCCGAAGCGGACTAATCTTCGCTCCTGCTGAGTTTCAAGTCTTAGAAGATATACTGCGCTGAACTATTGTCACCGCAGTTGAGCCAGAACATTGAAGTCCCCGCCAACGAGCATGAGTTCCCTCTGATTTGGAGATTACACGCCTTGCGCAAGCCGTACCACCTGCGGAAAGGTGTATAATATAATTTTTATTACTTTTGCAGTTACCACTTTTTGGACAGATCAAATGGACGTTAAAGAATTTGCATATTGCTCCGACAAGTACCAATACACGATGGGAAAGTCATTTATGGAATGCGGTAAGGGAGAGCAGACCGCGGTGTTCAACCTATTTTACCGCAAGGCTCCGGAAAACAACAACTGGGCGGTAGTGAGCGGCACTGACGAGGTCATCGAAATGATTTCCAACATAGGCTCTATGCCGGAAGACTTCTACGAAAAGTTCCTGCCGGGAGACGAATATGCAGAATTCAGACACTATCTGGCACAGATGAAGTTCACCGGAAACGTTTATGCGATGAGAGAAGGTGAAATAGCATTTCCGAACGAACCGATAATCATCGTGGAAGCCCCGCTCATTCAGGCGCAAGTGCTTGAAACTCCGATGCTCTGCATTATGAACCATCAGATGGCTGTGGCGACAAAAGCCTCCAGAGTGTGCAGGTCAACATCCCATCCGGTAAGCGAATTCGGCTCCAGAAGGGCACACGGACCTTGGGCAGCCGTCTATGGGGCGAAAGCGGCAATAATCGCAGGATGCGCCAGTTCGTCTAACATACTCACCGGGGTATTCAACGGAGTGCCGTCCACCGGAACAATGGCTCACAGTTTCGTCACATCCTACGGCAGCTCGGTTGAAGGTGAACACAAAGCGTTCTGCGACTACATAAATACGCACCGAGGGGAAAACCTCATCCTTCTCATTGACACCTACGACACGCTCAGATGCGGAGTCCTCAACGCTATTCGGGCATTCAAGGAAAACGGCATTGACGACAACTATCCTTTCGGATACGGCATCAGGCTCGACAGCGGAGACCTCGCATATCTCTCCGCCGAAGTGCGTAAGATTCTTGACGCACATGGACTCACACAGTGCAAGATATTCGCTACCAATTCATTGGACGAATACCTGATTTCAGATCTCGAGCGTCAGGGCGCAAAGATTGACAGTTACGGAGTGGGCGACGCCATAGCCACCAGCAAAGCAGCCCCTTGCTTCGGCAATGTGTACAAACTGGTGCAGATAGACGGTGAGCCGGTACTCAAGAAATCCGAGGACAGAATCAAGCTCATCAATCCCGGATTCCAAATCACTTACCGTCTGATGAAACACGATTCCGAGTTCGGCGACATCTACAAGGCTGACGTCACTTGCCTGAGGTCCGATACGCTCAGCCAGGACATTGAGCACGGCAAGACATTCACAATCAAGGACGAATACGACAGGTACAAATTCAAGACATTTGACGAGGGAACATATCAGTGGAGGGCGCTTCAGATTCCTGTGATCGAGAACGGCGAGAGATGCGTCCCGGTAAGGACATTGATGGAGAAAAAGGCGTTCTACAACGATACGCTCAATCATTTCAGTCCGTCAGAGAGGCGTCTCATCAATCCGCACTATTACAAAGTGGACATCTCAGACGACCTCTACAATCTCAAGAATGACATTCTCACGAAGCTCGTCAACGAGATTAACAATTTTAGCATATAAGCGCGTTGGAAGCGTACAAATAACTAAACAGATTAAAGTTGATTGACGCAAGGAATCTAGACACTTGCGAAAACTGATTATTACTATGATAAACGATTCTGTGCTGATTATCGTGGATATGCTCAACGACTTCATTGACGGAAGTCTTGCCTGTATCAACGCGGACAATGCGGTGGACAACACCTTGGAATTCATCAAAAAGACAAGGGATGAAGACCTGCCGTTGCTATTCATCCGCGACCATCATCCCGCCAACCATTCTTCATTCAAGGAATTCGGTGGAGACTGGCCGGTGCATTGCGTCTCCGGTACAAGAGGCGGTGAAATCCACGACAAACTGAAGCCATTTGCCGACGAGGATCTCATATTCGACAAAGGATGCGACGCCGCCGTCGAGCAATATTCCGGATTTGAGGCACAAAACGCTGCTGGTCAGCCACTGAGCGAAGTCGTATCGATGCTCGAGCCGGAGAATGTCTTCGTCTGCGGAATCGCGACTGAGTTCTGCGTAAGAAACACTTGCGAAGATCTGAAAAAGGCCGGCTATAAAGTTCTGCTGCTTGAGAACTGCCTCGCATACGTGAGCGAAGACGGGCACAGAAAGACACTTGACGAACTTAAAGCGGAAGGCGTAAAAATACGCTAACGCTTTGGCGCAAAGCGCCATACAACTTATATATGGATATGAAAAAATTAGTTTATTGTCTGGTTTTTGCACTCATCCATATCTCCGGATGGGGGCAGACAATCCGATTCTCAGGACAAGTCGTGGACAGTGACGGTGCACCTGTAATCGGAGCCGGCATAGTGTGCGCGGAGAAAAATTCCGTGGGCACTACAGCCGATTTGGACGGCCGTTTCAGCATCAGCCTGCCGCCATCCGCCAAGACCATAATCTTCTCCTCCGTAGGTATGAAAGAGCTTCATTACCAACTTGTTCCCGGCAAGACCGAGAACGTGAAAGTCATTATGGAATGGGAAGACAATCAGCTTGACCAGGTTGTGGTCACAGGTTACGCACAGACTTCAGTCAAGAGGATAACCGGCTCAGTAGCAGTACTTGACGCTGACAAATTCGAATCAAAAGCGATATCGTCAGTGGATGCCCTTATGCAGGGAGAAGTCGCCGGAGTAAGCATCAAATCACTTTCGGGCCAGCCCGGAACTCAGGCCAAAATCACCATCCGAGGCTCCAACAACCTTACCGGCTCAAGCAATCCGCTCTGGGTCGTGGACGGTGTTCCTATGCAGAGCGACTCCCCTTCCCTCAGCAAAGAACAGCTAGCCACAGGCGGGTTTGACGACATATTCGTGAACGGCATCGGAAACATCAACCCGAACGACATCGAGAGCATCACCATCCTCAAAGACGCGGCAGCTGCAGCCATATACGGTTCCCGGGCAGCCAACGGAGTCATCGTAGTAACCACCAAGAAAGGCGAGGCCGGCAAGATGAGAATCAGTTACAACAACACTTTCACCTGGTCATTCAAGCCGCAGCGCAGCCTAAACCTGATGAATTCGTCAGAGAAACTTGCGTGGGAAGATGAATTGTGGAACGAATTTTCCGCAGACAAATACGAAGCATCCCTTCTTGACAACACTGTCATATATCCGGTAATAGGAATAGTCGGCCAAATAAGGGCAGGCGTGGGAGATTTCGCGTCAATGAAAGGCAACAAAGCGGCACAGGACGCCTACATCGCTTCACTTCGCAATGTGGACACCAACTGGTACAACCTGCTTTTCCGCAACGCCTTCTCGCAGGGCCACCACCTTTCGCTGAGCGGAGGCTCCGGAAAGAGCACATATTATGTAGCACTCGGTCTCAATGACGAAGACGGTATGCTGATCCACAACAATTACAGACGTTACAATGTAAATGCAAAGATGACATTGACGCCTGTTGACTGGACGAAAATCGACATCGGAATGGAAGCCGCAAGGCAGGAATCAAAGATGCCGTATTCCACTGTCGATCCGTTCTACTACGCATATTTCTCCAATCCGTACGAGCGCGCATACGAGGATGACGGGTCATACGCAGCAGACCGCACGTGGTTCACACTGGGCTACTACAACGGCCGCGGCGCTGAACAGGTAATGCCTAAAAACGGATTCAACATTCTCAGGGAACTCGATTCCAACTACACGAAAACCGGCAATACCAACGGCACATTCCGTGCGCAGACTGATTTCAGAATAATCGAGCCGCTGCATTTCACCGGACTCGTATCTTACTCATTTGCAAACAATTCCACGGACAAGGTAATCGACAAAAGCACCTATACCGCATTCCGCGACAGGCTCGGCAACGACGACAGGTCCCAGACCAATCTATACGGAAGCATATCGCAGAACAGAACCAACCGAAACAGTTACGTAGTCAGAGGCCATTTCTCGTTCAACAGGACTTTTGCCGACATACATACAGTAAACATACTCGCCGGCGCGGAATTGCGCGGTTCCGATTCCAATACCATCTTCACCAAAAGATACAATTACGATCCGAAGACCGGAACCACATCTATGCCCCAGATAAGCGGTCCTACAGACCAGTGGCTCTCGGAAGTAGAAAAACTGAACGGAGAGTATTTCAGCAAAACAAGATACGCATCTTTCTATGCTTCAGCCGATTACTACCTCGGGAAGACAATAGTGGTGAATGCTTCGTTCAGAACGGACGGAAGTTCCAATTTCGGTAGCAACCGCCAGTTCAATCCGACTTGGAGTGCTGGTGCGGCCTGGCATATCGGCGAAGAGAAATGGATGAAAAACGCACTGCCGACAGTGTCGCACGCCACCTTGAGAGCTGCTTACGGATTCACGGGCGATGTAAATACCAGCACTTCGCATCTTCTTGTAATCCAATATCTTCAGCAGCAGTACCGCTACTACGGAGACGAGACATTCAATCTAGGCACAATACCTTCCGCACCGAATCCAAACCTCGGATGGGAGAAGACTCAGGATGCGAAAGTCGGTCTTGACTTTGGCCTCTGGAAAGACAGGCTCACGGTCAATTCCGAATACTATTACAGGCTCAGCACCGATGTGGTCACTTCCTCGCCGGTTCAGAGCACAACAGGATTCACGTCCGTGTATTTCAATGCCGCAGACATTATGAACAGTGGTATTGAAGTAACAGTCAACGGCAAATTTCTGCAGAAAAAGGACTGGACAGCAGGCGCTTCCGTCAATTTCGCTTACAACTACAACAAGGTTCTCAAATACAATCCGGTTTCCAAGAGCGGAGTCACATCTAAGGACAGATATGTGGAGGGCTACCCTACCGGAGCGATATTCAGCGGAAAACTCATCGGCATATCCAAGGATACAGGTCTCTATGAATTTCAGCTGAGATCAGACGCCACAATAAGTTCATCAACAGACTTGAACAAACCGGACAACTACAGATATTACCTCGGAACAAGCATCGCGCCGTTCACCGGAGGATTCAACCTGTACGCATCGTGGAAACAAATCAGGCTGAGTATCAGCGGAGTATATTCATTCGGTTCCAAGACCTATGAAAAGATGAGTTACCCTGCAAGTTACAGCAACGCCTCCCACAGCGGAGTCAGCACGGAAACCGTTCAGTCTCAATACAGTGACCTCTACGGCAATCATCTCAACGTCGAGAAGGACAGGACAAACCGATGGACTGTGAACAACACCACTGGGGTGAAATATCCGCGCATCTATGATTATTTCGGCACGCGATACAATTTCTCGAATTCCAATCCGATGGATTACAGCATCATAGACGCAATCTATCTGAAGGACAATTCGTACCTGAGAATCAAATCCATCATTCTCACCTACTCGCTTCCGCAAAATGTTGTGCGCAAAATCAGGATGAGAGGTCTTAGTTTCAATGTATCGCTGAACAATTTCTTCACGTTCACGAAGTACGACGGAATGGATCCGGAGATTCCGGGAGCCACTTATCCTACGACCAGGAGCGTCTCTGCCGGAATGAATATTGACTTTTAACGGAGGCTGATATGAAAAGAATACATATAAATCACTTCACAATAGTTGCCACGGCGTGTCTGGCCTGCATACTGTCCGGATGCGGCAATTACTTGAATGTCCAGCCGCAGGGCGAAGTGATACCAAAGACCGACGAAGAGTTCGCAACTCTTATACACAACCGTCTGCGCGAGATTGAAGGCGGCGGCGATGAATATGTAATAGGAAATATGGACGTTCTGATACACCTCGAAGGGTGCGCTGACAATCTGGACGCCAACATAATTTCGGGTTCGAATCTCACTTTCTATGCCGGAGAGGAAATAAACAAGAGACAGACATTCTATGAGTATAGCTGGGAAACTGTCCGTGACTGTAACATAGTGATTGAGAATATGAAAGGGCGCGACACCGACATCGCAAAAGGTTGCCTGTCCGCCGCATATACGATGAAAGGCATCATCTATTACAATCTGCTGCGCGAATTCTGCCAGCCGTGGGACGACTCAGCTGCAGATGAACTGCCAGGCATACCTGAAGTGGACAATTTCGACATCTCCTCTAAGCCTTTGCGCGGGACATTGCGACAGACTTACGAATACACGGAAGGCCTGTTCGATGCAGCATTGGCACTGAACCCGACCGATGCGAAATACATCTTCACGAATTGGATTATCAAGGCGTACAAGGCCAAGCTGGAATTCTGGTGTGGCAATTGGGACAATGTCATCACCCTGTGCAGCGACATAATGACGAACAGCGGGTATTCCCTGACCCCTATCTCGGAATATGAAGCGATGATAAATTCACAATACGAGGCGAAGGGAGAGGTACTGGTACGCTCGCACATCAACAATTCCAGCGAACTTGACTGGTATTTCATCTATACGAAAGGCTATCTCGCGTCACGGCCTGCAAGCGCCAAACTCATCAGACTGTTCGGGGATAATCCTACTGACGACGTGCGCTACGGAGCAAGTTTCGACAAGAAACGGATGAACGTGAAAGTGCCTGAATGCCGCGTACGCCTTTCAGAGATGGTTCTGATGCTTGCGGAAGCCTATTATCATAAGAATGACAATACCAATGCTCTCAAGTGGCTCAACGAGTTGAGACGGAACAGAATAACCGGTGTTGCCGACCTCACCGAAGGCACGCTGCCGGAAGTCAGAACCGATGACAGAATTGTTACAGATTGTAAGGGAAATGCCGTCACGCCACTTCTTCAGGCGATTTTCGATGAACGCAGGAAGGAACTTTATATGGAAGGCGACAGATGGTACGAGCTCAAACGCAACGGAAGACCCGAATGGTGGGTAATCAGCAACGGTTTGAAATATACGACAAAATCATATTTGTACACGTCTCCGATAGCAAAATCTGACATAGATCTTAACCCTGCCCTGGTGCAGAATCCGGGATATACTTACTAAGCCTCGGAACACATTTGCAGACAGGCTATTAAAAATTTTAAGTAAAATGAGAACAGAAAGAAACATAATTACTATATTAGCGGTTGTTGTCGTGGGGTTAATCGCCACCGGATGCAAGTACAACGAACTTCCGCCTAAGACTAGCGATGCTTCGAAAACCTATATCAAACCGAAGGGAGAGGTTCCAACGCAGGCTGAACGCGATGAAGTAAAAGCCATCAAGGACGAATACGAGGCGGCAATCAAATAGGAATTTATTATAAAACTAACTTAATTATGGCAAGAAAAATCTTAACTTTTATGGCCACCGTTGCCATAGCGGTCATTTCATTGGTTTCCTGCAACAAGGACAACAATCCGATTCTTCAATTTGAAAAAACATTGTACGTCGTCTATGAGAAAGGCGAAGTGACTATCGGCATTACCGTAAGTGATGCTCCAAACACGGACCTCGTGATTCCTCTCCGCTTCAATGACGGCCCTGTGAAAGGTGTCGATTACCTTGTTTCCTCTGAATCCGTGACCATCAAGGCAGGAGAGACAGTCGGATATTTCACTCTGACAAACGTTTCTATGACAGAAGACAAACAGCTGGCAATCAGTTTCGAGCACCCTGCAGGATATAGTTATGGTCTGAGGCTACTAGCAATCGTCGCTCCTGACACGCAGGAAGGACTTGTCTATAACTTCTTCACAACCAAGACTTATGCAGACGAAAGTGTCGTAGCTACAATCAATGTAAAGGGAAGCGTTTCCGGCAGCGACGTCGTCACATCCGAGGATATCTACATTCCGCTTACTCTCTCCGGCGACGGGGCTTCTGCGTTGAATTTCGTACCTGAAAATACTAAAAACACCCCAGAGCCTGAGTTCTATGCTCTTCTGCGCGCTGGTGAGACCAGTGCAACAGCACGTTTCACCGTTGACAGCGAATTTTCCGGAGACCTCAATGCAGTTCTTTCTGTAAACACATTGGAGGAGAGCAGGTTCATCCCTGGAGACAACAGCACATTATCAATCAATGTACGCGGACTTCAGACTCCTGACAAACTCGTTGGAACGTGGAAGTTCAGCAAGATCTATGACGCTGACGAGGTAAATCTATGGTTTGAAGAAATGGAGGATGATCCTGAACTTCTGCCTACCCACAATGAAGGGTTCACACTCACGTTTGCAAAGAATGCTGACGGCACGGTAACATTGACTCCTGGCGGCAAGGGCGACTTCCTCAATTTCTTCAGGACCGCCACCGTTTCTCTTACCTCTCCTGTCAATACAGTTGCCAAGGCAGTCACTCTCGGCAAATACTCTACTCTTGAAGGCAATATGTTTGTCGCAGCTGACGATAACGGTTCAACCTATCAGAACGACACATATTACAAACTTTCTTCAGCAAACCGCGCGTTCAGCGCTTCAGAAGAAAAACTCGGAGAAGCAACAGTAGTGTTCGCACTTTCAGATGAAGGACTTAGGATGGAATTCCGCGACTACGACACTCCTCCTTTCGGAGAGATGTGGTGGGATGGTTTTGATCCTGATATGTTCGGCTTTGCATCGCTGTTCGTAAAGCAGTAAGCAGTAGTTTCGCATTTTGCGAAACACCGGTGAAATAAATTACAAAGAAGGAGACTAAAAGTCCGTTGAACTTTTAGTCTCCTTTCTCTTTTGAGAGTAAATCCCCCAACCCGTTATTATGAGGCACTAAAGACGAGATTAGCGATGAATTAGGACACTTGCGAAACCTGAACAATTGACAGTAGCGAAGAATTATGTATCTTTGTGCTTTTGGTTCGCGAGTTGCGGCGCTGAAATTTTATGAAACGCATTCTGTCCAGAATATCAAAGATATGGTTTCCGGCCCTTTTGGTCGGCATCGTTGCCGTACAAAGCATCGCCGCAGACCTCAGCAGGGCTGAATCGTTGGGATTTGACTGGGCGGAAGCACTGACCGGTGCATTCAGAAATTCTTCTCAGGACACCGTCATCTACCAAAACAACATCTATACAAAATTCCGTTCAGAATACGACAAACTCATTGCGGACACCACAGGACTTGACTCACTGGGAACGGACAGCGCAGAAGTTGTCATCTCCGCACGGGATACGATGAAAGCACCTGATTCATTGAGGTTTACCGACCCATTCAGATATAAGTACTACGTCGCCATCAAAGATTCGCTGACGCACGTATTGGTGAGAGATTCCCTCAAGCAGGCAGGAGACAGCATTGACTGGCCGAAACTCGATTCCCTCTATATTCTGGACTCCACGGAAACGGCCATCAGGAAGTTCAACGAATGGTACGCATCCCTGGACAAGGCAGCAAGGAAGAAATACGACTTCGAGCAGAAGATGAAAGTCCGCCAGCACAAGATGGACAGCATTCTGAACGCAAAAGACAGCCTGCTGGACATCAAAGACAGTATCCGCGAAAATACTCCGCGAATTCTCGAAACATTCTCCGTCCCGGACTCGCTGTTCTACAAAAGGATTCTTACCTGGAACAAAGGCCGGTACTTCAACGAAGTGAATCTCAACAAACTGGACACTTCGTACAATTACAGGTACAACGACTATCCCTTCCTCAGGAATGATGTCGGAGCATCTTACCTTGGCATAATCGGCTCTGCCGTACAGACTTATGACTTTTCTAAGCGCAAGTCCCAGGAAGGAATATCGTTCTATACGCCGTACGAATGCTATACGTACAATCCGTATTCGATTCCGTTCTACAACACCAAGACGCCTTATACCGAACTCGCATACTGGGGTACACTCTTCGCCAATGACGAACGCGCGGAGAACAATCTCCATATAATGACAACCCAGAACATTCTGCCGTCGTGGAACTTCACTCTGGAATACGACAGATTCGGCGCGAACGGAATGCTCGAAAACGAGAAAGTGGACAATCGAACATTCTCAGCCTCAACCAATTATCTTGGACGCAAGTATCAGGTACACGCCGGTTACATCTACAACAAGATGTCCAAGAACGAGAACGGCGGCATCACCGACAATTTCTGGATACGTGACACTACTGTCGGCTCCAGGGAAATCGACGTAAGGCTGAAAGATGCTTCCACATTGATAAAGAAAAACACTGTATTCCTTGACCAGACCTACAGAATACCTTTCAATTTCATCAACAACATCAAGGAAAAGAGGGCTCTGAACAAGGAACTGACTGCATATCGTGACAGCGCCATGGCTTCAGGCGACAGTCTGAGAATCGCCATGCTGGACGACGACCTGAACCAAATTCGTACAGAACACGCTGACAAGTCCGCTGCTGACACCCTGAATACGGACATCACTACCGCATTTATCGGGCACACGAGCGAATATTCCGTCTATAGGAAAATCTACAAGGACAATATCGACATCTCCGACGAAACCGCCAGGGAGTTCTACAACAACAATTTCTACCTCAACCCGACCGCATCGTCAGATTCGCTGAGGGTGATGAAATTCGAGAACAAGGTATTCATCAAACTGCAGCCGTGGGCAAGCGACGCCATCGTGTCTTCTGTAAACATCGGAATCGGAGACAGGATATTGAACTATTATATGTTCACTCCGGACAGTTACCTTATGACCAAAGGCGGCAACACCATATGGAACTCAGCCTACCTTTATGGAGGAGCGAAGGGACAGTTCAAGAATTATTTCCACTGGGATGCTGACGGATACTACACGTTTGTAGGACAGGAAATCAATGACATGGGCATCAACGCCAACGCCGGATTCAACATTTATCCGTTCAGAAGGCAGAGAAAGAGTCCGATGTCGTTCAATTTCCATTTCGAGACCACGCTTGACGAACCGGAATACTATCAGCAGCACTATTATTCCAACCATTACAAATGGGACAATAGTTTCGGCAAGATTTCCACAACAAAACTTGAGGGTTCATTTTCTATTCCGCATTGGAATCTGGATCTTACTGCAGGATGGACGCTTGTGGACAATTATATCTACTATGACACTCAGGCGATTGCTAGACAAAGAGGAAGCGCTGTGAGTGTAATGAAGTTGGCATTGACCAAGAATTTCAAGATATGGGGACTGCATTTCGACAATCAGGTTCTCTTCCAGACCACCTCCGATGAGGATGTAATTCCGCTTCCTATGGTGGCAGTCAATGCAAGGTGGTACTGGCAGTTCAATGTCGTCAAGAAGGTGATGCAGATGCAGATTGGCGCGAATGTATCATATACGACGAATTGGTACGCACCCGGATACAGCCCGGCACTCGGAATGTTCTATAACCAGAGGACTGAAAAATACGGGAATTGCCCATATATCGACGCGTTCGTGAACATACAGTGGAAACGTGCCTGCATATTCGTCAAACTGGTCAATGTCGGAATGGGCTGGCCGATGGACAGCGCCGACTATTTCAGCGCGGCAGGCTATATAAGGCCGCAGAGGGCATTCAAGCTCGGCATTTACTGGCCGTTCTACATACAGCCTTCAAGGAACAAGGCGGTGAGCGGCGGCAGTTCCCTCGGCGGAGGGTCTTCCAGCGGCAATTCCGGAAGTTCCTCAAGCGGACTCGGCGGTCTGACCGGTGGCGGCAGAAGCGCATCACGCAACACATATTAGTAACACACAACAATGAGCCTGCCTAAAAAGACTCGCATAATACTGAAGTACATTATACCGTCTGTTCTGGTGATGGTAGGCGTACCCCTGCTTCAGCGGACAGTACGAAATGAAGGCTCATTCGAGACTGACACATTGCGCTGCGTTATAGCGATAGACAATTCACCTGCAATGAGATACGCCGTCGGCTATAACTACGAGATGCTCAAGCTCTACGGACAACAGACCGGAAAGATGACTGACATATCTGTCGGCGACAGAAATTGCCTGGACTCGCTCAATGACGGAAAAGCTGATATTCTTGTTCTCCCCTTCACTGATTCGCTCATTTACGACAAGGCGTATTACTGTTCCGTCCCGTTGGCGGACAGTGCCGCCTGGGTGATAGACGGAAAACTGACTGCGGCCCACAGGGACATAAACCATTGGCTGTCAAGCTTCTGTCTCTCAGACGAGCACAAGGAAATGGTTTCGAGGTTTACACCAGGATATGAACCGCACAGAAGATTCGCAAAAGGATGGAAGTACAAACTGCTCAGCCCTTACGACAAGCTTATCGCCAAATATGCGGCAGAACTAGGATGGAGCCGGTATATGCTCACTGCCCTTGTCTGGCAGGAATCGAAGTTCCATATTGAAGCACATTCGCGCAGAGGAGCGATAGGTCTGATGCAACTTATGCCACACACAGCCGACAGATTTCAGGCTGATGATCTGCTTGACCCTGAAGACAATATGAGGACCGCCGTGACATATCTGAAGCACCTTCAGGGAATGTTCCGGAAATATACCTCGGACAAGACTGAACTTACAAACTTCACTCTCGCCGCGTACAACGCAGGCGAAGGCCGCATTATGGACTGCATCAATTACGCTTCATCCATAGGTACTCCTCACAGCAGATGGGAGGACATTGAAGCAATCATTCCTGATATGCGGGAAGACGCCATTCTGGATGCCGACACTGTAAAACTCGGCAAATTCAAAGGATACGAGACAATATCATACGTGCGGAATATGAACGAATTGAGCAATCTGTTCGAATCCATTTCAAGCACAGGCAGCCGCTCTACTGCGCCCTCACAGTCTTCGCAGGGTCAACGCCGAGCACCATCTGACACGGCAAGACAAGCAGCAGCATTGTCGCAAGATAAGAAATGACATCGGCGAGAATCACTTGCCAGACATTTATGTTCACCGGGACGAATGAAATGAAATAATTTTCAGGATTGAGGGACAGAAGATGAGTGGTGGACTGCACCAGACAGAATACCAAAGCGCAGACATTGCCAATCAGCATTCCCTTCAGCACGGCAGAAGACGATACTCGCAGGAAAACCGATATTATGGAGCGGTCCGACATTCCCAACGACTTTAGCACTCCGATATGCGAGATGTTTCTGAAAATCATTATCAGCAGGGAGGAAATCATATTGAAACCTGCAACCACAGTCATCAGAATCAGCACAAACAGCACATTGAAGTCAATCAGATCAAGCCACGAGAATATCTCCGGATACATATTCAGGGCAGATGACGCCACTACCGTACTTTCGTCCTCAGGAGTATTGAACAATACCGCAGCACCGACTTCCTGAGTCATTTCACGCATCTTTTCCTCTGAACGGTATCGGTCATCAAGTGTAATTTCCACTGCGGAAACCTCTTCAGGAGCCCACCCGTTTATTCGCTGCAAATCGGCAATGCCGGCATACACTATCAGCTTATCATCGCTTCCCAACAAGTCGTCATAGACGGAACGCACGTGGAACTTCCTTGCTTTCACTGACTCGCCTATGAAATACGTCAGCATTCCGTCACCCTCTTTCAGCCCCAGAATTGAAGCCAGACGACGTGGGACCGAGACATTAAGACTGTCGCCACCGCCCGGAGTACCCTTGAACAGGACTCCGTGAATATTCTCACCGGCTTTGACTATGCCTGCACGATAGATAACAGGAGTGATGGCACGAATGCCCGGTATAGAGTCCAATGCAGGCATATATGAAGCGTCAGACCTCAACGGAGATGAGTCGCTTATATAATTCAAATCCGGGGACGTCAGCCTGATATCCCCGGAAATAGAAGCAATGCCGTTTCTTAGCTCTTTCCGAAATCCGGAAGAGACAGCGACGGCAATTATGATTATGAAAGATGCGATGGCAACTGTCGCCACCGCAATCCTTCCTTGAAATCGAAGTTTACCAGCTATGAAAGCCGAGGAAGTCATTACCAGATATGAACTCTCTCGCTTTCAGGACGATACATAGGATCGCCTTCCTTGATTCCAAATGCGTCGAAGAATGTCTGGAAGTTGCGCAGGGACACATTCACCCTGTTCACTGCAAGAGAATGCACATCAAGTTTAGTAAGACGTGCCTTTTCCGCATCACGGATGTTGGTAGCCCAGATGATTCCGTATGAGATGTAGAATCTCTGCTCAGGAGTAAATCCGTCGATAAGACCGGGACGATGATCCTTTATTGCATTTTCCATTGCTGTGTATGCAATGCTCAGTCCGCCGTGGTCACCGATATTCTCACCGAGAGTGAGCCTTCCGTTTGCCATAACGCCTGGAACAACCTGCACACTGTCAAACTGGTTTACAAGCACCTGAGCCTTTGCATTGAACTTGGCAGCATCTTCTTCAGTCCACCAGTTCACCATATTTCCGTCCTTGTCGAAGAGACGTCCCTGGTCATCAAAGCCGTGTGACATTTCGTGACCGATTACGACACCGATTGCACCGTAATTGACTGCATCATCAGCATCCGGATTGAAGAAAGGAGGCTGAAGGATTGCTGCAGGGAAACATATCTCGTTTGTGGACGGATTGTAATAAGCATTTACCGTCTGAGGAGTCATACCCCATTCAGTCTTGTCTGTCGGTTTGCCGAGTTCTTTCATATTGTCATCGACATACCATTTGCTTGCAGCGCGAAGATTCTCATAATAAGAGAGTTGCGGATCCACAACCAATGTTGAATAATCTTTCCACTTGTCAGGATAGCCGACCTTAACAGTGAAATTGGCAAGTTTTTCGTGAGCCTTTGACTTTGTAGAGTCGCTCATCCAATCGAGCTCGTCAATGTGCTGACCGAGAGCCTTCTGGAGATTTTCCACGAGCTTGATCATCTTCTTTTTGGATGACTCAGGGAAATATTTCTCAACATACATTTTGCCCACTGCTTCGCCAAGAATGCTGTTAGGAACGCGCATAGCCCTTTTCCATCTCGGTTTCTGCTTGGTCACGCCACTCATCTGAGTACTGAAGAAATCGAAACTTGCGTTGTAGAAATCATCGCTGACAGCACCGCACGCACCCTGAACCAGCTGTCCTGCCACATAGTCCTTGAGGACATCAAGATCTGCTGAAGCAAAATACTTGCTGAATCCCTCAAAGAATGAAGGCTCGCACACATTCAGTTTCTCCTGGTCAGGGATATTTCTTACCGCGAAATATGACTTGAAGTCAAATCCAGGATATGCCACAACCAATTCTGCCGTAGTCATAGGATTGTAGAGCTTTTCCATATCCCTTTCCTGCACGCTTGTCCAGGAACACTCGGCAATCGCATCCTCCACTGCAAGTGCATTATTTGCAGCCGCTTCTGCCTTTGGAAGTCCTGCAAGCTCAAATACTCTGGCGAGGAAATGGCGATAGCCCTCTTTGATTTCAGCATTTGCAGGATCTGTATAGTAGTCCCTGTCACCTATTCCAAGGCCGCCCTGACCGAGATACAGAATCTGAGCATCGCTGTCCATAAGGTCTGAAGTAACCGATGCACCGAAGAAAGCGGATTCACCGAAATTATGCAAATCCGCAATTACCTTCACAAGACCGTCCTTGTCGGACACTGCATAGATTTCATCAAGATATTTCTTTACTGGAGCAAAACCTTCCGCATTGAGGCGGGCGGAATCGAGTCCCATCTTGTATATGTCTGATATTTTCTGCTCAACTGTACCTTTGGCCGGAGACATTTCAGTCATCGATTTGAAAAGATCGTTAAGACGGGTCTCATTGTTCTCGTTGAGGACATCGAACGAACCGAAGCGGGCATATTCAGGCTTCAATGGGTTGTTTTTCTGCCAACCGCCTGTTGTGTACTGATAGAAATCCTTTGCAGGAGAACAAGTCGTGTCAAGGTCTGAAAGGTCAATTGCAGGAACTTTCTCGCGATTGCCGCCAGCACATCCGGCAGCGACAGCAGATGCCATAATCATTGCAATTTTAGTAAATCTGTTCATTATCTTATATTTTTGATTTTCACACAAAAAACCGCTAACGAAAACGCTCCGTCAGCGAACTTTTTGCAAAGTTAGCATTTTTAACGATATTTGCTTGTTTCGAAAATACTAAAATAATGAACGAAGAACGCATAAAATCCATTCACGCAAGGTACGCAACCGGCACTACGGGACTGATTCTCGTGGCAATCGGCGTAGCCTTGTCAATCAAATCAGACCTTGGCACATCGCCTATATCATGTCCCCCCTATGTCGTTTCACTGGCGGCAGGTTTCAAGATAGGCTCGGTCACAGTCGGCACAGTTGGACTTTACACATTTCTGATGCACATAGCATTTCTGCTGATGCAGATCGTGTTGCTGCGCAAGAACTTCAAGCTCAGATACTTGATGCAGATTCCGGCAGCCGTCGTATTCGGCATCCTCACCGACCTTGCCATCTGGGCTTTCGGTTGGGTGACCGCAGACACATACGGAATGAAAGTACTGTTGATGGTTCTTTCAATCTTTGTCACAGCCCTCGGCATCAGTTTCGAGGTCATAGGCAACGGTTGGATGCTTGCCGGAGAAATGACGGACAAGGCTATCTCAGAGGCTTTCGGCATAAAGTTCCGCTATGCCAAAATCGGGTTTGACATCTTCCTTGTAATTGTAGCGATTGTCATTTCCTGGTTCTGCTTCGGAAACGTATTCGGCAACGGAACCGAGAATGTCATCAGGGAGGGCACGATAATGTCGGCTGTATTTACCGGAGTATGTATGAGAGTGACCGACAAGATTGCCAATTTCCTTGTACCAAAGAAGAGAAAATCCCGTCTGAACGTGGTATAACCCATCATTTCACAAACAGGAATCATATTTTATAAACAACATATTTAACAATTAAAACTACACAACATTATGAGAATACCTGAATCAGAACTTATAATAAATGCTGACGGTTCAGCATTCCACATTCATCTGAAACCTTCCGAACTCGCGGACAAAGTGATGCTCGTGGGTGATCCCGGACGCGTGGATATGGTAGGCGAATTTCTGACAGACAAAGAGTTCAGACACGCCTCACGAGAATTTGTCTCAATCACAGGCAAATACAACGGAAAACGCATTACCGTGCTTTCGACGGGTATCGGCACGGACAATATCGACATTGTCCTCAATGAGCTTGACGCACTCGCAAATGTTGATTTCAACACCAGAGAGATAAAGCCGGAACACAAGACATTGACGATACTTAGAGTCGGCACCTGCGGCGCAATCCAGCCTGACATTCCGCTCGGCTCATTCATATTCTCGGAAATATCTGTCGGCTGCGACGGACTGCTGAACTGGTATGCTGACCGCGACAAAATCAACATTGCAGAAATGGAAGACGCATTCAAAGTTCACACACGTTGGAACAGCTACCTCGGCAGCCCATACTTTGTCAAGGCAGGCAATAAACTGATTGAAGCGTTCAAAGACTGCACAGTAAAGGGTGTGACTATCTCGGCACAAGGATTCTATGGCCCTCAGGGACGCGTGGTAAGAATTCCGCTCGCAATGCCTGATATGGTTGAGAAATTCGAGTCATTCAGATTCGGAGACTACCGCATTACCAATTTCGAAATGGAAAGTTCGGCATTGGCAGGGCTTTCAGCACACCTCGGGCATCAGGCAGGCACAGTCTGCTGCGCAATCGCCAACAGACATCTCAAAAGCAGCAACCCGGACTACAAGCCACAGGTCCGCAAACTTATAGAACTGGCGCTGGAAAAACTTTCCGCCATCAAATAGTTTACAGCCCTTTCATGGCGCCGCATCTGAGGTGCGAATACCCCTCGAGGCGACGGAAGAAAGTACGTTATGAAATCCAAAGGACTTGTACAACAAGGATGGAAATCCTAGTTGTACAGGTCTTTAAGCGTTCTGAGACTGTTATCGACCGGCAAGGCAGGATCATCCATTTCTATGTCAACCGTCCTGCCTGTTTTGTTAAGGATAGATTTCTGCAGGAAAAGCAGCTGCTCAGGAAATGTGTAATACATAAGGTCCGCAATATCGTGCGTATGGTCCATATAACGGATTATCGTGAACGGATAACCGAATTTCTTGAGACGCACTGCCAATTTGGAAGATCCGAAAAGTCCGAGTTTGAAGATTTTGATGGATTTGTAAGTCACTACCCTGTCGGCTGTTCCGTGAAGAAGGAGTTGCGGAGCAGGAGCATCGGCATACTTAACTTTGCCGTCCGTCGAATATATTGCTCCTGAAAAAGAGATTACACCGCTGTATCGGAAGCCGGAAGGAAGATTTGATGCAAGCTCTGAATGATTGCACAGTTCATATTCCGACTGCAGCGCGATTATAGCTCCGGCAGAAGAACCTGCAACCACAATATTATCCTTGTCAATGCCGAAAGCATCAGCGTTCTCCACCACGTATGACGTTGCCGAGAACATATCCTCCACTCCCATCTCCACGGCCCTGTGCACAGCGCCTATCATTTTTAGTCCCTTGGCATCCACCCCTTTGAGCCCGAGACGATAATCTATCGAGAATACAGCAAAGCCATTATCATTCAAACATTTAATCCACTGCTTATAGTGAGGTTTGTATCTATTCCCGCCAACGAATCCCCCACCGAAAGCAAAGATTACCGCAGGAGTCCTGTTACCCTTCAATACTTGATTGGCACCTTTCGCAGCCGGATAAAAGTCGAGATATAAATCCGCCGTATCACGCGAGACAAACTTGTGGGTGGAAGAGGGTTCCGCAAGTGCCACACCTTTGGCTGTCCATTTGTTGGTCTGTGCCGGCATTGACAAACTTACAAGCAGTAACGTCACCGCCAACGCATATTTGTACAGTTTCATATTGATTGAATTTTTATTTACAATTTTTCGAAATCAAGGAATCCCTGCATCTTTCCGGTTCAATTCCCAAGTCATTTGCCCTCACCGGAATCCGCTTCCACACCGGAGCCATCATCGGGAATCAGGCGCCGGATTGCCTTGACATCAGAGAAGAAATGCCCCGCGACCACGCGCACCACGGTGTAGGCAGGAATCGCGACAAGCATTCCGAATACGCCGGCGACATTGCCCGCAACAAGGAGCACTATGAAAATCTCAAGAGGGCTCGACTTTATGCTTCTGGAATAGATGAGAGGCTGAAACAGGAAGTTGTCCACGAGTTGAGTAACCATAAATATCGCTACGAGCAACACCACGAAGCCCCAGAAATGTACAGACACCCCGCCGACGCTGAATTTCAGCACAGTAGCGAGAATCGTTCCGAGGACAGTCCCGACAAGCGGTCCCACGTATGGAATTATATTCATTATGCCGGTGATAAATGCGATACCCAACGCGGCATTCATTCCCACTCCGGCAACCAGCCAAAGCCCCAGAAAATTCAGAAGAGCCACTCCGATAACCTCCACAAGCAGTCCCACAAAATATCTTGAGAGCAAATGCTCAATGTCTCCTATCGCGTCAATGACCTTAAGTTCAATCCTGTCCGGCACGATAGCACCCACTATCTTGCGGAAAAGCATAGGGTCCTTGACAAAGAAGAATGAGATGAAAACGACCGAAAATATGCCGACTCCAAACGAAACGAAGAACGACGCGATGTACTCGATAGCTGTCGTAATGGAACCGAGATCGAATACCCTGCGGATGAATGCCCCGACAGAATTTTCAATTCTGAAATCAGGCCCGAACTGCGGGAAATGCGAAATAAGCCAGGCATTTATATTGTCCACCGTCACCATAAAGGATTCGACCGGAAGCGAATAGTCCGAAGAAGAATAATTTGCAGTAATGCTCTGGACAATGCTTGCGACCACCGGTATAACCTGCGTAAAAATGACAAGAAAGACGGACAGAATCAGGCACAGCGCCATAACGGCCATCAGCCAGTCCGGCAGTTCCCGCCCACGGAAACGCATCTTTCTGAGAAGATTCATAACAGGCTTACCGAGCAATGACACCACCGCTGCAAGCACCACGTACAATATCACGCTTCTGAAATACCAGCATAAGGCCAATATCAATGCGGCGCTCACGCTGTATATAATATAGCGAGAAAGCTTATCCACGCCTCTTTCCTGTTCCATATAAATAACGCACTTTTCGCCAAAGTTAGTTTTTTACTGCCGTTTTTCCTATATTCGCAGTCGCTTAGAAAATTGAATACAAACTTATGTGGCAAAGAGTTCAGACACTATACCTTGCAATATCCACTGTACTTATTGCAATAATGCTTTTCAGCGTCAAGGCAGCCGTCTATGGAGCTGACGGCGAGGCAATCGAGACATACAAGTATCTGACATACATTCCGTATGCTATACTTCTTGTTATCATTCTCATCCTCAATATCATAGCGCTGACAACATACCGGTTCCGCGTATTCCAGTACAGGACAGCCATTCTCACGGCGCTCGTTACATTGGGACTCCAGATTTGGCTCGGCATAGAACTTTTCGTAAACCTGCACAACGGAGCGGACGGCAACAGGCTCGTCTATAAGGTCAATGTGGTATTCCCGCTCATCTGCATCATTTTCGACATCCTGGCGGCGCGAGGAATACTCTCCGACGAACTTCTTGTGGAAAGCACCTACAGACTCAGACGGGACAAAAAGAACAGAAAAAGACGCTAAACAGCCTTGAAACGCTGCTAGCCGTTCTTTTTCAGATGTTCAAGGACATTGTCCAGATATGTTCTGGTGATGGAAATCGGCGGAATCGAGTCATTGTCGATATCCAGTTCGTATCCGTCCTTTTCCTTGCGAACGACTTTCACCTTGTCCATATTGACAATATACTTGCGGTGGCAGCGCAAAAGACTGCTGCCCTTGAAACTTTCCTCAATAGTCTTCAGACGGCAGCGCAGCATATACTTGCTGAGTTCTCCCTTACTGTCTGAATACCACACAATTATATAATTATCATCTGACTCGATGTAATACAGGCTCGACAGTCTGAGCGACAACTTGAGCACACCGCTATTGTCGAACAGTGTGATTTTCTGCTCGTCCTTCGGCAGAATGGGCTCGTCGGAAACCACATTCGCATAGTTCATAAGCCTGATTGTATTGTTCTTGTCGATTATGGCGAAATACATTCCCGCTATAATATAGGGTATAATCAACGAGACAAAACAATAGATGAAAGCGTTCAGGAAAATATCCACGAAAGAGGCATCTTCTAGCCTTATTATGCCGAGTTTGTCACCTTTCACGGAGAATGAGGCATAGAGAAGACAGATTACTATCACCTCGCCCACATTCCACAGCACATATTGAAGATATGACATATCCTGCATCCTGGTGGCATACATCAGCCTCTTGCTGAATATGATGACGAAAAGTCCGATTATGAAGAATGCCGCCGTGAACAGAAAAGCCTCCGATGCGCCCAATTCGAACCAGACATTGTGTGAAAACGGGATACTCACCAGCATAAACACCAGAGAGAAGAATGCTGTGAAAGTAACTGTGGCAATCAGCTGGTATTTCTGTCTGAAATAAGCCGGCAATTTATATTTATCTGACATATTTTATGCGGTCAAAATCCAAACAAATATACACATTTTAGCGAAAACTCGCCACATATCCGGCAATCTCGCCAAAATCAAGCCCTGTCACGGACAGTTCACCACATTCTTTTCATTTATGAGGGGAATATGAATATCTTTGCTCCGCAAAAAAATCAGAAAGCTAGTATTAAGACTGAAAACCGGAATAATTTATGAAACTTATCGGAACCGGAAGCGCACTGCCTGAAAAGGTTGTGACCAACGCGATGCTGTCCGAATTTTTGGACACGGGCGACGAATGGATTGTGCCTCGTACGGGCATTCGCAGCAGACACGTAATCAGCAGCGAAAATCTTGAAGACCTCGGCGCCAAAGCCGCGTCAAATGCTCTTGAAATGGCCGGGCTCAAACCTGAAGACATCGATTATTTCATCTGCTCGAATGTCGTAAACGAATATATGACACCAGGACTCAGCAGCATTATCGCCGAGAAACTAGGAATGACTTGTCCGAGCATCGACATAAACTGCGCCTGCCCGGGATTCATCTATGCGATGGATATTGCCGAGTGCCATTTTCTTGCGGGGAAAGTGAAGAACGTGCTCATCGTTTGCGCTGAAGAACCATCCCGAATGACTGACTGGAAAGACAGGGCTACAAGCGTCCTCTTCGGAGACGGTGCAGGTGCGGCTGTATTCACGGTCGGCGACAACTTGAAGGGCATCAGACTGCACGCCCAGCCTTCAACGGACAAGATATGGGAAAAGAGAATACTTCTTCCGACCCCGTTCATTGAGAAGGAGGAAAGCGAAGTACCGCTGCAGATGAAAGGCCGCGAGGTATTCAAGTTCGCCGTAAACGCATCCACAACTGAGGTCGAGGCACTTCTGAAAGAAATAGGAATGACCAAGGAGCAGGTAAGCTACTATATGGTACACCAGGCTAATCTCAGAATCATCGACGCCATAAAGCATTATCTGGAAGAACCTGACGAAAAATTCCCTGTAAACATCACAGACCACGGCAATTCTTCATCGGCTTCGTGCGCAATACTTCTGGACGAATGCAACCGCAAGGGAATGTTCAAAAAGGGAGATATTCTAGTCTTCAGTGCGTTTGGTGCAGGGTTGCTCTCTGCAGCGGCTGTACTGGAATGGTAAAAATTACTATATTTGCGAATCATTAAATCATCATCTATATATGATTAAAAGTGTAATTTGCGATATTCTTGGAATAAAATATCCAATATTCCAGGGCGGAATGGCTTGGATTGCAGATGCGAATCTTGCTGCAGCCGTTTCAAATGCCGGAGGTCTCGGACTCATCTCATCCATAAATTTCGGAACCGAGGCTGTAAGGGCTGAAATTAGAAAATGCAGGACATTGACAGATAAGCCTTTCGGCGTAAATATAATGCTTGCCGCCCCTAACGCGGCTGAGGTTGCCGATATGGTTGTCGAAGAAGGCGTTAAGATTCTCACCACCGGGGCAGGCTCACCTGCCGCATATATGGAAAAATGGAAAGCTGCAGGTATAAAGGTTATTCCTGTCGTGGCTTCTGTTGCATACGCATTGAAGATGCAGGAACTCGGAGCTACAGCAGTAGTGGCTGAAGGTGCTGAATCCGGCGGACACGTGGGCGACAACCACACTATGGCTCTCGTACCACAAGTGATTGATGCTCTTGATATTCCAGTCCTGGCAGCAGGCGGAATATTCGACGGTCGCGGTGCTGCCGCAGCATTTATGATGGGCGCTGTAGGCGTACAGGTCGGCACAAGATTCCTCATCGCGGACGAATGCCTTATCCACGAGAACTACAAAGAGAAACTTCTGAAGGCTTCCGACGTAAGCACAATGGTCACAGGCAAGTCACTCGGTGATGCCGTACGCTGTCTGAAGACTCCGTTCTCAAAGAAATTCTTCAAGATGGAGTATGATCCGGAAGTACCTAAAGAGGAAGTGCTCAATTTCGGAAAGGGCGCAATGCGCAAGGCCGTTTTCGACGGAGACAATATGGGAAGTTACCTCGCAGGCGAAGTCGCAGGTATGATCCACAAGAAAGAAAGTGCAAAAGATATAGTTGAAGATATTATGGGCGGAGCTGAGAAGCTGCTTAAAAATGCTCCTTCACTGATTGTTTAATCTGAAAAAACCAAAACAATGGCAAAAAGAGTTGTAGTAACAGGTATGGGTGTCATATCACCTATTGGAAACAATGTAGAGACCTTTTGGAAGAACCTCGTGGACGGGGTGTGCGGAATCGATTATATTCAGGATTTCTCTACCGATAATCTGCCTGTAAAAATTGCCGGAAAAATAAAGGATTTCAACCCGGAAGAATATGGAATGGACAAGCCGTTCATCAGAAAGCAGGACTTGTTCACACAATATGGAGTCGCTGCCGCATACGAGGCTATGAAGCAGTCCGGACTCGTTACTGAAGGCGAAGGCCAGAACATTGACCCGTTCAGACTCGGAGTATATGTAGGCTCCGGCATCGGTGGATTCGAGGTTCAGTACAGGGAAACCGCAAAGATGATTGAAGACCCGTCAGGTCAGTGGATCTCACCTCTGTTCATCCCGACGATGATTTCCAATATCGCAGCAGGACACATTGCAACCAAGCATCACGCAGAGGGACCTTGCATTGACGTTGTAACAGCCTGCGCGACATCCACCAACAATATCGGTGAAGCTTTCAGAGCCATCCGCCACGGATATGCCGATGCGATTATCTCCGGAGGTTGCGAGAATGCAACAATTCCGCTGGGTATCGCCGGATTCGCAAATGCGAAAGCTCTTTCCCGTGCGGAGAATCCTAAATACGCATCTCTCCCGTTCAACGGCAACCGTGCAGGTTTTGTAATGGGTGACGGCGCCGGAATCCTTGTACTTGAGGAACTTGAGCACGCAAAAGCGCGCGGTGCGAAGATTTACGCAGAAATGGTCGGCTACGGCAATACCTGCGACGCATATCATCCGACAGCTCCAAGGCCAGACGGAACCACCCAGGCAAGGTGCATTGAACTTGCTCTCGAAGAAGCCGGCTTCAACAAGGAGAAAGACAACCTCTATATCAATGCCCACGGAACCGGCACCAAGTTGAATGATGTGGCAGAGACCAAGGCATACAAGGTGGCTCTAGGTGATTTCGCATACAAGGCTCACATCAGCTCCATCAAGTCAATGACAGGACATATGTTCGGAGCTGCAGGTGCTGCTGAGGCCATCACCACCATCCTGGCCCTTATCAACGGCATTGTTCCTCCAACAATCAATCTCGACACCCCTGACGCAGAATGCGATCTTGACTATACTCCAAACACGGCAGTGAAGACAGACCTCACAATCGGAATCTCGGATTCATTCGGATTCGGTGGACACGATGCCTGCGTAGCATTCAGAAGATACGAGGACTAACGGAGGACTTACTAAAACCAAAACATTATGAACAAGGAAGACATCAAACAATTTCTCCCCCACAGAGAGCCGATGCTCCTGGTGGATGAGGCTGAGATTGACGAAAATAACATTGCGCATTGCAAGTACACCATCAAGGAGGACGAATTCTTCACACGCGGACATTTCCCGGGAAATCCTATTGTACCGGGCGTAATCCAGTGCGAGATTATGGCGCAGAGTTGCGCTGTCCTTGTGAAAGACGACATTCCGGGACATCTTACACTTTATGCAGGCCTTGACAAGGTCAGATTCAAGAATCCTGTGAAGCCGGGCGATGTCTGCGAGGTTACCGCAAAGCTTCTGGAGAAGAGGGGGTCGCTCTATTTCTGCTCCGCTAAGCTTGAGGTAGGCGGAAAGCTCTGCTGCAAAGGCGATCTCACATTCGCGCTGATTCCAAAGGAATAACCACGACGCGGTTAGCCGCCGGCACAAAGTAAAATACGACGCAATATTACAGACTGATTGGACTTCAAGCCCGGTCAGTCTGTTTTTGTTGTCGAATCGTAAATATTTATGGTTTCGATTCGAAATAATTGTTTATATTTGGGAAGCACTGATATAATAACACAACCGCTGACACTACATTAAGATTTTAAGCGACGACCACATTCCGGAAAAACCGGACCACAATAACACTAATTATATCTAACCAACACAAACACATTATGAATTTGTTTTCCAGAGTACTGCTGGTACTGGTGGCTACACTGACGGGCATTTCCATCGCTTATGCCCAAAATCAGTCACCGTCCGGCGAGCCCGGGACCGTCACAGTCAAGGTCTCGGACAAAACAGGCGCAATGCCAGGAGCAAGCGTAATTGTAAAAGGCACGACCAACGGGCAGATGACAGGCCCTGACGGAACCGCCACATTGTCAAACGTATCACCGAATGATGTCATTGTCGTTTCATTCGTGGGATACGAGAACGTCGAAGTCAAAGTGTCAGGCAAGAAATTCCTGACAGTGATTCTCAAAGACGACTCTCTTGCCCTCAACGAGATTGTCGTAGTCGGCTACGGCACGCAGAAGAAAGCCAATCTCACAGGTGCCGTGGACCAGGTAGGAGCCGAAACATTTGAAGGACGTGCAAATGCAAACATCTCTCAAATGCTTCAGGGACAAGTACCTAACCTCAACCTCAAATTCACGGACGGAAGGCCGAACAGTTCACCTTCCTATAATATCCGAGGCACGACCTCGATTGGACAGGGAGGAAGCGCACTCGTCCTGATTGACGGTGTGGAAGGCGATCCCAGCCTGCTGAATCCGAACGACATCGAATCTGTGTCAGTGCTCAAGGATGCCGCGTCATCCGCCATCTACGGTTCCCGCGCACCTTATGGAGTAGTGCTCATCACCACCAAAGGCGCCTCAAAAGGCAAACCGACAATCTCATATCAGGCAAACTTCACATTCGAACAGCCTACAACAATACCTGAGTACGTATCAGACGGATACACGTGGGCTGACCACTTCTATCAGGCGTACTACAACTACAATTTCTCAAACCCTTCCGGAATCAACAAGACAATGGAATTTTCCACGGCCTGGCTTGCTGAATACAAGAAGCGCGCTGAGCAGGGAAATTACGAAGTGCTTGTCAGCGACGGCAGCATCGGCACGGCCGGAAGATGGCTTTACTATCCTAAGGGCACCGACTATATCAATATGATATACAAGGACTACCTTTTCAGCCAGACTCATAACCTGTCAGTCTCCGGTTCTGACGACAAGTTCGACTACTATGTGTCTGGACGTTATTATGACAACAACGGAATTTTCGATTCCGAGACCAACCCGGAATCCTACAAAATCTTGAATACCAGAATGAAAATGGGGTACAAGATTACTCCTTGGCTGAAAATTTCCAACAATACCGACGTTTCCTGGACGAAATACGTGATGCCTCAGACATACTCCGAGGGCGGCGGAAACATTTGGAGAAACATCCAGGATGAAGGACACCCGTGCTCCCCTATCTGGAATCCTGACGGAACAATGACTCACTCCGCAGTATATTCCGTGGGTGACTTCCTATATGGCCACAGCAACAGAAGCTACGTCAAGAGACTGCTCAAGACCACATTCAGCGCCCAGGCCAAATTCCTTGACGACAAACTCAGACTCAACGCCGACGTGACATACAGAAACTATGATTTCAACACCACGGTCAAGAAAGTAAAGAGCGAGTTTTCTAGATATGAAGGAACGGTCGAGACAATTTCCGGCACGCAGTCATATATGAGCGAGACTCTGCGCAACTACGGCTACCTTGCGACCAACGAGTTTGTCGAGTATGAAGACACATTCGCGGGAAAGCATTATCTCAAGGTGCTTGCAGGCTACAATTACGAGCAGCAGTTCTACAAGCAGACCTACGCCTACAATGATGACCTTCTGACACCGGATGTAGACAATATCAACCTCGCAATGGGTATTGACAACAAGAGTATAACCGGAGACTGGTACAAATGGCGCACTGCCGGAGTTTTCGCAAGGTTAAACTACTCATTTGCAGACAGATACCTCATAGAACTTAACGGAAGATATGACGGAAGTTCCAAGTTCCCTAAAAATCAGCGCTGGGCATTCTTCCCTTCAGTATCTGCCGGATGGAGAATCACGGAAGAGCCTTGGTTCAAAGTAAGCAAAAAGGCTGTCACGAACCTCAAGATAAGGGCGTCTTACGGTTCGCTCGGTAACAGCAACGTAAGCAACTACGCCTACGACGAGACATTCTCATTCTCGCAGGGCAGAATCATCAACGGCTCCACAGTACGTTACACAAGCGCCCCCGCACCTATTCCTGAGTCGCTCACGTGGGAGACAGCCAGAACGCTTGACGCAGGTCTCGATATGAGTTTCCTCAGCGGCAGACTCTCATTGAACGGTGACTACTACAACAGGAAAACCCTCAATATGTACACTGTAGGTCCTACACTTCCGGACGTATTCGGAGCAAGCTCACCTAAAGGAAACTATGCTGAGATGACTACCAAGGGTTATGAGATAATCCTCAAGTGGAGCGACAGCTTCAACCTCGGCGGCAAACCGTTCAACTACACATTGAAAGGCTCCCTCGCAGATTACATTTCCACCATAGACAAGTACAACAACGCCACGAAATCCCTGTCAACAGCTTCCTACAACACAAGCTATTACGAGGGTATGCGAATCGGCGAAATATGGGGATTCGTGTCCAACGGACTTTGGCAGACACAGGAGGAAATCGACATTGCTGAAGCAAAGGCACGCGATGCCGGACAGAAATACTACAATCCTCTTATGCAGACCTCCAAGACATACAAACTGTATCCGGGAGACATCAAATTCGAAGACCTCAACGGCAACGGCTACATCGACCGAGGCAGCAACACTGTAGATGACCCGGGCGACAGAAAAATCATAGGAAACTCCGAGCCGAGATACATCTACAGTTTCGGCTTCGACCTTGAATGGAACAACATCACTTTCAGCGCATTTTTCCAGGGAGTCGGCAAGCAGGACTGGTACCCGACCAACGAGTCCGCCACCATCTGGGGACAATACAACAGACCTTACGGCCAGATGCCTAAATGGCACAAGAACAACTACTGGACAGAAGAAAACACTGACGCATATCTGCCTAGATACACCGGCTACTATGCTCCTTTCTATAAAGGAACCAACAATGCCAACACCAGATACCTGATGGACGTTTCATACATAAGGCTCAAAAACCTGCAAATCGGATACACGCTTCCGGAGAAATGGACCAAAGCAGTGAGAATGAAGAGAATAAGCGTCTTCTTCTCAGGCGAGAATCTCTGGACCTGGTCACCGATGTACAGGCTCACCAAGGACATTGACGTGACAGCTAACATCTACGGATATGACTCCGTCCTTTCCACAACCGGAGACGGATACAACTATCCGACAATGCGTTCGTACAGTTTCGGTATCAACCTTACATTTTAACTTTTTGACATTATGCAAAAGAATATCATAGCACTGATGCTCACCATAGCTGCCGTCGGCATAGCATCCTGCGACCTTGCAGAGCAGCCTAAAGCAAAAGCCGGCAAGGATATGGTCTTCGGTTCGGAAACAGGTCTCAAGAACTACACCAACAGTTTCTACAATCTGCTGCCCGACTATGACGGAGCCCATAAAATCAACACGACTATGGACAATGCCGCCAAGAATTCGACAGGCACATACGAAGTGGGCGCATATACGACCAACACCTCCACCTCCTGGAGCTGGGGCGACATAAGAAACGTAAACTATTTCCTGAAATACAACACAAGTTCCAAGGTCAGCGAAACCATACGCAACAACTACTCCGGAATCGCACGGCTTTTCAGGGCATACCTGTATTACAACAAGCTGGTTCAGTACGGCGGAGTTCCTTGGATTGACATACCTCTGGAGCCTGACAGCCCGGAACTGTACAATAAGCAGGACAACAGGGACGTAATCATCTCCAATATCATCAAGGACCTGGATTTCGCAGCCGAGAACATTACTGAAGATGGGATAACCCCCAATTCGAACACGGTGAACAGATGGACAGCATTGTTCTTCAAGTCAAGATTCTGTCTGTTCGAGGCGTCATTCAGAAAATACCACGCCACCGGAAGCCAATTCGGAAAACAATATCTCGAAGGATGCACCATCACTGCAGAGGAACTGTTCAAGGAAGCCGCTGACGCTGCCGAGGAAATCATCAAATCCGGCCCGTACAGTCTCCACACAACGCCTGAGGCATACACCAAGAACGGCCGCGGCGCATACAGGGACTTGTTCATAAGCGATAACCCTGTCACTTCTGAAGTAATGCTGGCGCTTTCTCTCGACCCCGTTATGCAGCTCGGAGAGGCCAACTGGTATTACAATTCTTCGACATACGGTCCTCACTTGTCTATGACTCACGCATTTGCCAGGACCTATCTCAATCTGGACGGTACGGCATATAGCGACACGAAGGCTGACGGCTCGTTCAAGACATTTGCCGAGGAAACAGCAGGAAGAGACTACCGTCTCAATCAGACAATACGTGGCGCAGACTACACTTGCAAGGACAAAAACGGAGAATACGTGGCGACTGCGGCAAATATGACAGGACTGTCACTCACAGGCTACCAGTTCACCAAATATGTAATGGATGACGTCTCATTTGACGGAGGCCGTACCAATTACAACGACGTGCCGCTTGCCAGATATGCAGAAGTGCTTCTCAACTATGCTGAAGCCAAGGCTGAACTCGGCACATTGACCGATGACGACTGGAAAATCACCATAGGAGCATTACGTAGCAGAGCTGGCATTACGGGAGGCCTTGACAAGAAGCCTACGATAGCCGACCCTTATATGGCATCAATATACGCGGGAGTCACCGACCCTGTCATTCTGGAAGTGCGCCGCGAGCGCGAAATAGAGCTTATCCTCGAAGGGCTTAGGCTCAACGACCTGAAGCGTTGGGCTTGCGGAAAGCTTTGGCAGACAGCAGAATGGGACGGCATATTCATCCCGGCGCTGGACACTCCGTTTGACCTCAACGGGGACGGCACCTACGACGTTTTCGTGACTGAGGACAGCAAATACAGCGGAAACTACAAGAGTATCGCTATGTACACCGGCAGCAACCTCAAGGTGACTCCTGTCGGAAGCGACGGCAAAGGTTACCGTCTCAAATACGAGATTTCAAGGGTATGGAACGACAATATGTACGTATACCCTATCCCTGAAGTCGTTATCCAGAAGAACCCGAATCTTGTACAGAATCCGGGGTGGACAGAGTAAAAGTTGAATACAATGAACAGAATCAATATATTTTTGGCCGCCACGGCATCATTGGCAATGCTTACCGGCTGCCTCAAGAACGAAAAGGTGGCTATTCACGCCGACTTCACCACCGACAAGGACGTTTATGAACTCTATGAAGACATACGACTTACAAACACCTCGTATGCCGAAAACGCCTACGTCATATCAAGCAAATGGGAGTGGGACGGACAGAAGATGTGGGGGCATCAGCCGGAAAAGCCAATCTCATTTGACAAGGTCGGCGAATTTGAAATAAAACTGACTGTCACGACAGATGTGGACAACGTGACTGCCGTAAAAGTGAAGACCGTCAAGATACAGGACACGAACAAGGCACCTGTAGCAGACTTCACCTGGGCACCGACAAGCGGCATCCGCGCCGGAGATTCAGTGAAATTCACGGACAAGTCTTCCGATCCTGACGGCTCGATAACTGCCTGGGAATGGAGTTTCGGAACCACGGTCGTAAACGAACAGAATCCTGAATTCTCATTCGTGGAATATGGTGACATCCCAGTTAGCCTTACCGTCACGGACAACATGAAGAAGAAGACCACCAAGACTGTCACCATTCACGTGGACAAGAGCGTTTACAGTCTGGAATTGGTATGGTCCAAAGCGTATGAGAGCGACAAGGAAGCCTTCATCAAATTCTCTTCTCCGGCAGTTAGCGCAGACGGAAACCAAGTATACGCGTTCTCAAGCGGATGCCATCTTGCCGCATTCAGCAAGGATGGAGAGGCTCTGTGGACCTTCGATGCAACGAAACACAATCCTAGTCCATATTGCAATGACGGAACCAAGAAAGGCAACTCCTGCACACCTTCAGTCGATTCAAAGGGCAATGTCTATATCGCATTGGCCTACAATGAAAGAGACTCAAAAGTCGTGGGCACTTACGGGTCAGGAGTATATTCCGTCAGTTCAGCCGGCAAGGAGAATTGGTATTTCGACTATGGAAATGCACGCTACATTGCTGTCATTCCGTTACTTATGGAAGACCTTGGTCAGGTGATACTCACCACTAAAGCTAATCCTACCCAGGCCAATTACCCTGATTTGTGGGAGACCTACGGTTCTCAAGACAACGGACAGGCCATCAATATGGCTGACGGTTCATTCGCCCAGAAACTGTTGATAAAGCAGGGAAGCTACGGTGGAACCATCGGTCTGAAGAGCGGCATTATGGTCAGCCACTGCAACGACAAGTTCGGTTCGAGAATGTTCTTCAGAGAGAATGGCGAATGGAAATTCTACGGTGACAACACCAACCAGAACAACAAGGCTCTCGGATACTACAACAGCACGACTCTTGACAGCGGCGAATCAAGCCAGATGGCGGCAGACGCAAACGGCAGGATATACATCCTCTACACGCAGTACTCCGGAAGGGTAAGCGGCAAGAGCGTGCTGTATTGCTACGACACAAACAAGTATGTAAAGGATAATTCGACTGCATACGAGCCTGAATGGGCTATATCCATCAACGGCAAGGTTGCCAGATACAACGGATTGGGCGTTGTCTGCGGTGAGGACGGCACAGTCTACACTACGACGGGCACCAACGGCGATGACAAGGCACGCGTCACTGCCGTCTCATCCGATGGCTCCGTGAAGTGGGAGTCCCTCGCGGACGGCAACATTGCAGGTTCTGCCGCAATCGACAATGAGGGCTTCATCTACTACAATGATTATTCACTGGGCAAGCTTGTGAAGATTTCGCCGGAAGACGGAAAGAAAGTCGCTGAAATACAGCTTGCTACAGATATGCGTTCATCGCCTGCCATAAGCACAGACGGAACAATCTACTGTAACGGAATGAAGGACGGAGTTCCTACTCTGTTTGCGGTGAAGGGTTCTGCCACAGGCCACGCGAATTCGTGGTCACAGCTTGGTGGAAATCCGTCAAAGACCGGAGTGTTGTACTAATTAAAAACAATCGTAAATTATGAAATTACAATCAACATTGGCGATTCTGGTTTCATTGGTGACAGTCTTCTCCTGCACCAAGGATCCGGTAATCCATAAAGTATGGAACGGCGAGGAGAAAAAGGAGGATGTCGTTCCCGAGGGGGACGGAAAATCGCTGCTTGTCGGCTCGTTCAACATCAGATATTACAATACCACCGATGAATATCCTTGGTCAGTCCGCAAGGATGCAGCTATAAAGTTCGTAAAGGAGACCAAGCCTGATTTCCTCGGACTGCAGGAGGTGCGCGCCACCCAATCTCAGGATTTTTCGTACAATCTGTCAGAGAGTTACGGATATTATGACATTAACCGCGACTCTGGAGAAGGGATCAGCGGAGGTACCGGTGAGGGCGTCGGAATTCTATATAGAAAGGACAGATTCGAATTGAAGGACAAGGGTTTCTTCTGGCTTGCGGACAACCCTGACAAGCTTCCTGAACAGAATGAGGACGGAACATTCTCATCTTGGCACAGCGCGAAAAGAAGGGTTGTTGTGTGGGTCAAGGTAACAGACAAACTGCACAACAATCAGACTGCGTTTTTCTTTGCAACTCATTTCGACCACATCAGTTCGGAGGCCAGGGAGAAGTCAAGCACGCTTACTATCAAGAAGATCAAGGAGATAACCGGTGTCTCGACTCTTTCCAAGAGCGGGTATCCGATATATCTGGTAGCTGACTTCAACTGCGGTTTCAATTCCACAGAACTTGGTCCAATCCGTGCGGAAATGAACAACGCTGCAACAATGGCGACGGAGACTGAGAACGTCAGGACATACAACGGCTTCAACGAAACCACGAACTCGGTAATCGACCACATTTTCTACAACGGAAACATCAAGGCAGCCAAGTATCACGTGGTGACAGAGGACTATGGAGTCAAGTACATCTCCGATCACTACCCTATCACGCTGAACAGCACATATAAATAGCTAGCTGCAAGCATATTACGCACAGGGGGATGGCTGATTTCAGTCATCCTCCTGTGTATTTACATCACGTTGTCAATCCTTAACAACTGTTTGTTCGGGCAGCCTGTAGTTTATATTGCGGGCCTAAAGCTATCGTCCAATGCTATGAAGTCCTGCGATATTCCGACGGAGTCGTTCCGGTGTGTGCTTTGAAGAAGCGGACAAAGTGCTGGGGATATTCAAATCCGAGTTTCTGGCTCACCCGGGTGATGCTCATTGACTCGTCCGTAAGAAGCCTTCTGGCGGATGAGAGAATCCTCTCGTTTATGAAATCTCGGGCGGTGCGGCCGGTCTCGGTCTTTACCAGTTCCCCGAAATATTTTGTGGAGTAGCAACATTTGTCTGCAAAGTACGCAACTGTCGGCAGACCTTCGTCCTCGGCACTTTCGGCGAGATAGGAGTCCAGCAGAGACGAGAACTTCCTTACTACGCTGTGATTTATTTCCTCACGCGTGATGAACTGCCGGTCGTAAAAACGCAGACAGTAGTTCAGAAGCAGTTCTATGTTGCTGACGATGAGTTCCCGGGAATGCTTGTCTATACTCCGGTGAAGTTCCTGTTCAATCAGGCTTAGAACTCCTCGGAAAATCTCTATCTCACCGAGGGAAAGATGCAGGGCCTCATCGGATGTATAATCGAAAAATTCATAGCGGCCAATATTCCTGCCCAAAGGGGTACGGGCAAGCAGGTCAGGATGAAATACCAGAGCCGTCCATTTCGGGTACTTCACCTCCGGATTAGCCTCAACCTTGACGCTCTGCCCCGGAGCGAAACTGGTCACCGTCATCTCGTCGAAATCATATTCGGTAAGGCCGTATGAGAGTTTGCATCCCTTGTTCTCTTTCAGAAACAGGGCGTAAAGTCCGTAGTGGTATATTCCCTCCTCCACCCCGTGTTCCCTATCGAACCTCACCACGCTCACCTGCGGGTGAAGGGTCTCGAATCCGTAGAAGTCGTTGAACTCCTGCACTGTGTTGAAATACAGTTCTTTCATGTTTTTTGTGGTTTCAACTATTCCTGTCTTGCCTTCGCAAGAAGCAAAATTAATCAAATCTTTCCATATCAAGATATTTCGGACAGGATTGCCTACGGCTTATAGATTCAATCCTTTCAACCACTTCTCTACTGCGGTCTTGGCTTCGGCGCGGTTGTTTTGTGCAGTGTGACCATACATGCCGAGACCTTTTGAGAATGTCGCTCCTTTGCAGGCCTTGCGAATCTCATCCTCGTTGGATAGACCGCTCCCTTCGTGGGTGCAGAAGGGTATCACCATCTTGCCTACCCACTGGTGAGCCTCGATGAAGGTATAGACTGGCATCGGGGCATCGCCCCACCAGTTGGGGTAGCCGATGAAGACAATATCGTAGTCTTCTGCTTTCGCGTCTCCCTTATATGCCGGACGTGCGTTGGCATTGCGCTCCTTCTTCGCCACTTTCGTGCATTCAGAATAGTCGGCAGGATATTCATTGACAGGCACAATATGGAATAGATCAGCACCTGTGGCATCGGCTATCATCTGTGCCACAATCTGCGTGTTGCCGGTCTTTACGTTGCCCACGCTGTAGTTCTCTCCCGCGCGCGAGAAGAAGGCGACCAATACTTTCTTGCTGTTCATTTCCTTATCATTGTTTTTGTTGTTGGCGCTTTGTGCGTACGATGTGAGATGGAACATTGCGCAGAGCGCGAATACCATCAAATAAAAGAATCGTCTCATAGTTCATTTGTTTATTTTTCTCCATAAAAGAAAGCTGCCGTGGCCCCGCCGTCCACAAGGAAGTCGGAGCCTGTGATGAAGGCACCGCGGTCGCTCA
>CAVJKV010000020.1:0-50782 GCA_963650425.1 Oscillibacter sp. | reverse complement strand
ATCGTGCTTATTTTATTGAAATTCAAACCATTGAACGCTTTTTAAGGAACGACTAGTTATAAATTATAAGCATAAGCGTATTTTCGTCGCTTTGTGCATTAACTTATTATATACCAATATATTAGTATTATTATAAATTACAGAATATAATCCATTTATAACAAAAAATCCCGATTCATCAATCGATGATCAGGAAATCACTTACAATTATTAAGCTGTTTTTCTTAAATTTTTCGTTTATAGACCGTAAAATTGTATGAGAGACCGCTTTCCGAATCCGTTTCTTCCTCTGTTTCAGACAATTTCTCCCAAATGGAAAGATTTATTTCAGGAAAATACGCATCCGCATCTGAGATTTCAGTATAAACGTGCGTAATATACAAGCGGTCAGCGACATCAAGCGTTCTCTCGTATGTTTTCGCACCTCCTATGATGAAACATTTGTCGGAACCCTCAGCCGCCGAGAAAGCAGCACTGACATCAGGCACCTGCACCACAGCTTCAGGAGCCTCGAAACGTTGTTTGGTTATCACGATGTTCTTCCGGCCCGGCAACGGCCTTCCTATCGAAAGCCACGTCCTGTATCCCATAATTACGGGATAGCCGGTCGTAACCTTGCGAAAATACTTCATATCCGCCGATATATGCCACAAAAGCTGATTATCCTTTCCTATGGCACGATTGTCAGCAATTGCTGCGATTATATATTTTTCCATAAGACAGATTCCTATACCGCTACCGGAGCCTTGATTGCCGGCCACGGATCATATCCTTCCAAAGTAAAATCGTCGTACTTGAAATCAAGTATACTCTTCACGTCCGGATTGAGTTTCATTACCGGAAGGCTGCGCGGTTCACGTGACAACTGAAGATCAACCTGTTCAAAATGATTGAGATAAATATGCGTATCGCCAGTAGTATGGATAAATTCTCCCGGCTTAAGACCACAGACCTGCGCAATCATCATCGTCAACAGCGCATAAGATGCGATATTGAACGGCACTCCGAGGAAGGTATCGGCACTTCTCTGATAAAGCTGACAGGAAAGTTTGCCGTCAGCCACATAAAACTGAAAAAGACAGTGGCACGGAGGCAACGCCATCTTGTCCACCTCTCCGGGATTCCATGCAGATACAAGCATTCTGCGTGAATCAGGATTGTTCTTTATCTGATCGATAACCTGCATAAGCTGGTCAATCCGCCTTCCGTCAGGAGCCGGCCAACTGCGCCACTGATGCCCGTAAACTGGTCCCAAATCGCCGTTTTCATCAGCCCATTCATCCCAAATAGACACTCCGTGCTCCTTAAGATACTTGATGTTCGTATCCCCGGATATGAACCAAAGCAGTTCGTAAATAATGGATTTCAGGTGCACCTTCTTGGTTGTAAGCAGAGGAAAGCCCTCTGACAAATCGAAACGCATCTGATATCCGAACACGCTTTGTGTCCCTACACCAGTCCTGTCGTGCTTTATAACTCCATCCTTACGAATATGGCGGAGCAAGTCAAGGTATTGTTTCATACGGTTTTACTATCTTACCGAGAACGCGAAAATTATTGCCTGTCCGAACACTTCGCCAGGCCTTAGCACAGTTGAAGGATAATCAGGCTCATTCGGCGAATCAGGATAATGCTGGCACTCTATTGCAACAGCGTCGTAGTCGTGGTATGTGTGGCCATTTTTTCCGGCAGGACACCCTTCAAGCCAGTTGCCGGTATAGACCTGCACTCCCGGTTGCGTGGTCAGCACCTCCAGAACCCTGCCGCTCTCAGCGGAATACAACTCAGCAGCGGACTGAATCTGACCAGGCACATAGCCGTCGATTACAAAGCAGTTGTCATAGCCCTTGCCATACTTCAGTGCCGGAAAATCATTCTTGATATCTCGGCCCAGTGCTTTCGGATTGACAAAATCCATAGGCGTGCCTGCCACATCCTCAGCCTCTCCTACCGGAATCAGAGTATCGTCAGTAGGCAGATATTCCGAAGCATTGAGTTTCAAAACGTGGTTCAGGACAGAGCCGGATCCTTCTCCGTTGAGATTGAAATAAGCGTGATTCGTAAGATTGACGACAGTCGGCGCATCAGTCTCAGCGGTAAATGTCAATGTGAGTTCATTTTCTTCAGACCACTCATAATGAGCCACAACCTTGAGATTTCCGGGATAACCGGCTTCTCCGTCTTCTGAGAAATACATAAATTCCACAGCATTGCCATCTATCCTACTGTCCCACACCTGATTCTGAAATCCGTTCGGGCCTCCGTGAAGATGATTTACCGCATTGTTTATAGGCAGGTTGTATTCTTTGCCGTCAAGAGAAAAATGTCCTTTCGCAATTCTGTTGGCATATCGTCCAGGGCATTTACCGGCACAAGGACCATCTCCAAAATATGAAAGCGGATCATCATAACCGATTACGACATCATCCATCTTCCCGTTCTTGTCAGGAACAATGATTGATACGATTCCTGCACCCACACTGCTCAGTTTAACGGAAGCGCCTGATTCATTGGTCATTGTATATAGGAATATCTCCTTACCGTCAGAAGATTTCCCCCAAAGTTTTCTGTCGATACTCATTGTTATTTATTGAAATTTAGTGTTTTTCCTTCAACCGTCTCACGCTGTTCATACGTACCTGTATTCCGTCGCTACCATAGAGGCACGGAAACATTTCAAATATACGGTTTTTACGCAAGCGAATCAAGCATCTCGAAAACCTTGTCCTGAGGCGCATCTTTAAGAAGAACTCTCTTGTCCCTATCCAGAAGATAAAGCGAAGGGATCGCCCGGACATTATACGTAAGGTCCGTCCTTATGACATAATTATGGTCATACCCACATATCCATTCCTTCGGATATTCCGAAACATACGCCTTCCATTTGTCTATTTCAAGGTCAATATAGATGTTTACCACCTTGAGTCTACCGGTCCTCTCCATTTCGGATATATCGTCGTCCTTCCTTATCATATCAATGATTTCCTTGCAGTTAGGACATCCAGGATTTGAAAAGAAAAGCAATATATAGTCCGCTTTTATGCCATAGAGAGTATGAACCTTTCCGTTTATATCCTTGAAAGAAAAATCTGCCGCCTTTGTGCCAATTCTGTTCAAAGAACACATCGAAGCATCATATTCGTACGCCGGCTTCATATCAGGAGAAACAACATCGGACTCGGCAAGGCCCTCTACATAAGGAAGATAGAATTCTTCGTTGCGCAATGGAGAATTGGGGTCGTGAAAATATTTTTCTGCAAATTTGGTTATAGTTTCGAACACATTAGACGCCGTGTCCCGCATTTCTACCGACTCCACGGCTTTGAAAAGCGACGCTACAGATTTCACAGACTCATCTAGCGGCGCCTGCCACAACAGTGCGGAATACAGTCCGAACTGCTTTTCAACATCTTCCACAGAATATCCCGCGACGTGCGTAGAATCACATTTTCCAGCCCCGGATGTGGACAGAAAGCCATCCCAGAAATGGTTAAGAATATATTCCATCCGTTCAGACGGGTCAGTAAGCATTGCAGGGACCTGAATTTCCGGAAACTTCCTGTACTCTTCCTCCGACACGGATGCTGCGGACTTGCGGCTGTTACTTCCACAGGAAACGACAAGTGCCAGTCCGAGAGAAAAAACCGCTATTTTGCAAAATCTAAGCATTCTCTGCAATCTTTGCCTCGGAAACATTGATTATGAAGTCACCCATCTTTTCCAACTCGGCGACCACATCCATATAGAACACACCTGTCTGATAGTTGTATTCAGGATTTTCCTCAATATTGATTATATGCTCCTCTCTGAGAGTATTGCGGCATTCATTGATGTTATACTCGGCATCCTGGGCATTGGTTATGTCTTTCAGACTGGTATATGGGGCTTTCAGATTTTCAGTCATAGCCTTGAACGCATCATCCAACAAATCGCACATACGCCCCAGACGTTTCAACTGCTCGGCATCGAAAGTAAGTCCGTGCTCGTTCCTTCGCGCAAGTATTCTGCCTATCGCTTCTCCGGAATCTCCGATACTCTCCAACTCACCTATTATCTTGTACATACCCTTGATTCTGTCTGCGGAAGACACTGATATCTCCCCTTTCGACACCTCACTAAGGTAATCGGCTATTTCATATTCGATACGGTCTGTTATACCCTCATATTTGATGAGCTTTTCTCTCAATTTAGCAAAAGCCTCCACATCTTTCTCCCCCAGAGCCTGCCTTATATATCCGAAATCAGCGTAGCATATTTCAGAAAAATGGACAATCTCCTGTTCTGCCTCATCGAGTGACAACTCTGCAGTGGAAAGAGGGCCACCCTGAATGAATTTGAGTCTGAATACTTCCTTCTCTTCCTTCTGCGGGATAATCCAGGAGACTATCTTCTCTATCTGAGGTATGAACCAGATGAGAATCATAGTGTTAGTGACATTGAACAACGTGTGCATCGTGGTCACGCTGTACAGCAGAGACGACTTTATGGCATCTGCATTAGCCACATCGGTCAGGTCTGCAGTATTCGGATTCGGCAATCCGCACGAACTGATTATGAAGCCTATAAGCTTTAGAAACAGAGGGAATACGCACAACACCCACATTACACCGAACACGTTGAATACCGTATGGGCCATCGCCGCTCTCTTGGATGTCGTATTGCCGACTGAAGCCGCAACGTTCGCAGCAATGGTTGTACCTATATTTTCTCCGAGAATCATCGCCGCAGCAAGTTTGAACGGTATCACACCTGTCGTGATAAGCAGCATTATAATTGCCATCGTAGCCGCAGATGACTGGAAGCAGATGGTCATTACGGTGCCTATCAGCAGAAACAACAACACTGACACATTCAAAGGTCCAAGTGAAAGATTTGTCAATGCCTGAAGACCTGTAAGGTCAAGATTGTCAAGCAGAATGCCCGAAGTTTCCTTCAATTTTGCGAATCCCACGAAAAACAGCGCGAATCCTATGAGAATCTCTCCAAGATCCTTGATTTTCCTGTTCTTCTTGTTGAGCATCATCGCGAATCCGATGGCGATGATAGGGAAAGATATGGTGGATATGTCATACGAAAATCCGAAAATTGCCATAATCCAAGAGGTTACGGTCGTTCCGATGTTCGCTCCCATAATCACGCCTATCGCCTGCGCCAATGTGAGAAGTCCTGCATTTACGAAACTTACCACCATAATCGTGGTAGCCGTTGATGACTGTATCGCCGCCGTAACTCCGATTCCCGTAATCAGACGCTTGAATGCGTTGGAAGTCATTGATGCAAGGAAGGCTCTCAAGCCGTCGCCGGCCACCTTCTGAAGCCCCACGCTGAGCAGACTCAAACCAAACAGAAACAAGGTCACAGCGCCCACGAGGGTCAATAATTGGAAAATCATCTCCATAAATTGCGGTGTAGTAGATTCAAAATTCTCGCAAAAATAAGAAAAATACTTCAAAACAGCTTCTTGGAGGGCTCCCGGAATCAGTCGGAAAAGTCCGAATATGCCCAAAATTTTGTCATTAACAATTTTATAGGTTATTTTGTCTTTTATAAATACTTGCGGAACTTGAATATATGAATCTTTCAGCTACTCTGAGGGCAACAGCAACAGTCCTTGCCTGCCTGTCATTCGCCGTCACATCGTCGGCTCAGTTTACAAGTAACGGAGAAGACCCGGCATCCGTAAAATGGAGTCACGTAAAAACTCCGAATTTCAAGATTATCTATCCGAGAGGACTCGACTCTCTTGCAATGTCATACGGAACGGCTCTGGAGAGATACAGAACAGCGGAAAGCGTATCTTCCGGACTTCTGCCCGGAGAAGGATATAGACATCGCACCCCTGTAATATTGCACGCATATCACGGAATATCAAACGGTTCCGTAATTTGGGCCCCAAGAAGGCTGGACTTGTTCACGCTTCCGGATTTCTACAATACTCTGGAGCCCTTGGACTGGGTAAAGTCTCTGGCAGTCCACGAAGAGCGACACCTCGCCCAAATGCAGTTCGGGTATAAAGGCTGGCTGAAACCGCTCAACTGGCTGATAGGTCAGTCGGCCGTCGGAATCTACTCCGCTCTGTGGCCAAGCAACTGGATGCTGGAAGGAGACGCTGTAGTAGCCGAAACTGCACTTACAAACAGCGGACGAGGCCGTTCATCAGATTTTCTGGATTACTATATGATGGCGTTCGATGAGGGCGATTGGCGTAACTGGTACAGATGGAGATACGGTTCATATCGTTTCTATGCGCCTAATTATTACGCACTTGGATATATGACTATCGCCGGCAACAGATACTGTTTCGACGATCCGGGATATACGGAAAGATATTTCTCCCGCATAGCGCGTAACCCGTTCAGATTTTTCAACACACAGAAAACCACCAAGATAGCCTCCGGAAAGAGTTTCAGAGAGTCTTTTGACACGGTAATGACCACATTCCACAGAATCTGGAAGAATGAGGCGGAACTTAGGGCTCCCTTCACCGCGGCAGAAACCGTACAGACTACCGGAAAATGGTTTACGAAACTGTCTGACAATGTCATAGGAAACGGTAAAATTTACGGCATATTGTCGGGAATCGCCGAGTCCAAATACCTTGTGGAATACGATATCGAAAGCGGAGAGCTCAAGAAACTTCGTCCTTTCGCGTCGTATGCGGGAGGGCTCAGATATTCAGACGGACGTCTGTGGTGGAGCGAATCAGTGCCGGATCCCCGCTGGACTTTGAAAATGTCCTCACAGATAAGATATTACGATATCAAAAGCGGCCGCACAGGTAAACTGACATCATCAGGAAGATATTTCAACCCAGCTATATCAAACGACGGAGAAGTATTGGCTGCCCTTGAATGTCCTGTAGATTCGAGAATCAACATTACCCTTTTCAGTATTCCTGATGGTAAAAAATTGGCAACCAGAGACTTGCCGGACACATTACAGGCAACTGAAATCAATTATTTCAAGGACAAACTGATTATTTCTGCAATATCGGACAACGGCACTGGACTGTACTCATTAAACGGAGACTTGACAGGCGAAATTACCTGCATTTCCGCCCCACTGCCAATCGGCATACGGAATATGTTCGAAGCTGACGGGCGACTGTATTTCTCATCTGACAGGGACGGCACAATGGAATTGTACAGCACAGATATTGAGAGCGGAGAAACAGTGCAACTTACGTCTCTGCCTTATGGCGGAGATGATTTTTGTTTCTACGGCAACAATCTGTATTTCATATCTTTGCAGAAAGAAGGCCGACTGCTGCACAAGGCTTCTGCCTCAGCGCTTAAAAACGACCGCGTAAATTTCCGGGATATTCACCGCTACCCTATTGCGGACAAACTTTCTGAACAGGAAGCGGAATTGGCGGCCAAGAAAGGCATATCGCTCGACAATCTTTCCGGACCTTTCGAGACCACATTCAGCCAGCCTAAGAAGTATGTCAAAGCCTTGAATATCTTGCGCTTCCATTCCTGGGCACCGGTCTATTACGATTACAATGAGATCCGTAACATTAGCGGTGACGAATCTTACGACCCGGGAAACATCGGAGCTACAGCATTGTTCCAGAACAGTCTCGGAACGGCTTGGGGCGCAGTGGGATATGCCTGGCACAAAGACCCGTACTCCTACTTGTATTCAAACAACAAGTTCCGTCACTCCGGCCATATTTCATTTGTATACAAAGGTTTATATCCGGTATTCGAACTGTATGCTGATTTTAACGACAGGGCGGCGATAAGATACGGCAGAATCATCACGGACGGAAATGAATCAATAGTCGGAACGCTTCTGGACAAACCTGCAATCAACGGCTCGGCAAAAGTCTATATTCCTTTCGATTTTTCTTCAGGCGGATGGAGCAGAGGACTCATTCCGCAGGTGTCCTACACCTTGGATAACGACATATTCGACAAGGCTATACGAAAGATGCACAAGAACAACGCATTCAGCGGTATGACAAGTTATTCCTCATTCGCAGGATACAAGAAGGGAAGCGTAGCTTATATGCAGACTCTTGCCGCATCTTTGCGCGGATATATACTCAGGCCGACAGCCCAGTCCTGCACCTATCCTCGTCTTGGTATCGGTGCTGAAATCGGCTGGAACTCAAGGATAATGCTGGATGACATCTATTCTTCATCCGCATATATCTATGGTTATGGCTATCTTCCTGGCTTCACTCAGACTCAAGGCCTCAAATTGACGGCCAAATACCAGCATCAGTTCAGCGCCGGAAACGTCAGACAAAACGCTATTTCGATAACTCCGAGAGGCTATGCCAATACAGGCGTGGACTCTTACATACGGAACGTCTCCGAGAATCAGGTGAATTTCGCTGCCGACTACTGTATTCCTATATGGTTCAAGGATATATCCTGCTTCTCCCCTGTCGCATACATCAAGAACTTTGAAGCTACGCCTCATTTTGACTGCACAATGTTCTCGACAGGAAAACGCCTCACAGACGGCTGCATATTCAGCGCAGGAGCCTCATTTGTTGCCAAACTGTCCAATATTCTGTGGATTCCTTTCGACTGCAGAGCAGGATTCACCGTGGACTGGAACGGAGGCCCGTCATTCAACAATCTGAAGAAAATGGGTTACGACGTCAAGGGTTGTTACGTGGGATTCATATTTAACGTTGATATTTAAAACTATGGATAAAATCATATACAACAAGGCTTTATGCTCCAAATGCGGAACAAGTAAGGAAATCTGCACATACCCGAATATAAATGTGCGGGAAATGCCTGAAATGAAGGCGAAGGTCAAGGACGGGTCAATATTTCTATGGTCCTGCCCCGAATGTGGACAGGTGAACCTTACGCCATACCAGACACTCTATCACGATCCTGATGAGAAAATAATGGTATGGCTCTCCCCTGAAAATATGCCTGAAACAGAAAAAGCCATTGTCGAAAGTCACATAAAAGCACTTTCCAAACAATTGGAAGAGGACAAGGAGTTGCTTCGCGGATATGTTTTGCGCCGAGTTACGGAGGCCGGAGAACTTATAGAAAAAGTCAATATCTTCGATGCCGGTCTGGACGATGTGGCGATGGAAATGTGTAAATACATAACTAAAATGGAGTTGGCAGGTAAGGAGTCTGACCCTGCCAAGGTGAAAGCTATAACCCAAGCACGCTTCAAGTTCTACAAAGTGGACGGCTCGGACAATGACATTACTCTCACCTATCCCATAAACGGCACTATGCAAGGCATTTGCATAGGATTTAACGTGTATGAGGACTGCCGCGGGATTATAAAAAGAAACCCCGATGTCATTCCGACACCGGGATTCTCTATTGTCAATGCTGAATGGCTATCAACTAAAATGCGGTAGAACCTGCATTTTACATAGCCACCTGGCCTTATTCATCAAGTTTTTTCGCTCCGTCGCTGATTACAACATCGTAAATCTTAGGCTCGTGACCAAACTTCTCGGTGAACTTCTCTACGGCAGTTTTCACGAAATTGTCGTAATACTCATCCTTGACAAGGTTGATAGTACAGCCACCGAAGCCACCGCCCATTACTCTTGAGCCAGTAACTTCGCACTTGCGCGCCAACTTGTTAAGGAAATCCAACTCCTCGCAACTTACTTCATACAGACGGCTCAATCCGAAATGAGTCTGATACATCATCTCTCCAACCGTCTCATAATCACCTCTTTCCAACGCGTCGCATACGTCAAGCACACGCTGAACTTCACCTATGACATATTCAGCCCTGAGGAAATCTTCTCCTGAAACCTGATCTCTTACTTCCTCCAGCCAAACTCTCTTGGCATCGCTGAGGAACTCCACGTCACTGTGATTCTTACGGATTGCATTGCATACGTTTTCGCAAGACTGGCGGCGCTTGTTATATGCCGATGAAGCCAGTTCGTGTTTTACGCAAGAATCAACGAGTACAAGCTTGTATCCTACAGGATTGAATGGGAAGTATTTGTATTCCAGAGTTTTGCAGTTAAGTCTGATAAGACTTCCCTTTTTGCCGAACACTGATGCGAACTGGTCCATTATACCGCAGTTCACTCCGCAATAGTTGTGCTCGGTAGCCTGACCTATCTTGGCAAGTTCAAACTTATCTATCTTATTGTTGAACAGATAGTTCAGCGCGTACGCAAATACACTCTCGAGTGCCGCTGAAGACGAAAGTCCGGCTCCAAGCGGAACATTGCCGGCGAAAACAGTATCAAAACCTTCAACTTTTCCTCCCCTCTTCAATGTCTCTCTGCAAACGCCGAAAATATATCTTGCCCAACTCTGCTGAGGCTTGTCCTCTTCATTGAGACCGAACTCTACGTACTCGTCATAATCAAGAGAATATGCGTGAACCTTGTCAGTTCCGTTTAATGCTATCTCTGCGAATATACATTTGTCGATAGCTCCGGGGAACACATAACCGCCGTTATAGTCAGTATGCTCGCCAATAAGATTGATTCTGCCGGCAGATGAAAACATTTCGCCGTCTGAACCGTACAGGGTCTTGAATTTCTCCTGAATTCTGGATTTAATTTCCATAACAATATGTGGTTTAAGTTTTTAATATCAATTCAGCCGTTCAACTGCAGAAAACCACCTCCGCAGCCGAGTAACCAATTAACAAATATAGTCAAAAAGTTATGAAATGAAACTTCGCACCCTTATTTTCTGACTATGATGAAGAGTCCGCTTCAGCCTCCTGCATTCATTTCTAGAATTATCGGACAATGATCGCTTACTCCGCCAACATATCGCGGTCCGAGATAGGTCCTGAGCGGTTTATATCCAGACATAGCATTGTCCCAGACCATAAGAAAAGGAATATTGACTATGGACATCCTCGCACTGCCGACAATAGACCTGGATACCCAAAACATATCTATCAGATTCCATTTTCCGTTGAACCGTATAGTTCCCTCCCCTTTCCCGGACAAAGGTCTCGCAAGATTCTCAAGGTTACAATTCAACACATTAAATTCCACAGCCTCCGGAACATCGTTAAAGTCTCCCATAACAACCTGATTTGCACAGCAATTCATTCTGACAGAGTCCATCACACTACACAACCTTTCTGCCGCCAATCTGCGTTTCCACGACGTCTTTCCGCCTCCATACTTGGAAGGCAAATGCACAACTGCAACCGCCAACGTATCTCCACTCGAAACTTGCTCAAATTCAGCCAACAGAATATCCCTTGTCTCCAACCCCTCTATGTGACAAGGCTTTGATGAAATCAGTCTCAATCTGTCACCACGCCACATCAAGGCAGTATCAATTCCTCTATGATCATTTGATTCATAATGGATTATGGAATACTTCCCTTTTCGTAACGATGTCTCATAAAGAAGACGGGAAAGCACATCTCTGCTTTCGATTTCCGCAACGCCTATTATGTCAGGCAATCTACCGTAACTATCACCTATCCAATATATTGATTTGGCGACAGCATTGCATTTTGCGTAAAATCTTCCGGATGTCCAGTGTTTAGTACCCCCTGCGCTGAACTCTCTGTCTGAATCACCGTTACCGTCATCCATATAGTTGAAAAAGTTTTCGAGATTCCAGAACATTGCAAGCAGACCACCTGTCGAATCGGACGGTGAGGTCAGCAACAATGAAAGAATAGTATATAAAAGAATCATAGCATCAGGTTTCGCCGGCAATATCAGATGTTTTCCTGAATATTCATTTAAGAATCGTAAAAACAACCCCAAAAACTTTTCTAACTTTGCAGTCCCATAAAATTTTTAGAGATGTCATTGAAATGTGGAATTGTTGGACTTCCTAACGTAGGAAAATCAACATTGTTCAATTGTATAAGTTCAGGCAAAGCACAGAGTGCAAATTTTCCTTTCTGCACGATAGAACCCAACCTCGGTTCTACTAATGTCCCGGACAAAAGACTTGAAGCCCTGGCTGATTTGTGCAACCCGAAACGTGTCGTTCCGGCTACCGTGGACATCGTGGACATCGCAGGCCTTGTAAAAGGAGCAAGTAAGGGTGAAGGGCTTGGAAATCAATTTCTTGCAAATATCAGGGAGACTGATGCCATCCTGCACGTGCTAAGATGCTTCGATGACAACAATATCGTGCACGTGGACGGTTCAGTGGATCCCGTCAGGGACAAGGAAGTCGTTGATACTGAACTTCAGATAAAAGACCTTGAAACAGTCGAAAGCAGATTGGCAAAGGTTCAGAAACAGGCACAGACAGGAGGAGACAAGGAAGCCAAGAAACTTATGGAATTGCTCCTGAGATACAAGAAAGCTCTCGAATCGGGCAAATCCTGCCGTACAGTGGAACTTGACCCTGCAGAGGAGCCGATGGCTCACGACCTGTTCCTGCTTACCAACAAACCGGTAATGTACGTATGCAACGTTGACGACAAATCGGCTGTAAACGGCAATGCCTACGTAGATGCAGTCAGAGAAGCCACTAAAGATGAGCATGCAGAGATTCTTGTCATTTCCGCAAGAACAGAGTCAGACATAGCCGAGATGGACAGTTATGAGGACCGTCAGATGTTCCTTGACGAAATGGGATTGAGCGAATCAGGTTCAGCAAGACTTATCCAAAGCGCATACAAACTGCTTGGACTCGAAACATTCTTCACCGCAGGTGCAGATGAATGCCGCGCCTGGACAATCAATAGGGGAGACAAAGCGCCTAAGGCCGCCGGCGTAATCCACTCTGACTTCGAAAAAGGCTTTATACGGGCAGAAGTTATCAAATATGATGACTTTATTACCTATAAGTCAGAAGCTGCCGTAAGAGCCGCAGGAAAGCTCGCTACAGAGGGTAAAGACTACACAGTCCAGGATGGTGACATAATGCACTTCCTCTTCAACGTATAGGAATATATGACGCCATACTGCAAGACGAAATTATAAACGAAAACCGCCGCATTCTGATTATTCAGTGCGACGGTTAAATTTTATATACCGGAAGTCTGAACTTCCTCAGTAACTGCTAATAGAATCTTGCTCTGTTGTCCTTGACATCCGCATCCTGCATCATTACAGGAACGATTGCCTGAGTCGTGTACATAGCCATCTGAGACTGACGAGTCTTTGCGTCATCTTCTGTGTAGAAGGAACCTGTATCACGTCCGGTTACCTTGAATACATAGACTCCGATGCTTCCTGCAACTGGAGCGCTTACCTTGTCAATTGGAGCAACTGAAACAGCACCGATAAACTTAGGATCAAGACCCTGTGCGTTCATTGAAGAGAATGCTACACCAGACTGTGAGCTGACTGTTGTACCGAGTTTCTCGGCAATTGCCTGAAGATCGGTCAGACCTTTGATTTTTTCTGCAACCTCTGCAGCCTTTTTCTCTGCAAGTTTCTCATAATAAAGCTGCTGTCTAATAGATGAAGCAACCTCGTTAACCTTTGCATAACCCTCCTTGTGAATACCGCGGACTGTAGCGATAACGAAGAAATTGTTGTCAACAGTTATGATATTGGAAACCTTGCCTACCTTGTTTTCAAATACCCAACGTGAAACTTCCTTGGCATTGTCAATAGAGCCAAGTTTGTCTGCGCCCTCAAGCATATTGTTTACTGGATGAGAATAAACGCCAAGAGAATCTACAGCCTTCTTGTAGTTGTTGTAGTTTCCGGCAGCAGTGACTGCAAACTGATTTGCTTTGGCATATACCGTCTGGAATGTCTCCTTGCTTGCGATAGTTTCTTTTGAAAGGATAGCAACCTTCTTCTTCAAAATAGGAGATGAAGTCTTGGAAACCTCTACGATATGTGTACCGTACTGAGTCTTGAGGACAAAAGGAACATTCTTCGCTGCTGTGAATACAGACTCGAAACCTGGAATCATATAATTCTGGGTCATCCAGCCGATATTTCCCTTCTCGCCGTTGTCTGCGGAATTCTTGTCTGCAGAGTAAACAGAAGCAACATTGGCGAAATTTGCGCCCTTCGCTATCACGTTCTTGAGGCTGTCAGCCTTGTCTGCGTCATCACCCTGAAGAAGGATGTGCTTTACATACACAGAATCAGGAATCATACGTGTATCCATAATTCTGGCAATGTAGAAATCGTTTCCCTTTGTAATAACATTGGATACGCTGCCGTTTCCGTTCCAAACGAAGTCCTCGATATCTGTAGACACTGATTTCAAGTCACCCGGTTTGTAATATCTGTCCTCATAAGGCCTGTCAGAGTTCTTCATAAGGAAAGACTTCACATTCTCTGCTGTAGCGAACTCATCGCGAAGGTCTGTAACTTTCTGTCCCTCAGCTGCTACATCCTTATCGGAAGGCTTAACCTCAAATACAACGTACTCGATGTCGCGGCTTGCCTGCTGTTTGTAGAACTTCTTGTGGGAATTATAGTAGCTCTTGATTTCGCTGTCGGAAACAACTATTGTAGAATCCTGCTGATAGCCGAAAGGAACCATTACGAAATCAACATCTGAAGTGGTGTTGTTCTCTGCTATGATTCTCTTGAGCATCATAGGGGAATTTACACTGCTCTGGCTGAAAAGTGAAGAATACTTTGCGAAGAGCTGCTGGTTGTAAATAGAACTCTGAACATAGTCCCAATAAAGTCTGAGATTTCCGCTTTGGTCAGAATCAATGTTATTGAGGAACTGCACGAGATTGGACTTTGAGAAACTGCCGTTCTCATCCATAAATGCAGGATTCTGAGCGATAAGAGGGGATATCATATCACCTGAAGTCAGGTCAACCATTTCAGCGTCACCTACTCTGAGGCCGGCTGCATTGGCATTTTCATTGAACAGATATCTTGTAACAAGATCCTGCCAAGCGGCATTTCTAATCTGTGCCTGCTGCTCAGCGCCCTGTGCAGAAGATCCTGTCATTAATTCATTGATAGTAGTGAATTTCTGGACATCCTCCTGGAAATCATTGTATGATACAGACTTTCCATTTATCTCACCAACATCGTATTTGGAAGACATTCCGTTGAATGCTGAAATGACTTCATTCGGATCTATAATGAATGACAACAAGCCGATAGCGATAATAATTGATACCGCCATGCCGAATTTTACGCGTAACTTTTCAAGAACCGCCATTGTGTTATTGATGTTTATTTAATTACAATATTATTGGGGGTACGAAGTTAATCATTTTCTATGAAACCAACATTATTTTTTTAGCAGGGGACCTATAAAATTCACTGAATCAATAGCAATATTGGTCGAATCCTGCACAACAACCATAAAATTATTGAACGGCTTCATAATGATTGAGTTCCTTGCACGTTCATCCGAACGCATCCCATATCCCTGCATAAGACCGTCCGGAGAATACATCCGCACATAACAATCCGTGTATATCTCCTTTTTGGTCCTGTCCCAGTAAATGGTATCAGTCTCCATTGTCTGCTGCTTCACGATATTCTTCACCACGACATTGCCGAAAGCCTTCCAGATTTCGACATTTGTCTTCTTGTTCTTTTCGTGGCTCGCTTCATCCGAAACAATGGTAGATTCGAGGACTTCGTCATCCGTATAGGCATATACCCACAGCCCGTCCGGAAAGAATTCATAAGAAAGCGAGTCATTATCAAAGCGTTGCATTTCGCCTGTAATTACTCGCATCTGTATTTTACCATTATCCGTCTGGACCATATACATACTGTCCACTATCTGCACAGGAGTGTTGGACATATCCAGCTTTTCTGCGACCGACAGTTTGGACTTGCACGAATAAACGATGAAAGCAACCGCTATTGCAGTTGCTGTCATCTTGAATATATGCAAGTATTTATTCAATACTTCTACTTTTGTGTTCTGACTGTAGTGGTAGCCCTCATACCGTTGCAAGAAACTGTATAAGACTGACCGTCCGTGAGGTTGTACATAAATGCCTCGGCTGTCTGCGGGAAGTAAATTCTGTACTGTGCGCTCATTCTGTTGCACTCTTCAGCGAGTGAAGGATCAGCCTCTTTTGCTCTGTTCATATAATCGCAGGCAACCCAGTATGGAGCACGGCGTGCAATCTCATCACCGCTGCAAGATGTTGCGCCCCAGATTGTTCCGATAAGGAAGTAAGCCTTGCCTTTGTAATCGGAAGAGAGTTCCATAGCTTTCTCAGCATAAGAGATGGCTTTAGCTGTCTTTCCGTTCTTCACGCAATATGCCGCTGCTTCATAATTGTAGTCAGCTGCTGCTTCTGTAGTTATATCCTCGTAAGTCAATGCCTCTGAGATATATCCGAGAGCCTCGTCAAAGTTTCCTCTTGAAGCGTTGAGTTTGTACAGGAAGTATGCTGACTGGCTTGTAGGCTGAAGCTTATGGAGTGATGTAGCAACCTTAAGATACAACTCATTGTCGGTACAATTTTCGGCTGAACTCATCATCTTTACAATGTTCGTAACAAGTGAAAGGTCCTCAGGAGCAGCCTCATATCTCGGCGTATAAACCTCAAGAATCTTCTCGCAACTTGCAACCTTGCTTGAGATGAACAGGCTTTCCATATCACCCTTGACTTTCTCAAGGTCAGCCTTTGCATTGTCATCAGCAGGCTTTGCAGACTCAAGATAAGCCATATTGTTCTGATATACAGCGATAAGCGCATCTGCGTCCATCTTTTCGTCCTGGTAGAGCTGGATAGCTGCGTTCAAGTCTATGAGAAGAATGGATGGCTTTGTAAGTTCCTTGTTTTCAGCTATCACACTATTGAGACCCTCAAACAGTTTTGCCGCATCGTTCTTGTAATAATTTGCCATATCAAGACCGAGATTGTTGTATGCGACAGTCTTGTACTTAGGATAGTACTGAGCACGGGTTCTATGGATTGTGAAAAGGGTATCTATAAGACCCTCGCGATAAGTAGCATTTGAAGCATTTTTCTTGATAAGATTTCTCATCAGAGAAGTACCGTCAAGAAGCATATTCTGGTTTGCGGTAGCAGGGCAGATAGTATAAGCCTTTCTCCAGTTAGGAAGAGCAGCGTCATAGTTCTTGCTCTTGTAATACTCCTTGTAGTAAGACAGATACTTGATACATTCGGCACTGTCCGCTCCATACTTTCCCTGTGCAGACATTGTATGCCCGCCAAAAATCATAAGAATCGTCGCCAAGACGAGTAATCCCATTCTTTTCATAGATATAACATTTTATTTATTTTATTCATACTTAGGCTTTTGAAACCAGATATCGTGGATGTTGAACCCTACATATATCTTTGCGTACCTTTCACGGATCATATCACTTGAATTAGTCCCCCTCTGTCCGAGATCGACACCGATAGAAACACCGTTATACCATCTGAACACCGGAAGAGTAATACCGAACGTCACACCGAACGAATTGACTGTATGACCGTTAAGCTTGTAATAATCCCTGTCATAATAAGCACCTGCGCGATATGCGCATCGCCTCATATAGTAACGTATATCATTCCTGTTCGGAACAATCTCAAAACCTGCCCTGAAAGACTGTGAATATGTTGTAGAGAATGTGGCATTGCCAACTGTCGAGAAGCCGACATAATTGTCCATATTCGTATTCTTCCAGTCCGAACGCGTGTAATCAAACTCGATACTCCACTTGTCACCCTTGCGGAGAGCTATTCCAACTCCATATTCACTTGCGAGACTTACGCCGTTATGCCTTGAAAGGGTGTCCCTATTATAGCGCAAAGTATCTGACTGACTTGATATTGTAGCGTACTTATAGTCAGAGACATATCCGCGCAGATTAGAGGAGGTCTTGTATGTAGCTCCAACTGTGAGATTCATACCCGGAACAAGCTGCTGGTCATACTGAACACCAACCTTTGCTCCGAACGCGTGGAGTTTCAATGTGTAACCGCTGTAAATATCCCTGAATGAATCACTTGTAAAATCCATTGTGGTGGATTTATTCATATTTCCGAAATAGTACAGAAACTGTGCTCCCACAGAAAACCTGTTCCAGAAAGTTGCTCCGGCGCCAGTATAAAGCTGATACAAATCACCTGTACCGGAAGAACTGTAGTTCATATTTCCAGCCTCTGCAAGAATGCTCTGATCCGTGATGTCGTATGAAAAATCGTAGCCGAGCGAACTGTAAGGGGTCAAGCCTACAATCAAAGCTGATTTCTTGTAAATCGGAACCGTGAATACGAAATCCGTTATATTGAACAGGTTCTTAGCAGACTTTATATCTCCCTGCCTGTAAATCCTGCCGTCAGCGCTGACTCCGAAATCAAGCATAAACGACAGTGTATCTCTTGCTGCAACAGCTGCGGGATTCACTGTATTGATAAATCTGTTGTTTCGGGAAGCTATTCCTACACCGCCCATACTTTTGTTGTGAGTGATTCCCGGACGTGCAATGTCTCCGACACCGAATATCGAATACGGTGAATACGAACTATAAGCACCGCTTTGGGCGCTCATAACATTGCAAATAGAAAGAAAAATAGCTCCTGCAACAAACTTCTTAATCAACTTTCTCGACATACTCGTCAGCTATTAACGCTAACCCTATAAGAACAAGGTTACAAATTACAAATATCGAGTTTTTAATCCGTTTTGCAAAAAAATTCGCGTCACCGCCGGTTACGACGATGATATTGTCCGGAAATCTCGAAACGTAGCCCTCTATTTCAAACATTATGCCCGATATTATCCCGGACGATATGGAGCCCTCGAAACTATCGCCAAGAACAGTGTTAGATTGAGGTATGTCAATCAAAGGCAAAGCTCTGGAATAGCGGTTAATAGCCTTGGCACGTGTTCTTAATCCGAGCGAAATGTTGCCGCCGACATATTTTCCGTCGTTTCCTAAAATATCCACGGATAAAGTCGTTCCGAAATCAATCAGTGTCAGGCTTTTGCCTGGAAACAGATGACGTGCGGCGAATATGGATGCGGCCCTGTCATAGGTAATCCAGTCAGGAAGTCCCATAACATTGTGATACTCAAGATGGGCTGAATCCAACAAAAGCAGTTTTCCGCAACGGGAAGCGTACAGTTTTTCGTCCTGCGACGATATTTCATACACTGACGCAATCACTATAACTTCCGGCTTATCCTTTTCGACAAGTGAAAGAATGAAGTTTTTGACTTTCTCTCCCTGGTATCTGAAAGTTTTCCCAAGTACAACCTGCTCTGTCCAGGCGGCCTTCACCGCCGTATTGCCTATGTCTATTATAAGATTCATCTATTCAAGTTTCATATTCACACTTGCCCAACGCGCTTACATTTTCGAGTGGCAAATTTATAACAACTTTTCCAATGCCTCATACGCCTTCGGCAATGAATCTATTTTTCTCGATATTACTCTCAATTTGGAATCATTCTGCTTAAGTTCAAACAGATTACCCAACGAAGACACGCGTTCCATAACCTTGGCAAAAGTCTTGGACTTGTAGTACGAAGACATAGGGTTTGATATGAAGAATGCTATCAGTATGCCATTCTTTATTATAATCTTTTCAAATCCGAGTTTTTCGCCCAAATGTCTGATTTTTACTATATCAAACAATCTCCGTGTCTCTTCTGGTATAGGTCCGAAGCGGTCTGTCATACGCTTTTCCATATCCTTGAGTTCCCTGTCCTTATCCACGGAATCCAGTTCCTTATATACTCTAATCTTTTCAGCCTGGATGTTGATATAAGAATCAGGAATAAGCGCAATCTGGTCAGTCTCGATGGTACAATCCTCGACGTATGAGTCGTTTATGTTTCTGGCTGTCAATCCGGTTTCCATACCGAGTTCGTCCATCGCCTCTGCAAGTATTTTCTGGTAAGTTTCATAACCCATATCCGCGATAAATCCGCTTTGTTCGGCTCCGAGAAGATTGCCGGCACCGCGTATATCCAGGTCCTGCATAGCAATGTTGAATCCGCTTCCCAAATCAGAAAATTCTTCTATTGCTTTGAGCCTTCTCCTGGAATCCTCTGACAATGAAACGAGCGGAGGTACAATGAGATAGCAGAATGCCTTCTTGTTAGACCTGCCGACTCTGCCTCTTAACTGATGCAAATCGCTCAAGCCAAAATTCTGCGCTTGATTGATTATAATTGTGTTGGCATTAGGAATATCCAGACCATTTTCTATGATAGTAGTGCTCAGTAACATATCATAGTCACCCTGTATAAAGTCCAGCATTTTACCTTCAAGTTCCTTTGCCTCCATCTGACCGTGCGCCACGCATATCTTCATATCGGGAACTATCCTGTGGAGAATGTCATACACACTCTGAAGTTCCTGGACTTTGTTGTGCAGGAAGAACACCTGCCCGCCTCTGTCAAGTTCATAGTTGATTATGCTGCGGATTTCATCTTCATTGAAAAGAATGATTTCTGTCTGTACAGGTATCCTGTTGGGCGGGGGAGTGCTGATGATGGAAAGGTCGCGGGCCCCGAGAAGTGAAAACTGCAAAGTTCGCGGAATAGGCGTAGCGGTCAATGTAAGGGTATCCACAGACAGTTTCATCTGCCTCAGTTTTTCCTTGGCACTAACTCCGAATTTCTGCTCCTCATCTATTATCAAAAGGCCTAAATCCTTGAATTCGAATGTATTTCCGAGAATTTTATGTGTACCTATGAGTATGTCTATTTTTCCGGACTTGAGTCTTTCGCGTATGTCTGTCAATTCCTTGGCCGTACGCATTCTGCTGACATATTCTATATTACAAGGAAAGTTCTTGAGTCTGGATTTGAATGTATTGAAATGCTGAAAAGCCAATATTGTAGTAGGCACCAGCACCGCAACCTGCTTACTGTCAGTTACAGCCTTGAATGCAGCTCTCACAGCTAGTTCAGTCTTGCCGAATCCCACGTCACCGCAGATAAGTCTGTCCATAGGACTCTTGTCCTCCATATCTTTCTTTATGGCCTGGGTGGCAGTCTCCTGATCAGGGGTATCCTCATACATAAAACTGGATTCAAGTTCCTCCTGAAGATAGGAGTCAGCGGAAAATGCGAATCCGTCTGAAGACTTACGTTTGGCATACAGACTTATAAGCTCTTTTGCAATATCCTTTACTTTAGCCTTGGCATTGCTTTTAAGAGTCTGCCACGTCTTAGAGCCTAACTTATTGATTCTCGGTGGCTCCGCATCTCTGGACTTGTATCTGGAAATCTTGTGCAGGGCGTGTACAGAGACAAAAACCACATCATTGTCCTTGTAAACGAGTTTGACGACTTCGTGCATACGCCCCTTGTCATCCTTCATTCTTACCAGCCCACCGAATACGCCCACACCATGGTCAATATGCACCACATAATCACCTATATTGAAGGAATTGAGGTCATTGAGCGTAAGCTGTTCGCTCTTCTCCACGGTTCTGCGGATAGATACCCTGTGAAATCTGTCGAATATCTCGTGGTCAGTGTAGCAGCATATTTTGTCGTCATTGTCGATGAACCCCCTGTGGACATTTTTTCCGGATACAAATTCCGGAAGTATTCCCTCGTTGCTGTACAATATAGATTTAAGCCTTTCTGCCTGCGATTCCTTTTCTGCAAATATGGTGACTTTGAAGCCTCTCTCCAGCTTTTGCCTGATATCCTCGGTAAGAAGTTCAAAATTCTTGTTGAACACAGGCTGCGGAGATATGTTGAATTTGACATCGACCTCATTTTTAAGCAGAAGGGGAGTATCCACATATATCCGCTTGAAACGCTCTAGAACACTATAAAAAGACCTGTCTTTATATACATCTGAAGAATCCAGCCACACAACTGAATCTTTCGGAAGTATATCGGCAATACTAATGCCTTCTTCTTCACCGGAATCATTCCCGGCAAGTATGTCCGGAAAAATTTCTGCAGTCTCACATTCTTCTATTGAAAGCTGGGTATTGCAGTCGAACAGGTTTATTTTCTCCACCTCATCCCCGAAGAATGAAATTCGGTATGGATTTGCCCCCGTGTATGAAAATATGTCCATTATAGACCCGCGCACGGCGAACTGTCCTGGAGCAGACACGAAATCCACTCTTGAGAAGTTCTCTGAAGTCAGGCTGTCTATTATCTTGTCACGGCTGAAATCTTCGCCTTTTCGGATGGAAATAAGCGCCTCGGCTATGCGCGTCTGCTGCGGTATAAGTTCTTCAAGCGCTTCTGGGTAAGTCACAATGTAGAGAAGTCCTGGCTGGCTTTTTGCCGATATTATACGCCCCACAGCAGATGTTCTCTGCACTCCCAAAGATGACTTGTAATTGCTTCTCTCAACATTTTTGCCCGAATCAGGAAGATAAAAAACGATGTCTCCCTGTACAAGCGAATACAAATCCGCGGCACAATACTCCGCTGAATCCTTGTCCGGCAAAACTATGACATTGACTCCTTCACCACCGACCTGCGACACTACAAACCATCTTGCTGACAGAAAGAGGCCGTCACAATACACCTCGTTCTGTTTTTCAGAAAGAGATTTGAGAATATTTACCTTATCTTGACTTATCAACATAAACACCGAAAATCTGTTGAAAACCCGTTAATAACCCTGTTAAAATCTAATGAAAACTATGTCTGTGAAATGAAAATATATTTGTTAAGCACAGCCGCTTTCTATTTTCAAAATTTATGTTTCAACATTTTTTCAAAGACTATTCAAGATACATATCAACAGTTATCCACTGTGGTAATTATTTAAGATTCAATCTATTCCAAATATTCATCAACATATCAACATTGATAATAAAATCAATAAGAACAAAATAAATATATAAATTTGTATTACTAATGTTTTTGCTGATGGCTGATGATTTTTCTCCGTACACTCACGGAACGGACAAAGATAAGGATTTAGACGGAATAATAAGGCCGCACGAACTGCTGGATTTTACCGGTCAGGACAAGATAGTGGCTAACCTGAAGATATTCATTCAGGCTGCCAAAATGAGAGGGGAGCCTCTCGATCACGTACTGTTCCACGGGCCTCCGGGATTGGGCAAAACCACATTGGCCAACATAGTCGCCAATGAGTTGGGCGTAAACATAAAGATTACTTCCGGTCCTGTTTTAGACAAACCGGGTGACCTGGCAGGTCTTCTTACTTCTCTTGAAAAGGGGGATGTCCTCTTTATAGATGAGATACACCGCCTGTCTCCGGTTGTGGAGGAATATCTCTACTCTGCGATGGAACAGTTTGCCATAGATATACTTATAGACAAAGGTCCGGGTGCACGGTCTGTCAGGATAGCTCTCAATCCGTTCACACTTGTCGGAGCGACGACTAGAAAAGGTCTTCTTACAGCCCCATTGCGTGCCCGTTTCGGTATTGATTTCGCCCTTGAGTATTATGATGCAAAGGACTTGATCCGTATAATAAAGAGGAACAGCGGGCTTCTCGGAGTCGGCATCGACGAGGATGCTGCCAGAGAGATAGCATTGAGAAGCAGGGGAACGCCGCGTATTGCCAATGCCTTGCTCCGCAGGGTTAGGGATTTTGCACAGGTGAAGGGCGACGGACATATAGACCTTGCAATATCAAGATTTGCTCTTGACGCCCTCAATATTGACAAGAGGGGATTGAATCAGATTGACAACAAGATACTTTACACCATCATCACCAAATTCAAAGGCGGTCCAGTCGGCGTGAATACCATAGCCACGGCTGTCGGTGAGGACCAAGGTTCAGTGGAGGAGGTATATGAGCCCTTCCTTATAAAGGAAGGATTCATTCAGCGTACACCGCGTGGGCGAGTTGTTACGGACTTGGCGTATGGTCATCTCGGGTTGGAAAAGAATCCAGGAATGTCCGCCGGTGAAGACTATATTGAAAACACTCTTTTTTGATTTTTCTTCCTGGAGTTCTGCTGTTTATTCGCTAAAAATCACTAAACTTGCAGAATTATTGGAATGCCGAAAGGAATAATTTTCATAATAACTATAAAATGGCCGATAAATTTATCTCAAAGATTCCTGACGGACCTTTGGCAGAAAAATGGACCAAAAGGAAGTCGGAAATTCGTCTTGTCAGTCCTAACAACAAAAGGAAACTGGAAATCATTGTAGTCGGTACCGGTCTAGGTGGCGCTTCTGCAGCTGCAACTCTCGGAGAACTCGGTTACAATGTCAAGGTTTTTTGTATCAGCGATTCACCTCGCCGTGCGCATTCAATTGCTGCTCAGGGTGGTATAAATGCTGCAAAGAACTATCAGAATGACAATGACTCTGTCTATCGTCTTTTCTACGATACCATCAAGGGAGGTGATTACAGAAGCAGGGAGGCAAACGTTTACAGACTTGCCGAAGTAAGTGCAGCTATCATTGACCAGTGCGTTGCACAGGGAATTCCTTTTGCAAGGGAGTATGGCGGATATCTCGCAAACCGTTCATTCGGTGGAGTTCAGGTAAGCCGTACATTCTATGCCCGTGGACAAACCGGCCAGCAGCTTCTTCTCGGTGCCTACGCTTCTCTCAACAGACAGATTGCGGCAGGTACAGTAAAGAGCTATCCTCGCCACGAGATGCTTGATCTCGTGCTTGTAAACGGCGAGGCTAAAGGTATTATCGCAAGAAATCTTGTAACAGGCAAACTTGAAAGGTTCGGTGCTCACGCTGTCGTTATCGCAACAGGCGGTTATGGACGTACATATTTCCTTTCCACCAATGCGATGAACAGCAACGGTTCCGCTGCAATGCAGTGCTTCCGCAAAGGTGCATATTTCGCAAATCCTGCTTTCGCTCAGATTCACCCTACCTGTATTCCTGTACACGGTGACCAGCAGTGCAAGCTTACTCTTATGTCTGAGTCATTGCGTAACGATGGACGTATCTGGGTACCTAAGAAGATGGAAGATGTGCTCAAACTCCGCAAACACGAGATTAAGCCTTCCCAGATTGCTGAAGAGGACCGCGACTACTATCTTGAGCGTCGTTATCCTGCATTCGGAAACCTTGTTCCTCGTGACGTTGCATCACGTGCTGCAAAGGAAAGATGTGATGCCGGCTATGGCGTGAACGAGACTGGCCTTGCAGTATTCCTTGATTTCAAGGAGGCTATCGAGAGACTCGGAAAGCAGAGAGTTGCTGAAAGATACGGAAACTTGTTCCAGATGTACGAGAAGATTACCAACTCAAGCCCATGGGAAGAGCCTATGATGATTTATCCGGCTATCCACTATACTATGGGCGGTATCTGGGTAGACTACGATCTCCAGACTACAGTTCCTGGATTGTATGCGATAGGTGAGGCTAACTTCTCAGATCACGGTGGAAACCGTCTTGGTGCATCCGCTCTTATGCAAGGTCTTGCTGACGGTTACTTTATTCTTCCTGTCACAATCGGCGACTATCTTTCACACAAGTTCGCCGAGCCTAAGACAAATACTGACACTCCTGAGTTTGCAGAGGCTGAAAAAGCCGTTCAGGACCGCATAGACAAGCTTTTCGCTGTAAAGGGAACTGAGCCTGTTGATGCTATCCACAAGAAACTCGGGCACATTATGTGGGAGCACGTTGGTATGGCCCGTACTGCTGAAGGACTTAAAGAGGGTATTGAGCAGATCAGGGAGCTTAGAAAAGAATTCTGGAAGACTGTAAAGGTTACCGGTTCTCAGTTTGAGTTTAACCAGGAACTTGAGAAGGCTCTCCGTCTTGTTGATTTCTTCGATATAGGTGAACTTATGGCATTGGACGCTCTCAATAGAAATGAGTCTTGCGGAGGTCATTTCCGTGAGGAAAGCCAGACTCCGGAAGGCGAGGCTAAGCGTGACGACGAGAACTATATGTATGTAGCCGCTTGGGAATACAAGGGTGAAGGTCAGGAGCCGGAGCTTCACAAGGAGCCTCTTGTTTACGAGAATATTCACGTTGCTACAAGAAATTATAAAGACTAATCAAAATGGATTTCAAACTTAAAATATGGCGTCAGAAGAACGCTCAATCACAAGGTCATTTTGAAACCTATTCTGTTACAGGTATTGAGGAGGACGCATCTTTTCTTGAGATGCTAGATATTCTCAATGAGCAGCTTGTTAGAAAAGGTGAAGATCCTGTAGCTGTTGAAAAGGGATGCCAGAGCAGTGGTCCTGTTTCATTCGACCACGATTGCCGTGAGGGTATTTGCGGTGCTTGCTCACTTTATATTGACGGTCGAGCACACGGTCCAGACGATCAGGTTACAACCTGCCAGTTGTTTATGCGTCATTTCAAGGATGGTGCAACAATCACTGTTGAGCCGTGGAGAAGTGCTGCTTTTCCGGTTATTAAAGACCTTGTAGTTGACAGATCTGCATTTGACAAGATTCTTCAGGCCGGTGGTTTCATATCAATCCGTACAGGGTCTGCTCAGGATGGCAATGCGCTTCTTATTCCTCACGACAGGGCAGAGAAGAGTATGGATGCCGCTGCTTGCGTAGGTTGCGGTGCTTGTGTTGCTACCTGTAAAAACGGCTCTGCAATGCTTTTTGTAGCTGCTAGGGTAAGTTCATTGGCTTTGCTTCCTCAGGGTCGACCAGAGGCTGCAAAACGCGCCCGCGCGATGGTTGCGAAGATGGACGAACTTGGCTTCGGTAACTGTACCAATACAAGAGCTTGCGAAATGGAATGTCCTAAGGGTATTTCAGTCGATCATATCGCTCGTCTGAACAGAGAGTTTCTTGCAGCCAAATTCAGCGAATAGAGTTCTATATTTTTGATATAAATAGTTGCGGATGGCCGAGATTTCAGCCATCCGCTTTTTGTTTGCTTATTTGACTCTGGATTTTATAGATTACCAAAGAAAGTTGTTGAACGGGTATCTTCCTGCGTGTATCTCCGCTACCATTTTGTAGATGTCGTTTCTAAGTTTGTCGATACCTATCTTTTCCTTTGCTGAGATGAATATGCAAGGAGTTTTTTCTTTGGCTATCCAGCTGTTCTTCAATTCATCCAGGCTTACGTTGTTCTTATTTTTAGGCTCTAGTGAGAACTCGTCATACTCTTCGTATGTATAAGCATCCACTTTATTGAATATCACATACATAGGCTTATTGTCCGCTTTTATGTCGCGCAGTGTCTGCTCTACCACTTGCATCTGTTCTTCAAATCCAGGATGCGAGATGTCAACAACGTGAACGAGTATGTCAGCTTCTCTTACTTCATCTAGCGTACTTTTAAATGCTTCTATCAGCTGTGTTGGTAGTTTTCTGATGAATCCTACCGTATCGCTGAGAAGAAATGGCACATTTTCTATCACAACTTTTCTCACTGTCGTGTCTAGTGTTGCAAAAAGTTTGTTTTCTGCAAATACGTCACTTTTTGACAGAAGATTCATCAAAGTGCTTTTACCTACATTTGTGTATCCTACAAGTGCTAGACGTACCATCTGGCCCCTGTTTCCTCGTTGCGTGGCCATCTGGCGGTCAACTTTCTTCAGTTGTTCCTTGAGTTTTGTAATTTTTTCCTTGACGATTCGTCTGTCTATCTCAATCTGAGTTTCACCCATACCTCCTCGAGTTCCCATACCTCCTCTTTGTCTTTCTAGGTGGGTCCACATACCAGCAAGTCTAGGCAGCATATAGTTATATCTTGCAAGTTCCACCTGCATTTTTGCGTATGCTGTCTTAGCTCTTTGTGCGAAGATTTCAAGGATTAGACTTGTCCTGTCTATTACGCTGCTTGTTTTTATGATTTTTTCAATGTTCCTCTGCTGTGTTCCGGATAGTTCATCGTCGAATATTACGTATTTTATCTCATTATTTTCACAGTAGTCAGCGATTTCCTGAAGTTTGCCGCTTCGGATGTATGTTGCATTATCGGGTCTGTCAAGCCTTTGAATAAATTTTTTATCGCCGCTCGCTCCTGCTGTCTCAGCAAGAAATTCGAGTTCATCAAGGTATTCGATTACTTTGGATTCCTCGTCGTTTCCGGTTATAATTCCAACGAATACCGCTTTTTCTAATGTATTATCTGTCATTGTTACTAAAAAAGGCTATCCTGTTTGGGGACAGCCTTAATCTATGTTTGTTTCTTGTTTTTTATCGAAGCTGGAAGATAACAGGGAATGTGTAGGTTACCTTAACTGCGCGGTCTCTCTGCTTTCCCGGTTTCCATTTAGGTGAACTTGAAACGACTCTGACTGCCTCTTTGTCAAGAGATGAGTCAACACCTCTAAGAACCTTTACGTTTGTCACTGTTCCGTCTGCATTTACTGTAAACTGAAGTGTAACACGTCCCTGAACACCGTTTTCCTTTGCTATTTCAGGATATACAAGCTTAGAGTTCACCCATTTCGAGAATTCGTTGGCATCTCCGCCATTGAATGATGGTTTCTCCTCTACGAGCTGGAATGGAATAGCTTCTTCTTCCACTGTCTCCTCTTCAGGTGCTGAACCTTCGATGTAGTCCATAATTTCAACTCCTGAATTGGCGTCGTCCTCAAGATTCTGGAACATACTGTCATCAACTTTGATATCGTCATCTACGACGTCAATCTGGTCTGACAATACAGGAATCTTCGGTGCTGCTTCTGGTGGTGGTGGTGTTTCCTGTGTGATAGGAACCATATCTTCAACTTCTACAGCAGCAGTCTCTGCTTCAAGAGCTGCAACCTGCTTTTCTTTTGTTGACCAGTTCACAGCAAAAAGAACTGCAGCCAGTGCAACAGCAAAGCCGATTTCCACAAAAAGAAGCCTTTTATTTTCGAGGCTTGCCTTTTCTGACTTCTTAACTTCCATATTTTAGTGTTTTTTATTTTTCATTATCGTCGTAAAGTTATAAATAAATATTTAGTTTTCAAATTTTCTGTGGTTTATGATGTTTTGATTTTTTCTGATTAGATTTGTCCAAAATTTCTTTGATATGGTTTCTTATTTTGTTCAGGATACTGATTTCAAGTTTGTAAAAAGGCGTCTTAACAATTTGTGGCTCAAGATGGTTGCTGAGAGCGAGGTGAAAAAATTGGGAAATATCAATATAATCTTCTGTTCTGATAATTACATTCTTGACGTCAATATGAAGTATCTTCAACACGATTATTTCACTGATATCATTACTTTTGACTACTGCGAGAAGAATATTCTTTCTGGCGATTTATTCATTAGTGTTGATTCTGTCAGAGAGAATTCGATTTTCTTCAAGACTGAATTTTCCGATGAACTCAATCGCGTCATTGTCCATGGTTTGCTTCATCTTATAGGATATGACGACCATACTCCTGAAGAGCAAAAGATTATGAGGGAGAAGGAGAATTATTATCTCGAATTGCGAAATCACATTGAGCATTAATTTCTATGAAATCTTCTTATGATATTATAGTCGTTGGTGGGGGACACGCCGGCTGTGAGGCGGCTATGTCTGCGGCAAATATGCGCGCTTCTGTTCTTCTTGTGACTTCAGATTTGAATGGGCTTGCGAAGATGTCGTGTAATCCTGCCGTCGGTGGAATTGCGAAGGGACAGATTGTTCGTGAGATTGATGCTCTGGGAGGTTACACAGGAATTGTTACTGATGCTGCTACTTTACAGTTCAGGATGCTTAATCGCTCAAAAGGTCCTGCTATGTGGAGTCCTCGCGCCCAGTGCGATAAAATGCTATTTTCTCTGTATTGGCGAAAAATTCTTGAAAGTAATTGTAACTTAGATATTTACGTTGATTTTGCAACCTCTTTTCTCTTTGAGAATGAAAAAATATCAGGCGTTCGTACATCTACTGGTGCAATTTTTAATTCTCGAGCTGTTATTTTGACAGCCGGAACCTTTCTAAACGGAAAGATTTTCATCGGAAGGACTCAGCTCACTGGAGGTCGTATAGGGGAGTCTTCCTCTAAGGGATTGACAGAGCAGCTTGTTTCTTTAGGTATTTCTTCAGACAGGATGAAGACAGGTACTCCTCCGAGAATTGACATTCGTTCTGTTAATTTGAATAATTCTATTTTACAGATTGGGGATTCTCGTCCTGATAAATTCTCCTTTCTGCCTTATCTTTCCGCTGCGCAGAATGGTAACAAGCAGTTGCCTTGTTATATATTTCATACTAATCCTCACGTGCACGAAATTTTGAGATCCGGTTTCTGTGATTCTCCTCTTTTTTCTGGATTGATACACGGCAAAGGACCTCGTTATTGTCCAAGCATTGAGGATAAATTGAGAACTTTTGCTGATAAGGATTCACACCAGTTGTTTCTTGAGCCTGAAGGCCGGTCTTCCAATGAGTATTATCTCCAGGGATTCTCGTCTTCTCTTCCATTGAATATTCAAATTGATGCTTTGAAAGCTATTTTTGGATTCGAGAATGTTCAGATATTTCGTCCGGCTTATGCTGTCGAATATGATTATTTTGATCCTCTTCAGCTTAAGTCATCTCTTGAATTGAAGGATATTCCTGGTCTTTTCTTTGCCGGTCAGATTAATGGAACAACTGGTTATGAAGAGGCCGCTGCTCAAGGTTTGGTTGCCGGTATAAATGCAGCACTTTTCGTTCGTGACGAGGCTCCGCTTATTCTTCATCGTGATGAGTCTTATATTGGTGTTCTTATAGATGACCTCGTTACTAAAGGTGTTGATGAGCCTTATCGAATGTTTACTTCAAGAGCCGAATATCGTATCTTACTTCGTCAGGATAATGCAGACAAGCGTTTGACTGAAATATCTCATAAGATCGGTCTTGCTGATGACTTTCGTTATGAGTTCACTTTGCGAAAGTATAGTAAGATTGATTCTTTAATTGAATTTTCTGATAATACCAATATAACCTCTCGCCAGGTTAATGAATACCTATCTTCAATAGGGGAGTCTGACATAACTGATTCAAAGAAAATCTCAGAGATTGTTTCTCGACCTAATGTAGAGCTGTCTTCTATTCTTCCTCTAGTTCCACGTGGAACCTCAGTAATCGGCTCTATAAACGAGGATAAGGCTATATTGCCATCGAATCTGTCTACTCAGTCGAATTTGAAGTGTGATGAATTAAAATCTGTGGATTCAATATATAGAGCCGATATCGTTCTTAGAGAAAATCAGTCTCTTCAGTTTACTAAAGATTTTACTGAACGTTATCCTGATTTAATTTTTGAACAGTATAAAGATACTGTTATCAGCGATGCCCAAATTCTTTTGAAATACAGAGGATATATAGAGAGGGAAAAGCACATTGCTGATAAAATTTCTCATCTGGAGAATCTTTCAATTCCTGAGAATTTCGATTTTGAAAAGGTTGTTGGTCTTTCTATTGAATGTAGGCAAAAGTTATCTAAGTATCGACCTGTAACAATTGGTCAGGCTTCACGAATCTCAGGAGTATCACCTTCCGATATTTCGGTTCTTCTTATGTATTTCGGACGGTAGATATCTGTTGTTATAATAAAGGCGGAATGTTCTATGTGGAACATTCCGCCTTATTTTGTCTGTACGCTTCTGTTTTTACTTCGTCTCCTATATAATCTGTATCTTATTCTATGCGCTTAAACTACAGATTAAAGCCTTTTCAAAGCCTCGCGAATGATGGTTTCGATTGAAGCGTCAGGTGTTTCCTTGAGTATCTCCGGTATGATTTTACTGATATTTGCTTTGGTGAATCCGAGATTGAGAAGTGCCGTGGTAGCCTCATCTGAAATCTTGGTATTTATGGTTATTGTATTGTCTGAATTATCTACGCCGCCGCCCTTGATGATTTTATCTTTAAGGTCAAGAATGAGCCTCTGAGCTGTCTTTAGTCCGATACCTTTTACGCTTTTAATCTTGTGTACATCCTCACTGATGATAGCGTTTCTTATCTCCTCATCGCTTAAAGAAGAAAGCATCATTCTGGCTGAGCCTACACCAATACCTGAGACGCTTATGAGCAGTTTGAACAGTTCACGTTCATTCTTTGTCGCAAATCCATAGAACTGTTCATCGTCCTCTCTCAGATAATGGTAGATGTATAACTTAACCTCGCTTTGTCCTTTGAGAATGTCGTATGTCTGCAGAGTAATCATTATGTCGAATCCGATACCTGCACATTCTACAATCGCTTCGGTGGGTGTTATCTCGATAAGCTGGCCTTTAATGTAATCGTACATTGATTTAGTGAGTTTATTGTCGCAAAAATATGATATTTGAACCATATTCTGAAGCCTCGATGATGATTTTCTTACTAACTTTGCAAGATTGCAATAGAATTTGATATATGGCTTCTGTAATAGATGAAATAAGAGAGATGTTTCCGATACTTTCCAGAAAAGTATATGGGAAGAATCTGGTCTATTTTGACAATGCCGCGACATCTCAACGTCCAGAGTCTGTTATGAACCTATGGAAGCAGTTGACTGAAAATTCCAATGCAAATATCCATAGGGGAATACACAGACTCGCCGAGGAAGCGACGGACGCATTCGAGTCCACCCGCGATTATATTCAGCAATTTCTCAATGCCGAGCATCGGGAGGAGATTATCTTTACGTCAGGCACGACAGCATCCATAAATCTTGTGGCCTTCAGTTTCGGAGAAGCTTTTGTGCACGAGGGAGATGAAATCATAGTGTCTGAAGCAGAGCATCACTCCAATATCGTGCCCTGGCAGATGATGTGCGGCCGCAAGAAAGCGACACTGAATGTCCTCAAGGTGGATGATTCCGGACATTTGGATATGAATTCTCTGGAAAATCTGCTTTCTGATAGAACAAAACTTGTGGCTTTGACGCAGATTTCCAATGTGTTGGGATTGGTAAATCCGATAGAGAAAGTTATAGGTTTATGCCATTCCAAGGGTGTGCCTGTGCTGATTGACGGTGCGCAGGGAGTAGTACATTGCGGAATAGACGTGCAGAAAACTGACTGTGACTTTTACGCGTTCTCGGGGCATAAAATCTATGCTGCTACGGGTACCGGCGTTCTGTACGGAAAGAAGAAATGGCTTGATGCAATGCCTCCGTATATGGGCGGTGGAGAAATGATAGCTACCGTTAAATTCTCAGTCACAACATACGCTCCGCTACCGGAAAAGTTTGAAGCCGGAACCCAGAATTTCAATGCAATTCCGACATTGCGTCCTGCACTGGAATTGGCCCGCAAAATGAATGAACCTGAATTGCAGAAATATTCTGACCAGGTGAAGAGATATATGTACGAATCTCTTGTAAACGATGAACGCATAACACTGTACGGAACGGTGCAGGATATTTCTGAAAAGATACCGCTCTTTTCCATATCAGTGAAAAACGCCCATCACGAAGACCTTGCACTTATACTTGACAAGATGGGAATATCAGTGAGGTCCGGGCAAATGTGTGCCGAGCCGTGCATGGACAGATTCGGAGTTACAGGAATGCTGAGGATTTCACTGGCTCCCTACAATACGATGGAAGAGGCTGAGTACTTTATAAAATCCTTGGATAAGGCAATAAAAATGCTGCAATAACACAAAGTGAGATGGAAAACGAAAAAACTTTGCAAGAAGTTGAAAATGAAGTAATTGACTCATTTTTAATGTTTGATGAATGGCTTGATAAATACGAATACTTGATTGATTTGGGAAAGAATCTGACTGCTTATCCGGAAGCTTCGAAAACTGATGATAAACTTATAAAAGGTTGTCAGTCAAGAGTTTGGCTTGATTATAAATACGAGAACGGTAAGATTTATTTCTCGGCAGACAGCGATGCCATAATAACGAAGGGCATTATTTCATTGCTTATAAGCGTTTATTCCGGTAGAACGCCTGAGGAAATCGCATCTTCGGACTTCGGCTTTATCGAGAAGATTGGCCTGAAGGAAAATCTTTCCCCGACAAGGGCTAACGGATTGGTTTCTATGATATCTACAATCAAGGAAGTCGCTTCTAAAAATCTCAAATAAGATGGCAGAAAACAATAATAATGAGATATTGACTGCGGAGGACGCAAAGGCGATTGCGCCGTTCTACTCCGATGTCATCAAGGCGTTGAAGCTGGTCTATGACCCGGAGATTCCAGTAAACATTTACGACCTCGGACTGATATATGAGCTTGTAATCAATAAGGAGCACGATGTGTTCATCAAGATGACGTTTACGGCTCCGAATTGTCCGATGGCGGATGATGTTTTAGCGGATGTAAAGGCATCTGTAGAAGATGTTCCCGGGATAAAATCCTGTAATATAGAACTTGTGTTCGATCCTGTCTGGGACAAGAGTATGCTTTCCGAGGAGGCCAGAGTCGAGCTCGGTATGGACGAGGACTAAGGAACTGAGAAGTCGTTATCAGAGTTAGAATTATGTCAAAACAGCTTCTTAGTATATGCGCGATTTGAATAAAGAGAACGAAGTTTATCTTGGACTCGGCTCCAATATCGGTGACAGGAAGTTATTCATAGATAATGCGTTGTCTCTTTTGGCGAAAGAAGAAGGCGTCAGTGTGGATGCGGTGTCGCGGATAATTGAGACGGAACCGTGGGGATTTGAGTCTGACGGGAAATTTCTCAACTGTACAGTGCGTATATCCGTCAATGAGAATGTGACACCAGAGAAGTTGCTTTGTATCTGCAAGAATATAGAAAGAAATTTGGGACGCAAGGAGACTATCGAGTATGACGATTCCGGCAACAGAAAGTACCATTCCCGCACGATTGACATTGATATATTGCTTTACGGAACAAGGCGCATTGATACAGAGAATCTTAAAATACCTCACCCGCTGATGAAGGACAGGGATTTTGTGATGATACCTTTGCGCGAAATAGTCTCGGATGAAACAAGAGTAGCATTCCAGGATATATTCGGATGACATTCTGCATTTGGAGCGGTGTTCGGCAGTATGAAAATAGAAGCCAAATGATTACATTTGCAACACTTAAGCTTCGCAAATGCGAAACGCTACAGATAACGCTGTTATGGAGAGAAGCGACCAGAAATGGTTTAGGGAAATACTTTCCCCGTGCACTAGGGGCAACAGACGCTAGTCTGTGGGCGTTGTGAATCCCTTAGGATGGCGAAAGACATTAAGGAAAGCCCGGAAGGGGAATAAAAAAGTGGGGATTGCGGAAGAGCATTGAAGTAAGTAGTGTGTAGAGGTCGAAATCGAAAAACAATAAATTAAAATATTTGTTATGACACAGGAAGAACTTTTCAAAGTCCTAGTTGCTCATTGCAAGGAGTACGGATTTATTTTCCCATCAAGCGAGATTTATGACGGTTTGGCAGCTGTCTATGATTATGGCCAGATGGGAGTGGAACTGAAGAACAACATCAAGAGATATTGGTGGGAGTCAATGACAAGGCTTCACGAGAATGTTGTCGGCATTGATTCTTGCATCTTTATGCACCCGAAAGTGTGGGTTGCGTCAGGTCACGTTGCAGCGTTCAACGACCCTCTCATCGACAATAAGGATTCCAAGAAGAGATACCGTGCAGACAACCTCATTGAGGACTATCTTGGCAAGATTGAGGAGAAGATTGAAAAAGAGGTTGCAAAGGGACGCAAGAAGTTCGGAGATGGCTTCGATGAGGCCAAATTCCGCGAGACAAATCCGAATGTCCTTCGTGAAAAAGCAAAGTACGATGCCGTGCACAGCAGATATGTTGCCGCAGAGCAGGCTAACGACTTGAAGGAGTACAAGCAGATTATCCTTGACTGCGGTATTGTGGATCCTATTTCAGGTACGGCTAACTGGACGGATGTGCGTCAGTTTAACTTGATGTTCAGCACGCAGATTAGCAACACAGGCGAGGCTGATGACAAGATTTACCTGCGTCCTGAGACAGCTCAGGGTATTTTTGTAGAATATCTCAATGTCCAGAAGACTGGCCGTATGAAGATTCCTTTCGGAATTGCACAGATAGGAAAGGCGTTCAGAAATGAGATTGTAGCGCGTCAGTTCATCTTCCGTATGAGGGAGTTTGAGCAGATGGAAATGGAGTTCTTCTGCAAACCGGGAACCGAAATGGAATGGTTCAAAAAGTGGAAGGAAACACGTATGAAGTGGCACGTAAATCTTGGTATGGGTGCTGAGAATTACCGTTTCCACGACCACGAGAAGCTTGCTCACTATGCAAATGCAGCAACCGACATAGAGTTCAATTTCCCGTTCGGCTTCAAGGAGCTTGAGGGTATCCATTCAAGAACTGATTTCGACCTCGGAAACCATTCAAAACTGTCAGGCAAAAAGATTCAGTTCTTTGATCCGGAGACAGGCGAGAGCTATATTCCTTACTGCGTGGAGACATCTATCGGTGTTGACCGTATGTTCCTGTCCGTGCTTGCTCATTCCTACACTGTGGAAGAGCTTGAAGGCGGTGAATCCAGAGTTGTGCTTCGCATTCCTGCACCTCTTGCACCTATCAAGGTGGCAGTGCTTCCGCTTATCAAGAAGGACGGTCTTCCTGAACTAGCACAGAAGGTTGTGGATGAAATCAAGTTCGATTTCAACTATCAGTACGACGAAAAAGACAGCATCGGAAAGCGTTACCGCCGTCAGGATGCAATCGGAACTCCGTTCTGCGTAACTGTCGATCACGACTCTCTGAATGACAACTGCGTGACAGTACGAGACAGAGACACTATGGAGCAGGTTCGTGTTCCTATCGCAGAGCTTCGCTCAATGATTGACAAGAAGGTCAATATGACAAATCTTCTCAGAGGACTTATTGACTAAGAATCTGTTTTGAAAAGTCTATAAGACGCAGGTTTTCCCTGCCAGTCAGAATACAAATAACCCCACGTACAAAACTGTGCGTGGGGATATTCTTTAATCTTATGCTCTTGCGGTTGCGAACAGAGTTCTGTTCACAGAGCGACCGTGAGTAAGCAGAAACTACTGTTTAGCAAGCTTGTATCCCATCTTCATACCCTTGTATGAACTTGTGAGGCTTGAAAGTCCGCTTGTGCTTGAAGATGTTGTAGATGAGCTCTTTCCTGCAAATGACAACGCTGTCTTGACGAATGAGAGGAATTTGTCTGCATCGAAAAGAATCTCGCATCCGTCAGTTGTCTTTGACAATGTTCCTGTCATAGAAAGATATTTCATAAGTTTGCCGTACTGGAGCTGAACCTTGGAAGCGTCATCCTTCAACTGCCAGGTTCCGGAAAGATTGATGCCGAACACCTTGCAGGTGAATGTCTTGTCTTCGTTGAATGTGAAGCTGAGAGAACCTGATTTGATACCTATTTTCTGAAGATAATCATCGGCTTTCTTCTCAACGCCTGAAGTTACGGCTGAACCGGCTACATTTGAAAGTACATTGTCGCTGGTAAGGGAGATAGCGCATCCTGTGTATGTCCAGCTTCCAGGAAGGCTTACAGAATTGGCGCCCGGTACGTATGCGTTTACTACTGAATTGACTACATCAGAACTTGCAACACTCTTGAGAAGATTGGAAAGCTTCTGTGCGGAAGCAGACGAAGACGCAAACATTACGGCCGCAGCCATAAGAACGATTGAAATCTTTTTCATTCTGTCAAAAATTTTCAAATACAGTTTTATAATTAGTTCGTTTATTCTTCATTTTTCCAGCCCTGAGCCCTGATTGGCAATTCAGCGCCCTCGGGTGTTACAAGAACCGGACCGACTTCAGGCCTCGCAAGGTGTCCGACAATGGAAAATGTCTGGAAATCGTGCCGGAAAGTTTCATACTGCGACATAGGGATGACATAGAGCAGTCTGAAATCATCACCTCCGTTGAGTGCGGCAGAAATAGGGTCGATATTGAGCTCTTTTCCGGCCTCAAACGAGTTGCCCTCGAATGGAATCTTGTCCGTGTAGATTTTGACACCGAGTCCGCTGTCTCTGTGCAGCTGTCTTGCCGCATCCGCAAGTCCTCTGGTGACAAAGTATCCATAAGACGGGGTTATGCCGGAATCCTTCATCTGGCGCACAATGTCAGGGTTTAATTCCGGTTTGAGATAAGCACCGACAAGCATTCTGTACCTGTCCAGGTCAGGTTTTCCCGTGACGTCACCGGCTTTCTCGAACTTCTGTTTTTCCCTGTCAAGCAGACTGAGTCCGAGAAATGCTCCTCCGACATTGCCGGAAATGCAGATAAGATCTTTGCTGCAAGCCTTGGACCTGGAATCGTTAGACTCTGAAATACCGGTTATGGCGATACTGATAGCCAATCCGTTACGCGAAGGTATAAGATCGAGATCGGCTTTTGTTATGTTGTGCTCATCGGCGGCAGCACAGATGCCTTCCCACAATTCACTTATCTGAGGAAAATCGAGTTTTGCGGATATTCCCAGCCTGACCGAAATGCTTTGAGGTCTTCCTGACTTTGCGTAAATCTCGCCGACAGTGCCGATGACACTCTTGTAGCCGAGATGCTTCAATGGAAAATATGTAAGATCGAAGTCTATGCCTTCAAGCCAAAGTCTTGAAGATGTGCATATTACTGATTCAGAAACGCCTGAAAGAAATGATGTGCCGGCATTCTGCCTGAAATCTGATTTCTCGAACAGCATCCGAATGGCTTCCACCTTCCCGATATCGCTGAAATTTTCTGTCGCCATTATTAGAAGTAACTTTAGAATCTACAAATTGCAAAAGTAATATATTATTTCAATTTCAAATTCCGTTCAGAATGATTACTTTTACCATTCGTTGGAGAATGTGCGTGGTAGCGTGGCGAAAACGAATAAATAATGCAGGCGATAATAACACTTGCGAAACTAAAAACAACTATCAATATGTCAATCAAGAAAATTCTGGCCTCTTTGGCAGTCGCATTGACGGCAGTTCCGGTCGCTTTTGCAGACGGAGATTCACCGGACGAACTCACAGTCATTTCCTACAATATCCGAATGGGAGCGGGCAAGGACGGTACTAATTCCTGGGAATACCGCTATCCGGCATCTGCAATGATGATTACAGACCAGCAGCCGGACATTTTCGGACTTCAGGAGGCGTTCGACTACCAGAAAGAGTATATGGACGAGTATTGTGAGGGATATAAGAGTATCGGCGTAGGCCGCGAGGACGGCAAGCACAAAGGTGAACACATGGCGATATTCTACAAGAAGAAGACCGTGAAACTCATCAAATGGGGTACATATTGGCTTTCTGAGACGCCAGACGAGCCGTCAAAAGGCTGGGATGCCGCTTGTATGAGGACAGCGACTTGGGCTCTAATGAAAGACAAGAAGAACGGACGCAAATTCTATTATGTGAACACTCATCTTGACCACGTAGGCGCAGAAGCTCAGCGCAAGGGTCTTGAGCTTATCGTCAACAGAATCAAGGAGATGAACGAAGAAGGCTATCCTATGGTTCTTACCGGAGACTTCAACGTAGAGCCTTCAAATCCTGTCCTGAATGATTTGAACAAGATGATGACCAGCGCAAGAAATGCCGCCGTAAAGACAGACAAAGGGGATACTTTCAACGGTTGGGGCAAAGGCAAGGGTGTCATTGACCACATCTATTTCTCAGGCTTCAGCGCTTGTACACTCTTCGAGGTTATAAGACAGCCTTATATGGACAGGGCCTATATTTCTGACCACTATCCGGTAAAGGCCATTTTAGTATTTTAGAACCATTTCCGAGCAGCTTCCAAGCTGAGCGCAGCTACAGATGGAATGCGACCTTGTAGCGCAGACCTAGCTCCTTGACTGCGGAGATGAAATCAGAACTTATGGCGACCTTAAATTTGCGGCTTACGAATTCTACCGTGTAGCTCGTTTTAGGGTCGCTTATGAATACATAGAGAGGGATATTGCCCTTGTTTGACTTCATAAGGCGCACTATATCCTTGCGGAATTTCTCGTTCAGCATCTGAGCCGGCACTTCGATGGAAAATCCCGATATGAGGCTGTCTGACAAGTTGCCGAGGAGACTCACTTTCTTGATTCTGAACTTGTAAGGAATGGACGTCATCTTGTTGCGGTCCTCAGGCTTTACCATATAGGCCTCCTTGATTTCACCTTCAATGAAGATTGCCGTGTGATCCTTGAGATATTCCATATAAGTCTCGTAATCCTTGCCGAAGAAAGCCAGCTCATAACTGCCGCTGAAGTCCTCTATCACGACTTTTGCGAAAGGTTTTCCGGACTTTGAAATCTTGGTTTCCACGCTGTTGATAAAGCCTGCCAGATTAACCCTGGCGGTCTTTTTGTCGTGTTCACATTCGCTTACAAGGTCGTCCAGGTTGGCGAACTTGCAGTTTGTGAATGTCTCCATCTCGAACTCATATCTCTTGAGTGGGTGGTCTGACAAGTACATTCCGACCATTTCCTTTTCTTTCTTGAGAATCTCCAGAATGTCTGGCTCTATGGTCAATGTCGGTGGCTCAGGCTTCTCCACCTTGAGTTCCTCCGCATCTCCGAACAAGGAAGAGGCATCGTCCTCCGCGTTCTGTTTGGTGACAGCAGCGTAATTCATCAGGTCATCAATGAATTGCGGTCCGACCTTGCCGGCAAGGAAGTACTGGCTTCTGTTGATTCCGAATGAATCAAATGCACCTGCATAAATCAGCGATTCCATAGCCTTTCTGTTCACTGTGCCGGACATTCTTACGCAGAAGTCATAAATGTCCGAGAACGGGCCGTTTTCAGTGCGTTCCTTCACGATGGCATCCACGATGTTGGCACCGAAACCCTTCATTCCGCCCATTCCGAAACGGATATCTCCGTTCTTGTTTACCGTAAAATTGGATTCGCTTTCATTGACATCCGGGCTCAACACCTTGATATGATGCTTCTTGCAGTCCACCATAATTGCCTGAATCTCAGTCATATTGTTCTTGTTCATACTGAGGTTGGCGGCCTGGAACTCGGACGGATAGTGCGCCTTGAGCCATCCCGTCTGGTAACTTACCCAGGCATAGCAGGTTGCGTGCGATTTATTGAATGCGTATGATGCGAATTTCTCCCAGTCCTTCCAGATTTTCTTGAGGATTTCTTCAGGGTGACCGTTCTTCTTTCCTCCTTCGATAAATTCTCCGTACAGGGACTGAAGAATGTCTATCTTCTTCTTACCCATTGCTTTACGGAGTTTGTCGGCCTTACCCTTCGAGAATCCGGCAACCTTCTGCGAGATAAGCATCACCTGCTCCTGATAGACGGTCACACCGTAAGTCTCCTTGAGGAACTCCTCCATTGCCGGAAGGTCGTATGTGATAGGCTCTTCGCCCCTTTTCCTGGCTACGAACGACGGAATGTAGTCCATAGGTCCCGGACGATAGAGCGCATTCATCGCGATAAGGTCTTCGAAACGCTCCGGATGCAGCTTCTGAAGCCACTCCATCATGCCCGGAGACTCGAACTGGAACACAGACTTGGTGTCTCCGTTGGAATATATCTCGTATGCTTTCGCGTCATCGATAGGTATCTTCTCTATGTCAATGTCAATTCCAAATCTCTTCTTGACCTCGGCAAGGCATATCTTGATGATGGACAATGTTCTGAGTCCCAGGAAGTCCATCTTGAGCATACCCACATCCTCAATGAACGAACCCTCATACTGCGAAACCCACACCTTCTGTCCTGTTGCCTTGTCCTCACCGAGAGTGATAGGAATGTAGTCGGTAAGGTTTCCTCGACCGATAATCATAGCGCAGGCGTGGATGCCGACCTGACGGATACAACCCTCCAGTTGCAGCGCGTATTTCAGGACTTCGCGAACAAGCTCGGAGCCGTTTTCAAGTTCCTGTTTGAGTTCCGGGACATATTTTATGCAGTTCTTGAGGGTAGGCTTCTTATCCACCTCCTTCTTGACTACCTTGAAACGCTTGCCGTCCCGCTCCACGATTTTGTCACCCTCCTCCGGATTTTCGCCTTCCTTCAGTTCTACTTCGGAAGTTTCGGTGACAGTAAGCTTGTCCGGAATCATCTTCGTAAGCCTGTTGGACTCGTCCAGAGGCAGCTGGCTGATACGTGCTACATCCTTTATGGCACCTTTTGCCGCCATAGTTCCGAAAGTGATGACGTGCGAGACGTGATCCACGCCATAATGCTCCTGCACGTACTGAATTACGCGGTAACGTCCGTCATCATCGAAATCGACGTCGATATCAGGCATTGACACACGCTCCGGGTTGAGGAAACGCTCGAACAGCAAATCGTATTTGATAGGGTCCAGATTGGTGATACCCAAGCAATAAGCTACTGCCGAACCTGCAGCGGAACCACGTCCTGGACCTACAGAAATCCCTTGTGCACGCGCTGCAGCAATATAATCCTGTACGATGAGGAAGTAGTCCGGGAAACCCATTCTGGAGATGGTCTTGAGCTCAAAATCAAGCCTGTCCGCAGTCGTCTCGTCCAGCGTGTCCCCATAGCGCTCTTTCGCGCCCTTGTAGCACAGGTGGCAGAGGAAAGCTACGGAATAGCGGAACTCCTCGCCTCTGTCATTGCCTTTTTCGTCATTCCTGCCGGCATCGATAACGTCCTTGTATTTCTCAAGATACGTGTCAATGTCCTTGAGGAAGTCCTCGTCAATCTGGAACTTAGGCAGCACGTGCCCGCGGTCGATAGTGTAACTCTCGACCTTGTCGCATATTTCTATGGTATTGGAAATGACTTCCGGGTGGTCCGGGAACAATGCAGCCATCTCCTCCTCGCTCTTGAGATATTCCTGCTGGGTATATCTCAGTCTGTTCGGATCATCCACGTATGAATTGGTCGTGAGGCAGATAAGCCTGTCGTGAGCCTGTCCGTCCTCTTTGCGGACGAAGTGGGCGTCGTTTGTCGCAATGACCTTGACTCCGTGCTTCTGCGCGAGGTCGAATATCACCTCGTCATACTCCTTCTCTTTTTCATATACCTCCAGAGAAAGCCCCGGAACCTCCGTCTTGTGGAGCATTACCTCCAGATAGTAGTCATCCTTGAACACTCTCTTGTGCCATTCGATGGCCTTTTCTGCGCCGGCTATGTCTCCGTCCAGAATCAGTCTCGGGATTTCTCCAGCCATACAGGCAGATGAGCAGATGAGGTCTTCGTGGTACTTCTCTATAACCTCATGGGAAACCCTCGGCTTGTAGTACATTCCTTCCAGATGCCCGGTGGAAACTATCTTCATCAGGTTCTTGTAGCCGTTGTAGTTCTTGGCAAGCAGAATGAGGTGGTAATAGCCCTTTTCCTTGATTCTGTGGTCACCTTTTGACACGTAGATTTCACATCCGATGATAGGTTTTACGGACGGATGCTTTGCCGCATACTTGAAGAACTCCTTCACACCGAACATATTGCCGTGGTCGGTGATGGCGAGTCCGGGCATACCCAGCTCCTCTGCCCTGTTGAACAGGTTTTCTATGGATGACTGACCGTCAAGAATCGAATATTGAGTATGGACGTGAAGGTGTACGAATGACATATCGGGGAAATTTTAGTACTACAAAAGTAGTGAAAACATAGGCTCCTTGAAAGTCCCGACTTGTTCTTTTTCGGAGCTGAAATGGCTAACTCCGTCAGTTGCCCTACCAGTAAAATTGTTTAATAGACTGACAGGGCAATCATTAGAATTTGATAAAAAGTCTTCAGAATAGTTCAGGAAATCTTCAGCCCGGGAATGAAATGGAATTCCAGATTCTGTCGTCCGTAATAACCTTCAAAATGATGCCCACAAGAGCCATAGGAAGATAGTCTTTGAGGTCGTTGCGGAGAAAACTCAGCGCCGCCTGAATCTCGGAAGTCACCTTGCGGACAGAGATTCCGTACTTCTGGGCAATCTTCTCGTATGTGAGTCCTTCGAACCGGTTTGCAATGAAAATCTTGCCTGTCGTGTCAGGCATACGCCCCACGCTCTTGCGCAGGAGATTGACGACTTCGCTTTTGAACAGCTCGGTGGGATTGCATTTCTCAAGCGAAGAAATTTCAAAATCCAGCAAAGCCATTCGTTTGTCCTGCATCTGCTCCAGATTCCTTTCCCTGGCTTTCAGACTCTTCATATAATCCAGACATCGGTTCGTCACCACCTTGAACATATAGGATTCGTAATTATCGGTGCGGATGTCTTCGCGCTTCTCCCAGAGCTTGATAAAGCTTTCGTTTACAATGTCTTCGGCAATGCAAGTCTGATGAACGTAGGAATTGGCGATATTTATGTACATATCGCGGTAATCCTCATAGAGTTCGTTGAATTCGACCTCAGTTAGAATTTTCTGAAACTTATCGTTGTTCATCACTTCCTGAAAACTGTTTCAAAGTTAATGCTTTTTCGCGGATGTGGCTTTCGGAAGCTAATCTAAAACCAAATTTTTGAAAAATATTGAAAAAAATCCTGTAAGGTCGTAGATTTGATTCGTCTATATAGTTGGAACGATTTAGAAGCGATTAGAATTTCAAAACATCAGATAGGGGAATGTCCCTATTAAAATGACAAAAAGGATGACAGACGAATTGTTATACAGATATTTCAAAGGAGAAGCGACAGCCGAGGAGATTGCCGGGGTGGAGTCGTGGCTTCTTTCCGATCCGTCCGCGCAGAAGCAGTTCGACTCTGCGCATACCCTTTTCAATATAACTGAGATAAGAAAAGCACATATTGCGGCAGACGGCAAAAAGGCAAGAAAACGCGTATTTGCTGCGTTGCGGCGTACAGCAGTGGCTGTTACTTCGGTTGCTGCAGCAGTCCTTATCTGTTTCGTGTCGTTTCGTGCAGGCAAGCAGGTGCAGAAAGACGACCTGGCATCAATATACAATGTACTTGAAGTGCCGAACGGAAAAGTGGTGAATTTCGCATTGAGTGACGGTACAATGGTTACGCTCAACGGTGGGTCTCGGCTCGAATATCCGGTAGTGTTTGATGACAGTCAAAGAACGGTACGCTTCTCGGGACAGGGAAAATTCTTCGTTGCCCACGATGAGAAATGTCCGTTTGTAGTGAATACATTCGTCTGCGACGTGACGGTGCTTGGAACTACATTCGAGGTGATTGCCAATCCTGCTTCCGGAGAGTTCTCGACATCGCTTTTCGAAGGCTCTGTCAAGGTGACTGACCACAGGGACTGCTCTTGCCTGTATCTGGTTCCGAACCAGAAGGTTTGTATGCAGGGCGACAAGCTCCAGCGTGCGCCTATTACGGATGACGCGGAGTATCTCTGGACGAAAGGCATCATAAGTATAGCAAATATGGATTTCCAGACTCTTATGGCAAAGTTTGAAAGGGCGTTCGGAGTCAAGATAGATATTGAGAGAGAGACAATGCCGGATGTGAACTTCATTTCCGGAAAGATGTATGTGTGCGAGGGGATAGAAAATGCGTTGAGAACCTTGCAGACCGGTTGTGACTTTAAGTATACCTGGGACCAGGAGAAGGGCCTCGTGGTAATACATTAAAAGATAAAAATTTAATAACACTAAAAAAACGCTTATGGCAAACAAAATGAACCTGTCTTGCAGATTCAAATTGTTCTTCGCCTTGACGACGCTCCTTGCATTGTTCCTTGGTACGGAACCGGTGCAAGCGCAGTCTTCAGGTGTTACTTTGGATATGGAGAATGTCCCTATGTCCCGAGTAATGAAAGAAATTGAATCTCAGACAACTTATTTGTTTCTGAATCAGGATGTTGATGTCTCAATTCCTGTAACGGTGAAAGGTAAGAACATTTCCGTTGGCAATGCGCTTGACCAGATGGTCAGGAACACGAATGTGGAATATGCGATTACATCCGGAAGAAATATAATCTTGAGCAAGAAATTGCAGAAAGTTGCGGAAAACGTCGTATCCGGTACTGTTAAAGATCAGAATGGAGAACCGATAGCAGGTGCGTCCATCCTCCTCAAAAACAGCAAGATAGGAACCAATACCGACCTGGACGGAAATTTCAGCTTTGAACTTCCTAAGGGTTTTACCTCAGATGTCATCGAGGTTTCGTTCTTAGGATACAAGACTGTTTCTACACAGGTTACGGACAAGAGACATTATGACTTCGTACTCGAAGAAGAAAGAGAAGCCCTTGAGGCTGGTGTGGTTACAGCACTCGGTATCAGACGTTCGGAGAAAGCCCTGAACTACAATGTTCAGCAGGTTTCCAGCGAGCAGATTACCGCCATCAAGGATGCTAACCTTGTAAACGCCCTCAGCGGCAAGGTCGCAGGTGTGACCATCAATACTTCTTCATCCGGAGTCGGCGGTGAGACAAAAGTTGTGATGCGTGGTACCAAAGGCATTACATCTTCATCCAATGCTCTCTATGTCATCGATGGCATCCCTATGTATGCGTCATCTGACAATGGTGAGACTGACTATGGTTCAAGAGGCCGTTCTGAAGGCATCGCCGATATCAACCCTGAGGACATTGAGTCCGTATCAGTCCTGACTGGAGCCGCAGCCGCCGCCCTTTACGGTAGCAACGCTTCCAACGGTGCCATCATCATCACCACTAAGAAAGGTCAGGAAGGCAAAGCTTCGCTCACAGTCACCAGCAACACGGAACTTCAAAACGCGTTCGTGCTTCCTCGTTTCCAGAACCGTTACGGCAATGTCGAGGGAGAGGCTGTTAGCTGGGGTTCGCTTCTCAACTCAAAGGACAGAATGAACTACAATCCGGGCTCTGACTTCCTCCGTACAGGAATTGTCGGCACGGAGACTGTTGCGCTTTCTGTCGGCAACAATAAGAATCAGGTCTATGCTTCTGCAGGCGCTGTGGATTCGAAGGGTATTATCCCGAACAACGGATACCATCGTTACAACGCTTCAATCAGGAGCACATCTTCGTTCCTCAACGATAAACTTCACCTTGATGTAAGCGCGTCGTACGTGAAGCAGAAAGACCTCAATATGGTCAATCAGGGTATCTACGGTAACCCTCTCGTAGCAGCTTACCTGTATCCGCGCGGAGAAGACTGGGAATATGCCAAGATGTTCGAGAAGTATGACGCTTCAAGAAAAATCTATGTGCAGAACTGGGATCTTATGGGTAAGGCAGGTCTTGAATGGGACAACCCTTACTGGACTCAGTACAGAAGGATTCGTAGGAACAACAAGGACCGTTATATGATTACAGGCGGTCTTACTTGGGACATCTTCGACTGGATGAAACTTTCCGGCCACGTGAAGGTGGACAACACGGACAACACCTACACCGACAAGTCCAACGCAAGTACGAACACCACCATCACAGAGGGTTCGTCAAACGGTTACTACTACAATGAGGAATCGTCCAAGCGTCAGTTGTACGCCGATGTCCTCCTCAGTATCAACAAGACTTGGGGCGACTGGTCATTGGGAGCAAACTTCAGCGGTGTCATTTCCGATATGAAGTACAAGCTTCTTCAGGCACGCGGAGGTATCCGTGAGGACGGTCTTCCTAATGTGTTCACAGTGAAGCAGCTGGATAAGAGTACTTCCGAGATTTACGATGACGGATGGCAGGAGCAGACACAGTCAGTCCTCGGTTCCGTAGAAGTCGGATTCAAGGGCGCTTACTACCTTACGATGACAGGACGAAATGACTGGCCTTCACAGCTCGCCGGTCCGCACTCATCCAAGAAGAGCTTCTTCTACCCTTCAGTCGGAGGTTCCATCGTGCTTTCGCAGATTCTTCCTCTGCCAAAGACAATTGACTTCCTCAAGGTACGCGGTTCCTGGGCATCAGTCGGTCTTCCGTTCTCAAGATTCATCGCCAATCCTACATATTCATGGAACAGCAGGACAGGTGCGTGGGAGACTTCCAAGAGCTATCCTATGTATAACCTGAAACCTGAAAGAACAGACTCTTGGGAAGTTGGTATCACATTCAAGGCGTTCAGCGGCTTCAGCTTCGACCTCGGCTACTATGACACCAAGACCTACAACCAGACATTCGACTCACAGCTTTCAGTATCATCAGGTTACACCAAGCTCTATGTTCAGACAGGTAGTGTAAGCAACCGTGGTATCGAGCTCACAGCTGGCTACAATCACCAGTGGGGCATCTTCGGATGGAACTCAAGCTATACCCTCAGTATGAACAAGAACAAGGTTGAGAAACTGATGGAGAACTACAGGCATCCTGAAACTGGCGAGCTCATCACACTCGACCGTCTTAAGGTCGGCGGACTCGGAAATGCGGCATTCGTGCTCACTCCGGGCGGTACTCTCGGTGACCTCTATTCAACAATCGATGTAAACCGTGACGTAAACGGCAACATCTACATCGACGAGAACGGAAAGATCAGCAGCAGTACAACCGACTACAAGAAACTCGGTTCCGTATTCCCGAAGGCGAATATGTCCTGGAGCAATGATTTCTCAATCAAGAACTTCAACCTGGGCTTTATGGTATCTGCCCGCATCGGCGGCATCGTATATTCCGCAACTCAGGCAAGACTTGACAGCTTCGGTGTGTCTGACGCGACTGCAGTTGCACGCGACAACGGATATATTGACGTTGACGGATGCAGCCTGGCTCCATACTCTTGGTACTCTGTAGTGGCTGCTGACGGCGGTATCCCTCAGTACTACACTTACAGCGCTACCAACGTGCGTCTTCAGGAAGCTCACATCGGATACAACATTCCGAGAAAAGTTCTTGGAAATCTGTTCGATCTCAATGTCTCAATCGTCGGAAGGAACCTTTGGATGATTTACAACAAGGCTCCGTTTGACCCGGAGGCAATCGCTACGGCAGGCAACTACTACCAGGGAATCGACAACTTTATGTTGCCTTCTACCCGTTCGGTTGCATTGAGCCTTCGTCTCAAATTCTAAAATGAATGGATATGAAGAAGATATATAACATAATAGGTATAGCTCTGGCTTGTGCGGCGACAGTTTCTTGTACAGGTGACTATCTGAACATAAACACCAATCCGTACGAGGCTACAGAGAAACAGATTGCCGCTGATGACTATGTCATCCAGGGCGCTCTGAAAAATATGCTGGGCTACGTTGTTCCGGTCCAGGAGCACCAGTTCCAGTTTATGAATGTCCTGTGCGGAAGCACGCTCGGCGGCTATCTTGCTGAGCAGAAAGGCTGGGAAACCAAGATTTCGACCTACAATCCGAACGACGAGTGGTGCGCTTATCCGTTTGAGCACGTCATCTCCGGATTCTACGGCGCCTACATTCAGCTCACCACATCCACAACTGACGAGGTTGCGCTTGCAGTGGCCGAGATTGTGAGAGTGTCAGTTTTTGCACAGCTCACAGATATGTACGGTCCGATTCCTTTCTCTCAGATCGGTCTTGACGGCTCGCTCGTGGCTCCATACGATGCACAGGAGCAGATTTACAACATCGGTTTCGAGAAACTTACCGAGGCTGTGAACACGCTTTCCGAGAAGAGCACTGAGAAACTCAATGCCAATGCGGACATTGTTTTCCACGGAGACCTTCAGAAATGGATCAAATATGCCAACACTCTCAAGCTCCGTATGGCTATGAGAATTGTCTATGTTGACGAGGCTAAGGCGCAGAAAATGGCTGAAGAGGCTGCAAACCAGGCGTTTGGAACGATGGATTCCAACTCTGACAATGCTTCTTTCACCCACTCTACCCAGAATCTCTACAATCTTACCTGCATCCAGTGGGGTGACTACAGGGCTGCTGCCGACATCGTATGCTACATGAACGGCTACAATGACCCTCGCCGCTCTGCATACTTCACAGAATCCACTTATGCTTCATCTCCTTACGCAGGATGGCGCAGGGGTACAAGAATGTCTGATTCCAACGGCGGAAACGGCTGCTCCAATATGAAGGTGTCTATGACCGACGAAATGTACTGGATGAATGCTGCAGAGGCAAAGTTCCTCAAGGCTGAAGGCGCTCTCCGCGGATGGAATATGGGCGGCGGTACTGCCAAGTCATATTATGAGGAAGGCATCAAGCTTTCATTCGCGCAGTGGAACGTGCAGGGTGCGGACAGCTACATCGAGGATGCGGTTTCAGTGCCTGACAGCTACACAGACCTTTCCGGCAAGGGCTACGACGCTACACTTTCCGGTGCGGTTTCCATCGCTTGGGATGACAATGCTGATTTCGAGAAGAATCTTGAAAGAATCATCACCCAGAAATGGATTGCAAACTGGCGTGCGACAGGTGTTGAGGCCTGGTCTGAGTTCCGTCGTACCGGATATCCGCGTCTCTTTACTGCCGGTGTAAACCTCAGCGGCGGCGTTATCGCCGAGAGCGGTTATGCACGCAGGCTCAAATATCCTGTAAGTGAACTTACCAACAACAGCGGCCACTACAAGGCAGCCTTGACGGCTCTTCTCAAGGGCGCGGACAATATGGCTACCCGTACTTGGTGGGACTGCAATCCAAGAACCAAATAACTACGGAGGTAAGAATGAAATTAAGAACAATAACAACAATGGCAATTTCTGCAGCGGTGCTTATCTCCTGCAGCGACTGGACCACTCCGGAGTCGATTTCCATCAAGGTTTCCTCTCTTGAGAAGGACAATCCGGAGGTCTATGCCGAATATTGCAAGTCCATACGTGATTACAAGGCGTCCGACCACAAGTTGGTCTATGTCTCTTTCGACAATCACGCCAAGACTGATGACCAGTCATACAATCTGACATCTCTGCCGGACAGCGTGGATGTAGTCGAGATTTCCAATCCGGACGAGATTGACGCCAATCTGGTAGCCCAGATGAACAAGCTTCGTGCGGACAAGGGCTTCAGGTTCGCTGTGGAATTCTCGTTTATCGCGGTCAAGGAAGATTTCGAGGCGAAGACCAAAGATCTGTTTGACAAATATATGGCTGAAAGGGATACCGTTGCGGCGCACGGAGGTGATCCGGAAACTGTAGTGGAACCGGAGTATCCTACGCTTGACAGTTTTCTCACTCCTGCACTCGAAAATGTGTTCGAGAGCGTGGATAACTACAATTTCGATATAGTGCGTGTCGAGTATTCCGATGTCAAGAGCAGGGCTCATCTCACCACCGAGGAGGATTCCGCTTATGTTGCAGACCAGACGGACATCTTCAACAAGATATTGAAAGAGTTCAAGTCCCGCAGCAGTGTGAAGATGTTCCTCAATTCCAGGGCTGAATACATCGTCTCCGAGGACATCATAAATGCCGCCGAGTACATCATTCTGCCGACGGAGAGT
>CAVJKV010000019.1:0-54238 GCA_963650425.1 Oscillibacter sp. | reverse complement strand
TATTCTGTTCAAAGGTAAATACTTTTTTCTTTACACAGGGTTTTCCCCCTGATCCGATTTCTTCCGTGACGCGCTCAACCAGATTGTCTATCTGATGGCGTTTGCAGATACGCTGAATGTAGGGCTCGGAAACCCAAAGCGATATAGCCACAGCCGCTACGACCAGCGAAACAATGAGCGGAATCTGTCTGCGAAGGCGTTCTCGTCTCAACACAAGATTCTTAAGCGAAATAGCGTTGCTTATTCGACGGTCAGGGTCAGTCTGCACGCACTTTTCGGCTATTGACTTCCAGAAACGTTTAGCCCGCCCTTCAAGACATCCTGAAATATCTTCGATTACCTTTCCAAAGGCGTATATATCACTACGCTCGTCAATTTTTCCGCCCGAAATCTGCTCCGGAGCGGCATAGGACCTTGTACCCGCAGCAAGCTTAAGCACAGCATAAGAGTCCGTGTCCGCGAAACCGAAATCTATAATCTTGACATTCAAGCCATTGTCGGTTATCATTATATTCTCCGGCTTGATATCCTTGTGGATAATCTGGCGGTGGTGCACGTAATCAAGGGCATCGCAAATCTCGAGAATTATCTTCCTGGCGGACGAGGCATCGATTTTCCCGGATTTCAGCACCGAAGCAAGGCTTTCGCCATCCACCCAGTCCAGAATGATGCAGTTTCCCAATCCAGGCACATTCTCATACCCCAAAGTCCTGCAAATCCCGGGATGATCCAGTCCTTTTCCTATCGTATATTCCTTTTCGAGCAGGTCTTCATATATCCGAATTCCGGCGCAATCCGGTTTCAAAGACTTCAAAACAGTAATTTTGCCGTCAATGACAACTCGGCTGATTCTTGTGTAACCATCCTTGGATTCATAGATAAGTTCCGGATTATGCCGCTTATCCTGTCCCTTACAACCTGCGGGACCGAATATCATAGAGTTTTCTACCATACAAACGATAATACTCTTGCAAGTTAAACCTTTTTTTCTTAATTTAGGAATCTTTCACAGCAAGCTGTTTTGAAAAAGATAAAACTCAAATATGCGCTTCTACTTCTGCCGTTATTCCTCACAGGATGCGGTGGAAATAAAGTCTGTGATGACCCCATTGCCTCAGACAGCGTTCTGACAGAATGGCGAGACAATGCAATTGACTGTATGAACGGGTATTTCATCTTGCCGACAGGCTCCGAATTCGGAATAACGGACACAGCAGGCAGAGTCATCGTGCAGCCGATATATTCAGAGCTTTTCTTCCTGTCAGACGACATAGCTGCAGGGTATGAGTCCGGCTATTGGAATTTTCTGAACACAAACGGCAAGGTGCTGGCAAGGGCTGAAGGGACCGAAGATGAAGACGCCGAGCAACTTATGAGCCTATACGACACGGCCAAGAAAAAACAGGATGCGGAATGGGAAAATATTGTACTCACCTATGAAGACTTTTGCGGAAGATGTTCTGCTTCGAATATGGATATCGCTGAATTACAGACAATAGCGGACGATCTTATCACGAAAGTCCAATGTACTGACGGAGTTATGTCAGATGTTCAGCGACAAAGGATCGAGCAGGCACATACGAAATATCGCAGCAGGGACTGAGACAAGGCACGGAGGAACTACATTTATGACCATAAAATCACTTTACATAATAACCATAACGGCATTGGCATTTCTGACAGCTGTTTTCGAATCATTTGCCGGGGGACCTGCAGACATCAGGAAAGATGCCAACTACATTTGGAGCGAGGGGACCGGAAACAGCACAAGCGCAGCGGACAGCGTAGCTGTGAACGCCCTTGCAGTGCGTCTTGCTTCCGTTGTACGCCTGCCGTATGCGAAAGATATGAACGAGGCAATAATGCGCACATACACTGACGACATCAGGAAAGTCAGCGAATTTTCAGTGGTCAGCAACCGCCGGGAGACGTCCGTAATGCGGTACATTCTTCGTTCATCAATAGACGAAGTATTCGCAAACAGACGGCGAAGAATCTCCGAAATGAAGGACATTGCCCAGAAGGCTGAATCCAAGGCTCAAATAGATGTCGCCCTCAGATATTGGTCTTGGGTGTCCGTACTGGCGAAGTCTGTTCCCAATGCCGATGCTGCACTGATTGCGGAAGCCAAAGCCAAGAGACTGGGAATTCTCAGCGGGCTGGATGTGAAATTCGATTGCCGCAACGTAGTGAACAAGCAGGTGGTGGAGCTCACGTTTACCTATAAAGGAGCACCTGTACGCAATGTGGACTACCGTTTCTACAACGGAACATCGTGGAGCGGCATAATGTCGGCAAAAGACGGTAAGGGATTCATTGAAGTGTCTCCGTCATCCAGACTTTCTGACTACAGAATTATGTACGAGTCCGACCCTGCGCATCTCCAGCACATATACAGGGAAGTAAAGGCTGTCGAAATCGCATTGGGCAAAAATGCACCGAACACAAAAGCCTCTGTCAAACAGAAGATTGAAAAGACTTACGCATCATCAGCACAGCCTGCATCTTCTCCTGCCGCCTTAATCGACAGCAGCGAATTTGTACGAATCCAGAAGATTGACCTTGAAGAACTGAAAAAGAAGGTGCTTGATGTGATGTCCAGCAAAAAATTTCAGTCAAAGGAAGATTCAATCGAGCTCAGCCTTTCTCCTGTCCTGTTCGATTCCACCTACAGAGCAGCAATTTCAAAGGTCTGTGATGCGGTCAATTCCAACGATTTCTCCGCCGTAAAGACTTTGTTTACGGAAGAAGGATATGAAGTTTTTACCCGACTGATTGCATATGGTGACGTGAGCGTGCTTGACTATGACAGACTGGCATTTTATGCACTGGGAAATGAAGTGTGGGGCAGAAGTGTGCCGATGGCATTCTCGTTCAAGAACAACACCAGGCGCTTTGTCGAGGACGTGGTATTCACATTTAATGACAAATCATTGATTTCCAACCTCAGTTTCTCGTTGGGAAGCACCGCATCCAAGGATATTACCAGCCACGAAAACTGGCCTGAGGAAGCCCGGCTCATACTTGTGGATTTCCTTGAGGTCTATAAAACAGCCTATGCCCTGAAGCGAGTGGACTACATAAGATCAATCTTCGACGATGACGCACTCATCATAACAGGCAGGGTTCTGAAGAATGCAGGCGGATTCAATGAGTTCGGCGGGAATCAATACGTTATGCTAACACGGCAGAACAAGGAAACCTACATACGCAATCTTGCCAAAGTGTTCGCAGCCAATGAATATATCAACATACAGTTCTCCGACTGTGAAGTGATGAAACTCGGCAACAGCGGTCAGCTCTATGGCATAAAAATCAGGCAGGAATATTTCTCAGCCTCATATTCCGACACCGGATACCTGTTCATCCTGGTAGACCTGACCGACTTCAAGAATCCGGTCATCCACGTCCGCACCTGGCAGGATGCACCAGACAAGGATTTCGGCGTAATCGGACCATATCATTTCTGATTATGAGGAAACTGTTCATTTTTCTGTCCGTGATATTACTGGCTGCACTGCCCTGCGTAGTCCTGAACGCCCAGCAACACTCTGAAGGCGAGTTCAAAATCCTGTCCTTCAAAAGATTGAGTTGGGATCTTGACGCAAGGGTAAACCATCCTGTCATGGACCAAAACGGGAAAAAGACGGCACTTATAAAAGTCATCACAAGCGAAAAGGATTTCAGTTTCGACGTAGGCATAATGGGCGTGACTGAGGTCCGGCAGGAAAACGGCGAAATATGGGTCTATGTCCCTGAACACGTCCGGAAAATCACCATCAGACACAAGACATTCGGAGTTATCCGGGATTTTTTCTTCACAGAGCCGATAGAGTCCGCCGTAACATACGAGATTCTGCTCAAAACGCCTGAAACTGCTCCTGTGGTCAAGAAAGAGATAGTTATCAAGGACTCCATAATCTACGTACCGACAGTTCCAGACTCATCTGTCTTTACCCCCAAGCCTAAACGTCAGCCATTCGGAATCAGCGTCTCCGCCATATATGCAGTCCCCGTCAATGCTGCCGGAGCAATGCTCGGTTTTGAAAAATTCAAATGGGGCGGATACCTGAAGGCAGTCTGCAATTTTCGCAAGGCAGATCACTCCTACGACTGCCATTCAGACGGCACCGCCGGAGACAGTTACATCTGGACAACCGGACAGTCAAGGACGACACTGCAGACAATCACTTGCGGCGCCATATTCAAAGCAACGAACTGGCTGAATGTCTATGCAGGAGGAGGCTATGGCAACCGCACACTGCTTTGGGAAGACACCGGAGGAGACTGGGCGCGTGTCACCGACAGAAGCCCAAGAGGAATTTGCGTTGATGCCGGAGCTCAATTCAAGATACGCCGGTTCAGACTGACGGCAGGAGCATCCTCCATATCATTCAAGACAATAAACTGCGAGATCGGCATCGGGTTCTGTTTCTGAAATTCCCGACCGGTCCCGCAGCATCAGTTTCCGTCATGCAAGCCTCTATATAGAGAGCACTGCAAGAACGTTTATAAGTTCCCTGTCAATAGGTTTGTCTTTCTTGACCGCTCTGTCGATAGGAACATACACAATCTGGTCATTGCTGATACCTATCATAACATTGCGCTGTCCCTCTTTAAGGGCGTCAATGCTGGCGCAGCCCAAACGGCTTGCAAGAATTCTGTCGAAAGCGCTAGGCGTTCCGCCTCTCTGAAGGTGGCCCAAGATGGTCACACGGACATCATACTGAGGATATTCCTTGCGCACACGGTCCGCATAGTACATCGCACCTCCGTCTTTCGGACTCTCGGAAACGATGACGATACTGCTGTTCTTGCTCTTGCGGAATCCGCGACTGATGAACTGCTCCAACTGGTCCACATCCGTCTGGTCCTCAGGAATGATGGCAGCCTCCGCACCTGAAGCGATGGCACTGTTCTGTGCAAGGAAACCGGCGTCTCTTCCCATAACTTCAACGAAGAAGATTCGGTCGTGCGACGTTGCCGTGTCGCGTATTTTGTCCACGCACTCGACAATGGTATTCAATGCCGTGTCATATCCTATAGTGGAGTCTGTGCCATACAAGTCGTTGTCAATTGTGCCTGGCAGACCAATGATTGGCAGATCGTGCTCCCTTGCCAATGCCTGCGCACCTGTAAGAGAACCGTTGCCGCCTATTACGATAAGAGCGTCGATACCTGCTGCAACGAGATTGTCGTATGCTTTCTTGCGGCCCTCGGCTGTCATAAATTCTTTGCTTCGCGCCGTCTTCAGAATAGTTCCGCCACGCTGGATGGTGTTGCTGACGCTTTCTGTGGTAAGTTCCTTGAATTCACCGTGCAGAAGCCCTTCATAGCCTCTGTAGATACCGATGACCTTCATTCCGTTGTAAATCGCGCTTCTGGTCACGGCACGGATACAGGCGTTCATTCCAGGAGCATCTCCTCCGGACGTGAGCACGCCTATTGTTTTGATTTCCTTTGCCATATATTATATATGTATGTTTTCCGGGCAAAATGCCGCCGCATTTGCAACAAATTTCACGCCCGATTTCGTAATTTTGCGAAATTGTCACACAAATGTATCAAATCTCGAAATTTGAATTGAATATATGAAGATAGGAAATATAGATTTGGGGGACAAGCCGGTGCTTCTTGCACCTATGGAAGATGTGACAGACGCTTCTTTCAGAATCATCTGCAAGAGGTTTGGAGCCGATGTTGTCTATACCGAATTCATACCGTCTGACGGACTGATCCGGGATGCCGCCAAGGCAATCGCCAAGATGAAAACGTCTGAGGATGAAGCCCCTATAGGCATCCAGATTTACGGAAACAATCCCGACGCCATGGTCGAGGCAGCAAAAATGGCAGACCGCGCCACAGAAATCGCCGGAGGGCACGGATGCGACATCATAGACATCAACTTCGGATGCCCGGTCAACAAAATTGCAGGGCGCGGCGCAGGCTCAGGCATGATGAAGGAGCCCGACAAGATGGTGATGATAACAGAGCGCATCGTCAAGGCTGTCAGCAAGCCGGTCACGGTAAAGACACGTCTTGGATGGGATGACAATTCCAAGATTATCATCGAATTGGCTGAACGTCTGCAGGATACAGGCATACAGGCTCTTACCGTACACGGGCGCACGCGTTGCCAGATGTACAAGGGCGAGGCGGACTGGACACTGATAGGCGCTATCAAAGACAATCCCAGGATGCATATTCCCATCATAGGAAACGGAGACATAAATTCCCCGCAGAAGGCAAAGGACGCTTTTGACAGATTCGGAGTGGACGGCATAATGGTCGGACGCGCATCATTCGGTCACCCGTGGATATTCAGAGAAATAAAGCACTATCTCCAGACGGGAGAACTGCTTGAGCCTATGAGCGTCAATGAGAGAGTAGCACTTGCAAGACAGCATCTTGCGCTGTCTGTCGATTTGAAAGGTCCTGTGACGGGAGTTCTGGAGATGAGGCGTCACCTTTCCTGCTACTTCAAGGGGCTCCCTGATTTCAAGGAAACCCGTGTGCATCTAGTAACTGAGCCGTCTGCCGAGAAAGTTGATGCACTACTGAAATCCATTTCAGACAAATGGGGGGACTGCCCACTAACAGAAAGTTCAAGCGTATATGGCTTATAAAAGACTTTCTGACAGAGCGACAAGTTTTTGAGGTGTATTTGTCATATTTTGCTTATCTTTGCACGCTATGCTTGAAAGGATACTGTTAGCACCATACTATCTGACATTGAAGATAAGGCACTCCCTATACGATCGGGGGGTGTTCAAGGTGCATACCTGCGAGGTGCCTACAATCTGTGTAGGCAACATTGCAGCAGGCGGCACCGGCAAGACACCGCACACGGAGATGATTCTCCGCACATTGTTGTCAAGCGCGCAGTGGTCAGACAAGCATATCGCAGTACTTTCAAGAGGGCATAAACGCAAGAGTAGCGGGTTCCAGCAGATTCTCTGCGACGACAGCGCAGCATTTTCCGGAGACGAGCCGCTTCAGATCAAGCGAAAATTCCCGAATGTGACAGTAGCGGTGGACAGGACCAGAGTGGAAGGATGTGATTTCCTTCTTCATCCGGACAAACTCACGTCTTCCAGAGCTGGCAGAAAATGCGCACATAAGGACATACAGTCCCCAGACCTCATAGTGCTGGACGACGCATTCCAGTACCGATCCCTTCAGGCATCATTCAATATCGTACTGGTTGATTACAACAGACCTCCGAGCAAGGATTGCCTTCTTCCGTTCGGACGTTTGCGAGACCTTCCGGAGAGACTTTTCAAGGCCAACATCATCATAGTCACCAAGTGCCCTAAATATATGGAGAACTGGGAGAAGATGGAATGGGCCAAGTCATTGGAGATTACCGGCTTCGATCCGGAGACCTGCCAGGGTACTACCAAGTCCGGAAAAACGATGATGGTGCTTTTCACGACTATCAGCTATTGCCCGCTTGAGCCTGTGTTCGAGGATGACGACAAGCGATATGTCTATTCCAAGAATCTCATACTTGTATCCGGAATCGCATCTGACACCCCTCTAAAGCGCTATCTCAGCGATTCTTACAAAATCGTGAAGCATTTCAAGTTCGTGGACCATCACAAATACACACGCCTGGATATAAGCCGCATACTCAGTGCCACAAAGAGGTGGCCGACTGCACTTATTGCCACGACGGAGAAGGACAGCCAACGTCTCCGCGGCTACAAGAGGATGCCCGAGACTCTCAAGAAGAGAATGTTCCATACACCTATCGAGGTGCAGTTCGTTTCCGAACACGAAAAAGAAGTGTTCGAAAGAACACTTCTTCAAAATCTGAATCTGAAATAATTCCGTTTTACACGGCATTTTCTGCCGCTTTATTTCGCAGGCTTTTCTGTCAGAATCTTGTTCTGTTCCGATACTGACTCTTCGTGTATCGCATTGAATACCTTTGAGATAAATTCGTCGGAGAGATTGTGTCTTTTACCCTTTTCAATCATATCCTTCAATATGGAATCCCATCTTGAAGTCTGAAGGATGGCGATATTGTGATCTCTCTTGTATTCACCGATGCAGCGGCACAGATTCATTCTCGACCCGAGCATATCAATGATGCTGTCGTCCAAAATATCAATCATAGTTCTCAAATGCTCGATATTTTCCTTATACTCAGGGCTGTCCGAATCGTTGTTCCTCACGGTAAGGCTTGATATGAGTTTACCGAATTCCTCTGGGGTAACCTGCTGCTTTGCATCGCTCATCGCGCAGGACGGATCGCAGTGAGACTCCACCATCAAGCCGTCAAGTCCGAGGTCAAGCGCCTTCTGCGAGAGTTCCTGCAAGTACTTTCTTGCCCCACCCATGTGGCTCGGATCTGCAAAGAACGGAATTTCCGGATAACGGCTCCTTAGTTCTACTGCCAGTTGCCAGCCCGGTGCATTGCGGTAGATTATCTTCTCGCTCGTTGAAAATCCGCGATGTATGACTCCAAGTTTGCGTATCCCCGCCTGATTGAGACGTTCCAATGCCCCAATCCACAAATCTATGTCAGGATTGACAGGATTTTTCACCAGCACGGGAATATCCGTATCTTTCAGAGCATCAGCTATTTCCTGCACAAGGAACGGATTGGCGCTTGTCCTCGCCCCTATCCACACCATATCGATGCCGAATTTTAGGCAGTCAAAAATGTGTTTTTCGCTGGCGACTTCAGTTGCGACCTTCATTCCGAGTTCGTTCTTGACCCTCTGAAGCCATTTCAATCCCGGAGTTCCAACGCCCTCAAAATTGTTGGGGTGAGTGCGCGGTTTCCATATTCCTGCGCGATACACATTGACTCCCAGCGCTTTAAGCCCACGAGCCGTCTGCATTACCTGCACCTCCGATTCCGCACTGCACGGACCGGCTATGAGAAGAGGCTTCTTGTCTTCCGGAAATATGCCCCATTGGCTTACCGGTATTGTGTCAAGTCTTGTTTCCATATTATGTTGTGTTTTAGAGTTTATCTTATTATTCTGCGTATTTTGTTGGCATCTTCAATCAGAGAGCGAATGCGGTCGGAGTCGTAATCCGAAATTGCATCCCTGAACTCCTTCATCTTATCAATGTATGTATCAATAACTTGAAGTACATTATCCCGATTCTGAGTCAATATCGGCACCCACATATCTGCATTGCTTTTCGCAAGGCGCACCGTCGAGGAGAAGCCTCCGGATGCCAGGTCAAAGATGTGCTTTTCGTCTTTTTCCTTGTCAAGGACCGTGAGTGCCAGGGCAAATGACGTAACGTGCGAGATATGTGAGACGTATGCCGTATGCACATCGTGATTGTCCGCATTCATATAAATCGGCCTCATATTGAGAGTGTCATACAGCTCCTCTATAGTTTTGACCGCCTTGGGATCAGACTCTTCGCAGTTGGCAAAAATGCAGGCACGGCTATCGAAAAGGTTCGGCATTGCCGCCCACGGACCGGAATACTCGGTTCCCGCCATCGGATGTGTCGCAACATATTGTGCACGGCAAGGATGGTAATGCGCTGCACGTACCATCTGACTCTTGGTAGAGCACGTGTCAATGACAATCTTGTCCTTTGCACCCGACTTCTTGAAGTCATCCAGAATCTGCGGAAGCATCTTGACAGCTGCACCTACCGGAATGGCAAGAACCACTACATCAGCTGCCGAAACCGCATCGTCCAATTGCATTATTTCATCGGCAAGACCTATTTTCTCCGCTGCAGCGGCATTCACAGGGTCATTCTCGACACCGATAATTTTGTCTGCGAATCCCCTTCGTTTCAGGTCTATTGACATTGAACCACCTATCAGTCCAAGTCCTATTATCGCTACTGTTTTTTTCATCGATTTTCTATTACATTTTGAATGCGCCTTTCCGCTTCAGATAGAATTTCCGTATTGGCACACAGTGAGATACGGATGTAATCCCTGCCGTTTTCACCGAATATGAAGCCAGGTGTAATGAATACGCTTGCGCCGTAAAGAAGAACATTCGACACTGTCTCGCCTATACTTCCGGACTCATTCGCATACTGGAGATGCGGATTTTCCTTAGCCGATTTAACCAACGGATTATCTTCTTTCACGTGGCCCCACAGAAACAGACCTGCAGAGTTGTGGTCATATTCAGCACCGAGCATATCGAATATCCGGCCTGCGGCGACTCTCCTTTTACGGTACTCCGCATTGAGTGACTCAGTCCATTCAGGTCCTTGCTGAAGTGCCTTGACAGCGGCCAACTGCATAGGCTTGAACATTCCGGAATCCATCTGGCTCTTGACCTTGAGTACCTCTGAAATCAATTCTGACGCACCCGCCAGCATACCTATTCGCCAACCGGACATATTGTGCGCCTTCGAGAGCGAATTAAGTTCAAGACAGCACTCCTTCGCCCCCTCTGTTGCAAGGATTGAAAGAGGATTGTCATTGAGGATGAAGCTATAAGGGTTATCGTTGACTATCAAAATCTTATGCTTACGGCCAAACTCCACCAGACGTTTGAACAGCTGCTCGGTTGCGGCCGCGCCTGTAGGCATATTGGGATAATTGGTCCACATTATCTTTACGCCGCCCAGGTCCGTCTGCTCCAGTTTTTCAAAATCCGGTTGCCAACCGTTTGCAGCATCCAGGTCATAAGTCACAATCTCGGCACCGACCAACCTTGACGCAGAGGTGTATGTAGGATAGCCCGGGTCAGGAACAAGCACCTTGTCCCCCTCATTCACGAATGCCAGATTGGTCAGAAGAATTCCCTCCTTTGATCCGAAAAGAGGCTGAATTTCGTCCGCCGGATTCAGGCTCACGCCATAACATCTTGAATACCAGTCAGCAAACGCCTTCCTCAACTCCGGAATGCCGATATAACTTTGGTAAGCGTGATTACGAGGATTGCGCGCCTCTTCACAAAGCGTGTCGATTGCCTCTACAGGAGGCATACCGTCAGGAGCTCCTATGCCGAGGTTGATTATACCCGGCTTGCCCTCGTCAGACAATGCCTTGTTCAGGCTGCCTATCTCCTTGAGCTTACGTGAGAAATAATACTCGCGGACGAATTTTGTCCGCAATGCTGGTTCTACTATCATAATTCAGATTTGTATTCGCCTAAAATATTGAGTCCGTCCATCAGCGGCCTTACTGCCGAAATCGCCTGCTGATATCTGTTGTAATCGTCGAAAATAATGTCGGCATAGAAGAAATACTGCCAACGTTCTCCGGGTATCGGAAGTGACTGAATCCTCGTCAAATTCATATCATAGAAAGAAAGGACTGTGAGAATGTGCGCGAGGGACCCCGGCTTGTGCGTCAGCGTAAAACACACTGAAGCCTTGTTTATCTCATTCTTCGGAATTGTTATACCGTCATCCAGAATAAGAAAACGCGTAAAGTTCTGCCTGTAGGTCTCTATGTTTTCTTTAAGTATTTCGAGTCCGAAACATTCAGCAGCAAAAGATGATGCCACAGCACCTACGCCGAAAAGTTTCTTCTCAGCCACTTCCGCCGCACTCTTCGCTGTATCTTCGGACTCGGTCATCTGTATCCACGGGCACTCATTTTCAAAGAATTTTCGGGTCTGGTTAATGGCCATATAATGAGTGCGAACCTCCTTTATGTCCTGCAGACGCTGACCCGGCAACGCCATAAGATTCTGATGTATCTGCAGATAGACCTCACCTTTTATCTTTATTGGATTCTGTCTGAGCAGCTCGAGGTTCTGCAGCAATCCTCCGGATATGGTATTCTCCACAGCCATCACAGCCGCATCCGCCCTGCCGTCCGATACCGCTTCGTACAAAGACTCGAAAGTCGGGCACTCCACAATCTGCAGATTCTCTCCTTCGCGTGCTGAATAGAACTGCACGGCTGCCTGTTCATGAAAGCATCCGTGAAATCCCTGTATCGCTATTTTTATTTTCATAACAAAAATTCAAGTTTAGCAAGTGTCCTAATTCTTTGCTCTCTTTCCCCTTTATACTAATTTCAAGCACCACATCCACACTTGCCCAACGCACTTCTTTCTCAACCCTCAGTCGCCATAGCGACAGCTCCCAGGAGCACGGGGACGGTATTCCCCGATACCCCTTCTGTCGCTTCGCTCCTTAAGCAGCGGTGTTTCGCATTTGCGAAACCAAGTAAAAAAGGCTGTCCAGAAACCCGGGCAGCCTATATCTATCATTGAATATGTATCATTGATTTGTCAGCACAACTCCCAGGCTCTTATCGTTTCTGATAAAAGTAATAATAGAAGTATCCGTAAAATCGTACTGAACTTTTCATAACGTTGCGAAGATAACAAAAAATCCGGAAGTTTGTACTCCCGGATCCAGTATTTTGCAATTACACAGTGAGAATATCTTTCTCCTTTGCTGCGATAAGGCTGTCTATCTCCTTGACATTCTTGTCAGTAACCTTCTGAACCTCCTCTTCGCCCTCTTTCTGCGCATCCTCAGGCAAGCCCTCGCTCTTAACGGCTTTCTTGAGAAGCTCCACAGCATCACGGCGCGCATTGCGAACAACCACCTTGCTGTTTTCACCTGCAGTCTTTGCCTTCTTGATAAGCTCTTTTCTGCGGTCCTCGGTAAGAGGCGGAATGTTGCAACGAATCTGCTCGCCGTTATTCTGAGGCGTAAGACCGATGTTGGCATCCATTATCGCCTTCTCAATCTTGGCAATCATACTCTTCTCCCACGGCTGGATGAGAATTGTCTTAGCATCCGGCGCCGTCACAGAAGCGACCTGAGGTACTGGTGTCGGTGTGCCGTAATAGTCCACCAGCACATTGTTCAGTATCGACGGATTGGCTTTTCCTACTCTATATGTCTTGAGGTCTTCCTCCAGAAATGCCACAGACTCTTTCATTTTCTTGTCAGCTGCCGTGACAATTTCATTTACTCTAGGTAACATAATATATGGTTTTTTATGGTTATACGTGAACGAGTGTACCGACTTTTTCGCCTTTCAGCAGACGTGTAAGGTTCCCTTTGCAATTCATATCGAAAACGATGATCGGCATATTGCCTTCACTGCACAATGCGAAAGCCGTCTGGTCCATAACCTTCAAATGACCGCCAAGTGCCTGGTCAAAAGTCAGTTCGTCATATTTAACGGCAGTCGGATCTTTCTCAGGGTCAGCCGTATAGACACCGTCCACTCTTGTTCCTTTCAGCAATGCGTCCGCACCTATTTCCAGAGCTCTCAACGCCGCACCGGAATCTGTAGTGAAGAATGGATTTCCAGTACCTCCGGAGATGAGTGCAACTCCGCCGGCCTCCATCACTTTCACCGCGTCGTCTCTCATATAGTATTTGGCTATCGGTTCCATAGGAGTAGCTGTGAACACCTGCGCATTGACTCCCTGCTCTTTGATAAACATCGACAATGCAAGGGAGTTGATGACTGTCGCAAGCATTCCCATTTTGTCGCCGTCCACGCGGTCAAATCCTTTTCCTACGCCCTGCAGTCCTCTGAAGATGTTTCCTCCACCATTGACAATGGCTATCTGGAGACCTGCTTTTGCCGCAGATGCAATCTCCTCGGCATAGGCTTGCAAGCTTGCCGTATCCAATCCTTTTCCTTCGTGTCCTCCAAGGCTTTCGCCGCTTAATTTCAACAGAACTCTTTTATACATATCAAGAATAATTCTTCGTTTTCCTATCTTGTTGTGGGTGAACAAAATTATCGAAATATTATGAAACTTGCAAGAAACACTTTATCTTTGCCGACGCAATCAAGAGAATGAACAGGTCCGGCAAGCCCGGCCGCGTACAGTCTCAAAGTAGTAGTTTTAACTTTATTCAACTAATGGCGAACGCATTCCACTACTCCATCGGGAGAAAGTTTATTCAAGCTGTCAGCGGAGCATTTCTGGTAATATTCCTCCTTCTGCACGGCACCATCAATTTCTTTTCTGTCATCGACTCATTCACGGGCAAGTGGGGTGACTACGACGGACTTTTCCAGCTCGGATGTGATTTTATGGCTCTGCCTATAGTAACCATTATGGTTCCGGTGCTTGCACTCGGTTTCATTCTGCACATCGCATACGGATGCTATCTGACTTGGTACAACATCAAGGCCCGTGGCGGCTACAAGCGTTATGAGGTCAGCAGCAACGCCAGAACTGATTCTTGGTCAGCAAAGAATATGTTCGTTCTCGGCATTGTGGTATTGGGAATCCTTTTCTTCCACTTGACACATTTCTGGGCAAAGATGCAGCTTCTCGAATTCTGCGGAAGTGAGGCTGAAAATCCATATTTCCTTCTCAGCCAGACATTCAGCAGCGTTTGGGTACTTCTTGTATATGTAGTATGGTTCTGCGCAGTATGGTTCCACCTCTGCCACGGTTTCTGGAGTATGTTCCAGACAGTCGGCTGGGATAATCAGACCTGGTTCAAGAGACTCAAAGTTATCGGCATTCTCGTTGCCTCATTGATTTGGGTAATGTTTACCGCAGTCGCAGTCAACGCATTCCTTCACGCAAACGGAATTCTCGCATAACAACTGCACAATATAGACATCTAACGGATCGATTCATTAAGAGTCGGTCCGTTTTTTTGTTTATCCGAACAATACCTTCCGAAGAAAGATGGAGGGAATTCCTAAAAGCCCTTCCTGCCAGCGAGGCGCAAATCCTTTTACCTACAGAACATCCAGTCGGTTAAGGCCACTTGCAGAGCCGGCGATATAGGACATAGAAACATTCAGTCCCCTCTTGAGGTCCGATATGCAGAGCGGCAGCCCAAGGACAAGACTATCCAGGTAGAACTTATCCCCCGGTTCTAGACGGGAATTTTCAGAATGGACAACCTCATATTGGGACTCTCCGAGATATTCCAGAAGCACCAGCCTGTCCGGATCCCACCCTATGCGAATCTGCTGCCCGACCTTGAGCTCAGAAGACACGACTGTCTTTGAAACGAACAGACGGGAATTTGCGGAACCGCCTGCCTTGATGTGTTCACAGAACGAGTCGAAATTCCTGTAGCCCGAAAACTGGCACAAGATGTCCAACGTGGATTTTCTCGGCACTATCTTGGACGGCACATATCCCCAAAGCCTCTTCAAAGTAGATACTGACAGAAGCTCCCCGGTACTGCGTTCGATTTTATCAGACAACTCATTGAAATCGCAATTGCTGGTACAGCAACGTCCGACGCTTCTCTCAACCTCGGAAAGAAGGCACTTCAACTCCGGTATGACGGTATTCCTTGTATTTTCCATATTGTAAAAATAGTCATAAAATAATTGACTGCATTTACAATCTTCAGTCATTTCAATTCTTTTCGACGAGAAGACGATGAAACTTCTTATATTTATGTCGTTTTTGAATTATGGATGTCTTCTCTAAAATATTTTGTCCTGCCGTACTTCTGGTTTTATGCACCCTTTCGTGCATAAAAGACCCGGACCCATCGTCATATCACAAACCGCAGATAGAAGCCACATCTTCTGCCATTGACGGAAGCATTGTGGTGCTTTCCTGTGACATTTCAGGCCAGAACGTCAGCAAATACGGATTTATGTTCGGAGAAGACGAATACGATCTGGACGAATACGACTGCGAAAATCTTTCCGACGGCAAATTCAGCACCAGAATCAACGACCTGAAATTCAATACCGATTATTGGTACAACGCATACATCAGCGGCTACGGGAAAAACACGGTTGTCTCCGAGAGAAAGCATCTGTACATTGAGCAGCAGCATCCGACAATCTCTATGGATCCGGTAAGCGAACGTACATCCAACTCGGTGACTTTCGAATATATCGTGACAGAGCATTTCAGCGGTGATATGTATGCCTGCGGAGTTTGCTGGAGCGAAGAACCTGTACCGACAATAAGCTCACCTCACAAAACTATCGACGGCACAAACTATGGTCCCCACTCCACCACAATCTCCGAAGGGCTCGAATTGGGAAAAACATATTATGCTCGTGCATACGCAATCAATGCCAAGGGCGTAATTTACAGCAATGAGGAAAGTTTTTACCTTCCCATAATATGTCCAGACGAGGCCGTTCAATTCGAACTACTTAACATAGCCGACACCGATAATGACGGCTTCATCAGTCTTGATGAAGCGTCCAAGGTTGAAAGCATAGGCATAAGCATAATTAATTGGAGCCTGCATTCTCTTGAAGGTATCGAATATTTCACATCATTATCCTCGCTCTATATTGAAGACTTTAACAGAGTCTCCACGGCAAAGATCGATAATGTAGATTTGGAGAAGAATGTCAATCTAAAATCTGTCATCTTAAGAAACGTCGGGATAAAATCCATCAAGTTGCCGAAAGAAGCCGACATTGAGCATTTGGACATATCCAAGAGTTCGCTCTCCGCAAGCCTTGACCTAAGCCCCTATTCCAATCTCACATATCTTGATCTCAGCGGAGGCAATAAAATTCCGGAGATAATTTTCCCTGAAAGTGCTCAATTCACCTATTTGGACGTAGCCTCCAATCCGATCAGCTCTTTAGATATCCCGAATCAGCAGAACATTGAATATCTGGGAATCGGCGGCACTGAGCTGACTGACCTGAACAGTCTGTTCAAAAAAATGAGCGGACTGAAAAAGCTCAATGCCGGGAATAGCCTGAAGGAGGGAGATAAAGTATATCTGCTGCCGAAACTTGAATATCTTGATTTCTCCGGCTCCCAGCTTTTTTCATTGAACGTCAGCTACAACTCAAAACTCGAAAGAATCATCGCCAACGGTAGCAGGATTCTGTCCATAGATCTCAGTATGAACAAAAGTCTAGATTCCTTTGACGGCAGAGAATGTGCAGGACTCAGTAAGATATACCTGCTTGAAGGAAAAGTCGTTAACGGTATAAACTCTAGATCATTGGACGGATACGGTATTCCCTCTTTTACCGAAATCATATATTCGTCAAAGATAGAAGACAATTCGTTCAACGAGTACCTTCTGGACAACTTCGACACGAACAATGACGGATATGTGTCAGTGTTGGAAGCTGCTGATGTAAAGGAGATTATAATCGACAATGCAAAATACGGCAACATTACATCCCTTCACGGAATCGAGATGTTCACCAGCCTTGAGAGATTGCACGTCTCCGGTCAAAGGCTTTCTTCTATGGACCTGACATCCAATACAGCCTTGACAGAGCTTGTCTGCGACAGCAACCCGTTAGAATCTCTTGATCTCTTCCCTTGCAAGCGCTTAAAAGTGCTTTATTGCCAGTCGACAACTCTGACAAAACTGAATCTCACCAATAATCAAGAACTGGAAGAAGCATATCTTTTCAACAGCAGATTAAGTTTTTTTGAGTGCTGTTTCAGCATCGGGCTAAAAAAACTGGACATCTCCTGCAACAATCTGTCAGGCAAGCTTTACCTGTTCCAGAACCCTGCTTTACAATATCTCAAATGCTCCGGAAACACCACATTGGATAAGGTCATAATCAATAAAGGATGTGAAGGGACAATCCAGATAGAAAAAGACGACCACACCGAAATTGCATATCAGGAGTGGTCAGAAAACTAATTCCAATCCGTAACCTCACCTCCGATATCGATTTTGGACTTGTCCGGGTCATTCTTCAGCGTTATGTTGATTGTGTGCTGCATCCCCGGCTTAAAACTCATCCTACCTTCAAACAGATAAGAGACATTGCCGGACAGAACCTCCACTAAAGGCTGTCTGCGGGTTATGTTCTGAGGCACTACTATCGCAGCATACTTTCCTGCCGCTTCCTTGCGCAAGACAATGTTGCGTATCACTGATTTCGGATTTTTCACCGCAACACCGACGCCGAGATCCACTATCGCCTCCGTAGCCACATCATACAACTTGACCACAATATCATCAGGCAATTCACCTGAGAAATCCTCTCCCTCTATAAGATTGACCACGAGACGGCTGAGGGTGTGGCTGAATTTAAGATTCACCTTCTTGGGATAACTTACCCGTTCCGTTTTTGCCCAAAGAAAATCCGAAGCTTCATATCCGCCAAGTTCAGTTCCATTCCTTTCCAAACTCTGGTCTTCCCTGACTGCAAACTTGTACTCGTCAATGGAATACACAGCCGATGAATACGGATAATAGCCATATACGTCATAAGCTTTGCCGACATCCCACCACGTTTTCGGACGGGATTCCCAAGTACTGCCGTCATAAGTAAGTCTTGCATTATTGACGGCATTGCCAGAAGCAATGAGTTTTGTAGCCGTAACGCCATCATACTCAGTCATATAAAGACCCGTAATATCACCCTTTTCAAAGCCTGTATCCGTAGCCTTCGTAAGGGCAGGATATTCCACGTTGAACTCAATACATCTGGACGTCTCCACTACTGACGACTTCTGGCAACTTCCTACTAGAACCAGAAGAATCAGCGGAAAATATATTTTTAGACCTTCAAAAATTTTCATATCAGGTTCGATTTATCATTCACAATTCCCTCATCAAAACACAATCTTCGGGCGTGCGCCGAGGAACACAGGAGCGTGGTGACCGGCTTCTCCTCTCACATAAGGCCTGCCAACCTGCACACTGAACTTTGACGCACTCAAAGATGCCGTCTCCGGAAGATTCTCAATCTTGTCGTTCGCCACGAAGTCATCAAAACTGTATTCCTCACCGGCATAAGCCTTTATGCGTTTGACGATAGACTCCCTGCTGACGGTGCTGTAATACGGAATATCATTGTTCATACAACTGTTGTATTCCGAACGGTAAACTCCCCTGTTGTGCATAAATCCGCCCTCGTACACATCGACAATATTTTTGTAATTCTCGTGATATACAAGATGGCTCCACGGCACCTCATTCACCTTTCCGGAAAGCGAAAGATTGTCATACCAACCCTTCATCTTCGCATTGTTGAATTCCTCGACGTGCGGGCAGCAGGTACAACTGCAGGCGTCTATGAAGGTATTGTGATAAATGTATTCGTCTCCCAGTTTTCCGAATCCGTGTCCGCCCGCCTCGTGCTGGATAACTCCACGGAAATCAAGAGGATAGCCATAGTCGCTCTTAGGGCAGTAGGCTATCGCACTTCCGTCATCGTACATATAGCAGATACCGCCGTAATCCGATGTGTTAGGTATCATCACGACAAGGGTCTGTCCGAGATTATCCTCGCTTATGGTCGGAGCCTTGCACGCATACTTCAGAATCTCGGCGAAGTCGCTGTCATTGACACCGCCCAAAGTGACGCCTCCTTTGGCTGTCGTATTGAACCGGTTGTATACGATTGTGTTCACGCCTCCGATTCCCGACTCCGATGACACCGCAATGCCCGTATAGACATTGAAATAATCCTTGTACGTCTTATACGGTTCAATGCTGAAGAAATGTTCTACCGCCGTCTGCACGTCATTGAGCAATGTCCCTTCACTGACTTCCTTGGCATTGTAGCCGTCTCCGAGGAACATAATGTTTATTCCATTGCCTTTGGCCGCGCTCTGAAGTGTAAGAATCTCGTCTTCAGCATATTTATAATCGCACTGCAACAGACTGAGAGACACCTTGTAATCATCATTTTTCAACTTGAACACAACCTTGCCCTCGCGGTTGGCACCGGCCGGCATCTGAGAAAATGTGACAGACATCTTGGTCTTGCCCTTGCCGGACGTACAGTTCAGCACAGCCCATTCCGGCTGTTCAGCCACCTCCCATTCATCATCGGCATAGAGAACAAAATCGCGCGTCACACTGGTATTTATGGCTGTAAGCACACTGTTGGATACTGATAGGTTTCTGTAAGCGGAAATACGCTTGAAATCTTTCCATCCGGATGCCACTTGATATTGCACAACCGCAGACTCCGGAACTTCCACCGTAAAATTATTCTTGGACACTCCGTCAAACGCCCCTTGCTGCACATACGGAGGCATAGTACCCTTGCAAATTATGCGGTTCAGAGCAAAACAGTTCTGAAAAGCCCCCCCTGTATCTCCCCAATCTGCAGTATATCTTATAGTTTCCAGTCCTTCGGGCAGAATCACGCCTTCCAGACTTCGGCAATTGGCAAATGCTCCTTCGCTTATACTTATCACATTCTCAGGAATCTCCACCACTCCGCTAAGCCGCCAATTGTTGGCAAAAGCCTTCCTGCCTATGACGCGGAGATCTTCAGGCAACACAAGTTTTCCTGAAAAATCACATCCATAGAAAGTCTCGTCGCTCACGACTTCCAGATTCTTCGGAAGCACCAGTTCGCCTCTGAAATGTGACGCAAAGGCTGACACACCGATAGCCACAATCCCGTTATGCAAGGTGAGAGTGCCATTGAATCCGCAGTTATTGAACGCATAATCCTGAATTATAGTGACACCTTGAGGAATCGTTATTGAGCCGGTTAAATTCTGGCACCCGTCAAACGCACCGTTGCCTATAGTCGTAAGGGACTCCGGCAATTTCAGATTTCCATACAGATTGGAGCAGGCGTAGAATGCACCCATTCCTACAACCGTCAAACCTTCAGGCAAGTTCAACTCACAGCACAACCCGCTGCACAACGCAAAAGCTCCATCCCAATATGACGTATAAGCGGAATCAGAGCAAATGTCTGTCAATGTAGAAGGGAGAACTAAAGAATTGAGGTTCTTGCATTCTCTGAATGCGGCTTTTCTCACCCGGACAAGCCCCTCCGGCAAAATAAGATTACCTGTCAGATACGTACATTGGGCAAACGCGCAGACTCCTATCTCGACAAGTTTATCCGGCAATATGAGAGACGTCAGCGACAACTTGTTGTCCATTGCGGAAGACGGAATACAATCCTCATTATTTGAGGAATAACCATAAGTATAATCTATGCCGTTCTCCTTACCCCGGATATTTCCGGGATTACCTTTCACAATCTTCACTTCCTTGAGGTTCAAAGCATTAAGATTGGTCATCATCTTTTTCATCACAGCAAAATCTCGGCTGTTTATGCTGCCCGTGAGCTTTAGATTGCGGACTTTGGTCAGGTCCTTGCCCGACGAGGTTATACACTCATCCAATGTACCAGGCGTCTCGACGTTTACCACCACATACTCCCTTGCCACACCGCCGTGAGTAACAGAATCGTTCTCCCACGCGGTTATGCTCTCATTGGAAAGAACAAGCTCAAAATCTCCCTCGGGCCTCTTATTTACTGTTATCGTGAAATTATGCTGCTTTGACGCGATGAAAGTAAGATCTTCGTCCTTGCTGAACTTATATGCACCTCCGTCAATGGTAATACTGATAAGAGGGGTCTTGGCGGATATTGTCTGCGGCACTACAACAGCTCTGTATTCTCCGCTGCTTTCACGGGGAATGATTCCCGATGCGTCAACTTCGCCCACAACCGATGCTATACCAGTCGCCATATCAATCTGGGCATTGCGTTTGAATCCCGTCAACAGGATGCTTTTGGAGGCGTCTTTCCATTCTCCCGTAGCAAAACCGGTACCCTCTGCAAGAGTAACGCGCACGGCAGAAAGTCTGTGCGTCATAGACACATTCACCCTGTTGCCTGTAGGGGCTATTTTCTCAGACTTTCCCCAAAGGAAATCGGAAGCCTCATATCCCGGAAGGGAGCCGTCTGAGCCATCAGCAGTCTGGTTCTTCGCCACCTCGAAACTGTAGGCGGAGACATCATCCACATTTGAAAACGGATAATATCCGTAAATGTCCACAGACGTCTTTTTGTCTTTCCAATAAATATCCCTTGCCGACTCCCACGAATGAGTACTCTCGTGATATTTATGCCACACATTGTCGGCCCTGTTGCCTGTCGATTTCAAAGTGCCGGGATTCTCTCCGTCATAATCGACGACATAGATACCTATACGGTCTCCGTCTGCAAATCCATTGTCATCAACTCTGGTCTGATACACTTCATCGACAGAACCGGACAGGACAATTTTTCCGATTTCAGAGTAATCCCGACTTCCCGGCTCAGTATTTTCCCTTGAGCATCCCGCTGCCAGCAAAGCAAGCAATGATGCAGCAAATATCTTTTTCATATTCATTCTACAGATCCCCCGTGGTCAATTTCATCAGTCTCCCAGCCTCCAATCACCACCGAGAAACTGCCTCCTGTCTTGTTCACAGTTATTGTACATGTGTGTTCCATACCTGACAGCAGTTCGATGCCGGTAGCCAAAGTATATTCATTGGTACCTATCGCAATTTTTACAAACTCAGTCTTGCTCAAGGTCTGGGGAATGACCATCGCCTTGAACGTTCCGTTTCCGTTGTTGAAAGCCATAATGTTCCAATTGGTTCCCGACAACGGCTTGACCGAACCGTCCGTCAAGTCAACTGTACCTCCGATATTTAGTCCGCATATAGTGACCACAGCTGTTTTCAAATCCTCAGCGGTCCATCCGTTTCCTGCTCTGAGCACGACATTTACGCGGCTTGTCAAATGCGACAATTTCAGAGATACAGTATTTTCAGAGGGTATTACTCCTATGGTCTTGCCCCATAGAAAATCTGAGGCATTGTAACTTTCCTCGGTAGTTTGAACAGACTGTACGTTTATCCGGACAGATTTGATATCGTCCAGATTGCTCCTGTACGGATAATAAGCATAGAAGTCCGTCAAAGTTTTTTCATCCTTGTAATATAGCGGAATTGCCGGTTCCCAACCGGAGGACTCGAGTTTAAGAAGTGCATTGTCATACTGATTTCCACCCGAAGAAAGTAGCGACGGACTGTTCACGACATAAAGCCCCACCCTGTCACCGGTTTCAAACCCGGATTCAGTCGCCTTTGTTATCGCCATTGAAAGATTTATAGGCACCGTCCCGTGCACCGAACCTTGAGATGCGTCTTTCCCGCAGCCGGCAAGAAAAGCCGACGCAACGAGCACAGCAAGGAATATATTTCTCATAATCAGTTATTTAGAAGTAGCTTTCGCGTTCGTATCAGTGTTTTCAACAAATATAACAATTTCCACCCTTTTATGTTATCTGCTCAGTAATTCTTTTATGTTCAATCACTACCGCGCAACTCCGCCCGACAATTTCTTCTGTTTTGCCGGACTTTTGTTTTGTTTGGAAGAATAACTATCTTTACAACGTTTGAAAATCTATATTCGTATGAAAAATGATTCTTTGATAACTTTTGTAGCAGGTGCTGCTGTAGGAGCCGCTTTGGGCATACTCTTCGCGCCGGAAAAAGGCGAAGTTACACGCCGTAAAATCAAGTCTGCAGCAAAGGAAGGATATGATATTGCCGTAGATAAAGCTAACGAAGCCTACGCATTCGCAAAAGAGAAAGTCGCAGGAGTCAAGAAAGATATCAATGATCTCCGCGCGATTCTGAAAACTGAAGGCGAGGAGATGAAAGAGGAGGCAAGGGCAAAGATTCTTGACCAGTTGGACAGGCTCGAGAGAGCACTTGAGAAAGACGAAGAATCAATTGACGAGCAATACGAAAACGTCTGATGGATAAGCATTTCTCCAAACCGGCAGAGGATCTTGCTGCAAGTGCTACCGAATATATAGACCTGAAGGTAGACGAGGTGAAGTTGCGGACTGCGAAAGGTCTTTCAGTGACTCTGAACAGTCTGTTGCTTTCATTCACTTTCCTTTCCCTAGGCAGCATCGTGCTAATGTCCATTGCTTTCGGGCTTGTGCTTCTGCTTGGCGACATTATCGGAAGCTATGCAGCCGGAGCATTCATTGTAGCCGCTTTTTTCCTACTGCTGATATTCATACTGTTTCTTCTAAGGAAGAAGCTGTTTATCAACGGGCTGGTAAAGATGTTTGTAAGACTGTTCTTTGAAGAAGGAGGAGATGAGAAATGAGATACTCTGATATCAAGGATCTTGAAAGCCTGAATGCAGCATTGAAATCCGTCTCCAAAGAGGTCAGTGCCAAGGGACAGAAAGTCGTAGCACATTGGGAAGATGTCAAAGAGGCATATTCGCCTGTCAATCTTCTTGCTGCCGGAATCAAAAGCGCATCTTCTTCGATTCCTTTTGACAAAATCGTGCTTTTCGGGCTGAGACTGGTGCGTAGGTTTTTCCGCTGACGCATACATTGTATAGCCACCGAACGTTGCACGCCCGAATCGAGTGACGATGTTATGCAACAAGGTGCTACAAAAAAAATGGACGCTGACTTTCGCCGGCGTCCATTTATATTTTTACAGAGTGACTGTGTCTTAGTCTGTAAGAGAGAACCTTCTGAATGCAAGGACTTTAGCATCCTTGTCAGCAGTGTGGATATAGTCAAGGACTGACATTTTGTTGTCCCAGATGAACTCCTGATCCTCGAGAGTCTGCTCCTTGAAGAACTTCTTGAGCTTACCCTTTGCGATATTCTCAAGCATAGCCTCTGGCTTGCCTGCCATCTTCGGATCCTCAGCAATCTGCTGCTTGTACATTGCAAGCTCCTTCTCAACAGTCTCTTTAGGGCAATCAGCCTCAGAAACAGATACAGGGTGCATTGAAGTAACCTGCATTGCAACGTTCTTGCCGATCTCCTCAGGAACTTCCTTGCTGAAAGAAACAATGGAAGCCACCTTGCTGTTGTTGTGGACGTACTGTGCGATATACGGAGCCTCAAGAGCCTCATAATATGCAAGCACGTGCTTCTCGCCAGTCTTTCCTGTCTGGGCGGAAATCTCCTCCTCTACTGTGTAGCCGTCGCTCAGCTTGACAGATTTGAGAGCCTCGAGGTCTGCCGGGAATGCTGCGATAGCTGCATCTGCGATAGCGTTTGCGAGTTTCTTGAAATCTGGAGTAGCTGAAACGAAGTCAGTCTCGCAACCGAGGCATACGATGATGGCTTTGCCACCATTGATGCGTACGAGAACAGCTCCTTCGGTAGTTTCGCGGTCAGCTCTCTTGGCTGCCACCAACTTGCCTTTTTCACGGATGATCTCAACTGCCTTTTCGAAATTGCCTTCAGCCTCTGTAAGAGCCTTCTTGCAATCCATCATACCGGCACTTGTCATCTTACGTAATTTCATTACGTCAGCTGCTGTAATCTGCATAGTAAAATCGGATTTAAATTATTCTGCCTTAACTTCTTCTGCCTGTGCCGGAGCTTCAGCAGTCTCTGCTTTAGGAGCCTCTGCCACCTCTTCAGCATTGCCCTTGCGAGGACGGAGCCTCTTTGTAGCAGGCTTCTCAGCTGCTTCATTCGCAGCATCTTTCTCCTTTTCGAGTTTTCTTTCGTTCAATCCCTCCTGGATAGCTGCACAAAGAGCGTTGGTGATATACTCAACAGACTTTGTGGCATCATCATTAGCCGGAATCACATAATCAATCGGGGTAGGATCGCAACAAGTATCAACCATAGCGATTACCGGAATGTTCAGGCGGTTTGCCTCTTTAACGGCGTTAGCCTCTTTCTGAATATCAACTACGAAAAGTGCTGACGGAAGACGGCTCATATCCTTGATGGAACCGAGGTTCTTCTCAAGTTTAGCCCTCTGGCGGTCAACCTGAAGACGCTCACGCTTTGCGAGCTTGTCGTATGTACCATCTTCCTTCATTTTGTCGATGGTGTTCATCTTCTTGATTGCCTTGCGGATGGTAGGGAAGTTTGTAAGCATTCCGCCCGGCCATCTCTCAGTAACGTAAGGCATATTGACAGAAGCGGCTTTCTCGGCGATAACGTCCTTAGCCTGCTTCTTGGTTGCAACGAAAAGAATCTTGCGGCCTGAGCGTGCAAGCTCCTTCATTACTTCTGCAGCCTCGTCAATCTTGACGACACTCTTGTGCAGGTCGATAATGTGAATCCCGTTTCTCTCAATGAAGATATAAGGAGCCATTTTAGGATTCCATTTTCTGGCAAGATGCCCGAAATGTGCACCTGCTTCGAGTAATTCTTGGAAATTTGTTCTTGGCATTTTTTAGTGATGTTTCTTTGTTACACTTTCCCTCCAAGCTTTAGCCATAACTTGTCGGGCTCTTTTCATCAATCCAGAAGCAGCGGTCTGTCAAAGGCCGGTCTCCGGGATTTTCCGCAGTCTCGGCAACCTTCAAGCAGCCAATACAGAATTCACATCCTGTTTCAGATCTGAAGATTTCCTCACCGGACTGTGCAAGTAAATCAATGTGTCCGTAAGATTAACGCTTACTGAACTGGAAGCGGCGACGTGCACCAGGCTGACCAGGCTTTTTCCTCTCGACCTCTCTTGAGTCGCGGGTGAGGAATCCTGCAGTCTTGAGGGCTGAGCGGTAAGCCTCTTTATCAACCTCGCAAAGTGCGCGGGCGATACCGAGTCTCATAGCTTCTGCCTGACCTTTGATTCCACCTCCTACGAGGTTAGCCTTAACGTCAAACTGACCTGTCGTACCGGTAACTTCAAATGGCTGACTTACAATGTACTGAAGAGTCTCATCAGGAAAATATTCCTTGAGCTCCTTGCCATTGATAGTCACATTGCCTGAACCGGCTGCGACATAAACACGAGCCACAGCTGATTTACGTCTTCCAAGGGCGTTTACTGTTTTCTCCATTTGCTCTGTTTAAATTTCGTTCAACTTAATTTCTTTTGGCTGCTGCGCCTGGTGCGGATGCTCAGGACCTGCATAAACGAACAGGTTGTTGATGAGCTTGTCACCAAGACGAGTTTTAGGAAGCATACCTTTAACTGCTTTCCTTACCAACTCTGCAGGTCTCTTTTGAAGAATCTCCTTAGGCGTAGTAAAACGCTGTCCACCAGGGAATCCGGTGTAACGGACGTAAACTCTGTTGGTCATCTTCTTGCCTTTGAGGGCCACCTTCTCTGCATTGATGACGATGACATTGTCACCGCAATCTACATTAGGTGTGAAGCCTGGTTTTGTCTTGCCACGGAGGACAAGAGAAACACGGGCTGCAAGACGGCCAAGTGCCAGATCGGTAGCATCAATGACGACCCACTCTTTCTTTACAGTTGCCTTGTTCAGGTAAACTGACTTGTAACTTTGTGTGTCCACTGTCTTGATCTTTAATTGGTTAATAATAAAACATTGCGATCCCTACACATTATAGGGGTCGCAAAGGTAGCAATAAATTTCCAAACCGCAAAATGTCGGCAAAAATCGCCGAAAAACTACGGAATGTCACGTAGACACAGCCTTGAAATGGTGTCTATATCGGCATAGTCTTGTCCCTGAGCCAGTCCGCTTCGACAGATGAAAGCCGTGGCGAAATCGTCCTGTACACTTTCTCATTATAGTCATTCAGCCACGCTGCCTCTTCATCGGAAAGCAGATGACGCACCACCGGAGCAGTATCGATATGGCACAGCGTCAGGTTCTCAAAGCCCAGCCAAGTACCAAACTCATTCTCTTCCACCTTTTTGCAAAGAAGCAGGCTCTCGTGCCTTATGCCATATTGTCCCTCAACGTAGAAGCCCGGCTCGTCGGAGGTTATCATACCAGGCAGGAGAGGCTGCGGGTTATAATTCTGTCGGATGTCCTGCGGCCCCTCGTGCACATTCAGGAAGAAGCCGATTCCGTGACCTGTGCCGTGTCCGAAATTACGCCTGTGCTGCCAAAGCGGAAAACGTGCAGCATAATCGATGTGACACCCAGAGGTTCCAAGAGGAAAAACAGCCGTTGCAAGCCCGATATGTCCCTTCAACACCAGAGTATAGTCTTCCATTTCCCTTGACGTGCATAGTCCAAGCGCGACCGTCCTCGTTATGTCCGTGGTGCCGAAAAGATACTGTCCTCCCGAATCGCACAAATATAATCCACGTGGTTTCAGCACCTTGGAACCAACCTCGGAAGTTACATAATGCGGCAGCGCGGCACTGTCTCCATACGCTGATATCGTCTGAAAGCTGTCGCCCCTGTATCCCTGGATTTCGGCACGAAGCGATGAAAGCTTCTGCGCAGCATCCCATTCGGATATTTCCATACCGCTGTCCATACACAAGTCCAGCCAATACAGGAATTTTTCCATTGCCACACCGTCTTCCAGATGAGCATCCCTCATTCCGTCAATTTCCACCTTATTCTTGACTGCTTTACGCAGCGGCACGGGAGAAGGTCCCTTGACAAGTTCAACCTGCTCCCTGTTAGCGGAAAGACACTGCTGCAGATGATAATTCAACCTGGACGGATCAACATAAATACGAACTTCTGACGATCCCTGACAGGAAAACCACCACCTTATGTCGTCATAATCCTTAATGTTTATGCCTTCAGCCGAAAGTTCAGCAAAACTGTCAACCGTATCGGGATCCACCGATTTGGATTTGCGGACAAACCAATCCGTCTCATTTTCCGACACCAACAGATATGATTGCACCACAGGATTGTATTCCACATCGGAGCCTCTGACATTCAGAAGCCACGCTATCTCGTCCAACGCCGAAATAAGAATGGCATCACATCCCTTCCGCTTAATGAATTCACGTATCCACGTCAATTTGGACTCCCTGCTTTCTCCCGTCAGGTCATCGCCAAGAGTAATTATCGGAGTGCACGGTATTGCCGGTCTGTCTTTCCACAGGACATCGAGCATATCGGGCATATCTATTATTCTGTATCCCTCTTTGTCATCTTCCAGCGACGCATTATGCCTTCCAGAATTGACGAAAGCCGCCTCAATCTCCTCAACAGATGATACAGTCTGTGCCTCACCGTCCACGGCCACAGCAATAGTTCCACATTTATCCTTGAACGCTTCATTGGCAAGCCATTGAGGTATCCTAACTTCACCTTGAACACGGGTCTTGTGCAGTTGAACCCCAGTTCCTTCAAGTTGCTGCACCGCCTGTATAAAATAGCGCGTATCCGTCCACAGGCCTGCGTGGTCCATAGTAATCACCACATCTCCGGCTTCGCCAGTGAAACCGCACACCCATTCCACCTGCTTCCACCTCGATGCCGGATATTCGCTGTTATGCGGATCCGAACCCGTCAGAACCACAGCATCAATACATTTGGCTTTCATAATGTCGCGGATGGCTTCAATCCGCCGGGCATAGAGATTTTCGTTCATATCAATTCCCTTATTATTTCATCGGATACAAAGAAATGGTCTTCCGGAATCCTAATCCGTCCATCCTCAGTCATCATCAAGACTCCTTCAGACAAAAGCTCTGACACTCGCTCTGCCGAGAGTTTCGCCGGTTCTATCCCCGCCGATGTACGAAGTGACAGCATTATCTCCTCAACTCTGACATCTTCGTCGGTAAGCAATTCGCCTTCAGACACATAACTATTCTCTGACTGCGTATTCCATTTTCTGGAGCTAAGCCTGCCGTCGGCTCCGCAGAATGCGGAATGTGCTCCGGGGCCAAGTCCGACATAAGGCACTCGCCTCCAATACGCCGAATTGTGTATCGCCTCAAAACCGGGCAAGGCAAAATTTGACACCTCGTAATGGACATAACCGGAAGCAGCCATCTGTCGGCACAGTATCCCATATTGCCTTCTGCACTGCTCTTCATCAGCCTCGTGATACCTGCCTTCATCCGCAAGTTTAGCAAGCGCACTTCCCTCCTCAAGCGAAAGCTGATATGCCGATATATGTTCCGGATGCTGTGAAACCGCCTGAGACAAAGCGCGTTGCCATTCATCGTCCGTCATACCGTCAATACCGAATATGAGGTCAATGCTGATGTTCTTGACTCCGTTTTTTCTGAGTATCGACATAGCCTCCACGGCCTGGGAGGCATTGTGTCTCCTGTTCATCCAACGGAGCATTCCGTCGTCAAACGACTGCACACCCATACTCACACGGGAAACTCCGACAGAGAGCAGCGACTTCACATATTCATCCCCACCTGTTACGATATCATCCGGATTCACCTCGACCGTAAATTCCTCATATTCGTGCAACCGACTACCGAATACAGCCTCATTGAGATGTCTCACTATTCTTCCGAGCACGACAGGAGGCAACACCGATGGGGTGCCGCCTCCTATATATAATGTGTCTGCATTGGACTCTCTGCCAGTTGAAGGCAAAGTTGCCCTGATTTCATTCACACGCGAGTCAATCTCTGAGCATATCGCGTCCGTGTACTTGGAGAACCTTTCCGAACTGTCATCCCGCGCCCTCTCCTTGCACGCAACTGTCTCGGAATAGAAGCTGCAATAAATGCAGAAACTCTTGCAGAATGGAACGTGAATGTATATCAAGGAACGTGTTGTTATCTGAGCATCAGCTCTGCCTTGCCAAGAAATGCCTGCTCCGTGTAGGCCTCAACTGTATAGACTCCTTTGTGATAGCCCGGTATATCATTGAGATATATGCTCAAATCCACTTCCTGGCCCTCATAATCAACCCTTCTTGATGCGGAAGCCACCATCGTTTCACCGTTGTAGGTGAAAGACGAACGGGTAGAATTTGTAAGGATGATTCCGTCCGGATCTTTCACGCGGATGTACACTCTGACAGGGCCCTTAGGCGCAAGATCGTTCTCCACGAGAGACAGGGACGTAAGCAATCTTACAACTCTGCTGCTTCTGTCGGTCACCTTATCGTTGGCCATATAAGCCTCCATCCTCAGACCACGAGCCTTGATGACGGCACCTGCAGCCACCTGGCCGGTAAGGTTTTCGACCTGCTGCGTCAGCTGTGCATTCTGCGCCTTGCTTGCCGCCGCCTCTCGACGTGCCGCTGCAGCATCCGCAGTAAGCTTGTGATTCAAAGTGTTGAGGGAATCTATCTGCACGATATAATTCCTCATTATGCTCCTCAACGTGCCGAGTTCCTTCTCATATTGACGCATCTTAGCACGGTTAGTGGCTTCAGTTTTCTTGATTCTCTCAATGAGGTTTGCCACTTCCGCACGCGACGTATCCAATTGTGAGTTAATGGAATCATAGTCGGAAGACAATGTGGCGTAGTCGTTCTGAAGACTTTCCATCTGCTCCGTAAGATCCTGTTTTTCAGTCTCCAATTCGCCTATCAACGTGGATTTCTGATACCAGACGTATGCGAGAGCAGCTACAAGCACTACAGCAACCGCTATGAGGACATACATCACTGTCTTGAGTTTATTTTCCTGAGCCTGACGCGCTTCCATATCACGACGGTCTCTGATCGGATCGATTTCCATATTATTTACAATTTAATGTGTGTCAATATCGTGTAATTCCTATGCTTTACAGTTAGCAGTTACAAAAATAAGCATTATTTTGTAACTTCGCATACAATGACAACTATCGGAAAGATGAAACGCATATTGACAATACTTGCCGCATTGACGCTGACATTATCGGCATTCGGACAGGCTCAGATAACTACCAGAAAAGAAAAACTCAGCGACTTCACTGTCAGGACAATGAAGGTCGTCCTCTCCGGAAATCACTTTGTCGATACCGCTCTGCAGGAAGCTCTCAACAACACGTGGAACCTCTCTGCCTTTGAATTCTGTGCGATGGACGAGTTCAACTCACTGAAGACCAATGAGGAATACTATTTTATGATTCCGGTCAAAGTCAAATATAAAAAGGAGTCCGAACCGGGAATCACTATGCTCACGCTTGTAAAAGGCAGGTCGACGGCAAAGAGCATCAACGATATGGTGGATGTCGTCAGTATGCCGGTTTGTGCAGCCGATTTTCCGTCCGGGCGTGAAGTCGCAATGCTTCCTGGATTGGTGGATGTCATTCAGGGATATGTTGAAAAATCTTTGAGGAGCAATTTCACCGGACTTCCAAGTTACGTAACACCTCTCGGCAAATCATCCGGACGCAAGGTCTATATCGCAGATGACGATATCGCCCAGCAGGTTGATCAGGCGTTCCGCGAGACCCTGGAGAAAAAAGGCATCACCATCACGGACAGCGGAGAAGCCGACAACATATTCCTTTCCGGAGACGAAAACGCATTGATAAGTTATGTCATAGCTCCGAGCGAACCCCACAAGGGCTCCGTATGCTGGAAAATCCTCATAGACGCACGCACACACGAGCTTTTCTACTACAAGAAACACAGCATTGCAAACAGCGACAACGTGGGATTTCTCAAGGGCGACCTGAAGAAGATAGCTAAAACAAGATAAGATGATTGCGGGAAGATCTGATAGCGGGGTATATTACGCAGTGAAAAGAAGCGGGTCGGCTGTGGCATATTGTTCTCTCGGAATCGCCTGCGGGACAAGGCACGAAGCCGGATTCCACAGCGGCATAGCACATTTTACCGAACACACGCTTTTCAAGGGTACTGAAAGCAAAAGCTCCAGAGTAATAAACAGTTATCTCGACAGACTCGGCGGAGAACTGAATGCCTACACGACAAAAGAGGAGATTGTACTGCACGCCACCGTCCTGAAAGAGGACCTGTCAAAAGCGGCATCCCTGCTTATGGAAATCGCCACATCCGCCACATTTCCCGACTCGGAAGTGGACACCGAACGCGGCGTGGTCATAGACGAAATAAAGTCTTATAAGGACAGCCCGGCAGAAGATGTTTATGACAGGTTTGAGGAAAAACTTTTCTACGGACATCCGCTGTCAATGCCGATTTTGGGCACAGTACAGTCCGTCAAAGCCACTACAGCAGAAGAACTCAGACGTTTCCATAAAGAAAAATTTACGCCCGAATCGATGGCATTCACCGTGGTTGCCGATGTTGACGAGAAGCGGCTTGAAACCAATGTGCTGAAGCTTTGCGACAAGTTTTTCGGCAGCAAGAGCCGTTGTGCGACATACGCTATCTCTGGAAATCCGGCAACGCCGTCTGTAATCACCCACCCGGCTCCGGCTGTTTTAAGCAACGTGTTCAACGAGGTTCTGAACAGGAAAAACCACGAAGTAAACGCAGTTGTAGGCGGATATGCCCCGTCGCTTTACGAAGACCGAGCACGAATCACGGCATCTCTTATGAGCAACATTCTCGGAGGTCCCGCAATGAACTCCATCCTCAACGAGGAACTCAGGGAAAAGCACGGATGGGTTTACGGAGTGGAGAGCAGTTACACACAATATGCTGACACCGGGATCCTTGCAATCACTCTCGGATGCGAGAAAGACAACATAGACAGATGTCTCACCGCCATCGACAAGGAAATTGTCAAACTGCAGACTCTGGAGATGTCCGAATCCAGACTTCGCGCAGCAAAGAAACAGTTCCACGGACAGATAGCCATAAGCTCGGACAACGGAGAGGCGCAGTGCCTGAGTATGGGCAAGAGCCTTCTGGCTTACGGAAAAGTTTCAACACCGGAAGAGGCACGCAGACAGATAGACAGCATCAGCACATCGGAAATACGGGAGATGGCCTGCAGGATCTTCACTCCGGGCAAAACTAGCCGTCTGATAATGTTATAATCCTCACTAATGGAAAATCCACTTGACAAATATCTGGAGGAACATTGTTCCATAAGGAATGAAGCGCTGGACTGGCTTGAAAGGCAGACCAATATACGCACCAACTATCCAAGAATGCTCACCGGAAGAGTCCAGGGAGAGTTTCTGTATATGATGACGCGTATGATTTCACCTCGCAATGTGTTGGAAATCGGCACATTCACCGGATATTCCGCAATCTGTATGGCACTCGGACTTCCGGACGGCGGACACATAGACACGTTGGAAATCAATGATGAACTTGAGGATCTCATAACAGAGGGCTTTGAAAAAGCCGGAGTCGAGGACAAGATTGCCCTGCACATCGGAGATGCTATGGAGTTCCTGCGCAACAACGCTGGAGCCAAGTCATACGACCTGACATTCATTGACGCAAATAAAAGGGAATATCCTGATTACTACGAACTTGTACTGTCATTGACAAGGCCGGGAGGATTTATTCTCGCTGATGATGTCCTATGGGACGGCAAAGTCTATGCGGAAAAGGTTCCTGAAGACAAACAGACTGCAGGAATAGTGAAATTCAATGATTTAACAGCAAACGACCATAGAGTGGAGACCGTCATTCTTCCGGTAAGACACGGGTTGAGCATAATAAGAAAGAAATAATGGCAAGTGCCGTCATATTGTGCTGCGGAGAATTTCCGCATCGGAAGCGGCCTCTCGACCTGCTGCGCAACGCCGATTACATAGTGTGCTGCGACAATGCCTTGAGCACATTTCTGAGACACAGCGCAAGGATTTTCGGAACACTGCGCAGACCGGATGTCGTAATAGGAGATATGGATTCTCTGTCCGGTAAACTGCTTAAGGAATATGCAGACATCATTGTCCGTGAGAGCGAACAGGAGACAAATGATATGAGCAAGGCTTTCCACTATGCAATCAGCCATTTCCCCGACCTCACGGAGATTCATTTTCTTGCCGCAACCGGCAGACGCGAGGACCACACTGTCGGCAATATGAGCCTCCTGATGGAGTTCGCAAAGGAATTGAACGGTTCTGCAGACCACCTGACCTACGAGATTCCGGACAATCCATACACGAACGGCAACGCACCGGCGATTGACATAGTATCTGACTATTCGCGAATGTTTGCCATTATGGACACTTGTTCCTTCCCGGTTACGAAGGGCCGAGAAATCTCCATATTCTCACCTGACAATTCGCTTAAAATACAGTCTGACGGGCTCATATGGCAGACCTCAGGAGTGACATTCGACAACTGGTGGAAAGCGACATTGAACAAATCCGACAAAGATTACGTATATTTGAAACTCAGTCACAAGTCCATCGCACTCATAGTGCTGGACCAAAGTTGAATTAAACATACTTATATAAACTTATGAACAACAACGTAGATAAGGAGGCTTTGGCCTACCACGCAGCATATCCTGCAGGAAAACTCGAAATCATCCCTACAAAACCGGCCAAGAACCAATACGACCTGTCAATGGCATATACCCCTGGAGTTGCAGCTCCGTGTCTGGAGATTCAGGCTGAACCGGAAAAGGCTTACGACTATACCGGAAAGGGAAACCTCGTTGCAGTAATCACCAACGGCACCGCAGTGCTCGGTCTCGGAAATATCGGCGCCCTCGCCGGCAAACCGGTAATGGAAGGCAAATCATTGCTTTTCAAGGTGTTGTCAGGAGTCAATTCCATTGATATCGAAGTAAACTCCACCAACGTCGATGATTTCTGCAAGACAGTAAAGGACATCGCCGATTCGTTTGGAGGAATCAACCTTGAGGACATCAAGGCCCCTGAATGTTTTGAGATCGAGGCTCGCCTGAAAGAGGAGCTTGACATCCCCGTTATGCACGATGACCAGCACGGCACAGCCATAATAAGTTCTGCAGCCCTCATCAATGCGCTCGAACTTGCAGGAAAGCGCCCGGAGGACGTGAAGATGGTAGTAAGCGGTGCCGGTGCCGCTGCCATTGCCTGCACGAAAATGTATGTCGCACTTGGCCTCAAGAAAGAGAACATAGTTATGTGCGACAGTAAAGGAGTTGTCCGCAGCGACCGCACTGACATCAACAAATACAAGCGCGAATTTGCTACAGACAGAGACCTGCACACTCTTGAAGAGGCGATGGTCGGAGCCGACGTGTTCGCAGGCTTCTCAAAAGGCGGCACAGTAAGTCAGGATATGGTGAAGTCTATGGCGGACAAGCCTATCATTATGGCTATGGCAAATCCTGTCCCGGAAATCGCATACGACGAGGCTAAGGCTGCCAGACCGGACGCAATTATGGCGACAGGCCGTTCAGACTATCCTAACCAGGTGAACAACGTAATCGGATTCCCGTACATCTTCCGCGGCGCACTTGACACGAAGGCTACCGCCATCAACGAGGAGATGAAACTTGCCGCTGCCAGAGCTATCGCAGAACTTGCGAAAGAGCCTGTGCCAGAGGAAGTTCTCAAGGCATCCGGACTTGACAATGTCACATTCGGCTCCGAATATATCATCCCTAAGGCTCTTGATACCAGACTGCTTGAGCGCGTTTCTATTGCCGTGGCAAAGGCAGCAATGGAGTCAGGAGTTGCAAAGCGTCCTATTAAGGATTGGGACGAATACCGCAAAAGCCTGCTCAAAAGAGTCGGCAAGGCGTAAAGCCTGAAAAGGACTACAAGTCATAAAGGAAACACTTTAATATGTTACGAAAACTCCGCATTCTTCTGGCCGGAGTGTCATTCATCTTGTGCACCCTCCTGTTTCTGGATTTCACAGGCGTGATGACAAGCTGGTTCGGATGGTTGGCAAAGATTCAGTTCCTGCCGGCCGCATTGGCGCTGAACTTCATCGTTGTGGCTGTACTGCTAGTGCTGACACTGCTGATGGGGCGCGTTTACTGCTCAGTAATCTGTCCTATGGGCATCTTTCAGGATGTGATAGCACGATTTGGCAAAGGCAGACGAAAGAGACTCAGAAAATGGTACAGCTGGTCTCCAGAGAAGAAAATCTTGAGATACGGAGTTTTCGCAATTTTTGTCGTGGCACTCATAGCGGGAGCAAATGCTTTCGTGGCGTTGCTTGCGCCCTACAGTTCCTACGGAAGAATCGTACAGAATCTTTTCCAGCCTATATGGATCTGGGGAAACAATGCATTGGCGTTCATAGCCGAGAAAACGGACTCTTACGCATTCGCACATAAAGACGTATGGATGAGGAGCTTGCCTACTTTCATCATCGCTTCTGTCACATTCGTGGCTGTGATGATAATGGCGTGGCGAGGCGGAAGAACCTATTGCAACACAATCTGTCCGGTGGGCACGTTCCTCAGTTTCTTCTCCAGATTCGCCATTTTCAGACCGGTCATAGACACTTCGAAATGCAAGAACTGCCACCTGTGCGAACGCGGTTGCAAGGCCTCCTGCATAGATCTGAAAGAGCACAAAGTGGATTACAGCCGTTGCGTGGACTGTTTCAACTGCATAGACACCTGCAAATTCGGAGCTATGAAATACCGTCCATCCTGGAAAAAGGACAGCAATGTGGCCGGTAAAGACAACATTGCAGATACAAAAGCCGCTGGTGCTAAGCCTGCAGGTACAGCGCAAGCAAATTCTTCTTCATCGGACTCAGGAAGAAGGGCGTTCATCGGTGCTTCCGCATTGGCACTCAGTTCATTGGCAGTAAAGGCCCAGGAAAAGAAAGTGGACGGAGGACTCGCTTCGGTCATCGGAAAGAAAAAGCCTGAAAGGGCATTCCCGCTCGTACCTTTCGGTTCGGAAAGCGCCGACAATTTCTACTCTCACTGCACAGCCTGCCAGTTGTGCGTATCCCAGTGTCCCAACAACATTCTGAGACCCTCAACATCGCTGAACCATCTTATGCAGCCTGAAATGTCTTACGAAAGAGGATGGTGCAGAGTTGAATGCACAAAATGTTCGGAGGTATGCCCAGCCGGGGCAATCCGTCCAATCGGCCGCGAGGAGAAAACAACAATTCATATCGGCACAGCTGTCGTGGACAGGGATTTATGCGTAGTTAACCGTGACGGAGTTTCTTGCGGAAACTGCGCAAGACATTGCCCTGCCGGAGCCATTATACTGGTAAGGAAAGATCCTTCCGACAAAGACTCCCTGCGGATTCCGACAGTGAATGAAGACAGGTGCATAGGCTGCGGAGCCTGCGAGTTCGTATGCCCGTCAAGGCCGTATAGCGCAATCAAGGTAAACGGACTTTCTGTCCATAGAAATGACTGAGTATGGGCAATCAATTTAACAGAAGGGATTTTCTGAAGGCAGTCGGTGCCGGGGCCCTGGCTGCAGGTGCAAGTTCGCTTACAGGATGTAGCGGACACGCTGATCACAAGTCAAATGACATCACCGGCGGCGAGATGGAAATGCGCACCGACCCTAAGACAGGAGACAAGATTTCGCTGCTCGGATTCGGCTGTATGAGATGGCCAATGATAAAGGGGGAAGACGGGAAGGATGTAATAGACCAGAATGCAGTCAATCAGATGGTTGACTATGCCTTGGAACAGGGCGTGAACTACTATGACACCTCTCCGGCATATCTTCAGGGACAGTCCGAGGCTGCTGCCGGCACTGCACTTAGCCGTCATCCGCGAAAGTCATACTACGTTGCGACCAAATTGTCGAATTTCTCAGACTACTCGCGTCAGGCAGGTCTGAAGATGTACTACGACTCGCAGGAACAGTTGAAGACCGATTATTTCGACTATTACCTGCTACACGCCATCGGAAGACCGGGATTCAAGGGCTTCGAGGACAGATATGTAAACAACGGGCTGCTCGATTTTATGCTGAAGGAGCGTGAAGCCGGAAGAATCCGCAATCTCGGGTTCTCGTTTCACGGAGAGAAGAATGTGTTTGACCAGTTCGTGGCACTTCACGACAAATATCATTGGGACTTTGTCCAGATAGAACTGAACTACATCGACTGGGAACACGCGAAAGCGCCCCGGAATGTAAACGCGGACTATCTTTACGATGAGCTTGCCAAAAGAAACATTCCTGTCACCATAATGGAGCCGCTTCTTGGAGGAAGACTCGCAAACCTTCCTGCGGGCATCGCATCGAAGATGAAAGAACGCGAGCCTGACAGGTCCATCGCTTCGTGGGCATTCCGCTTCGCCGGCACGTTCCCAGACGTACTTACAGTGCTTAGCGGTATGACCTCTATGGATCCGCTGATTGACAACCTCAAGACATTCAGGCACTTCAAGCCGCTCAACGACGAGGAGATAGAGTTCCTCAAGGAAGTGGCGAACCTGATGGAAAGCTATCCTACGGTGCCGTGCACAGACTGCAAATACTGTATGCCTTGCCCTTACGGAATTGATATCCCGACCATTTTCAAGCATTACAACAACAGGGTGAATGACGGGGATATCGCACAGAGCAAGGAGCAGGAAGACTACCGGCGGCTGAAACGTAAATATCTGGTAAGTTACGACCGTGCCGTCGCAGGAGTCAGGCAGGCAGACCACTGCATCGGATGCGGACAGTGTATGCCTCATTGCCCTCAAAGCATTGACATACCTTCAGAGTTGCGCCGCATAGACAGATATGTCGAAAGACTCAAGCGGGACACCTTGAAATAATTTGATTTATTTGTATATTTGCAGTCCTGTCCACTGTGTCAGAAAGTGACCAATGACGGGACTTCATTCGGAGAGATGCTCGAGTGGCTTAAGAGGCACGCCTGGAAAGCGTGTATACCCCTAAAGGGTATCAGGAGTTCGAATCTCCTTCTCTCCGCAAGACCATTGCAGAAACTTCCCCAATTCTATGAATCCGACTAAAGATGTTGCTCTTGTCCTTTCTAGCGGAGGGCCGAGAGGATTTGCCTATATCGGGGCCATTGACGAACTCGAAAGTCGCGGTTATAATATAACTTCCATATCGGGCTGTTCCATAGGTTCGCTCGTGGGTGGAGTTTACGCCGCCGGCAAACTTGAAGAATTCAAGGAGTGGCTGTTCTCGCTCACGAATATGAAGATGCTTGGTCTTCTCGACTTCTCAATCAGCAAACGTTATCTGGTCAAGGGCGACAAGGTCCTGCAATCCATACAGCAAGTTGTGCCGGACATTGACATTGAGAATCTGAGTATCCCCTACACTGCCGTGGCTACCGACCTCTACACCGGAGAGGAAGTCATCTTCAGAAGCGGCAAGCTGTTCAAGGCCATAAGGGCTTCTATCTCAATTCCTTCAATGTTCCGTCCCGTAAAATACGGGCACCGGACTCTCGTTGACGGCGGCATCGTGAATACAATGCCGCTTGACATAGTGAAGCGCAATGGACACGACTTGCTCGTCGGCTTCGACGTGAACGATGTGGATGCGGACGGTATCAATTCATTTCTCAAGATGAAGCAGAAAATCAAGGCCGATGAAGAAATGGAGGAGCATCAGTCTATCGACAATCTGAAGAGCATTGCCAGCCGGAACATATCCCTCATAGAAAAGGTGAAGATGGCGGGAGACGAGAGCCTGCGCCTCGTAAAGCTGAAATTCGGTGGAGAAGAGGCTGTCCCTCACTCAAATGCCGCAGTCGAGTCGGATGACAATTACTACTCGATACTTAGCCGCACATTCGGTCTTATGAACCATACCATCGCAAGACAGAGCATAGAGCTGTACAAGCCCGATGTTCTCGCAAAGATGAGTTTCGATGCATACGGAGCAATACCGGATTACGCGAAAGGGCGCGAGATAGCCGAAAAAGGAAGGGAAATAATGGCAAAAGCGCTGGACGAATACGAGGAAAGAATACTCAAGAAAATATGAAACAGAACACGAAATCCATTCTGGGCATAGGCAATGCCTTGACAGATATACTTGCAGTCCTTCCGGACGACTCATTTCTGAAACTGTACCATCTGCCGAAAGGAAGTATGCAATTTGTGGATATGGAGACAGGCAACAAGATTTTCGAAAGCCTCAAGCCTTACGGTCTGCATTACGTTGCAGGAGGTTCTGCCGCCAATACCATCACTTGCGCAGCCATATTCGGTATGACATCGGCATTCATCGGCAAAGTGGGCGAAGATGAATTGGGACACCTGTTCAAGAGTGACCAGGAACAGTATGGCGTACGTTCCCTGCTGTTAAAAGGAGTTAATCCGTCGGGGCGTTCAATGGTATTCGTTTCCGGAGCCAACTCAGAAAGGACATTCGCCAATTATATGGGCGCTGCGCTCGAGATGGTGCCGGAAGACCTGAAGCCTGAGTATTTCGAGGGTTATGACTATTTTCATATTGAAGGCTACCTTGTTCAGAACCAGGCGCTTATACGCAAGGCTGTCGAGATGGCACACGATGCCGGGTGCATCATTTCCCTGGATATGGCATCCTACAATGTGGTTGAATCCAATGATGCTTTCCTGCACGATATCGTGGACAGATATGTGGACATCGTGTTCGCCAACGAATCGGAAGCAAAGGCATTCACCAAAATGCAGCCGCGCGAAGCTCTTGACGAGATTGCACGCCACTGCAAGATTGCCGTCGTGAAGGTAGGCAAGGACGGATCGATGGTGAAGAGCGGAGACGAATACCACTACATACAGGCCTGGCCGGCAAAGCCTATAGACGCAACCGGCGCCGGAGACACCTACGCCGCCGGTTTCCTTTATTCACATTCACTTGGTATGCCTCTGAAAATCTGCGGAGAGGTCGGCTCCATCATTGCAGCAAAAGTGGTGGAAGTTATCGGCACGAAGATTGATATCCCAAGATGGAGAGACGCAAAAAAAGAGATCCGCGAGCTGATTTGTGCAAACGGAGGTTTCGTCTCTGAAGAAGCATTCAACCGGTAATGGGATTCATAAAAAACATATTCAGAAGAAAATTTTTGAAGAAGGTCTCGAGCGCAAACGCAACGGGCCTTCTTCCGCTGCATAAGATACATTCCGCAGCCATAATCATAGACTCAGAAGAACCCGCCTCAGACGAGTGCAAGGAAAAGGTTCAGGCCTGGTTCAAGGCAAACGGCATCCGCACGACATTCTTCTTCCTTGATTTCAGCAAAGTGAACGAGGATGAGCGCCAGACCACAAGCTTGAACAACACATTGCTCAAGAAAGACCTGGGATGGTTCGGGAAACCGTCTAGAGAAAAGATGGAGATGATAGTCGAGGACAATTCGGATGTGTTCATATCACTTGTGGACAACAGCGAATTTCCGATAGAATGTCTGACCAAATGCGCTCCCGCACGATTCAAAATAGGGCGCAGACAGCTGACGGGCAGGACATTTGACCTCGTAATTGAAAATTCACCAACTCAGGCATTCTCCGCGTCAGAGTCATTCGCGGAAATCGCAAAATACTTAGAAACAATCAAATAAACAGAAAATGAACGGACTGACCAAGCATCTGCTGACTGGCATCAAAGGCTTCGGAATGGGAGCCGCAAACGTAATCCCGGGTGTTTCCGGCGGCACAATCGCACTGCTGACTGGCATATTCACCGAAATAATCGACGCTCTCAATGCCTTTATCGATCCTGTCACGTGGAAACTGTTGCTGCACGGAGAATTCAAAAAATTCTGGGAGCACATTCACGGCGGATTCCTGGTAGCCCTGATGCTCGGAGTACTCATAAGCGTTTTCTCTCTGGCAAAAGTAATGGTGTACGCTATGCACTACTACCCTGTGCAGACCTGGGCCTTCTTCTTCGGACTGATAATCGCTTCGTCCGCATATATGATTTATGACATCAAAGGCTGGAAATTCAATGATTTTCTGTTCTTTGGCGTCGGAATCCTGCTCGGCGTGGTCATCTGCACCCTCTCGCCTACAACGACACCTGACAACCTCTGGTTCATATTCCTTTGCGGCGCCATAGCCATCTGCACAATGATTCTGCCTGGAATATCCGGAAGTTTCATTTTGGTCATCCTCGGCAAATATGACTATATAATGCAGGCCATCAATGAGTTGAATATCCCTATACTGATTGTATTCGGCCTCGGATGCATCATCGGCATACTCGGATTCTCCAAGTTCCTGCATTGGCTGCTGAACCGCTACGAACGTCCGACAATGATAGTTCTTGTAGGATTTGTAATCGGGGCCCTTGTCAAGGTCTGGCCGTGGAATGATATGAGAGCCGTGGCCGAAGGACAACTGCTCAGAAGCGGAATGAACGATACTGCTGCCAAAGCCGGTGCGGACCTGCTTCTCTCAAACGGCGGACAAGTAATTGATCTTCAGATTTCAGGAGCCATCGTATGGGCAATAGCAGGACTTGTTCTTGTAGCCGGGCTCGAGTATCTCAGCACTCTGCACAAGCTCAAGGAAGAACAAAAGCAATAACACATTAAACCAATGACACATATCCTAAAGTCTGCCGCGGCTGTCTGCATTGCCGCAACATTATCTGTACTTTGCTGTTACGGAGCAGAGCCTGAGCGTTTAACAATGAAATACCAGGGACTTGAACGCGAGTATCTTCTTTATCTCCCGGAAGGATTGCAGGAGAATGCCCCGCTTGTTCTCATTTTGCACGGCTATGGCGGAAGAGCTATGAAGGGCGGCAGCGCAATGTGCAAAGTGGCTGACAGAGAGAAATTTGCAGTATGCTATCCGCAGGGTGCCGTGGATGGAAAAGGCAAGACTTGCTGGAACGTTGGCTATCCCTTCCAGAAAGGTCTGAAAACTGATGACGTAAATTTCCTGTGTAGCCTGGCACGTCATCTTCAGAAAAAATATCATCTCAGCAAGCAGAACACTTTTCTGACCGGAATGTCCAACGGAGGCGAAATGTGCTACCTGATGGCATATCTCAAGCCTGATTTCTTCGGGGCAATCGCTCCAATCGCAGGACTTACTCTCGACTGGATGCAGAAAGAACTTGATTCGAAAGGAGTTGCAGTGCCGCTTATGGAGGTGCACGGCACCAACGACAAGACTTCGCTCTGGAACGGAGATCCTATGAACAAAGGCGGATGGGGAGCATATATAGCTGTGCCTATAGCCGTTGGCAAATGGATTGACGAAGCGAGATGCTCCTACGAGACAACTGATACTCTGGCAATGAAAACGCTCGCAAAGCCTGTGGACAACCCGAGAAAAGAGCCTAAGCAAGTAGTTCTGCACAGATACCGCGGAGGTGTCCCGGCTTGGAAAAACGGTCCTGAGACTGAAGTATGGCTTTATGAGGTCATAGGCGGGGACCACAGCTGGAGCGAGCACAGTATGGACACTTGCGAGGAAATCTGGAAATTCTTCAGCAAGTGGTTAAGATAATTTGTTAAAACGCTTAAAATTAAATCGAATTATTATGATTTGGCACGATAATGGCATATTATCATAATCGAAGACATAATAACATAAGCTAGTTTAATTCATATTGAATAGAGACAAACAGCAGCCAGTCGTGAAGACCAGCTGCTGTTATTTTATATTAGTACAATCTATAAGACAACGACACTTCCCTATTCCTCAGGAGCAAACATCGGATCCCAAGAAGGGAGAAGGATTGGCTTCTGGTTAAGCATCTCCAGGATATCTGACGGGACGTATTTCTTTTCAGCCACAACCCTGAACATATATTCCGAGAACCACTGGTCAGTCATTATGACACAGCCCTTGTAACCGCTTGACGCGCCCCAGCTGTTCTCCACCATCCACTTTTGAGGCTCTCCTTCTTTCAAATCCACCGCAATCAGAGTCATAGCGTGGGACGAACCGCTCGCGTGAGTCCTTACACGGTCACGCTTGTCCATAGTGAACTTCACATTGAACAGCGACTCATAATCGTAATTCTTCAAATCCAGCATACCTCTCTTGGAATCAAGGAATTTGGCGACGTCACAGGAGAAATACATTGCGGTGTTGTCCTTGATGGAAGCGATGGCAACCTCCTTGATACGTTCAACAGGAAGATTGACATATACCCAGTTCTTTCCGTCATAGACGTGGCGGTCATAGTCAATCTCATAGACTTTACCATATTCGCGCGTCGGGTCATTCATCAGCATAACATAGTTGCCGTCAAGATCTTCGCCCACGAATTTCTCATAAAAAGACTTGGGTGTATAGGTCTCGGTGCCGACAAGTTCATCCTTGGAATTGTACATTGACCATTCAAATTGAGAAGGAGGGACACCCAGACAGAGAGCCAGGATTCTGTACACATCCGACAGAACGGCCTCCTTTTCCTTCTGCAACTGCGCAACAACTGCAGCCTCGGCATCTTCCGCCTTCTTGCCTTTCATCGATAAAACTCCTGCAGCGTCATATACGGAACGCAGTCTCAATCCGCCCTGACGAAGCACATTCTTCAGTTGGGAGGACATCTGCGAAGTGCTGTTGCTACTGTATGTCTCCGGCATAACCTCGGAAGGGACCAGACCATATTTCATCGCTAAATCAGACACGCCTGTAAACTGGCCTCCGTCGCTCAACGGATTGGAGAAAAGCCAGTCCACCTGACGGTCATCAAACGGAAGTTTTCTCGTATCGATTACGCCCTGCAGGAAAAGATTCGCCTTCTCCAATTGGTCATAGAAGAACACATAGTTCTGTGAGAATGTGAAAGAGCCCAGGTCATACTTGTCTATCATCCTGGCACGCAGCACATTAAGCCCGGTAAAAAGCCAGCAGCGGCCCGATGACTTCTGGTCAGTAATGCCCTTCGTCTTCACCCTGTCGGAAAAATGCGTATCAATCATAGCTGCATTCTCCGCATTTGCAGCCAACACATTAACCGAATTGTTTGCGAGGGCATTGCGAATCGCCCTATCCGGACCGTCTCCGGAATAACTACGGCTGATGCGGCTGAGCACCTCAGGGGTAATGCCTCCGTCAGGAGAAATCTGCGCCAACAAAGACATTGGCATCATTGCCGCGATTGCGGCGATCATCAACTTCTTCTTCATTTTCAGTTTCGTCTTATCATCTCTGATAAAGGTACGAAATTTCTGAAAAAGAACACTACAGTGAGCCGCCGATGATATCTTGCAACTCGTTGGTAATTTTCTGCTGACGTCCTTTGTTGTACTCCAGTGTCAGATTCTGCAGAATCTCATTGCCGTTGTCGGTTGCAGTCTGCATCGCTACGGTGCGCGCCGCGTGCTCCGCCGCATTGGTATCGAGCTGTACTGTGTACATCTTTAGCATCAATACTTTAGGCAACAAGTCATCCAGAAGTGAGTTTACATCAGGTTCAACGATATAGTCAAACTCCCATCCTCTGTTGTCAGCCTTCACTGCTTCTTCCGGATTTTCGGAAATAGGCATCAGCTCCAACGGCAGATATGTTTCACATACTGATGGTTGCGACGAAGTGGATTTGAAATGATTGTAGAGAAGATCCACTTTATCAAACTTGCCTGTCATAAAACCGGCTACAAGCTCGGCCGCAAGCTCCGCAGCCTCGTCATAGGTCGGCTTTTCCGAAAGATGCGAATAATCTGTCGGAGACTTGAAGCCTCTTTTCTTCATCGCATCCGCCATTTTCCGGCCTACGGAATAGACTGTTATGTCTGACTCCGACAAACCTTCGGCAAGATATCCGTCAATGGCGGACATTGCAGATTTGATGGCATTGGTATTGAACCCACCGCACAAAGAAGAATTTGAAGAATACGCCACCATAGCGACTTTGCGAACCTTACGGTGACCGCACAATGTCTCAAGCTCGCTATCGATATCTGCCGCTTCGGAATTCGAAGGTATCATCTTCGACGCCTCCTTGCGGTTATCCGAATTCCTCTTGTATGCTATCAGGTTGGCCAGCATACGGTGCAGCATATCCTCATACGGCAACATATTTCCGATGGACATCTGCGCCTTGTGCAACTTCGCAGAAGCCACCAGTTTCATCGCCGACGTGATTTTCAACGTACTGTTGACCGACTCGACCCTGTTTTTTATTTCTTTCAGTGACGGCATAATCCAAAACTCTGATTATTTCTGCTCGTTAAGTCCGAGAACAACATCCTCGGCCTCCTGCTCTATAATCTTTGTAACAGACTCATCCAACTGACCTGCAGCAAGCTTGTCGAGCACATCTTCCTGATGGGAAATACGCATTCTTTCAAGGAATTTCTCCTGGAAATCTCTTGACTTGTCAACAGGAATATCCCTCAGCAATGAATGAGTGCCGCAATACAATATCGCAATCTGCTCACCTACAGGCATAGGCTTGTACTGAGGCTGAATCAGCAACTGCTTGTTCTTACGCCCCTTGTCAAGCGCAAGCGCTGTAATCTTGTCCACATCACTGCTGAACTTCGAGAATGACTCCAACTCATCGTACTGCGCCTGGTCAATCTTCAAAGTGCCGGCGACCTTCTTCATACTCTTGACCTGAGCGCTACCGCCCACACGGGATACGGAGATGCCGACATTGATTGCCGGGCGGAATCCCTGGTTGAACAGACCGCTCTCAAGATATATCTGACCGTCCGTAATGGAAATCACGTTTGTAGGGATATATGCGGACACATCGCCTGCCTGCGTTTCAATGATAGGCAGCGCGGTCAATGAGCCACCAGCCTTGACCTTTCCCTTCAATGACTCCGGAAGGTCGTTCATCTGCTCTGCAACTTCCTGCTGGTTAATGATTTTCGCAGCTCTTTCCAGTAATCTTGAGTGCAGATAGAACACGTCACCAGGATACGCCTCACGTCCTGAAGGACGGCGAAGAATCAATGACACCTCACGGTAAGCCACTGCCTGTTTAGACAAGTCATCATAAATAACTAGCGCTGCACGTCCGGTATCACGGAAATACTCGCCAATGGCAGCTCCTGCAAACGCCGCATAGTACTGAAGCGCAGCCGGATCTGCAGCCGTAGCCGCCACTACTATCGTATAGTCCATCGCGCCTTTTGCACGCAAGGTATTCACCAGACTTGCCACCGTGGAGCCCTTCTGTCCGATAGCTACATAAATACAATAGACAGGCTTGCCCTTGTCATATTCTGACTTCTGGTTAATGATAGTATCGACTGCAATCGCGGTCTTTCCTGTCTGACGGTCACCGATAATTAGCTCACGCTGACCACGTCCGATAGGAATCATCGCATCTATCGCCTTTATACCTGTCTGAAGCGGCTCATTCACAGGCTGACGGAAGATTACGCCCGGGGCTTTTCGTTCCAGAGGCATATCGACCTTTTCGCCTTCAATTTCACCCAAGCCGTCTATAGGTGCGCCTAGAGGATTGACCACGCGTCCGAGCATCTTCTCGCTAACTCCGATGGACGCAATGCGCTTTGTCCTCTTTACGGACATACCCTCTTTCACCTCGTCAGTAGGACCGAGCAGGACAGCGCCCACATTATCCACCTCAAGGTTCATCACGACGCCTACAACACCGCTTTCAAACTCGAGCAACTCGCCCGCTTCGGCATTGGTCAAGCCATAGATTCTGGCAACTCCATCACTCACCTGCAGTACAGTACCAACCTCCTCTATCTTGACGGAGAGGTCTGTGGACTGCAACTGATTGAGAAGCACGTCTGATATTTCACTTGGTTTAATATTGTTCTGACTCATAAAATTCCTTTTTAGACAAGTCTGTCATTTCCCGAAATAAACTGACGTTTCAATTCCGCCAGCTGTCTGGAGACACTTGCATCGATTCTTCTGTCCGCAACCTCGAATACGAATCCGCCTATCAAGTCAGGTTTCACGGTCGTCTTCAGTTCAAGACGTTTGCCGGTATAATCCTTAAACATCTCGCATATCCGCTTCTCCAGTTCCGGAGATGGAGCGCTTACTGTCAAAGTTGCAAGACTTACGCCCTGTTCGTTGCACCAGCGCGCCCTGAAATAATACAGGATATACTGCAGATACGGGATTCTGTCGTGGTCAATCACGAGTTCCAGAAATCTGGACAATGACTTGCACAGTTTCTCATCCCCCAAAGCCTTCTGAACGAGTGATAATCTGTCGGATCTATTGAGCAGTGTGCTGCTGTCGAGAAATCTGAGCAATTCAGGCGTAGTTCTCAACGCATTTTCCAGGATTTCCGCCTGTCTGTACACAATTTCCCCTTCACCGGTCTCTTTCACGTACTTCAGAAGAGCATCAGCATATCTCGAGGCTATAATTCCTGTATTCATCTGCGTCAATTATTTATATCCTGAATTTTCTTGTCCGAGAATTCTTTCATAATGCGGTCGATGTAGTCATTGCGTACCGCTTCCGAACCGAATTCCGATCTCAGGATTTTCTCCGTAATATTCATGGAGAGCACAGCCACTTCCTTGCGGATGTCACTCAAAGCACTCTCTTTCTCTGCGGCAATTTCCGTACGGGCTTTCGCCAACACCTTGTCCGCTTCTTCCTGAGCCTGCGACTTCGCCTGCTCGATTATGGAAGCCTTTATCTTCTCCGCATCCTCCAGAATCCTGGACTGCTCCTTCTTTGCCTGAAGAAGCAACTCTGACTGTTCTTTGCTTAGTTCTGTCAGTTCATTCCTTGCCTCCTCAGCCATCTTCAGGGACTGGCTGATGGACTCGGTTCTCTTCCTGATCATCTCGGTGATGACAGGGAAACCGAACTTGGCGAGGATAAGGAACACCACGCCGAAGATTATGACCATCCAGAACAGAAGGCCTGTATCAGGAGTTACAAGTGACATAACTTAAATTAGTTAAAGAGAGCCAACAGGCAGACGATAATTGCGAACAGTGATGCACCCTCGACCATCGCGGCAACGATAATCATAGTGGTACGGATACTTCCGTTTGCCTCAGGCTGTCTTGCTATGGATTCTGTTGATGATGCACCGATCTTTCCGATACCAAGTCCTGCAGCCAATGCTGCGATACCTGCTCCGATAGCGATGCCGGCCTTTCCGACTGCAGATCCGGCTACTGACTGTAAAAGAATTGTAAGTAACATAATGTAGTATTTTTAAATTATTATCAATCAATATCTAAGCTTCCTTTTGCCGCGCAAGTCCTATGAACACCGCGGAAAGCATCGTAAATACGTACGCCTGAAGGAACGCCACAAGCACTTCAAGTAAATCCATAAACACTCCGAACAGCAGTGAAACGAATGTCATACTGCCGAACATCACGGCATTGTATTTGGCGAACATAAATATTATGCACACGAGACTGATGGCAATGATATGTCCTGCAAGCATATTCGCGAAAAGCCTTATCATCAAGGTCACTGGCTTCATAAATGCGCTGAATATCTCAATCATAGGCATCAGCGGAATCGGGAACTTGAGCCACCACGGCACATCCGGCCAAAATATATCCTTGAAATAGTGCTTTGTTCCGAACAGGTTGATGGCGAAGAATGTACAGAGTCCGAGAACGCAGGTCACCGCGATATTTCCTGTAACATTGGCACCTCCCGGGAAGAAAGGAACTATTCCCAACAGATTGTTTATCAGTATCCAGAAAAACGCAGTGCACAAGTACGGGGAGAATTTTGCATAGTCCTCGCCTATGGAGTCCTTCACCACTCCCGTGTCAATCATATCTATGACCGGCTCCATCACTGCCGCAAGTCCTTTAGGCGCCTCTTTTGTCACATCGTGAGTCTTATACCACTTTGAAGTTCCCAAAATCAGCCAAAGCAGAATGGCGCTGCTTATAAGCATTGCCAACACATCCTTGGTTATGGAAATATCAAACGGCCTTATCTCTTCGCCGGCGGCATTGATTTCCACCACTTTGCCCGAAGATTTGGAGATATGAAGTCCTTCATACTCGGCCCCGTCTTCAATCTTTTTTGAGGAGAACACGTGCCAGCCGGTACTGCTCTTCACTATGACAGGGAGAGGAATGGATATCGCCTTGTCCCCGATATTGGTTATATGCCATTCGTACGCATCGTCAGTATGCCCGAAGATAACCTCCTGGATATTGAATCCCGGTCCCGAAGCGGTACTGTCGGCCGCATCCTGAGCCCGGCAAGGCATCCACAAGCTTGCAACAAGCATTACAGACAATATGTATTTCAAAAATCTCATAACTCAACGCACACAGAAACTTTATTCTTTCTTATTTCTGCAAATCCGGATTTTACCGTAACAGACTTCTGCTGACCGTCTGAAGTGACATATTCCACATTGCCGGCATCAAGCGCGGTAATCAGAGGCGCGTGGTCTTTCAGCACCTCGAATGCACCGCCCTTGCCGGGTAGCCTTACCAGAGATACCGCGCATTCATCCAGCACGTTCTCAGGAGACATTATAATCAGTGAAATTTCCGCTTCCATAGTCATTACTTGTTCTCAGCCTTTGACAGAATCTCCTCGCCTTTCTTTATCGCATCCTCTATTGTTCCGACATTGAGGAATGCCTGTTCAGGAAGGTAATCAACCTTTCCGTCAAGTATCATATTGAAGCCCTTGATAGTATCCTCAATATCCACCATCACGCCCGGCACACCGGTAAACTGCTCTGCGACAGAGAACGGCTGCGACAGGAAACGCTGCACGCGTCTTGCCCTGTTCACGGTCTGCTTGTCCTCGTCAGAAAGCTCGTCCATACCGAGGATGGCGATGATATCCTGCAGCTCCTTATTGCGCTGAAGAATCTGCTTAACCCTCTGTGCCGTATTGTAATGCGCTTCGCCCACGATATTCGGATCAAGTATCCTTGAGGTGGATTCAAGAGGATCCACAGCCGGATAGATGCCGAGCTCCGTAATTTTTCTGCTCAACACGGTAGTCGCATCCAAATGGGTAAATGTCGTGGCAGGAGCAGGATCTGTCAAGTCATCGGCAGGCACATAGACGGCCTGCACTGATGTGATGGAACCGTTCTTGGTGGATGTAATTCTCTCCTGCATCTGTCCCATCTCCGTTGCCAATGTAGGCTGATAGCCTACCGCTGACGGCATTCGTCCAAGCAATGCGGACACTTCGGAACCTGCCTGCGTGAAACGGAAGATATTGTCTATGAAGAACAGAATATCCTTAGGACCGCTCTGCGTCTTGTTATCTCTAAACGACTCCGCCAATGTAAGTCCGGACAACGCAACGGAAGCACGTGCTCCAGGTGGCTCATTCATCTGGCCGAACACCAATGCAACTTGAGACTCGGAAAGTTTGTTTCTGTCTATCAGCGACAGGTCCCAATGGCCTTCCGCCATACTTTTCTCAAATGCTTCTCCGTACTTTATGACACCGGACTCAATCATCTCCCTGAGAAGGTCATTACCCTCCCTGGTTCGTTCACCGACGCCGGCGAAGATTGAAAATCCGTTATGCTTCTTTGCAATGTTATTGATAAGTTCCTTGATGAGTACCGTTTTACCCACACCAGCACCACCGAAAAGACCAATCTTTCCACCTTTCAGATATGGTTCGAGAAGGTCAATAACCTTTATGCCTGTGTAAAGCACCTCCTGGGACGTGGTAAGGTCTTCAAACTTAGGAGGTTCACGATGTATAGGCAATTCTTCCGTCCTGTCCAGTTCACCAAGTCCGTCAATAGCCTCGCCGACAACATTAAGGACACGGCCCCTAATCTGAGGACCGACAGGCATCTCAATAGGATGAGATGTATTGACAGCCTCCATACCTCTCTGCAAACCATCCGTAGAGTCCATCGCAACAGTCCTCACGGTGTCTTCTCCGATATGCTGCTGAACTTCCACTATAAGTTCCTTTCCGTCACGCCGCTTTATTGTCAAAGCATCGTGTATATTAGGCAACTGGTTCTTTTCATCCGACTGCTTGAGGTCGAAATGAATATCCACAACCGGGCCTATTATCTGTGATATGTGTCCTACAACGTTTGGCATATCTAATTATTATTTAGTCAATTAACAACTTACGCCAGGCTCTTGTCCACCCTTCCGCAAGCCTCGGACTCACTGAAAATTTCATACCAATTTAATGAAATTATAGCCAAAAATACCAAACTTATGCTTAAAACGGCTAATTTATTGTATTTCAATACATAAAAGGTTCAACGCAAATACAAAGCAAGAGGATGGCCAAAAACGAGTTCTAGCCATCCTCTCTTGAAATATTTACGGAATCACTTGGATTCCAGCATATTACTTGATTTTCTCGTATCCGTAACGTGCAGCGTCACCGAGTTCCATCTCAATCTTCATAAGACGGTTGTACTTGGCGATACGGTCTGTACGGCTGAGGGAACCGGTCTTGATCTGGCCGCTGTTTGTAGCGACAGCGATGTCTGCGATAGTGGTATCCTCAGTCTCGCCTGAACGGTGAGATGTAACAGTTGTGTAACCGTTTCTGTGAGCCATCTCGATAGCATCGAGAGTCTCAGTAAGCGAACCGATTTGGTTAACCTTGATAAGGATAGAGTTTGCGGCACCCTTCTGGATACCCTTCTTAAGGTACTCAACGTTTGTAACGAAGAGGTCGTCACCTACGAGCTGGCACTTGTCACCGATAGCCTCTGTAAGCTTAACCCATCCTTCCCAGTCGTTCTCATCGAGACCGTCCTCGATAGAATCGATAGGATATTTGCTTACAAGCTCTTTGAGGTAAGCAATCTGCTCATCATCAGAGAGTTTCTTTCCGTTAGGATCCTTAGGCATACCTGTCTTGAGCTGCTTGTAGTCATAGAAGAACTTGTCGCCCTCTTTTACAGAGAACTCAGAAGCAGCGCAGTCCATAGCGATGGTAACATCCTTGCCCGGCTCATAACCAGCTTTCTTGATTGCTTCCATAATGCAGTCAAGAGCGTCATCAATGCCGTTAAGCTTTGGAGCGAAACCACCCTCATCACCAACTGCGGTAGAAAGGCCACGTCCCTTGAGGACTTTCTGGAGTGCGTGGAATACCTCAGCACCCATTCTAACACCTTCAGCGATGCTTGGAGCACCAACCGGACGGATCATAAATTCCTGGAATGCGATAGGAGCATCAGAGTGAGCACCACCGTTGATGATGTTCATCATAGGAACGGGAAGTACGTATGAGTTAGGACCGCCAAGATATTTGTAAAGAGGAAGACCAAGATAGTTGGCAGCAGCTTTAGCAACTGCGAGAGAAACACCAAGGATAGCGTTTGCACCGAGTTTTGCTTTGTTCTTTGTACCGTCGAGCTTGATCATAGCCTCATCGATAGCCCTCTGCTCGAAGCAGGACATACCTACGATTGCAGGAGCAATAACTTCATTGATATTCTGTGCAGCCTTAAGAACGCCCTTTCCGCCATAACGCTTAGGATCGCCGTCACGAAGCTCGATAGCCTCGTTCTCACCTGTAGAAGCTCCTGACGGAACAGCAGCAGTTCCGACAACGCCGGAAGCAAGTACAACTTCAGCTTCGATAGTAGGATTTCCTCTTGAATCAAGGATTTCTCTTCCGCTGATTTGCAAGATTTCAAAATCTTCCATAATGCAAAAAAATTAAATATGTTAATTATAACTGATTACCACCTGTTTCGCTGAAAATCAAAAGCAAAACCACGATTATACAGCAAATTTCGAGCCTCATTTCTGAAGCCGTGCAAAAATACAAATTCCGCCACAAAACAACAAAAAAAAAGAAAAGAGCTGTCGCACTGCGACTGAGGGTAAACAAAAAGAGAGTCTTCAGAATAACTCTGAAGACTCTCTTCGAAACACGGCAGCTTCCTACTCTCCCACCTGGTCTGGCAGTACCATCGGCGATGACGGGCTTAGCTTCTCTGTTCGGAATGGGAAGAGGCGGTTCCCCGTCGCTATAGCCACCGCTGTATATAACTTGAGAGAAAACTCGAGGAAGATATCCTCTTGGCTTATTCTTCCTCTGAAAGAAAGATTTCGGGCCATTAGTACAGATCAGCTGAGGTCATCGCTGGCCTTACACTTTCTGCCTATCAACGTAGTAGTCTCCTACGACCCTATGTGGAAGTCTCATCTCGGAGATGGCTTCGCGCTTAGATGCTTTCAGCGCTTATCCTAACCCAGCGTAGTTACCCGGCTATGCAACTGGCGTTACAACCGGTACACCAGAGGCTGGTCCGTCCCGGTCCTCTCGTACTAAGGACAGGCCTCCTCAAACTTCCCGCGCCCACAACAGATAGAGACCGAACTGTCTCACGACGTTCTGAACCCAGCTCGCGTGCCACTTT
>CAVJKV010000018.1:0-56120 GCA_963650425.1 Oscillibacter sp. | reverse complement strand
CAGGAAGTGAACGTGGCATTCAACATCGCCGCCCCTTCAGCACTCGTCACCAAGGGAATCAATGACGGTCTGACTGCGAAGAACCTCACCGTGGCTGTCTATGACGATAACAAAGGTTCTGCAGGCAATCATATCGCGGCTCTTGACAAGTCGGCTACATTCGAAAAACTTAAGGCCAGGGTAGAATTCAGTCTTGTAAAGGGCAAGACTTACCACTTCATCTTCTGGGCACAGTCGGGCACCGAAGCCTATAAACTTCTCCCGGAGGAGAAATCCGTAGAAATTCACTATGATGGCGTAGCCAATGACGAATCCCGTGACGCATTCTTCGCTACAAGGCGCCTTAAGGTTACCGGCGCTCTCAACGAGACCGTGGAACTTCACCGTCCGTTCGCACAGGTAAACTTCGGTACTGCGGATCTTGAAGCTGCGGCAAAAAATGGCTTTGTGCCAACCAAGAGCACGTTTTCACTCTCGGCCAACGGAGCGGCGTCACTTCTCAAGCCGTTCGAACGCATAGCTGAAGGCGGAGTCTGTGTCAACTACACCGAAGCAGCAATTCCTACAGAGAAGCTTGTTCTTAATGACGAAAAGAAATCAGATTACGATTGGCTGGCGATGAACTACTTCATCCCTAAAGGAAAGCTTGACGAACAGCAAGTGTGCGACTTCAAGGCTACATTTGTTACTGACGCCAAAGAAGCTGTCGAAATCAGCGTTCCTGCCGCACCGGTTCAGGCCAACTACCGCACCAACATCGTCGGCAACCTTCTCACCGACCAGGTCATCTTCAACGTCGTAATCGACCCTAATTTTGATGGCGAAGAAACAATTGCCTTCTGGGACGGTTCTATTGAAGAAGTTACTCCGGCAGCCGATGGCGTATACGAGATCAGCAACGGCTCTCAGCTCGCCTGGGTGGCTCAGCAGGTAAATGCAGGCACTGAAACATTTTCAGGAAAAACCGTAAAGCTTGTAAAGAACATCTATCTTGCTAACACCGCCTGGACGCCTATCGGAAGAATGGTCGCTGCTCCAGGCCAATGTTTCCAGGGAACCTTTGACGGAAACGGTAAGACTATTTATGACCTTAATGCAAGCGACTACATTGTAGTTCATAGTTCAGCGGGACTTTTTGGTGGTGTTGCCGAAAATGCGACAGTCAAAGATGTGACTGTAGAGAACGCGACGGTAAAGAGTAACCACTATGCGGGTGTAATCTGCGGATGGTTACAGGATGCAAAAATCCAAAACTGCATGGTCTCAAATGCAACAGTAACCTCATCTCCTGAATTCGTTCCAGAAACCTATTCAGACAAAAATGAGTGGGGATGGAATAATGGAGATAAAGTAGGTGGTATTGTTGGATATATTTGCAGATCCGAAGTTACTGGTTGTTCAGTAGAGAATACAACAATTAAGGCCTATAGAGACCTCGGAGGTGTCGTAGGATATGCAAATAACAGTAGTGTAGTGACCGACAACACAATCAGTAATGTTACTATCACCGTTGATAACTCACATAATTATAAAGAATACACGGAACAGTCACAGTACGATGCGAATTCAATCGTTGGAGAAAACGGTGGCGGAACCACGTCTACCATTGAAAACAACGAAGGTACAGCCACAATTATATTCCCGACAGTCGCAACAACGCAGGAAGAACTTAATGCTGCCGTTGCAACCGCCGGCGCCTACATTCAGTTGGCAGCAGGCACATACACACTTCCATCTTCAATCGCAGACAATATCACCATCGAAGGCGTAGACTGAACTGTGTTCGATTGTCCTGAAGCTGTTGCATATCACGATAAAAGTTTTGAGCTAAAGAATCTTACACTCAAGTACCCTAACAAAAACTATAACGGATTTCAGCACGCAACAAGCATAAAATATGAGAATTGCGTTATTGAGGGACGTCCTACCAGTTATGCCACAACTGCTGTCTTTGAAAATTGTACATTCAATCAGACCGTCTATGATTATTGTATTTGGACTTATGGTTCTAAAAATATTACATTCAATAGTTGTACGTTCAACTGTGCCGGTAAGGCTGTAAAGGTTTATAACGAAGGTAAGAATGAAAGTGAGGTAACTTTGAATAATTGTACATTCATTGCAACCAACTCCGATGCTGCAGCTGCGGCTGCAGGAAAGACCGCTAACAAAGCTGCTATTACAATAGATAGTACAAAACTCCCAGAGGGTGTGAAATTCTGTATATTCGCAAACAATTGCACCACATCGGGATTCCCAGATCACGATAAGATTGAATTCGGAGGAACATCTCTTTGGGATGTAGAAGGTAACAACGCAGAAGTTACAGTTGATGGTAATAAAGTTTTCCCAACTAAATAACTTCGTAAACTTCTTTACTTTGAAAGCAATCTAATAGCCCAGAAGCTATAAGTTTGCACACAAAGACAAGACATAGCCCAAGTCAAGAACCGACTGAAGTCCAGAGCGAATTTTTCTGAGCGAAGGACTACAGCCGGTTCTTTTTTGCTATTGAAAATCTTCACAATTTTCGTATTTTTGCGGAGAGTGATGAAAATATTGCCGTATGCTATATCCAATTGGAATACAGAGTTTTGAGAAAATAAGGACGGGCGGTTTCGTCTATGTGGATAAGACTAGTCAGATTTACAACCTTGCCGCTACTGGCCAATATTATTTTCTGAGCCGTCCGCGCCGCTTCGGCAAGAGCCTGCTCATTTCCACGATGGAGGCATATTTCAGCGGCAAGAAAGAATTGTTCAAGGGCTTGGCAATAGAAAATCTTGAAAAGGACTGGACCACATATCCCGTTCTACACTTGGATTTTACCGGTAGTAAGTACGCCTCCGCCGAGGACCTGAGAGAAAGTTTGGACCAGCATCTGAGGCGGTGGGAAGAGACGTTCGAAGTGATAGACATATACACAACTTCGGAAGCACGATTCAAAGCCGTTATCGATGCTGCCTACCGAAAGACCGGAAACAAGGTGGTCATTCTTGTCGATGAATACGAAAAGCCTGTCATAGACAATATTGACAATGATGAGCTTGCGGATAAGTTTCGCCGTGAACTTCAAGGCTTTTACAGTGTCATCAAGGGACGCGACGAATGTATCCGCTTCGCATTCCTGACCGGAGTGACGAAGCTTGGGAAGATGAGTATCTTCAGTGGGCTTAACAATCTGAACGACATATCGATGAATCTGAAGTACTCTGATATTTGCGGAGTATCTGAGGATGAACTAAAAGCGACTTTTGACAGTAGTGTGGAGGAACTCGCAGAGGCGAATGGGCTGAGCAAGGACGAGTGCTACGCAAAGTTGAAGACGATGTATGACGGGTATCATTTCCACCATAAAGCGGCGGGGGTTTATAACCCATTCAGTTTGCTGAATACGTTCAATGCAAATGAGTTCAAGATGTACTGGTTCGAAACCGGTACTCCGACTTTCCTCGTACGCTATCTAAAAAAAGGGAACTACGACCTCGAAGGAATTTCAAAAGATGAAGTCTCAGTAGAGTCACTGACTGGAACAAACTATGTCGGCCCTCAACCGATAACCCTTATGTATCAGACTGGATATCTGACTATACGTAGTTATGATCCTGAATTTATGACATACACGCTTGATTACCCGAACGAAGAGGTCAAGCGCGGTTTCCTTAATTCATTGAGTCAGATTTATGCTCCGGCACTCATTCAAGGTGATTTTTCCGTATCGCAATTTGTTCGCGACATTCGCAAAGGCGATGTGCAGAACTTTATGGATCGTTTCACGGCATTCCTTTCGGGTAATAGTTACGAGATCCAGGGGCGGAAGGAGCTGTATTTCCAGAATACGATGTTTATAATGTTCAAGATGATGGGACTCTTCGTCAAGACGGAGTACGATACATCGAACGGCAGGATAGACATAACCATCGACACTGACAAGTTCGTCTATATCATCGAATTAAAGATGGACCAGTCGCCTGAAATTGCGCTCGCTCAGATAGAGGAAAAGGGTTACGACAAGCCGTTCCTCGCTTTCGGCAAGCAGATAATCAAACTCGGAATCAACTTCTCCTCTGAGACCCGCACCATCGACAGTTGGAAAATGGCGTGACGGTCGGGTGAAACCATACCCCCCCCCTCATCTTTTGCAAGGGATTGAGATATAATATAGTCAAGTAGCGAAATGTCCACCCCGCCAAAATCGGTGAATGATTCTGTATAGAAAAAAAGAAGTCGACCATTGGCCAACTTCTTTCACTCTGGTGATTCGGTTGGGATTCGAACCCAAGACCCACAGCTTAGAAGGCTGTTGCTCTATCCAGCTGAGCTACCGAACCATCCTGATTTTTCTTCGACGCAACACTGCGCAAAAGAATAGGACTGCAAATATAACGCTTTTTTATCTTCTGGCAATGTTTTTCCTAATGTTTTTTGCGAAATGACACGAATTTGAAGTTCCTATAATTAGGATTTTATTTCTTGGACTGCTAATTTTTGGCATTGAGAAAACGCAACTTTGTGATTAACTTTGAAAGGAGTGTGGAAAACGGCCTTTGAAAGGTTGGAGTTAAAACAGCTTTTAAGATGAAACAATTTTTAAGGCAGGTAGCTGAAAATTATTGTGCTGCGGGTGATATGCAGCACAAATGCTTCATATTTCCAAACAGACGTTCCGTGAAGTTTTTCAATAAATGGCTTTCGGAAACGGTCAAGTTCAGCGGCGGCAAACCGCTGATTTCGCCTGTGGTGCTGACTATGAATGAGTTTTTCTACAAGGTCAGCCGGGCTGCAGTGACAGACCGCGTAGGACTGCTTTTGGAACTGTATGACTGCTATAAGTCTCTGAATCCCAAGGCTGAATCACTTGACGACTTCATATTCTGGGGGGACGTGATATTGTCTGACTTTGATGACACCGACAAGTATCTGGCTGATCCCAAGATGCTCTATACCAATGTGGCAGACTTCAAGGAAATCCAGGACAGTTATTCGTACCTGTCTGATTTGCAGATTGATGCGATAACAAGATTTATCAGCCATTTTCGCAAGGGCGGAAAGCTTACTGTAAATCTTGCCGCAGATAATCCGGACGTCAAGGAGCGCTTCCTGATGATATGGAATCTGCTCTATCCGTTGTACTTAAAGTTCAATGCAGTTCTCCGGCAGAAGAATATGACATACGAAGGTATGGTGCATCGTGCATTTGCCGACAGGCTGAAAACCGAAAGTGCGGTGGATATACTGGCGGACGCATTCCCGCATACCTCAGCATTCGTGTTTGTCGGATTGAATGCCCTGAATGAATGCGAGAAGACTGTGATGAGGAAAATGCGTGATGCCGGTGTGTCGGAGTTCTGTTGGGATTACTCCTCGGATATGTTGCGCGATCCGCTTAATAGGGCCTCGATGTTTATGTCAAAAAATGTCGCCGAGTTTCCGCAGGCTTTTGAACTTGACGAAGGTATCTCCAGTTTGCCGTCAAATGAAGACAATTCTTTCAGGGCAGGTGTCTCGGCAGGCTCAGTGGGCCCGAAAATACACGTAGTCAGTCTTCCGTCTGCGGTAGGGCAGGCAAAACAGATACCGGAAATGCTGCGGAAGATTGCGGACAATTCGTTGGGTGGAGATATGTCTTCGGTCGGAAAACTGGAGCTGGCCGGCGCGGATACCGCCATTGTCTTGCCTGACGAGAATATGCTGATACCTGTGCTGAATTCGATTCCGACTGAAGTCGGGTCCGTCAATGTCACGATGGGATATTCAATGTCCGGAAGTGACATATATGCGTTGATGAACTGCATTACTGCGATGCAACTGCACGTGCGCAAGGGACGCAGCGGCTATTCTTTCTATCACAAGCAGGTGTGGGCGATATTTTCTTCCGGCATAATGACAGCGTTGATGGACGAGGAAGCAAAGAAGAAAGTCGCGGAGATAAAGGCGGCGGCAAAGTATTATATCCCGCAGGAAGATTTGTCAGACGTAAAACTTTTTGACTTGATATTCAATCCTTTGCTGGCTGAAGTAAAAAATCCGGATGCCGAGGCGATAAGAAAATACGAAGAATATCAACTTTCCGTGCTGAGTGAGATAGGTGCGATGATGTCGTCACTGCCCGGAATGGCATTGGAAGTTCATTTTGCAAAGCAGTATTACCTGGCAGTGAACCGTCTCAAGGCAAAGACATTGGATATTCTTCCTGTGACCTATGCCCGTCTGCTGCAACAGCTTGTAGGCGGAATATCTGTCCCGTTCAAGGGCGAGCCGCTTAAAGGACTGCAGATTATGGGACCGCTTGAAACAAGGTCATTGGATTTTACCAATCTCATTGTGCTTTCGTGCAATGAAGGCGTGTTCCCGCGCAGAAGTGTAAGTTCCTCATTTATCCCTCCGGAACTGAGAAAGGGCTTCGGACTGCCGACGTACGAGAATCAGGACGCGGTTTGGTCGTATTATTTCTTCAGGATGCTTCAGCGCGCCGAAAATGTCTGGCTGTTATATGATTCCAGAACGGAAAACCTGAAATCCGGAGAAGAGAGCAGGTACATCAAACAGCTTGAGTATCAGTACAGATATCCTCTGCTCGACAGGACGGTGGTGAGATATTCTGTGGAATCGACAGATAGTGAGGAGGTTATAAAGAAGACTACCGAGGGTATGACGCGTCTGCGCACGATGACATATTCGGCGTCTTCTGTGCAGAATTATCTCGCGTGCCCGGCGAAGTTCTATTATGCTTCAGTCAAGAAACTTCAGGCGAGTACCGAAGTCTCCGAATCTATGGACGGTGGGATGCTCGGCTCTGTCTTTCACGACACGATGTATGCGCTTTATACCGGCGGTGAGGCGTTGAACCCTGACTTCGATATGGACAGGAAGCATGTGACGGACAATGTCGTTGCACCGCTCCGGGAAATCACTGCGGAATATATAGAGGGGCTGCTTTCCGGCAAGCGCGAGATAATCTCGGCGAAAGTGAGGGCTCTGGTGAAGAAGCAGCTTAATGCGGAAGAGGTTACGGGACGTAATCTTGTGCTGGAAGATGTTATAAACCAATATGTTGTCCGTGCTCTGGAGAAAGATTTGCAGCTGATGGAGTCGAAAGGCGTCAGAAAATTTACTGTGATAGGACTGGAGCAGCAGCGTTTCTGGGAATTTCACGGACATAAGTTTGTCGGGTATATTGACAGGATGGACAGCTTTACTCCCGATGAGGTCAGAATAGTCGATTACAAGACCGGAAAGGTGGAGAAATCGGAAATCTGCATTGATGAAACCAATGCGGAGGTAGTTGCCGAAAAACTGTTTTCGCCAGATACCAAATATTCTGACCGGCCTAAGATTGCGCTCCAGCTGTTCCTGTATGATATGTACGTGGCTGGTGACAAAGATTTGACTGGCAAGAAGATACGCAATGTGCTCTATCCGCTGCCAAAACTGTTCAGCGAAGATGTTCTGTCGGCTCCGGAATGTCCTGAGTTCAATGTGGCTGTGACAGAGAGACTTGAGACGCTCTTTGACGAGATTATGGATCCGGACAAGGAATTCAGAAGGACTAACGACTCCAAATGTTGCGAGGTCTGTGACTTCAGGAAAATTTGCGGGCGATAGTCGAAACTGTACCATTTTCAAAAAGATTCAAACGGATGATCAAGATACTTAAAGCATCGGCAGGTTCGGGAAAGACTTTCAGCCTTGCCAAGGAATACATATCGCTTCTGTTGTCAAGTGACGACCCTTACGCGTACAGACACATACTTGCTGTTACCTTCACCAACAAGGCTACAGATGAAATGAAACAGCGCATTCTGAAGGAACTCGACAAACTGGCTTCCGAACCGGAGAAGTCGAAATATCTCGAAGACCTCAGAAAGACAACGGGAAAGGACGCGCGTGCGTTGTCTTTGTTGTCAAGGCGGTTTCTGTGCAATATACTCAATGATTATGGTGCATTTTCAATCAGTACAATAGACCGCTTCTTCCAGCGGACACTCAAAGCTTTTTCACGAGAGATAGGCCAGTTTGCATCCTATCAGGTGGAACTGGACAAGGCGTCGCTAGTGCGTGAAAGCGTGGACCGTATTCTGGATTCATTGACGGAAGACAACAAGTCTTTGTTGTCTTGGCTTACGGATAGTGTCAAGGAGCAGCTTGTTTCGGGTGGAAAATTTTCTCTGGATTCCGATTTGAACGACATTGCGGTGGCATTGATGAATGACGAATACCGGGAGTCCGTAAAGACCTATGGCATAGACGAATCCAAGGTGTATTCAAAGGAAGGTCTGGCGGCATTGAAGAAAGGTTGCGGCGAGATAATGTCGGCCTATGTGAAAGAAGTGAAGACACTTGCGGGGAATATTCTGGCGTCTTTGGAATCGGCCGGAGTGGGGGTGGAGAAGTTTAGCGGCGGAAGCAGGTCATTTATGCGCAAACTGTATAACTACACGGATATCAGACCGGCAGACAAGTTGGATGCTCCCGGGGATTCATTCGTGACCAAAGCATGCGACTCCTCCAAATGGTTCTCCAAGCAGAACGCAAGCCTGCTCCCGCTTGTTGAACCGCTCATAGCGAAGCCTCTCTATGATTTCTGCGCTATGTTCCGCGAACGTTATAATGAATATTGTACGGCGAAACTTATTCGCGGACAGATTTACTCTCTGGGTCTTGTGAGGGAGATACGCGAATCTTTCGACAGGCTTGTCCGCGAGAAGAATGTGATGAGTCTTGACGATTCGAATACGGTGTTGCGCGATATTATAGACGGCAGTGACGCGCCGTTTATCTATGAAAAGATAGGTGTGCGCTATGACCATTTCCTGCTCGACGAGTTCCAGGATACGGCAGGGATTCAGTGGGACAACTTCCGTCCGCTTTTGTCGGATAGCGATGCGTCGGGCAATCTGAACCTCATCGTGGGAGATGTCAAGCAGAGTATCTACAGGTGGAGAAATTCGGACTGGAATCTGCTCAACACAGTACTTAAACAGCAGTTCCCTGACGCGAAAGAATCCCCGTTGCTCTCCAATTGGCGCAGTACGTCAAGCATAGTCGGTTTCAACAATGCTTTCTACCTGTATGCGTCAAGAATGCTTGACCGATCTTCTGGTACGGGACAGAATACCATAGAGCAGATTTATTCCGATGTAAAGCAGAATGTGGAACTTACATCGTTGTCGCCAGGAAATGTCGATGTCCTGTTCTGCTGCGGAACTGACTCGGTGAATGCTTCAGAGGCTCAGGTGAAGTCCGTTTTGGAGGAAATATCCAGACTGAAAGCATCGGGAGCATCGTATTCGGACATCGGCATTCTCGTCAGAACCAACAAGGCTGGTTCTGACATAGCCAATTCGTTGCTCTTCGCCGGAATACCTGTCGTGTCGGATGATTCGCTCTCCGTAAAATCTTCTCCTTCAGTGAGAAGGCTGGTGGCATTACTCTCGTTTGCCGACATTCCGGATGACAAACTGAACGCCTTTCTGGCATCGTCTCTGGAGATTAAGCCGCCGGCTGAATGGCATTCCCTCATCGACCTTTGCGAATACTTTATCCGTGAGATGAAGTCGGGGACGCGTTCTGATTTTGAGGGGGAAGTGCCTTATATCCACGCATTTATGGATACGATTCAAGACTGGTCCCAGATTAACGGCAACTCTCTGTCCGAATTTCTTTCCTACTGGGATACGGTTGATCCTAAAATCTGCTCCCCTAAGAATTCCGATGCGGTGCAGGTGATGACGTTGCACAAGTCAAAGGGACTCTCTTTTCCGTATGTGATATTCCCATTTGCAGAAAATGTGGTCTTCTATAAGTCTACAAAACGTTGGTGTTATCCCGAGTCTGCCGGTACCGCTCTGGAGGGTATGTCGAATGGAATTTACAGAATAGACCTGGATTCCAGCGCGGAGAATACGCTGTTCAGCGAGGATTACCGCAAAGAGGCGTTTATGCAGATGGTGGATGCCATAAATATGTTTTATGTGGCTACTACAAGGGCTGAAAAAGGTATGCTTATCATTGCCAAGACTCCGTCGAATGACTGTCTCGGCTGTGAAAGTGAGGGCACGGACTACAAGTTCAGGGATATGTCTCAGGTGCTTCACTGGTACTTGGCATTGGAGGGAAGCAAGTCGGGATTTTCTATTGTGCCGGCACATTCTCCGGAAAGCGTTGATAACTTTTCTGCCGATGACATAAGGTTCAGCAACGGAGAAATCTACAATTTTGAACACACGGACGCCACGTCCGACGACTCTGAAAGTCGGGGATATCCGTCATATCCGCTTAATGCGGATGAATGTCCGGCGAGACTTGAATTCAGTTCTGAGGTTACGGATTTCTTCTCTCCTGACGGAAACGCCGGCATTGGGGCTTCCGTGCGTCTGAAGGGAATCGTGCTGCACGACATCCTTTCCAAAGTCATTGTCCCTAAAGACCTCGAGACGGCAATATCGGAAAGCTACAATGCCGGAGCGATGGACGACAAGGACAGAACTGTCATATTTTCAATGCTTTCTGAACGGATTGCAAGCGCGAAGGAGAGGGGGTGGTTTCCAGACGACAGATCCTGTGTGTTCAATGAGACTTCAGTCGTAGATGTGGACGGGACTGTTCACAGGCCTGACAGAGTGGTCGTGAAGGACGGCAAGGTGACCATCATTGATTATAAGTTCGGCCGGCATCGGAACAAATACGTCGAGCAGGTGCAGAGATATGCGGAACTGTACCGGGCTGCCGGTTACAACGATGTGTCTTGCCGGCTGTGGTATGTAGCGGAAGATGAAGTGGTCGAAGTGTAGAAACTGCGGGTTGCCCGTGTTCAGAAATCAGTGAAAAATTCATATATTTGCGAGTTGAGTTCCGTGTTGGCGGAACGCCTCTTTTGAGCCCTTGTGAGCCGATTTTCAGATTCAAGGCGGCCAAAGCGGTTAAAACTCGATATTTCATAGATATGGACAGATATTACGAAGAAAATCCGGTGGTGCTGGATTACAATACAGAGAGGGAAAAACTTGCGATGCCGGAGTACGGACGCAATGTCTTGAAGATGGTGGAGGAAGTTAAATCCTTGAAAGACAGAGATAAACGAACAGAACAGGCTAAGGCTGTAGTTCGTGTTATGGAGATTCTGAATCCCCAGGTTCATCAGGAGGACAACTGGGAGCAGAAGCTTTGGGACCATCTCTATATTATGGCCGGATATGATCTGGATGTGGATTCCCCGTATCCAGTGCCGTCCCCGGAGCAGAGAAAGAGTCATCCGGAGATTATTCCGCTCAAGAAGAAACCGATCAAGGCCAATCATTACGGCCGCAACATAGAGAGTATCATCGAGTTGATTGCAGGCGAGCCCGACGGCGAACAGAAAACGGCAATGATACGTTCTCTTGCAATGTATATGCGTCAGCAATATCTTATCTGGAACAAGGACAGCGTCGCCGACGAGACCATATTCAGCGACATCGAAAAGCTGTCGGAATACAGAATCAAGGTTCCGGAAGGATTGACTTTGTCACGTATCTCATCGGATTCAACATTCTCCAAGCCTGGAATGAATATGGATTTCGCGACAGTGAGAAGGCAGGGTAACGGTCAGCGCAGATTCTCCCGCAAAGGCAATCAGAAACGGTAGCGGAATATGTCGGAATTTGTATCTAGAGTACGTGAATATATTGATGTCCACAGAGTTGGATTGCGCAAGGCAGCGGGAATCATAACCACGCTTCTTGCTGTCCTCATATTTGTGGGCAGTTTGACCTATCTTTTTACGTGGAAGGAAGACCAGAGCGTGCTTCAAAGCCCAAATATGATGGGTGATGCGGCTCAGAGTGTCTCCAATTCCGGCGGAAAATTCGGTTTGAAGCTTGCTGACCTGCTTGTTTCGCGTTGTTTCGGACTGGGAACTGCAGCTATCGTGGTTGCGCTTGCGGTAATTTCCATGAGGCTGCTTCTCGGCAAGAGAAAGTTTTCCGTGCTGAAATATGTCATTCTTTCGCTTACCGGTGCAATGCTGTCGTCATTTGTGCTGGCTTTCATATCGTTGAGGCTGGGCTTGGAGAACGCGTTCAACGGCGGCGGGCTAGGCGGCTCGTGCGGCTCACAGACTGTGCAGTGGCTGGAAACGATGTTCGGAATGACAGTTACATTTCTCTTTCTGGTGGCACTGTGTCTGGTGTGGATATATTTTGCAAGCAAGCGTTTCAACGGTTGGGTCGAGAACGGCAGTGTTCAGCCGCAGGACGCCAAAAAGCCGCGTACTTTCAATTTCGGTCCCAAATCTTCAGACCAGGCTGTCGTGAAAATCAAGTTGGAAAATGAGAGCTCTGAGGTGAACGGGAACACTCTGGAAAATAGTGCGGAAGACGAATGGAAAGGGCGCGTGGATGTTGAACGGTCTGGAATGGAGTTTTCTCAAAGCATTGAATCTCAGACTAATGATAGCGCTACTCCTGTTGCAGAGGGAGAAATTTCGGTTGCTGCCGGTGCGATGTCACAGCCTGTGGCTCAAGATGTGGAGCCGGTCGCAGAGGGTGGAACTTCTGAATCTGTCGATGCCGGTGTCCCGGAAATTATACAGGGAACAGATCTCACCACAGATGTTACAGAACTTCCTCGAATCGAGGTACGGGATGAACTGCCTGATTATCAGTTTCCGTCACTCTCGTTGCTGAAAGATTATACGGATTCGGTACATAATGTCTCGTCAGAAGAACTCAAGCGCAATAATTTCAAGATAAGGGCAACGCTTCAGACATTTCACATTAGCGTGGAGGATGTAAAAGCTGTCGTAGGACCAACCGTGACTCTTTACAAGGTATATCTTGCAGACGGCGTTCGCATACAATCAGTTGTCAAACTTCATAGGGAGATTGCAATGGCTTTGAATACAGACCAGGTCCGTGTCGTTATGCTGCCGGATTCCGTCGGTATAGAAGTCCCAAATGACAGGCCGTCAATTGTTCCGCTGAAAGCGCTTCTCAATGACGCTGAATTCCGTAACAGCAAGGCTGAACTTCCGATAGCAATAGGCTATACTGTGACGAAGAAAGTCAAGGTATTCGATTTGGCGGATGCTCCGCATCTTCTTGTCGCCGGTGCTACCAAACAGGGTAAATCAGTGGGCCTCAATGTGATGATTGCCTCGTTGCTGTATTCCAAGCATCCTTCTGAGCTCAAGTTTGTCTTCATAGATCCGAAGATGGTCGAGTTTGGGGCATATTCAAGACTGTTGCATCATTATCTAGCGGTACTTCCGAATTCCGGAGACGCAAAGGAGGAGATGGACAACGCCATCGTGAAGAAGGCTGCGAATGCCGAGATGATTCTCCGCTCGCTTTGTATTGAGATGGACAGCAGGTACGACCTGATGAACAAGGCAGGTGTGAACAATGTCGTGCTCTACAATGATAAATATCGTGACCGTCATCTGTTGCCAACAGAAGGACACCATTATATGCCCTATGTGGTCACAGTCATAGACGAGTATTCCGACCTTATTATGTCCGCTGGTTCAACCGGCGATGACAAGTCCAGGGCGAGAAGCATTACGACGTCGATTGTGCGTCTGGCTCAGAAAGGACGTGCAGCTGGTATTCACGTCATAATTGCGACACAAAGACCTTCTGTGGACGTCATAACCGGTCTTATCAAGACGAACTTCCCGACACGTATCGCATTCAGAGTATTCTCCGGAGTCGATTCCAAGACCATTCTTGATTCTACTGGAGCAGAAAAACTTATCGGAAAGGGCGATATGATCTACAATTCCGGTGCAAATATCGAGAGAGTCCAGTGCGCGCTTATCGACAACTCCGAGATTTCCGCATTGACCAAGAGCATCGGTTCTCAGATCGGCTATCACAAGAGTTACAATACTCCGTATTATTTGCCGGATCCTGCGGACAAAGCTGATGAATCTGGTTCGAATTCTGTGAATTTCAATGACTTGGATGAACGCTTCGAGGAGGCGGCAAGGATGATCGTAGCAAGTCAGAAAGGTTCTACCTCAGACCTTCAGCGCCGTCTTGGTATGGGTTACGCCCGCTCCGGACGTGTGATGGATCAGCTTGAATCAGCAGGCATAGTGGGGCCTCAGGATGGTTCCAAGCCTCGTCAGGTGCTTATAGCCGATATGGACGAATTGGATCTGAAACTGAAGGAGCTTCGAGCAAGTTCCAACTGAGGTATCACTTAGTACAGTTTTAAGAACAGCTTCTTGGAGCCATATCAAAATAGTCCATAATTGAAAGATTCGGAAATGTCATTCTTTCGGAAAATATTCCTTTCAGCGTCGGCACTCGTATTGTGCGGACTTGTGGCGTCGGCTCAGAATGTTTGGCAGCGCTTCTCAGATGCGGTGAATGCGAACGAAGTCTCGTTTTCATATTCGTATGAGATGCGCTCCAAGACAGTCCTCAAGGGAAGCGGCAATGCCGATGTGCAGGGTGATATGTTTCGCATTTCCGGAAACGGAATGGAGATAATCTGTGACGGAGCTTCCAGGTGGACGGTTGACAGGTCTGCGGAAGAGGTTGTCATAGAGTCTGTTGAATCTGGGAATGAGATATCCGTCCAGGATAATCCGGCACTTCTTGTCCTGGCCTTGGACAAATATTTCAAGGTTCAGTCATCCTCGACGTCGGTAGAGGACGGAAAAAAGATGACTAAGGTTGATTTCGTTTCGCTTGGGAAAATGTCATTCGGAATGGCTGCAGGAGCAAAGTCGTTGGAACCGGTGTCCCTGACCGTATGGTTCTCGGAAGGAGTGAAACCGGTTGTGACCAAAGCGACCGTCAAGATGAAAGATGGCAGCTTGGTCGAGATTCGAATTCCATCAATGACATTCTCTCAGAAAAAACCGGCTTCTTTCTTCAGGTTCGATGATTCCAAGTCCGGTTCTTCGTGGGTCGTCACGGATCTGCGATAGTTGTATTATAAAACGGCTCCCTAAGTTGCTGCTATTTGCTCACGAGCGCGAAATTGTCTGAAGCCCACTCCCGGATATTGCCGTTCTCGTCATTGTAGATAAGGTATCCCGCAAGTTCGTCGGGGCGGCTTTCTATGAATTCCCGTGCCTTGTCAAGACCGATTACCATACAGTATGTGGCGTATGCGTCCGCATCCGTGGCATTTGATGCGACAATCGTTGCGCTAAGCAGGTTGTGATCAACAGGATAGCCAGTTCTCGGATCGATGGTGTGGGCGTATTTCTTTCCGTCCCGGATGTAGTATTTTCTGTAATTTCCGGATGTGACGATTCCGCAAGGCTGCCCCTGTGATTCCCAAATGCCGTCAAGGTCCTGCCCCGGAGAGAAATTGCCGTCTATAGGCCTGTCGACCCCGACCTTCCACGGCTTTCCGTTTGGATTATGTCCGTCACAATATATCTCGCCGATATCCACAAGCATATCCTTGATGCCGAGTCCGTAGAGGTATGCAGCCACTACATCGCAGCTATAACCCTGTGCAATGGCGTTGAAATTCAGTCTTGGAGCAGTGGTTTCGGTGCAGGCGGTCTTTACACTGTCTGTGAGCAAGTCCGCAGAAGTTATGGTGCCGTCAGCCGCAATTACAGGAGCGATATTACGGCGCAGTCTCTTCATTCCGCATTCGGAAACGCATTCCTTGACTTTGTAGTCGGAAGGCAGAGAGTCCCTTGTGAATCCGAATCCCCACATATCGAAAAGAGGTCCTGATGCGACATCGAGTGCTCCGTCAGTTTCTTCAAAATAGTCGTACGCCCTTGTGTAGATGTCATCGAACATTCCCAACTGCTCTATGTGTACACGCTCTCCGGCATTGAGTCTGCTGAGAATCGAGCCTTTGTTGTATCCGGACAGGGTTGTGTCAATGGTGTTCAGAATGGAATCGATTGCATTTTTAAGTTCGTCAGGGCTTTTGTGTACCCGTCCGTCCGGGCCGAGGAGATTCATTTTTACTGTGTATGTTCCTCCCTGTGCGTATCCCTGGATTGTGACATACTGATTTCTGTTGCAGGATATCATAGTGGTGACGGCTGTCAGGACAGTCATCGCCAGCTTCATTGTGTAATGTGTCTTCATTTGTGCAATCTTCGGCAAAGTATTTGTACAAATGTAGCGGTTTTGCCGGAAAAATACGATATTTGCGAAATCCGCTCTGAAAGTCCGGAGGCCCACTTCTCCTTCAGAGGACCGTATAATAAGTGGGATTAAGAGATTGAAGATAATAAAGACAATAACCGCAAGTCATTAGGATACTTGCGAAACTTGAATTAGAATGATGAATTTTAAGGGTCTGATAATCATTGCCGTTGCCGCTTGTGCCGCCGTTTCGGCAAATTCTTGCAAGAAAAGCAGCAGTGACACAATTACCACATCGAAATCATTTACCGGTACTCTAACCATAAAAGTTCCTTCATTTGCTGAAAAAGGCACGTTGCTGAAGCTGAAGCCGTCAGGAATGGAGAAGGATACGGTTGCTGTCAAATATTATTGGACGGCATCTCCGCTTGTTACCACCAAGGATACTACTGACTCGTACGAACTGCAGTTGACGGATACCTTGTGTACGGTGACGGTCTCATGTACTGCGTTTGCAAGCGGCTATACATCGCAGACCGTTTCGGCATATTGTGTGCTTGTGGACCCGGAGATTGGCGGTTCCGTCACGGATGACGAGATTGACAGCGAGACTCTCTCTCTGAATGATCCAAGAGATGCCAGGCCGTTCTACTATGCGGACTTGGGCGGAAAGACGTGGCTCGTGAAGAATCTGCAGTGGTCCGGTGCCGGCAAGTCATTCCAGAATTGCGACATAATGGACTGTGTCTATGGACGTTACTATACTTGGAATGAGGCTCAGACGGCCTGCCCCGAGGGATGGAGACTTCCTTCCGATGAGGATTGGCTAGCGCTTGCCAACTATGCAGGATATTCCGGAACAACAGCAAACGAGACATTTGCCGGAGCTGGCGGCTCCTTTATGGTGAACGCCCGTTTCAATCTTTACAGGATGTGGGAGTATTGGCCGGCAGTTAAGATAACAAATAAGACGGGTTTCTGTGCAATTTCCGCAGGCTACGGACTCGCCGATGAGGATGATACATTTACAGGTGACTTCGAGTGGGCAGTATTCTGGAGCTCGGAAAGCGAAGATTCAGAGGACGGAGAAGGCCTGGGCGTTTACAGAATGCTCAATGACAACAGCCCGGATCTGGTCCGCGGAGCTTTGAGCAAGGATGGCTTCAGAGCCTCTGTGCGTTGCGTAAGGGATTAACCTTCAAAACATTATATTTATGAAGAAAGGACTTGTTGCGCTGATTGTCGTAGCCGTTGTGGCAGTCGGACTTTACGGATGGTTCAAATCCAATTACAACGGAATGATAAAAGGCGAGGAAGGTGTGAAGGCGGCGTGGTCGCAGGTTGAGAATGTTTATCAGCGCAGGGCAGACCTTATTCCTAATCTTGTGGCAACGGTCAAAGGCTATGCCGAACACGAGAGCAGTACACTGGAGGAAGTGGTTAACGCACGTGCGAAAGCTACTCAGGTTACCGTCGATGCCGACAATCTCACAGCGGAAAATATAGCGAAGTTCCAGTCTGCACAGGGCGAACTCGGAAATGCGATAGGCAAGCTTCTGGTGTCAGTCGAGGCTTATCCGGATTTGAAGGCGAATGAGAATTTCCTTGCGCTCCAGTCTCAGTTGGAGGGCACAGAGAACCGCATTTCCACCGAGAGAATGAAATACAACGAGGCTGCCAAATCATACAATACGATGATAAGGAGCTTCCCTCAGAATATTCTTGCATCTATGTTCGGGTTTGAACAGAAAGGCTATTTCAAGTCTTCTGAAGGAGCGGAGGCTGCACCGAAAGTAGAATTCTGAAGCAATGTCTGATTTCAGGATACATATAGCGGCGGTCATTGCGCCGCTTTTTTTGCTTCTTCAGGTTGCGGAAGCATTTCCTCAGCGTCCTGAACCACCGCGTCTTGTGAATGATTTCGCATCTGTTTTCACGCGAGAACAGGCGGACTCGCTTGAGCAAATGCTTGTCGCTTTCGATGACAGTACATCCAATCAGATAACCGTGGTAACGGTGAAAGACCTGGAAGGATATGACGTTTCAGAATATGCCGTGAAAATCGGCATTGACTGGGAGGTCGGTTCCAAGGACTTCAATAATGGCGTAGTGCTTCTTGTCAAGCCCAAGACATCTGATTCCGGTGGCAAGGTGTCAATTCAGGTGGGCTATGGGCTGGAGGAAGCAATAACAGATGCCTATGCCCGGATAATCATTGAGAATGACATTATTCCGCATTTTAAGGAAAATGATTACTATGGCGGTGTGCAGGCAGGTCTTACTGAACTGATGGACCTTGCGAGCGGTGTCATATCGAAGCCCCGTTCTGATGAAAGTCTGGATGAGGATATAAGCGCACTGCTTGCGGCCGGATTGTTTATAATATTCATTGTCTGCGTCGTGATATGGGGTATCAAATCCGAAAAGGATGACTCTTCAGGTGGAGACTCATTCGGGGGTGGCCTGTCCGGAGGTGTTCCGTTCATAGGACATTCTTCAGGGCGGTCAAGCGGAGGCAGTTCTTTTGGCGGTTTCGGCGGCGGTTCGTTCGGTGGCGGCGGTGCTTCCGGCGGATGGTAGCTTCACATCGTGCTTATTATTTCCATTATATGAATCAATGCCGATGCTGCACAGTCAGTCGCGGTAAGTAGAGCTTGCGGGCAGATTCCTGCCATAGACAATATTACAGACACGAATGCCGATGTCATCAGAATGCTTGTGACGGGAAGCGCCAGGATATTGGTCAGCAGGAAATATTTGGGAAATGTTCCGAATGTGAGCCAGGCGAGCGGACCTGTGAATATCTGACACGATATGGTCAGCGCGGAAGCGTCCCATATCTTGCGGGGAATGTCCGGCATTCTGTTCAGGATTCTTTTTGCTGACCGGGCATTGCGGCTTTCCTGAAAATCGTTGCCCGGATACCAGGACTTCAGTCGCGGATACAGAATGAATATCCCTGCCATTGCGAGATAGGAGAGCTGAAATCCGATGGAACTCAAGACATTAGGGGTTATAATCAGTTGAATCATCAAGGCTGAGCAGAATACCTGTGCCGTTCCTGTCTTCCTGTGTGTTAGTTTTGCGGTTTCATTGAGGATTATGAACAAAAGCGCACGCACTAGGGAAGGGCAGGCTCCGGTCGCCAAGGTGTATGCACCAGCGAATGCCATAATGAATATGCTGCGTGCCAGTTTTGTGCCCGGTGCATTTCCAAATGCCGATGTGGCTTTCAGCAGAATGCCGTAAATGATGCCGAGATGCAGTCCGGACAGAGCCAGAATATGCGATGCTCCGCTTTCCCTGAATGCTGAGAGGAGAGTCTTGTCAAGATACGATTTGTCTCCTGTAACCAGCGCGGTGATAAGCGGTGCGGTGTTTTCAGACTTGAAAGGCATAGACATTATCATAGTTCTTGTGCGCTCGGCGAATGCCGTGAGAAGTCCAGTTCCGGGTACTTGACCGGCCGATGAGATTGCGTATGCCGAACTGCACGTGAGACCGACAAATATGTACAGCAGAATCAGTCCTGAAATATTCCTTACGTTTGATGCGCGAAGCCATAGTATGAGCGCGATAACAATTGAAAATGAAACACTTGCAAGCGCGTATGGAACTGACTGACCGCGAAGGGCAGAGACGGTGTACAGTCCCGCTGCAACGCCTGTCGCAAGAGCCGCCGCAAGGGCGGAAATGTCTTGTTCCCGGGTCATAAGAATAGTCCTTCAGTAAGTTTCGGTTTCTTGCTAAAATAGCGATTTCTTTTTAACTTTGCCGCACATTTCTGAATAAAACTTGAACAAAATCAAAAGTTATGATAATTCTTGTTATTAACTGCGGAAGTTCATCAATCAAGTATCAGCTCCTTGATATGAAGAACGATGAGGTCTATGATGTTCTCGCAAAAGGCATCGTGGAAAAAATAGGCCTGGAAATGGGCTGCCTTCAGCATACCGTTACCGGTAAGGACAAGGTGGTGAAAGATCTTCCAGTTCCTGATCACAAGGTGGGAATGAAGCTTGTTCTGGACGCTCTCGTAGATGGCGAGCACGGTGTCCTGAAGTCATTGGATGACATTGAGGCCGTAGGTCACAGAATCGTGCATGGAGGTGAGTTCTTCTCTTCAAGTGCGCTTGTGAACGACGACGTTCTCAAGAAGATAGAGATTTGCTGTGATTTCGCTCCGCTGCACAATCCTGCCCACCTGCTCGGCATCAGGGCTGTTCAGGCTGTGCTTCCGTCTGTTCCTCAGGTAGTTACATTCGACACTGCGTTCCATCAGACAATTCCGGCTTATGCCTATATGTACGGACTTCCTTATGAGGCTTACTCAAAGTACAGAGTGCGTAAATACGGTGCACACGGTACCAGCCATCAGTTCGTTGCAGAGAAAGGTGCGAAGTTCGCTGGCCTGGATATAAACAATTCCAAAATCATTACCTGCCACATCGGAAACGGCAGTTCCATTACTGCAGTAGTGAACGGCAAGTCTATAGACACGTCTATGGGATTCACTCCGCTTGACGGCGTGATTATGGGAACAAGGTGCGGCAGTATCGACCCTAACGTTGTTCCGTATCTGATGAAGAAGGACAATCTGACTCCGGACGAAATGACCGAGGTCATGAACAAGAAGTCCGGATTCCTTGGAATATCCGGCGCATCCTCTGATGCAAGGGATCTCGACGCATTGGCAAATTCCGGTGACCAGAAGGCGAAACTCGCCCTCAAGATGCTCACATACGGAATGATAAAGTATATCGGTTCTTATGTGGCTGTGATGAACGGAGTTGACCTCATTGTATTCACAGGCGGTATCGGCGAGCACAATAGCCGTTTGCGCAGAAGAGTATGCGAGAACTTCTCTTATCTCGGACTCAAGTTCGACTATGAGGCTAATGTCGCATTCGGAGAGGATGCAATCCTTTCGCTTCCGGATTCGAAAGTGAAGGTCGCTCTCATTACAACTGACGAGGAGATTGTAATTGCACGCGACACAATGCACATTGTTCAAAGTGAAGAGGAAAATTAATTGAATATAAGATGATTACAAGTTTTTCTGACGTTTTTGCAGAACTTAAGTCAAAGGGTATCTGTAAAAAGATGGTAGCTGCTTGGGCAGTTGACGAACATACTATCGAGGCCGCTTCAAAGGCTGTAGATATGGGGTTCGTGAAAGCTGTGCTTGTAGGTGATGCCAAACTCATCAACGAGGTTTGCGAGAAAAACGGCATTGATGCCGCAAAGTTCGAGATTGTTGACAATCCGGATGAACTCAAGGCTGTCGCCCAGGCTGTGCAGCTTGTTCACGACGGAGAGGGCGATGTGCTGATGAAAGGTCTTTGCTCTACGGACAAATTCCTTCGTGCTATTCTAAACAAGGAGACCGGTCTGCTTCCTGCAAAAGGACTTCTCAGCCACGTCGGCGTTATCGAGAGCCCTAACTATCACAAGCTTATTTTCCTTACGGATATGGCTGTGGTTCCGCTCCCAGATCTTCGTCAGAAGATGAAACTCACGAATTATATCGTGAAGGTTGCCAAGTCTTTCGGTATTGCAAAGCCGAAGGTTGCATTTATCGCTGCTTCGGAGCAGGTTCTGGATTCTATGCCGGCTTGTCTTGAGGCTGCAGCTCTCGCAAAGATGGCTGACAGGGGACAGATCAAAGGCTGTATCGCGGACGGTCCGCTCGCACTGGATGTTGCAATCGATAAGGAATCTGTTGAAATCAAGAAGCTTACAAGCCCTGTTGCCGGTGATGCCGACTGTCTTGTATTTCCTAATATCGAGTCTGCAAATGTGTTCTGGAAGACCAACTCAAAGCTTGCGTCCGGTGTGCGTCAGGCAGGTATGCTGGTAGGAACAACGGCTCCTTGTATTCTTGCAAGCCGTGCGGACAGCGTAGATACCAAGCTGAACTCAATCGCTGAAGCGGTAATGAGCGTCTGCTAGTATTCTTCAATTATAACTTAAAGAGGATGGCGAAAGTAAATTCAGCCATCCTCTATTTTTTTTGTATCCGGTTGTAGAGCAATATGCTATCTTGGCTCGAAAAACGAAAAATGCACTCTGCCGTATTTCTTTTCCTTGACAAAGGCGGGATGACCCGCAAATGAATACTCGTCACCGTGCTCGAGAATGAGATACCTCTCAGGATAGACAAGACCTGCGTTCAGAACTTTGTCAGGTATCGTGTCAAGCCCTTCGAGTGCATAAGGGGGGTCTGCGAACACTATGTCGAACTTCTCTCTGCAGATTGGAATGAAGTCGAATACGTTGTGGTGCACCGCCGTGAGATTCTTGAGGCCTAGGACTCTTGCCTGTTCCTTTACGAATGAAGAGTACTGAGCGTTCATCTCCACTGACCATACGTGCCCTACGCCCCTCGATGCGAACTCGTATGAGATTGAGCCCGTGCCTCCGAACAGGTCCAGAACATTCAGTCCGCCGAATTCAAATTCGTTGTCGAGAATATTGAAAAGCGCCTCTTTTGCAAAGTCCGTTGTGGGCCTTGCCTTGAAATCCGGCGGTGTCTGGATTACCTTGCCTTTAAGTGTGCCTCCGATTATTCTCATATCTGTAATTTAATTTTAGCTTCTTTTAGCCGATGTTATATGATTTCCACGGCTTTGAAATAGCGGTACAGCGAAAGTTGCTGCTCTTCAGTTACCGGAGTTCTGAAGCTGATTGTAGATATTTCAGGATTCAGCTGAAGCTTCTTCAAAGTGTTGAAAATGAAGTATTCAGCTGTGGTGAAATCCTCGGCTCTGAAGGTATTCACTATCTGAAGACTCTTTCCCTGCGCCACTGCAAGGTGCAGATGTTTGTCAGCGTATGCCGCTATGATTTTGTTGTAGTCAGAGCAATTCTCCATTGCCTCCAGCATATAGTACATTTCAGGAAGAATCCTTGCTTGATAGCCGTCGGTGGTGAATACTGTCTGTGCAATCATCTTGGAAAGAGTCTCTCCCAGATTGTTTGAGAACAGAAGAACTGCACCGAACTGTGGCATTCTCACGAACTCCACCTGATCACCGTCGTCGAGCCGTACCGCCTCTGACAAGGCCTGTCTGGCTTCGACCGGGTTGAAGAACTGTTCCGGAACGAGCGTTACTTTCGGTGTCATCAGAGAGATCTGAACTGTGTCGTATCTCTTCTGAAATTCAGGAGTGGTGAAGATATGTTCCGGACTCAGCCATCCGGAACAATGTTCTTCTCCTTTGTCTTTAATCTTAAAAGAATATCCACTCAAGGAGACTTGAATGGATATTCCGTTATCTGTGTTTTTCAACATAGTCTGTATCTTGGATTGACCGGCATCTGCCGGATCCGGAGATGGGTTACTCCCAGTTTCCCGCGTTGTTGTTAGGAGCGGAAATACTGCCGACCTGGAGTCCTTCGTAGCGGTTCATAGCCTTGCGGTCTGAATCAAGATTGATTCTCAATTGGTTGTCAAGACCTTTGAGGAGTGATTTGTAAGGCATCTTTGCCTCAAAGAGAGGAACTTTAACACCGGAAACTTCCTTTACTACAGACTCCATTATAATGGTGTCACCCTTTGAGAATGGGATATACTTGAGCGAGTCGATTAGGAAGTTGTTCCTGTTGTTGAAAAGTGTATCTTTTACGTTGACCTTGCTTGTGATTGAGAATACGAGATGCTGGCCACTCTTGTAAAGTTCGTACATCTGCTCAGGGGTGATGCCTTTCTTGGCTTTCTTGAGTTTCTCGGTATTTACGACAGCCACTGAGTCATCGTTTGAACCAATCTGCATCACAACCTCCATCTTGCCGTTTTTGTAGAAGTCCACGAGGGAATCAGCTGAAGATGTGAAATGTCCGTTTACGGATTTGAAAGCTTCCTGAAGAGTACGCAAGTCCTTCATTCTCTGAATGCCGACGCTCTCGCGGTAATCTTTCTGCTTGTTGAAGTTGATAGGCTGCATTACGCTCTTGATGCAAGCATATACGAGTCCGGCAATGACGAACAGAAGCAGGACGCATACAATCTTTCTAACTATACCTTTCATTTCGTATTTTGTGTTTTATAATTAACAATTCATATTGGACAAAGTTATAAAATTGATTTATCAAATGCAATATAATTTGTAATTTTGCCTTTGTAACGAATTGAGGAATGAACATAGTTGACAAGGCCGGGATACAGGCATTCAATGCGCTTATTGATGCCTGCCGCAAGATTTCGATAGTAGCCCATTTGCGCCCTGACGGGGATGCGTTGGGCAGCACGCTTGCAATGCTGCACTATCTTTTGCGCAGGGGAAAGGATGCCGTGGCTGTCTATTCCGATGTTTTGCCCCGCACATTGTCGTTTATGACGGAATCGACCGGGCGTGACCGGTTCATCGAGTTCCCTGCTGATGAAGAAGCGGCTGAATCAAGGATTTCCTCATCCGACCTCGTGGTATGTCTTGACTGCAATTCGTTCGGCAGAACGGGCGCGCTCGAGCCTTTCTTGCGATGCTCTGATGCCAGAAAAGTCCTGATAGACCATCATCAGAATCCGGATAGGCGGAATTTCGATGTCGTATTCTCCAGAGAGGATATATCATCGGCGAGCGAACTCCTGTATTATGTGCTTTTGGCTATGCCGGATGTTGAAGGAGTGCCGTCCAGATTGCCTGAGAAGTCTTTGCCGGCTTTGATGACCGGGCTTACGACGGATACTAACAATTTTGCAAATTCAGTCTTTCCGTCCACGTGGACAATGGCTTCCGGACTGCTTGAAGCCGGTGTGGACAGGGACTCGATTCTGATGCACCTGTATCAGAGCTCAAGAGAGAGCCGGATAAGGATGTGGGGCTACATGCTCTATAATAATCTGAAAATCACTGACTACGGTGTCGCATATATGATTATGGACTCGAAAATTGCGGGGATGTTCAATGTGCAGGAGGGAGAGACGGAAGGCCTTGTGAATGAGCCGTTGAAAATTGCTGATGTGAGGATGAGTATTTTCCTGAAGCAGGACGAGGATGGATATTTCAGAGTTTCGTTGCGATCCAAGAAAGGGACTTCCGCGTCGAAATTCGCTGTAGGGTATTTTCACGGAGGCGGACACGAGAATGCTTCAGGAGGAAGAATTTATTATAGAGCCACAAACGGATGCCCGGCAGATATGCAGTCTCCGGAGGAAGTGGAGCGGTTCGTTTTGGCGTGCGCCGCCAATTACTTCCGTGTAGATTAAGAAGTTATAACTATGAGATTGTTTAAGACCATATTCGCTTTATTTCTCGCGATTGCCGTATTAGCGTGCTCTAAAGAAGAAATAAAGACGACATATTCCAGACAGGAGACCAACATAGAGAGTTTCGTGAACAGTATGAAAAAGACCGTTGATACTGCCTATGTGGTCTACAACAAGGGCGTAAGCCGTCTTGTGACCGTCTATGGACAGGAGGGTGACAGCTTGAAAAGCAACGGGACTGTGTCATTTTACTATGCGGGTTATGTGTTGACCGGCAGTTCCGTCAGCAATTCGAATATGTTTGCGACCAACAGCAAGGAAATTGCCGCCGCGGCCCAGTGGACATTGACGGACGAGAGCGTGTTCGAGCCAAAGACGGTCAAACTGAATGACAAGAACCTGGTGGAAGGTCTGAAAAGGGGACTCGTGGGCGTAAAGCCGGGCGAGGAATGTTATATATTGTTTTCCGGGAAATATGGCTTCGGCAAACGTCCATTAGGCACGATTCCTGCAAATGCAGCGCTGGCTTATCACGTTTGGGTGGAAAGTATATCGGATAACTGATTGAAACTAATTGAAAATGAATAAATTGAATTTGAAAGGACTTTTTGTAGGGGCGTCTCTGCTCGGAGCATTGGCATTGTCGGGCTGCGCCAAGTCGGAGAAGACGACTGTGTATGCGGCAGAACAGCGCTATCTGGAGGCGTGGGTGGCAAAGAATCACCCGGATGCAGAGAAGACGGCGTTGGGAACGTGGGTGCTGGATCAGACTCCAGGTACTGGCGATGCTTTTGACGGACAGAGTTATGTGCTGGTTGAATATACTGTAAGAGACGTGGACGGGAATGTGACAGCCACGAGCGACAGGAAGATAGCCCAACAGGTCGGCACATACGACAAATCTTATTATTATGGTTCTGTAGTGTGGGAGACCTCAAGCAGCAGTCTGCCTGTTGGCGTTGCCGATATGCTTGAAGGTATGAAGATAGGCGGTGAAAAGACATCTCTGGTGCCTGCGTGGCTTATGTCATACAAGCACTACAAGAATGTTAACAAATATCTGAATGTCAACACGGACAACAGCTCTGCTCTCTACACAGTAAAACTTGTAGGCTTGACAAACAACATTCTCAAGACTCAGGTGGATTCTATGGAGATTTATGCCGACAAATACCTTGACGGAGTGGACTCCACATATTACGGATTCTACTACAAGCAGTTGACGGCACCTACCGACACCAACGCGTTCAGTTCCGACACGACCATTTACATAAATTATATCGGTCGTCTTCTCAACGGTCAGGTGTTCGACACTACCATTGAAGACACTGCGAAATTCTACAATATCTATAGCTCTTCAACTACATATACCCCGGCAAAGATTACCTGGGCGGAAAAGGCCTCGGGAATCACTCTCACGGCAGGCGGCTCATCCAGCAGTAGTGACGGATCATCTGTTATTCCAGGTTTTTACACCACGCTGTGGAAGATGCGCAAGTACGAAAAGGCTGTGGGTATGTTCTATTCTCTTTACGGATATGGCAGCAGCGGAAGCGGATCAAGGATTCCTGCATACGCTCCACTTGTGTTTGAAATCGAGATTGTTGACGAAGAGGACTAGAAAATATGGCGAATTCTTCTACAATACCTACAGAACTCGGAGATAAGAGAATACGCGACCTGCTGATGCAATATGCCGTTCCTGCGATTATCGCAATGACGGCATCTTCGCTGTATAATATGGTGGACAGTATATTCATCGGGCATCTCAAGGGTGTGGGATCCTATGCGATTTCCGGACTTGCGGTGACATTTCCGCTGATGAACCTCTCGACTGCGTTGGGAACTTTGGTCGGAGTCGGTGCCTCCACGATTATGTCAATGCTGCTCGGTCAGAAAAATTATGCGGTGGCACGCAAGGTGCTCGTGAACGAGATTCTGCTTAATATCGTGATAGGATTGATTTTCACGGTGGTGACACTCGTGTTCATTGACCCTATTTTGAGATTTTTCGGTGCGAGCGACAACACGCTTCCGTACGCCAGAGACTATATGGTGATTATCCTCATCGGCAATGTGGTGACGCACCTTTATTTCGGATTGAACAATATGATCAGGGCTTCCGGCAATCCTAAATTTGCAATGGGACTGACCATATTCACCGTGGTTTCGAACACGATAATGGACCCGATTTTCATTTTCGCTCTGGATATGGGAATCAAAGGCGCAGCGGTTGCTACAGTACTTTGCCAGGTGTTCGCATTGTGCTTTTCGCTCAAATATTTCTTCGACGAGAAGAATTTCCTGTGCCTTCCCAAGAATATCCGAGAATATAGGTTGGAGCCGCGTATAGCCAAGGATTCGCTTACGATAGGTATGGGACCGTTCCTGATGAATTCGGCAGCCTGTATCGTGACGCTGTTTATCAATCAGCAGTTGTCAAAATATGGCGGGGACCTTGCGATAGGCGCTTATGGTATCGTGAACAGAATATCCTTCCTGTTTATAATGATAAATATGGGATTCAACCAGGGGATGCAGCCTATTGCAGGCTATAACTTTGGAGCACGGCAGTACGGACGAGTCAAGAAAGTGTTTAAGTTGACGCTGGTATGTGCGACGATAGTTTGCTGCGTCGGGTTCGTGGTGTCTGAGTTCTGTCCGGACTTGGCAGTGTCTCTGTTTACAAATGATCCGGAACTGAAGGCATTGGCGGACAAGGGATTGCGCCTTATAAATCTGGCGTTCCCTCTACTTGGATTCCAGATGGTGGCAACGAACTTCTTCCAAAGTCTCGGAATGGTTCACAAGTCGATTATTCTTTCACTTTCAAGGCAACTTTTGTTCCTGGTGCCTCTGATATATTTTATGCCGCTATTCCTCGGTCACAAAGGCATTTGGCTGAGTTTCCCTATTGCGGATGTCGCGGCAATTATTTTGGCAGCGGTGCTGTTGTTCTTCCTGTTCAGAAAATTCAACAAACTTAAGGACGGAGATGACCCTTCGATATTGGGAAGTAAGATAAAACAAGCATAATAATATGAACGACAATAAATTGATAATCAATGTGGGACGCCAGTTCGGAAGTGGCGGTAAACTGGTGGCTCTGTCTCTTGGAAAGAAACTGGGGATTCCTGTATATGACCAGGAGCTCATTGCCAAGGCTGCAGAAGAAAGCGGATTCAGCAAGGACCTTTTCGCGAAGAGCGACGAGAAGAGAAATCTTCTCGCATTGTCAAGTTTCATAGTGGATGTAGGACGCTTTGGCTCTGCGGACAACTATATGAGCGATAATCAGTTGTTTGTTATTCAGAGCAATGTTATCCGTAGCATTGCGGACAAGGGTTCTGCCATTTTTGTAGGCCGTTGCGCAGATTACATATTGCGTGATCGTCCTAGTCTCGACGTGTTCATTACAGCTACCGAGCCGGTAAGGATAAAGAGGGTTGCCGGCCGTATGAACATCACTCCGGAGCAAGCTCAGAATATGATTCGCAAGAAGGACAGGACGAGAGAGACATATTACAACTATTTCACGTTCGGCAACTGGGGCGTCGCTTCCAACTACGATTTGTGCGTGGATTCGTCCATTCTAGGAATCGACGGCACGGCTGATATGATCATTGATTTCTGCAAACGTTCCGGTCTTATTCCGGCCGGTTCTGAAAATTCATCTGAAGCATCAGAATGAAGCATTACGTCGCACGGATAATTCTGGCTCTTGCCTTTGTCGCGGCGGCTGTAGGTTACTGCGTTGTATCCACGTCTTCCGAAAGCTCGGATAATGCGGACGGAGTGTCATTTGTGCGTCTGAATGAGACTTTGACCAATTCATTGTCAGATACTTCAGACCTCGCGGGATTGGATCACAGAGTGGAGAACTATATGCGGCAGTGGGGGATTAAGGGCGCATCTTTAGCAATAATGAGGGGCGATTCCCTTCTGTATGCAAAAGGTTACGGATGGTCGGATGAGGAAAAACAGGTGAAGATGGAGCCCTACAACATTATGCGTGTGGCATCGGTGTCCAAACTGCTTACTGCTGCGGGCATTATGAAGTTGCAGGAGGACGGGCGGCTCTCCCTGAATGATACAGTATTCGGCCCCCGCGGCATTCTGACTGACAGCGCTTACGTATCGGTGATGAGGGACCCCAATTACAGAAAAATCACGGTAGAGGACTTGCTCAGGCACAAGGGCGGATTTACATCTGCCGGCGGTGACCCGATGTTCTCTACGCGGTTCATAATGATGCAGAACCATCTTGATGTCCCACCTGACCACGAGACTCTGCTCAAGACTCAGTTGAAACGCAGGCTTCGTTTTGTTCCCGGAACATCTCAGTATTATTCCAACTTTGGCTATCTGCTGTTGAGTATGGTTATTGAGAAAGTGTCCGGAATGGATTACGAAAAGTATATGCAGGACAGCGTGCTGACTAAGGCCGGCTGTTTTGATATGCACATAGCCAACAACTACTATGAGGAGCGTCACCACAATGAGGTGAGATATTACAACGGTGCTGACAGCGGACTCATTGAGGAGTACAACAACAGCGGGCGTATGGTGGACCGTTGCTATGGCGGAAATGATATCCATTCGCTTGCAGGTGCCGGAGCGTGGGTTACGTCAGTGCCGGAGTTGGCAAGATTTGTGGCCTCAATTGACGGAAAACCGGGAGTGCCGGACGTCATTTCGTCTGAAAGCGTGGCGCAGATGACCCAATGGTTCGACGAAAGCACCTATTCACTCGGATGGAACGATACCAAACCAAATGGGGAATGGACACGTACGGGTACCCTTTCCGGGACCAGTGCTCTGATAAAATACTATCCTGACGGGGAATGCTGGATTATGGTGACTAATACCAGCACGTGGAAAGGTCCTGGATTCACCCGCTATACGGCAGGACTCTTCAGAGATCTGCGCCAGAGATACTCTTCCAAACTCCCCGCGCGCAATCTCTTCGTAAAACAAGATTAAAGTCTAGTGATGTCGATGACTTCGCCTTCCATTCGGCGTTTCTTGATCTGGGCGTTGAAAGCCTTGGTCTTCGAGGCGTTTACATAGCGTCTGGCAAGGATGTTAGGCACAGCCACTCCAAGTGCAATGGCTCCGATTATAAGCGAAGCGTTGATGCCGTTTACTCCGGCTGCAGTAAAATTGGACGCCAACTCTCCGTGCGCCTCGGGAATTGTTATGAGCGAGAACAGGCAACGGTACATAAGTACTCCCGGAACCATCGGAATTACGCTTGAGATGGCAAGTATCTGGTGTGGCGTGTGGAATACGTGCACTGCTTTTATGCAGATGACGGAAACCAGTGCGGAACCTGCAAGTGAACCTATGATACCGCCCTGTCCGAGACTGAACGAGCAATAGGCGTCAGGAGCGAGGCTGACAAGGTTTCTGGTGCATACGGCGATTATACCGCCCACAGCCACCACGGGAAGAAGTCTGGTCGGAATATTGAAAATCATTGAGAATCCCATAGCAGAGATAGCCGCTGCGGTCGCATACATCCAGTAAGGATGCTCAGGCACCATCGGAATGGACATTATGTCCGGAGCAAAGTTGAAGGTCCAGTTACAGAATTTCAGCGCGAAAACGATACCGAAAGCCATTCCTATCATCATCAGCACCGTGTTGATAGCCCTTTCTGTGCCGACCCTATAATTGTTGTCCAACATATCATCGACGAAGTTGATTATAGGAACTCCTGGAACGATGAACAGGGCGCAGGCGAGAAGCGGATGCAGTGGAGTGCTTGTCCAGTCTGGCAGAAATGTAGTAAGCCAAGCGACGATGGTGGATACAAAGGCCGCTACCGCGATGGAGAAGTAATTGTTTATGCCAGCTTTGTTGAGGTAAGTCCTTGTGTTGAATCCGAGAAATGCAGCAATCGAAGAATACAGGAATGCAAGCCAATCGCCGCCGAACTGTATGCAGAAGCCTCCGCACGCCAAAGCTGCACCGGCTGATGTCACCAACTGGTTGTAATTGCGCGGTCTTGCGGCAATCTCTTCGAGTTCGTGCTCGTACTGCTCTACGGAAAAATGATTTCTAACAGCCTTGAATGTCAAGTGGCTGACTGATTCGATTGTGCAGAAATTGATGCCGCTCTTTTCCCGCTTCTGGAATTTGGTGAATGAATGGGCCTCGTCACTATAATTGACCATCAGTATGTTGTGGTCGATGAACAAGTGGAGGTTGTTCTCGTCAAAGCCGAGGAACAATGCCGCCCTCACCATATTTCTGCGGATTCTGTTGGTGTCGGCTGAACTTTCCAGCAGCAGCTGACCAGTCCTCAGCAGTAAATCGAGTCTTTTTCTCAGGGACAGCATTTCGTTGCTCTCCTTGTTCTTCTGCATATTTTCGTCCAAAGCCTTTGCTGACTCCATCAACCGGGTCTCGTTGGCTTGTCTTCTTTCTTCTGCGTTGTTCGCCATCATTACCGGCGTATCCTGCAGGGCAATAGTAGTCTTCATACTACAAAATTAGCCCTGTTCTGCATTATATCAAAAATGTTGCAGAAGAACGATTTATATATGATTTACAACGATAAATGTACTTAAGTTCCGCAAATGCGAAACACAGCGCTTACAGGATTATGCGCCATTTTCTTATCTCGCGGCTCAAGACTTCGTCAAGATGTTGACCTTCAGAAAATTGCTTGTATTTCAGCGCATCCGGAGAGCCGATATCGATGAGGTGTCGTATATTGCATACGCACAGGCGATCAAGCAGTGAATGAAAACGGGGGCCGTGGTTGGGCTCTTTCAGGTGACACAACTCGTGCAGAATGACATAGTCGCAGAGCGGTTCCGGAAGCCGTACAAGGTTGATATTCAGATTGATGTTGCCGGCGCTGGAGCAACTGCCCCAGTTTGTCTTGTTGTTCTTGACTATTATTTTCCTGAACTTGAATCCGTACTGGGCGGCAAAGAATGCGGCCTTTTCGGGAAGCAGAAGCTTGGCTTCTTCACGTAGCAAACGAATGAGGCTCTCTTTCAGCTCTAATTCGAGACCGGGTATGTCAGGGAATCCTATGCTTTTGATTGTGAACGGATAGTCAGGGCTTAGCCATAGACGTCCGCTTTCTTCCGGATTTTCCACCCGTGCAGTCCGTATTGTCAGGGTGTTCTCATTTATATCCTCAGCTCTGAAAACGAATTTCGTCAGCAGTGTGTTTACTACTGTGCCGTTACCGATGTTGCAGACTGATTTTCCGTTTTCAGCCGCAATCCTGGCCTTCTCCGCCTGTTTTTCGATAGCGCTTCTTATCCATTCGCGGCGTTTTTCCATATATTCAATGCCGTCCCGGTATCTGAGGCTCCACGGTAGGGTCACGGAAATCCGGGAGCTGTTTGATGCGCTGCGGACTCTGATGCTGATGCACCTGCTGCGGATGTTCTTGTGCAACGTTATGTCCCCGAACTCGGAATCTGTGTAAATCTTGGATGTCATAGTGACTATGCCTGCAGAAGCCCGATGGCCTGCTCAATGGTCAATGCCTCGTCTGCGCTGAAGTCTCCGGTTCTGGTTCTGCGCAGTGCGTCAAGGTGCGCTCCGGAATCCAAAGATTCTCCAATGTCCCGTGCCAATGCCCTTATGTATGTCCCTTTGGAACATCTGACTCTTATCTCGGCGTGCGGAAGATGAAGTGCACTGTTGTCGGTGACATTTATCCGGCAGTTCCTGGCGTTGTCTTCGGCGTGCATTGCGCTAAGCAGTTCGCTTCCGTCCTCCGGTATGCCGTCCTGGCTGTACCTCAGCAATTCAATTCCGGATATTGTTATCACCTGCTTGCTCAACGTCTCTACAGCCGAATGATCAAATGCGTTCTGCTCGAGAACATTGCCGGCTTTCATCCTTTTCCATTCCTTTCTGGCAAGTTCGTAGGCTCTCACGCCGTCAACTGATTTTGCGGAAAACAGAGGCGCGACTTGTTCCTGCACGCCAATGAATTTCTCAAGTGCTTCAGCAAGAGACTTTTCCGATACATTGTCGATGGGATATCTCGCGTCAATATCCTTTTCCAAATCGTATGACGGAGTTGTAGCACCGAATGTGATACCAGCTTCATACTCTTTCTCGTGTCTCTGAAGTTCCTCCGCCAGTTTGGTGGCCTTCCCGATGCAGACAAGGAGCACTCCGGTAGCGAGAGGATCGAGCGTCCCTGCGTGTCCGACTTTCAGGTTCTTTTTGTGGAAATGTCTGCATGCGTTGAACTTGACTTTTCGGATAACGTCGGCAGAAGTCCATCTGTAGGGCTTGTCCACAGGAAGAATAATCCCCTCCGGATAATCATCGATGTTTCCGGAGAGGACAATGTTTTCTATATTCTTGCGCGAAAGTATCAATGCCATTATCTGCACGGTATTTTCTCGATTCTGCGCTCGTGTCTGCCGCCTTCAAACGGAGTCTCAAGCCAGACTTTCGTTATTTCCTGAGCCATTTTGTATGAAATGAAGCGGGCTGGCATCACGAGGATGTTGGAGTTGTTGTGAGCCTTGACCAGACGTCCAATCTCCGTGCCCCACGCAAGTCCTGCGCGTACTCCCTGATGTTTGTTCAGGGTTATTGCCATTCCGTTGCCGGTTCCGCAGAAGGCGATGCCCAGATTCACCTCACCATTCTCGACTGCATTGGCTAGCGGATGCGCTACATCCGGATAGTCCATACTGTCGGTGGAATGTGTTCCGAAATCAACTGTCTCGTATCCCATTTTCTCGAGATAGGGAATCAGCTTGCTCTTGTACTCAAAGCCGGCGTGATCGCTGCAGATACCGATTTTCATTGTATAGGAGTTTAGAAACTGTTTTGCGATGGTTCTTATTCTGTTCCAAGTCTTTCAGCGGCGTATTCCATTCTGGACTTGAATTCGTCTTTTCCGATGAATGAAAGTATGTCGGCTATTCCGAGTCCGCTTGCAGCCCCGGTGATGGACAGTCTTATGCAGTTCATTACCTTGCCCATAGGCCAACCCTGTTCGCGGATATAGTCTTCAAGATATTTCTCGACATTCTCCTTTGTGAATTCGCCTTCGTATGAGCAGACATAGTCAGTGGTCTGCATAGCAGGCCCGTAAGCTTCGGCTTTCCAGAACTTGTCCACATCCTTTGCGAGGAATGGCGCTGTCAGGCTGTCGTCGTAAACTTTTGCGCGCGGATCTGCAGCTCTTCTCGGGTCTGCCGGCTTTGCGGCTTCTGCTGCGGCTCCGGCCTTGACTTCGAATTTCTCATATTCCGAAGGCGAAACGAACAGGCACGCGGCATTGAGCCAGATATCCTTGACGAACGATGCCCTTTCCTTTACGAAAGACACTACTTCTTCAACATATTTCCTTGTCACGGTGTGGCTCTTGAAATCCACGCCCTTGCCTGCAAATGACGCTCCTTCCTCTGTGCTTACGACCTTGATTCCGTGTCCGGCGAGTACGGGAACAAACAAATCGGTGAGTTCGTCGTCCGACTTCATCCTGAGGTATTCCTTGTTGTACCATTTTGCCTTTTCAGGATTGAATCTGGCGCCTGACTTTATCACTCTGTCGAGTGAAAATGCATTTACAAGCTCGTCAATGCTGAATATCTCCCTGTCGTCTCCCGGATTCCATCCGAGCATTGCCAGCATATTGACAAATGCCTCCGGAAAATATCCGTCCTCGCGGTATCCGTGAGATTCTTCGCCCTCGGCATTCACCCATCTGAGAGGGAATACCGGGAATCCGAGCCTATCTCCGTCACGTTTGCTGAGTTTTCCTTTTCCGTCAGGTTTGAGCAGAAGCGACAGATGAGCAAAGCGTGGCATCGTGTCTTCCCATCCGAATGCCTTGTAGAGCATATAGTGGAGCGGAAGCGAAGGAAGCCACTCTTCTCCGCGGATTACTTCCGTGATTTCCATAAGGTGGTCGTCCACAATGTTTGCAAGATGGTATGTCGGCAGTTCGTCGGCTCTCTTCCAAAGCACCTTGTCGTCGAGTGTGTCGGTGTTTACCTCGATGTGCCCGCGGATGAGATCGTCCATTTTGACGACTGTGTCCTCCGGCATCTTGAAGCGGATTGTCCAACTGTCAGTTGTGTCAAGCAACATCTTGACTTCATCCTCAGGCAGCGTGAGGGAATTGCGCAATTCCATCCTTGTCTGCTGATTGTAGATGAATGTCTTGCCGGCAGCCTCGGCTTCGGCTCTTTTCGCGTCGAGCTCCTCGGCTGTGTCAAATGCGTAATATGCGTAACCGTTGGCGATAAGCTGGTCAGCATATTTCCTGTACAGACCTTTTCGCTGGGACTGGCGGTACGGTGCGTGAGGATGTCTTTCAGATGCGACTTCCACTACATTGCCGTTCTCGTCCACGCCTTCGTCAGCCTTAATGCCGCACCAGTTGAGCGCTTCAATTATATATTTCTCGGCTCCCGGGACAAATCTGTGGGAGTCGGTATCTTCGATTCTGATTATGAAATCTCCGCCGTTCTGCTTGGCGAACAAATAGTTGTATAATGCAGTCCTCACGCCGCCCATATGAAGCGGTCCGGTCGGGGACGGTGCAAACCTTACACGTGTCTTTCTTTCCATTTCTCTTGAAATAATGTCTTTCGGAGCCATTTACGGCTCTTCCATAAACCCCGCAAAATTACGGAAAATATAGGTCTGGCGCAATAATATCAGTTCTGTTCTTCCTGCCTCTTCGTCTGGCATCTGTGAATTGCGGCGATATCCTTGAGCCTGTTTATGTCGGCTCCTCTTTCCACTGCGAGAACAGGCCTTGTGTCGTAGTGGAAGTGCGGCGTGTTGGAAGTCATACTCTTGCCGATTGTGTTTACGAACGGTCTGTCAGTTATGGATATTTCGCATCCGTCATTGATCTTCTGGTCCTCGTCATAGACGAAATCCTTGTTGATAATGATAAGTTTGCCGTAGTCGTTTCCAGTCAGTCCGGTGATGTCCACATTGAATCCGGTGGCGACGATAGTGATGTGTATCTTGTCTCCCACGTTCTCGTCATCGTCCCAGATGAGACCTCTCTTGGATTTGTCCACCTGCCCGGTGTACTCTGTGATGAGGTCGCTTATTCTTCCGAAGTCACTCATCAGCAGACCTTTCTCATTCTTGCCGGCAGTGATGTTTACCAGCAGGTTCTTCGCTGTCTTGAGGTCATAATCATTGAGAAGAGGGGATTCCAGCGCCCCTTTTACGGCATCTTCTATACGGTTCTTTCCGCTGCCGGTTCCGCATCCCATAAGCGCCATACCGCTGTTCTTCATCATAGTGATGACATCCTGGAAATCGACATTGATATATCCGGGTTTCTTGATAATCTCGATAATGCCGCGCACGGCTGTGGCAAGGACCTCGTCGGCCTTGGGCCACGCGTCCTGCAGTAGCATTTCCCCGAAATACTGGTAGAGCTTCTGATTGTTGATTATCAGGAGACTGTCCACATTTCTCTGGAGTTCGTGGATTCCGTCACTTGCCTTTGCAAGCGCCTGACGTCCTTCTTCGGCGAATGGAAGGGTGACTACTGCCACAGTGAGGATGCCTCTGTCTTTTGCAAGTTTCGCAATCACCGGTGAGGCTCCTGTGCCTGTGCCGCCTCCGAGTCCTGCAGTTATGAACAGCATCTTCGTGCCGCAGTCGAGAACTTTCTTTATGATCTCGTCCTGTGACTCCAGAGCGGCATTGCGCGCTTTGTTCGGTACTGTGCCGGCTCCGAGCCCGTCTCCGATTTTGAGTTTGACCGGAACATTGCTCTTGTAAAGTGCCTGGGAATCAGTGTTGCAGACAATGAAACTGCATCCCTGAATCTTCTGGTTGTACATATATGTCACGGCGTTGCAACCACCGCCGCCGACACCTATTACCTTTATCATCGAATTCTCCGGCACCCAGTCGGCGGGGAGAATGTTGTCCGCCATAATATTGTCCGGCATATTGTTTTCTGGCATAATATTCTCGTTCATATACTTGGCTTCTAAAGATTTTTGTTGTTTATCTCGTCATTGATGCCGCTTATCTTCACTGTGAAGTTCTTTCTCCACCTGTCGAGCCAGCCCTCTTTCTTCACTTTCTTGTTGCGTCCTGTGTCTTCATTGGCAGGCTTGGTTTGTGTAGTCTCGTTGGTGCTTTCAGGCGTTGTTCCTGATGGCGTTGCCGGCTTTTCATCTGCCTGTTGAGAGACCTCGGGCTCTTTTCCATTGTGAGAGTCGTCACCGTCTTCAGCTTCGTTTGCCGGTGTGGAAGTCTGAGGCTTTTCTGCTTCCGGTTTTGCTTCGCTATCTTCTGCCGGAGCCTCGTCATTGTAAGTGCAGCAGGACAGATTTTCCTCGAGAGCCATAAGCACCAGACCGGCTATTGTAGAGGCGTTAGTCTTGAGTATGCTTTCGTTTCCGCTTATTCCGAATTTCGCCTTCGGATATCCCAGACGCACATTGTATCCTGACAGCTCACCTATGTAGTTGGATATGTTCAGCATCTCGGCACCTCCTCCGGTGATTACGATGCCGCTCCGCAAGTCGTAAGTGAAATCATTCTCCTGGATGGCATAGAGCATTGCATCAATGATTTCCTTGACTCTTGCCGTGATTATCTCGGACAATGTCATCACTGGAATCTGGGAGAATGCACTCAGGTCGTCAGTCTCTATCTGGATGATTTTCTCCCCGAGGTTCTGCAATTTGTCCGGCATACATCCGCCGTAAGCCTTCTTTATATTCTCTGCCAGTCTCTCGGATATCCTGCATTCCGTGCGTACGTCACCTGTTATGCAGTTTCCTCCGAACGGAATTGCGTAATATGCCACAAGGACATTTTTCTTGAAAATGCTTACGGATGTCGCGCCCGCGCCCAAATCTATGAGCGCAACGCCATTTCCTGTCTCTTCTTCGGTAAGCACAGCCTTTGCCGTGGCAAGCGGAGTGAAATATGTTCTGGCAATGCCCACCCCCAAGTCGTTGAATACTCTGGTGAGATTGTTAAGCGGAGTGCTCTTGCCTATATAGACCTTGAAATGACCGTCCAGCTTGGAACCTGTCATTCCGACTACATCTTCTTCCGGCTGCTGGAAATATTCATCGGTCGAGAATGACTGAGCTATGACACCGTATATTTTTTCTTTTCCGCCCACCTGGTCGTTGAGAGATTCCTTTGCAATGGATTTTACAGCATTCACCTCCTCCTCGGTAATACATTCTTCGTAATTTTCCCTCGTCATCGAACCGGTTGCGTCCGACCTGGTGATATTGCACCTCGGCATCCCCGTAATAATCTGACTGATTTTTAGATGAAGCTCTTCCTCGGCATCCTTGACGAGATCCCTGACTACGGATTTTGTCTGTCCGGGATTTATCACTTCGCCGAAATCGATTCCTTTGGATGGCGCAGACTTGTAGTACAACAGCTGCGCATTACAGCCCTCGACTCTGGCAATCACAAGCGACGTCTTGCTTGTCCCAAGGTCGATGGCGGCTATGATTCTTTCATTCAAATTATTGTCTGTTATCATTTTGCGTTTTATTTTCTACATACAATCTGCCCGTCGAAAGATACATTTACATAGCTGTAGGCTTTTTCTCCTTTCTCCGGTACAATGAATCTGTAATAATCTTCTATTTTGGCGAATTTGCGCTCAAACATTTCCGGTCTCCCGAAATAGAATTTCTCCCGTCCTTTTCTCGGTACAATGACCAGATGCCCGTTGTCGTTTACGTGAATCTGCGCGACGCTGTCATTCCATTTCCGGTTGTCGCGGAGGAAGTCCGCAAGTGCCAATATCCCGTCAAGCCATTCTTTGTCACGCTTTTTCTGCGGCATCCCCTTGAAGTCGCTGCCGATGTCCAGTGGGATGGAGCCGTCGATTACAGGTACTCTGGACGAGTAGTTCTTCTGCATCGGGAAAATGTAGCCGGTCTCATCGGCATACCATCTGCCGCGATCTGAAATCAGTCTTACGACAGGTTCCCTCTGGAAAATCTGAATGTGGAGCACTCCGTCCGGTGTTGTGTATGCCTCGCTTTTGAGGATTGCGCTCTTGCCGTTCAGGACTGTTTCTATCTGCCGGAGGTCTATTTCCTCAAGCCGCATTCCGGAGCAATTGCGGTAATCTTTTGTAATATACTGCTTTATGTCGGATTCTGTGACGAAATTCAGTCTGTCTGGATTCTGGAACTCCACCTTTATGCCGCTGCACGTGAGTTCTCTATGGGCAGCGACAGCCCGCTGACCTGAAATTATCAGGACAGTGACTATCGCGGCGATTATTACCGCAGTGAAAAGATATTTCCAGAATCTTTTGAGTTGCATTTATATTATGTTTTGAGCCCTTTTGCGGAGCATTTCGGTAATCGGCTCGATGAAGCGGTCGATGTTGCCGGCGCCGAATGTCACCAGAACATCAAGTTCCTCTTTCTCGAGATAGTCCATCAGCTCTTCTTTTTTCAGCATTACCTTCTCCGGTGCGGTTACCTTGTCGAATATTATCTGCGAAGTCACGCCGGGAATCGGCTCCTCTCGCGCCGGATATATGTCCAGAAGTATGAGCTTGTCCACCTTGCTCAGGGATTTTGCAAAATCATCCGCGAAATCCCTTGTCCTCGTATAAAGATGCGGTTGGAAAATCGCCGTAAGTTTTCTTCCCGGAAATATGTCCCTCATAGAGCTTATCGCTGTTGCAAGCTCTGCCGGATGGTGTGCATAATCATCTATATATGAGAGTTTTTCGGTGTTGATGTGAATGTCAAGTCTGCGCTTTACGCCTTGGAATGAGCCTATCGCTTTGCGGATGGCGTCAGGACTTACGCCGTGGGTGAGGCATATAGCCGCTGCAGCTATGCTGTTTTCCACATTGACCCATCCCGGAGTGCCGCATTTGACATTTTCTATCACTCCACCGGGATAAACTATGTCGAAGATGAAGTATCCGAGTTTGTCGGGATGAGGATTCCTTGCGTGGAAATCGGCGCGCTCGTCATTATAGTGATAATGCAGAATCTTTGCATCGGTGTCTTTTTCCGTGATGTCAAGCCCGAGTTTGGCAATTACGGTGCCGCTTACCTGTGAAGCGAAAGCCTTGAATGCCTCGTGCACGTGTTCCAGATCTCCGTAGATATCCAGATGGTCAGCGTCCATTGCGGTGATTACGGCTGTCTCCGGATGCAACTGCAGGAATGAACGGTCGAACTCGTCAGCTTCCACGACCACTGTCCGGTTGTGGCTCATCAGCAGATTCGTGCCGTAATTCTTGGATATGCCGCCGAGAAATGCGGAACATCCGTCGCCGCTTTCGGTCAATATGTGCGCGGTCAATGTGCTCGTGGTGGTCTTGCCGTGGGTCCCTGAAACTGCAAGGCATCTCTCTCCGTCAGTTATTTCGCCAAGTACGCGGGAACGTTTGACGACTTTGTATCCGTTGGTCTGGACATAGACCAATTCACCCATATCGTGCGGGATGGCCGGGGTATAGACAACCAGTGTGTTTTCCTTGTCTTTCGGGATGTAATCAGTGTTGTCCTCGTAATGTACGTCAATGCCTTCCGACTGAAGCTTGTCGGTCAGTTCCGATTCAGTGCGGTCGTATCCCGACACGTTCAGACCTTTGAACTTGAAATACCGGGCTATGGCGCTCATCCCGATGCCGCCTATGCCGATAAAATATATGTTGCTGTATTTCGTTGCCATAATAGTTTACTGTTTGCAGTTCACCAACTTATATGCTTCTTCCGCTATGGCGTCAGCTGCGTCAGTCCTTGCCAGAAGCGCAATGTTCTTCTGCATAGTCTCGATTTTAGTCTCGTCATCAAGCAGCCCGACTGCAGCTGGCAGAAGTCGCTCCGGAGCCTCGGCATCCTTGATGAGCATAGCAGCGTCTTTTCTTACAAGTGCCATCGCGTTGTGTGTCTGATGATCTTCAGCCACATTCGGCGAAGGTACGAAAATGGCAGCTTTGTGAGCCGCGCAAAGTTCCGACACAGTGCTTGCTCCTGAACGTGCTATGACCACGTCGGCCACGGCGTATGCCAAATCCATCCTGCCGATGAAATCGCTGTGGTGGATATATTTAAGAATGTCTCCTCCCTTGCCTTGAGCCTTCGCCTGCTCCATAAACTCGTCAATGCGTTTTTTATAATATTTGCCGCATTGCCAGAGGACTTCGACATTTTCCCCGCCTGGGCAACCGTCCTCAATCCATTTTTGCATAGATTTGTTGAGGGTTCCGCTGCCGAGGCTTCCTCCGGTGATGAGTATGTGCTTTCTTTCTGCGGATAGGCCGTAGTACTTGAGCCCTTCCTCTTTCATTTCAGCAGTCGCAGGAATTATCTCGCTGCGTATAGGATTGCCTGTCATTATGATTTTATCGGCAGGGAAGAACCTCTCCATCCCATCGTATGCTACGCAGATGCGTCCGGCTGACTTGCCGAGTATCTTGTTGGTAAGTCCTGCAAATCCGTTCTGCTCTTGGATGAGGGTCGGGACTCCCTGATGTTCAGCTGCCCACAGAAGGGGAGCGCTGGCATATCCTCCTACACCTATAGCGATGTCCGGCTTGAAGTCGCGTATGATTTTTCCGGCTTTTCGGATGCTCTGAAGGACTTTGAACGGAGCCTTGAGATCGTTGATGACATTTTTCAGATTCAGTTGTCTCTGAAGTCCGACGATAGGCAGACCTATTATTTCATAACCTGCCGCAGGAACTTTCTCCATTTCCATCTTTCCTTCCGCACCCACGAACAGGATTTTGCTGTCCGGGTTCAGCTCACGCATCTTGTTGGCAATCGAAACAGCAGGGAAAATATGCCCTCCCGTGCCGCCGCCGCTGATGATGATTCTCAATGCTTTATGTTGTGTTGCCATAGTATGCTGTCCTCTATATATTAACTTCCAAGCGTATTGTTTATTCATCACTTTCTTCGAACTCTTCAATTCCTTCAGTGTTAATGTCTTCCGGGAATTCATCATTGCCATTCCAGACATTGGCTGACTGCTCTGTATTCAGAACCTGCGCAGTTTCGGGAGTTGCATTTCCACCGGATGCAGCCAAAAGTTTGGCGGCCGCCTCCGCAGCCCTTTCCGCCTCCAGCTTTTCAACCTTTTTCTTCGCCACTTTGCTGATTGATAGCAAGATACCGAATGCTATGCTGAATGCCATAAATGAACTCTTTCCGTGACTGATAATCGGCAATGTCTGTCCAGTGTGAATCATCACATCGGCGTTAATCATTATATGTATCAGCGCCTGTCCCGAAATCAACAGAGTGAGGCCGGCAACAGCTGTTCTGTAAAACCGATCATCGCAGCATCGTGCCACCATTGCGCCTCTGGCAAGCAGGCTTCCGTAAAGCAACATTATGAAAATGCCTCCTATGAGTCCATATTCTTCAACCAGAAAACTGTACATATAGTCTTCGTACATAACCGGGACGACATATCTCTGTGTGCTTTTACCCGGACCTTTGCCGAAAAGTCCTCCCTCGCTGATGGCTATTTTCGCGCTCATTTCCTGCAGGTTGTCGTCCACGATGTTCTGGAAATCTATTGTCCCTGGTTTCAGAGTTTTCATTTCTGCAAGAGGGTCATCTTTCTGTATCCGTACCCTGCTTATTGCAGTGCCGACACGGTTGAAATATTTGCCGTCTGAGATATGGTATATGCCGACAACACCGGCCCCGACTATAACGCCAAGTACTCCCAGGATTATCACGTGCTTCCATTTCAGTCCTGCTATCAGCGCAGTAAGTATCATCATAGAGCCAATGATAAGTGCGCTTGATACGCCACCCATAGCAATAAATATTGTGGTGAGCAGTATAGGGACTATTACGTAGAACCAGGTTTTACCAGATTCTGTCTTGAGAAATTTCAACGGTTCTCTTGAGTTTTCACCCCAACTTAGTTTGAAGTTTGACAAGTTGTCCGCCAAAGTCGTGTTTCTGCTGTGTATGGCATCCATAGCCCAGGCTATGTACATAATCATAAAGACTTTGACGAATTCAAAAATATGCACCTGAAAGCCGCCTATTTTTATACATCTCCACGCCCCGTTGATGTCGTCAGCTGCCATAACGTGCGGTATTTTTAGTCTGAATCCGACGAAAAACAGCATTGCAAACGAGACGATAAAGCCGAATCTTGCAAAGTACCAGAAGATTCCAACCCTGTTGAGTGAGTATATGAGTATGGCCAGACCTAGACAGAATCCAGAAAACACCATTTGGGACATCGCAAAGTTCAATCTTGATGTCTTGTTCTGTATCGCCAGCTGGGAAGTGGAGGACGATATGGCCAGAATTGATATGGCTATGAGCAGGAAGAAGATGGTCCAGATGACCTTGTCTCCCTGCAGCCTGTCTGTGAGCCTGGCAATATTGAATTTCTTTTTCCCCATTTGTCCGGAATCCTCTTCTATTATGTTTTATAGTTCGCGTACCGCTTTCTTGAACTGTTCGCCCCTGTCTTCGTAGCAGGTGAACAAGTCGAAGCTGGCGCAGCAAGGACTGAGCAGCACCACGTCCCCGTCCTTTGCGAATGATGCAGACGCTTTCACGGCTTCCTTTGCGGACAGCGTGTCCACTATGTTCTCCTTGCCTACAATGTCTTCAAACGCCTCGTGGAATTTATGGTTGTCTTTGCCCATACACACGATTGCCTTTACTTTTTCTTTTACGAGACCTTTAAGCACTTCGTAATCGTTGCCCTTGTCCGTGCCGCCGACAATCCATACGACCGGTTTTGTCTGACATTCAAGTGCATACCACGCGGCATCCACGTTGGTGGCCTTCGAGTCATTGATATAAAGCACGCCGCCTACACTCAGTACCGGTTCAAGCCTGTGCTCGATAGGCTGGAATGTCTCCAGTGAATTGCGGATGACCGCGTTGTCTATGCCGCTCGCCTTCGCCGCAAGAGCCGCCGCCATCGAATTGTATATGTTGTGCTTGCCTCCGAGAGCGAGTTCTTTCAGATAGAGATCGCACTCTTCGTCCTCGTATTTCACGACAATCTTGTCGTTGTCGAGGTACGCGCCCTGCTCAACTTTGTCTTTCTGCGTGAAAGGAAGCTTCTTTGCTTCAACGATAATCTTGTCCAGATGGTTGATTGTGATTTCATCGTCTGAGTCGAAGATGAAGCAGTCTTCAGGACGGAGATTTCTGGTAATTCTGAATTTGGCGCGCACGTAGTTCTCCATTTCGTAGCCATATCTGTCCAGGTGGTCAGGTGTGATGTTGGTGATGATGGCTATGTCAGGGTGGAAATCGTAGCAGTTGTCGAGCTGGAAACTGCTGATTTCCAGTACGTAATAGTCGAAATGCTCGGTGGCTACCTGATAGGCGTAACTCTTGCCGATATTTCCGCCCAGCCCTACGTTCAGTCCGGCTTCCTTGAGAAGATAATATATCAGTGAAGTGGTGGTGGTTTTGCCGTTGCTTCCCGTAATGCAAATCTTCTTTGCGGTGTCATATCTTCCGGCAAATTCTATTTCCGAAATGATATGTGTTCCCTGTGCCGAGAGTTTTTGTATCATCGGCGCGGTAGTAGGGATGCCGGGACTCTTTATGACCTCATCAGCATTGAGTATGAGTTCTTCAGTATGGCGTCCTTCTTCAAACGGAATGTCCCATTTTTTGAGAAGGTCTGCATACTCTTTGGCGATTTCTCCTTTGTCTGAAAGGAAAACGTCGAAACCTTTTACTTTCGCGAGGACTGCGGCACCTGCACCGCTTTCGCCTCCGCCAAGAACTACAATTCGCTTATTCATAATATATTATCTTATTCTTTATCTTATTTTCAATAATGCCAATGTCGCTACCGCCAATATAGCCCCTATGAGCCAGAACCTTGTCACAATCTTTGCCTCCGGTATCGGGTGCGACGGCCACTGGATTTTAGCCGGGATGTCCACTTTCTGGTAGTGGTGGTGGAGAGGAGCCATCCTGAATACTCGCTGTCCTGTGCCTGTTTTCTTTCTTGTGTATTTGAAATAGAAACGCTGGATGAGTACTGACAGGCTTTCCACGAAGAATATTCCGCACAGAATCGGAAGAAGCAGTTCCTTTCTCATAAGGATGGCGCTTACGCCGATGATTCCTCCGATTGCAAGGCTTCCGGTGTCGCCCATAAACACCTGCGCGGGATATGAATTATACCACAGAAAACCGAGCAGTGAACCTACGAAAATCGACATGAATATGGCAATTTCGCCGGTCCCCGGTATGTACATTATGTCCAGGTATTCGGAATTTATGAGGTTGCCGCTCAGCCAGGCCAATATGCCGAGCACTATGCCTACCAGTGCAGATGAGCCGGCTGCAAGACCGTCCATTCCGTCTGTCAAGTTCGTGCCGTTCGAGCAGGCTGTGATCACAATCACAATCATCAGTACGTAAATGGCCCATTTGCAGTACCAGCCCCAAGGGCCCTTGAACGGTGACAGCCACTTGTAGTCAAACTCGTGCTTCTTTATGAAAGGCAGGGTTGTCTTGGTGCTTTTGACTATGTTTTCCATCTTCCATCCGCTTTCCTTTACTATAGTCTCGCTGTCCAGATCCAGGTCAGAGCTCCCTTGCGGAACGTATGTGGTGCCGTTTTCAGCGGATTCCACTTTGATTTTTTCCCTTACCACGATGTCATTGCTGAAACATACGGTAAGACCGACGGCGAATCCGAGCACTACCTGCAGAATGAGCTTGCATTTCTCGCTCATTCCTTCCTTGTTGTGCTTGAAGACTTTGATATAGTCATCTGCAAAGCCTATTCCGCCGCACCAAATGGTAGTGAACAGTAATAGTTGGGTGTAGATGTTTGTGAGGTCGCAGAACAGCAGTGCGGAAACGGTTATCGCCAGAAGAATGATTATTCCGCCCATAGTAGGGGTGCCTTTCTTCTGCATCTGTCCTTCGAGTCCGAGGTCGCGTATGGTCTCTCCAATCTGTTTCTTCTGAAGCCAGCGGATAATGCGCCTGCCCGCAAAGAACGATATGAGCATAGCTGATACGCACCCGAGCATTGCCCTGAATGACAGGTAGTTCATAAGCCCCTGTCCCGGAATGTCATAGCCTTCGAGCAGTTGGAAAAGATGGTATATCATAAGTTGCCCTCCATTGACTTGAATACGTCATTGACTATCTCTCTTTCATCGAAATGCCTATGCTCGCTTCCTATTATCTGATATGTTTCGTGCCCCTTTCCGGCAAGAAGTATCACAGCCCCTTCCGGTGCCAGTGTGATGGCTGTCCTGATCGCCTCTTTTCTGTCGGATATGAACAGCGCTTTTGCCAGACCTTCGCGGGAGAATCCTTTGCGGATATCTTCCATAATGTCATCGGTGTTCTCTGTCCTGCTGTTGTCAGAGGTTACGAATATCCTGTCTGCATATTTCTCTGCGACGGCAGCCATTTCAGGGCGTTTTGTCTTGTCTCTGTCTCCTCCGCATCCGAACAGGCATATCAGATGCTTGCAGGTCCCTATGCCGCTCAATGTCTTGAGGACGTTCTCCAATGCGTCAGGAGTGTGAGCATAGTCGATGACAACAGACAGGCTGTGAGGCCCGTGCAATGTTTCCAGACGGCCTTTTGCGGATTCCAGCCTGCTGAGTTGTATGAGCGCGTCTTCCGGTTCTGCCCCAACGAGAATTGCTGTCGTATATATTGCGAGGAGATTGTAGGCGTTGTGCTGCCCTATAAGTCTTGTCCAGACTTCCTTGCCGTCAATGCGGAGCTGCATCCCGTCGAAGCTTTCTTCGATTATGCGGCAGGTATGGTCTGCGATGCTTCTGCACGAGTAGGTGACTACCTTGGCGGACGTGTTCTGCACCATTACCATTCCGTTCCTGTCATCGATATTGGTAATTGCGTATGCGTCAGACGGAAGCGTGTCGAAAAATAGTTTCTTGCATCTCAGATATTCCGCGAATGTCTTGTGGTAATCCAGATGGTCGTGTGTCAGGTTCGAGAATATGCCAGCCTTGAATTTCAGGCCCGTTACGCGGTCCTGTTCCATTCCTATTGAACTTACTTCCATAAAGCAGTAGGCGCATCCCTCATCTGCCATCTGCCTCATCAGTGAATTGATTGTGATTGGGTCCGCTGTGGTGTTGGTTGTCTCAAGGCGTTTGTCTCCCACGTAATTGGCTATGGTAGAGAGAAGGCCGCATTTGTATCCGAGTCCTCTGAACAAGTTGTAAAGCAGTGTCACGGTTGTTGTCTTGCCGTTTGTGCCGGTAATCCCTACCAACGTGAGTTCGTGTGACGGATTGCCGAAAAATTCCGCTGCAGCCATCGCTTCTGCACGGCGTGAGTTCTCCACTCTGACAAGTGAGATGCCCTCTGCATCGGCCTTGCCTTCAGCGCGTACTGTTTCAAGCTGAGCCTCAAGCTCTTCCTGATTCTCGTATATGACTGCAACTGCGCCTGCTGAAATGGCTGAAGCGATGAATTTGTGTCCGTCGCTTGCATACCCTTTCACAGCAATGAACAATGACCCCGGGACTGCTTTCCTGGAGTCGCTGCATATTGCGGCAATGTCACGTCCGAGGTCTCCGGACGTGGCTGTTGCGGCGCAGTTCTGTATGATTTTCTGAAGTATCATCTTCTTAAATGTTTGTCAGTAATGCTATTCGAGCCGGATTGTTATTGTCTGTCCTTCCCCGAGCGTCGTCCCAGCAGCCGGACTTTGGCTCACCACGTGTCCTACGCCGGAATATGAACATTTGTATCCGTCATTCTCAATCGCGTAGATGGCATCCATCAGTCCGAGTCCTTTCAAGCCAGGCACTTTTCCGTTTCTGGATGTTGCCGGCGCTTCAGGTGACATATCCGGCATTCTTCCTCCGCTGCTGATTTCCTCTCCGTAACTGTTGTCAAGAGCGTATATCTTGTCCACAATCTCTCTCAAGACCATTGCCGGTGTCGTTCCTCCGTAAAATATTTCGCGGCTTGGCTTTGAATATGCCACTACGATTGCGGAATATCTAGGCTGTTCTGCCGGGAAGAACCCGACGAATGTTGCCTGGTATTTGACAAGCCCGTCGTTGCCCGTGTATGAGGAGCGTCCCTTTCCGGAGTTGCTTGCACTCACAGCTATACGTGCTGTTCCGGTCTTTCCGGCCACCTTGAGTTTCGCGTTCTTCAGTCTGAGCGCAGCCGTACCCTCGGATGTGATTTGCATCAGGCCCTTGGTGAGGCTGTCCGCAGTCTGTCTGGAGCAGATGGAACCGTTCAGTACTGCCGGACCTTTCTTCTCTTTCACAATACCGTCCTTTTCGATATCTTCCACCAAGTATGGCTTCATCATCCGGCCCTTGTTGGCTATGGCATTGTAGAAAGTTATTATGTGCAGAGGCGTTACGCTTACCGAGTATCCGATGGCTATTGAGCCCAGCGATGTGCCGCTCCATTCAGCCTTGTTGTCCGGGGAAGGTATATGTGTGGATGCCAATCCGTTGAGGTCGAAATCGAACGATTCGCCGAACTTGTACAGGTACAGATTGTCCAGGAATTTCTTGGGCTTGTTTCCGTAATTGTCTATCGCCAGTTTTCGGAATATGTAATTGGATGAAATCTCATAGCCGTGCATCACAGTCATAGTATTCTTGTGAGTCTGACGCTCATAGCTTACTATGTGGTCGTCCGGTGTGAACAGGCCTATTCTTCCGTGGTTTGTCGGAATTTCGTCCGACAGATTGACCTTGCCGTCCTCAATCAGACTCATAAGAGTGGCAGATTTGAACACGGAACCAGGCTCTCCGGCGCGGCCTATCGCCATATTGTAACTCTCGTTGAGAGTGTTGCCTGAACTGTCCCTGAGCAGATTCACCATTGCCCGTATTGCTCCTGTCTTTACGTCCATCACGATGACGCAACCGCCCTCGAGATTCGGCTGGTCGATGATGTTACGTCTTAGTGCATCATCGGCAATATCCTGAATGTCAATATCCAATGTGGTCCTGACGTCCATTCCGTCTTTGGCCTCTACCCAAGTGCTGTCGCGGTTCTCAACCTGGCTTTTGTCGCTTTTTTTAGTCCAGCCGTATCCGTCGCTGCCGTGCAGTATGTAGTCGAATTTGCCTTCCAGACCGATGGCATTGTTGCCGTTGGATCTGCTGTTGTCTTTTACGTATCCGATGACTCGTCTGGCAAGTGAACCGTATGGATATTGCCTCGTGTCGGTGCGCTCCACGATTATGCCACCCTTGTTGGCTCCAAGTTTGAACAATGGCAGACTCTTGACTTTTTGCAGTGTTTCATGGTCTATTGTCCCACCTATTTTGAGGTATTTGTTTCCGTTGTCACGACCTTTGAGTATCAAGGAACTCCAATATGATGCGGTATTTCCGTATATCGCGGAAAGCCCATGGGCAAGCAGTCCGGCCTCGTTTCTCCATTCTTCTTCAGTAGTGATTGAGGTCTTTTTGTCATTTTCCTTGACTTTTCCCGTATCTTTGGATTCGTCTTTCTTGCTGATTTTCTTTTTGTTTTTCTGGAGGGCCTTGAACTCAGCTTTCCTTACGGTACAATCCATATATATCTGGTACATCGGGGTTGAGATGGCAAGGAGCCTTCCGTCCGATGCCAGAATTGAACCTCTGACAGGTGTAAGTTCAACTTTTCTGCTTCTGGCTTTGAAATACTTGAGATTAGGGTCACTGTCCTTGAAAACAAGCTGGAAGTACAGCATTTTGCCTACAACGACAAGGCACGCGAGCGTAAAGCACACGTGCAAAAACTTGAGGATATTGCTCTCCCTTTCTATGTTTCCCTTCTCCCTCATTGTCATTTTTCCTTGACGTCAAGCCTGCTGGCCGGTTTGGTCGGGTATGTGACAGTCGAATTGCGCTCTTTGAGCATCCGTTCTGTCTTGGTTATCCGTCCGAAACTTGCCAATTGCACCATTTTCTCGGTATGGTATATCTGTAACTCTGACAGTGTTTCCTTGTTTTTCTTCAAAATGTAGAGTCTGTTTTCCACTACGACATCGAACAGAATCATACACCAGAACAGCATAAATACGAATACGATGTGCATAAAGTATTTGCCGCATCCCATCTTCATAAGAAGCTCGCCTCGGAAGTAATCCAGAATGACGCCCCAGATGTTGTGTCCTATTGTTTTCAAGTTCATACCGTCATCCCTCCTGTACTTTTTCGGCTACTCTCAGTTTGGCGCTTCTCGCCCTTGTGTTGGCGGATATCTCGCTCTCCTGCGGAAGAATCGGCTTTCTGTTCAATGCCTTCAGAGGCGCGATAGGATTGCCGTAGAAATCCTTCTCAATGTCTCCGTGGATGTTCCCTGCCTTGATGAAATTCTTTACCATTCTATCTTCCAGAGAGTGGTAGGTGATTACCGAGAGCCTTCCGTTTCCTTTCAGAGAGGAAGCGGCACCGTAAAGGAATTTTTCCAGCGACCTCATCTCGTGATTAACCTCAATTCTCAAGGCCTGATAGATTTTTGCCAGAATCTTGTGGCTGGCGAAACTCGGCAATGCCGGCTCCAATGCCTTGTCCAATTCTCCGGTTGTCCCGATAGACTTCGTGGCCCTGGCTGAAACTATCAGTTGGGAGATTCTGCGGGCATTATCCACTTCCCCATAGACTCTGAAGATTTTTTCAAGGTCTTCAACAGAATAAGTATTGACTACATCAGCAGCTGAAACTGACGCCTGCGTATTCATCCTCATATCCAGAAGGGCATCGAACCGGAATGAAAATCCACGGTCTGCAGTGTCAAACTGGTGCGACGAGACTCCCAAATCCGCGAGGATTCCGTCCACTTTAGCATCGGTAACCAACTCGCGAATGCTCCCGTATTCTCCCGATTTTCTCGTTTCCTCCATTATGAAATTGTGGACGTAGCGGAAATCTGCGTGAATCAGAGTGAGCCTCGGATCATTTATTCTGTTGTTTATAGCATCGGTGTCACGGTCGAAGGCGATGACCTTTCCCGCCGAAGACAAGCGTGAAAGAATCTCAGCGGTGTGTCCACCGCCTCCGAATGTGGCATCGATATATATTCCTGACGGATCGGTTATAAGAGCGGAAATGCTCTCGTTCAGAAGAACCGGTGTGTGATATTCTGACATAGCTCCTTCGTCTCTACTTTGAGAGCTCTCCGGCAATAGCTATGTATCTGTCATTCGAGATTCTGCTTGCTTCGAATTTCTCCTTTGCCCAGATCTCGATCTTGTAGTCATTGCCTGAGAACACCACTTCCTTGGTTACACCTATAGCCTCCAGAAGCTTTTTCGGTATGGAAATCCTGCCGAGTTTTCCGTCAGGCTCCACCACAGCGCGATCGCGCATATATTCTCTCCAGAAGGCGGCGTGGTCTCTATTGAAGAAATTCAGACTGGATTTGACCTGCGAACTCTGCTGCTCCCATTCCTGAAAAGTGTACATTTCAAGGCAATCCTCGAATATGTCTTTCTTCAATACGAACCGCAAATCTCCATCAGACGGTACAGCAGACTTGAACGCCGAAGGAAAAACCAATCTTCCTTTGTCGTCCACCTTGACTGTATATTCGCCGATGAAAGTGGTCATTACAGTAATCTTTCAAATATTATTCACGCTTGTGCGCAAATGTAGTAAAAGTTTTCCATAATCTTCCACTTTGTTACATTTTTTTCCACTTTAAGTGAAAAAGGCATAGCTCGCCGGATTACAGGAACCGTATTCCGCAGTTTCTGAAAAAATGTTAGGCTTAATTTCTCTTTGATTTCCTGCTGCACTCCGGGCAGAGACCTTTCATAAGGTACTCAATTTCGTGCAGTTCATAGGATTCAGGATAATTTACAGGGGGGATGTGAACGGTATCCAGACAGAACGTCTTGTGGCAGGATTCGCAGTAGAAATGGCAGTGCATTTCGTCAGGACCGCAGTTGTGGTCATTGTGACAGACGCAGTATTTTCTGGCACCGCTTCCGTCTTCGGTCTCGTGTACAAGATGACAGCCTGTAAACGTTTCCAGGGTTCTGAAGATCGTTGACTTGTCCACGGTCTCAAGCGACACCTCCAGATCTGCCAAACTGAAAGTGTTGTGAAACTCCTGCATTGCTCTGTATATCAATATCCTGACGGCAGTGGGACGAACGCCGTGCCGTTGCAGGATGTCTTCAATATCAGGATTGCCCATAAGGCAACTACTTTATGATTTTGAAATAATTAGCTTTTCTCGGAAGAGCCTTTGGGTTTGCGATAGCCGGGTAGCCGAGTGACAATGCACCTATGCCCATATATCCGTCAGGAACGCCGAATTCGGCCATCAATTTCTTTCCTTCAGCAGTGGAAAACATTTCCTTTTCCCTGTTAATCCAACAAGATGCCAATCCGATGGAATGTGCGGCCAACATCATTGTGCCAAGCACTAGCGAACCGTCCTGTACTGAATTGCGGTTTGCTTCCGGAAGCGGGACAAATACCAGAACGATGGTAGGAGCTCCATAGTATGGATTGGTGTCCACGCCCATAACTTCAGCGTTCATTCTGACTAGCGCCTCTATTTTCTCCGGATTCTGTACTGCCACTATAATCGGATCCTGCCGGTTGTTTCCTGTCGGAGCGAATGTGCCGGCCTCCAGCACTGTGGCAAGTTCACTGTCTGAAATCTGTTCGGTTTTGTATTTTCTGATACTGCGGCGTGTCTTTATAGCGTCGAGAACGGGATTCTGAATATTGTTCATTGCATTTATTGTTTTGCAACTGCCAATTTACTGATTTTTACCGAAATTTCGTCACCTGCGTAGTCCAGTTCTGTTGTCCGCACGCCCTCGCCGTCAATGATCTCTATGCTTATATGTTTCTGCAGCGACATTCCATCGAATGCTCCCGTCCGGGCGGAAAGTGTCAATGTTTCAGAAGAATCATCCCAGGTTATAGGAATCCAAGAGTATTGACCTTTTTCGTAATTGTATGTAAGACCGTCGTCCTCGTATAGCGAGTATTTGGCGTTCTTGCCGGCGAATATCTTGAGTGTCAATTCTTTGCCGGTATCTTGCGCAGTAAATTGAATGTCCGGTCCTACTGGGATGATCTGCCCTGCGCGCACATAGACCGGTATCCGGTCATAAGGAGCGTCCGCATAGAAAGTGCGTCCACCTGCAACCGGCTTGCCCGAATGCCATTCATACCACTGTCCCTCAGGAAGATAAACGTTTCGCCCACGTACTCCGTATTCGTAAACCGGGCAAACTAGAAATGCGTCTCCGAACATAAATTCATCGCTGGTGGAGATAGCCTGAATGTCGTCAGTAAAGTCCATCACGAGCGGCCGCATTATAGTATAGTCGTCAAAATGCACCCTCGCGTTCATAGTGTAGATATATGGCATAAGACAGTATCTCAATTTGTCCACATTTACGATTGTCTTGTATGCAGGATGAGATTCAGGTGCAATATTCTGGGGCTCGCGCAGCGGCCATTGTCCGTGGGCACGGTAAAGCGGACAGAATACGCCCCATTCGTGCCAGCGGGTCTGCATTTCGCGCCATTCCTTCAGGTCAGCATTCTCAACCCCTGTCTTGTCAAACACCTGTTGAGCCGCTGCGAATCTGTTTTCCACGCTGAATCCGCCAATATCCTGGGTCCAGAACGGAATGCCGCTGATGGCATAGTTCAATCCGGCGCTTATCTGAGCTTTCATATCCTCCCACCTGGTGCCGATATCTCCGCTCCACGATGCTGTAGAATATCTCTGAAGTCCAGCAAATCCATTGCGTGTCAGCAGAAACACTCTCTTGTCCGGTTCGACTGAACGTTGTCCTTCATAGATTGCTTTGGCATTCATCAGGGCATACGCGTTGAAATATTCTGTAGAAGGGCCAAGTGCAGTAGGTCCGCACATTGCTTTTCTGTAATCCATATCTGTGCAATCGTGCACATTCGGCTCGCTTGCATCCATCCACCAGGCGTCCACACCAAGCGTGAAAAGGTTCTCTCTCATCTGCTCCCAGAACATTTTGCGGGCTCCTTCAGAATAGGCGTCATAAAATGACTGCTGATAGCCGAGCCAGTCTTCTACGCTGTCCTCCACGGCTTTACGGTATATCCATCCTTGCTTGTCCAGTTCTTTGAAATTGTCTGTATTGACATAAAACTTAGGCCACACGGAAACCATAAAATGTGCACCCATCGAATGTAATGTGTCAATCATTCCTTTCGGGTCCGGGTACCGTTTGCTGTCAAACTTATGGCTTCCCCACTGGTCATCTTCCCAGTATTGCCAATCCTGCACTATATTATCGACAGGGATTTTCATTTCTCTCATTTCCTTGAGCGTGCCGAGTATATCCTTTTGGGAAGAATAGCGTTCGCGGCTCTGCCAATATCCCATAGCCCACTTTGGCATAATCTGGGCTTTTCCTGTAACAGTGCGGTATCCGCTGATTACATCATCGATATTCTCTCCGGCAATGACGTAATAGTCAATCTGTTTCTGCATTTCGCCCCACCAGTTCATCCTGTTCTGGATTTCTTTTGGCATAGGGCTGAGTACACGTAAACCGCAGTAGGATACATCTCCGTCCGGCTTCCATTCTATGCGCAATGGGACTCTGGCCCCCGATTCCAGAGTTACTTCGAATTTCCTTCCGTTAGGATTCCACGCGGTGCGCCATATTTCAGGCATCACTTGCTTTCCGTCCACAAAAATCTTCGTATATCCGGCGTAATATATGTAGAAATGGAAAAGCCCGCTTTCGTGCGGTTCTAATTCCCCTTCAAAGACAACATTTGCTCCGTTGAATTTGAAGTCCGGAGCATTCCTGACTCTTTCGCAGTCCGGCGTTTCCAGAAATTCCTGAGCCAATGCAGTCTCTCTGCGAACAAGAACACTGCCGTCAGCCGCTTTATATGTGCCTGTGAGCGCACCTTTTTCACCATTCTTGTCATATAGTGTGAACACATCTCCTATTTGCGCATAGTCTCGGGTATCACCCCAACGGCAAAAACTGTTACTGTCCCAGAGTAGTCCGTATTTTCTGGACGACACGATGAAAGGAATTGATATTTTTGTATTATACTGATACAATTCTTCATTGCGCCCTTTATAGTTCCATTCGTCAGCCTGATGTTGTCCAAGCCCGAAGAAAGCTTCATCGTCAGGCGAATTGAAACCTTGGCTTACCGTGAAAGCGTCGGTTCCGTCCACAGAGACAGGCTTGAAACTTCTGCTGCACTCGGACGTCAGTTCCGTGCCGTCTTTTCTGAGAAAACGCACAGCTCCGTTCTTATTGCTGACAACTGCCGTGATTTCCGGTGCGTTTACGACAGTGACTGAGTCGCTGCGTTTGACGTGGATTTTTACTTTTCTTGCCGGAGCCAGGGCCATAAGTGACTTTCCGTCAGTGAATTCGCACCCATCCGGCACGGAGGTTACGCGCAGGATGTTGTCTGAATATGCCTCAATTCTGGTTTTCCCGGCATTATGGGTGATAGTGACCTGGTTGGATGAGCAAGAAGCCAGCAATAATGCCAGCAAGGATAGTTTCAGTGCTTGTTTCATTTTAAGAAGCTCTATGGTTTCACAAGCGCAAAACTAATCAATAATTTCGGACAATCTGAGCTGCTTGATAATTGTGTGAGAATTTGATAAAATAGTATCAGTGCACCACTTTCCATCCGTCGATGGTGCGAGTCTCCGAGGAGAAGTTGATGCCGAGCTTGATAATCTTCTTGCCGGATGCGAGGAAAGGTTTGTCGTAGCCTTTCGACTCAATCTGCTCCAGAGCGACATCCGGTGACTGGTCGCGTTTCAACTCAATGATATAGACATATTTGTCAGTGCTTATAACAAGGTCTATACGTCCGTTGGAAGTCTGGTATTCGGTCTTTACATAAAGCCCCATCATCTTGAACATTATGAACATAGTGTTCTGGA
>CAVJKV010000017.1:0-63088 GCA_963650425.1 Oscillibacter sp. | reverse complement strand
AAACTCTTTCAAATATTTGCGATTATTTTAAATTTATGAATGTGTCAAACTTCCGAGATACTGTAAAAAATATCAGTTAAACAACCTCTAAAGTGTCAACCATTCTCAGGGAAGGTCAGTTTAAGGCTAAACATTTTGGTATTTTCGTAGGTTTTTCTCAAAAACATTTCGGTATTTTCGTAGGTTTTGCCCAAAAACATTTTGGTAAATCAGATAAAAACTGATACATTTGTCCGTATATTAAATAGTTAGCGTATGCCACGGATATTCAAAAGGAAACTGTACGATCGTCTTCTCGAATGGAAGCGCACACAGAACGGAAGAACTGCAATCTTAATAGAGGGAGCGAGGCGCGTAGGCAAATCAACACTTGTTGAGCAGTTTGCCAAAAATGAATATGAATCATACATACTAATAGACTTCAATGAGGCGTCTGACGAAGTAAAATCCTTGTTTAATAACCTTATGAACAAGGATTATATATTCCTTCAGTTACAGGCGTTCTACAATGTCATATTGAAAGAGAGGAAATCAGTCATAATTTTCGATGAAGTGCAGAATTGCCCAATAGCGAGACAAGCGATAAAGTATCTTGTCAAGGACGGACGCTACGATTACATCGAAACTGGCTCACTCATAAGCATTAAGAAGAACACAAAGAGCATAACGATTCCAAGCGAAGAGGAACGCGTTACTCTTTATCCGATGGACTATGAAGAATTCCGATGGGCTTTGGGGGACGAAGCCACAGTCCCTTTGCTCCGCAAATTTTATGAGCAACGTCTTTCGTTGGGGCAAGTCCATCGAGACAAGATGCGTGATTTTCGGCTATATATGCTGATAGGCGGTATGCCTCAGGCTGTGGATGCGTACATTGAGACAAACAATTTCAGCATAGTTGACCATACGAAGCGCGGCATCATCAATGTTTATAAGGAAGATTTTCAGAAGATTGACGACACTGGTCGGTTAGAGACGCTGTTTATGGAGATTCCATCTCAACTTAGTAAAGCTAGCAACCGATATAAGCCGTTTTCAGTATTGGGACAAATTGATGATGACAGACTCCAGGAGCTGCTGCGAGATCTGGAAGACAGTAAGACCGCTCTTTTTTCATATCATTCCAACGACCCGAATGTTGGAATGTCGCTGACCAGAGATATTTCCAGATATAAGATATTCTGCGCAGACACCGGTCTATTCGTCACTCTTGCATTTTGGGATACAGATTGCACTGAGAATGTAATCTATCAGAAGTTGTTGAATGACAAGCTGAATACAAATCTGGGATATATTTACGAGAATGTTGTCGCACAGATGTTGACAGCCTCCGGCAACAAACTTTTTTATTACACCTGGCCTAAGGATGACAACCACAATTACGAAATCGACTTTCTTTTGTCCCGCAACGCAAAGCTTCATCCGATTGAGGTCAAATCATCGGGCTACAATTCTCATAAATCCCTTGATGCCTTCTGTGTCAAGTTCTCCCATATTGTCGAGAAGAGATATCTGATTTATACAAAAGATTTGCAAAAAGATGGTGAAACACTTCTTGTCCCTGCGTATATGACACCGTTTCTGTAATTGTGTCTATTCCATCCACTCTGCATCAAATCTTCCTTCCATCCAATCGGCGGAGAAGCCGGCTCCACCGTCTATACACAACTGTGCAATATGCGTTTTATCTGAAGTTTACCTCATTCATATAGAACTCATGATATTATAAACTTCTCATCGGACAGTGCTCTAAAAATTCAGGAATCGTCTTTATACCTCACCTCCGACTATTCCGCAATCATTCTTGAGCATCTCAATCATTTGTGCCTCGTGTTTTGCACACACTGTCTCTCTCCAATATTGACTACCCGACAAGGTGCCGTTATTGACCGTTTCTTCGCTCATAATACGTAGTTTAAGGCTTCCGGTTGTCACAAGATGGTCAAACGATATTTTCTTGCCTTCAGGTGGCAGATTGGAAAATTTTGAATTGACATTCCTCTGAATAATGCAAAGATTGCCAAAAGTGTCGACATCATCTTCCCATACCATCAGCTCACTCTTAGAAGGATGCCGTGGATACCAGTGCTCTACTGAATTACGGAATTCAAACTGAAAATCTTTATACTTTGCACGATCATTCTTCCAAATCAGATAATCGAGATAGTTGAATACAATGTGTGGCGTATTTACACCCATCAAATACTTTCCATCAGGGCATACCTCAAAGAATACGTTGCGAATGCTATCCCTAGCAATTGATTCCGCTATAGCGCAATAGCCGTTAAGCAATGACAGGTTGTTCTCATTCGAAAGCCAAGCCAAAAGTTTAGTAATCCAGTGCATGACTTTAGGAGAAGTGTATGAAACTCTAAGAGCGGATTGTATCATCAAATTATTCGGATGACGAAGTCTGTTCTCATTCGTATTCTCCCATTGGCCACACTGTCTGAAATCAGTATTTCTGAAATATGCTTTTTTCTTGCTGGCTTGCCCGGAAACCATCAACGTCTTTATACTCCATTCCCCATCTAGAGAATCCCCGATGTATTCCCTCTTCAATATGTATTTATCGAACAAGAAGCGCGAGCGAAGCATATGTAGGATAAACATTTGGGAAAAGTCATAACCGCCCATAAGCTCGCCATTCTTCTGAATCCCGTGTTTAAGGACTCTCTCAAATGCAACATTGAGTTTCTTATCATCCAGCAGTTGCTCGCACAGTTTCTTGTCATCATTGCTGGTAAGCTGTTCGACTTCAACAAAAGTCCTCAGGCAATGCAGAAGGAAATATGGGAATTCTATGATGCTTTCAAATCTGACATTAACCTCGCTACCATCCTCCTCCATATTCAAATAATTCTTGATTTCTTTGTATCCCTTACTTGCTATCTCAGCCGGGCTTACACCAGAATCAGAAACAGATGTTGAAAAAGTACTTGAATAAGATTCGACACTCCATTTTGTCGGTAGATCTCCCCAGTATCCTCCGAACAGAATTTCACGTGCATCCTTCTCAAAATGCATCTGGATATATCCATCCATATTGGAGCAGGCCTCCCATATACTGGCGAACGTCTTCTCTTCTTTTGGCTTCCCGTTATAATAACTCATCAGCTGAGCTTTGAGAATATCGTGAGGCTCAAGCTGTTCTCCTCGTGTATTCATTGTCTCGAAATACCTGTTCAGATCGGTATGTTTAGGCACAACGATTCTGTACAAAACGACATTCGCCAGCTTTTTTGAAAATTCCTCTCCGTATTTTGATGTATCTGACAACTCTTCTTTAAGTATCCGCATTCCATTTGTAATAGACTCCTGAACATTATCCTGGTCGATTATGCTTGGTCCGGCCATTATTTCATAAAGATGTTTTAACGTGTAATTTGATTTTTCACGACAGGCAAATGCCAGATTTTGCTTAATAGGTTTGTTTAGGCAAGTAAGAAGAAGGAACAATGATGTCAATCGCTGCTGCCCATCCACAACTTCATAATATTCGTCCTTGTCGGCCACAATCAATGAACCTATGTAATACCTATCACTGCTATTGTCACGGATATCCTCCAGCAGTTGGAGAAGTTGTTTATCCTCCCACGCAAAAGCTCTTTGGTATAACGGAATCCTATACTCTCTTTCTGTGTTAAACACGTTGTCGATCTCGTCTTTATAGACAAACAGTTCCTTTATATCATTCTCCATAATCACATAAACCGTTAATATTCAACAACTCAGTTGCAAGACCATTCCAGCTTTCATTATTCTGATTGCACCTGCAGACTATTGACATATTGGATATATCAGTATGTTTCCTTGCGTTCGTTATTATAGAGAACATCGGGATAAGATTTGAATATAGGGAATTCCATTCACCGATTGCGTATTTGTTAATGGAATCGAAGCCTAAATGCTCCATGTCAACGCGAATCATAAATGCCCAGGTAAATAAACGGACGACTGCCATCTTGTCAAAGCGGTTGAACCTGTCAAAATAACACAAAAGTGCGCAGTAAAACAGTGAAACACAATATTTGAACCCAGTTGACCGTTTGTAACTATCATTGTTCACTATTCTCCTGATCTCAGAATAAGAGTCCCCCCTTGTCAATTCACGCCTAATATCCATCAATAGCTGATGATAGTGCCCCACATAATTGAAGAATTCCCCACCAGCAATGAACGGCTCATTAATCTGGTAAAATGGCGATGATCTGAATGCTCTAAGTGCGTATGTATATGACTGATCTAGACTGGTGCCTTTGAAGAAATCGATATACTTTTCACTAAACACATCTGATTTTCTGCATTGAGCCCAATTACAGATTGGGAATAGGTAATCCTTGAAAAGATCCTTGATTTCAGATGGTTCCACATCTTCCCACATCTTGACTGCGTGTTCCATCTCAAAAAGGTTGTTGGACATCTCTCGTAGATGGTAAGCCTTCAAAAGGTCATGAGGATACAAGGACTTTCCGCGACTGTTTTGGGAATCAAATAACTGGAAAGCTTCAGATTGATCATTGACAGTTATAACAATCACCTCAATGATTGAATCAAACGCCTCTATGAAGCTCTTTTTTTCTTCCGGAGGCTTAAGAGAAAACCACTGTCTGATAAACTTCAGATTATCACTGATATTCTTCTTGGAGACATCATTAGTAAATTTCACATCCGTTATTCCGCACTTAAAATCAGGATTCAGAATCAGACAAATCAATGCTACAGAGATGATTCTTTGTTGGCCATCCACGATATAAAGCTTTTGCGTTTCCTTGTCTTTGTGCAGCAAGATGGTGCCAATTCTGTACTTGTAATCAGATGGATACTTCTTGCTCTCATCAATAGCGTTGCTGATATCTGTCAGCAAACTTTCTATATTCTTTGCTGACCACTTATACGGCCTCTGATAATCAGGTATCTCAAGATTGCCAGTTTGCAAAAGTGATAATATGCTTTTCTTCGTTGCTGACATAAAAACGGCTCAGATTGAGCTATGCTAAAGAATCTGTCGTCCATCTGGATAGCAACACAAATGTAGTATATTTTTGCCTAATTCGGTTTAATCGGCAATAAAATATTCAGCAAATAGGTTCATCTCAAGTTATTTATAGCTGAAACATTGCGCAGTTGGAATTATCAGATTAAGCACACGCCAGTTCCGTCAATCATTTTCCGTAATTTGTGTAATTCTATCCGTAATGTATCTACAAGGTTTTCTGATGTTTTGATATAATTTTGAACCATGAGATTACAAATTAAATTCCTACAAATGCGAATACTTTTAAGAAGATTTTTTATACCCTTAATGGTTATGGCAACAGCAAATCAATCTATGGCAAACAATGCGTTGACTCAACGCCAGTTACACCTCGCCACGTTGGCAAGTCTCGAAGCTCAGGGCGACCTAGAACGTCTGGCACCCGCCATCGGAGAAGCTCTCGACGATGGAGTAACCATCAATGAGATAAAGGAGGCTTTCTCCCAACTCTATGCCTACACTGGCTTCCCCCGCTCGCTCAACGCCTTGGGAACTTTGGCTAAAGTGCTCGATGCCCGCAAGACGGAAGGCAAGAAGGACAACGAAGGAAAGGCGTGGAAGCGCCCGAATGCTTGGGACGATGCCGAGTTGGCTTTGAAGATGGGCACGGAGACGCAGACAAAGTTGAGCGGCAAGCCCTTCAACTATGACTTCTGCCCGCAGGACGACTACTATCTGAAATCACATCTATTCGGCGACATCTTTGCCGGCGACCAGCTCTCGCCCTCTGACCGCGAAATTGTGACTGTTGCCGCGTTGGCTTCCATCAAGGGCGTGGCCCCACAGTTGGCATCCCATCAAAAAGGAGCAGTGCGAATGGGCAACACTCAGGAACAGGTGTATGAGCTGATGAAATATCTCAGCGACAATGGCTTGTTCCAATGCAACAATGCCGCCGATGCCAATGTAGGAGCTTGGCCAAAGGGAAATCCGAACACAGCCTACGCCAAGTGTTTCATCGGCAACAGCCACTTGGCAGGCATCGCTCCCAAGAACCTTAAAAAGGGCGAAAAGACCGTTCTCCCGATGTCCAACGTCACCTTCGAGCCGGGATGCCGCAACAATTGGCACATCCACCACGGTGCCCGACAGATACTCATTTGCGTGTTGGGCAAGGGGTAGTATCAGGAATGGGGCAAGCCAGCCATCGCACTCAACCCCGGTGACGTAATCGACATTCCCGAGGGAGTGAAGCATTGGCATGGTGCGCAGAAAGACAGTTGGTTCCAGCATCTCGCCACTCACGTTGCAGTGGAGAACACCAAGCCCGGGTCAGAACCAAACGAATGGCTTGAGCCTGTGTCGGATGAAGAATACAGCAAGTTGTAACTAGATATACTGCTACACAGCACAACACAATCGCACTAAAACCAAGGCTAAAGTTGAGAACTGGTTGAAAGGACTGAGCAATTAACAATGAACGGTGAGGCCGTAGCAGACACCTCAATATAGAGGAAAAAATGTATATTTGTCCTTCGGGCAATCGGAAAAGCAAGCCCCGGCACCGAATGACAATGAAGAGCGGAATACATAAAGATTTCAAATGGATATGGAACCTGTCAGCGGGACGCAGGCACATTTTGATATTGTGCAGCCTGACAGAAATGGTGAATATGGCGGTCTCCATATTGTTCGTATGGGTCAGCAAACATCTGATTGACATAGCGACAGGAGCGGCGGACGGCAAAATCTCGCTTTACGCCGCTTATCTTGTATTATGTATCATTGCGCAACTGGGACTGTCCGCATTGAGTACGCGCGCTGAGGCGAGACAGGAGATAATGATGCGAAGCGATCTGCGATGCCGACTCTTCACGAAAATAATGGAAAGCAAATGGACGGGCAAGGACAGCCTGCATTCCGGCGATGCACTCAACAGACTGATGGAAGATGTCGGAGAAATCAGCGAAACCCTCTGCATAACAATCCCTAAACTGTCAGGCGCTGTCGCCCAACTCATAATGGCAACCCTGGTAGTTTACAGGATAGACTGGAAACTTGCAATAATCCTGTTCTTCTCAATGCCGGTTGCAATTATCCTCAGCAAAGCCTGCATACTCAAATTAAGAAAACTCAACAGGGACATAAAGGATTCAGACAGCAAAGTGCAGATGCACATTCAGGACAACATCCAGCACCGCACTCTGATTTCCGCATTGGAACATACTGACGAATCAACCTCCGAACTTACTAGCCTGCAGACCGGGCTTGCATCTAAAGTTATGGTCAAGACTGATTACTCATTATTCGCAAGGACAATGATAAGACTCGGTTTTTCAGGAGGTTATGCCCTTGTGTTGATATGGGGTGTACTCGGACTTAAATCAGGCGCACTGACATTCGGAATGATGGCGGCATTCCTTCAGCTCGTCGGTCAGATTCAGAGGCCCGCCATTGAAATGAGCAGGGAAATACCTGGATTCATCAAGACATTAGCTTCTGTACAGAGACTTTCCGAACTTGACTGCCTGCCGCAGGAAAAGAGGGAAAAGCCTGTCTTGCTGCCGGGCACCGCCGGAGTACGACTTGAGTCTGTCTCGTTCGCATACCCGGACAGTGACAGAAAGATTCTGGACAATTTCTCATACGATTTCAAGCCGGGAAGCCTTACAGCCATTGTCGGTGAAACGGGTATCGGTAAAAGCACACTAATAAGGCTGATTCTCGCGCAGTTGGAGCCACAAAGCGGAAATATCACGTTGTACAGCGACAAATCTGAATTATCCGAGCAGGCCAGACCTGACACAAGATGCAATTTCGTCTATGTTCCGCAGGGCAACACACTTATCAGCGGCACGATACGCGACAATATCCTGCTTGGAAATCCGGATGCAGACGATGAACAGATAAAGAATGCTCTCCACAGTTGCGTAGCCGATTTTGTTCTGGAACTGCCTGACGGACTAGACACAGAATGCGGGGAATCCGGAGCGGGACTAAGCGAGGGCCAGGCTCAAAGAATTGCCATTGCAAGAGGCCTTCTGCGTCCGGGAAGCATACTCCTTCTTGACGAACCGTCATCGGCGCTCGACAAAGACACTGAAGCTGAACTTTTCTCAAGATTGGCAGACTGCACTTCAGGGAAGACGGTGATAATCATAACACACCGCGACGCCACTTCAAGAATCTGCAAGAACACATTGTATCTGCACAGATAGAACTCGAAGCCTCCTATTTCGGAGCTATATGGTATAACACTCCAGAGACTACTGCGAATATGATATTCGGAAGCCAAATTGCCAGCCACGGAGGCATAACCCCGGTATAAACGAACATCTGACTGAATTTCATAAATAATATATAGGAGAAGCTCAAGGCAATACCCACAGCAAGATTCCATCCGATTCCTCCGCGCTTCTTTCTTGACGATAGCGACACACCCATTATGGTAAGAATGAATGCCGAGAACGGTAAAGAGAAACGGGTATGCTTCTCCACCTGAGCCATTTTTATATTCGGGTCACCTCTGAGTCTCTGAGTCTCAATCAGTTCATTAAGTTCTCGATAAGACAGATCCTCGACCGTATGCGCATTGCGATAGAAGTCGGATATATCCAGACTGATGACCGTATCCAACTGGTCACCGCATTTCACCTTGTCCTCAAGCCCCGCCTCGTTGTAGTCGCGTATAAAATATTTCTTGAGTATCCATCCACCGAAGGTGCTGTCCCAAACAGCGCGTTCTGCTGAAATCTTGGAAACCAGTTGATTGTCCTTTATGGACTCAAGTGTGAACTTGTATGCTGTATTGTTGTATTTGCTGAACTGCTCGATATACACGAATTCGCCAGGCGCTATCTGATAGTGTATATTCCGCTCTCCTATCTGGGTCTTTTTCTTGGTGTACTTGTACTCAAACACGTGCCGTTCGGCATTTGCCTGGGGTATCACGAAGAGATTCAGATACAGCGACAGCATAGCAATGACTGAAGCCGAGAAGATATACGGCACCATCATCCTGTGGTAACTGATTCCGCAGGACAGAATTGCGATTATTTCCGAATTTGCCGCAAGCCTGGACGTAAAGAATATGACCGTAATGAACACGAACAGCGGACTGAACATATTCATAAAATACGGGACAAAATTCACGTAATAACTGAAGATTATTTCCTTGATAGGAGCCTGCTTCGCCACGAAATCATCGATTTTCTCACTGATATCGAAAATTATCACGATTCCGATAATCAGAAGAATTGCGATGAAGAAGGTGAACATAAACTTCTTCGTTATGTATATATCCAGTTTTTTAGGAAACATAGGCCCAGCTCTATAATCTTGTCATTATCTTCTTGACAGTGACGTCCTTCCACGCCTTGAAGTCTCCCGCTTTGATGTGGGCGCGCGCGTGACGCACGAGGTCCAGATAGAACGCGAGGTTATGCTCACTTGCAATCATTGCGGCAAACATTTCTCCCGCAATGAAAAGGTGCCTCAGATATGCTTTGGAATAGGTCTTGTCAACGAATGAAGCTCCGTCCGGATCAATCGGGCTGAAATCATTCTCCCACTTCTTGTTGCGCATATTCATTATGCCGTTCCACGTAAACAGCATTCCGTTGCGTCCGTTTCTTGTCGGCATCACGCAGTCGAACATATCCACTCCCCTTGCGATTCCCTCCAGAATGTTTGCAGGAGTTCCTACCCCCATAAGATATCTCGGCTTGTCGTCAGGAAGAAGCGGACACACCAGTTCAAGCATCTCGTACATCTTCTCGGTAGGCTCGCCCACTGCAAGTCCTCCGATTGCATAGCCTTCCCTATTGAAAGAAACGGCGTGCTCGACCGCCTGCTTGCGAAGATCAGGATAGACACAGCCCTGAATTATCGGAAAAACCGTCTGGCTATAGCCGTAGAGCGGCTCAGTCTCATCAAAACGCTTGATATAGCGCTCCAACCACGACTGAGTCATTTTCAACGATTTCTTTGCATAGTTGTAATCCGCGTCACCCGGGCAGCACTCATCCAGCGCCATCATTATATCGGCCCCTATAATCCTCTGAGTGTCAACATTATTCTCAGGAGTAAACGTGTGCCTTGAGCCGTCAATATGGGAGGAAAAAGTGCAACCGTCAGGTGTAAGTTTCCTTATCCCGGTCAATGAGAACACCTGAAATCCGCCGCTGTCCGTAAGTATCGGCCTGTCCCACGAAATGAACTTGTGCAGTCCTCCGACAGCCCTCAATGTCTCCAATCCTGGACGCAGATACAGATGATAGGTATTGCCCAATATAATTTGGGCACCTATATCTTCTTTCAAATCTCTATGATATACTCCTTTAACCGACCCCACCGTTCCTACCGGCATAAAAATCGGAGTCTCTATCTGACCGTGATCTGTCGTCACTATTCCGCACCTCGCGGATGACTGAGGGTCAGCAGCTGTCTTGACAAATTTCATCTAAAACCGATATTTTTAATATCCGTTGCCAAAGTTAGTAAAAATGCCATAAAATTCTCGTACATTTGTTCGTTTTCGATTGCATCGACGACACACAGAATATGCTACAACCGACGGCATATTCCCACGTAAGAAGCTATTTTGAATTCCAAAAAGCTCCTAAAAACTAAAAATTAACAACAAACAGCTTCAATATGAAGAACAACGGAATCAGCATCAGGCTGATAATTATGAACTTCCTGCAATATGCAATCTGGGGTGCATACCTCACATCTATGGGAAGTTACCTGGTATCCATCGGCCTTAGCGCCAAAATCGGCATCTTCTATGCGATGCAGGGAATCGTTTCCATCTTTATGCCGGCACTCATCGGAATAATCGCAGACAAATATATGTCCGCCCAGAAAGTGCTCGGACTATGCCACGGTATCGCTGGTCTCGCAATGATTGCCGCAGGATACTATGGATTGTCAGCAGGAGAGAACGCCAATTTCGCAAGCCTGTTCACTCTGTATTCTATCAGCGTAGCATTCTATATGCCGACGATAGCCCTGTCAAATTCAGTAGCCTATTCCGGATTGGAAAAATACGGACTTGACACCGTGAAGTCATTCCCGCCAATCAGGGTCTTCGGCACTGTAGGCTTCATCTGCAGTATGCTTTTCGTAAACTTTATGGAGATAGACGACGTACAGTTCCAATTGTCATACAATCAGTTCTTTACGTCAGGAGTTCTCGGCCTGGTTCTCTGCCTTTACTCGTTCACGCTTCCTAAGTGTCCTGTAAATACGGAATCTAAATCAACAAATCTTGTGGACGTGTTCGGACTCAGGGCATTCACGCTTTTCAAGACAAAAGATATGGCAGTATTCTTCATATTCTCTATGCTCCTGGGCGTTTCCCTGCAGATTACCAACGGCTTCGCAAATCCGTTCATCACTCATTTCAAGGAAATTCCCGAATATGCAGGCACCTGGGGTGCGCAGAATGCTAATGCACTCATTTCCCTGTCACAGGTATCGGAGACTCTATGTATCCTACTCATTCCTTTAGCTATGAAATTTTTCGGAATCAAGAAGGTAATGCTCATAGCAATGTTCGCCTGGGTGTTCAGATTCGGACTTTTCGGAGCAGGCAATCCAGGTGCGGGTGTATGGATGTTCATCCTGTCCTGCATAGTTTACGGAGTCGCATTCGATTTCTTCAATATCTCTGGTTCACTATACGTAAATTTGAAGACCGACGAAAAGATACGCTCAAGCGCCCAGGGTCTGTTTATGCTGATGACGAACGGCATTGGTGCGACTATCGGAACATTGAGCGCACAAGTAATTGTGAATCGCTTTGTTTACAATTCACAAAATCCATCCTGGAGCACCGCCTGGTACATCTTTGCCGCATACGCACTGGTGGTAGGCGTCCTGTTCGCCATTCTTTTCAAGGATCCCAAGAAAGAAGTCTCAGCATAATTCAGAAGTTTCAGCAAAAATAATTTGCTATTTCTGATTTTATGACTACTTTTAGCCATTGAAGTTGCCCAGAACTGGTATGATATACCTTTCGGGCAACTTCAAATTGAAAATAAAACTAACTTAACGTTTATTATGTATTTCAAGAACTTGATTTCAAAGGCGATTCCTGCCTTTGTCGGAGTCATCCTCATCGTTGCAGGATGCAGCAAATCTCACACATCCAAAGAACCAGACCCGGATCCTGATCCGGAACCGGAGCCAACAGTTGTAAATCATTTTCAGGTTAAGATAGACGACATCACTACAGTTTCCTGTATGGTGAGCATCACCAAGGACGATGCTGATGCCCGTTTCTACTACGCATTAAGCGAGTCTCACTCTTTCGACGACCTTGCCGGTGACACTTTTCAGGAAAAAGCCAAAGCCTATTACGAAGGCGAGTTGGATTTCCTGGTGAACGATTACGGTATGACTTATGAGGAGGCGCTAAACGATGTAACCAGTAAAAACGACCTCATTGAATTCCCGATAGAATATTTGAGAGGAAATACCAAATGTACAGTCATCGTTGCATACATCAGTGAAGATGGCAAAGTCGCAAGCGACTTCGAACGCTACGATTTCAAGACTGCAGCACCTGAACCATCATCAAATACATTCACCGTCGAATTGAGCGACATCCGCGCACGTGCAGCACACGTTAAAGTCACGGTTACAAATTCTGACCAATACTCAGCAATCATAGTTCCTGCCAGTTCGTACGAGGGGCTTGACGGAGATGAACTTATAGATAGAATCATCTATATGAATATGTATATGCTCAACCCTCGCTTTGAGTCTTTTGATGAGGATTATGAGAATTTGGAAGCTGATACTGAATATATTTTAGCTGTCTTCGGATTCACAGACTATGCTGCTACCACGTCTCATATAATCAATAGATTCACCACACGCGAAGCCGGAGATCCTAAAAAATGGTCGTTCACCGCAGAATTTACCGACGGTACCTACAAAGGTTACAAGTTAAATGCGGCAATCACTCCTAACGATGATACCATAGACTATGTGTATGAATGTGTTGCTGCAGAATATACTGCCGATGAGTTCCTCAAGCAATATACTGAAAATATGGAGGCGATGCTCAAAAATATAGAAGGCTTCACCAAAAAAGACTATCTCAGCCTCTTTGCATCTCACGGACCGTCTTCTTACGAAGATTACAGCGTTGTTCCTGGCAAATCATATAAAATCGCTGCCATTCCAGTAGAACCGAAGACATTGGATTTCTGTGGCGTTGTATTCAGCGACGTATTTAAAGTTGAAACGCCGGAAGCTTCCGAAGTTACAATTTCTGTTGACTGGAGCAGATATTTTGACGGTGATGAACTTGCCAAGGAATATCCTGAGACCGAGTTGGCATATTATGCAAATCAGGCAGTATTCAATCCAACCATTACGACTGAGGCGTCAAGCTACCTTTACGGAATTGCCGTTGACAGCGGAAAATCCTACAGCAAGGACGATATAATCTATTTCCTTATGGAAAATGGATACTCATTCACGATGGAATGCTTGTCTGTACCTTTCGACAGAGCTGCAATCTTGTATGCAGTTGCAGTGGATGATGAAGGTAAATTCGGTCCTGTATTCGAGAAGAAATTCACTATGACGAGGTCGGGTGCAACACCTGCCAAAGAGTACTATGCAAATTCATCTGCATCTGTCAGCAAGTCAGGCATCAGCAGAAAGGCGGATGTAAAGTCTTCAAATGACAAGAAAGCAGTTGCAGAGAGACTTCACAGTCAGTGGAATTTCACCTCATCGTCCAAGCCTTCAGTGCTCAGGTAAGCGATACTGAATAAATTATACAAAAAAGCGGCTGCTAGTCTTTCGACTAAGCAGTCGTTTTTTACTTGGTAGAATACAAGTTCAAAAGTCTCAGGTGAATCGCGTATAGTACGATTGAATCAAAGCATATTGCCGCAATGATATTTCACGAGGCCGTCAATCGGTGAGGCAACGATGTCGGTTATTTGGACGCCGTATTCGGATGCGATTCTGAGCAGGATTTCCCTATTGGCATAACCGAAGCCGCCGACAACACCGACCTTGTATTTCTTGAGGTCATACTGCGACAAGCAGCGTTCGAACAAAGCACGGAAATTATTATCAATCAAAGACTTTATATAACCACAGTCATTATAATGGGAAGCGATGAAAGGTGCAAATGCACCGAGATATCGCGCCGGAGACTCGCCTTTGTAAACCTCTTGAACGACAGTAAGATAATCCACCTTATATGTGGCCCCGAATTCAGATGCAACGGGTTTAGGTACGAACCCCTTTAGAAAGTCGGATACAAACAGCCTTCCAAGACGTGCAGCCCCGCCTTCGTCCCCGAGAATAAAGCCCCCGGAACGCACATTCTTTACAATCCCGTCACCGTCATATTCGCAACTGTTTGAGCCTGTACCTAGTATAACTGCAATGCCGGGACTCCGCCCACAGACTGAACGTGCTGCATCCAGCAAGTCTGAAGCGTACTCAATCTCTGCTTCCGGGAATGCCTTACGAAGCTCAGCGTCAAGCAGCAACGCGCTCTGAGGCACTTTCCCGCCATCACTTATCAGTCCAGCCGCATAGAAATGTATTTCGCTGACCTTCTCCCCCGTCGGATTAAGCAGCGGAATCACGTCTTCGAGAGATTTCTCGATAAATGCGGAATCCGCCGACGCAACGTTCATTCCCGGGCTCTTGACAGAATAAACCTTGCCACTGGCTGATACTGAACGCCAGTCTGTCTTTGTCGCACCGCTTTCGGATATTATAATCATCTATTAGTATTTCAAGTTAAGCACGTGTCCAGCACTGGTGTTATAATCGATTACATTCGCTACACGAAGCATCTTTGGAAAAAATGTACAGCTCGTGAATTTCCTTGTCATAACCCGGATAAAAGCCTTTGGGCATACCCAGAATAATGCGCGCACCGCGATTTGCAAGCACAATGAGTTCGCCTGTCACTGGATCAATGCTAAGCCCCTCTATTTCACCGGGACGGCGGAAATCGTCCATATATTTGTAATGCTTGACTGCAACAGATTCAGGCAATCCAGCGGAACTGCTTGAAGAATAGATATCGCACACGTACAGATTGTCATACTCCCCTTTTTCCGCATCACCGTCATCGCACGATATCAATATGCTGCCATCGTTGTAAAGAATGCCCTGCTGAAGTCCAGGCGCAGGATTCAGTGCAACCTTTCCCACATAAGAGCCGTCCGCAAGACTGTAGCAATACAGATGCGTTCCCTGCACCCAATCAGCCATCCAGACTCTGCCGTGAGGAGCATCAATAGCTATTCCGCACACTTCAACCTGCCCCGAAGCCGGATTCCACGGAATTGAACGCTTCCACTTCAATGTTTCAGTATCATAGACAGCTACCTGAATGTTTGTTCCCTTACCGTCTATGAAAGTCTCTATTCCGGCATAAAGTTCTCCATTATACACGTCAATGTCGCCTATATGATTGGCAGGCAATTCCAACCCATCAAAAGGTGAAGTATTCTCAAGCAGAAGCGTTCCGTCCTTTCTATACTTGTACAATGCAGTTGAGCCGGAGACGTAATAATATCCTTTGTCCGCAGCAATTCCCTGGCGACCAGCAACTTCGACAACAGCTGACAAATTCCAGTCGTCGGTGCGAATGGCGTCATCCTTGTCCTGAGCCTGCATATTGCGCGAAAAAAGCCCGCCGCCCAAAATGAGCGGCAAGGCTATTAGAAATGTATATTTCTTCACAAGCGGAAGCAATTTATTTGTCAGACTTTTCCGGCATAGCCTCGAGAGCGGCTACAAGGAATTTCCAGCATTTGTCCACGGTGTCAATCTTGACTCTCTCGTCAGGTGAATGAGGGTGTTTCAATGTAGGACCGAACGATACCATATCCCAATTAGGGTATTTTGCTCCCAGAAGTGCACACTCCAGTCCGGCGTGAATTGCCATCACCTTCATATCCTTGCCGAACAGCTTGTTATATACGTTATTGAGAACACCGATAATAGGTGAAGTCGGCACAGGTGCCCAACCGGAATATGCTCCTGATGTAGAATACCTTGCGCCGGCAAGTTCAAACAGACAGCGCATACGTTCTGCGAGGTCTGCCTTTGCTGAATCCACAGAGCTTCTCAGTAGGGAAAGCACGGTGAGATGACCATCCGCTGAGCGTACTACAGCCATATTTACTGAAGTCTCAACAAGGCCAGGCATTGAAGGACTCATCCTCTCGACACTGCTCGGGCAGGCATAAATTGCCTTCACTGCATTGAGAATTACAGAATCTTCGATACAAGAGGTGAAACCTTCACTCTGTTTCTCGAAGAAGCATACCGCTGCCGGATCAGTTTCAGCATATTCTGCCTGAACAGTCTTGAACACAGAATCCACAACTGACTTGACATCAGACTCCTTGTCAGCAGGCACGAGCACTGACACGCAAGCCTCGAAAGGAATCGCATTGCGCAGGCTTCCTCCGGTAAAATCCGATACTTTTACGCCATAGTTCTCAAGAAGCGGAAGCAGTATTCTGGCTGCTACCCTGTTGGCATTCGCACGGTAGAGATTGATGTCCTGACCGGAATGTCCGCCCTGCAAACCTTTGATAGTCAATTTATAGCTAAGGTATCCTTCAGGGGCAACAAGAGTCTTGTACTCAAAATCGGCATTGGCATCAATTCCTCCAGCGCAACCGATATAGAGCTCGCCCTCGGTCTCAGAATCAAGGTTCATAAGCACATCGCCCTCGAATTCACCCGGTTTCAGACATTCAGCACCGGTCATCCCGGTTTCTTCATCGTAAGTGACAAGAACTTCTATTGGTCCGTGTTTCAATGTTTTATCCTGCAGAACTGCCAGAGCCAAACATACTCCTATTCCGTCATCAGCACCGAGAGTAGTGCCTACAGCTGTAACCCAGTCCCCTTCGATTGTGGTCTTGATTGGGTCCTTAAGGAAGTCGTGCACTGTATCGGCAGTCTTCTGCGGCACCATATCCATGTGCGCCTGAAGAATCACACCTCTTCTGTTCTCATATCCGGGCGTAGCCGGAACCTTGAATATAATGTTGCCGGTTTCATCTCTGCGGACTGGGACATCGTGCTTTTTGCCCCACTCGAGCAGGAATTCCTGCGCCTTTTCTTCGTGTTTTGACGGACGCGGAACCTGAGTCAGGTCATAGAAGTTCGTCCATACGCTTTTTGGTTCAAGATCTTTGATAGTCATAATATTATGAATTTATAAGCTATTTCTATTTACCCCCGAGAGGAAAAGTACTCTCAACGCCTAACTGATATACAGCCATTCTGCTCTGCAACAGCACATTGACTCCGTCTGTGAGCTTTACCGTACACATAGCCGGCACCCTGTAATGCGCCACAGCACCCTTTCCCTTCACGGATTTGTCAGCAGGAACCGACATCTCCTGTTTTGAAAATTCGAGAAGATACGGTTTGCCGGACAGGTCGTCAGCAGGAACAAGCCCTTTTGAGTCGGAAAGCCTGAATGCCACGTAAAGCTGTGACTCATTTGCGTTTGAAGGCACTACATCATAATTCATCTTCTGCGAAGAAAATTCGCTATATCCGATGAACATTGACATATACTCGCTTTCAAGTCTGGAAATCTCCTCTATTGCCGCAGACAATGCCTCACCGCTAAATGTCGCGTCCGTGTCTCCCGTAACAATCTGCACTCTCTTTTTCCTGAGATTGAAAATCATCTCCGCCGCTTCTTTCGCCTTGGCATCCAATGACTTCTGCACTACCATCTCCTGCTGAACGGCAACCTTGTTGTAGGAAGACTCGCTCTTGACATTTCGGTACAATGTTGCGGATTCTGATGTCAATGCAGAAGTGAGTCCCTTGTCAGAGAATCCTCCTTTCGCTGCAACCGGGAAACGCCATTCGGTGTCAGCCGAAGATGCGAACGAGACCGATACAAGACCCTGTGCCGTCATTGTCAAAAATGCCGGAATGCCTAATGCTCCGGGAGTTACAGTATATCTCTCTGAAAGGTCAGCTTCGACAAGCGGGCACATATCCACAGCCACTACCGTATATGATGTAGCGTCATTCTGACGTGCGTCAATGCCAAGATATTTCTGTGCGTATTTTGCGTAAGGTCCGGCGTGGAAAGTCTCTTTCTGCGCTTCAACCTTGAGCCTAACCGATGTCGATGGCAATGAATACACCAACGCGCCTTCAGGGTCTGCCTGCGACGTATTACTGCCCTGAGCAAACGAGAGCCCGCAATTAAGGAGCATTATTCCTGACAGGAACGGTAAAATCAATACTCTTTTATTCATAACTAACATTATTTTTTCCAACGCTTGTGGGTCCAGAGATAATTGTCCGGCTGGACATTAATATCCTCCTCAAGATTCCGGTAGAACCTGTTCATTATCTCATCCGGGGAAAGTTCCCTCGCATCTTCACATATCTCCTTGAAAGACATCTTATAGCCGTAACCTTCCTTCTTGCGGAATGCCATATAGACCACTGCAAACCCGTATTTGTGGGCGAGTTCAGCGCCTCCAGCCATTGTCAGCGTCGTTTGGTGCATAAAATTGTCCACCTGATGCGCTGCCGCGTATTTGTATGGACACTGGTCTGTCGGGAATATATAGAGCCTGTGCTCGTTCCTGTGCTGAATCACAAACCTCATAATCTTCTTGGACTCGACATAGCAAACGCAATGGTCCTCAGGATTGACAGGCGCACATCTGTTGGCACCTAACACCTCGTCCCAGAAACGGCTTTTCAACTCCTTATAGACCACAGTGATATCCTTGAGTTCGAAGCTCACTTTGTCTGGCTCATACACATAGTCAGTGACTCCGCCTGTAAGCTCCCAGTTGCCAAGATGTGAATTCATTATCAACACGCTAGGACATTCCTTGAAAAGGCGCTCAAGCAACTCTGCATTTTCCAGTTCGCAGATATGGGAATCGTGAAGGCGCTTCTTGTTCCCGCCGCCGGCAAAGAAAAATGTCTCGGCAACGATATCCCCGAAATGGCGGTAGAACTTCTTGGCAATCTCCACAAGTTCTTTGTACTTCTTGTCCGGAAATGACCGGGCGAGATTTATCATCACGACATCCTTTCTATAGCGCAATGGCACAGCCACTATCCAGGCAACACATCTGCCGAAAAAGTAATGGAACTTCAACGGCAGCAAAGCGAGCAGTTTCATCAACTGCACCATTATTTTTGACCCAATGTGCATATCAAGTATATTTTTCAGTCAATGGCCGCAAAATGCGGGCAAATTCAGGTCACCCAAACCAGAAACCTAACTTACAAATATATAAAAAATCTTGAAGAAGCGGTTGCGATTTTTGCCATTGGGGATTTTATTCGGTATTTTTGTGACTGACAAAAAATACTTCTATGCAGGCAATCATATTGGCGGCCGGAATGGGCAAACGCTTGGGCGAACTTACCCGGGACAACACCAAATGTATGGTAAAAGTCAACGGCAAAAGCCTAATTGACAGATATCTGGAAACACTTTCAGGCAGAGGGCTCGCTCGTGTCATAATTGTTACCGGCTACAAGGGCCGGGAATTGAGGGACTATATAGGCGACAGATATGCCAACACACTCAAAATCGAATACATAGACAATCCCGTGTATGACAGGACCAACAACATCTATTCTCTGTCGCTTGCAAAGAAAGAACTGTGCGAAGATGACACTCTCCTCCTTGAATCCGATCTCATATTCGAGACCGGGATGCTTGACCTTTTGATGGAATCCTTAGACCCTGACGTTGCGCTTGTAGCAAAATACGAAACGTGGATGGACGGCACGATGGTCCGCATTGATGATGAACGGAACATCGTCAATTTCATTCCGAAGGCGGATTTCAGACAGGACGACGCCGCTACCTGTTACAAGACCGTGAATATCTATAAGTTCAGCAAGGAATTTTGTCGTAACAAATATGTTCCATTCCTTGAGGCATACAGCAAAGTGATGGGCAACAACGAGTATTACGAGCAGGTGCTGAGGGTTCTGACTATTGTAAGCGACACAAGCCTGAAGGCATTGCCAGTGGAAGGGTTCAAATGGTATGAAATAGATGATATTCAGGACCTTGACATAGCATCAACGCTATTTTCCGACGGAAAGGTAAAATACAATGAATACCGCAAACGTTTCGGCGGATTCTGGCGCTTTCCGCAGATGATGGATTTCAGATATCAGGTAAATCCGTATTTTCCGACTGCCCGAATGAAGGCTGAAATCAAGGCGAATATGTATGACCTCCTAACAAGATATCCTTCAGGTATGCTTGTAAACTCACTCCTCGCCGGAAAATATTTCGGCATCAGGCAGGAATACATAACTGTAGGCAACGGTGCGTCTGAAATCATCAGAACCGTAATGGATATGTATCGGGACGAGAAGGTCGGCATAGTGTTCCCCACGTTCGACGAATATCCGAATAGATTGAGGCCCGAGAACATTGTGCCATTCGTATGCAGCAGCCCTGACTTTCAATGCAATGCAGACGAGCTTATGACTTATTGGGAGGATAAGAATATATCCTTGATAGTCCTTGTAAACCCCGGGAATCCTTCCGGCCAACTTATTCCTAAAGCGGATCTTTTAAGACTTATCGAATGGAGCAAATCAAAAGACATTGGACTGCTGATTGACGAAAGCTTCGTCGATTTCGCCGATGAGGAATGCGGGAGTCTTCTGGACAATGACATACTCCGCTCATACAAAGGCCTTTATGTCATACGCAGCATCTCAAAATCGTATGGTGTGCCGGGATTGAGACTCGGTGTACTTGCATCGTCTGACGTGGACTTCATAAACAAGCTCAAGAAAGAGACAAGTATCTGGAACATAAACTCTTTTGCTGAGTTTTACCTGCAGATTTTCGGCAAATACGAAAAGGACTACGTCGCATCCTGCAATAAATTCAAAGCGGAAAGGGCGGCATTCTTCAAGGAACTGCAAGCAATCCCCTACCTCAGGGTAATACCTTCCCAGGCAAGCTATTTTATGTGTGAAGTGACTTCAGGATTCACCTCCGCAGAACTGACCGAGAAACTCATTGAAAAAGACGTACTTATAAGCGATTGCGGACTCAAAAGGCAAATGGACGGGAAGCAATATGTCCGCATATCAGTACGCAGTCATAGCGACAACTGCCGCTTGATAAGCATTCTGAAGGAGATATAAAAAGTTGGTTTTCTTATGTAATGGCAGTTACCTATGCGGTATTGCCGGATTCAGATCTTTACACCACAGAAGAATCGGCGCGCAGAGAGAAGCCACGAAACAATGTCCTGAAGTTTGGCGGCAAGTAATGCCTCAAATCTTCCGCGCGGAAGGATAAATCCCTTGACGCAGAATTCTTTGCCCGGAAAATCACGCTCCATATTCCGCTTGGAGATAGCGCAATAGTTCTTTAGCAGCAGGTTTCGCAAAAGACGAGGCACTCCATGCTCCTCGAGAATGCTCTGACGCAACGGCAGACCTGCAGATATAAAATCAACTCTTGTATTGAATTTCAAAGACTCATTTTCTGACCAGCGATAAACGAAGAGCGGACGCTCATACATATAGTAATTCACTGATTTGCCAACTCTTACGATATAAAAGAGGTCGGTGGACGGGCCTGAAATGTGATCAAATCCTCCGGTCCGCATAAACGTTTGCTTCAGGAAAGTCACACCGGTAGGCAGAAAATTGCGGCAGAATGGTTCACCGTCAGACAGCGGCTTCCACAGCCGGAATTTGCCACGTTTCCCCGCTGATGTAACCGGACGTGCTTCTCCCCTGTCTTCGTGCCATTTGACAGGCTTAACACACACTATATCAGCATCTGTCCTTCTTGTAAACACCTTATCAATGCAACTCAGATATTCAGGAAACAGAAAATCGTCATCGTGAAGAAGCACTACACGTTCTGCTGCAGCAAGCGAGACTGCGCGATTGAAATTGCCGACAAGTCCGAGATTTGACGAGTTCTTGTAATAACATACCCTCACATCGTCAAGCGACAGGACATATTTCTCTATTGCTGAGCCGCTTTCAGGATTGTCTTCCACGACAACAACCTCGTATGGAGAGTCAAATGACTGTGACAACGCAGAATCAATCGTCTCTTTACAAGTCTCAAGGCGCTTGTATGTAGGTATGACTATGGAATACAGAGGCTTGGAAGCAAGTCCGGACTGTTTCATCAACACCGACTTGACGCCGCTGTCGCACGCAAAATTGTCATTCTGCCTCAGGCAGTCTTGAATATTAAATTGCATATTACTTTACATATTGACCTGAATCCTGAGCGATAGAAACCGGGAATGGTCATATTCAAGTCCTTGAACACCCACAGAGGCCATCTCCAGTTGTTGTACGCGGCCTGCACAATGCCCTGCACCAAAACCACACCGAGAAGTCCCAACATGGTGAATTTCAGCGCAATGAATGTCAACAACACTATGAGTCCTCCCGAAACGAGGCTCGGAATCACGTACGGAATTCTATTCTCTGTTGATATTATTGATGCGCACTCGGAATGGTTCAGTTCGAGAAATGCAATGACTAGATAAAGCACGCATATCATTCTTGACGGCAGAGCAGTGCTTGACCTGATTAGTTCCAGAAGCCACGGTGCTATGAAAATTATCGCCAATGCCCCTGCAAGCATTATAACCTGTCCTGTCACCATCGAGAAAGAAACAGTCTGTCTTAGCCCGGCCTTATCTCCGGTCACACGATAATTGGATACCTTCGGCAAGTAGGTGACGAACAATGTATTGGCTATGCCGGTTACAATCGTAGTGAGCTGGGTAAGAAGCCCGTATGAACCGATTGTCGCCAGTGGAAGAAAAAATCCGATTATGAACATTCCCATCTTGTTCACCGCGTATGCACCTATAAAATTGATTCCAAGGCGTTTGGCATTGTACCAGATAGTCTTGAACGTCTCCTTTATTTCGCTAGAAAGAACCTGTGTCCTGCCGAGTTCCGCCTTAAGCACTGGAGTGAAATATACGCGGTAACTGTAAAATCTCTGAACGAACGGCGCGACGAAATTTGCCAACACTACAGCGAACAGTCCCCATCCGAGCAGAAGGAATACTGTGCAGAGAATAAGATAGACCGACTTCGACAATATCGCCGCAATCGACGATTCGCGTATCATTCCGCTGCCGGTAAGCAGACTGGAATAGTAGGAGAAATAGATGTTGAAGTAGGTTGAAAACGAGTACAATATCCAGATATACAGCGAATTCCTGATACTCGTAAATCCATCAGTCAGATATCCTACGTACATCGATCCGAATGTCAGCATCACGACTAGCGCCAATACGGACAGCCTTCTGTACACAAAACGGGCTGTACTTATCAGCACAGAAAGAAGATGCCAGTCCACACCTTCTCCGGACTCTTCTATCACGCCTTCTTTGCAGAGTTTCCGCGCACCGCTGTTTACGTATGTGAAGTTACGGCCAAATTGCGGGGAAAAACCGAAATCCATCAGCCCCACTATCGAGCTAACCGTGAGCATAAGGTAGTTCATTCCCACCTCTTCGCCAGTCAGAAGATGCAGAATGAGCGGCAATGTCACCAAACCGGTTCCTATCTGGAAAAACTTGGCGACATAACTCCACGTTACATCTTTCCTGGTAATGTCGATACTCACTAAGAAGCTGTTTTGAAATTATCCGATTATTTCTCTGAGAAGAGAAACCGTCTTCTTTGAAAGCACTTTACAGGTATATTGACCTTCCAAAGCCCTGTAACGGTGACAATCTGTGCCGGTCATACTATACCAGCCTTTCTCGAGAATCATCTCAGCCTTTCTGGAGACCTCTTCACCATATACTCCGAGAATTGACGGGAGGTTAAGCTGAAGTTCGCATCCCATATCCTTGAGACGCAGGTAATCAGCCTCTGTCATATAGCGGTAGCGCTCAGGATGAGCGATAATCGGTGTATATCCGGCCACAACGACACTGTCGAGAATGTCCCAAAGATCCATAGGAGGCGCCCAAGTGGATGTCTCCACGAGCAACTTGTCGTCACCGTGCAGAAGAAAATCTTTCTCTTTCAGTCGCTGAACGAACAGATTGTCTATCATATTCTCGGAAGCCAGTTTCAGCTCTATGTCGCCAGTCCACGCCGTCTTCAGCTTCTCGAACTGCGCCTTGAGGTCTGAGGTCCTGTTGGGAACATCTTCCATAATATGCGGAGTACACCATACTGTTCTGGTGCCGGCCATTTGAAGAAACGTCAGAATTTTCAGAGAATCCTCCAATGTCTTCACACCGTCATCCACTCCGAAAAGAATATGCGAATGGTTATCCGTGAATCCCTGCAGCAAACCTGCCGACTCGAGAGATGACTTATTATTGAAAAAACCGAACATTCTGTCTTGTTTTAGTCACCCTACTTCTCTGAATTCGGTTCGTCACTGTCAGAGTTGTTGCCGTAACCGTATCCGTAGCCATAACCATAGCCGTAACCGTATCCGTAGCCATAATGGCCATAGCCATAGTTCTTTCCACTGTTCATATCAACTCCATTGAGAATGAGTGACAGATGATTATAGACTCCGCTTTCGTAGATTTGTTCAAGAGCAGGCAATGCCCTCTTGTCGAACAGACCTGCCCTGATTATGAACACCGTATAGTCTGCAGACTTGGCGATAATGGACGTATCAGCAACAATATCAATAGGCGGACAATCCATAAATATGTAGTCATACTTGGATGACAGAGTCTCTAGCATAAGCGAGAACCTCTCTGACACAAGCAACTCTGCAGGGTTAGGAGGAAGTGAACCGACTGATATGAGGTCCAGATTGTCGCGCACGTGTTGTGCATCCGCCAATATGTCGTCAGTCTTGCCGTTCAGATATGCCGAAACTCCGGTCTTGTTGCGGTCGAGAGCCTTCGACAATGTCGCCTTTCGTATATCGAGGTCAAGCAAAAGCACTTTCGCACCTTTCAAGGCAATGGTCGCTGCCATATTCATTATGACGAAGGTCTTTCCGGCATTCGGATTGAACGAAGTGACCATTATCTTATGGCAGCCCTTAGCGCCGCTTACCATAAAGTCGAAATTGGTTCTGAGTACACGGAACGCCTCGTTCACTCCGTTACGGCTTCCCGCTGTGACAACAAACTTTGTATTCTTGTTGTCACACATCTTCTTGCGAAGACGGTTGAGCACACCTGCACCGACACCTATCTGAGGTATTTCAGCAAGGAACGGCACCTGAACATTTGTCAAATCCGCACGGCTCTTCACTCTTGTGTCCAGCTGGCTTATCATATAGAATATACCGAACGGTATGCCTGCACCCAGAATAAGAGCTATCAATGCTATGATTTTCTTTTTCGGAGACTCAGGATGGTCGGAACCCGCAGGTTTCATTATAACCCTGGTGTTGCCGATATTAACGAGGCTGGCAATCTCATTCTCTTCCCTCTTCTCGAGGAGATAGACATAGAGGTCTTCCTTGATTTTCTGCTGACGTTCGATGGAAAGAAGTTGGAGCTCCTGACCTGAAGCATTCGCAATGCGGGACATAATCGCATCCTCTTCTGAAGCCACTTTGCTTGCCTGAAGTTTGAGTGTGGCAATGAGGTTTGAGATGGAATTGTTCACCGCAGTCCTCAATGATGCTATGCTCTGATTGAGATCGTGCACCAACGGGTTATCCACACTACTCTCGTTTACAAGTCTGTCACGCTGAAGCACATACGTATTGTATTCCTTAATCTGCGACTCGACCGTATTGCTTGTCAAACCTGAATTTGCAGGAATAAGTGCGCCGGCATTTGCAGGGTCGTCCAGATAATCCTTTATATATGTTGCGATTGCGAGCTGATTGTTGACCTCGAACGACTTGGATTTGTACTCCATTGACTCGTCGAGATAAGCCCCTGCAAGCGCATCCATATTGGTAATCTTGTGGGTGGACTTGTACTCCTTCAAATCCTTCTCCACTCCGCCGAGTTCCTTCTCGATGATGACGAGCCTGTCATTGATGAATGCAGTCGTGTTCCTTGCCGAACGGTTCTTGTTCTCGACCCACTGTTCGTTGTATATGTCAATGAGGGTCAGCAATATGGCATCGGCCCTGGAAATGAAATTGTCCTTGAACACGAGCTCAACTACTGTCGATTCCTTGCCGGACAATGAAACAGTAAGATTATGCGAATAAAGTTTGCCGAGTTTGGATGAATTTATCCAACGCACGTTCATAGGTCTCTTCCACTTGTCTATATAGACGGTAGGAACTATGGAAAGTTTTCCGACCGGAGTTTCAAGAATTTCGCGGAAACTGCCTTTGACCACATCCTTAATCTTTTCCTTCTCTCCCGCAATGCGGAAATTCTTCATCACGAATGTACTGTCGCCGGTTCTGGTCAATTCAAATGTGAACGCGGTAGTCAGATTGTCACCGTTCAGCACTAGCGACACCGGAGTATCCTCCAATTTCTCCCTTGTGCGGAAGAACTGCTTTTCAACGTATGTTGTCTCCAATCCCAACCTCTTTATGACATCACTCATAAGGTCCGGTGAGGAGAAAGCCTCTATCTCATTGTAAACATTGGCTCCGGAAGTACGGTAACGACTTGTCACTCCGGTAAATGCGGCAAGGTCACGCAGAGTCGAGTTCTCTGCGCTGTCATCGATTATCACCTTCGAAGTACGGCTATATACAGGAGCTGTCTTGTACAAATATATGCCGGCGACAAAAACGCAGAACACGATGCTGGCGACATACCACCATTTGTTATTCCAAATCATTGACCAAAGGTCAGCGAGATTGATCATCTCGCCTTCGTCTTCGCCACGTGAAGTGTTGAGTCTGTTATCTATATTATCGGTAGCCATTTCGTTGTTATTAAGATGGTATTTCAAATATTACTTGCGACTAACTGATGAATAAAATCATACATTAGTTATCCTTATCGGGTGTCTTATTGCCCCCCCCACTATTCTTTTTGCTATTTGAAACTGCAATCCAGAGGTTGGCAATGGTCACGCCGAACGATCCCATTGATACCCAGAATGATGCGGACTTGAGACTATTCTCGTTGATAGTGGACTGACCTGCACGTACCTTGTTCGGATCAACCATCACTACATCGTTCTGCTGGAGATAGTAGGCCGGAGAGTTGAACAGATCCACTGAGCGGATGTCAACCACATAGATGTTTCGCTTGCCGTTGAGTTCCCTGATGACAGACACCCTGTCGCGGCGTCCGTAGATGGTGAGGTCACCCGCAAGGCTCAACGCCTCCAGGAGTGTAATCTTGTCGCCCGAAATGCTGTATGTGCCCGGATGAGAGACCTCGCCCATAACCGAAATCTTGAAATTGAGGAACTCCACTGAAACAACCGGATCCTTTATGAGATTGCGTGAAACAAGTTCGTTTTTCACCTTGTCAGCCACCTGCCAACGAGTGAGTCCGGCAACATTGATCTTTCCGATAACAGGGAATTCTATATTTCCGTCATTGTCCACGGAATAACCCATCAATCTGTTATAACCTCCCGTGGATGAAGTCTCTGAACCCGCCTGATAGCTGACATTGGCAAGATTGAACATTGCGGACAACTCCGGGTTACGGCTTGACACGACGATGGAAATCATATCCTTAGGCTGGACGAGGATTCCGACCTCATCTTTCATCACCATTGTAGTGTCCTTCCGGGCATCCTGAAAATAATTTATCTTTTTATATGTCTTGTTGCCGCAAGAGCCCAAGAGCATCACTGTAAGTATTATCGCCGCTAACGGCAGGAGACAACGCCTCATCTTAATTAAAAGTCGTATAGTTTATATATTCACAAATGTCTGAAACATTTGCAGTAATATCCACAAACATTGCAACTCGCAAATATAAGAAATTATCTCCAATATCTTCAAGCACCCCTTTCCGGCGACACCTCATATCGTCAAAATTGACTAAATTTGCATAGGAATCATTCAAAACAGTTTCCAAATACATACTGAAATGCAAACACGACCTACAATATATCTATATACGGACGGGGCATCCAGCGGCAATCCCGGCCCCGGAGGCTACGGAATCGTCCTCAAATGCGCGGGACTGGAGAAGGAGATGAGCGGCGGCTTCGCCAAGACAACCAACAACAGAATGGAACTTCTCGCCGTCATAGTGGGCCTGGAGGCTATCAAATGGCAGAACGCAAATGTCGAGATTTGGAGCGATTCTTCTTACGTTGTCAAGGCAATCAATGAAGGTTGGCTCAGAAAATGGGAGCAGAAAGGATTTGCCAAAGTGAAGAATCCGGACCTTTGGAAGCGATTTCTGAATATCCACAGGCAACATCACGTCACATTCCACTGGCTGAAGGGACACGCGGGACATCCTGAAAACGAGCGGTGCGACAGGCTTGCAGTTGATGCGGGTGCAGGAGCAGTTTCACGCGGGGAAACATTGCCGGAGGATACAGGTTATATGGTGGGAACTGAAGAAGGAAATGGGAATGGACAGTTGTTCTGATTGAGAAGCCGTTTTTGAGATGGTACCCGAATTTTATTATACGGATTTTTTTAGTAATTTTGGAAGATTGGTCGCGCAACTTAAACGCGAAGAAACAGGATACTCGAAAACTAAATTATAGATGATAAACAATAAACTTACAGTCGGCATAACTCAGGGTGACGGCAACGGAATCGGTTACGAAGTCATCATAAAGGCATTGGCAGATGCCAGGATTCTTGACGGATTCACTCCGGTAATCTATGGCTCATCCAAAATCTTCGGCTTTTACCGCAAACTAATCCACAATCTGGAACAGCTTGACACATACGTGATTAACTCTGCAAAGGAAGCGAAACCACGAAAGATAAACATTCTGAACTGCCTCCCGGAAAACGTCTATGTAGAGCCGGGACAGCCTTCGCCCGAGTCTGCAAAATGCGCGATAACTGCCCTTCAGCACGCAGTCGAGGACCTCAAGAACGGCAGCATCGACGTGCTCGTCACCGGTCCTATCAATAAAAGGGCTATGACCAATGCAGGATTCGGTTTTACAGGACACACTGAATATCTCAAGCAGGAATTCGGCGTGAAAGACGTCGCAATGTTTATGATTAGCGGCCAGCTCAAGATTGGAGTTGTCACAGGCCACATTCCGCTTAAGGATGTGCCGGCAAGCATCACGACGGATAAGATTCTCACAAAACTCCGCCTTATGGACGCATCTCTCAAACGCGACTTTGGTGTCATCTCACCGAAAATTGCTGTGCTCGGACTCAATCCGCATTGCGGAGACGACGGACTTTTGGGAGACGAAGAGGAGACAATCATCGCCCCGGCAGTGAAAGCAGCCAACGAGGAAGGCATAATGGCATTCGGCCCGTACTCCCCTGACGGATTCTTCGGCCTCGCCAACTACAGCAAATTCGATGCAACGCTTGCAATGTACCACGACCAGGGACTTGCTCCGTTCAAGGCTCTGGACTTTGAGGACGGCGTGAATTTCACTGCAGGACTTCCAGTCGTAAGGACATCTCCGGACCACGGCACGGCATTTTCTATGGCAGGCCGCGATGAGGCAGACCCTATGTCAATGATGTCCTCCATCTACGCGGCAATAGACATTTACAAGCACAGAGTCGCATACGACAGGCTTCAGGCAGGCAAAATGCCTGAAAGAGAACTCGAAAATACAAGGCCGGAACGTCCCGGCAGACCGCAGATTGAATAATGGCAGCAAACCCGGTTTCGGACATACAATATCTTAAAGGGGTCGGCGAGAAGAGAGCCCGGCTCCTTGAGTCCGAATTGGGCGTACACAGTGCGGAAGAACTCATAAGGACATATCCTTACAAATATATTGACCGCAGCACAATCTTGCCGATTGCCGGAATTCAGGCTAGCGCATACGTACAGGTCAGGGGGACCGTGGTTTCCGCCACGCTTCTAAACAAATCCGGCCAGACGATAGAGGCAGGTTCTGCAAAGCCTTCAGCGATAAGCCGTCTGAGTGTAATAATCTCAGACGAGAGCGCCCAGATGGAAGTGGTGTTCTTCAAGGGCATAAAATATATGCTATCGAAACTGCAACCCGGCAAGTCGTTCATTTTCTTCGGGAAACCGTCGGTTTTCAACGGCCGCATCAATATGGTTCATCCCGAAATCGACGACATAAATTCCTCAAGCACAGTACCTGTCGGGACTATGACGGGGGTATATCCGTCCACCGAAAAATTGAAAAATGCCGGTGTCACAGGCAAAGTGATGAACAAAATCATTGCATCAGCCCTGCAGGCAGTTGGAAACAGGATTCAGGAGACATTGCCGGAATACGTCCTGAAAGAGAACGGACTTGTGCCGCTGTCATTTGCACTTAACAACATACATTTCCCGAAAGATGTCTATGCTCTCAAAAAAGCGGAATATCGTTTGAAATTCGAGGAACTTTTCTATCTGCAGCTGTCACTTCTGAAGCAGAAATACATCCGCAGCCGCAATGACAACGGCATCACTATGCCGAAAGTGGGCGATGCTTTCAATAAATGCTACAGTGCATTGCCATATAGCCTCACAAATGCGCAGAAACGCGTAATAAAGGAGATACGTGCGGATATGATGAGCGGGAAGCAGATGAACCGACTGCTCCAGGGCGATGTGGGCTCAGGCAAGACTATGGTCGCTGTGCTCTCCGCGCTCCTCGCATACGGCAACGGATACCAGTCCTGCATAATGGCTCCTACCGAAGTTCTTGCAAGACAGCACTATGCCAATATATGCAAATACTTGAAAGACACCGGCGTACGTGTTTCAATCCTGACAGGAACGACCAAGACGGCTGAGCGGCGCACAATTTTGGAAAATCTCGCGAACGGCAGCACCGGCATAATCATCGGCACGCACGCGCTGATTGAGGACAATGTCATATTCAACCGGCTTGGTCTCGCCATAATCGATGAGCAGCACCGCTTCGGCGTGGACCAGAGATCAAAACTCTGGAACAAATGCAAAGACGGATATGCACCGCACATTCTGGTAATGACAGCCACCCCTATTCCCAGGACTTTAGCTATGACTCTTTACGGCGACCTGGACGTGTCTGTAATCGACGAGATGCCGCCGGGCAGAAAGCCGATACAGACATTGCAGATTACAGAACACAAGAGGCTTTCGATGTATAATTTCATCAAAGCACAAATCAAACTCGGACATCAGATTTATATTGTATATCCGATGATATTCATCAATGACAAAGTCGATTACAAGAATCTGGAAAGCGGTTATGAGGAGATAGTCCAGGCGTTCCCATTCCCTCCATACAAGGTTGCGATAGTCCACGGGCAGCAGAGCGATGAAGACAAGTCATTCAATATGAATGCGTTTGTAGCAGGACGAGCCAACATTCTTGTTTCAACGACTGTCATAGAGGTCGGAGTTGACGTGCCAAACGCTACAGTTATGGTCATCGAAAGTCCTGAACGTTTCGGGCTGAGCCAGTTGCACCAGTTGCGTGGCCGTGTCGGCAGAGGCGGAGGCGATTCGTATTGCATACTAATGAAGGGAAACAAACTCAGCAATGAGTCGCAGAAACGCATTGACCTGCTGTGCAGTACAGAAGACGGATTTGTCCTGGCGGAGGAGGATATGAAAATGAGGGGGCCGGGAGACCTTGAGGGCACACAGCAAAGCGGACTTCCGATAGAACTTGCCATAGCATCTCTTGCCAGAGACGGCGAAATACTTTCACAGGCCCGGCAATACGCTATGCAGGTGCTTGAAAGCGATCCTGACCTGTCCCAGGCAAAGAATATGTTGCTCAGCAGCGAACTGCGCAAGGATAAATACTTCAAGCAGGACTACAGCAAAATCAGTTGATATATGCCTTGTTCTTCAAATTTGAATTTCTATATATTATGAACAAAACAATAAGAAAAAGCGGCTTGGCCGCATTGACAATCAGCGCATTTATGGCAATGAACTGTACAAATGAAAATGAGTCGGCAGGCTACATCGGACCGGCACAAGAGGAGGTAGCGGACTTGACGATAGTGGACGGCAAAATGACTCCGGAAGTATTGCTCGCATTCGGGCGCCTTTCCGACCCGCAGCTCTCCCCTGACGGCAAAACCATCCTTTACGGCGTTAGCTATATTTCTGTGGAAGAAAACAGAAGTTGCAGAAATCTTTATCTCGTGGAGAAGGACGGCAGTTCTCCGCGCCAGCTCACGCGTGAAGGCAAGAGCATAAGTTGCGCAAGATGGATAGACGGCGGCAAGGGCATAGCCTACATTCAGGGCGGACAGATATGGAAGGCAACCGTGCGCGGTCTTTCGGGCAATTCGCCAAAACTTGTCAAGAAAGTGAAACTCAGCAATGTGCCGGAAGGTATAAGCGAGTTCAAGTTGTCGCCGGACGGCACTAAAGTTATGTACGTGAGCACGATTCACAGCAATGTACAGACACCGTCCGATTCTGATCCAAAACTGGACAAGGCGAGTGCATACGCAACCGAAGACCTTATGTACAGACATTGGGACCATTGGGTGACAGAATTGCCGCATACTTATATAGCGGATTTCCGCGAAGGAATCACACGTGAAAGCAGTACCGACATTCTCGCTGCGGAGAAGCAGTTGTATGAGCTTCCGATTGAACCGTTCGGTGGACTTGAACAACTGGACTGGACTCCTGACGGCAAATTCATCGCATATTCTTGCAAGAAACTCACAGGAAAACAATACGCATTCAGCACAAACACAGAGATTTACATCTACAATGTAGAGACTGCGGAGTGCGGCGTGATTCCGATGGTCGGCGGATATGACACTGACCCGTCGTTCAGCCCTGACGGAAAGCATATCGTGTGGCTGAGTATGAGGAGAGATGGCTATGAGGCTGACAAAGTGAGACTTATGACTGCAGATTTTGTTGACGGCAATGTTTCCGATATCCGGGATCTTACAGCTTCGTTCAAATACAATGCAGCAGGCCCGATTTGGGACGATAACTCCGAATGCGTCTATTTCAATGCTCTGGCAGAGGGACTTCAGGGCATATTCAAGGCAGATTTGACAGGAAAGATTGAACGCATTACACCGGAGGACAAATGGTGTGACTATGACTCGCCGTTTGCAGTAGTGAAATCGGACGAGGACACAGAACTACTTGCGTCGTGGTGCAGTATGGACTTCCCTACCGAGCTTGTGAGCGTGAATGCCGCAGACGGAAAGTCAAAACAGATTTCGCATACTAATGCAGTTCTTCTGGACAAACTTGCACCTCACGATATGGAGGCAAGGATGGTCAAGACGGTTGACGGCAAGGATATGCTGACTTGGGTACTTTATCCGCCACAGTTTGATTCGACAAAGGTTTATCCGTCAATTCTTATATGCCTGGGCGGACCTCAGGGCACCAACAGCCAATCCTGGTCATACAGATGGAATTACAGGCTTATGGCAGCTCAGGGATATGTGGTTGTATTGCCGAACAGGCGAGGAACGACTGCATTCGGACAGGAATGGTGCGAACAGATTTCGGGAGATTACTCAGGTCTGAATATGCAGGATTATTTGGCAGCAGCTAAGGAGATTAAGGCAGAGCCTTATATCGGAAAGATGGCCGCTTGCGGAGCAAGTTACGGAGGATATTCGGTTTATTATCTGGCCGGTATTCACGATGACATTTTCGACTGTTTCATAGCGCACGCCGGAATATTCGATGAGAAATATATGTATTACGAGACAGAGGAGATGTGGTTCTGCAACTGGGACAACGGAGGTCTTACGGAATATGCCTATACTCCGGGACAGACTGGTCCTGCCGGTGACGGCAAGACTTTCGGAGGTATGCAGCAGGCTGGCTCGCCTTGGAGTTCGAGTGCGAAGGCAAAGTGGCATTATTCGCACAGTCCGGTTGACAATGTGACGAAGTGGCACACCCCTATCTTGTGCATTCATGGTGGAATGGATTTCCGCATTCCTTACGACCAGGGTATGGCTGCATTCAATGCAGCACAGATGATGGGCGTTCCTTCGAAGTTGATTGTGTTCCCGGACGAATGCCACTGGATTCTGAAGCCTCAGAACGCACTCTATTGGCATCGCGAGTACTTCGACTGGCTCGACCGCTGGTGCAAATAGTCTTCTAGAAATCACATCATCTGTGACCTTCGCTCAGAAAAATTCGCTACGGTCATCAGATGGTGTGTTTGAGATAGCAGCTTAATATAATACAATCACAGCATCTGCGACCTTCGCTCAGAAAAATTCGCTACGGTCATCAGATGATGTGTTTGAGATAGCAACTTAAATTACAATACAATTACAGCATCTGTGACCTTCGCTCAGAAAAATTCGCTACGGTCATCAGATGCTGTGATTTTTTACTCCTTAGTAGAGTTTATTCGCTCGGAAGGACGCTGAACTGTCCGTGAATTGTTACAGTGTGATTACCGTCAGGATAGTCATCCGTATAATCATCGATGAATGAGCCTTCTATCTTGTATGTGCCGTCAGACTGCTTCGCAAGAGTCACACTGCCCGATGAAGGATACAGGCGGGAGTGGTTGAGCGGTCTGTACCAGTCCGGATCGGACGGATCGGGATATGCACCGAAGAAAGACCACGACCGAGCATAATATTCAATTGTAAATGGCTCGCAAGTCATATCCGGATCAAGATTATAAGTTCCGGACCAGTCATCACCTGTCGCAGGGACATATAGAGGGAAGTTTGCGAAAGTAAAGTTGTCTTCCGCAGTCTTGTCACCCATTACAGGCGTACCCTTTGTCAAAGTAAGGTCAAGGTATGAAGATGTTTCATCGTTCTCATAACAATAAGCGTAGCCTTCAGCGAAAGTGATGTCATAATTCTTCTTGATGTCGGAAGACACTCTTGTGTCGTACTTTCTCAGAGCGGAATCTCCATTGTCGCTGCAGACTGCCTTGAATGTAAATTTAAAATTTGCAGCCTCTGCAGTCTCTGTCTTTGCAGTTGTCCCCTTCACATAGAAGACATACTCATCGGCGACATCCGTGGACTCGATCGTAATTGTCGCCGCATCGAGATTGGCAGATTCCCACGTAGAGGCATCAAACATATTTGAATTAACGCTATATATGGCTCCGACCTCAGCGATAGGATTCAGCTTAAATGTCCCGGTAGGGAATTTGCCGCTGACGAATGTAAACTCACTTGATGCCATAAGGTCAAAGTTATAAGTGTAGCCAGTCAGTTCTTCGCTTTCAGCCATATAGTTCTTGTCGTAGAACGTGAGGGTCCAGTTCTGGGTACCTGCACCGTAGTCGTCAATATGACCATAATACATGGCTTCAACTTCAACGATTTCATCAGTTGCACCAGCCGACTGCGTCAATGTGAAAGTCGCCTCCACCTGTGAGTTATACTCGAGGTTGATAGTTGCAACACGCTCTGCACCGAAGTTTTCCTGCACATTGATGTCAAGGGTCCCTTTTTTGACTTCGGCTTCAACCCAGTCAGCTTCTGTTACAGGGGTAAGTGAGACATTGCTTTTAATGTCAATTGTCAGATTGTTCTCATCAGCTGAAACAGTTGCGCTGTCCTCATTGATTGAAACGGTAGGACTGACATCCTTCTTGCACGCGGCCAAGGTCACTAGACACACTGAGACCGCAAAAAGAATTTGTTTTGCCTTCATTTTGATAATTGTTAGAATTGAAAATTGATGTTATTGAAATATTTGAACTTTCTGTTTTGGTAAAAGAAATGTAGCGGTAGGCTTTATTGTCGATGAAATCGCCGGTGTTGCTCCCATCATCGTTGAGAAGCAGGAACTTGTATCCGTTTACAGAGTACTGCATACCCGGAGTCGCCCTGAGATACAAACGTCCATCCGAACCGAAACCGAGTTCAGCTGAATACTCCGCACCCCACATCGAATCAATTATTGAATTGCTATATGCGAACATCACATATTTGCCCTCATACCTTCCGCAGAGCTGGGTAGGAATTCTGAGTGTGTGCTCTTCAGGGATATATGTAGCGGTGAGTATAGGAGAATATCCATCCACATCGCTAAGTCCCTGGATCAGCACATCGCCGGACGATGACTTTATTACGTTCACCAGCACAGACTCTTTTGTCGGCTGAGGAGAATCGCTGCCGTCATAGACAGTGACTTCCATAGATGCGATATAGCTTCCGAAGAAATCATCCAGAGTTTTCGTCTTGTCGAAATTGTCCGAATGTGCCTTAGGAGCGAACGACGCCTCTTCAACAAGTACGTCGCCTAGAGGGTTGGTGACTCCGACAATGACTGCGTAATCGGTACCTTCTCCAAGCTCTGAAAACGTCACAGTGACTCCGTCCGCATTTGCAGCGTTAACCGCATCCTTCTCCATTTCCTTCCCATACTCAATCAGGTTTTCCGCGGTATATCCTATGCTTATATAGTAATCTACAATATCCTTTTCAAGCACGAAGAACTTGATTGCTTGGGCATTTGATGTTTTCAGATGCCACTTCACCGTGTGATATGGGTCTTCCTCTCCGGCATTGAATGTGCTTTCGACAATCTTAGGCATCAACATATCCAACGGGTCATAGGTGAACCTTCTGTATGTCATCTCGCCAGCGTTTCCGGACTCGTCAAACGGTATGACAAAAATAGTATTTGAACCTTCTGCAAGCTCCCACGTATCAGAACCATACTCAGTGTAAGTCCTTAGACCTTCCGCCGAGCCGTCAAGGATTGATTTCTTCACTTCCGCCACTTTTATGGTTCCGGTACAGTCACCGGAAAGAACCAGAGCCCGACACGAAGAAGCATACTCGCCCATTTCAAATGTAAACTTGCCTTCTCCATCATAGGTTACCAATACAGTCGGGTCATCATCGTGATTTGACGCCATTACAATATATTCTGTTCCATAGTTTATAATGCCGTCGCTGACATAGTATACAAGGTTCAGGACTATTGTTTTGTCGCCGTCAAAGTAGCACGGATAAGAATCATACGCAGCCACATCGTCCATATATTCGGCAATATCGGACGCATAGACATCTTCACCCACTGCATTGTAGAAATATCCAATGCTCTGGGCTGGCACATTTATGGAATGGTCTGCGTTCATCTTGAAGACAAGAGGAACGCCTCCGGCCCAATCCAGGATTCGGAAGATATTGGTAGTCCCCACAGCTCTCTCCATCAACATATCGGTCTGACTGCCGGCATAGAAGAGATTGTAATAGTATGTAACTGTCTGTTGGACTTTCTCTCCGGTCTCTGTCATCCTCATATATGGCTCCCATTTAAGTTCAAATGAAACTTCAATGTCGAGTTTATCTTTGAACTGGGTGATATACGATGCGTCTTCATCGAGATATGCGTCCCGTGATTTGATGTAAAGACTCGTGGATATTGTGGTTCCAGGCACAAGGGATGTCAAATCAACTTTCAACGGGACGGTCACGGAATACTGACCGTTCTCGACAGTAACAGTATCACTGAAAGAGAACAGATTCTCATTTGAGCCTTTCTGAGACAACACCACACTGTACTCACCCTCATTCGAGTTCCTTGACAGGACCACATTTACAGTGCCTTCCTTCGAGTTCATCGGGAACGTCTTTGTCAAAGAGGATTGGATGAAATGAATTCCGGTTTTATCTTCTGCCCTACCCTCCGAAACGACTCCTAAGTTCTCCGTCGAACAGGAACTGAGCATAGCGGCAAAGGCCGCCAACAATATTGCTATTTTGTTTCTCATGGATTCTGGTCGTTTTCGTTAATGTTCGGATTTGCATCGAGTTCATCCTGAGGAATTGTAAGTACCCAATAGTAATTGTCCGGCGACGAAAGATCGACGCCGTTGGATGCCATAGCCGTAAGACAGTCATCGGAGAAACCGTCTGCCGTTGACCTTGAAATCCCCTGTCCAAGTCTTCTGACATCAACGAGCCTGCCGAATTCGCCCCAAAGCTCGATTCTCTTGTTAATAAGGATATTCTCCAAAAGGGAACCGGTAAATGTATTGGTAAGAGATCCGAGATAATCACCCGTATAATTCGCAGCATTGTACTTGGAATCGCGCGGAGCCATCACAATATTCATATATTTTATGGCTGCATCTTCATCTCCAAGACGAATGGAAGCTTCCGCTGCGTCAAAGTACATTTCCTCAACCCTCATATAGATATAATCGCCAAGCCAAGAAGAGACGTTTGAGAATGAGAATTTGTGGGAGATGTAAGGAGACACCTCATCGTCAGGATCCCACCATCCTCGTCTTATGTCTTTGTCGCCCATCTTCTTATAAAGAGTACTGCTTATAAGTTTAGGGGCGGCTTTGGCATAAGCGCCGTTCTGATTATCCATGTGCGAGAAGAAGCTTGCATATCCCCCCGCCTGTTCGGTAAGCTCGATTCCCGCGCCCCACATCACATTTGAAGCATTGAGATCGTTCATTCCGGACATAAGGTTGTTTTCGGTACCGACAGAGTACTCTTTGGACTCAATGACTTCTTTGGCGCAATCAAGTGCCCCCTGCCAGTCACCTTTAGCTAGGCATATTCTTGTCTTGATGCCAAGCGCGGTGTACAAACTGATATGCGATTTGTTTCCACGCAATTTTGAATTCTGACTCTCTCTAAGGCAGGCTATACATAAATCAATGTCCTCGTCAATTCGGGCATAAAGCTCCTTAAGAGTCCCCCTTGACTTGCCGACAAAATCACGGTCAGCCGGTTCAGTATACACAGGAACGCCCGGATCCTCCCAACGGAACTTGTCAGCAAGCGCATTATACGGCGCCCTCGAGTAGTAATTGGAAAGATTGAAATACGCCAAAGCCCTTATTCCATAGGCCTCGCCAAGGACATACGACTTGTCTTCCGTACTCCCCTCCATTGTCTGCTGCGCCGAAAGCACATAGTTGGCATTTGAAATCCAGGTATAATTCGCAAACCAGACATCGTATGAACGGTCGGCACTTGACGAATTGAAGAATTTTACATTATATACCTGATCATACCAGAACCATCCGTTGCCAGGGCCCTGCATAATAAAATCGTCGCCCATCGCTTCAAGGGCAATATTGTATGCGGATATGCCGAAGCACTCGTGAGTATTTCCGGTTGTTGACCAACCTGCAGTCCACATAGAACGGTAAATGCCGTCAACAATTGTAATTGCAGACTCAGCGTCCTTGACCAGACCTTCGCCAGAACCGGCATCAGTCGGCGTGAAATCCATCTCACAAGCTGTGAGCATTATTCCCAATATGAATATGAAAACTGACTTCTTCATTTCTAGAAATTAATTTCCAATCCGGCAACGATTACCCTGGATGGCGTATAAGTGTAACTTGTTGTTCCTGTAAAGTTGTATTGCGGATCCATCCCGTCAAGATGACTGAGAAGGAAAAGATTGTCTCCGGTCAGAAACACTCTCAATTTTTCAATCTTGGCTCTGGATGTTATCGCAGAAGGTAAAGTATAACCAAGCGTCACATTCTTCAGGGCCAGATATGAAGCATCTATCAGATCTTCTCCGCAGTTAAGACGCCCGCTTGCAATTTCCACTCTTGGGACATCCGTGATGTCACCGGGTTTCTGCCATCTTCTCAGTATATTCGAATGCCAGTTGTTTCCTGCGAATGCCACATTCATAGAACCATTATAAAGGCTATCGTAGATCTTGCCCCCTACAGAATATGAAAACATAAAGGAGAGGTCAATCGAACCGAGTAACACGAAGCGCGAAGAGAAACTTCCGGAAAAAAGAGCCTGACGGCTGCCATAATAGTATTTGCTGAGTGTTGCAAGCTGTGTATCATCCGTCACGTATGGATCACACTTGACCGGGACAACCGCTCCGGACTCACTGACCTGATATTTGTAATAAGCCCAATACAATTGCGTACCTGTGGCAGGAGAGACACCTGCGGACTTTGGAAGATAGAACGTATATATTGGCTTCCCCTCCTCTATCACTGTAATGCCGTTCTTGATTGAACTCTGACTGCTTGTCAGGGACAGGACTTTGTTTCTATTGAGAGATGTCAGCAGAGTAACGTCCCAGTGGAAATTCTTATTATCAAAAGCAGTATAGTTCAATGTTGATTCAAATCCCCTGTTGACCATAGCTCCCACATTGTCATCATATCCCGTAAAACCCGAAGATATGGCAAGAGGGTTATTGAGCAGCATATCACGAGTCTTTCTTGAATAGAACTCAATTGTCGTGTGCAGTTTCCCGGAAAGGAAAGCAGCTTCAATGCCGGTATTGAAATTACCGTTCTTCTCCCACGTCACTTCCCTGTTCTCTATGCTTGAAGCAAGCGCTCCGGCTCTCGAGCCGTTATCCCATCCGTAATCAAAGAGTCCCTGCCAAGCGTAATAGGATCCCAGGTTATCGTTTCCCTGTACTCCATACGAAGCCTTGAGAGTCAAATTGTTAAGCCAACTTGATGTTCCCTCCATAAACTGTTCCTGGCTGACTCTCCAGGATGCACCTACAGACCAGAATGTACCCCATCGATGCTCCGGACTGAATCTTGAAGAACCGTCGGCTCTGAAGCTTGCATCGAAATAGTACTTGTCCGCATAGCCGTAATTTATCCTGGCAAGGGCAGATGTTATCGCGTAATTATCTGAATATGAAGTATTCGTCATCGTGGTTACCGCAGGAGCCAGTTCTGCTATTCCATCCACGATACCGCTTTTTTCTCCCAACGCATAATTGAAGTTGTAGCGATAGTATTCCGCTCCGGCTAGTGCACTGACAGAATGATCACCGAACGTTCTGTTGTAATTGAGAAGTGCGTTTGCCGTATAGGAAAATACCCTTGAGTTGGTCTTGGAGACACTGCCGCCTTGGGAGGCCATATTACCGTGGTATTTATCTCTGACTGCGGTTTTGGCGAAATCGTTGAAGTCAAAGCCAAAGTTGGCCGTTCCGGTAAGGCCATAAATCGGAGAAGATTCATCTGTCGTTCCAAATGTGGCATAAGCACGTCCTGACAACGCATTTCTTACATATCCGGTCGGATTGTTCTTAAGTTCAGCCAAAGAGTTGAAGCCCTGCGCATTTACCCTATTGGCATATCCGTTGTCATCTTCGTCGCCATATTCGTACTGGATATTGCCGTTCTCATCAAGAACATTATTTCCGTCCATATCCTTCAGGTACAAAGGATATATGGGGCCCATAAACTGCGCTGTATACCATACGTTTGACGTTTCGGAACCCGAGGCTTCCTGGAAATGAGATATTGATCTGGCGAAATTGGCATTCATACCGACTTTAAGCCATTTCCTGGCCTGCACATTTCCACCGATTCGACCGGTATAACGCGTAAAATCAGTACTTGTAAGAGTTCCTTTCTCGTCATAATAGCCTACAGATATGAGATAATCCGCATTGTCGGAGCCACCGGAAACAGAGAAGATGTGTTCAGTACGAAATGCCGCATTGTTGGACACGTTGTCCATCCAGTTGTCAGACCCCTTCCGACTTCCACTCCACGCAGCTTTGGCATCAGACTTTATCTTGCCGGTAGACTGGTCAATAAGATCCGACCAAGTATAATTCTTATACGGATTGTAGTACTCTGAGTTCTTGATGCCGCCGAGAGTTGTACCGAGGTTGGCGGCAGCGTATGATGAAGCGGCTTCGAAATCCATTCCTTTACCATACTGAGCCGTATTTCGAAGTGCCTCGTAGGTAATCTCAACGAACTCACCCATATCAAGAAGGTCATATCTCTTCAAGGCACGGGATGAAACACCAGCATTGCCCTTGTAGAAGATATTAACCTTGTCCTTGCCACCTTTCTTGGTAGTGATGACAACGACTCCGTTGGCGCCTCTCGCTCCATATAAGGCTCCCGCAGACGCATCTTTAAGAACTGTAACACTCTCAATATCAGCCGGATTGATTGAACTTATCGCACCGTCATAAGGCACGCCGTCAACAACATACAGAGGCAATGCCGAAGCGTTGATTGAACCGGCCCCCCTGACGAGCAACTTGGCATCTTCGCCAGGCTGCCCGCCCCCGGAAGTCATCTGGACTCCGGCGATAGAACCTTCGAGGGATTTTGTAATGTTGCCTGTCACACGATTCTGAATGTCTTCAGATTTGACCACCGAAGCCGAGCCTGTAAATGATTCTTTCTTTGCAGTTCCGTATGCGACTACCATCACCTCATCGAGATTCATAGAATCCTCCTGAAGGACTATGTCAATTACCGTCCTTCCGTTTACATCGGCAAAAGCATTCCGATAGCCAAGACAGGAAAACGACAATTTTGAATCAGATGGGACATCGCTGAGCTTATAGTTGCCGTCAAAATCGGAAACTGTTCCGACCTTAGTGCCTCCGATGAATACCCCGGCACCGCAAACAGGATTGCCTGCAGCATCAGAAATATGTCCCGTAATTGTCACATTATTCTGCTTGTTCTGCGCACTTGCAAAAACAAATGGCATAAGGAGCATAGCAAGAGCCAGCGAGATTTTCAATAGATACAAATGCTTCATCGTCCGGTTCCTGTTTTAAAGTTCATTGTATAGATTTCCGTTACGGCGTTTCCTTCTCCATCAATCCCGACTGCCGCAACAGTATAGGCCGTGTCAAATTCAAGTCCCGTCATAGAAACATCCGTAGTCCCCATCCCCTCAGACGATGAAGTCAGAACTGCTCTATCGGAATATGAAGAAGACGGAACAACACAATATCTGTACTTGACATTAGACATTGCATAAATTTCAAATGTGACTGAATTTCCGTCAATCTTCGGAGCCGAGAACACGAAAACTGGCACATCAACATCATCAGATTCCGTAACGAATTTGACGGCAGCAGGCTCAGAATCAGAAATATAATAAACTGACGACTTGGCTTTGACACTGAATTCGTATTCCTTTGACGCAGCAAGGTGATTGAATTCGACCCTGTTCAAAGAAGTCTTGGTGGACACACCGTCAAAAGTATATTCAAATGATTCCGCACCGGCAGGTTTCGTCCATTCAATAATTGTCTTGGATTTGAATGAAGAAACCACAGTAACGTCGGGAGCTGACAATACAATTTCAGCACCTGTGATTATATGGACTTCCGACCATTCAGAGGAAGCGGATTCAGAGTTGGGACCGGCATCGGCTCTAACGGAAAGCACATACTCAGTATCAGGAACAAGGCCACTGAACTCAACGCTGCGGTCTTTCGTCACCACTTCAGGGCCCTCGCTAAATATGTAAGTATAAGAGCCTGCGTCCTGGACAATATCCCAGCTGGCCACAAAAGAATCCCCTTTGACAGAAGTGATTCTGACTTCAGGGGCAGTGAGCGATGCTGCCTGCTGTTCTTTTTTGGAACAGCCGACGATGCCCAGGGCCACCGCCAGAAGTAAAATATTCTTGAATGCTTTCATTCTTCTATTTGACTGTTACCGTAAAACTTCTTGTAGCACTTGTCGCATCAGACAGCGTAACGACAGTGGTCCCCGCGGAAACTCCTGTGATTTTGAGCACACCTCTCTTCAAATCAGCCGTGACGATATCCTTGTTCTGGATAAATACTGTAATCGCCACTGTCGAGAAGAAATATTTTGAAAGATCCAAAGTGATAATGCCGCCTTCGGGAACCGTCTGATCTTCAATCGCGCTCATATATCCGGCTGCCGGATCAACATAACGGAGAAGTGCATAGACATCGAGATTTCCCCGTCCCATCATACCCTTAAAGTTTTTAGGCATATTTATATCCACATCCGCAGAGGAACTGAGCAGAGCTTCCCGGAGCATTTCAGCAGTCAATCCCATCCTTTTCTCCTTGCCGTAATAGTATGAAACGGCAAGAGCACAGGCTCCGCTCACATGAGGGCACGCCATCGAAGTCCCCTGCAGATATCCGTATGATGATTCTCCGTTTTCACCGACAATAGTGCTGTATACTCCGCCACTTCCCGAATCAGTTTTGAAATCTCCACCTGGAGCGGAAATATCTATCCAAGAGCCATAATTAGAGTAATAAGCCCTTGCCCCATTGTAGTCTGTAGCAGAGACTGACACAGCCAGTTCGTCTGCGGCAGGATAGCAAGGGAGGAAGGTGTCGTCATTTCCTGCACTGAACACAATAAGCCCGCCCTTCATAGGGCCTACCTGGTCACCATTATCATCAGTTCCGGCATATTTAGTGAAATAAGCCATCGCTTCCTTGACGGAAGAATATTGAGTTCTGTTCCAATCAGCCTGGCTAATGCCACTGTCATACGACCAACTGTTCTGGCAGATGACAGCGCCATTGTCCGCAGCATATTTTATGGCTCTGACTGTTCCGGCAATACCGCTTGATGCGCTTGCGTCTGCAAGCGTTCCAACTGTCTGGAGTGTCATTATACGGACACCGTCGCCTTTTCCGGAGCCGCCGGCTATTCCATTGACACCCTTTCCATTGTTGTTGACTGCAGCGATGGTTCCGGCAACGTGGGTACCGTGGGTAAGATCAGGTGACGACACTATTGATGCATTGCCGCTGACAAAATTATAACCATAGATATCATCAACATAGCCGTTGCCATCGTCATCGACACCTTCTTCGCCATAAAGTTCCGCCGTATTCACCCACATATTGTCCACAAGGTCTTCGTGATCATACTTTACGCCCTGGTCGATAACGGCAACTATCACATCCGGATTCCCCTGGCAGAGACTCCACGCAGCCCAGACATTCGCATCCGCGCCACAAAGAGACGACTTGCCGAGGACATCTCCCGTATTATAGTAATGCCACTGCTTTAGCGCCTCATTTTTATCCTCATTGAAAGGGAACTCAAAATCTCTTGTTACAGACTCCGAATATGCTGATTTTGTCTCCGACCCCGTAGCACCCACAACTTCATCGACATTGATTCCTGTCGGGAACTCCACGACATCGACGACCCCGGTTGCATCTAGAAGTTTTACGATTTCGTCACGTGATGAATTGCCGTCAAACTTTGCGATATACCAACGGTCAAGCCCCTCACGTTTTGTCCTTCCCTCGAATCTGGTATCGATAGGGAACAGTCGTTCCATCTTGAAAGACCCGCAGGATGAGAAAGCATCAATTACTTTCTCTGAAGGGACGGTATAAGTGGATGGAGCTTTTGTCACCGAGGGAACTTCTTTGAGTTTGAGGATAAACTCGCCGTTATCAGGAAGAATGTTTCCGATAACAGAGAGTTTCGGATTCTGTCCGGATTCATTCCCGCTTCCGATATCGTCAGTCAGGCTGCAAGATGCCAGCAGAGCACAAATAACCAACAGATTTCCAACATTATAAATACCTGATTGCCGCATAATAACACACTCTAGAATAAATCGCAAACTTACATAAAATCTCTCGATTTTACGCCCGTTTATGTAAAAATCTGACAATCAGATACAAAAAAGGAGCGACTAAATGGCATTAGCCCAATAGTCGCTCCAATTTTAGGTATAGTAAACAGGATTATTTACCTGCGAGACGCTTGTAGGATTCGAGACGAATCTTCGCGAACTCCTCTGTCTTCTGAAGAAGCTCGTCAGCCTTTTCAGGGAAGAGTTTGTAAAGCGATGCGAAACGCACCTCGCCCTTCAGGAAGCTCTGGAACTTGCTCCAATCCGGTTCCTTGCTGTCAAGAGTGAACGGATTCTTGTCCGTACCCTCAAGCGTAGGATTGAATCTGTACAGATGCCAGTAACCGCACTCTACTGCAAGTTTCTCCTCTTTCTGGCTCAATCCCATACCGGCTTTCAAACCGTGGTTGATACAAGGAGCGTAAGCGATGATGAGTGACGGACCGTCGTAAGCCTCGGCCTCTTTGATAGCGTTCAGGTACTGAACTGGGCTTGCACCCATAGCAACCTGAGCAACATATACATAGCCATAGCTCATAGCCATCATTCCAAGATCCTTCTTGCGAATCTTCTTACCGCTTGCAGCGAACTTGGCGATTGCACCTGCCGGTGTTGACTTGGATGACTGGCCACCGGTATTTGAATATACCTCAGTATCAAGTACGAGGACATTCACATTCTCACCGGAAGCAAGAACCTGATCAAGTCCGCCGTATCCGATATCGTATGACCAACCGTCACCACCGAATATCCACTGGCTGCGTGCAGGCATAAACTTCTCGTACTCAACAAGCTTCTTGCAATGAGGGCAATCACTTGCCTCAATGAGCGGAATGAGTTTGTCAGTAACCTCGCGAGTAACTGCAGGGTTGTTCTTGTTGTCAAGCCACTGCTTGAACAGTTCCTTGATCTCGTCAGAAGCCTTGTCACAGGAAAGTCCCTGAGTCATAACCTCTGCGATTGTCTCCCTTACACGGTCAGAACCGAGTTTCATACCGAGACCGAACTCAGCGTTATCCTCGAAAAGTGAGTTCTGCCAAGCCGGACCGTGACCCTGTGCATTTGTGCAATATGGAGATGCAGGGAATGACGCGCCATAAATGGATGAACATCCCGTAGCGTTGGCGATCATCATTCTGTCACCGAAGAGCTGTGTAATGTTCTTGATATAAGGTGTCTCACCGCAACCTGCGCAAGCACCTGAGAACTCGAACAAAGGCTGGGAGAACTGTGAGTTCTTGACACTCTGAGCTTTGTTTACGACTGTATCCTTATAGCCAACCTTGGTGTTGAGATAATCGAAATTATCCTGCTCGGCGTGCTGGTCGAGGGCATTGACCATAACAAGAGCCTTTTCCTTTGAAGGACATACATCAACACAGTTTCCGCAACCGGTACAGTCATCTACTGAAACGGACAGGGCGAACTTGTAGTCCTTGAGCACTGCCTTGCCCTGAGCGGTCTTGAGACCTGCCGGAGCAGCGGCTGCTTCCTCATCTGTAAGAAGGAACGGACGGATTGCTGCGTGAGGGCAGACAAATGCACAGGTATTGCACTGTATACAGTTGTCAGGATTCCAGGAAGGAACTGTAACAGCTACGCCACGTTTTTCATAAGCAGCTGTACCTGAAGGCATTGTACCGTCAACGTAAGGCATAAATGTGCTTACAGGAAGTGTATCACCGGCCTGTGAGTTGACAACGTCTGCAATTTCCTTCACGAATTCAGGTGCAAGACGGTCCTTGTTAGGATTCTCGAACTTAGCTGTGATTGAAGCCCACTCTGCAGGAACAGGAACTTCCTCATATTCTCCACCTCTGTCAACAGCTGCATAGTTCATATTGACAACATTCTCACCCTTCTTGCCATAGCTCTTGACAATTGCATCCTTCATATACATTACAGCATCCTCATAAGGGATAATGTCGGTAATCTTGAAGAATGCAGACTGAAGAATGGTATTTGTCCTTCCGCCGAGACCGATTTCAGAAGCGATCTTGGTAGCATCGATGATGTAGAACTTGATATGCTTCTTGGCAAGGGTAGCCTTAACGAAATCAGGAAGTCTCTTGACCGTCTCCTCTGCATTCCAAAGGCTGTTGAGAAGGAAGGTACCGCCATCCTTGATTCCTTTGAGCACGTCATATTTGCGAAGGTATGACGGAACGTGGCAAGCCACGAAATCTGGGGTTGATACAAGATAAGGAGCCTTGATAGGGGCATCACCGAATCTGAGGTGAGAGCAGGTATATCCGCCGGACTTCTTTGAGTCATAGTCGAAATAGCCCTGGCAGTATTTTGTGGTATGGTTACCGATAATCTTGATGGTGTTCTTGTTGGCACCTACTGTTCCGTCAGAACCAAGACCGTAGAATTTGCACTCGGTTGTACCCGGCTTTACGATGGAAATTTCCTTCTTGATAGGGAGAGACTTGAATGTGACGTCATCAACGATACCGATGGTAAAACCGTTCTTAGGCTCAGCCATTTCAAGGTTGTCATATACAGCAACAATCTGCGCAGGAGATGTGTCCTTTGAAGAAAGTCCATAACGGCCGCCGACAATTACAGGATGCTGGTCCTTACCCTGGAACATTGCCTTTACGTCAAGGTAGAGCGGCTCTCCGAGGGCGCCCGGTTCCTTGGTTCTGTCGAGAACGGCAATCTTCTTGACGCTCTTAGGAAGCACTTTGAAGAAATACTTCTCAGAGAACGGTCTATAAAGATGAACTGTGATAACACCGTATTTTCTGCCGTGAGCCTCGAGATAATCGATTGTCTCCTTGATGGTTTCTGTTACAGAACCCATTGCAACGATGATGTTCTCGGCATCAGGAGCACCATAATACTCGAAAGGACGATAATTACGACCGGTAACCTCACCGAGTTCGCCCATATAGCGTGCAACTACGTCTGGAACAGCATCATAGAACTGATTTCTTGACTCGACAGCCTGGAAATATACGTCACCGTTCTGGGCTGTACCCCTTGTGACAGGAGCCTCCGGAGTAAGAGCTCTAGCGCGGAATTTCTCGAGAGACTTCTCGCTGACCATATTTCTAAGGTCGTCCTCGCTGATAGCCTCGATCTTCTGGATTTCGTGAGATGTACGGAAACCGTCGAAGAAGTGAAGGAACGGAATGCTTGACTTGATAGCCGAAAGATGAGCTACGGCAGCCAAGTCCTGAGCCTCCTGGACAGAGCCGGATGCAAGCATTGCGAATCCAGTCTGGCGGCAAGCCATAACGTCCTGATGGTCACCGAAGATTGACAGAGCGTGTGATGCGAGCGCACGTGCCGAAACGTGGAACACGGCAGGAAGCATCTCACCTGCAATCTTGTACATATTAGGGATCATAAGGAGAAGACCCTGGGATGCGGTATATGTCGTTGTAAGGGCACCTGCCTGAAGTGAACCGTGAACTGCACCGGCAGCACCGCCTTCACTCTGCATCTCGGTAACTTTCACTGTCTCGCCCCACAGGTTCTTTTTCCCGTGAGCCGCCCACTCGTCAATGTTTTCAGCCATTGTCGATGATGGGGTGATAGGATAAATCGCCGCGTGCTCACTGAAAAGGTAAGCGATTTGGGAAGCGGCGAAATTTCCATCACAAGTGATGAATTTCTTTTCTTTTGCCATAATCGTTAATTTTATGTGATTTGATTTTCCTTTCTCAATTAAATGGTCTCAAGGCCTTCAACTGTAACGATGGAGCCTGCAATCCTTTTGACAAGTCCCTGAAGCACCTTACCCGGACCTATTTCCATAAAATAATCTGCTTCGTCAGCCAGCATATTCTTCACGGACTGTGTCCATTTTACAGGTGCTGTAAGCTGTGCGAGCAGATTCTTCTTGATAAGGTCAGGGTCCTGCGTAGGCTGCGCCGTAACATTCTGATATATCGGGCAGACAGGCGCCTTGAATTCCGTAGTCTCGATTGCCTCTCCGAGTTCGATTCTTGCAGGCTCCATAAGCGGTGAGTGGAATGCTCCGCTTACTGCCAACGGCAATGCCCTCTTGGCTCCTTCAGCCTTGGCTCTGTCACAAGCCTCGGCCACTGAATCTTTCTCTCCCGAGATAACCACCTGACCGTCGCAGTTATAGTTCGCCGGAATGACAAGCCCGTGACAAGCTTTGCAAAGTTCCTCGACCTGTTCATTGCTCAATCCGATGATGGCTGCCATAGCTCCAGGCACGTTCTCGCAGCATTTCTGCATAGCCTTTGCTCTGATTGCAACAAGCTTAAGCGCATCCTCAAATGTTACTGCGTGTGCAGCTGCCAGCGCAGAGAACTCGCCCAGTGAATGACCGGCGACCATATCTGGCTGAAAATCAGGATAACAAGCGGTCAAAATCGTAGAGTGCAGAAATATCGCCGGCTGAGTCACCTTTGTAGCTTTAAGAGCCTCCGGCGTACCTTCGAACATTATATCTGTAATTCTGAATCCGAGAATCTCATTGGCCTTCTCAAACATTTCTTTGGCTTTGGGATTCTTCTCATATACTTCTTTGGCCATTCCCGGGAACTGAGCCCCCTGACCAGGAAATACGTATGCTTTCTTCATACCGTCTATATGGGTTTTAATAGAAAATAACTTTCATTTTCAAGCGACCGGGCACAATAAGCCCTAATCGTAGCAAAATTAAGTAAAATCTTAGAGAAAAGCGAAAAAATGCAATGTTTAATAAGTTTTTTGCTAACTTTGTGAAGCCGTTTCAAGCGGCAGTCGCTCCCATAGTCTAATGGATAGGATTTCAGATTCCGGTTCTGACGGTTTGGGTTCGAATCCCGATGGGAGTACTGATAAAGAGAAGGTTGAGCGGGTCAATCTTCTCTTTTCGGTTTAGGAAGTTGTTTTGTAACAAGAATACACTTGCAAAACTTAAACTAAAATCACCGATGATTCTGTATATTAAACACATGGTATGCGACCGATGCGTTATGGTGGTGCGCGAACAGTTGGAAAAGTCTGGATTTCATCCTGTTTCCGTCAGGCTAGGTGAAGCGGAGTTCCGGAGGACTTTGAGCGACGATGAAATTTCCAAAATCAAGTCAATTCTGGAGCCACTCGGATTCAGCCTCATCGACGACCATAAACGTAGGCTTACAGAGCAGACAAAGCAGGCTATAATCCGTCTTGTCCACCAGGATAGCATTGATACAGAAAACAGGGCAAACGGAAGGTCACTATCATCAGCAGGCACTCTGAAAACAAACATGTCCGACTATCTTTCCGAAACCATGCACCACGATTACAAATACCTCAGCGCGACATTCTCCGACATTGAGAATGTCACCATAGAGCAATATGTGATAGCACAGAAAGTGGAAAGGGTCAAGGAGCTGCTCGTGTATGGCGAATTGTCACTCACCGAAATAGCCAACAGAATGAATTACTCGAGTGTGGCATATCTTAGCGCCCAATTCAGGCGCATCACCGGATTTACACCGTCCGAATTCCGCAGAATTAAGGGTGACAAAAGGCGTCCAATCGACAAAGTAGCTGTGCAATAGCCACCCAAGTTTCGTGTAGGCCGTCATATTCGGCAACTCGTAGTCAGCACCGAAAGTTTCTCATTCTTGGCACGCCCATGCAGCAGATACATTGTCCAGGATAGGTTCCTCCGACATCTGTGAAGGAGTCGTGCCGGTTTTGCCCTGAGGCACGGCGATACCGAGAATATCGAACAATTCGGTCCAGTATACCGGCATATCTCCCCTGCTGTCGCGGAAATCCATAGGATACTCAGCAAAAAGCGGAGTACCATCGGATAAAACATAAGAGTTACGGACAAGTTCACTGCAATACAACGAGTCATTGTCAGGTGCGAACGAACAGTCGTATGGCAATCCTATGAACGTCTTGGCATTATCAACAAATTTCCGAGCCTGTTCTTGGCTCACCGCCGGGCGTTTGATTTCCAATTCCGGATAACTGCCGTCCTTCAACGTAAAATCTCTCAGGAAAGTGTCAAGCGGATGTCTGTCCACTCCGTGTTTTATAGTCGCGTCTATCACCCACGTACTATCGTGTTCGACCTCAAGTATGGCAACGTGTATCGTAATGAAGCCACCTGTCGAATCGGGCATCGAGTCTGTGTAAAGGTCATAACCGGCAGGAATCTTCACGAACATTAGGTCGCCCGTGCGCACTGCAAAACTTTCGTTCTTCTTTCCGCAAGACGCCGCAGCCACAAGCAGCACTGCCGCAAACAATATCGTCAAAATACGTTTCATAGAATAATCCGAACTCTATTTTGATTATCAATACTCGTCCCAGGACTTGATCTGGATGTCGTCAATGGAGATTGTGCAGAAGGCGCGGATGAACGCGGTCGCCAACCGGGCATTGGTGAACAGAGGTATATTGCAGTCGATGGAAGCGCGACGGATATGATAGCCGTTGTGAAGCTCTTCCTCACTGAAATTCTTAGGGATATTTATCACCATATCAACCTCCTTGTTGTGAATCATATCAAGCGCGGACGGGAACAACGCCTTCATCGCAGGATTTTCAGCCTCGGACGGCCAAAGCACCCTCTGGCAAGGCAAACTATTCTCTATGAAATACTTATATGTTCCAGCAGTCGCATATAGCTCATAACCTTTCTCTGCTAGAAGTTTGCAAGCCGTAAGCATATCAGCCTTCTGAAGAGGGTCACCGGTAGAAAGCAGTATTCTCTTGCGCGGAATCGTATTCCCTACAGAGAGTACAGACTTGAGCAATGCCTCGTCAAGGTCATCGCCGATGCAACCGACCTCACCGGTTGATGACATATCCACACCGAGCATCGGATCGGCTTCCTCAAGACGCGCGAACGAGAACTGGGAAGATTTGACTCCAACGTAGTCGAGATCAAATGCACTCTTCTGCGGTGCAGCAGGATGTTTGCCCAGCATAACCTTTGTTGCAAGCTCTATGAAATTGATCTTGATAACTTTGGATACGAACGGAAAACTTCTGGACGCACGGAGATTGCATTCGATTACCTTGATCTTGTTTTCCTTCGCAAGGAACTGGATATTGAATGGTCCCGAGATATGCAGAGCACCTGCAATCTTGTGGGCAATTTTCTTGATTCTCCTGACTGTCTCGACATAGAGTTTCTGCGGAGGGAACTGAATGGTCGCATCTCCTGAATGGACACCGGCATATTCGATATGCTCGGAAATGGCATACGCGAGTATTTCGCCGTCATCAGCGACCGCGTCAAACTCAATCTCCTTGCACCTGTACATAAACTTGCTGATTACAACTGGATGTTCCTGAGAAACATCGGAAGCGAGCGAAAGGAAATGGCGAAGCTGTTCTTCATCGTAGCACACATTCATTGCCGCACCTGAAAGCACGTATGACGGTCTTACGAGTACGGGGAAACCGACTTTCGATATGAATTTATCGACATCGTCCATAGTCGTAAGCTCGCTCCATTCAGGCTGGTCCACACCGAGGGCATCAACAATGCTGGAGAACTTGTTCCTGTCCTCAGCGCGGTCAATGTCGCTTGCGCTTGTACCTAGAATCGGAATATCGTGGCTTGCCAGACGCAATGCCAGATTGTTCGGAATCTGACCGCCCACGGAAACAACAACTCCGTGAGGATTTTCCAACTCTATGATATCGAGTACCCTCTCGAATGTCAATTCATCGAAATAGAGCCTGTCACACATATCATAGTCCGTGGAAACCGTCTCCGGATTATAATTGATGAGCACACCTCTGTATCCCTCTTTTCGTATGGTCTCGATGCAGTTCACAGAGCACCAGTCGAATTCCACCGAACTTCCGATACGGTAAGCACCTGAACCGAGCACAACCACGGATTTGCCGTCATTCTCGAATTTGATGTCATTGTATGTACCGTTGTATGTCAGATACAGGTAATTCGTGGCTGCGGGGAACTCGGCCGCAAGAGTATCTATCTGCTTGACTACCGGAACAATGCCATGCTTCTTTCTCCATTCGCGGACCTCGTCCTGATGCAACTTGGAGTCACCTTTGTCCTTGAATACAGCCCTCTGAATCTGGAAGTCCGAGAAGCCCTGACATTTTGCATGATGCAGAAGGTCCTCGGGCATAGCATCCAGAGTGTCATAGCCATTCATCGCATTGTATGTGGAAACTATGTTCTCCAGTTTCTCAAGGAACCATTTGTCAATCTTTGTGAGCTGATGGATCTGATCGACAGTGTAACCAGCGCGCATAGCCTTGGAAATCACGAAGATACGTCGGTCTGTCGGTTCTTTGAGCGCCTCGTCAATGTCTGCCACCTGCAATTCCTTGTTGCCGACAAAACCGTGTGCACCCTGACCGATCATACGGAGCCCTTTCTGGATTGCCTCCTCGAATGAACGTCCGATTGCCATAACCTCGCCCACGCTCTTCATACTCGAACCGATCTTGCGTGACACGCCGTGGAACTTGGAAAGATCCCAGCGCGGAATCTTGCAGACTATGTAGTCAAGAGCAGGCTCAAAGAATGCCGGTGTGGTCTTGGTCACGGAATTCTTGAGATCGAACAATCCGTAGCCCAATCCGAGCTTGGCGGCGACAAATGCAAGAGGATAACCCGTGGCTTTAGATGCCAACGCCGAAGACCTTGACAACCTGGCATTTACCTCAATAACTCTATAGTCCATAGCATCCGGATCGTAAGCATACTGCACATTGCATTCGCCCACGATTCCTATATGGCGTACAATCCTGATTGAGAGCTCACGCAGGAAATAATAGTCTTTGTTTGACAGCGTTTGGGAAGGAGCAACAACTATACTCTCGCCGGTATGTATTCCGAGCGGGTCGAAGTTCTCCATATTGCAGACTGTGATGCAGTTGTCATATTTGTCCCTTACAACCTCGTATTCAATCTCCTTCCAGCCCTTGAGCGATTTCTCAACAAGAACTTGAGGTGAAAACGAGAATGCTTTGGCACACAGTTCTTCAAGCTGCTCATCATTATCACAGAACCCGGAACCCAATCCGCCGAGCGCGTAAGCTGCACGGACAATAAGAGGGTAACCTAACTCGTGAGCCGCTTTCCTGGCTTCTTCCATATTGGCAGCAGGATGGGACTTGATGGTCTTGACGTCTATTTCATCAAGTTTCTTAACGAACAGATCCCTGTCTTCTGTGTCCATAATAGCCTGAACCGGAGTTCCAAGCACCTGCACGCCATATTTTTCAAGCACCTTGTGTTCATACAGATCCACACCGCAGTTGAGCGCAGTCTGGCCTCCAAAGGAAAGCAAAATACCCTGCGGACGCTCTTTTGCAATAACTTTCTCCACGAAGAACGGTGTCACAGGGAGGAAATATATCTTGTCTGCAACGCCTTCGGAAGTCTGCACAGTTGCAATGTTAGGGTTAATCAGCACCGTCTCTATGCCCTCTTCACGAAGTGCCTTGAGAGCCTGTGAACCTGAATAGTCAAACTCGCCGGCCTGACCGATTTTCAAAGCACCGGATCCAAGTATTAGGACTTTTCTTATATTCTGATTTTTCATTCTTTAAGTGTTTTATCAGTGCGGTTGTCCGCACACTTCGTGAATTATTTTATCTTGCTGATGAATTCGTCAAACAGAAATTCCGTATCTGTAGGGCCGCTTGAGGCTTCAGGATGGAACTGCACGGAACAGAATGGTTTGGACTTATGACGGATACCTTCGTTGGTGCCGTCGTTCATATTTACAAACCAAGGTTCCCAATCACTGCTGAGCGCTGTAGGATCCACTGCATATCCGTGGTTCTGAGATGTGATATAGCATCTGTTCGTGCCAACCATACGCACTGGCTGGTTGTGACTTCTGTGACCATATTTGAGTTTGTAGGTTGTAGCGCCTGCGGCCCTTGCCATAAGTTGATTGCCCATACATATTCCGAAAATAGGCTTATCCTGCTGCATCGCCACACGCAGATTGTCTACCGTCTTCTGGCAAAACTCCGGATTGCCAGGTCCGTTGGAGATGAACAGTCCGTCATAGTCAAGAGAAAGAAAATCATAGTCCCACGGCACACGGATGAGTTCCACGCCCCTGTCCACAAAACATCTTAGGATATTGTGCTTGACACCGCAGTCCACCAAAACAACCTTCTTGTCTCCTGAGCCGTAACGGATAACTTCCTTGCAGCTCACCACATCTATCTGGTTGTCGGTATTCGGATCGTGTATTTCACTTGCCGCCTGCTCGCCGTCAGGAATTATCTGCCCGAGCATAGAACCGTTATCCCTGAGGACCTTGGTAATCTCCCTTGTATCAACACCGTAGATTCCCGGAATCTTCTGTTCCTTCATCCACGCATCAAGACTTTTCACCGCATCCCAGTGGCTGTATTCAAATGAATATTCAGAAATGACCAGACCGCGCACCCAGATTTTCTCCGACTCAAAATTCTTTGATATTCCATATTTGTCGACTCCTTCGTCAGGAACACCGTAATTACCTATCAAAGGGTAAGTTACACAAAGAATCTGCCCCGAATATGACGGGTCAGTAAGGCTTTCCGGATAGCCCACCATCGCAGTTGAGAACACAACTTCCCCATCACATTGCCTGTCGTATCCGAACGACCAGCCTTTCAATTCCATTCCGTTTTGGAGACGAAGTGTTGCACGAAGTCTTTTTTCCATTATAATGAAGCTGTTTTGAAATAATTTCTCTGTTAATAAATGCACACGCCATCAAGCAAAAAAAATGACCATTCCTAAACGGAAACGGTCAATCAAAAACAACAGAACTACGGAGACTTGCGCTCTGTAAAAATACTGCTATGTCCAAATATGTCTCGAAGTTCATTTCTGAAATACTTGATTCAAGTTTCGCAAACGCGGAACTCAGGTGCTTTATTTCAGACTGCGAATATAAGACATTTTCCGCGAAAACCGAAACCTCGCGGCAAAATTATATTAAACTAATTCTTTGCACAATCCGGTGAAAGGGTTAATTTTGTCGCGATTTTTTTGAAAACACAAAAGTTTCGCAAACGCGAAAGACAACGAACGTCAGATAGATATGAAAAACAACGGAGAGAAGGCCCACAGCGCCTTTTCAAGATGGCTTCCGGTGATAAGCCTCACATTTTCTACATTTATCTTCAACACCTCGGAGTTCATTCCGATAGGACTGTTGTCCGGCATCGCCGAAGACCTTAACGTGACAGAATCCAAGGCAGGACTGCTGATTACCGTCTATGCGTGGGTGGTGGCGGTTGCATCACTCCCCCTTATGATGGCATTTTCCAAGACAGAGAACAAGAAACTTCTGCTATCGATTGTGGCATTGTTTACCGCCAGCCACGCCGTTTCAGGTTTTTCCTCGTCATACGGAATGCTGATGTTTTCCAGAATGGGGGTAGCCTGCGCCCACTCAATATTCTGGTCAATGGTGACACCGTTTGCCGTAAGAGTGGCGCCTGACGGAAAGAGAGCTATGGCGCTGAGTATGATTGTTACAGGCTCATCAGTGGCAATGATTGTCGGTCTCCCATTAGGCCGTGCCATCGGACTTATGGTCGGTTGGAGGGCAACATTCCTGCTTATCGGTATACTCGCTGCAATCATTTTCGTAATTCTGGCCACAGTATTGCCAAAGACACCAAGTGACAATGACATTTCGCTCAAATCTCTTCCTAAACTGCTGAAAACGCCCGGACTTATGGGCATATATATCCTCACCGTCCTCGCCATTACCGGGCACTTCACCGCATACAGCTACATCGAGCCGTTCCTCGCCCAGATTGCGAAACTTTCAGAAAATCTTATCACTCTGATACTTGCAATGTTCGGCGTGGTCGGAATAATCAGCAGTGTAATATTCTCGAAATACTATGACAGGCATTCAATCGCATTTATAAGATTCGCGCTTACAGGGATATGCGCAGCGGTACTGGTTCTAGGCGTTGCCGCATCAAGCCCCGTCACGGCCATACTTTGCTGCATTGTGTGGGGATTTGCCATCAATTTCTACAACCTTTCGTTCCAGTCGGAAATCATCAGAATCGCACCGCACGGAACCTCCATTGCAATGTCAATATATTCAGGTATTTACAATCTCGGGATAGGCTCGGGGGCACTTGTCGGAGGCATCGTATGCAACCATCTTGGAATCGGAAATGTCGGCTACATTGGCGGAGCAATCTGCGTCATCGCCACGTCATATTGTCTGTTCCGGTTTATTCCGATAATATCGAAAAGATAATCGAGGATTCCCGTCTTAATCAATCACCCTCTTTGCCGATAAGTGCCGTGCTTATCGGATGGGATTTACCGTTCTTTACGCCGAGTTCCAAAAGTTTGCGCGAAGTCGTAATCACGCTCTGACCTTTGTCCGTAATCTTGCCATAGCCCGAATCGTAAGCCGCACCGGCCTTCTTCAACGCATCACCCAAAGTCTTGTAATACTCCATAAACATACCCACTCGGTCTATCATCTCTTGTGCAAGAGCATACAGCTGCTCGTGGTTTTTCGCCTGATGCACCTGAGTCCAGGTAAGTTCGACGATTCGCAAGGCCCCGTAAAGGCTCTGCTCATCAGCGATATACACATTCTTCTCAGCGGCGCGTCTCCACAAGGCCGGATCAGCATTCAACGCAGTCCACAGCGCACCTATATTTGGAACGAACATTATCACGTACCCTGCAGACACCTTGGGTGGGCGTATGTAATCCTGGTACCTCTTGACGGACAACTCGTTGACGTGCTTCTTTAGGCTATCCAAATGGGCAGCGAGATACTTCGCTTTGTCAGCCTCGCTGTCGGCATTGAGGTAGTCGATATATGCGGAAAGAGACACCTTCGAGTCAATTATCACCTCTCTCTGCTCATCCAGATGAAGTATAACATCCGGGCGCATAATTCTCCCGTTCTCGTTTTTAACAACGTGACCGTCAGCATCTGAAATCGTATCCTGGATATCGTAGTGAACTCCCTCTATAAGCCCCTGAGATTCAAAAAGTTCATTCAGTTTACGTTCACCCCAGTCCCCCTGCACTTTGCCATTGTTGCGGAAAGCGGCTGCCAGGTCATCGGCACTTTTCCTCGCAGCCTCGCTCTGCTCCATCAACTGCTTGATGCGCTCCTTCATCTGCCCGCTGAGTTCAGCCTGTTCCTTGCTGCCGTCATCCATTGTTTTCTTAAGCTTGTCTATATTCTCTTTCAACGGATTAAGAATATCACCGATGCTGGCTTTACTTGATTCAGAGAACTCTTTCTGGCGGTTCTTGAGCATTTCATCAGTTTCAACCTTAAGCTGCGCGGTCATCTTTGCCACTGTCTCGTTGAACTCAGAACGAAGCGATTCAAGCGACTTGGAATGTACCGCATCACGTGATGCAATCTCCTCTTCAAGACGCTTCTTTGCATCCGCTTTGACCTCATCCACCCTTGCAGTAATCTCCTCAGCACGTTTTTCCGCATTTGAGACATCTGCCTGAAGCCTTGCTATCTGGGTCTGCAATTTAACGTTCTCATCACGCGACTCATCCAGCGCTGCCCTACCTTCAGATTCCGCCAGCATTCTGGCATTTGCCGCCGCTTTGGATGAGATTGATTTACTGATAATTATAGCCACCGCAGAACAAATAGCGGCTGCCAGCACGAAGCCAAGAAAAAATGACACTGTATCCATACCCAGTATAGAAGCTGTTTTTGAAATCGTTTCTAAAGTCTTGACAAGATACAATATTTTTTCGCTTCCAGACTATTTGCGCAGCAGGAATTTTCGACTGCGCATCCAGGAAAATGCTATCAGCAAAAGTGTAAGCAATTCAGCAACAGGCAGTGCCAACCACATTCCGACAATTCCCATCAAATGAGGCATAATCAGGAAGGAAGGCACAAGAAACAGCACTCCCCTTGACAGCGAATATATTGTCGCAGGCAACGCCCGCTCCACACTCTGAAAATAACCGATTGCCACAACATTCACGATGGCTATGGAAAAGCCTATAGCCATAAATGGAATACCCTCAGCAGCAATGTGATAGGCATTCGTATCAGTACTCAGGAACAACGCGGCGACATATTTTATCCCGCCGGCAAGGAGAAATGACATAACGACTCCCATCACCGCTGCAGTCAGCATTGCCAATTTGCGAGCCTCGAGAACTCTGGAACGGTCGCCGCTTCCGTGATTATAACTGATTATCGGCTGTGCAGACTGCGAAATCGCATTTCCTGTCATAAACACGAACGGCATAATGTAGCAGGCAATCGAGAATGCGGCAACTCCGTCCTCGCCCAAGTATTTCATAAACACATAGTTACCCGTAAACATCAGCATTGAGATACTTATTTCCCCGAGGAATGCGGCAAGACCGAGACGGAACTGATAGACTATGTTTCTGATACTGAGCAGAAAACTCTTAAGGGAAAATTTCAGTTTGTACAGGCGCATTGTCCTGGATAAGAACAGGATATAGAATATCACCATCAATCCACCAACCCAACAGCCTATCGCTGTGGCTATTGCAACTCCTTCCAAACCTCTGTGCAACACGAACACATAGACATAATCCAGCACAACATTGACAATGGACGGGATTGCAGCTGCGGCAGAAGCATATTTTGGAGAGCCGTCAAGCCTTATAATTAGGAGACCGACAGACTGGAGAAAGATAGCGGTAAACGCAAATGAGAGCCATTTCTGATAGTCAAGCACATAAGGAAGAAGCCTGTCCGAAGAGCCGAGCATATAGGCGGACTGTTTACTGAACAGATTGACTATCAGGGTGATAATAGCCGTCAGCAGCACTCCGAAGAGTAACGTCTGAGTCATATTTATACGTGCGGCTTTCTCATTGCCCTGAGCGAGATGAACTGATGACACGACCGAGCACCCGATGCCGAAGAGCATACCTATTCCGGTCATTATCATCCAGAAAGGAGCAAATATATTGACGGAAGCAAGCGCATCACTTCCCACTCCGTGACCGACAAATACGCCGTCAATCGTAGTCATTGCAGACATACACAACATTCCCGTCAATGTCGGAATCAGTATTTTTCTGAACAGTCCCGGAATGCTGTCCGAGGCAAAATCAATCGAGTCGCGTTTCATATTCTTATATCTCAAGTTTCGCAAGATGCTAGACGCCTTGCTATTTTTCGGGCGGCAAAGATAGAGACTCTTTTTGAGTTGCAAATACATCCACCCTGAATTATCTTTGAACTATTGTATGTTTTTATCATTTGTTAACTTAGTTTCGCAAATGCGAAACACCGCTGTTAATGGAGCAAAGCGACAGAAAGGGTATCGGGGTGACTAAAAAGTTCCTTTAACTTTTTATCACCCTCTTTGAGGCCTATTAACCCCCGCAGGCTTACCTGCGACCCCTATTAGGGGTACCTCGCACCTATCCGGTGCGGTCCCTGGGGGACTATTTAGTCCCCATGCTCCTGGGAGCTGTCGCAATGGCGACTGAGGGTTTAGAAAGAAGTGCGTTGGGTAAGTGTGTAATGTGGAGGTTGAAATTGGCGTAAAGGGTAAGAATAGCAATGAATTATGTTACTTGCGGAACTTGAATTGTTAATATTTTGCGATGACGCCAATAATTGCGAAATTTGCGAGGATGAAAGATTTCATAGACATATTCTGCGAAAATTATGGACTTGACAAGCCTGATACCGATTTTCTGATTCGGGAAATGCAGCATACGCAGTTCCGCAAAAGCGAAGTCATTGTCCCCTACGGAAGTTTCAATGACTCTTTCTACATTTTGGAAGACGGCATCTGGAGTTGTTCCAGACCTAAAGAGGCTAATGAAGTTGTGGTCTGGTTTGCATTTAAGGGTGAGGCGGTGACCAATGTCGTATGCTACAACTCCCAGAGTCCATCTATGGTAAACATCATTTCAGAGACGGACAGCCAAGCACTATGGATAAGCAAGAACAGGCTTAATACCCTATGTCTCAGCTCATTGAACATAGCAAACATAATCAGGAAAATCTTTGAAGTACATTCTTGCAGGTTTGAGTCGGATGTCGTTTGGATGGCTGAAAAACCGGATTCCACAAAACGATATTTGGCATTGATTAAAGACCACCCTGACCTCATACGAGATGTGCCTCTCAAGAAGATAGCATCATATCTCTGGATTACCCCTCAGTCTCTCAGCAGAATACGGGCAAATATAGACAAACGACAATAATGAATCTCAACAATAACAATGATACCATTTGCGCCCCGGCAACTATACCTGGTACAGGCGCCATTTCTATAATCCGTATAAGCGGAAAGGACACTTTTGCCATTGCAGACAAGGTATTGAAAACCAACGGCAAACAGATTTCCGAAACTGAAGGCTATCGGATCAGATACTGCACAATTTATTGCGAAAATGGCGTATCAGTTCTCGACAATGTGCTTGCAAGCGTATTCCGCGCACCTCATTCCTATACAGGAGAGGACTCCATAGAAATCTCGTGCCACGCATCAAAATATATTATAAGTGAAATACTTAGGCTTCTTCTCAATGCCGGAGCAAGAATGGCGGCTCCTGGCGAGTTCACCCAAAGGGCATTTCTCAATGGAAAAATGGACCTGGCTCAGGCAGAGGCAGTTGCCGATGTAATTTCATCCCAAAGTGAAGCATCTCACAGAATTGCTATGAACCAATTGAAGGGCGGATATTCAAAAGAATTGAAGTCTCTGAGAGAGAAGTTAGTTAATATGACTTCCCTATTGGAGTTGGAACTGGACTTCAGCGAGGAAGATGTGGAATTTGCAGACAGAGCACAACTACGCAATTTGGTTCAGGACACATTATCGCACATCAAAGAGCTTGCTGATTCGTTCAAAAGGGGCAACGCCATCAAAAACGGCATTCCGGTAGCTATTGTGGGGGCAACAAATACAGGTAAAAGTACACTTCTCAATGCTTTGCTCGGTGAAGACAGGGCTATCGTGTCTGACATAGCCGGCACGACGCGCGACACAATCGAAGAAACCTTCAATGTGGACGGCACACTGTTCCGTTTCATAGACACAGCCGGCATCAGGGAGACATCCGAAGAGATAGAAAAAATAGGCATAAGCCGCACTTTTCAAAAAATTGAGCAGGCAGATGTAGTAATCGGAATGACAGACATCACTCGTGGCACCGATGCAGTAATATCAGATGCTGAGTTCATTAGGGAGAAAGTCGGAAATGACAAGAAAGTGATTCTTCTTGTAAACAAATGCGACAGTCTCTTAGGAAATGAGGCAATGGACGGTGCTGCAGCAGAAGTGACAGCTATGGCGGCTAACGGAGGCTATTCGGACAGCAAAATCCTGGAAAATTGCGAGAACAGTAAGTCTAACAAAAATGTTAGTATTGAAAACAAAATAGTTTCGTCGCTTAATAATAAAGGTGTTGACTGGATAATCATTCCAATATCTGCAAAAAACGGATTTGGTCTGGAAAAACTGAGAAAATGTCTATCTGAGACTGGGCGAAGTCTTGCCGGAAGCACAGATTCAACCCTAGTGACCAACATCAGACACTATGAAGCCCTGAAAAACGCATCCTCATCATTGACAAGAGTAAGCAATGGACTCGCCTCTGCCATCCCCGCCGACCTTGTAGCACAAAACCTCCGCGAAGCTCTCTATCACCTCGGTTCCATCGTCGGCGAAATCACCACCGATGAAGTTTTAGGAAACATCTTCAAAAATTTTTGCGTCGGAAAATAATAGGTCAAAACAAGCGGGACGAAAAGGGTAAATTTCGGGGTAAATAGTTGTAAGTCAGAGCCGAGAGTGTGGATAACTTTTCGGCT
>CAVJKV010000016.1:0-64569 GCA_963650425.1 Oscillibacter sp. | reverse complement strand
CTTCCTTTCTCATCAGTTCATTGATTACCTTGGTGATGAACTCCTGCAGGTCGGTGGTGATAAACTCGAACTTCGCCAGCGGGCGCTCCATCTCTATGGTTCCGCTCACCGGTGGTGTGGTCTTTCCGTATCTCTCTACAGTCAGTACCTTGTGTCCGACGAATGCGTCTCTGAAGTCATTGCTGCCTTCGTGCTGCCCCTGAAGTTTGATTGTCCTGAAATTGCGGCAGTCATAGAAAAAGTCCTCGCTGCTGCCTTTCTCCGTGAAATCCGTCCAGACGTAGAAGTCGTACGTGCCTTCATCTATATTGACGGTAACCTCGGTATTGAGGTCTGAAACATCGTCTTTTGTGAATACAAACCGTTTGTATGGGGATTCGCTGAAGGAATTGTCTCCGGTCTTGCGGTATGCCTCCACGATGTAACGCACGTTGTAATCGTCGCTCTCTTTGGAGGACTTGGTGGTATATTCAAGCACCGTGTACTGCGGCATAGCGGTGCTGAAGTCGAGTTTCAGCGTTGCGTCGGCAGGCACAGCCTCAGGCCACTCGTGCACTGCGCAGGAGTGCAGCAACAATGTCGTCAGTATGCACAGCAACAATGACAGTATGCGTATCCTCATCCTCATCTTGGCCTCCTGCTTTTAAGGTCAAAACTATAGGAGAATGACACGGCCGCGTGGTCAATGCCTATGAATGTCGTATGGCCGTTGCTTGCCTTAGGTCCGTTCTTCTCGTTGTAGAACTTGTCGTAATACACATCATAGACTCCCGCTCCGAGGGAGAACTCGATGTTCCATCTCGGATTGCGTTTTGTCAGCGGCATTCTGTATCCGGCGGCGAGGCCTCCGCCCCACAGAGGACGGTTTCCGTTCTGGGTCTGTGTTCGCCAGTCGCCTTTTGTCGCGAAGTTGAAATATGCTGTGCCGAAATGCGCTCCGACAAACAGTCCGGCAGGGCGGCTTGGCCACCACCGCAGCTCCGGCTGCACAGCGAATGTCCTGAACTTAAGATCGCTGTGGAAATAGTTTACAGCAGAGTAATAGATTGGAAGCTGGAATGACAGGTGAGGAGTGAGGTCGATTTCGACTGCGGCATTGGAGATGAACATCGCCCACCCTATGGCGTTCGTCTTGACGTACAGTTTGCGTGTCCACTCCGGCTCTTCCTCCGGGATTTCTTCATTGTATGAGATTTGCGCTACGGTGAAGCTGTCGTCCAGAACAGGCGTCGGTGCGTCTTCCGCAGAAACCGGCTCGTCTTCTATGACAGGTATACCGAGGTCCGGATTGCGGATGCCGACTTCAACGAGGACGTTGAATGCACGCAGTTGCGGGAAAAGGTCCCTGTCGAGGGATTTCCAGAGGGATTCACCTACCCCCCCCAGTGGATTTGCTGCAGGGCGGTTTTCTTGTCCTCGGAGCTCAATTTGTCATCGGAGATGATGTCAAGAGCCTCGGTGCAACCGCTGTATTTCCTGGAGCCTCTCATCAGTTGCTCGAGTCCGTTCCAGTCTTCCACTACTGTGCTGATGTGCACGATGGAATCCGGGAAGGTCAGATATCGGCGCAACAGTGCGGTAAGGTTTGCACTTCGCTTCTCGGCGAGCTTCTGGTTTATGGCTGCGGAGCCTTCCGGTGACGTGCCGGCCTGATAGCTGACGTTGAGAATGTCAAATGCAGATGACTGGGATTTGAACTGATTGATGTGGTCTGCGAAGGCGCGGACTCTTGCGCCGTTGTCCTTATAGCTTGATTCGAACGCGGAACGCCCTTGGCGGAAGTAAACCCGCAGGGTGTCGGACATCTGCTGGGCGTAGGAGCCCACACAGACAAACATTGCTATGAGCGCAATGATGCGTTTCATCTATATCAGTTTCTTAGAAGACAATCAGTTGCCGCAGGTGAGACGTCCCTCCAGGGCTAGCCTCAAGCCTACAGCAACACAAATATAGTAATAATTTTAACGTTTAATACACTTTCACCCGCAAAAACGTTAGAATTATTTATTTATCCGACTTTTTGGACAATGGAATGGGGGTATCATTTCGTAAATTATCCTCTATTGATCCTTTCTACCAATTCGTCTACCGTCAAAATATCCATTTTGGAGAAGCCGAACCATTTCTTGCCAAGGTCCTTGATAGATGCTCCGAAATGATATACTACATCATCTATACAAAGGAAACGATCGTGTGACAAACGATATAGCTCAACAGAAACCGGTGCATAACGTCAATACTGTTTCATCCACATAGTTGTCAATAAGGATTATGCGTGTCTTTGCACTCTTGACCAGGTCTGATACAAAAGCATATGCGTCATAAACTTGCCCATTATAGAATACTCCTTGCTTCGGTTTAACGTTTCCCTCGTCAAGTTTGCGGAATACCTCCTCAATCCGTTTGTCGGTCTCTTGTTGGTGTTGCTGCATTTCAAGTTGATGGTACTCCATTGTGGAAAGGCGTTGGAATACTTCTGCGTTATTCAGCATAAAATGTCTCATTGATGTAAATGCTCGCATTATACGGATATTTACATCAATTGCCGTGTCAGAACGTAAGACGCTACTGAGCATTGCGACTCCGTTTTCGGTAAATACGTACGGCATATATTTCAGGTGCAGTCCGCGCCCCTCGTTTAAGGTCGCAAATTGCGACCTTAAACATTCTTTCTTGGTCAGTTGAAACATAAAATCTTCCGGAAATCTTTTGATGTTTCGCTTGACCTGTTCGTTAAGGCGCTTTGTTTCAACGCCATAAAGAGCTGCCAGGTCACGATCAAGCATAACCTGTTTACCTCTGATTATTTTTATCAGAAACGTTATGCTATCAAGGGTGACCAACTGATCACAATCAGCGGCTTGTTGTTTTTTCTCATTCTCGGTTATGTCTGTAGTCATATTTTCATTGCATTGACTGCATTTATTAGGTTGAATTAGTTTAGTAACTATCGTCTGCTAGAATCCGGTGTAGGTCCAAGGGGTGATGGCGCGGAGCTCGTCTTTTACGGAGTCTGGAACATTCAGATTGTTGATGAAATTCTCGATTGTGTTCTCATCGATGACGCTTCCTGTTCGAGTCAGCGCTTTAAGGGTCTCGTATGGATTTGGATATCCTTCGCGTCTGAGAATGGTCTGGATAGCTTCGGCAACTACAGCCCAATTTCTGTGAAGGTCAGCCTTGATGGCATCCTCATTGAGAATCAGCTTTCCGAGGCCCTTCTTGAGGGAAGCGAATGCGATAAGTCCGTGTGCTAGAGGCACGCCGACATTTCTCAATACAGTGGAATCCGTGAGGTCTCTCTGAAGGCGGGAGATAGGTAGTTTCATCGAAAGGAAGGTGAACACGGCGTCCGCCATACCCAAGTTGCCTTCCGCATTTTCGAAGTCAATCGGATTTACCTTGTGCGGCATTGCTGACGAACCGACCTCATTCTTATTGACTTTCTGCTTGAAATACTCCATCGAAATGTAGGTCCAGATGTCACGGCACAGGTCGATGAGAATCGTATTGATGCGTCTCAGACAGTCAAAAATGGATGCGAGATTGTCGTAATGGTCGATTTGCGTTGTCGGGAACGAACGCTTGAGTCCCAATGAAGACACGAATTTGTCTCCGAAAGATATCCAGTCAATGTCCGGGAACGCCACTTTGTGCGCATTCATATTGCCTGTCGCACCGCCGAACTTGGCAGGATATGTAAGAAGACGGAATTGCCTTAGCTGCTCCTCGAGCCTGACTTCATAGACCTTGAATTCTTTTCCGAGTCTGGTAGGGGAGGCCGGCTGGCCGTGAGTCTTTGCAAGCATCGGAATATCCTTCCATTGCTCGGCCATATTTGAGATTATGCCAAGAACTTCCTCAAGAGCAGGCATATAGACATTCTCCAACGACTCCTTCAGCATAAGCGGCTGGGAAGTGTTGTTGATGTCCTGGGAAGTAAGTCCGAAATGGACAAATTCAGACCACTTGTCTAGACCCATCTCGTGGAAACGTCTCTTTATGAAATATTCGACCGCTTTCACGTCGTGATTGGTCGTCTTCTCAATCTCCTTGACCTCCATAGCCTCGCCAGGAGTGAGGTTGCGGTAGATGTCGCGCATCGCCTCGAATTTGCCTGCATCGATGTCGGAAAGTTGCTTAAGCGGCAATTCGCAGAGGGCGATGAAGTATTCAATTTCCACGCGTACGCGGTATTTTATCAATGCGAATTCGCTGAAATATGCTTTGAGCGGTTCGGTCTTGGAAGCGTAGCGGCCGTCGATGGGGGATATGGCCAATAAAGAATGTGTGTCCATTTATCTTTAATTTGAGTTTAATTCAATGTTCTGTATAGTTCTACGGTGCGGACTGCCTCTGCAACATCGTGCACCCGGAGAATGTCTGCTCCGTTGCGGAGTGCCTCGTAATGAAGTACTTGAGTCGCTGGCAGTGATTCTTCCGGAGTTATATTGAACTTTCTGTATATCATACTCTTGCGCGAAACGCCGACAAGTATGCGCTTGCCGAGAGAACTGAAGATGTCCAGTTTTCGGAGAAGTTCATAATTCTGCCCGATTGTCTTGGCAAAACCGAATCCGGGGTCAAGTATCCAATCTGTCAGGCCGACAGACTTTGCCTTGTCTTCGAACTTTCTGAAATACTCCAGTACATCCTCGGCAATGTCGTCATATTCGGTGAGTGACTGCATCGTCATAGGATTGCCCCTCATGTGCATTGCCACGAAAGGCAGTTTCAACTCGGTTGCTGTTGTCAGCATTTCGCCGGGAGTGTCACCATATGCCTTGTCATACATGCCTTCTCCCGCCGTTACGTCATTGACGATGAATCGCCCTATAATATTATAGGTGTGACGCACGATAGAAGGCCAATATGTATCCACGGAGATTGTAACCTCTGGAAACTCGGTCCGTATGGCATTCAAGGCCGGTTCAAGCCTTCTCCATTCCTCTTCTTCGCCGACCGGTGCGGAGCCTGGCCGTGTGGAGCATGCTCCAATGTCCAGAATGCTTGCGCCTTCTTTCAGCATTCGTTCTGCGCGCTTGAGGATTTTGGAAATGTCATCACTGCCGTCCGAGCTGAGGCAGCGGCTCTCGGCAAAGTACGAATTGTCAGTGATGTTGATAATGCCCATCACGTCGATTCGCCTGTTCTTGTCCATAGTCATTGTGCTGTGTTACAGACTCTAAAGCATCATCGCGTGCCTTACGGAAGCGGCAGTTTCCTCTCCCTTGAGGTGACTCAGAATCGCCAGGCCGAATTCTACAGCGCATCCGGCACCACGTCCTGTAATCAGATTCCCGTCACTTACGGCAGGTTTCTTCTCATATATGCCACCACGGGCTATAGGCGCATCCTCGAAACCGTCGAAGCAAGTGAAGTGTTTTCCCGCAAGACTCGGAAGCTGGGAAACTACAAGTCCTGGAGCAGCGCATATTGCCGCTACGGTGCCGCCTTCAGCATAGTGAAGTCTCATAAAATTGATGATTTCACCGTTTTCTGCAAGGTTCTTGGTGCCCGGCATTCCTCCCGGGAATATCATAACGTCGGATTCATCAGTCCCGTCAAACTGGACTTCCGCCTTGAATTCGCCGTAAGTCATATCTGCTACTACAGTGACTTTGTGCGAGCTGGTGACGAATTTGTCGCGAAGTACCGACACAGTCTTTACATCCACGCCGCCGCGTCTAAGAACGTCAAGAGTTGCAAGTGCTTCAATGTCCTCAAAACCATTTGCGAGAAAAATATATACTCCTTTCATATATGATTGATTTATAAATTGTTTCTAGGTATTCGACTATATTATCAGCATAAGCGCCACCGTGTACAGCATAAAGGCTTCAAAAGTCAGTTTGCCTTTGTTGTCGGACTCCAGCATAACTTCGGTTTCGTTTTGCCTTACGATTTTTGCCAATTTCTTTGAACTCGGCAGACTGCGCGCCGCCCATTTGGATATGAGATTGCCGTCATTGAAATAGACTGCACCTCCATTTGACCTGTTTAAGGAGATAAGTGTCTTGTAGTCAGAATAATATACTGAAGTCATAATAGGCATCAGAATGTTTTGTTCAAGGCCTGACGCACTTATGATGTCCACGAACTGAACCGGTGAAGCGCTTACAAGCAGCAGAGGTGCAAGTCCTGCGGCATCGGCCTTCTCGAGAAGTGCGGATGTGCTCATCCACTGCGACTTGCTCATTTTCTTAGGCTCCGGAACTGAAACCACAATTACAAGACCCTTGGCAGCCAATGTGTCACGATATGCGTCGTCCGCGTCGCGGAATGAGAGCCTCGGGAAGTCGGACTCGTTGATGTTGTCCTCCTTTTTTATGGTTTTAGCCTCCACGAACGTCCAGGTAGAGTCCGGAATGTTGTTCAGTGTGAAGACCCCTGATTTGCCGTTTTTCTCGTAAATGAAAGTGGATATATATTCGTCCTCATCCAGGTCAGGATTGCCTTCTGCAGCCTCGAGTCTTGAGGATAGGTTGAAAGGCGTAAGTTCAAGCATAGGAATGAACATAAGCGAATATGCCGCGAATGCAACTACAGCTGCTACGGTCAGGGCGAACGTGACATATTTGCTGTTCTTTGGCTTACCGAGATTGTGGTACGGGAAGAAGCCGATGAAAGCGACTAGGCAAAGGATGATGTTTTTTGCAAATGACTGGAAATGAGTCAGATGGATTGCCTCTCCAAAGCATCCGCAATCCATATTCGGGTTAAGAATCCAGAGAAGCAGTGTCAGAAGGGTGAAACTTCCAAGAAGAATGGATGACGCCCAGGCTGCGACCACTCTGAACACACCGGTGACCAGGCATATTCCGAGCAACGTCTCTGCCGCTGCAAACGACTCTCCTATAAACCCTGCGATGCCTGAAAGAAAACCGATATGCAGGAAGTTCAGGTATTCCCGTACAATCAGCATTGTTCCAACCGGATCCATCAGTTTCAGGATGCCGGCGACGAAAAATACGAAACCGACAAGTACTGCACAGAAGCGTTTCGCCTTATTGCCTATGTAACTCATTTATAATAAGTTTATTGGTTTCCTCTTTATAGTGATTTTCCTTCCACTGCCGCAACTACCGCTGCAGATATTTCGTCAGCGGGCAACATTGAGCCGTCAGCCGCACTGCAGTCAATCCTTATGAAATCGGGGTCGATTTCACATTGCCGCAGGTAAACTTCACGTACACGTTTCTGAAACCGGATGTCAGCTTCGTGAATGTCGTTGTGCCCTTCAAGATAATTCCTGTCATCACCGCCCCGGTTGGATTCCAGTTTCTCTTCCACAAAACCGATCGGGACGTCCAGAAATATGTTCAAATCCGGTTTTGGCAGGTTGAAATCCCCATATTCTGTGTCGAAAATCCATTTGCGGAGTTCCTCGCGTTCTCCTTCGTCCTTGATTTTGGCGCACTGATATGCGATATTGGAATAGACATACCTGTCAAGCAGAACGATTCCGCCTTCGTTGAGCGTTTTCCACATTTCCGGTGCCGCTCTATGCCTGTCTTCCGCGTATAACAAAGCCACCAACTGAGGATGAACTTCATTGATATCTCCGAATCCGCCACGCAGGAATTTGCCGATAAGCTCTCCGTAAACGGGAGATTCGTACCGAGGAAAATGTATGTAAGTCAATTCTTTGTGCCTGCTTTCGAGGTAGGCTTTTAGCCTTTTTACCTGCGTGGATTTTCCCGATCCGTCAAGTCCTTCCAGTACTATCAGCATAATGCGTGTTCAATTTAATGTTATCGTACAATTTCCCTGTCTATTCTCCTCGGTACGCTGGTGAGTATCTCATACGGGATGGTCCCGAGAATGTCTGCAAGTTCGGAAACCGTCGGATCTTCTCCGAAGATTGTAACTGTGTCTCCTACATTGGCTTCCACTCCGGTGATATCCAACATGCACATATCCATACATATATTTCCGATGGTCGGCACGCGGTGTCCGTTTAGCGAAAATGACGCGTGTCCGCATCCGAGATGTCTGTCGATGCCGTCCGCATATCCCACAGGAATGGTTGCAATTACGGTCCCTTCAGGGGCGATGTGCCCATGTCTGCCATATCCTATGGTACCGTCGCCTGGATTCAGATGTTTGATTTGCAGGATTTTGCATTTGAGTGAGGCTACCGGTGACAATTTTCTGCCGGGTATGGCACTTATGCCGTATATTCCTATGCCCAACCTGACCATATCGTGTTGATAGCGGGTGAATCTTTCTATGCCGGCGGAGTTAAGTATATGAAGCATAGGCTTATAGCCTATCTCTCCGATAATTCTGTCTGCATTCGCCTCGAACATACGTATCTGCCCTAACGTGAAATCATCCGACTCGGGGTCTTCTGCGGCAGCGAGGTGCGAGAATATGGATTTGACTCTGACAAATTTGCAGTCTTTCAGGAAATCTGTCAGTTCCTGCAATTCGTCTGTCATAAAGCCAAGTCTGTGCATTCCGGTGTCAAGCTTGATGTGAATCGGATAGTCCGTTACACCTCTTTTCTCAAGAATGTCGCAAAGGACGCGGAGGGCGTAAATGTTCGGTATGCTAGGCTCCAGGCGGCTGTCGATTATCTCGTTGAAATAATCTGTGCCGGCGGTGAGTACAAGTATTGGCAGACTGATTCCCGCCTTGCGCAGTTCAATTCCTTCCACAGGATATGCAACTGCAAGATAATCAGCACCTTCTTTCTGCATCATAGATGCGAATTCCACGGCTCCGTGGCCATAGGCATTCGCCTTGACGAGGACCAGAAGCTTGGTGGACGGCTCCAGCAGACTCCTGAAATATCTATAATTGTCACGGCAGGCGCTCAGTTTGAGCTCAAGCCTTGAAAAGTCATTTTCCTTCAGCATTTCTATCCCGGTGCAAATGCGCACCATATCCCACAAAAATACGGAATTATTCCGACTGTCAGAAGAAATTTCGCTATATTCGTTTCGATGTGACTGACATATCCGAATCTCGTTGCGGTGCTGGTCTGCATTTTGATGAATGAGGTTCCGTAATTGATAAAAACTAAAGAAGTATGGGATATTGGATTTTCTTCGGCTTGCTGATGATTGCTAGCCTGTTGGTTCAGAATATGCTGCAAAGCAGATTCAACAAATACTCGAAAGTTCCGATCGGCAACGGTATGTCCGGAGCGGAAATCGCGCGTAAGATGATGAATGACCACGGTATATATGATGTCAAGGTTGAGTGTATACCGGGTATGCTTACAGACCATTACAATCCGTCTACCAAAACGGTGAATCTGAGTCAGGCTGTTTATGAAGGACGTTCTGTCGCTGCTGCGGCTGTGGCTGCCCACGAGTGTGGGCACGTCGTGCAGCATTCTGTCGGATATGCGCCTCTCAAGTTGAGGTCTGCACTCGTGCCTGTCGTTTCTTTTGCAAGCAATACGGTGCAGTGGGTACTTCTTTTGGGAATACTGATGGTCAATGTTTTTCCTGCATTGCTGTGGATGGGCATCGCGCTTTTTGCCTTGACTACGCTGTTCAGTTTCGTGACATTGCCGGTGGAGATTAACGCAAGTTCTCGAGCTGTGAATTGGCTTGAATCGGCAGGTGTTACAAACTATGAAACACGTCCGATGGCTATTGATGCGCTCAAATGGGCCGCATATACTTATGTCATCGCAGCGCTAAGTTCACTCGCTACTCTCTTGTATTACATCGGTATAGCAAGGAATAGAAACTAATATGCTCGATTCGTTAGACCTTGAATTTATGTCTGAGGCACTTCGCGAAGCCAGGTCTGCGGAAGTGGAGGATGAGATCCCGATAGGTGCCGTGGTTGTGTTCGGCGGGCGAGTCATCGCCAAAGGGCACAATATGACCGAGCGGCTCCACGACCCGACCGCGCATGCTGAGATGATTGCCATCACTGCAGCGACTGAAGCTATGGGGGGCAAGTATCTAAATGACTGTACGTTGTACGTGACCGTAGAACCTTGTCCTATGTGTGCTGCGGCTTCGGCTTGGGCTCAGATTGGGCGAATAGTATATGGAGCGATTGACCCGAAGAGGGGTTATTCAAAATTTTCGCCTTCTCTTCTGCATCCAAAGACTGAGGTTGAGGCTGGGGTAATGGCTGAGGAGTGCGGAAATCTGGTGTCGGATTTTTTCAAGAACAAACGATAGTAAGGATTACTTGGTCGAAAAGAAGGAATTATGTGTATAGGCGATGATTTTCAGATAGTAAGCGACTCTGTTGAAAATGGAGTGAGGCATATAACCGCAGTTCCGAGTGCATTGGTCTGCAGTAAGCAGATTGATTTCGATATCGTGGACGGGAAACTGCACAATGTCAAATATATCCGTGGCTGTAACGGAAATCTTCAGGCTGTCGGAAGGCTTCTTGAAGGTATGGAGGCCAAGAGGGCAGTGGAAATCCTATCCGGTGTAAATTGCTGCGGGCGCGGCACCTCCTGCTCCGATCAGCTCACCAGGGTCTTAAAGAGTATACAATAAACGAAGTACATACAATAAACGGACGGTTAATTTCTTAACCATCCGTTTTTGATTTCGTATTGAAGAAATACTAGAATCTCTCTTCAGAAGAAACAGTCAGCTTCTTGCGTCCGTGACGACGACGGGCAGCCAGTACGCGACGTCCATTAGGAGTAGACATACGTTCACGGAAGCCGTGTTTATTCACGCGCTTGCGTACAGATGGTTGAAATGTTCTTTTCATTATATTACTTTTTTATATTTTCCACGAATAGGATTGCAAAGGTAGTCGTTTTCGCATTAAAAGCAAAATATTTCCAAAGTTTTTATCCGTAATTCGTGAAAAAAGGCCAAGATTCCTTATCTTTGGACACTCAAGTGCTTGCCTGCGAACTGCAAGTCCTTCAATCAACTGAATGATTTCAAGTCAATGAAAGAAAAATTATACCTGATAGATGGACACGCGCTGATATTCAAGATGTATTATGCGTTTCTCCGTCGTCCGATGATCAATTCCAAAGGCGCGGATATGTCGATTCTCTACGGGTTCACAAAATACATTCTCGAACTGATTTCACGGAAAAATCCTGAATATCTGGCAGTTGCATTTGACCCTCCAGGGGGGACATTCCGCAATGTGATGTATCCGGAGTACAAGGCTACCAGGTCGGCTACTCCTCAGCTTGTAATCGATGCTCTGGAACCTTTGACTGAATTGTGCAAGGCACTGGGTATAACCACTTTAATGAAGCCTGGATTTGAAGCGGACGATGTGATAGGCTCAATGGCGAAACGCGAGGCTGCCGCCGGGCTTGAAGTCTTTATGGTCACTCCGGACAAGGATTACGGACAGCTTATAGAAGAAAATATCCATCAGGTGAAGCCCGGTAAGGCAGGTGGCGAGGATGAGCTTGTAGATGTCAAGGCGATTTGCGAAAAATACGGCATCCAAAATCCGGGACAGGTCGTCGAGATGCTTACCATCTGCGGAGATACGGCGGACAATGTTCCGGGAGTCAAAGGCATAGGTGAGGTCGGAGCGGGCAAACTGATCGCAAAGTACGGCTCGGTGGAGAACATATATGCGCACATTGATGAATTGACTCCGCGTCAGCAGGAGCAGTTCCGCGATGCGCAGAGTCATATAGGCCTGAGCCATGATCTCGTGACAATTAAAACAGATATCGAACTCTCTGAAACAGAGGATGATATGCGTGTGAGACTTGCATATACGACGGAGGTTGCGAATCTGTTCGAAAAATATGAATTCAATTCGCTGAAGCGTCTCGTTCCGGAATCGTCCGGCGTTGAAAGCGTTGCTGCGACAATATACAGAAAGATTACCCTCAATGAAGTGTCTCCAGAACAGATTGTAGAGATGGTTGAACGGGCCGGTCAGATGGCAATCTGGACGATGTCCTACGAGCCGGGTCTGTTCGGAGAGATAGCCGGAATCGCAGTGGCAGTCCCTGAAAATGAAGAATCCCTGTCAGCGAATGTATCTTATGCCGCTCCGGAAGCTTTCAGAAAAATTCTGGAGAAAGCTGATGTGCAAAAATTCGGGTATGACCTGAAAGTGCAGATAAATCAGCTGAAAAATGTCGGTATTGAACTGGCTGGGCAGTTGTCCGACGTGGGACTTATGCACTATCTTATCAATCCGGAGAAAAACCACAGTCCGGAAGTTCTTGCTAAAAGTTATCTGTCGGTCGATCTCGATGAGAATTCCGAATCGGAAGATGATGCGCCTGCAAGTCTTTTTGACGCACCGAAAGAAGAGAACGGCCGTTTTGCGATGCTGAATGCAGCTGCTGCTGTCTTTGCCGGACAGAGGGTGCAGGAAGAACTGAAAGGAAGTGCCGCCGCCGGGCTGTACGACTCCATAGAAGAACCGCTTATGCATGTTTTGGCGAAAATGGAGCGAAGCGGAGTTAAAGTGGATGTCAAGCAGCTGGATGATTTTGCGGCAAGCCTGAGGAAAGAATTGAGCGAGATTGAAAAAAGCATCCGCGATATGGCAGGTGACCCTGCCCTGAACATCTCATCTCCGAAGCAAATCGGCGATCTGCTTTTCGACAAGTTTAAGCTCGATCCTAAGGCAAAGAAGTCAGGCAGAGGCAGTTACACGACTGATGAGACAACACTGACGGCATTGTCTGACAAGCATCCGATAATAAACGAGATACTTGATTTCCGGGCGGTGAAAAAATTGCTGTCCACATATATAGAACCGTTCCCGTCATACATTAACCATTCGACAGGACGAGTACATACGACATTCAATCAAGCACTTACCGCTACGGGGCGTCTGAGCTCATCCAATCCGAATCTGCAGAATATCCCTATCAGGACGGAGCGCGGAAAAGAGATACGCAAGGCGTTTGTTGCCGGTAGTCCCGATGGATTAGTGGTGTCGGCGGACTATTCGCAGATTGAATTGCGCATAATGGCTCATCTGAGTCAGGACCAACATCTTATACAGGCGTTCAGGAACGGGGAGGATGTACATTCAGCCACAGCGGCGAAGATATTCGGTGTGCCTCGTGCAGAGGTGACAGCGGATCAGAGAAGGGTGGCGAAGACTGCCAATTTCGGCATTATGTACGGAATATCCGCTTTCGGCCTGGCGCAGAGGTTAAGTGTGTCACGTACTGAAGCGAAGAAACTTATAGAGGATTATTTTGCGGCATTCCCGTCCATCAGACTCTTTATAGATGATGCAGTGGCGTCAGCCAAGGAGAACGGGTATGTGGAGACATTGTTCGGCCGCAGACGTTATCTGCCCGATATCAATTCCAGAAATGCAACTGTCAGGTCACTTGCAGAGCGCAATGCGGTAAACGCTCCGATACAGGGAACCGCCGCCGACATAATCAAATTGGCGATGATAAATGTGGACCGCAGGATGACGCAGATGAATTTGGAAAGCAAAATGGTCCTGCAGATACATGACGAACTGCTTTTCGATACCCTGCCGGAGGAGAAAGATGTGCTGATGGCACTGGTGAAGGAGGAGATGGAGAGCGTTATAGAATTGTCCGTACCTTTGACTGTAGAATGTAATTATGGGAAAAACTGGCTTGAGTCCCACTAGGGTGAACACCGACATAGAGCTCGTCAGACTGGCTCTTGAAGGAAGCGAAAAAGCTTTCTCGATTCTGCACGCAAAGTATTCGGTGGCGGTTGCGGCAGTGATACGCCGTATTGTCAATGACAATGTCGAGGCTGAGGATATATGTATTGAAAGTTTCGAGAAGGCATTTCAGAATCTGCATACTTTCGATCAGAAGAAGAAATTCTCCACATGGCTGTTCGCGATTGCCAGAAACAACGCTCTCGACCACAAGAACCGTTCTGTGAATCAGAATAAGGTAATCGACAGCAATCCCATTGATATGGGCAAGGATATAAGGACGGATGTGGCTGACGGTCAGCCTAGTCCGGAAGAAAACATAATTTCCACGCAGGACCACGAGCGTTTTCTGGACTGCATTGGCGGACTTCCGGAACTTTACAGAGAGGTGGCGCAGATGTGTTTCGTGGATAATCTCGGTTATAAGGAAATAGCGGAAAAGACTGATCTTCCGATAAATACGGTCAAGACGCGGATACGCAGGGCAAAGGAATCCATAATAAGCAAGATGCTTGAGGAGGAATAGCGATGGATGTAAATGAATTCATAAATGTCGCAAGGCTGAAATTTCCGTGGCTTGATGATGCTATGGAGTCCCGATTCAGGGAAATGGAAGGCCTATACAAGGATTGGAATGCCAAAATCAATGTCATTTCCAGAAAGGATATTGACAGCTTGTATGCAAGACACATACTGCATTCTATGTCGATAGCGGCTTATCTGCAGGAAATGAAGCCGGACGTGTGCGAAAGGTGGCGCGGTATTGCGGCTTGTGAGGAAAAAATATCATCTGTTGCAGAAAAAATGTCTTCTTCTGACTGTATACGCGTTCTTGACCTTGGTACAGGAGGCGGTTTCCCGGGGATACCTCTTGCGGTGCTGTTCCCAGAGACGCAGTTTGTCCTATGTGATTCTGTGGGTAAGAAAACTATTGTGGCAAAGGCAGTTGCGCAGAGTCTTGGACTCGAGAACGTTGAGGTTGTCAATGCACGTGCTGAAACTTTGCCGGGAAAATTTGATTTCGTGGTTTCGCGCGCTGTCACGGCTCTTGACAATTTCTGGCCGTGGGTGTCCGGGAGGTTCAGGGAAAATATCTTTTATCTGAAGGGAGGCGATTTTGCGGAGGAACTGTGTCGAATGATGAAAATGGCACATCTTGCCCCAGGCTCTGTTTCCACTTGGAAAATCAAGGATTGGTTCGATGACCCGCTGTTCGATGACAAGTATGTCATAGATATTCCGGCCTCGTCCGCTAATCGGTGAATCTGCGAGTCGATATGAGTTTCAAGTTCCAAGTCTCGGACCTGTCAGTCGGATATGACGGCAGAGCGTTGTTCAGTAATGTGTCTTTTGAAGTAGGCGCAGGGGAGTGCGTGCTTCTCTGCGGTGCCAACGGCATAGGCAAGAGTACTCTGCTGCGGACTGTTGCAGGATTGGAGACGCCTCTCTCCGGCAAAGCCGGGTTTAGTGAACAGGGACATATATCCGCACTGATTCCTGCGAGAGTGCCTAAAGTCGCGGGATTCACTGTGCGTCAGTTTATTGCGGCAAGCTGCTTCAGGTGTACGGACTGGTTGGGGAGGGTGCCTTCAGCTTTGGCGTCCCGCATAGATATGACACTCGAAAGGCTCGGTATCAGCGGACTTTCTGACAGGGATATATCCACGGTCAGTGACGGAGAGTTTCAGAAAGCGGTAATCGCTTCAGCTATAGTGCAGGATGCGGAACTTATACTGCTTGACGAACCAACCTCATTTCTGGATGTTGACAGCAGGGTAGAGATTCTTTCAGTACTCAGGGAATTGGCATTGGAAAAGTCTGTCATTTTCTCGTCGCACGACATCTACGAGGCTTCCCGCTATTGCACAAGGGTATTAGGCATCTCAAAGCAAGACGGCAGGACTGCATTCATCGATTCCGGCCCGAATGCGTCACCCGATGCGATCAGTGCTGTGCTTTGCAGCTGCTTTACTTCCTGCTCCGCAACATCAGGAATATTACCGGAATGCCGATGACGGCTATTGTGCTTCCGACTGGTACCGGTGTCGGGAATATCTGAGAAATGAAGTCACCGGCCACTCCGAGCGTGGCGCCTGTGAATATCGAGAGCGGAAGAGTCGTGTTCAGCGATGACTGACCTGAGATTTTCCTAGCGATATGCGGCGAAACAATGCCGATGAATCCGATAGGCCCGCAGAAGGCTGTGACCGCGCCCGTGACAATGCAGCAACTCAGCATTGCCAGTATCCTGGTCTTGCGGGTATCCGCTCCGACCGCGTCAGCATAATCCTCACCGAACAGGCTGATGTTCAGACTTTTGATTTGTTGTACGGCTATCACCAGACTGACTGCCAATGCGGCTGCCATAATTGCTATCGACTCCCAAGTGTTCCCGCTGAAACTTCCGCTGGACCAGCTCCAGTAGATTTTAAGCCGGTTGTCGTCTATCTGATATGAAATGATGGCTGTAAGTGCGCTTGTGATAAAACCGGTAAGCACGCCGATTATGAGCAGGTCGGAAGTCTGCCGTACCCGTGCGGACAACCTCATAATAAGCCCGGAGATGAACATAGCTCCCATCGCCGCCGCTATGCAGACGGAAATGCCTGATGACAGTAGGGAAGTGGTGTATGCGGAAAGCAGAACGGTAATGGCGACTCCTGCAGCGGCTCCCGCGCTGACTCCTAGAATATGCGGGTCGGCGAGGTGATTGCGGAATATCGCCTGCATCTGGATTCCTGAAACGGCAAGTCCCGCTCCGGCAATGATTGCTGTCATGATGCGCGGGAGCCGGATTTTCCATACTATGCCGACGGCGTATGGGTCAGAGCCTGTAAAAATGGTGCTAAATATCTCCCGGATGCTCAAGTGCACAGGCCCGCAGAGCAGGTCGGCGCATACCATCACAACCAACGTTGCGAGGAGTATTGGCCATATTTTTACCGTCCGCCTATTCATCTGCAGGAATGTTTGACTTGACGGGAATAACTGCCATAATCAAGCCTATGACCATCACGCACAGTGCTGTCAGAGCAATGTCCTGCCACTGCAATATGACAGGATATGATGACGTGGCGAATCCTCCAGGCATCCGTATCATTCCGAAATGCTGTTGCAGAAGCACGAAACCGATTCCGGCGATGAGCCCTCCGACCAGGCCGATGACGGATATGAGCCACCCTTCAGTGATGAAAATCGTGTTTATCAACTTGTCGCGTGCTCCCATACTGCGCAGTGTCGCGATGTCCTCGCGCTTTTCTATTATCAACATCGAGAGGCTTCCGAAGATGCTGAACGCTATGATTATTATGATGAATATCAGAATCAGAAATATGGCTGACTTTTCATATCTCATCATCTTGTAGAGTGCCGGATTCTGTTGGAATCTGTCGCGTACACAGAATTCCGGACCGAGCCTTTCGCTCAGTCCGCTGATTATGCGTTTGAGACCCTTGTCTCCATACTTGGGATCAATGCGGATTTCGATTGCGGATACCTCCGTGTCATAGCCGAGAAGTTCGCGCATAGTCTCAATCGGCACAATCATAAGACCGGCATCAGTGTCGGCATTGACCGAAAATACTCCGGTGGGGAATACCTTGACCATTTCTATGGATGCTGCCGGATTGGACAGGGAGATGTTCCTGTCCCTTGCTGGAAAATAAATCTCGATCGGAGCTATGAAACGCGGACTTATGTTCATCGTATAGGCTGTCTTGGCCCCGACTACCGCCATCGGAATGTCGCCACGGTGGAGCGTGAAATTGCCGTCCCGCAAATGTGCTTTGAGCGGCGTCTCCTCTTCATAAACCGAGTCCACTCCCTTGGCTTTGACGATTCCGCTGTGTCCGTCATAGCTGATGAATACGTTTTCCTCCAGTATGCTGCACATATTGAGGACTTCGTCCTGTTTATATGCCCAGTCGAACGCTTCCTGCTCCGGGTTGAATGTCTTTCCTTCCGCAGGGGTAACAAGAATGTCCGGCTCAATGTTCCCGAGCGAGTCTGTGACAAGACTGTCGAAGCCATTATAGACGGACATTATGATTATGATCGCTGCTGTTCCGACTGCCATGCCGACAGTGCTTATCGCGGAGATTATGTTGATTACATTATGGGATTTCTTCGCGAAAAGGTATCGTACGGCAAATCTGAAAGCAAGATTCATAGCTATTTCTTGAGCAGATCGTCAATGTGCTCTGCATAGTCGAGGCTTGTGTCCTGGAAGAACACGAGTTCCGGAACAATCCTCAGCTGCTTGGCGACGAGGTGTCCAAGTTCGCCGCGGATTGAACGGGAGTTGTCGCTTATGACCTTCATCGCTTCCTCCGCCTTTGCAGACGGGAAGATGCTGACATAAACCTTGGCAACCGACAAATCCGGACTGATTCTGACCTCGGTGACAGAAACCATTGCGCCTCCGAACATCGCCATTCCCTTGCTCCTGATGATTTCGGCAAGGTCCTTCTGAAGTTCTTTGGCTACCTTCAACTGTCTTGTGCTTGCGCCGGTATCCATAATTATACCAATTTGATAAGATTGTAATTCTTCTTGCCTCTCTGGGCGAGGATGTATTTGCCGTCAACGATGTCCTTTTCGCTCACCTCATATTCTATGTCGCCGACCTTGTCCTTGTTGATGCTGACACCGCCGCCCTGAATCATCTTGCGGCATTCTCCCTTTGACGGAAATACCTGAGTCTTGACCGAAAGCAGGTCAATGATGTTGCAAGGCAGGTCAGACCTCTGAATCTCGAAGGTTGGTACGCCTGAGAACACTGCGAGGAATGTGCGTTCGTCCAGTTTCTTCAGTTCGTCTGAAGTTGAGTTGCCGAAAAGCATCTTGGAAGCTGAAAGCGCATTCTCATATTCAGCCTCGCCGTGAACCATTACAGTCACTTCCTTTGCGAGCAGTTTCTGAAGTTTGCGCTGACCCGGATCTTCTTTGTGCTCGGCAATTGCCGCATCGATTTCTTCCTTGGTGAGCATCGTGAAGATCTTGATATATCTCTCTGCATCCTCATCGGACACATTCAGCCAGAACTGGTAGAATTCGTATGGCGATGTCCTTTCAGGGTCAAGCCAGATGTTGCCGTTTTCGGTCTTGCCGAACTTGCGACCGTCTGCTTTTCTGATAAGAGGACATGTCAATGCGAATGCGTCAGTCTTGCCGAGAGTCCTACGGATGAGTTCGGCTCCGGTCGTGATGTTTCCCCACTGGTCGCTTCCGCCCATCTGCAGACGGCAGTTCTTGTTCTGGTACAGCCAGAGGAAATCATAGCCCTGAAGCAACTGGTAGCTGAATTCTGTAAAAGACAGACCGTCGCGGGACTCGTTTGAAAGACGAATCTTCACGGAGTCCTTTGCCATCATATAGTTTACGGTTATGTGCTTGCCGACGTCACGTATGAAATCGAGAAATCCATAGCCTTTCATCCAATCGTAGTTGTTTACAAGTTCAGCCTTGTTAGGAGCATCCGAGTCGAAGTCCAAGAATTTGGAAAGCTGTTTCTTGATGCCGGCGATGTTGTGTGCGAGTGTAGCTTCGTCAAGAAGGTTCCTTTCCTGAGACTTTCCTGAAGGGTCGCCAATCATTCCCGTTGCACCTCCGACAAGGGCGATAGGCTTATGCCCGCAAGCCTGGAAATGCTTGAGTATCATAATGCTGACCATGTGCCCGATGTGAAGTGAATCGGCAGTCGGATCTATTCCTACGTATGCTGCGGTAGGACCTTCCATCAGTTTCTCTTCTGTCCCGGGCATAATGTCCTGGACCATACCTCTCCATTTAAGTTCTTCTACGAAGTTTTTCATCGAATGAATAATGAATATTGTTTATTTTTTATAAATGTGTTTTTACACGCTTCAACACACGCAACGGGCAAAGGTAGGAAAAAAAATTGATTCATATCTCTTTGAAATTCAAGATAGAACTTTTAACTTTACAATCAGCGAATAACAAAATGGAGGGCGCTTTGCGTCCCGCATAAAACTTTTTATTGTGAACAAAACTCTTTTAGGCTGGCTTCTGCCGGCATTTTTGATGTGTGGACTTCTGCTGTCCTGCTCAAGTGAGAAGAAGGAGGACCCTACTCTTGAGGAGCGTGTGGAAGTGTCTTTTCCATCAGACGGAATATCTATTATAGCCGGTAATGAAACTGAACTCCTGCTCAAAGTGACTCCGCTTGTAAAGGCTATGGATGCCGAGATTGTCGTGTCGGACAAGGATGTTGTCAGCATAAAGGATACTGTTCTGACCAATGACGGACTTCTTCTTACACTTTCCCCGGAGGGCTTGGGTACTGCTACAATTTCCGCTGCAGTCGGGAGTGAATTCGCAGAGTGCAAGGTTGAAGTGCTTGGAATTGATGTGCAGGGCGTTTCGCTGGATAAAAATTCTCTCGAGCTTGTAGTCGGCGACACTTACAGTCTGAAAGCCACCATTGACCCGGAAGATGCTACAAATCCTGTCGTCAGCTGGACTTCAAGTGATGAGAATGTGGTTTATGTGTCTTATGGTCAGCTTCAGGCGCTCTCTGACGGTACTGCCAGAATTACCGCTGAAGTGGGCGGCAAGTCGGCATATTGCGATGTCAAGGTAAGCAGCGTTGCGGCTGAATCTGTGGTGCTTGATGTTGAATCGAAAGAAATCTCTGTGAATGAGACGTTTATAGTTACTGCTACGGTGCTTCCGGAGAATGTAACGATGAAGAACATCACTTGGAAGTGCGACAATCCTGACGTTATAGGTTATGAAGTGATTGACGCGGTGACTACGGACAATGTAGTGGCTGCGCGCGTGAGCGGACTCAAGGCAGGCGAAGCTGTACTTACTGCCGTTTCCGGTGGATGCGAGGCTCAGTGCAAGGTGTCTGTCAGAAGTGCGGATATTCCGGAAGGTGATCCTAAGATAGGTGACTATTATTACTCTGACGGCACGTGGAGCGACGGTGGATTGTTGTCCATAGAGCCGGACGGAACGAATCCGATATGGAAAGCAGAAAAACCGGTTCCGGTAGATGGCAAGACCGTGATAGGAATCGTGTTCCAGACTGACACTTCGCGTTTGGCAAAGACGGATATTGAAGCTGGATATACTCACGGACTTGTTCTATGTACGAAATCTGCACACGCGCCGGGAAAGACTGCCACCAAATTTGCGATAAATAATTATGATTATGACTTTGAAAATGTCAGGACAGGTCCGGCCTGGTACGCTGATTTGACCGGCAGATACAATACCGAGAAGATTGTCAGTGAAAATCCTGGCGAAAAATTGCGCCAGTATCCGGCAATCGATTGGACAGTGACCGACTTTTCTCCGTCAGCTCCGGTAACGACTTCAGGTTGGTTTGTTCCGAGTGCCGGTCAGGTGTGGGATATTCTGGCAAATCTCGGAGGCGGGGAAATGGCATCTCACTTGAACACGCTGAAGGTGTACGAGTCTGACGTGACGTATTGGTACAAGTATGGTGATGGGAATCTGAACCTGACCTATAATCCGGTCGAACAGTTGAACTCCGTGATGTCGCTTGTTCCTGCTGAGCAGAAAGAGGAATTCGTTCACTCAAGACCTCGCAACAACGTGAATATCTGCGAATTGATGACTTCGTCAATATATAACAATACTGAAGGAAATCTATGTATTTTCTGGCTCTATGAGTCAAGTTCGGATAAGGCTCCGGACGGAAGTACATACAAAGGTCAGATGGAGCCTACTGCGGGATATGTTGACGACGATCTTATTTGTCGCCCTATATTGGCTTTCTAGAATATTCATAACAATCTATTTAATATGAGAAAATTATTGTTAACTATGCTTGCCGCAGCGACTGTCTGCGCCTGCAGCGACCTCAAGGATCGGGTGGATACGCTCGAGAAGAAGGTCGCAGCCCTCGAGGCCAGTGTCAACGAGAACGCCAGTTCGATCAGCCAGCTTGCTGAGGCTGCGAAAAAGGCTGTCACCATCTCAAAGGTGGAGGAAACAGCTGATGGCTACAAGGTCTATTTCAGCGACGGAACTACCGCTGTCCTTACCAACGGAATTAACGGTACAGACGGTAAGGATGCTGTCGCTCCGGTAGTCGGCATTAAGGAATATGAAGGTGACTATTACTGGACAATCGACGGCGAATTTATCCTGAACGGTGGCGCTAAGGTGCCGGTTTCCGGAAAGACCCCTCAGTTCAAGATTCAGGACAGCAAGTGGTATGTGTCTTATGACGGCAGCACCTGGGCAGAAGTGCCTGTAACCGGAACTGTAAAACCTGAAATCGTGCTTTCAGAGACAGACAACGAATATGTCTTCACACTTGGTGAGACTGTCCTCAGCATTCCTAAGGAGAAAGCCTTTATGGTGAAGGTGAAATCTTACGCGAAGACTGTTCTGGCAGGAGATGTTCTGGTATTCTCTTACACCGTAGTCGGGGCTGATTCGACAACTCATGTCATGGCTGAATCAAAGGGCGTTGAGGCTGAAGTTAATGAGGCTGCAAGTACTGTAACGGTTACTGTTCCGAGCGTAGTATCAAACGCATACGTTATGATCAAGGCTGTGCGCAATAGCGACGGAAAGTACTCTGCACAGTATATCAACATCCAGAAAGGCGATGATTATGGCACTTTCGGAGGCCTGATATTGAGTGATGAAAACGAATATCTTAACTGGTAAACTGAAGAACTAGTATGAAAAAGTTATTATATATGGCAGCCGTGCTCGCTGTTGCGGCAGGTTGCTCAAAATCAGAGGTTGCACCGGAAGCCACGGAAGGCTTTGACCTTAATGTGACCGTAAAAGTGAAGAACGGTCCTGCGACAAAGGCGGTGTATGACGGTGATCAGCATATCAAATTCGTAAAGGGTGACAACTTTTCAGCAGCAATCGCAAAGGAAAGTTCTCCTGCCAAGGCTGTAAAGGTTGCGACCCGGTCAACTGGGTATGCAAGCCAGTATTATTCAAATTTCTCCATAGTGGATTTCGAGTCTGAGGCTCCTGAGTTCAAAGGTAATTTCTACAGTATTGTTGCGTCCGACACGTGTTCTTCATACAAATTCTATGGAGTGTCACCGTACGGTGCAGTTGCTTCAACCCCTGAAGACCTTACGACCTGGAGAGTGAACTTGAGCGGAAGTCAGTCTGCGACCCAGGAATATTGGGATCCAAAGTCTGACGTTATGGTTGTAAAACCGACAAGCATAGTGGTGAAGAACAGTTCTGTCACCCAGTATAACGAAATGGACTTCGCCGATACATGCGGAGTAGAGTTTGCGCATCTGTTCGGTTTCGTTAAAGTCGCTTTTGCTGATGTGCCGGCAAAATATGCTTCATTGAATGTCAAGAGCGTGACTGTTGAGGCTGTGGGAGACAAGAAAGATATCTGCGGTCAGTTTGTCGTGGACCTGACTTCTGAGGTCTCTTCGAAATCACCGTCTGCGGTATCTCCTGGCTCCAAGATTACCATTACTCCTGAATCAAGTGTCAAGGTCGCAGATAATGTGGTATGGTTCGTTGCCAACCCGGGTGAGTATGATGTGAGAATAACTGTAGCTACGCCTAAATATGATCTTGTGTTCGAGCGTGAAGGCCTTAGGGTGAACAGAAGCCGTATTACATCTCCGGTCGTGCATTTCAAAGAGGTTGATGAGGCGCAGAGTCACGATGTCGTGCTTTCAGGCGAGAAGTGGGAGCAGAGCAAGTTCACTTATTATACTTGTCTGAGCAGTTCACGCAAGACAGTGGCGTGGGGACCTGAAGGAAAACAGATGAATTTTGCCCTTGTTTATCCTGGCGAAACCAACAACAACGCCGGTTCCTCTTATACCAAGAACGATGGCTCTTATACTCAGGGATTTGCGCAGAGTTATTTGACAGGAGGCGTTGCGGAACTTTATTCTGAGGCTGCGTTCCACGGTGTCAATTTCGTCAAGCTCAATTTGGGAATCTATACGAAGAGTGCGAAGGCTCACTTCCATGTATGTCTGGTAAATGATGCCGATACAGTAGAACTTAAGAAGATTGTCATCGAGAACGATGCTGATACTCAGAATGCAGAGGGTACCGATTATTTCATAGAGAATACCACATCGACAAAAGACGGTGCTTTTGTAATCCGTGTTGACAGTCTCAGCGCGAAGGATATAAGGCCGTACGTAGGCACCATCATTCTCAATCCGGATCCGGAACTCATATTGGATGCAAGCAAACTCAAGGTTGAGAAAGATGCTTCCGAAGGGTCATTCGGATGTCACGCATACGTCACGAAGTCGGTTCCTGAAGTTTCATCCGATGCTGATTGGCTTACTGTAAGTTATGCTGACGGCTTGGTTAAATATTCTGTTGCGGCAAATGATGGCTCAAGCAGAACGGCTACCATCACGGTTAAGGTAACTGACGGTGAGTGGTCATCAGTCAAGACTGTGACTGTACGTCAGAAGTCTGCAATAGCTATAGAGTATAAGTTGACAATACCTGCGGATACAGTCAATGCTGCTATCAAGGAATTGGCGAAGGAACATCCTGATGCAGGATCGTACGATACGTTTGAATTGAACTTCACACTCGCGGCTGTAGCAACGGATGGATCCGGCAAGACATACGATGTTCCTATGAACATCAACAAGGTGTATGTAAATTCGGGCAGTATAGTTGATGGTCAGATTAAGATGCAATACAGCAAAATGATAAGCACATCTTCGATCGGAGCCATTGAAAAGGTTGTAGTTTCCAGCAACGAGAAGGCCTCACGCAGTAATTATGGTGGCTTGAGGGTATTCTTCTCTGAGGACAACTCAACGTGGAATCTGCCTGCCGCCGAAGATATTACAATTGAAGGCGAGTCTTCTCCATACTCAAGCACGGTTGTCAATTCCAATGAAGACTACACAAGCTTCAAGATTGATACCAGCGGCGGTTGGAGTACAGTCTATATTTATAACGTGGAAATTACCTTTATCGGTGAGTAATAACTGAGTATATGAAATATTCATTTTTCCGGATTTTTACAGTGTTTTCGCTTCTCTCCCTTGCTGTTTCTTGCGGCAAGGAGGGGACGGAAACCCCTCTTTCAGAGTTTAAATTGACCAATTACCTGTTCGATGCAGATGTGTCTGGAGGCGAATTGGTGATACCGTACACGATTGAGGGCGATGCCGCCGGAGCTGTGGCTGAGGCTAGCGTCAAAGAGTCTTGGCTGAGTGTGGGCGAGGTGACGGCGGAGTCTGTGACTTTGGAGGTCGCTCCGAACACAGACGGGACAGACCGGTCCGGAGAAGTGGTGCTGTCGGCATCCAAGACAAGCTCTGTTACGGTGCACATCGTTCAGAGCAAGGTGTCGGATGCCAAGCCATATTTCAGCAAATATTCAATATCCGTAACAGACATCAAGACTTCTACGGTCACTGTGGAGATTACTCCGGTGGATGCCTCGGCGAGATATTACTGTACGATACTGAGTAAATCGGAACTTGACAAATACGGTCAGGCTCAGTGCGTTAGCCTTCTGGTCAATAACCTTGTCTATTTGGCTTCAATGCTGACCGACGGTGTCGATCCGAATCTGCTCCTCTATCAGGGCTATTTCAATTCGTCGACAGATGAAAGTTCGATGGACCTCAATGACAACACTGAATACTGTGTGATCGCGTTCGATATGGCTTTCGATGAATCCGGAAGTCCGGTATATAGCGGCAAATCAGAGGTTTACAAATTCAGGACACGTCAGGCTACACAAGTGGATATGACTTTCGACTTGTCTATGTCCGGCGTACGCTTGAACATCAAGCCTTCAGCTGACTATACCTACATCTGCGGCGTAACTTCCAAGAAGAATTGGGAGGAATACGATGATCCTATGAAGATTGCGCAGCAGTATGTCACCCTCGCCAAGAATTACAGTATGATGGAGAGTGTGCTCAGGTCTGGAACTTGGACTGAAGACTTTTCGGATATGATAGAGACTTCCGGTGAGTATGTCGCATACGCGTTCGGATACAGAAATTCGACCTCGGATGGCGGTATCACCACCAAGGTTACATATTTGCCATTCAGTTATTCGAAATAGATTCTGACAGGACGCTGTCACGAAGTGATTTCAAAACAGCTTATAAAAATCGCAGTTGGTATTTCGATAGAAAACTGCTAAATTTGCAGACTGTCCGGGGGATTGTTTCCCGGGCAGTTTTTTGTGAATTAACAAACATTTAGATATTATGAGAAAAAAGATTGTTGCCGGCAACTGGAAGATGAATACAACGGTTCCAGAAGGCGTTGAACTTGCAAAAGCAGTAGTTGAAAAGTCAGCTCAGGTTCCTGAGGCTGTTGGTCTTATCATCGCTACTCCGTTCACCCATCTCGTTCCTGTTGCAGACGTTGTAAAGGGCTCAAAAGTTGAGCTTTCTGCAGAGAACTGCGCAGACAAGGAGAAAGGCGCATTTACAGGTGAGGTTTCAGCTGCTATGCTTGCTTCAGCCGGCTGCAAATATACCATCCTCGGCCATTCAGAAAGAAGGCAGTATTATGGTGAGACTGACGCTACTCTCGTAGAGAAGGTTAAGCTCGCTCTCGCAAACGGTCTCGGCGTTATCTTTTGTGTAGGTGAGAACCTTGAGCAGAGAGAGTCAGGCAAACACTTTGAGGTTGTTACATCTCAGGTTGAGAACGTTCTCTTCGGTCTTTCTGCAGAGGAAATGTCAAAGATTATCGTAGCTTACGAGCCGGTTTGGGCTATCGGCACAGGTAAGACTGCTTCTGCTGAGCAAGCACAGGAAATCCATGCCTGCATCCGCAAAGTGCTCGCTGACAAGTTCGGTGCAAAGGTTGCTGACGACACCACCATCCTTTATGGCGGAAGCTGCAAGCCTTCAAATGCAAAAGAACTGTTCGCTTGTCCGGACATCGACGGTGGCCTTATCGGTGGCGCAGCTCTTAAAGCCGATGATTTCATCCAGATAGCATTGTCATTCTAAATAAGACAACAGGCATTCCGTGCAGTGTGCGGATTGCTGGACGAACAGATTGATACAGGCGAGGCAGCGAACAAAAAATGTCCGTTGCCCCGTTTTAGTTTAACCCGTATATAACGTATAGGTATGGTAAAGAAAATTTTGCTTGTGAGCGTCTCTTTGGCTGCATTGTGCTCGTGCGGAAACCGTGTCGTCAAAACAGATATTCAGAAGAAGATAGATTCATACGCTGTGTTCCAGATTGGTTCTCCGTATATGGAAGGCATATCTGACAACGGCAAGGAGGTCCTTAATCTTTTCAGAAAAGCGGCTGACGAAGTGGACAACATTTACTGGAAGCAGACTTTCGGTGACAAGAATCTGATAATGTCAATGCCTGAGAGTCCTGTGAAGAACTTCGCCCTCATCAACTACGGCCCGTGGGACAGACTTGACGACAATGTGCCTTTCATCGAGGGATATGGCTCTAAGCCTGCAGGTGCTTGCTTCTATCCGGAAGATATGACGTCCGCTGAGTTCGACAACCTTGCAGATTCAGCTAAATTCAGTCCCTACACACTGATAAAGCGCGGCGATGACGGAAAATTGAAAGTTGAGTGGTATCATGACGCGTACAAGACTGAGGTCGATGAGATAAGTAAATATCTTGAGGCTGCGGCCACTATGACCATCAAGGAGAGTGTCCGCAATTATCTTCTCAAGAGAGCTGAAGCATTGCGCACGGATTCCTATCGAGAGTCCGACAATGCGTGGATGGATATGAAGGACAGCAAGATGGATCTTGTCATCGGACCTATCGAAAATTATGAGGACGGAATATACGGTATAAAGACATCCTACGAGTGCTACATTCTTCTGAAGGATCTCAAGAAGACAGAAGAACTTACCAAATATATCGCGATGCTCCCTGACCTCCAGAAGTCATTGCCTTGTCCGGAGGAGTACAAGACTTTCGTTCCTGGAACTGAGTCGGATATGTTCGTATATGACGCCATCTACTATTCAGGAGAGGCCAATGCCGGAGGCAAGACTATAGCGATAAACCTTCCTAACGACCATCAGGTACAGGCAGAGAAGGGCACAAGACGTCTTCAGCTCCGCAATGTCATAAAAGCTAAATTCGACAAGATGGTATATCCGATCGGACAGATTTTGTTCGAGCCTGAGCAGCAGAGATTTCTGAGCGCAGACGCCTTCTTCTGGGATGTTACGTTCCACGAGGTTGCACACGGCCTTGGTGTGAAGGAGACGGTAAACGGTCTTGGCAGCGTAAAAGAGGCTCTCGGTAACGAGGCGTCCACTTGGGAGGAGGCAAAGGCTGACATTCTCGGTCTGTATATGGTCTGCAACCTGATTGACAAGGGCGAGATTCCGCTCATCTCCAAAGAGGCTGCCATCACCACCTATATAGCCAGTCTTGTGCGTTCCGTAAGGTTCGGTGCGGCAGATGCGCACGGTCGCGCCAATATGATGTGCTACAACTTCCTCAAGAACAACGGCGCATTCGAGCGCAACAAGAAGGGCTTGTATCACGTCAATTTCGAGAAGGTGCCTCAGGTTATAGCAGACTGGGCTAACCTGATACTCACCACTCAGGCTACAGGAAATTATATGTTTGCAAAGGAGTATGAAGCCAATCACGCTGTAATTTCAGAGGCTCTCTCTGCAGATATCGCAAATGTGAACAGAAGCGGAGTGCCTGTTGATATCAGATTCGAATTCGTCTGGTAACGCAGGAGGGAACTCCTGTATTATAGAGAATATCGGCTCGTGGTCAGTCTAATGTCTTGACCGTGACGCCGATATTTTTTTTCTTGCACCATAGCCAGATGATATTGTCGGATATTTTCCGGACTTCAAACTCAAGCCCGGTCTTGTAGTCGATTTCGTTGGCGGTGCAGTATTTGAGTGCGCATTTGACCTTCTGTCCCTGTTTTGACGGCAGTTCCGAGCAGGTCAGAATGAAGAATTCCGACATCGTGTCATTGTGAAGTCTGAACTGTTTCCGGTCGGGGCTGTAACCTGTCTGGTAATTGTCACTATTGTAGCGGATCTTGTTCTTGCCTCCGATTTTCAGAACCATATCGCTTTCTTCGAGAAAGAACTGGTCCGGCTCATAAGTCTTTACGCATCCGCACAGCGACACTGCCAGTAGAATGAGGATGATATGTCTCAAGTTCTTTCTCATTTCAGCAATATTTTCTTTTCAATGAAATCGGTGGCGCCGTCGATGTATGTTATCTTGGCTTTTATCGTGCACGAGCGCGGTATTACAAAGTAGCCGTCCTTGTCGGCGGAGATGCTTCGACCGTCCATAAACCATTCGGTATGTTGGGCGTTGTTGAGATTATATACGACAAGAGGAAGTTTCGTGCCGTGTTTGAATGAGCCGTCGTCATTCCGGACGATATCGTTGAGGTAGATGAAAGGCATACCGTTGGTGTAGAGGCTTTTAGTTGTGAAATTTATCACGGTCTCCCGGCCTTTTGCACCGCCGCTTTCGTAGTGGATGCGCATTGAATACGATGTTGCGGGTTTCAGTCCTTCGAGTCTCAGGGCGTATTTTCCTGCGTCGTATGGAAGTACTTTGCATTCTTCGGTTACTTTACCGCCAGGTCCCCAGATTACGTGCGCTTCGGCATCGCTGTCTTCTTTGTCGGTGCTCCATTGTATTATTGCGATGTTCTGGAACAGGTCCTTGCTTGACGAGATTACGTTCGCCGGTGTCGTGTCTTCGCTTTTTATGACTCTGAAGGCAATCTTGTCGCCGGCTGTCATTATTTCTGTTATGGCAAGTGGTGAAGAAGTGCCGTCCCAGAATTTGAATGCCGGAGAGGTTTGCGATGAAAATGCGTTGTTTCTTGCGAATGGCCAGAATACCTGGCTTACGTCCTCGGCTTTTTCGTATGCCTGTATCATCTGCGCGCACTCGTGCAACGGTCTGCAATTCACTTCGTTGCTTATCCATCTTTCAGCCGCTGTGACGTTGCGCTCGTATATCGGTGACCAGCCTGTGTCGTTGCCAGATTTGTCGATATGGTAAATTGCAAGTCCCTTGCCTCCGGTGAATGAGTCCCAACTGCTGTTGGAGCGGCATTCTATCAGATAGTACTCTCCTGGATTAGGCGTATTGTACTTGAGATATCTGCCGTTCTCGCTTATAGGCTCCAACACATACTGACCTTCCTTCAGCTCTTCCGGCTTTCCAGTTCCCAGCATATCCCTGTCAATTGCATTGTAGTATGGGGGAGTCTTTCCTTCATTATTGAAGTTTCCTCTGTCCATCAATGCAGTGCTGCCCCACAGGCATTTGGATTTGCCGCCGCTGCTTTCGAGATCGGTGTCGTACATATCCACAAGTCCCAATGAGTGGCTAAATTCGTGACAGAAGGTGCCTATGGTAGTGAAGAGATATTTTCCGTTGCTTCTCAGCCCGAGTTCGGAGGAAATGGAGTATTTGCCTATGCGTTTGCCGCCGAGTGTCAGTTTGATGCCTGCGTCGTCCAGATTCCAGGTGTAGGACCATATACAGTTTTCTCCGCCGCCCTCGGCTTCATCCTTTCCTGCCACAAACAGATAAATATGGTCCACGACTCCGTCACCGTCGTCATCGAATCTGGAGAAATCCACTCCGCTCCTTTCCGCAAGACGGCACGCTTCCGCCACAGCCTGTGGGGCATTGACGTCATTCTTGCCGTTTTCGTTCTTTCCGTAGTAATTATGTGTCTTGCTCAGGGTTACAAGCGGGCCTATTTCAAAAGAAATGTTTGCGTCTCCGTGGAATTGGTCTTCAAAGTATTTCAGGGCGCTGCCGTTTTCGCCATTTACAAGACCGTTGAATTTGTCGGCGGCGTAGGTCATCTTGACGTCGGAGAATTCCGCCAAAAGTATGAGGCAATGGTGGGTCTTGACGTTGATTGAGTCGGACTCAGTCTCGTCGTTCTCTGAATATCGTCTAACCGATAGGTCCTGAATTCGTGACAGTCTCCTTTCTGCCGCTATCCTGGAAAGTGTGGCGTACGGAATCTGTTTGGCGGAAGGCAATGCTTTTCTGTCTCCTCCCGCGACAATGCCGCTGCTGTGGATGATGCCGTCCGTGCTGTAAAGAGCATAGCACCAGTATCCGTCTCCGTTCTGTGTCAATGCGTTGCCTTCGAGGTCTGTCATCACGTGGGCATATTCGTCGCCGGTCAGCTTTGCGGATATGGAGGTGCCGTCCGGCTGTCTGAGCGTAAGTGTGCCCTTCCACGCCGGTTTTCCCGATGTGTTGATTGAGGCGATGAGTGTGCACACCGCCAGTATCAGTATCCTTTCCAATGCTTTCATCTTTGCAGATGTAGTGAAAAAAAATGATTCTGCCAAATCTCGGTTTCGGATGCGCCAGAAGGCTGCGCGAGAAGGATGCTCCAGAAAATGTAAGAGGACTGAAAGCATCACTGCTTGCCAGCCCTCTATACGTGTACTAAAACCTAAACCTTTCCCATAGATGCAGATCCCTTCCCAAATGTTGCATCATATGTGTAAAAAAATGATTTTTTTGAGTCCGCCATTAATTTTGGAAAATTAAGCTGAAGGTGTCTTTATGATTCAGAAATTTTATTTACATTTGCAATGTTGTGTGAATAAGAAAGGCAACAAATAAAAAGGCAGGCATCTTTTCCCTAAAAGGGGTGCCTGTTTTTTTATGCCATATTCTACCGAGGGGGTACTATAACAGAAACGGCTGTTCTCTCGCCTTTCTATTATTATTCACACAAATGAGAACAAGCCAAAACTATGTGATAGTCACCATTGTGGTGAGGATTGTCAGACTTGTCAAAGTGCGCGCCTATAGGCGAGTGCGTTTCGGCAAGATTGAAAAAGTGAGAAGCCATTATATCTCGAGAATGCAACACAAAAGTTGCAATGCGAACTGAGAAGATTAGAAAAAAAAGAGGATGACCTTTGGCGGGACATCCTCTTCTTTAATTTCTATTCAAGATTATTTGCTGGCCTCAACTGAGAGCTTCCTGAATTCCTTGAAGTCTTTCATAAGTGAGAGAGCAGCCTTGCGTGCGCGTGCGCCTGCAGCTTTGTTGCCTTTCTCTACCTGAGCCTCGGCGTTCGCTGCGAACTCCTCGTACTCTGCTTTGATTTTCTCAACAAGTTCTTTCATTGTTATCAGAATTATTAGTTAAACATTAAGTAATTAGTCCTTCAAAACCTTTTGCAAGTTATGTATTAAAACATTGATTTGCAAGAGTAATTCTGAAAATATCTTAGTTGAGGGGCATTAAATGATGATTTATTCAGTTTTTTTAGGTGTGTTGAAGCTGTTCATCGTCCTGTCAATGCCGATTGTGGTGAATGATTTGATGCCCTCGATGACCTTGTCGCAAATCTCAGGCATTGCATTCTTCTCCTCCGGAGTCATCTGGCCTATCACGAAATCCACCTGGCCACCCTTGGCGAAATTGTTTCCTATCCCTATGCGGATGCGTGCGTAATCCTGCGTGCCAAGCAGTTCCTGAATGTTTTTCAGTCCGTTGTGACCGCCGTCGCTGCCTTTCTTTCTCATCCTCAAGGTGCTGAACGGCAAGTTCAAATCGTCGCAGATAATGAGCAGATTTTCGAGAGGCAACTTGAGCTTGTTTACCCAATATCTCACGGCATTGCCGCTCAAGTTCATATAAGTTGACGGCTTGAGCAGGGTAATGTTTCTTCCCTTGAAGGATATTTCGGCGACATCACCATAACGCTGGGGCTTAAAAACAGCATTGGATGCCTGAGCCCAGGCATCCAACACCATAAATCCCACATTATGTCTGGTGTCTGCATATTCTGAGCCGATATTTCCCAATCCGACTACTAGATAATTCATAACATCAGATTTTTTAGATTTGCGCCCGTGTCAGGCGGCAAATTTGTCGTTAGGCCTCAGCAGGTGCTTCAGCTGCAGGTGCCTCGTGGTGTACACCCTCTTCCATCTCTTCGTCAAGAGCTTCCTCGTATGCGATGTGAGCTGCAACCTGACGTGAAGACTTGACTGTGCAGATGATAGTTCCCTTAGGAGAGATAACGTTTACGTTCTCGTACTTGAGATCGCCGGCAACGATACGCTTGCCAATCTGAAGTCTGTCAACATTGATTACGAGCTCATCAGGAAGGTCTTTCATAAGAGCGCTGACTTTCAGCTCGCGTACAAGTTTGTAGAACTTACCACCGGCACGTACACCGACTGCGTGTCCTGTAATCTTGATAGGAACCTTGATTGCGATAGGCTTCTCCTCATTTACTGCGAGGAAATCTACGTGAAGGCAGTTGTCCTTTACAGGGTGGAACTGAAGCTCGTGGATAACGGCGTTGAATTTCTTGCCGTTGCTGAGCTCGAGGTCAACAATGTAAGAAGCCGGAGTTTCGATAAGACCTTTGAGATCTTTCTCTGTAACGGTGAAGAGAACGTTCTCTACGCCTGCACCATAAATGTTGCAAGGGATAAGACCCTGTTTGCGGTACTCTTTGATGACCGCCTTGTTGCCGACCTCACGGACCTGGCCATTCAGTGTGAAATGTTTCATTTCTTTTGTTTTTAAAATGTGTTACTCAGTCCGGCGATGCGACGTGCCACACGTCGGACCCCATTGCACCAAAAGCATCTGCTTTTTCACGGAACTTTCCATAAAAGTTCCAAAATGCGGGCGCAAATATAATGAAAATAATTGAATTGGCAATTCTAAAATTCGGCTTATTCCATCAGCTTCTTGTACTTGAACCGCTTAGGCTCTTCGTCGCCAAGTCTCTTCTTCTTGTTTTCCTCGTATTCGGAATATGAACCTTCAAAGAAATAGACTGAAGAATCACCCTCAAATGCCAGAATGTGTGTGGCGATACGGTCGAGGAACCATCTGTCGTGCGAAATTACGACAGCGCATCCCGCGAAATTCTCCAGACCTTCCTCCAATGCCCGTATCGTGTTGACATCCACATCGTTGGTAGGCTCGTCAAGCAACAGTACATTGCCTTCGTCCTTGAGGGTGAGGGCGAGGTGCAACCGGTTTCTTTCGCCTCCGGACAACACGCCGCAGAGCTTTTCCTGGTCGGCTCCGGTAAAATTGAACCGCGAAACGTATGCACGCGCATTGACATCCCTCTTGCCGAGTTTTATCCAGTCTGAGCCGTCGGCTATGGTCTGGAATACAGTCTTGTCCGGGTCAATGCTCTTGTGCTGCTGGTCTACGTAGGCGAGTTTGACTGTTTCGCCTATGGTGATTTCTCCACTGTCTGGCTTTTCAAGTCCCATTATCAGGCGGAACAGGGTTGTCTTGCCGGCACCGTTTGGACCTATGACTCCGACAATGCCTGCCGGCGGAAGCACGAATGACAGATGCTCAAACAGAAGCTTGTCCCCGAATGACTTGGATACATCATTGAAATTGATGACCTTGTTGCCGAGTTTCGGTCCGTCCGGGATATAAATCTCCAGATTTGCCTCCTTCTCCTTGCCGTCCTGACTGGCAAGTTTCTCGTATGCACCGAGTCTGGCCTTAGATTTTGCGTGTCTTGCCTTAGGAGCCATTCTGACCCATTCAAGCTCGCGCTCCAGGGTCTTTCTTCTCTTGCTTTCCTGCTTTTCCTCCATTTCCAGACGCTTTGTCTTCTGCTCAAGCCAGGAAGAGTAGTTGCCTTTCCACGGAATGCCTTCTCCACGGTCGAGTTCGAGAATCCATCCGGCCACGTCATCCAAAAAATATCTGTCGTGAGTGACGGCTATGACAGTGCCCTTATATTGCTGCAGATGAGCCTCAAGCCACTGGATGCTCTCCGTGTCAAGGTGGTTGGTAGGCTCGTCAAGCAGGAGCACATCGGGCTGCTGAAGAAGAAGCCTGCACAATGCCACACGACGTCTTTCACCTCCGCTCAATGTGGCAATCTTTGCGTCAGAAGGCGGGCACTGGAGTGCGTCCATAGCACGCTCCAGCTTGGAATCGATTTCCCAGCCGCCGCAATGCTCTATCTTCTCTGTAAGTTCTCCCTGTCTCTCGATAAGGGCATTCATCTGGTCTTCGTCCATTGGCTCGCAGAATTTGAGATTTATCTCCTCATATTCCTTGAGAATGTCCATTATCTCCTGTACACCTTCCTGTACGACTTCCAGGACAGTCTTGTCCGGGTCCATCTGCGGTTCCTGTTCAAGATAACCGACGCTGTAACCGGGAGCCCATACGACTTCGCCCTGATAGCTCTGCTCTACGCCCGCGATGATTTTCATCAATGTGGATTTTCCGGATCCGTTCAATCCGATGATGCCTATTTTCGCACCATAAAAGAAGGAAAGACAGATGTCTTTGAGTATTATTCTGTTGCTTGATGGGAGGACCTTTCCTACCCTGTTCATAGAAAAGATGATCTTCTCGTCTGCCATAGTTTAATTTAGTTATATCCAAGCAAAGGTACGAAATTTTTCCGACCTCTTGGCTTGTAACTCTCGTAAGGGCCTTTCGGATGGTAATCTCCCTTGTATATAGATAGCAGCACCTGGGGTTCAAGGCGAATTTTTTCTGAGCCGGGAACCTCAGGTGCTGCTATTATGATGAATGTTAATTTATTTCCGGCTTTCGATTACAGCGGATGCAGGTTTCAGTCCCTTTGCTGATACTTTTACCGTAATGGTTCCGGGAGTAGTGCCGCTTTGGACGATGGCTGTAAGCTGGCCGCTGAAAAGGTGCATCTTGGGAAGATGGAACATTTCAAGACAGGTAGGGTCACCGTTTGCGATGGCTCTGAATGAACCTTCTCCCTCAACCGTTACGCTGACCTCGCGGCTGTCTGAAGGTACAAGGTTGCCGTTGCGGTCAACTACACTCACATTGACATAGCACAGGTCTTCACCGTCAGCCTTTACAGAACCTGAATAAGGCGTAAGTTTGAGGGCGTATGGTTTTCCCGCTGTCCTTATTGTCTCTTCTGCGGCCGGTTTGCCTTCTGCATCGTATGCAACGACCTTGATTTCCCCCGGTTGGTAGATTACATCCGGCCATATCAGGCGGAAACGTCTCATCAGAACACTGTCAGGAGCAATAGGATTCGGTGATGTCGGGGCCTCAGAAACTCCGTACGGAGCAGCTTTCTCCGCAACTCCCTGACTTACACCATTTACAAACAGTTCTGCTTTGTTGAAGGATGTGTATGCCATCACAGGGATATTCTCGCCCTCGTGTCCTGGCCAGGTCCAATGTGGAAGCAGATGCAGGGTAGGCACATCTTTTCTCCAGACACTTCGGTAAAGCCAATATCTGTCCTTTGGAATCGATGCGAGGTCAATGATGCCGAATACCGAAGAGTGGTTCGGCCATGCGTCAGTATCATAAGGGGACGGCTCGCCGAGGTAGTCAAATCCAGTCCATACAAACTGACCCGGCATCCACGGATAATCTTCGTCGGCGGCGAAATCCACGTCAGGGATGTTGGACCAATAGCAGTGTTCAATGTCATATGACGATGACTGGTGGTCTTTGTGCAGGATTCCGTATCCTCGCAGTGCGTCAATGCCGGAAACTCCGGACTCTGACGGAAGATGATATACTCCACGGGAGCTTACCGTAGATGCGGTTTCGCTGCCTAGAATGATATTCTGCGGCAATTTGCCGTAAGCTTCAATATATCTGCGCGGTTTGTAGTTGAACCCGGGAATGTCAAGCTGCGCGGCGAATCCGTTGTTTACCACGCCGTCGAACTGGTCCATTCCGCAGGTGACAGGTCTTGTAGGATCTTCCCTATGGCAGATGGCCTGCAGGCGTGCGGCTGTCTTGTATCCGCCCTCGCTCCACTGTGTCGGGACCTCATTGCCGATGCTCCACATTATTATTGACGGACTGTTGCGGAAATGGCGAACGAGATTTACGATATCCTTTTCTGCCCAATCGTTGAAATACCTATGGTAGCCGTTTTCGCATTTTGCGACATCCCATTCGTCAAATGTCTCGGCCATAAGCATTATACCCATCTCGTCGCACAGTTCAACAAGTTCTTCTGCCGGCATATTGTGGGAAGTCCTGATGGCATCGCAACCCATTTCCTTGAGCATTTCAATCTGATGGCGGATAGCGGATTTGTTGATTGCCGCGCCAAGCGGTCCGAGGTCGTGGTGCTGGCATACGCCGTGTATGGTGCGTCTCTGTCCGTTGAGAAAGAATCCCTTGTCAGCGATGAACTCGATTGTCCTTATGCCGAAACGGGTGGATACACTGTCAATGGTGCGTCCGTCTTTCTTGAGTCTTGTTACTGCGGTGTAAAGCACAGGAGTTTCCGGTGACCATAATTCAGGAGCCTGCAGAGTTATGTTCTGTCCGGCTGCGTCACCGTGGCACACTGCCCGGCGGTCTGTTCTATCTGCCGCTCTCTTTCCGTTCTTGTCAAGTATCTCTGTCTCAATGTCGAAGAGATCTCCTTCACCGGCTCCTTCCACTTCAGTAGAAATGTGGATGCTGGCATATTCCTTCTCGATATGCGGCGTAGTTACCTGTACTCCCCAGACAGGAATGTGGACTGACGGGGTCTCTACAAGTCTGACTTTGCGGTAGAGTCCCGCTCCCGGATACCATCTCGAAGAAAACGGTCGGTTCTCCAGCAGTACGGTCACATCGTTGTCTCCATTGTGGAGCGCATCTGTGACATCGCAGTGGAAAGCATTGTAACCGTATGGCCATTCAATGATCTTTTTGCCGTTAACGAAAACTTGAGCCTCGCTCATAGCTCCGTCGAACATCAGGTCGAAATGCCTGCCGTCGGTGTGCTCCACATTAACGGTGGTGCGATAGCAGCCTTTGCCCATATACGGCAATCCTCCGCTGCGTCCAGTCTTCTCGGTAGGGACAGTCTCTCCGTTCTGGGTTACAGCCACGGTCTGCAGGTCATTTGCCTTGTCAAATGGGCCGTAGATTGCCCAGTCGTGTGGAACCCGTACTTTTTCCCAGCCTGAAGTTGCCTCTGTATTGTGGTCCTTACGGAACTCCCAGTTGCGCAGCAACCTTTCGCTTCTTTGCTGTCCGGACACCTGCTGACTGAAAAACAGTCCGACAAGGGTAAATATTGTGACAGTACTTATAATTCTGTTCATAAGTAAAATGCGTATTACAATAATGGCAGCCTGATCTGTTCTTTCAGGTCATAGGCCGCCATTGCAACTATTTTTGTGATTCTATTATTCACTGAACGGATCAAGCGCTACAGTAGGCTTGCCGTCTGCAAATGCTCCCAGAGTGTAGCCGTTGTTGTATCCGGCAGGAGCTTCAGGCTCCCAGTAGAATACGCCGTCGCAACATTCCGTAGCTTTGGCATTGGCCAGAAGATATGAAAGCATTTCCTTTGCGGTCTCGGGCTCGTCGTAAGGCATTCCGACTTCGCAGATCATCACATTGCATCCGAAAGCCTGCTTGACCTTCTTGATGTTCTCTATGCAGGAATTGACAGGAGATTTCCAACCTGATTCGTTGTAGGAAGGGTATAGTGACATTCCCACCATATCGAACTTTCCGCCGTAACTGTTGAGAAGACTGAATATGCGGTTGTATCTGTTGTAGCTGTCTCCGCTGTCGAGGTGAACGATGACTTTCGCATCCGGATATACGGATTTGGCTGCATCGTAGCCTGCTGTCGTCAACTCAGCATAGTTCTTCGGGTTTTTGGTGCTGCGCCCGAGTTCCCACAACATACCGTCCGTAGTCTCGTTACCGACCTGAACCCATTCGACATCCACGCCATAACTTTTCAGAGCACTCAGAACATCCTTAGTGTGGTCTGCCACTGCATTTTTCAGTTCCTCAATGTCGAAGTTCTGCCAGGCTGTCGGTAAGGTCTGGCTACCCGGGTCAGCCCACGTGTCGCTGTAATGGAAATCAATCATTATCCGCATACCGAGTTTCTGGGCGCGCATAGCCTTGGCGATTACGTCGCCTTTGCCGTTCCATCCCTCTTTCGGATTTACCCAAACGCGAAGTCTGATGGAGTTCATTCCGATTTGCTGCATAAGTTCTGTACATTCTGTCTCAACGCCTTCCGCATTGTAGAACTTGATGCCTTCGCTTTCCATTTTTGTTACCCAACTTATGTCGGCACCCTTTGCAAAGGCAGTCCGGTCTATCACGACCGGTTCTGTCTTTTTAGGGGCTGTGTATTCCGGATTGACTTCGGAACAGCTAGCCGTCATCAAGGCTGTAGCCAATATTCCTATAATTAACATTCTGTTCATAAATCGTATGTGTTTCGCTTACATTTGAGATAGTACATATTCAGGTGCGTCGAAGCTGCTCAGATTCAATTCAAACTTGTATGTGCCTGTACTTGGTGTCTTGAATCCGTCTTTGCCGAGAGTAAGTGTGCCGGTGTTGTCAGGATCACCGTACGCCCATTTCCAGTCGCCGTCCTCAAGTTCAAGTACGAACTTGATACCCCATTCGAGTTTGTTGACGTTGCAGGTCGCTGTCCATCTGCGGTTATCTGGATTGTAGGCCATATAAGCGTCCTCCACGATTTTCCAATCGTTGAAATCACCGCTTATGGCGATATGCTTCACTTGGGTTTCAGTCCAAGTCTTGGTGGTCAGATCAACCGTCACATAGTTGAGGCCCGGGTGGCTGCTCCAGAGATTCCAACCGCCGTCATCGGTAGTGAGGGAATACTGGTCGGAATTGGTGTAATATGCCGTAGCATCGTCGGACTCTGACGTGAGGAAACGGAATCCGCTCTGTTCGTCTGTCCAGTCGGGTGAAGTGTAAATGAATCCGTGATAGTGACCTTCGTCGTCAGACTTATTGAGAATGGTGGCTTTGTCAAGTTTGTCGCTTGCCTCTTTCTTGTAGTACCAGGCGTAAAGTTTTTCAGGATATGTTTCCGGTTCCGGAATATCTCCGCCCGATGTGAGCGAAAGTTCCTTAGTCTCTACGTTGAATGTGAGAGTGTATGTGCCTGCAGCACCGGTTGTGAGATTGCTTGCCGCATTGCCCTCGGCGAGAGAGAATGTGTTTCCATTGGATACAATCACGAACGGCCAATCAATAGGCGTTGCACTGGCGTCTGTGCCGACTGTCTTGTCATACTTGGCTCCTGTTCCGCCTACACTCACGGCTACATTGTCGGCAGTCGTGACGAATGTTCCGGTCCAGGTCTTGGCTGTATTGGAGAATTTCATTTTGTTCTCTTTGCCTTCAACCGTGATGATAACTGAAGGGAAGTGAATCTGCCACCATTCGCCCAACTGTGTGTCAAGGAATACGTAGTGACATCCGGTTGTGCCGGCGAACCAGCAGTTGCGCCACTCATCACCTTGCTTCTCGACCACGAACGGAGTCCAGTTGGTGTCTTCACCCCAAGCTGTTCCGTCTGATGCCACGAAGTAGAAGTTCTGCCATCCGGTCGTGGTTATGGCAAATCCTTCATATCTGTCCGGATGTTCTGTCGTGTTGTGCAGGGTCGCGAATACCTCGCCTGAATTCTTGTCCTTCATCGACATTGCGCCGGTGTCACCGATATATGGTGTCAATGTGACTTTGACGGCTTCGCTGTAAACTGTTGTCTTGCCGAGAGTTTTGGCGATGCGCACATAAACTGCGGTAGCATTTTCTTCAGTCACGCCAAGTCTGAGGACTATGTTGTTGAGGGCCTCCACTGTGAACTGCACGGTAGTTGCGTCAGCATCCAGTGAATATGAATACTGGCTCTCGAAGTCCTCGGAAGTTGAAAACTGCAATGAGGCCGATACAAGACCGTCCGGCAGTGCTACGGATGGATTGCTTACTGTGGCGCCCTCTCCGTTTGACCAGTTGAAAGTCATTCCGAGATTGTCCTTTTCTGACAGAAGGAGGACTTTCTCTACAGGATCCGCTCCCAGTCCGGTTGCAGGGTCAGGATTTGAGACCACGAGGGTCTCTCCGTCTTTTGCGCAGGAAATGGCAGCCATCGCTGCGATACCTGCTATGATATATCTGAATGTTTTGACCATAGAGTATTCAATTTTTGTGAGTTGTCAGACTCATCGCTGTTAATATCCAAGGGCGGCGTTGTATGCCTTGAATCCCGGGTTCGCGGAAAGTTCAGCCTCAGGGATAGGCAGCAGGCAATATTTCTTGTCCACATCCTTGCCCTCAAGTTCGCCTCCCTTCCAGTTCCAGTTGTAGCCGGATGTGTATTTTCCGAAGCGGATGAGGTCGGTTCTGCGCACGCCTTCAGAATAGAGTTCGCGTCCTCTCTCGTCGAGAATGAAATCGACATTGAGATCAGAAGCAGCTATGTCTCCGGCAGTGCTTCCGAATGCGCGCTCACGCACCAGATTGACATATTCGAGAGCGGATTTCTCGCCGCCTTTTCCGCCGCGAAGTTCTGCCTCTGCAATCATAAGATATACGTCGGCAAGTCTGAACATCGGATAATCTGTCTCGGCACCGTTTACGCGTGTGTCAGAAGCGACTGACCCGTCATCTGTCAGGTTGGTCCATTTGTTCATCTGCCATCCGGTAGTCACGTCGTCGTGCTTGCTGATTTCCTTTTCACGGTCGCGGTATTTGTACTCAGTGTCACCCTCGACTTCGTAGAAATCGTCCGGTGCATTGGCGAATTCCTTTCTGTCTCTGCTGCCGAACATTGCCCTCTTGTCTCCGTCGGAGAACAGGTCCACGAGCTGCGGACGTACGCGAAGGCAGTTCCAATATGTCGCTACACCGAATTCCTTTTCAATGTCATCGTAGTTGTCAAACCTTGTGGCGCAGACGAGATATGTTCCGGCACCCCATGCTACAGTGTATGTGGCATTGCAGGCAAGTGCGAAGATGATTTCATCTGTCCTCTTGTCATTATCGGCATTGAAAAGGCTTGCGTAAGATGGCGCGAGAGTGTTGTAGCCGTCACTGAGAACCTTGTTGCAGGCGCTGATGCAGTCGTCCCACCTTGCTGTGCCGGTATATACTTCAGCATTGAGATAAAGCCTTGCAAGCAATGCGTTCGCCGTGCTCTTTGTAAAGTGTCCGTAATTTCTTGACGGAAGTGATTCACCGAGCTCTTTCAGTTCGCTTTCGATATATTCGAAAAGCTGGCTGCGGCTGTATGTCTCCGGAATGAACGAACCGACGCCGTTCTTCTCGGTTACGAACGAAGATACATTGAAGAAGTCCAGTTCGTGGTAGTAGGCGAGTGCCCTGAGTCCTCTGGCTTCGTCCCTCCAGGCGCGGATTTTTTCCTTGTCTGATTCCGAAAACTTTGAAATTGCGCTTTCAGATGAGTTGCGGATAAATTCGTTGGACAGTGAGATGATGTTGTAGATGTGGTAGAACATCGCTGCCACCCACGGGTCGCCCGCGTTCCACTGCTGGAAACTTACATCCGTCATTGTCTCGCCGCTAAGCCATACGTCATCCATAGTGTCGGCAGAACACTCCTGGAACATTGTCAGACAACGGGAATAGTTCTGATAACGGTCATCATCGGCGATTGAGCTGAGATTGACAATCATTGACGTGTATATGCCTGAAAGCACGGACTCGTAATTCTCGACACTGGTATAGACATCCTTTGAAGTCGTGTCTGTGTGCGGATACTGGTCAAGGTCTTTCAGACAGCCCGTAGTCAAGCAAAGTGCAAGTCCGAGGGCTGCGACAGTCATATATCTGTATATATTTTTCATATTTCCTGATATTTTAGAAATTCAAGCCAAGACTAAGTGAAACGATGCGCGGACGCGGGTAGAACGAACTGTCGAAACCATTGGATATTTCAGGATCAACGCCTGTATATTTGGTTATCGTGCAGACGTTCTGCATCATCAGTGAGAGCTGAATGCCCAAACTGTGGCGGATGCGGCCGAAATCGTAGCTGACCGTGATATTGTCAAGTTTCAGGAACGAGGCGTTCTCCACATAATAGTCTGAATAGAACTGCCTTGTAGTGAATCCTGTCTTGAGATATGAAGACGAGAGGTTGCTGAGCTGCGGAGCGCTGTATTTCATCGTCTCTGTCGCTCCTGTGTTCATTGCCATAGCGTTGTAAACATAGTTGCCGACATTTGCTCTGAAAGTTGCAGATGCGGAGAGATTTCTCCAGCGTAATGACGTATTGAATCCGAAAATCCAGTCCGGTGCAGGTGAATGGTAGCAGTAACGGTCGTTGATGTTTATCACACCGTCACCGTTAAGGTCCGCATAAGCGCCCTCGATAGGCCTGCCGTCTTCTCCGTAGAGCTGTTTGTACACGTAGAACGAGTAAGGAGCCTGGCCTTCAGTCATCACCTGTACGTATTTGCTGTCCACGGTAGGACCTGTCAAAGTCTTGGTCTTCTCACCGTTGTTCACGAGCGTGAGGTTGGTGATTTCGACGTGCTGCCAGGTGGCGTTGAATCCGACGTTCCAAGTCCAGTCTTTTGTCTTGATTGGAACGAGATTGATGCTGGCTTCAACACCGGAACTTGATACGTTTCCGACATTTGTCGTGATCATCTTGCTGAAATTGGTTCCTGCGGGAGCAGGCACGGTGGCAATGAGATCTTCGGTCTTTCTGGTGTACCAGTCCACGCTTCCCTGAATGCGGTTGTCAAGGAATGCCCAGTCAAAGCCGACGTTGAATGACTTGGTGGTCTCCCACTTGAGGTCGGACACGTATGATGACGGGAGATAAGTGTTGATGTACTTGCCGTCAGTGCCTATATACTGGTTGTTTGAAGTGCCTGACCAATATGAAGGCAGATAATTGTAGTTGCCGATACCGTCCTGCTGTCCTGTCACGCCATAGCTTGCCCTGAATTTGAGGTCGTCTATTGAGCTGACATTTTTGAGGAATGGTTCCTCTGAAAGTCTCCACGCGAGTGCCACTGAAGGGAATGTACCCCAACGTGTGTTTTTCGAGAACCTGGAAGTTCCGTCACGGCGCACTGTGGCAGTGAGGAGGTAGCGGGAATCGAATGAATAGTTGAGTCTCGCATAGTATGAAAGGAGCACGTGGCGGTTGTCTGTGGCCTTCCACGCCTGGTTGAGGCTTTCGCCTGCGGCGTTGTAGTTGTCGCCTGCGGGATATGTGGCTTTCCAGTACTGGTAGTCATATCCGGCAGTTACATCGACGCGTGATTTGATTGCCTCAATTTCCTTGTTGTAGTTCAGATACGCGGTAAACAATCTGTTGTGCTTTTCCGCCGGGCCGTATTTGCTAAGATAACCCTTTGTGTCATAAGCTGAAGCTGCTGTTTCTGGGGTGAAAGAGCGTCCTTTTCCGCTTGCATAGTCATAACCTCCGGTTACGTGAAGTTTGAGGTCCGGAAGGAAGTGCATCTTGTAGTCTGCGTCGATGTTGCCCACGAGTCTGTACACGTCGCTGGTGGACTTTGTCTGCATAAGAAGTCCGAGAGGGTTCTTTACGGCTGACATATCAGGGACTCCTGTGCTTGAGGTAATCTCATAGTATCCTCCGAGTGTGTCGTTGCCTGAATATACCGGCACTGTCGGGTTGAATGTGGCTGCGTTCCAGATCGCGCCGCTGTTGGCAAAGCGGTTGCGGTTGTATGCACCCTTTACGCTTATATTGAATTTGAGATAGTCGTGGAAGAATGCCGGAGCGAGGTTGATGTTTCCGGAAACTCTCTGTGCGTTGTCAGTCTTGAGGATACCGTTCTGGTTGTAATATCCGACGGAAGCTCTGAACGGAAGCCATTTTGCTGCCTGACCGCTGACGCTCAAGTTGTTGTCTGTTCCGAATGCAGCCTGGAAAATCTCCTTGTTCCAGTCGGTGTGCTCTGTCCCGAGATACTGGCTGTAATCAGTGCCGAGATTGGTGGCAACTTCCTTGAATTCATCGTATGAAAGCATATCGGCGAGCTTGCTCTTCCACTGTACTGACTGTGTAGAAGTCAGATTTACGTGAATCTTCTCGCTTGCGCCTTTCTTGGTAGTGATGATGATGACACCGTTTGACGCTCTGGAGCCGTAGATTGCGGTAGAAGAAGCATCCTTGAGTACCGTCATTGACTCAATGTCGGAAGGGTTGATGAGTGACATGAAGTTGCCGTCGTTTCCGGCGATTCCTCCGATTTCGAGAGGTACTCCGTCTAGCACGATAAGCGGATCGTTAGATGCGTTGAGTGATGCACCGCCACGTATTCTGATAGTGCTTCCTGCGGTAGGGGATCCGCTTGACGACATGATCTGCACACCGGAAACCTTGCCGTTGATGAGCTGTTCCGGAGATGAGATTAGACCGGCATTGAAATCCTTGCTCTTCATAGTGGAAACTGAACCGGTGAGGTCCTTCTTGGCGGTTGTGCCGTAACCGATGACTACGGCGTCTGCCAATATCTTGGCATCGGCCTTCATCTGTACGTTTATCACATTCTGTCCGGCAACCAACCTTTCTACAGTAGTGTAGCCTATGCAGGAGAAGACAAGTGTAGCATCTGACGGCGCATTGATGGAGTAGTGTCCGTCAATGTCGGTTGTCGTTCCCGTTGAGGTACCTTTAATCAATACTGTGAGCCCGATGACGGGTTCGCCGGATTCTTCGAGCGCTGTTCCCGTAACGGTTACAGTTTTGCCTGTAGTTTTGGAACTCTCCTGAGCCTGTGCGTAGAGGCCGGAGAAAAGCAATCCTGCTGCCGTTGCAAGGAATATGACTGCTCTTGAAAAGACGTCTTTCATATATCCTGAAATTTAGTGTTATTTAAACGTTAATTTGTAACATTTTAACAGGTGCAAAATTACTTCTGCACGGCAATGCGTCTTACCTCAAAAAAGACAAATTATATAACAATTCGGACAAAATACCTATCTTTGAAGCATTGCGTAAAGGTTTGTGAGCGTTGTATGGACAGAAAGAGTTATATCGTTTTTATCGTAGCGGGGCTGTTGCTTTCTGCTTTCATTGCGAGAGGGAGCAACGGTGCTGTCGGATATAGTGCAATGTCGGGACGTTTCGTGCCTGTGCTCGTCGGAGACCGCAATATGACTCCGGTTTACTCTATTGTCCAGGATTCACTCGGCTTTGTGTGGATAGGTACTGATGCGGGGCTTTTCCGGCACGACGGTATCCGGGCGCAGCGTTTCGGATGGGAGTCTGGTGCAAACGGCTGCATTTGCAATGAGCATATCAATGTCCTTTCATACGATAAATCCCGTGGAACCCTTTATGTGGGCACGGACAAAGGTTTTTGCGTCTATGACAACGCTGGCGGTTTCAGACAGGATGCCGTCATAGGCCCAAGGCACGTGAAGACTGCAATGCTGTCCGGCGGCAATGTCTGGATAGGGACTACGGACGGGCTTTTTGTCCACAACTCTGATACGACTGAACTGGTTACTTCAGGCATACATATAGCCGCTTCCTGCGTCACGGACGATGCTATGTATTTCGGCAGTTATGCGCGTGTGCTGAAAGTATCCGGCAGCGATGTGAAATCAATAGATATTGGGGGACGCAACTCACAGCTGGGCAATCTCGTCCTGGCATTGACTGAAGTATCGGGCGATTTTTCCGAGGGTTGCTCATCTTGCGAACTTTTCGTGGGTTCGGAGAGGGGACTTTCCCGTCTTGAGGTAGAGACGGGTGCTATGAAATGCCTTTGGGACGGCGGACCGGTGAAGAATTTTCTGTATCTGCCTGACGGAAGTCTTGTCGCTGGTACAGACAATGGTCTGCTTGTGCTTTCTGTCTCCGGAGAAATAAGCATACTCAGACACGAGTTGCGCAATACGAGCTCCATTCCGGACAATGTGGTCTGGGCGACAATGCTTGATTCTGACGGCGGTTTGTGGATTGGGACTGATCACGGTGCCGCCTTGACGCGGTTGAACGATGAATACGACTTTGTGTCTGTGGAGAACTGCGGTATGACGGACGGGCTTGACGTGTCCTCTTTGGTCTGCACTGCTGACGGGCACACCTTCGCTGCCGGAATGAACGGAGTGCTTGATTATCAGCCGTCCGGCAGGACTGCAGTGTATAAGTCCAATGAAGGGGCGGTTTCAAGCCGGCTTGCGCACAACAAGGTGCGTGCGCTGCATTATGACGGCAAGGCAGTGTGGGCTGCATCAGACGGTGGACTTGACAAGATTATCAGCGGAAAAGTCATACATTATAATATAAAGGAGCCGACGGGCAAGTATCTTTCCGACTGGATGTATGCCCTGGAGGAAGATGCTTATGGCAGAATCTGGGCGGGCTCCTATGACGGTGGACTTTTCATAGTCTCCGGTGCGAAGTTGACTTCTTCGGGCGGGGATGTGGAGTGTGACCGTCATATTTCAGCCAATTCGGGCCTTTCCGGCAATATAGTGCTGAAAATCTGTGCTTTCGGGGATAAGATGGCTGTGGTGACAGATAAGGGAGTCGATATAGTGGATGTCAATACTTTTAATGTCAGCCATTTGTCTGTTCCGTCAAATTTGAGGACACTTTCGCTTGCCTCTGACGGAGTGCGTCTTTGGGTCGGAACGGAAGCCGGTGTGTATGCGCTTTCCCGCGACAATTTGGAAGCAATAAGCGGTAAGAGCGTGTCTGCGCAGTCGATGATATTCTCAGACGGCAATCTGTGGCTGTGCGACAATAGCGAGATATGGAAATGCAATCCCGACAATCCCGAGTGGCAGCTTGTCAGGAAGTTCGAGAATCCGCTTCTGAGCATTGCGGCCGACAGCGGACATATCCTAGTAGGCTCAGCCAATGGATTTTATGTGATGTCGAAGACTGTGGCGCCGATTGAATCGCACCTTGACAGGATGGTCATCACTGCGCTATATCTGGACAATGTTCTGGTGTCACCGGGAAAGGAATATTCAGGAAGGAAAATATTGGACAAAGACATTGCTCTGACTGAAGTCGTAAGGCTGGCGCGCAATCAGAATTCATTTGCATTGACATTCTCTTCGATGAAATATCTCTCTAAATCAGGGCGTTTCGCATATCGGCTTGAGGGCTTTCACGATGAATGGCAGATTTGCTCTGCGGACACGAGGGCTGTATTCCTTAATGTTCCTCCCGGAAAATATGCTTTCGAGGTGTGCCATCTGAATCCGGCGGGTACTCCTGATTCTGAAACCAGAATATTGGAAATAAAGGTTATGCGTCCGTGGTACGCTACTTTTTGGGCATATCTTGCCTATATTCTTATACTGTCCGGCATCGTGAAATTCGCACTGTATTTCCGGAGGGTTATGCGTCAGCTGCAGGTCGAAAGGGCTGAAAAGGAAAAAGCCCAGTCCATTGCAAATTCTACCGTGAGCCGGACTCAGGAGTTCCGCGAGACTTTGAGCGTAATCTTCGGTGCGCACCAACATAGTTCCAGTGCGTCTGAAGCTGACGTTGATGAGTCTTCTGATACTGTGAGCTCTAAGTTTATGAAGGAAATCGTCGAGATTGTTAACCGGCATCTGGATGATCCGGAGTTTTCAGCTGCAGCGCTCTGCGAAGAGTCGCACTGGCCGGCAAAGCAGATTTACAGAAAGATAAAACAGCTTACCGGTCTAAGTACGGTGGAATTTATCCGCGACATACGTCTGCAGAAAGCGGCGTCTCTTCTCGAGCAGGGCAAATTGAGCGTCTCCGAGATAATGTATATGTCCGGATTCACGACCGCATCATATTTCTCAAAATGCTTCAAGGCCCGTTACGGAGTGACTCCCAAGGAGTATCAGAAGAAAGAATAAATTATAACCCTAATTCGAGCTGGAAGCGGACGGCCAGTCGGTCATAACCGTTGGAGATTGGTTTAGAGAAATTGTTGTATGAAAGGTCGAGCTGAAGCTTAAGACTGTGGCCGATAATGTATCGGGTTAGTCCTAAAGTGCTCTGATTCCACAACTTGTATCCGCAGTATGACTGAGTTTCGGAAGTCGGCAGCATTGAAGAATTTCTGAAAGCAAGTTCCCATTTCCTGTCGAAAATGTAGCTTGCCTGCACGTTTATTCCGGAGCCGTTGAATATGGCAATCCCGGAATCGAGAACAGGATATTTCACATGGCGGCCCATATAATCTGCGTTTACTGCGAATCCGCGGTATTTGAAACTTAGGTCCGCACAATAAGAATGGAAATTTCGCGTTTCTCCGTCGGTTAGCAGTGAGCCGGTGAATCCACGTGCCATCTGAGCCTTGTGATTGAAAGAATAACTGACGCCGAACATCAGCTTTGGCGTTTCCTCGAAATATGTGTCACCCTCGATATATTCTCCCTTGGCGTGGAATCTTCCCATAGGAAACACCTCAACCCTGCCGGAATATGCCAGTCCGTTGCTTGACGTTGCGCCCCAGTTGCGGCCTTCACCGGTTGTCAGGGCTGCGAATGATGATAGTGCGAAATTGTCAATGCTTCCGTAGTGATATTCTCCGAAGAATCCGAAATCCCTGTCTGCGGAAAATTCGCTATTCACGATGCTTCTGTCGCAGAATTGCAATGCGCCCGAGGAAGTTATCTTTGATCTGTTCAATTTGATTTTGGCCTGTCCGAAACCGAAGTTCCAAGATGAGCTCGGCTTGTAGTACGCGATTGCGTCCAGAATGATGTTGGACTTGCCGTTTGCAGTCGGCTTGGCATCGCTGCCGGTGAATCCCAACTGTATGGAATATATGAGCTTTGGTGAAAAGATATATCCGTCGAAACGTAGCCTCAACCGCTTTACCTGTCCGTCAATCTCAGTTGTCTTCATTCTGTCACCGAATGTCATCTCCGCCATATTCTGCATACGGAACCGGATGGTAGTCTTGAATGACTTGTCTTTAGGACTGAACGAAATGCCTTTGCCGACTTCAATGTTAGGCATATTGGCGATATACTCGTCCATTTCGCTGGTTACCATATTGTCGATCCATTTCCGGAACGAAGATGTGTCTCCGGAGGCTCTCTGTGGGGTTTGTGCCGACAATGTTGCGCCTGAGATGATTGCGATTACGGCTGTCGCCATTATCCGGATAAATTTGCTTGACATCATAACAAGTTTTTCTGATTTCTATTTCCAGTTAGTGTCCCCTTTGTGGGGTGCTGATGCATCGAATTTACAAAAAAAATCTCCAAAAAGGATATTTTGCGTTTTCAATTTATACACTATGCAGAAATCAATTCGGAAAACTGTATGATATAACTGTGGATTGAGTATATTTGCCGTAATAGTAACCAATCTTTCCGTCTATGTCCATCTTGAAAAAAATGCTTGTAAGACTCCCGGTGAAGAAATCTTATCTTAGAATGGCTTGGGAGGCATCTGCAAAAGGCCAGAATGAACTTGCGCTTCAGCTGTTCAAGATGGCGTATGAGCAGGAGACAGAGCCGGACAAGAAGGCTGAAGCCGCGTGGAATATCTATGTGGACTGCAAGAACAAGGAACGTTATCACGAGGCGTACCTCTGGTGCGAGCGCACCGCAAAGCTCGGTTTCGTGAAAGCTATGCGCATTTTGGGAAAGGCCTATTTTTATGGGCTCGGGATTATCCCCAATTATCGGGTCGCGGCCAGATGGTTCAAGGCGGGCGCTGACGAGGGTGATGCCACTTGTATGAGACTTCTCGGAGAATGTTATGTGCAGGGTAAAGGCGTCATTGCCAACGAAAAGAAGGCATACGAGTATTTCAGGCGTGCATACGAGATGAAAGAAAGAGGCAGTTATTATTGGATAGGTCTTGCCTGGAGATATGGAGGCGCGGGTTACGAAATGGATGTCAACAAGGCTATGGAAGTTTGGCGCGAAGGAGAGCCTAATTCCAGGTGTATGTGCGAATTGGGTAAATGCTATTATTGGGGCTGCGGCATAGACAAAGACAAAAAATTGGCATTCCAATACTTCAGAAAGGTATCTGACCAGGGCAAGGATTTCGCGGATGTCTATCTTTCTCCCGACAAGTCGTCACTTCGCGATGAGGATGAGGTTAATGCTCTGTTGGATTTCAGAAATGCAAAGAAAGCAGTTGTGTCATCACCTGAGGAGGGGATGCAGGCTGCATTGGACGGAAGCGGGCAGCAAGCCGCTATGTAACTGATTCTTGCTTCTCAGTAATGCTTGTTTTCAATCCGGAACACGATCTGTGTATGGCTAACGGTGACACGAACTTCGTGCCGCCGTCTTCCGCTTTGAAATTCGCCCGGGACTGTGCATCGCTTGTCGGATGGATTGAGACGGACTCCGATGACAAAGTGATTCCCTGGGGCTGGGATGCCGCTCTTAAACGTCACCTTCAGAAATCCGGTGTGACAGAAGAACTGCTCCCGTCAGATGACAATATCGAATGTATAAGGTCTATGTCGCATCGCAGGGTGGCGTCTGAAGCAAGCGACTTTATCTGTGCCAATATCCGTTCTGACCTTCTACGTCCGGTTTTAGATGTTGTGGAGCTGTATTCCGAAAAAGATGTGGCTGAAGCAGTTGCCTTATATGGAGACGCTGTCGCAAAGTCGCCCTGGTCTGGAAGCGGCAAGGGGCTGCGGTGGTTGAGGACTGGAGAATTGTCATCTGCCGATATGGGCTGGTGCAGGAATGTCATTGCACGGCAAGGAAGCGTTATGCTGGAGCGTAGGCATCGCATATTGCAGGACTTTGCAATGCTCTATTCAACTGGCACAGAAGGTGTGCGTTTCGAGGGTTATTCGTTGTTTTTCAATGACAACGGAATCTACAAGGGTAATGTGCTCGCAAGTGACGACTGGATATTCAAGTATCTGGCATCCAAGTTTTTGCCAGCTGATTTAATTTCGGGTGTGCGCGAAAACATCAGACTGTATCTGTCCGAAAAATTCACAGGAAAGTATTCAGGATATATCGGCGTGGATATGTTCGTTTACGAATCCGGTGACGGAAAATTCCGCCTTGCACCGTGTGTTGAAATCAACGTGCGTATGACAATGGGGCTTCTCGCAAGACGACTGTTTGACAATCATATCAGGCGAGAATGTGATTCCGGAGGGGAAATGCTCGTTTTTCCTGACGGACACGCTATACAAATGCCGGGTGCTGCCGGCATTTTGGATGGGCGGTATGTGATGACAACAGAGTATTCTCCACGTCCCGGCGAGTTGTGCGGCAGATTCGTGGAAAATGCTGATGGTCAGGTTATATCGCTCACTGATATTTCTCCCGATACGGAATATGCGGTCGTAATTTCTCCTAGAAATCGTACATATTGAGCCCGGTTTCTTCTGAAAACTTCCTGCCCAAGTGAATGTCAGACGGGATTACAACCAGTTCGCAGGCGCCGCTTACAACTGCGGAGAATAGGTGGCCTCCTATCGCTGAACAGTCTGACTTGCAAAATGTTGCGTGCAGATGAAGATAGCAGTATCCGTCTTTCTCGGATATGTTTCCAGTAAGATTTGCCATTTCCATCTGCTCCTTGAACTCCATATCTACATATTTCTTTGTCGCCGGATTCAGGAATCTGAGCACAACATCATTGACGGCTCCCAGTCCGTAGATTTCGCCCGCGTGAATGTTTTCGTCTTTGCAGAATTCAGACAGTGCTGCGCTGATTTCGCAATGGTTGTCAATGCTTAGAAAATATCTGTCTGCCGCTTTTTTGAATTTGTACATAGTGAAACCCTTTAGTTGTGACAAATCTACAACAATTTCCCGGTCTTTTGGCGGAAACTACAAGAATTGCTAAATTGCAGAATGATGACTGTCGAAGTCCGTTGGCCCAAGCAGTTCTAAAATATATCGATATTATGGAGTTGGATTCAAGCGTAGTGCTTACAGTGAAGCGTGAAGTGGATGTGGTATCCGCTTTGTCTCCTGATGATTTTGCGGCAAAGGTGTTGTCCGTGATGCCGTCAGATGCCAAGTCTGAAAATCTTGGCGTGGGACGTATCCTGAATGATTATTCGACAATGATGCTGACACGGTATGTGCTCTGCGATATATTCGAAGACGGAAAGGAGACTCTTCCGGACGGACACGTGCTGAACAAATATCATATTGAGGTGAAATCCGGGAAGAAATCCAGCCGCATGGCCGATGCTGTCTATTGCGTTATGTTCCTGCTGTGCTTCTGGTTCCTAGGCAATTATTTCAAGTACGGGTTCAATATCCTGTTTCTTGTCATATCCGCGCTTCTGATTATTGCCGCCGCATACCTTATGATTTCATCTTCGCGCCGGGCTTTCGGCTCCAAAGAATCCGACAAAATCGCCTCCGCCCTCATTGCTCTGAGTGAGTAAAAGGAGCAAAATATTTCAGCCTTTGTGTATGGCGAAGTTGTTTTGATATTTTTATTTGACTTATAGCAGTTTATAGCTGTAATCATAAAGTGCTTTTTTATGTTTATTTGCAAATAAAATCTTTATATTCGCGTATAACCAACAATAATAACACTAATTATGAAAAAAGCATTATTCACTGCACTTCTATCTCTTATAACCATTATCGCATTCGGACAAAACAGCAACAGCGGCCCTATTAAATTTTTGGGGATTCCCATAGATGGAACAGAATCTCAATTTGTAGCAAAGCTTAGGAGTAAAGGTTTTACATATAACTCGTTATGTGAATGCTATAAAGGCCAATTCAATGGTAGTCTTGTGGAAGTCTATATCCATACCAATCATAATGTTGTTGACAGGGTATATGTTGCATTCCCCTACACTACAGAGGAGAATATACGCATTGATTTTAATACGTTGCTCAATCAATTTAGGGAGAATAAGAAATACCGTGACCTGAGTTTAAATACTGAAATTCCAGAAGATGAGGATATATCTTATGAAATAACTGCAAACAACAAACGTTATCAAGCCAGTTTTAGTTATTTTGATGGAGATAGGGATAAAGCGGAATTTATTGATAAACTGGTCGATGGTTATTCAGAATTTTTCACAAACGAAGAATTGGATAGTTTAAGGGAAAATATAAAACAGCTTTTTGGTGCTTCAGAAGAAAATCAAAATGAGGCGATTCAAAAATTAAACGAAGAAATACAAAAAACAGAATATATCAAAACGGCAGAAAACGCGGAAGAAGCTTCCGAAAAATTCCAACGTCTAATGCTATCTACGATGTACACAATGGCGTCCTTGGCGGATGGTGATGTTTGGTTTATGATTCACGAACACTACGGCAAGTATCAGATAGGATTATATTACGACAATATGCATAATCAAGCGCACGGAGAAGATCTGTGATAACATGGCACTCCGCGCGAGAGGCGGTAAAAGAAAAAGAGGATAACCGAAAGGTTGTCCTCTTTTCGTGCGGATGATGAGACTCGAACTCATACAGGCCAACGCCCACTACCCCCTCAAAGTAGCGTGTCTACCATTTCACCACATCCGCATGTGTTGTGAAACTAGTGTTTCCTTTACTTTGGGACTGCAAAGTTAATCATTGTTTATTAAACTCCAAACATTTTTTCAAAAATTTATCGGGAGCCTCTCGTATTTACATTAAATTTTATAACTTTGCACCCGCCATCCACGAGATGGGTGGCATAGGTTTTTTATTAATTATTAAAACAGACTTACAATGGCTGTTAAAATTCGTCTCCAGCGCCACGGAAAGAAGAATTTCGCATTCTTCCACATTGTTGTGGCTGACACTCGCGCACCTCGCGATGGTCGTTTCATCGAGCAGATCGGCTCTTACAACCCTAACACAAACCCTGCTACAATCGTTCTCAACCACGAGAAAGCATTGGCTTGGCTTAAAGTCGGAGCAGAGCTGACACTTGTGACACGTCGTATCCTCTCTTATGAGGGTGTTCTCCTCAGAAATCACCTTGACGGTGGTGTTGCCAAGGGAGCCCTTACACAGGAGCAGGCTGACAAGAAATTTGCTGACTGGAAAGCTCAGAGAGATGCCAAGATCGAGGCTAAGAAGTCAGGACTCGACAAGGCTGCCGCAGACAAGAAGAAAGCAGCAGCAGAGGCTGAGACCAAGGTAAACGAGGCTCGCGCAGAGGCTCTTGCCAAGAAGAAGGCTGAAGCTGAAGAGGCTGCAAGAAAGGCCGCAGAAGAAGCTGCCGCTGCAAAAGCAGCAGAAGAGGCTGCTGCAGCACCTGCTGAGGAAGCTCCTGCACAGGAGGCTTAATTCCAGTACTATGCCAGAGGGGATAAATCTCATTCAGATTGCCAGAACTGTAAAGTCCAACGGCACTGAAGGTGAACTTCTTATGAGTTTTCGAGATATTATTCCTGAAGACATTGACATTCAGGAACCGGTATTCATCTATGCAGATGGACTGCCGGTCCCTTTTTTTATTGAACAACTCACGCCGAAAGGACAAGACAAGGCTCTCGTGAAGTTTGTCGATGTGTCTTGTTATGACGATGCCGAAGAAATTGCAGGCCAGGCAGTTTATGCCGACTCGCAGCTGTACGAGGATATTGAGGAGGATGAAGGACTTGCAGATCTGATAGGCTGGACATTATTGGATTCAAAAGGCAATAACGTCGGCGAAATCTCTGATTTTGAGGATATTCCGGGGAATCCCTGCATCTATGTTGACGTCGGCAACGGGCAGGTTATGATTCCGGTTCACGAGGAACTCATATTGTCCATAGACGAAAAACATCGGGAACTCACAATGGAAATCCCCGATGGTCTCATTTCTTAGAAGTTATTTCAAAACGGCTTCTCTATCCTATTGTTTGATTGTGACATTGGCTACGAGATTGTCAATGCAGCAGTAGAGCGGCAAATCAGTTCTGTTGCTTTCCAAGTCCAAATCCAGATATTCAAAACTGCCTATCGCAGTCACGTCCATCGCTGTCCATTTCGTAATGATTTCAAGGCTCTTGCCGTTGTGCTTTGCCAAATCGATGCTTGCGCTTGACGCTTTCTGTCCGTCTCGGATAGCCGTTACTTTCAATGTGAGATAATCGCCGGATTCAAAAGCCGGTATTCCGTTGAGACCGAACATTATCGTATTTACGATGTATGTAGTGTTGGCAACTGCAAGCGCACTCAGAGTACACGTCCCTATATTGCTGTAAAGGAATGACACCTCGTGCTCCGGCATTGCGCCCTTGCTGTCAAACAGAATACCGAACCCGCTGGATTTCCCGGCACCTCCGTAAGGGTCGCAGACCGTGTACAAGGATTTCGGAACATATCCTTCCAGATAGACTGAGTCGCGTCTGATGCCAGCCATCACTCCGCCGAAGAACTCCCCGTCGTCATTTCTCTTTCCATTGAACGACAGGCTTGCACTTGCCATTATAAGATCCTGCTTGTCGTAGATTCCGTTGACGAAATACTTGGATGTGTCGCTGTATTCAAAATTGCCTACTCCGGTGAAACTGGTCTCGTAGCCTCCTTTCATACAACTGCTTATACAAGCGGCTATTGAGATAGCCAACAGTATTCTTGAAAATTTCATTATAGATGTGTTTTTATGGTCAATATGCTTATTAAATGCAATATTACTGAATTCTTGCGTACCGGACAATGATTTTTTGGAAAGAAGGCGTAACTTTGAAAGATGTGTCATTGCGCGACGAACGGAAAAATGATGAAGAAACGTGAATTGCTGAAATATATTGTCTCTGCCGCCATTGCTGTAGTCCTGCTTTATTTCTCATTCAGAGATGTGAATTGGAGCGACTTCTACGCCGGACTGCGCAACTGCAGATGGGAATGGATTGCCGTTGCAATGCTTGCCGGAGTTATGTCATTTTGGTTCAGGGCAGTACGCTGGCGTCAATTCCTGCTTCCAATCGACGGAAAGACTTCACGCAAAGTGACATTCAACGCTATCAATATCGGCAATTTTGCAAACCTGGTGCTTCCGAGAGTGGGCGAATTTGTCCGGTGCGGCTTCATTACCCGTCATTCTTCCAGAACTGAAGACAACAGTGAGGGGCAGCGGCTTGCATCATACGACAAAGTACTGGGGACAGTCGTTACCGAAAGGTCGCTAGATGTGCTTACCCTACTGACATTGGTGGTGACGATGATGTTCTGTATGAGGGAAAGATTCGGAAACTTTCTCGTGGACAATATCGTGCGCCCTTTCTCTGAGAAGATAAATGTGAACTCGGGTATAGCACTGATTATTATTGCCTTAGCCCTATTGCTTGCCATATTTGCACTATGGAAATGCCGTAAAAGGGGTAAGATTGCGGAAGCGGTTTCCAATTTTGCGACTGGGCTTTTCAAAGGGATAGTCAGTTGCTTCAAGATGAAGAACGGATGGCTTTTCATCCTGAACACAGTGCTTATTTGGGCAATGTATTGGCTGATGAGCTATGCAGTGCTGTTGGCAGTCAAATTTATGGATGTGTCTGCGCTGTCTGCCGATATGGCTGATTCAGTTGGCCGACTTGCCGGATTAGGAGCTCTTGATGCGCTGTTTCTGATGATTGTGGGTAGTCTAAGTTCTCTTGTGCCTGTGCCGGGAGGCTTCGGCGCATTCCACTATATTGTGGCATTGGCGCTTTCAACCGTATATGGAGTGCCGTTCCCTGTGGGAATAATGTTCGCCACATTGTCGCACGAGTCCCAGACAATAACGATGATAGTCACTGGGGCGTGCTCTTACGCCTCGGAATCAGCTTCCCGATAAAATTATTATAATGTCAAAATTCAACAATCTTTCAGATCTGAAGGACCTGGCGAAGAAAATGAAAAAGGACGAGAAAACTGCGCAGAAAGTTGCAGCGACCCATCCTGTGGTTAAGCCGGTAAGTCATTCTGTACTCCCGGACGGCAGCAATGCTACATTGGAGGACTATCTCTACGGCGGTGATATATTTCTTGACGACAAATATGATGGGGCACCGATGCGACGCAAGTCCGGAAGGCCTATGCCGTCTTCAGCATCCAAGTATCTTACGTATGATTTGCATATCAATGCTTTGGAACATCCGAAAGATCTTCCGCGCGAGAAGTTCCTGGAATGGCAACTCAATGCCTTCCGCAAGATAATGGAGTCCAACGAACAGCATCTCGGCAGAAAAATCATATTCATTCACGGACAAGGTGACGGAGTGTTGCGCAGAGCCATTACCACGGAACTTGACGAACGCTGGTGGACGTGTGAATATGCCCCTGCACCTGAAGATCAGTTCGGCTTCGGTGCCGCTCTCGTCGTGACAATCAAATAAAATTCATATATTAGCATTTCGATATAAATTTTGGAAAAATATGCGTGAGCTGTTTCTGACAAATACTCTTTCACATAAAAAGGAACTCTTCGTTCCGATAAATCCCGGACACGTTGGAATGTACGTCTGCGGACCGACCGTGTATGGCGACGCCCATCTCGGCCACGCGCGGCCGGGCGTTACTTATGATGTGCTGTTCAAACTGTTGAAGCATCTGGGCTACAAGGTCCGTTACGTACGCAATATTACCGATGTCGGACATCTTGAACACGATGCGGACGAGGGCGAGGACAAGATAGCCAAGAAAGCGCGTCTGGAGCAGCTGGAGCCTATGGAGGTCGTTCAGACCTATACTCTGAGGTATCACGAGGCAATGCGTCAACTGAACGTTGCTCCTCCGTCTATAGAGCCGCGCGCTTCAGGGCATATCATCGAACAGATCGAGACGGTGAAGAAAATTCTCGATGCCGGATTTGCGTACATAAGCAACGGCTCAGTGTATTTCGATGTCGAGAAATATAACAGGACGTTCCACTACGGTGTTCTTTCCGGTCGTACTTTGGATGATACACTGGAGGGTACGCGCAATCTTGACGGACAGGGTGACAAACACGCTCCGTATGACTTTGCACTATGGAAAAAGGCTGAACCACAGCATATTATGAGATGGCCTTCGCCGTGGGGAGACGGATTCCCGGGTTGGCATCTGGAGTGCTCCGTGATGGGGGAGAAATACCTTGGCAAAGAATTCGACATACACGGAGGCGGAATGGACTTGATGTTCCCGCACCACGAATGCGAAATAGCTCAGAATGAGGCGTCTAGAGGAACTCAGGGAGTACACTATTGGGTGCACAACAATATGATTACCATCAACGGGCAGAAGATGGGCAAGTCGCTAGGCAATTTCATTACGCTTCCGCAGCTGTTCGCTGGAGAGCATAAGGCATTGGCTCAGGCTTATTCTCCTATGACCGTGCGCTTCTTCATTCTCCAGGCTCACTATCGCAGCACTTTGGATTTTTCAAATGATGCGCTGCAAGCGGCGGAAAAAGGATATCGCCGGGTAATGCAGGCTGCACAGGACTTGAGAGCGCTCGCTTCTGCGGCAGGAATTGTCTCTGACGTAAAAGGTGAGGATGGAGATGCGGCATACTGCCTGAAGTATGGCGAGTTTATAGAGAATGTCGCACCTGATACGTGCGCTGCTGATAATGAGCAGGTTAAGGCCATTTTTGACGGAGTGTACAGTGCTTTGTGCGATGATTTGAATACTTCTGTCGCACTTTCGCATATATTTGATGCTGTGCGGCTTATCAATACCGAAAAAGAGAAGAAGGGGACATTGTCCAAGGCAGATCTCGAGACCCTTCTCAGACTGTTCGACGATATTGTTTACGGCGTGCTCGGACTTGTGGATGAATCCGGTGACTCCGGAAAAGCGGGAAAGACCATTGCCGGACTTATTGATATGGTTATCGAGGAGAGGGCAAAGGCAAAGGCGGCTAAGGACTGGACTACGAGTGACAGCATCAGAGACCATCTGAAGGCTCTTGGCATCGTGGTTAAGGATACCAAGGACGGTGCAGAGTGGACTCTTGAATAATCTCAGGCAATGAAACTTATCTCTTGGAATGTCAATGGCTTGAGGGCCTGCGTTGGGAAAGGGTTCGAGGAATCGTTCCGTGCGCTTGATGCTGATGTGTTCTGCCTGCAGGAGACGAAGATGCAGGAGGGACAGCTTGATCTCAGGTTTGAGGGTTATGAATCATATTGGAATTATGCTGAAAAGAAGGGCTATTCGGGTACGGCTGTCTATACAAGAGTGAAGCCGCTGTCCGTGTCTTTCGGTATTGGCCAGGAGCAGCACGACACGGAGGGGCGCGTCATTACCGTTGAATTTCAGGATTTCTTTCTTGTATGTGTCTATGTGCCCAATTCACAGGACGGACTGAAGCGTATTCAATACCGTATGGAATGGGAGGACGCGTTCCGCTCATACGTCTGTGTCCTTGCAGGGAAGAAAGGTGTGGTAATCTGCGGAGATCTAAATGTTGCGCATCAGGAAATTGATATAAAAAATCCTTCGGCAAATAGGCATAATGCCGGTTTTACTGATGAGGAGCGTGGAAAGTTCAGTGATTTGCTCGGTGCCGGATTCATCGATTCATGGAGAATGCTGAATCCTGAAGCGGTCAAGTATTCCTGGTGGTCATATCGCTTTCAGGCGCGTCAGCGCAATGCGGGGTGGCGTATAGACTATTTTATAGTGTCGGAATCGTTGCGTGACAGGATTTGTTCTGCGGAAATTCATAATGAGATTCTCGGCTCTGACCATTGTCCGGTTGAACTGGTGATTAAGTGACGTCTCCAACGCTTGCATAATATAGCTTTCCGGTGAGCGGCGACAGGAGCGAATCAAGAAAAATTTACTTTTTGTTCTTTAGAGGTGTTTGATGGTGAAAATGTCGAAAAAGGTTTTAATTTGAAATTTCAACGTTTTAAGTGTTGCGAAATCTTAAAAATAAACACCGTTTACGTTTGAAAATGTAATCGTGAGATTTTGGAAAAGTCGGGCCGATTTCCTAATTTTGGAAAGTTATAATAATCTTACTTATTGCCTGATGAACTCAAAAACCAAGTTTACAGAAGGCCTCTGGAGCAGCGAAATAAATGTCGCTGATTTCGTGTACAGAAACATAGCATCTTATGAAGGAGATGCATCTTTTCTTCAGGGCCCGACAGACCGAACAAAGAAATTGTGGAACGAATGCCTTGCGGCTCTTGATGAAGAGCGCGAAAGGGGAGGGGTGAGAAGCATTGACCCGAGCACTATCTCTACCATTACCTCGCACGCTGCGGGATATATCGACAAAGAAAGCGAACTTATTGTAGGTCTGCAGACAGATGAATTGCTCAAAAGAGCCATCAAACCTTTCGGCGGATGGCGAGTAGTCGAGAAAGCCTGCCGTGAGAATGGCGTGGAGCTTGATCCTAAGGTTAAGGAAATATTCACACATTACAGAAAATCCCACAACGACGGAGTATTCGATGTCTATACGGATGAAATCTTGAGTTTCAGGAAGTTGGGATTTCTTACCGGACTGCCTGACAATTATTCGAGAGGACGTATTATCGGTGATTACAGAAGGATTGCGCTTTACGGACTTGACCGCCTGATTGAGGCAAAGAAAGCTGATATGGCGAGTCTCAAAGGTCCTATGACTGACGAGCGGATTGTGCTCAGAGAGGAAGTTGCCGAGCAGATACACGCATTGAACGAGATGAAACAGCTCGGAGAAATGTACGGTCTGGAACTCGGTCGCCCTGCAGAAAATGCGCGTGAAGCTGTCCAGTGGGTTTATATGGGCTACCTCGCAGCAGTCAAGGAACAGGACGGTGCAGCGATGTCCCTCGGCAATGTTTCTTCATTCCTGGATATTTACATCGACAGAGATCTCAAGGATGGCGTCATAGATGAGGCTTATGCTCAGGAACTTATCGACCAGTTCGTGATGAAGCTCAGGATGGTACGCCACTTGAGGATGCAGTCTTACAATGATATCTTCGCCGGCGACCCTACTTGGGTTACGGAGGCCCTCGGCGGACGCTATAATGACGGCAAAATCAAGGTTACCAAGACCTCATTCCGCTTCCTTCAGACGCTGTACAACCTCGGTCCTGCACCGGAACCTAATATGACAGTTCTTTGGAGCGCGTCTTTGCCTGACGGATTCAAGGAGTTCTGTGCCAAGGTCTCTGTTGACACGAGTTCCGTACAATATGAAAATGACGACCTTATGCGAAAGATTCGCGGTGAGGAGGATTACGGCATAGCCTGCTGCGTGTCATATCAGGCAATCGGCAGGGCAATCCAGTTCTTCGGTGCGCGTGCGAACCTTGCCAAGGCTTTGTTGCTTGCCATCAATGGCGGACGTTGCGAGAATACGGGCACGGTTATGGTCCACGGAATCGAGCCGCTCAAGAGCGATGTCCTGGATTTTGACGAGGTCGTAGCAAATTACAAGAAAGTCCTGCACGAAGTTGCGCGCGTATATAACGAGGCGATGAACATCATCCACTTTATGCACGACAAATATGACTATGAGCGTTCTCAGATGGCGTTGATTGACACCAATCCTAAGATAAATCTTGCGTACGGAGTCGCCGGCCTTTCAATCGCTGCGGATTCGCTGTCCGCAATCAAATTTGCAAAGGTCAAGGCTCACCGCAATGAGGAAGGTCTGACCGACGGTTTCGAGATTGACGGAGAATATCCTTGCTATGGCAATGATGATGACAGAGTTGACCTCATTGCAAAGGAACTCATACATTATTTCAGCGGTGAACTCAAAAAGTTGCCTGTACACAAGAATGCTGAGCCGACATTGTCCATTCTTACCATCACTTCCAATGTGATGTACGGAAAGAAGACAGGTGCTACACCAGATGGACGTGAGAAGGGAAGGGCGTTTGCGCCGGGTGCAAATCCGATGCACGGACGTGACTGCCACGGAGCGATTGCGTCGCTTTCGTCTGTTGCAAAATTGGACTACAATGATGCCCAGGACGGAATCAGCAACACGTTCTCCATTGTTCCGAAATCTTTGGGACCTACTCCGGAGGACAGAGTTGACAATCTTGTAACGATGCTGGACGGATATTTTGCCAAGGGCGCGCATCATCTGAATGTGAATGTGCTTAACCGCGAAATGCTTGAGGATGCAATGGAGCATCCGGAGAAATATCCGCAGCTCACGATCAGGGTGTCTGGATATGCGGTCAATTTCGTCAAACTGAGCCGTGAACATCAGTTGGAAGTGATAGCCAGGACATTCCATACATCGATGTAATAATGAACATCAACGTACATTCATACGAATCTATGGGGACTTACGACGGGCCTGGGTTGAGGCTCGTCGTTTTTCTTCAGGGCTGCCAGTTCAAATGCCTGTATTGCGCCAATCCGGACACGATTCCCTGCAAAGGCGGTACTCCGACGGCTCCGGAAGAGATATTGCAGATGGCATTGAACCAGAAGCCTTTTTTCGGGCGCAAAGGCGGAGTGACATTTTCAGGAGGGGAGCCTACTGTTCAGGCACAGGCTCTTATTCCTTTATTCAAGATGCTGAAGGATAACGGGATACATATATGTCTCGATTCCAACGGCGGTATATGGAACAGTTATGTCGAAGAGCTTCTCACTCTGACAGACCTTGTCCTGCTTGATGTCAAGGAGTTCGACTCTTCGCGGCATAGACGTATTACCGGACGTGACAATACGGTCACACTGTCGACTGCAGACTGGCTAGAGCGTAACGGGAAGCCGTTCTGGCTGCGTTATGTGCTTGTGCCCGGTTATAGCGATTTCGAACAGGATATTAGGGCTCTCGGTGAGCATTTCGGCAACGGGAAGTTCAAAATGCTTGAGCGGGTGGAAATTCTTCCGTATCATACTCTCGGCGTGCACAAATATGAGAGTCTCGGGCAGGAATATATGCTCAAGGATGTCCCACTCAACACTCCCGCTCAGATAGACCGCGCCGCCGCCCTCTTCCGCGAGTATTTCCCGGTGGTCAGGGTGAACTAATCGAGGATTATTTCCTTCGGAATTAACGACGCCGTGGCAAGCCATAATTGACGAATATTGTTTGGTTAGATTATATGTAATGATGTTGTCGTTATGTATAGAGAAACATTAGTGGAAATTTCAAAAATTGTGTATTTTTACAAAACACTGATTGTTTCGCTGAAACTATATGAGTCAAATGATTATATCTCATTTATACTATAAAAATAACCAATGGACTATTCAATCCAATGAAGAACACACGCAAGGAGTCTCTCAGTTGGCTTCTAGATTTGCCGGAGAGTTTGGTATGTCCTTGTGGGGTGAGATTTTGGGCGAGCTTCACGATAAAGGAAAGGAATCTAATGCTTTCCAGCAACATATAAAGAAGGAAAGCGGATATGAAATTGAAATAGAAGTCGCAGGAAATTATCACCATTCCTATGTGGGGGCAGTAATCGCAAGAAAACTATATGGAAAAACGTATGACAATTTCCTTGTAAACCAGATTCTGTCACATCATTCTGGCTTGCATGATTCTGATGAAATAGAACTGTCTATAGAGGAAGAGCTGAAGCAGAATAGAAATAAGGAAATCCCGCTAGAAATAGTTGAGTATGATAAGAAAATAGAATTGAAGCTACCTTTTAAGGTAAGTCCAATGGATTTTCATCATTTGGCTCGTGTTCTCTATTCCTGTTTGGTCGACGCAGATTATCTTGACACGGAGTTGTTTATGGATGCTGAATCCGCAAACCTCAGGAAGCAGAAAACAACATTAGACTCGTTGTTGCCAATGCTGGAGCGCAAATTGTGCGAACTGAAAGCAAAAGCCGCCCCCTCCAGTGTCAATGATATCAGAAACCAAGTGCAGCAACAATGCTTGTTGAAATCTGAGACTCCTGTCGGCTTTTATAGTCTCACTGTACCGACAGGCGGCGGCAAGACATTGTCTTCTTTATTGTGGGCTATGAGGCATGCCATCCGCAACGGACAACGAAGAATCATCATCGCCATTCCCTACACCAGTATTATCATTCAGACTGCATCCGTGCTGAGGAGTGTTTTCGGTGAGGAAAACGTACTGGAGCATCACAGCAATGTGAACCCCGAGGATATAAAGGATGAGGCTCTCCGGGAGAAGATGAAGTTGGCAACGGAAAACTGGGATTACCCCATTGTCGTGACTACCAATGTGCAGTTGTTTCAATCGATGTTCAGCAATAAGCCGTCAGTTTGCAGAAAGCTTCATAGTATTGTCAATAGCGTTGTTATTCTCGACGAAGTACAGACACTCCCTATGGACTATCTGCAGCCCATCGTAGACTCACTCAGCACCTACAATCGTCTGTTCAAGGTTTCTGTGTTACTGACAACGGCCAGCCAACCCGTATTAAGCGGATTAATAGAGGGCTGCAATCCCCATGCCT
>CAVJKV010000015.1:0-71505 GCA_963650425.1 Oscillibacter sp. | reverse complement strand
AAACTCTTTCAAATATTTGCGATTATTTTAAATTTATGAATGTGTCAAACTTCCGGGTCTATAAACGAAAAATTTAAGAAAAACAGCTTAATAATTGTAAGTGATTTCCCGATCATCGATTGATGAATCGGGATTTTTTGTTGTAAATGGATTATATTCTGTAATTCATAATAATACTAATATATTGGTATATAATAAGTTAATGCACAAAGCGACGAAAATATGCTTATGCTTATAATTTATAACTATTCTTTATATATTTGCCGTCGGAACTTAAAGCTGGTGTTAGAAAAACCGTAGATAGCTGGCGAACTTACAAATAGACTTAATATATTTATGGCTAAGAGCAGAGAAAATTTCGGAAGCCGTTTTGCCGTAGTTATGGCGATGTCAGGCTCGGCAATCGGCCTTGGAAATATCTGGCGTTTCCCATATCTGGTGGGTGAAAATGGCGGTGCCGCATTCATTGCGATATATGTCCTGGCTTCTCTGTTTCTTTCCATTCCCATTTTTCTGGCAGAATCCATAATAGGCCGCAGAACTCATTCAAACACATTCGGGGCAATTGACAAACTTGCTCCAGGTTCCTGCTGGAAATGGCTGGGACTGCTTACGGTTTTTACGCCTCTGATAATCGTTTCCTATTACAGTGTGGTAGGCGGATGGTCTATAGAATATCTGCTGCAGTCACTGCAATTCAAATTTACGGGGACAGATTCACAGTTGGAGGGTATTTTCGGTGTGTTCATTTCATCTGTCTGGGGGCCTTTGGTATGCCATACAGTATTTTTGCTACTGTGCGCCATCGTGATTGTGGGCGGTGTGAAGGGAGGAATTGAGAAATTCAGCAACTTCTCGATGCCGGTTCTCTTTCTTATGATTCTGATAATAATGGTTTATTCATTCACATTGCCTGGTGCTGATGCTGGGATAAGGTATCTTGTGAAGCCGGATTTTGCCGGGTTGAGCCGTTCCGGGATAGCATCTGCAATGGGGCAGTCGTTCTATTCACTGTCGCTTGGTGTAGGAACAATTCTTACCTACGGCTCTTATGTCAGCAAGAAGGAGAATCTTTTGACCACCGGGCTTGGTACGGCGGGGTTTGACCTGCTTTTTGCGCTTATGGCGGGTTTTGCTGTAATGTCTGCAGTTTTTGCAGCGGGGATTGCTCCCGGGTCTGGACCGGGGCTCATATTCGAGACCTTGCCTTATGTATTTAACAAAATGTCAGCGTTTTCTCCTGTTTTGAGCAGCGTCGTGGCTATTCTTTTCTTCCTGACAGTGCTTATTGCCGCATTGACTTCGGCTGTATCACTTTTTGAGGTGGGTGTGGCTTATCTTGTTGAGGAGAAAAATTTCAAGAGATTGCCGGCTACCGTTGTAATCTTCTTCGGAGTTTGGCTTGTCGGCTGCCTGTGTTCGTTGTCTTTCGGACCGCTGAAGAATTTCACCTTGTATGACAAGAATCTGTTTTCGTTTTTGGATATGATTTCGTCCAATTTCCTGATGGCGCTCGGAGCAATGGTGTTTGCTCTGTTTGTGGGATGGAAAATGAAGCGCGAAGATGTGTATGACGAGTTTACCAACGGCGGTGCTATCAGCTTCAATGTTAAATGCTTTCCGCTAGTCTATTTCCTGATCAAATACATCGCCCCCATCGTCATCGGTGTCATCTTCATCTCCGGGTTGATAATGTAATTTGTGAATTCCTGGTTTTTCGTCATTGCAGGGGGAAAATGTTATCTTTGCGGAACTAAAATTCTTGCAATGCAGAAGATATGGAAATCAGCCCTGAAATATGCGGGGATAGTAATCTTTTTTCTGGCACTTTCTTATGGATTCGTGCCCGGAGTACTTGGAGGCAAAATCGTAAATCAAAGCGATATTTCAGGCTATGTGGGGATGGCGCACGAGGCAAACGAATGGAACTCAGCGCATCCGGACGACAGGACAGCCTGGACAAACTCTATGTTCGGAGGAATGCCGACCACTATGCTTACAGGAAATCCTGTCGGCGATTGGACCCAGAATATCTATAATGCTTTTCTGATTGGAAAACGCCCTGCCACGTATCTGTTCATCGCATTGCTCGGAGCATTTCTTCTGATGCTGTCACTTGGTGTGAACGCGCTTCTGGCTGTCGGCGGTGCCATAGCCGTAGCTTTCTGCTCGTATAACTTCCAGATTATCCAGGTCGGCCACAATACCAAGATGATGGCTATAGCGTGGATGCCTTGGGTGCTCGCCGCTGTCATATTTACATACAGGAAGGCTCTGAACCTATACAAAGAAAACGACAATACATCTTCAGCTAGTGGAAAGAAATGGATTGTATGGACAATTCTTGGCGCCGCCCTGTTCGGTATGGCATTGAATTTCCAGATAAAGGCAAACCACATACAGATATCCTATTATCTTGCGATAATCATATTCTGCTACGCCATAGGCCTTTTTATTTGGCTGGTGTCGAATAAGGAAAGGAGGAAAAAGGCTTGCCGTTTCTTCATTGCTTCAGCATTGTTACTGTTTCTTGGAATCGTCGGTATAGGCACAAATGCCAATAAACTCATACCGATGTATCGTTATTCTCATCAGACAATGCGTGGCGGGTCAGAGTTATCCGCTTCTGACAATGCTGATGCCGGCAAATCCAAAGGCCTTGATATTGAGTACGCTACCTCTTGGTCATACGGCTGGAAGGAGCTTCCAAATCTTATGGTGCCGGATTTCAATGGCGGTTCTTCCGCATGTGCCGTCAACCCGTCAAAATCCGCCACCATCAAGTTGCTGAAGCAGTATGGGCAGTCAAATGTCAAAGAAGTAGCGAAGACTCTGCCGCTGTATTGGGGACCACAACCGTTTACCGCCGGACCTATGTATATGGGCGCGATAACAGTGTTTCTGTTCCTTCTGGGGCTGTTCTTGTGTAAAGGAAAAGACAAATGGTGGATTCTTGTCGCCACTGTCATTGCTATATTTCTCGGTGTGGGCAAGTATTTTATGCCTTTCACGGAGTTCTGGTATAACAATATGCCTTTCTATAGCAAGTTCAGGACCGTGTCGATGGCACTTGTCGCACTTCAAATCACCCTTCCCGTGCTTGGATTCGTGGTTTTGGACAAGATTTTCAAAGGCGAATTTACACTGGAGCAGTTCAAGAAGCCAGGGCTTGCGGCTTTGATTTGCAGCGCAGGATTTTGCTTTCTGATTTGGCTGATTCCTGACATTGCAGGTGATTTCTCGGCAAGTTCCGACTCACAGATGCACCCCGATCTTGCGGCCGCATTGCAGCAGGACAGAGTCTATCTTCTGCGTCACGATGCTATGGTTTCAGGGCTTCTGATAGTGTTCGTATGGGGAATAATCAGGTGGTTTTATTCTAAGAAAGACAAAGCGGAGACTGCAGATAAAATGGCGTCGTACAGCAAGATAGCGGCATTTTCCATTTCTGCGCTAGTCCTGCTGAATATGTTTTCCATCGGAAAGCGTTATCTCAACTCTGACCATTTCACCACTCCGAAAAACTTCAGCGGGCAGTTCTCCGCAAGACCTGTGGACAAACAGATATTGAATGACCCTGAATTGGATTACAGAGTGTTGGATCTAACTGTCAATGTGTTCAACGATTCCCATCCAAGTTATTGGCACAAGAATATCGGCGGATACAGCCCTGTGAAGATGCAGAGGTATCAGGACCTGATAGACAGGCATTTGACGAATGAAATCAACTCCGTTATAAAAACAGTGAATTCTTCCTCTACAATAGAAGAACTTACAGGTTCGTTCCCGAAAGTGCCGGTGCTGTCTATGCTCAATGACAAGTATGTGATTCTTGACGGAAACAGTTCCGCAGTCGTAAATCCTAATGCTATTGGCAATGCGTGGTTCGTCAATTCTGCTGCGCAGGCATCTTCGGCAAATGAAGAAATATCAATGTTGGGCAATATTGACTTGCACACGACAGCGGTAATCGGTCCGGATTTCAAGTGGGTGTCAGAGAAGATAAAATCTTTGCAGTCTGCAACCAAGACTGTCGATGACATTATGATGTCCGCGTCAGATACCATAAATATGACCTACTACGCTCCGAATGAGCTTAGATACCATTACAAGGCGTCTTCTGACAGAGCGGTGATTTTCAGTGAGATATATTACCCGGACGGTTGGACTCTAAAGACCGGTTCCGGGGAGAATGTTGAGCTTTTCCGTGCTGACTGGACACTTCGCGGTGCCATTCTTCCTGCCGGAGAAGGAGACCTTGTTATGCGTTTTGACCCTGAGTCCTATCGCATAAGTTCAAATGTTTCCATGGCTTCTTCGATATTGCTGATTCTTCTGATTCTTCTTTCAGCGGGAGGCGCAATATCAATGGGCAGGAAACGACTGTCAATCGAAGATTAAGGGGCGACGGATAAAAAGAGCTTATTTATCAATCAGAGAATCAAACAATTGTGCCATACGCTTTGTCAGAGCCTTTCTGGAAAACTGACGGATTGCGTTTTTCTTGTCGTCTTCAGCATCGACCTCTTGAAGTGTAGTGGAATCATCCTGCACGTCTACAGAATTGAACCTGCTCCAACATAAGTTAATGTAAGAAGCGACAGATTCCTTGTCCTCCCAACCGAACACGACTCCGGCTCCTGTCTGATTTACAATTCTTGCCATAGCTCCGTCAGTCTGTCCAATACCAAGAATAGGATTCATAGACGCAAGATATTCAAACAGTTTGCCTGGAAGAGTAGCCTTATATTCTGGTTCTTTTCTTAAAGGCAATATCAGTAGCGAAGCATTTTTCTGCTCTCTTACTGCATTGTTATGTTCCTGATATCCAAGGTTTACGAGGTGATCACCAAGTCCTGCCGCATTTATTGACGCTATGATTTCCCTGTCCGTCTTTCCGACCAGGCGGATGCGCAGGAGTCTTTCGAAATCCTTGTCATCCCTGCATTTGTCCGCCAATGCCTGCCACAGAACTTCAGGATTTCCGTCAGCGGCGAACAGGCCCGTATGTGTTACATTGAAGTAGCCGTCCTGTTCCACAACCTGATCGAAGTCGTCTTCATCATAGCCGTTTGTAATCAATTCCACAGGAGTGTCAGTCATCAGTTGGAAGTCTTCCTGCACCAACGGGGACACTGCAACTATTCTTGTAGCGTCATCAAGAACCTGTCTTTCCAGACGCTGGTGTTTCCTCTCAGCCCATTTGCATAGATGCAAATGCTTGAAATAGAACATCTTTGTCCATGGATCACGAAAATCAGCAATCCAAGGCGTACCGGTAGCTTTAGCCAAAGCCTTGGCGATGAGGTGCATTGACTGAGGAGGGCCGGTGCTGACAATAACATCGACAGGATGTTCCTTCAGATATTTCTTCAGAAAATGGATTGATGGCCGTACCCAAGTAATTCGAGGATCAGGAATAAAAAGATTCCCCCTGAGAAAAAGTACGAGTTTCTGTTTGAAAGTCTTTTTCTGATTATTTATCGGATTGACTTCCTGCGCGGAAGCATCCTTCTTGCCGGTGAACTTGCGGTAGAGCGAATAAAATTCAGTTATATGGCGTTTGATGACGACTGCTTCTTTGGGAACATCATTTTCAATGCTCCTGTCAATGCTTGTCATCTCAGGATTCTCAGGTGTATAGATGACAGGCTGCCATCCGAACGATGGAAGATATTTGCTGAACTTAACCCACCTCTGCACTCCGGAGCCGCCGGTTGGAGGCCAATAATATGTTATTATCAGAACTTTCTTCATAATTGCAAAGTTAGAATTTTTCTCTTATTTCGCCTTTCATTATCTTTGTCGGATAAGGTATTGATTATGGCAAAAAAACAGACGGAAGACACTCCGTTGTTAAAACATTACTTCTCTGTAAAGGCCCAGCATCCTGAAGCGATATTGCTTTACAGGGTCGGCGATTTCTATGAGACATATTCAGACGATGCGGTACTTACAAGCAAAGTGCTCGGGCTTGTCCAGACCAAGAGGTCCAATGGAGACAAGGGTCCAGTGGCTATGGCCGGATTTCCGCATCACGCTATAGAGCAATATCTTACACGCCTCATCCGTGCCGGATACAAGGTTGCGGTATGCGACCAGCTGGAAGACCCTAAACTAGTAAGTGGCAAGGCGTTGGTGAAACGAGGCGTGACAGAAATGGTTACACCCGGCATCGCCTTCGGTGAAAATATGTTGGAGCAGAAGGAGCATAACTTTCTTGCCGGTCTGACGTTTGCGAAAGATCAATGCGGAATCGCGTTTCTGGATGTGTCTACAGGTACTTTCCAAGTTGCACAGGGTGGTGAGGACTACATTGGGACACTGATGGCTTCATTGTCTCCTAAAGAGGTTGTCGTGCAGCGTGGTCTTGAACGCAAGGTAAAGGAACTCTATGGAGACCATTTGTATGTTTCCACCCTCGATGAGTGGGCGTTCGTGTTCAGCTCGGCTGTAGAGAAACTTAAACGGCAATTCAAAGTTGAGTCTCTCAAAGGCTATGCTATTGACAATTATCCGCTTGGGGTGTGTTCTGCAGGAGCTTTGCTCGTATATCTGGAGCAGACGCAGCACGCAGGGCTGGCTAATATATGCTCCATCTCCAGAATTGACGGAGACAAATTCGTGTGGATGGACAGATTTACGCTCCGCAATCTTGAAGTATTCAGCGCGTCTGCAGGTGGCGAGGGCGTTTCTCTGGTCAATGTCATAGACAAATGCTGCTCTCCTATGGGCTCCAGACTGTTGAGAAGTTGGCTGGCAATGCCTTCGCTGGACTTGGCGGAGTTAAACGGCCGTTTTGATGTGGTGGAATGGTTCACGAAGCATCCGGAAGTTCTTGAAAAGGTACAGTTCCATATAAGCAATATCGGCGACTTGGACAGAATAATATCGAGGGTAGCCACAGGGAAGATTTCCCCGAGAGAAGTGCAGCAACTTGGGCGCGGATTGTCGCAACTCGCCCCTGTGCGGAGTCTGTGTATAGACGACGGTTGCACCGCTCTGACGGATTTAGTCAAATCGATAGACGGTTGTGCAGAACTATACGAGGCAATCTCTGGGACTTTGGCTCAAGATGTTGCAGCTGCGATAGGCAAGGGGGATGTAATTGCAAAAGGCGTAAACGGCGAACTCGACCGCTTGAGGGAGATTTCCCGCGGCGGAAAGGACTATCTGCTTCAGATGCAGCAGCGGGAAGCGGAACGTACCGGAATTTCCTCACTGAAAATCAGTTATAACAATGTCTTCGGATATTATATAGAAGTTCGAAATGTCCATAAAGACAAGGTGCCGGAAGACTGGATTAGAAAACAGACTCTGGTCAATGCTGAAAGATATATCACGCAGGAACTTAAAGAATACGAGGAGCAGATTCTTTCGGCCGAGGACAAGATATATTCTCTTGAGACGTCCATCTTTAATTCGCTGATTGCCAAGATACAGGCGTCAATCAGGACGATTCAGTCCAATTCCTGCATTATCGCAAAGCTGGATACTTTGGCTGGCTTCGCGCAACTTGCGGTTGAGAATAGATATTGTCGACCTGAAGTCAACAGCGGCTTGTCTCTTGAAATCAAGGACGGAAGACATCCCGTTATCGAAACGCTTATGAAGCCGGGAGAAGAGTATGTGCCGAATGATATTTATCTCGACCGCGACCGCCAGCAGATCATCATATTGACGGGACCTAATATGTCGGGAAAGTCTGCGCTTCTGAGGCAGACCGCTTTGATTGTACTTCTGGCGCAGATCGGGTCTTTCGTGCCGGCATGTTCCGCCAAATTCGGATATTTCGACAAATTGTTCACCAGAGTCGGAGCTTCTGACAATATCTCGAGGGGAGAATCCACGTTTATGGTGGAGATGCTGGAAACATCTATGATTCTGCATAATCTTTCTGAAAGGTCGCTCGTTCTTCTCGATGAAATCGGTAGAGGGACATCCACTTACGACGGAATGTCGATTGCGAGAGCCATCGTGGAATACATTCACGAATATGGAAAAGGTGCCAAGACTTTGTTCGCGACACATTACCACGAGCTGAACGATCTGGAGTCTATATATCCGAGAGTGAAGAATTTTCACGTTGCAGTGAAAGAGGTAGGCAAGGAAGTCATATTCCTTCGCAAATTAAAGGAAGGCGGAGCAGCACATAGTTTCGGAATTCACGTGGCGCGTATGGCGGGAATGCCTAAGGAGGTGCTTGAATCTGCTGAAAAAACACTTTCCGCACTGGAGTCGGGAGATGTAAATCAGATAAGCAGACATTCGGCGGAGTCGTGCGGTAAGATAACCAAGCCTTATAACACTAAGGAGGGAAGAGTCGAGACGGACGGGTCGATACAGTTGTCGCTATTTCAGCTTGATGACCCCACATTATCCTCTATACGAGACACTTTGAACGCCGCTGACCTCAACAATATGACCCCGATGCAGGCATTTGATATGTTGCGTGATATGAAGAAACAGTTGGGAATTTAATAAAAAACTATTATAATAATTCAAAACACAAGATTATGACATTCAAAACTTTTTTGGCCACAGTCACGTTGGGAATCATTTGCCCGGTGCTCACTTTCGCCAACGACGGTTCCTATCAGGTAAAATCCCCTGACGGACATTTGAGTGCTTCTGTAGTGGTTGGTACAAGCATTTCTTATACCGTTGCCACTGACACGCAACAGCTCATAGCCCCGTCAAACATTTCGATGACATTGTCCGGAGGTGTGGTTTTCGGGCAGAACGACAAGGTGAAGAAAGTTATCCGCAAGTCAGTTGACAACACACTGCCGACAGTTATCTATAAGAAATCAGAGGTGCGGGACAACTACAATGAGATGATTCTTGTGTTCAAGGAGTTTTCGTTGATTTTCCGTGCATACGACGAGGGTGTCGCATACAGATTCAAAAGCAGTCTTAAAGGTGACTACAATGTCATAAGTGAGCAGGCTGAATTTGCGTTTGACAAGGACCGGGAAGCGTTTATTCCATATATCCACAGAGACGGGCAGAGCCTTGAACAACAGTTCTACAATTCATTCGAGAATACTTATACTGTCAATACTCTGTCACAGTGGAATAAGGAGAAACTTGCGTTTGCTCCAGTTGCAGTTGCTGCGGACGAGGGCGTGAAGGTTCTCATTACGGAAGCAGACCTTATGAACTATCCCGGTATGTTCTTCTATAATGCAGGCTCCACTCCTAAACTGACAGGTGTATTTGCCGGATATCCTAAAGAAATCAAGCAGGGCGGTCATAATATGCTGCAGGGAGAGGTGCAGTCAAGAGAAGACTTTATCGCCAAGGCATCTGGTGCGGAAGCGTTCCCGTGGAGAATAATTATGGTTTCCAGGCAGGATGCTGAACTTGCCGTGAATGATATGGTCTGGAAACTTGCTACTCCTCAGGATGCGTCTGTTGATTATAGCTGGGTTCGTCCGGGCAAGGTCGCTTGGGACTGGTGGAATGACTGGAATATCTATGACGTAGATTTCCGTGCCGGCATCAATAACGACACCTACAAATACTATATTGACTTTGCTGCCGCTCACGGTCTCCAGTATGTTATTTTGGACGAGGGTTGGGCGGTCAATCTCAAGGCTGATTTGATGCAGGTTATTCCGGAAATTGACCTGGAAATGCTGTGCCAGTACGCTCAGGAACGTGGTGTAGGTCTTATTCTCTGGGCCGGATATTATGCGTTTGACAGAGATATGGAAAATGTCTGTGCACATTATTCAAAGATGGGAATCAAGGGATTCAAAATCGACTTTATGGACAGGGACGACCAGTTGATGGTCGATTTTCACAGGCGCGCAGCTGAAATGGCTTCCAAATATCATCTGATGGTTGATTTCCACGGCACTTACAAGCCGACCGGACTCAGCAGGACATATCCTAACGTGGTTAATTATGAAGGTGTGTATGGTCTTGAGCAGTTGAAATGGGGCAAAAGAGATCAGGTTACTTACGATGTTACAGTTCCTTTTATCAGAATGGCTGCTGGTCCTATGGACTATACTCAGGGCGCTATGCGCAATGCTACGAAGTCTAATTACCGTCCTGTCAATAGCGAAGGAATGAGCCAGGGTACACGTTGCCGTCAGCTTGCGGAGTATGTGATTTTCGATTCACCTGTGAATATGCTTTGCGATTCTCCTTCCAATTATATGCGTGAGCCGTTGTGTACCAAATATATAGCAGAGTGCCCTTGCGTTTGGGATGAAAGTCTGCCTATTAACGGCGAAATTGGTAAATATATATCTTTGGCACGTAGAAGCGGAGATGTATGGTATGTCGGTTCTTTGACGGGATGGGATGCAAGAGATCTCGAATTGGATTTGAGCTTCCTCGGTGATGGCGAATGGACAATGGAGATATTCAAGGACGGCATTAACGCAGACAGAGCTGCAAGGGATTTCAAACACGAGGTTCTTGCTGTTCCTGCAGACCGCAAGGTGAATATTCATATGGCTCCCGGTGGTGGCTGGACCGCGAGAATAACAAGATAATCACTAGTGAAGAGGTTGCGGGAAACCACCGCAGAATTTATGAAGGTGCCCTCATTCGGGCATCTTCATTTGTGTCAAAAAGCGCTAATGCAAAAGAGTCAAGAAAAAAAGATGAACACAATAGAAAAGGCGATTTACAATAGAACAGAACTGCTTTTGGGCGATGACGTTATGCAGGTTTTGGCCAAGACGAGGGTAATTATACTCGGAGTCGGAGGCGTCGGAAGCTGGTGCGCAGAGGGACTTGTGCGCAGCGGGGTAACGCATCTGACGATTGTGGATTCCGACAGGGTTTGCATAACCAATGTCAACAGGCAGCTGATGGCGACAACAAAGACTGTCGGCCAGGTGAAGGTTGATGCTCTCAAGAATCATCTTTTGGAAATCAACCCTAAGGCAGAGATAGAGGCTATTCAATCCATCTATTGCGAAGAAACTGCTGATTCGTTCGATCTTGACAGCTATGACTATGTAATTGACGCGGTTGACTCATTGAAAGACAAGGCCTTGCTGATACTTAGGGCGACTCAAAGCAAGGCCAAGTTTTTCTGCTCGCTTGGGGCGGCATTGAAAACAGACCCGCTCAAAGTAAGGGTGGCTGAATTCTGGGATGTCAGAGGGTGTCCGCTTGGAGCCGCGCTGCGAAAAAAACTTAAAAGGGCTAAGACTTTCCCGTCTAGAAAGTTCCTGTGCGTGTACGATGACGAGGTGCTGCCAAACAGGGGGCATTGCCATACTTGCGGTACTGAAAAATGTATGTGCCCAAAGGCGCAGAACGGACCTGGGGACCCTGATCTTCTGAATCACGAGTGGTGTTCTTCAAAGGCTCAGATCAACGGCACGACAGTGCATATCACCGCCATTTTCGGAATGACTCTTTCTGGGTTGGTAATAGACGACATCTACCGCAACGTGCTGAGAAATCCACAATTCACCGAAAAATAATCCACAATTCACCGAAAAATAATCCACAATTCACCGAAAAATAATTATAACTATTTGATATTCTTGGATATTGTAGTTAATTTTACGAACTACAATATTTGAGCGTATTTATGGGGAAATTTGTATACAGACAACGGATTGCTGATGAGTTGCTTGAGAGAAAACTGCACTCATCAGGGGCAGTTTTAGTCGAAGGACCTAAATGGTGTGGTAAAACAACTAGTTCTGAACAGAAGGCAAAGAGTATCAACTATATTTCTGACCCGGCCAATCTCAACAAGAACTTGATTCTGGCCGATATGAATATCAACGAACTGCTTGAAGGAGAAAAGCCGCTTCTTTTGGACGAATGGCAAATTATCCCTCAATTATGGGATGCGGTCAGATACGCTGTCGATAGAAGTAAAAGTGTAGGGCAGTTTATTCTTACCGGTTCGGCTGTTCCTTTAAGCAAAGAAGAAAGAGAAAAAATGCACCATACCGGAACTGGACGTATTACGCGATTGAAGATGCGTCCTATGTCGTTATTCGAGTCCGGAGAATCAAACGGTGGTGTAAGTCTTGGGAATCTTTTCGAGGACTCTTCAAAATCTGTCTTTGCTGAATGTGGGCTACTGATTGAAGACATTGCATTTCTTATTTGCAGAGGAGGATGGCCGGCATCAATAATTCTAGAAAAGGAGTACGCACTTGAAACTGCGTTTTCTTATTATCAGGCAGTGACCGAATCAGATATTTCAGCGGTTGATGGCATATCGCGAAGCCCGATAAGAACAAAACGGCTTATGCGTTCGTTGTCACGTCATCAGGGGACTCAAGTCACAGTCGTTGGAATAAAGAACGATATGATGTCAAACGATACCGACAGCCTGAATGAAGATACCGTTTCCTCCTACATTGACGCACTCAAGAAAATATATGTCATAGAAGATATGGAAGCCTGGAATCCAAATCTCCGTTCCAAAGCAGCCATAAGGTCCAGTGACACACGGTATTTTGTCGATCCTTCCATTGCCGTTGCCGCTTTGGGTCTTGGTCCAAAAGATTTAATCAATGACCTTAATACAATGGGGCTCTTTTTCGAGACTATGGCCGTTCGTGATCTTCGTGTCTATGCTGATGCTCTCGGAGGTGACGTGTGCCATTATCGGGACAGTAACGGCCTAGAATGTGACTCCGTCATTCATTTAAGAAACGGCCATTATGCCCTTGTGGAAGTTAAACTAGGTGGCAAAAAACTTATAGAAGAGGGCGTTACCTCCCTTAATAAATTGGAATCAAGCATAGATACAAGCAAAATGGTGCCACCTTCGTTCAAAATGATTCTTACCGCTGTCGGCAATATGGCATACAAGAGAGATGACGGCATCTATGTTGTCCCGATAGGATGTTTGAAACCGTAAAAATCGGCTAATATACGGAATATCTGAATAATAGTCACCAAAGTTTAGCATATATATTTCTTATCGCCGCTCACGGTAGATGCCGAGCTCGGAGATGGCGATGGTGCTGCCGGAGTTGTAAACGCCGTCAGGGGCTGTAGTCTTGCGCGATTCCAGAACGGTGATGCGGACGGCGTCGGCGTAAACGTCACTGAACCGCAGAATTGTTACCCGTCCGTTTTTCGAGACTGTCGGATAGTCGGCAGGTGCGGATGCGGACTTCCCGGAGTTGGAATCAGCGCTGTCGGCGATGACTGCGGATTCCCTGGAATCAACAGTGGCGAGGTCTTCCCAAATGCCGTTTTTGCGATAACTGACGCGATATTTGCGGATATCTGAGCCGAATTCTTCGGTCATTGTAATCATATTGACCGGCTGCTCTTTTTTCAGCAGCACTTCCACCCACGGAGTTCCCTCATATTTGGCATTTGCAACCCAAGCGGACTCAAAGTCATCATCATTCACAAAGTCCGAAATTTCCATATCATAACTCCAGGTGCTTTCAGCTCTGCATCCTTTTGCCAGATTTGATGCGGTCACAGGCATTGGAATCGCGCTGAACCGGGAACTGCCAGTAGAATAATCGGGACTGATGGCATTCGCTGCATTTGCGGCTGCTCCCGGTTCTGCTTTTCTCCACAACCTGCCTATCTGCTCAAGAGCATCAATGGCATTGTCATCCATAAGTCCGTCTCTGTTCGGTGCGACGTTGAGGATGAAATTGCAGCAAGCCTTGCCCATAGGGACGATGTTGTCGTTTACGAGCGATGACGGAGACTTTACAGGTGTGTTCGGAAAGGAAGTCTTCCAAAACCAGTTTTTCTGAATAGGGTAGCAGGACAATGCCGGAAGCACATTGCTGCTCTTGTCGATTTTCTGTCCGGCGCCCTGTTCATACGATTTGATGTCGGTGTAGAAAAGAGCGTCAGTCGGATATTTGGCCGCGTTGAGGTCCATTATCAGGCAGTCCGGCTGTATTGATTTTATGAAAGCGTAAATCTCCTCAAAAGGGATGTCATCGTATGAAATCCTGCTCCAAGGTGCATCCCATCCGTCAATGATAATGGCGCTAATACGTCCATAATTGGTGAGAAGTTCCCTAAGCTGCTTCTTTACCATCTCCCTATGCTGAGGCGTTATCCATCCCGGTCTCAGATGTGCGTGAGTGTCAAGTATTGAATAATAGAGCATTACGTCCAGTCCTTCATTTCTGAAAGCATCTGTGAACTCTTTTACCACGTCACGTTTCAGAGGGCTGCTCATTACTGAGTAATCGGTTGTCTCCGTTTCCCATATACAGAATCCGCTGTGGTGCTTTGTTGTCAGACATCCGTAGGTCATACCTGCCGACTTGGCGGCCTTTGCCCATTGGCTGCAATCCAGTTTGACAGGGTTGAACAATGCTGGGGATGCGTCCGGGTCGGGCCAGTCCTCGTCTGTATAGGTCGGCATATTGAAATGTATAAACATTCCGAAACGCAGATCGACAAATCTGCTCTGAAGCCTGCTTAAAGGATTGCCTGCAAGACAGATGGCAGCGGTAATCAGAAATAATGATGCTGATGAAAGGAGCTTTCTCATAAAGATATGTATATAGCAATCACAAAAATAGAAGATAAATTCACATCGGCAAAATTGAGGAGCGGCTGCAGTGTCGTATATCAGTGGTAAAACGATAAATGTTGTAGCGATTTTGTTTTATATCCCCGTAACTGTATGAAATATGAATATTTATGAATAATTTTGCAAGAATGCCCGGTTAGTTATAACGTCAGCTTTCGCTGAAAAAAAGAGGGCACCATTAAATAACAAATATGATACGTAAGCTTTTTGCAACGCTATTTGTTGCACTCGGGATTGCCACTGCAATCCAGGCGCAGAACGTCAAGGTCTCGGGAACGGTGACTGACTCGAACGGAGAACCTGTCGTAGGCGCATCAGTTATGGTCGAGGGGACCAAAGACGGAACATTCACTGATGTGGACGGAAATTACACATTCTCAGTGCCGTCCAAAGCTGTCCTCCAATTCTCCGCTATCGGCTTCCAGACCGCAGTGATTCCTTTGGAAGGCAAGACCAAGATTGACGTGTCCTTAAAGGAGGACACTCAGGCTCTTGAAGGAACAATCGTAGTCGCATTCGGTACGGCAAAGAAGGATGCCTACACCGGTTCCGCTACGGTGATCAAGTCGGAAGACATAGCCAAGACACAGCAATCAAATGTCGCACAGTCTCTTGCGGGAAAAGTCGCTGGTGTGCAGCTGACCAATACTTCCGGTCAGCCTGGTTCAAGTCCGTCAATCCGAATCCGTGGCTTCAGCTCATTGAATGCAGGAAACGATCCTCTCTGGATTGTGGACGGAATGCCTTATTCAGGTGACTTGAGCAATCTCAACCCGAGCGATATCGAGTCAATGACAGTCCTCAAGGATGCGGCATCCAATGCCCTCTATGGTGCGCGTGGTGCCAACGGTGTAGTGATGATTACCACCAAGAAAGCAAAGTCTCAGGACGCTATAGTCAATGTCGATGCAAAATGGGGTGTCAATTCAAGGGCTGTAAGGGATTACGAGTATATTACCGATCCTGCGCAATTCTATGAGACTCATTACAATGCGTTGTACAACTACTATGTGAACGACGGCGGAATGAGTGCAAGTGCAGCGCATATCAAGGCCAATCAGACAGTGGCAGGTTCTACGAACGACGGAGGACTTGGATATCAGGTATATACGGTTCCTTCCGGTCAGGAATTCATCGGTATCAACGGCAAAGTGAATCCTGCGGCCACTCTCGGGCGCAGAATCGTGTATAAAGGCAAGGAATATTATATCCAGCCTGACAACTGGAATGACGCGGCTTATCGTCATTCGCTCCGTCAGGAATACAACGCCAGCATCTCAGGATCCAACGACAAGATGTCCGCTTACGCATCATTCGGTTATCTGAACAATCAGGGTATTGTCTATAACTCTGATATGCAGCGTTATACAGCTCGCGTAAAACTGGATTACCAGGCGAAATCCTGGTTGAGGTTCGGGGCTAATGCCGGATATTCAAACTTCAAATACAACAGTATTTCAGACAGTGGCGCAAGCAATTCTTCAGGAAACGTATTCGCCTACACCTCTACGGTAGGCCCGATTTATCCGCTGTATCTGAGAGACGGAGACGGAAACATCCTTATTGACGAGCAGGGCAATCAGAGGTATGACTTCGGCGAAGGTTCCAATGCCGGAATGTCAAGATCATTGTTCCCTAACAGCAATGCGCTTTCTGAGACCCGTCTCAACAAGAGCTATGTTGAGGGTAACGCTTTCAACGGCACATCCTACGGTGAAGTAACGTTCCTGAAGGACTTCAAATTTACGTTCAATGCAGGTGTATCTCTTGACGAAACAAGATCTACTGCAACCAAGAACCCTTGGTACGGTCAGTTTGCAAGCCAGAAAGGTGTGGTTTCCAAAGGCCACGTGCGCTCCTTTGACGTGAACCTTCAGCAGATTCTCAATTATACAAAAGCGCTTGACAGACACAATATCAATGTGATGGTCGGCCACGAGTCGTATCAGTCAAAATATTATGCGCTGTCCGCTTCAAAGAGCAATATGCTGACGCAGGACAATGACGAACTTGCAGGCGCGATTGTGGATTCTCAGGCAGCAAACTCCTATAGGACAGAGTATTTCAATGAAGGATATTTCGCACGTGCGATGTATGACCTTGACAATAAATACTTTGCGTCTGCTTCATTCCGTCGCGATGCGTCCTCGCGTTTCCATCCGAGTCACCGCTGGGGTAACTTCTGGTCTGTCGGAGGCGCGTGGGTCATCAACCGCGAGAACTTTATGAGCAAGACCTACAACTGGATAGACATTCTCAAAGTGAAGGCCTCTATCGGTTCGCAGGGTAACGACAACATAGGTAATTTCCGTTATCTGGATACATATACCATTGAAAATTCCAACGGAAATGTTTCCACAGTGTTCAATGCCAAAGGTTCCGACAAGATTACCTGGGAGACCAACACCAACTTCAATGCGGGTGTCGAGTTCGGATTCTGGAGAGGCAAACTTTCCGGAGGTGCCGAGTACTTCATCCGTAGCACGACAGATATGCTGCTATCCTTCCCTGTAGCCCCTTCAATGGGTTACTCTTCGTACTATGCCAATGTCGGAGATATGAGGAACAGCGGTGTCGAGCTCGAGTTGAACTACACTCCTATTATGAAGGAGAATCTTCAATGGAGTATAAATCTGAACCTTACGCATCTGCGCAACAAGATTACAATGCTTCCGGCAGAGCGTAAGACCAAGCAGGTTGAGGGCTATTCCGGATTCGTCAGCGGTTCTACATTCTATGGAGAAGGACTTCCGATGTATACATTCTATATGAAGAAATACGCTGGCGTCTCAGAAACCGGAAAATCTATGTGGTATATGGATGAGACGGCAGAGGATGGAACCGTAAAACGCGTCAAGACAGAAGATTATACAAAGGCGTCCGACTATATTTGCGGCAATCCTATCCCGGATCTTTACGGAGGTTTCGGAACTGACGTCAGCTTCTATGGATTTGATTTCAGTATAGCGTTCAACTATCAGATCGGAGGCAAGGCATACGATTCAGGTTATGCTGCAGCGATGTACTCTCCTGCCAACAAATCAACTGGTATGAACTGGCACAAGGACATTCTCAAGGCTTGGAGCAAGGACAACACTTCTTCCAACATTCCGCGTCTGCAGTACGAAGACCAGAACCAGAATGCTTCTTCAGATAGATTTCTGACCAATTCAAGCTATCTGAATCTTCAGAACGTAAACTTCGGATATACTCTTCCGTCCAGAATCACGAAGAAGATGTACATCTCCAAGCTCCGTTTCTACGTGTCTTGCGAGAATGTATGGTATTGGTCGGCAAGAAGGGGCTTTGACCCGAGATATTCATATACCGGAGCTACCACCCAGGCGGGATATTCTCCTGTAAGGACCATATCCGGAGGTGTAAGCATCCAGTTCTAATCTCTTAATGGTAAGAAAGATGAAAAATATATTGAAAATATCTGCAGTATCAGTTCTGGTGGCACTTTCAGCATCAAGCTGTATAAAGGAGGCCCAGCTGACATCCGGCGCTACGGAGAAACAGGTTACGCTGGAAACATTGATACAAGGTATCCCTGCCGCGCTCGTGCAGGCCGGCTCCACCGGATATGACTTGCCTTGGGATTTCGCTTATCCTGCACTGCACATAGCGACAGACTCTATGACCGGCGACCTCGTCGTGCTCGGAAATACTGGTTACGACTGGTTTATGCAGTGGGGTAGCAATGTCTCATTGGGAACGGAATATGCAGTCGGTGCATTGCCGTGGAACAATTACTATACGTGGATTATGAGTGCCAACAACGTAATCAAGCGTATCGGTACCACGGATTTCTCATCGTTGGGAAGTGACGAGAAGAAATATCTCGGATTTGCATACGCATACAGGGCGCTGTTCTATTTCGACCTTGTGCGTCTGTATGAGTTCAAGGAGAACAAATACACTGAAGGCAAGGATGTTTTGGGACTCGGCGTTCCAATTGTGCTTCCTGAAACCACTGAGGCTCAGGCAAAGAACAATCCGAGAGCCAAGGTGTCAGACATTTATGACACAGTGATATTCCCAGACCTTGAAAATGCGCAGGAGCTGCTTTCTTCAGTAGCCGTTTCTGACAAATATACTCTGAGTCTGGCATTTGTCTATGGAATGAAGGCCCGTGCATATCTTGAGCGCGGAACAGCATTCGACGATGCGGGCGACAGCGAGAATTCAGCCAAAGCTTATGCTTCCGCAGCAACATACGCACGCAAGGCGATTGAGACCAGCGGATGTACACCTCTTACGCAGGAGCAGTGGGAAGATCCTTCTAACGGCTTCAATAATGCCAACTCCAACAATGCGTGGATTTGGGGACTTGCACTTCCTAGCGAGAGTGTTGTTAACCTTATGTGTTTCACCGCTCATATGAGTACGGAGAATGCGTGGAGTGCATACGGAAACGATGCTTGCCGAGGAATCAACAAGAACCTGTTCAACAGTATCAACAATTACGACTTCCGCAAACATTCGTGGCTTTCTCCTAACAGAAACGCTTATGAATATCAGAGCTGTAGGACGGACGGCAAGACCTATCTTGCTGGACTTGAAGACTATAGCAACATAAAATTCCGTCCGGCCCAGGGCGCTTACGAAGATTATACGACCGGTGGCGCTGCTGACCATTGTATGATGCGTGTCGAGGAGATGTATTTCATAGAGGCAGAGGCAAAGGCACACGCCAATCTCAGCGAGGGAATTGCCCTGCTCAACAGCTTTATGAACAATTACAGGATGACCGGCGATGTCAAATATGACTGCAAGCCTAAGTCTTCCACACTTGCTAACTTCCAGAATGAGCTGATTCTTCAGAAACGTATCGAATTCTGGGGAGAAGGCATTGTGATGTTCGATATGAAGCGTCTGAACATATCATCCAAGAGAGGTTATACCGGAACCAATGCACCGGCTTCGTACAGACTTAACTGTGATGGCCGTGCTCCATATTGGAACTTCGTCATAGGACGTACCGAAGTGCAGAACAATCCTGCAATATCCGGTCACAACAATCCGGACCCGTCGGAAACCGTGCCTATTTGGAAATAATAACCGGCAATCGAATCAAGACAATGAATGCAATGAAAAGAATTAAGCATATTATGATAGCCGCTCTTGCAGCGGTCTCATTCGCAGGTTGCTCCGAGAAGGCCTCCTACACTCCGGGAACGCCTGAAAATCCGGACAACTACGGTGTCTATTTCCCGGACCAGACTACATCTACGACCGTGGAGATTGATCCGAAAGCGGAAACGAAGGTGACTTACAAAGTCTGCAGAAAACGTACGGATGACCAGATTATAGTGCCGGTAAGCATAGAGTCCGACACGCCTGACGTGTTCGACATATCGCCAATCGCATTTGTTCAGGGTAAATCCGAGACTACATTTACAGTGAAATTCCCTACTGCGGAAGTCGGCAAGAAATACTCCTGCACGATAAACATTACCGATCCGGACTATGTCTATGTATATGGTCCTCGTGCGACGAGCCTGAGCTTTTCAGTCGTACGTGCGGGATGGGAACTTGTTAAAGGACCGGCAGGCGAGACTACCGGAAAATGGCGCGATGACATTATCGGAGGCCTGTACAGCTTGAGTATCAGTTCTTTCAATCCGACTCCGGAGATTGATGTGGAAATCTATCAGCGTCAGGATGTTCCGGGCCTTTACAGAATGAAAGTATATGGCGGAAAGAACTTCATAAACGCTTTCACCGGCGGCGGTTATTCTTATGCCGAAGACAAGGACGTATGGACTACTGTGGACGCAAGCAATCCGGACAAGGTCTATCTGCCGCTCCAGACTGCCGGAATCACTTTCAATTCCGATGACGGCGAGGTTTCATTCGGTTCTTATGTTCCGGAGAACTTCTCTTTGGATGAAAGTGCAGCACAGTATGGCACATTGAAGGATGGCGTGATTGAGTTTCCTGTCCAGAGTATAATGATAACTATCTCTTCGATAAGTGGTTACGGTTATGCTAACAGAAACGGATTCACCAGAATCACGATGCCGGGAGTCACCATTTCCGATTACACGGTCACATTGGCGAAGTCGGATTCCAAGGATGGAATCGTGGATGTCACGGCTACTTTGGCGGCTGATGTCGCAAAAGTCAAGTATGCTGTATTCGAAGGTGCTCTTGACAGCGGTGAGGCCAGTCTGCAGGCTCAGGACCTCGATCTCAACGGAGGATTTGAGGGTGAAATTGACAAGACAACGACACTGCATCTTGACTGCAAGAAGACAGGTAAATATACGTTCATCGGATGTATCTATGACAAGGAAGGTACAATGCACGACTATGTGTATGTTACTTTCGGTTTCATTGCAAAGGGCGATGAGGTTCCTGTCGTGCTGACCTATGGTCTTGAGGCTACAAACGAGTATGGTGCACAGGGAGTGAACTCAGATAACTCCGCCAAGTTCTATGCTTATGGTGAGAATATTGAGTCGCTCAGATATGGCTTCTACAAGACTTCTTACCTTGAAGGAAAGGATTTGGAGACAGTCTTGAATGATTCCGGTGCGGATTTCACTGAGAGCCAGCTCGAGGAAGTTAACGGAACAGGATTCAGTTCAATGATAAAAGATCTCAACGGTGACACTGATTATACGATGGTCATCAAGGCATATAACGGTTATACCGCATCATTGACTACTGCCACCTACAAGACTACAGGTGAGAGAAATCCGGGCAAGGAGTCGTACGATTACAGCGAATTGCGTGACGATCAGCCGTCCAAAGAGAAACTCACAAGCACTGATTGGAACTACTACGCAATATCTTACAAGGACACCAAGAAAGTCCGCAGGAAGATAGGTACAGTGAAGATTTCCGACTATGCGGAGGATGCTGACGGATATGACTACATCACTGTTGACGGTCTCTCAGAATTCAAATACGCTGACGGCGGTGAACTTGCTGGAGCATACATTCCGAACTCAACTGCGTTCAGCGACACGAAAGGCGCATTTGCATTGTATGCAAATTACAGAACTTCAGTAGGTACGACAGAGGACGGATATTCAGTGCGTTCTGGTTATATCGCTGAAGAGACGATGCAATATGTGATTTCCGGCTTCGGACTCTATTTCGGAGAGGTTGCAGACGGGTATATCTGCGGAGTTCCGCTTCCTGACTATTACATTGACGGAGACAAATACACATTGAGCTATCTGTATTTTGAGACGGACAATGACTATTGCCTGTATTCGGATATCCTGCTCGTGGATCCTGCAAAGGATATGGGCGGACTTCCGGAATCAGCGGTAAGCAATATCTCAAGCTTCAAGAAATCATTGATTTCAAGCATTTTCCCGGATAACTATGTAGAACTTTCTGCCAAGACATTCTCTAATCGTGTTCCGCGTGTGGAGAGCCGTCCGGTGAACTGTGCAGCGAAACTTTATCCTGCATCAGCACCGCAGGCAAGGCGTGCGAATGTTTCTGTAGGCATTGCTGCGGCACAGACTGCGAATCAGGGTTTTGTGATGAAGGGATTGGACAGATAACGCTAAATAGAATATAATAAAATGAACATCAATAAGATATTTCTCTCCGGGCTCATCTCTGCTGTGTTGGTTTCCTGCACGGCAGAGCCATTGACAAAGACCGGAGCTGACGGCACGAAGACTCCTGTCGTCAATGTGGACGAAATAGAGGACGGCGTAATAATCGTTAAGTTCTCTCCTTCCGTTATTTCCTCGGTTGAGGATGCCGTTTCCAAATACGTCAGAACCAAGTCTTCGGAGGCTCCCACTTCAGGTGTGCCTTCTGTGGATGAAATCTTCGACGAAATCCACGTAACCGGGCTTGAGAGGGTGTTCCCGGCTGACAAGAAGCACGAGGCTGAGACAAAGGCTGCCGGACTTGACAGATGGTATGCCGTGTATGTCGATAAATCACAGGATCTTGCAAAAGCAAGGGAACTTCTTAATTCAGTGACGGAGATATCAGAGATTCAGTTCTCCAACAAGATGTACAAGGCTGATGCCGACAACAAGATAGTTCCGCTTTCATCGATGGCATCGGACAGGCGGTTCGTTTCCTGTGATTTTAATGACCCAAATCTTTTCTGGCAGTGGGGATTTATCAACAATGCCGATCAGGCGATTGCTACCGACGCTGTCGCAGGTATGGATATCGACGTGGCTGACGCCTGGAAACTTACCGGTGGAGACCCGAGAGTCATCGTAGCTGTCCTTGACGAGGGTATTAAATATACTCACCCTGACATTGCAGCGAATATTTGGACCAATCCGAATGAGACGGAGGATGGTCAGGATGATGACGGCAATGGCTATGTGGATGATATTCACGGCTATAATTTCGTGGATAACGGCCCTGTTACCTGGGATAAAGTGGTTATCGGACTGGATGGTTCGAACGACGGTGATTCAGGTCACGGAACACATGTGGCAGGTACAATTGCCGCAGTCAATAACAACGGAATAGGTGTCGCAGGCATCGCAGGCGGTACCGGAAAAGGTGACGGCGTAAGGCTTATGTCCTGCCAGATATTCTCCGGTGGATCTTCGGCTGCTGACCTGGCAACTAGCCGTGCAGTGAAATATGCCGCTGACAATGGTGCCTGCATACTTCAGTGCTCTTACGGACTTTCATCAACCACCTCAGTAAGTCTTACTTCAGATAAGGCTTTCAAGACATATTCACCTATGCTTGTAGAGGCGCTCAACTATTTCTATTCAAAGAAAAACTGCGATGCTCTTGATGGCGGAATTGCGATTTATGCCGCAGGAAATGACGGACTGTCTAAGGCTTCTTATCCGGGTGCATATTCCAAGAACATAGCGGTTACGGCAATCGGACCTGACGGCCTGCCGGCATATTACACCAATTATGGTCCTGGTTGCAATATTGCAGCTCCGGGTGGAGAAACGACAGGATTTTCCGGAGGTTCATACGCTGGAATACTTTCTACTGTATGCTCCGAACTGCCTGATACCAAGGGTGCTGACTATGCTTTCTTCCAGGGGACATCAATGGCTTGTCCTCACGTTTCCGGTGTCGCCGCGCTGGGTCTTTCGTATGCGTTGAAGCTCGGAAAGACATTTACGAGGGATGAGTACATATCTATGCTGCTTTCTTCTACCAATGAAATCGAATCCAGATTCGAGGGAACCAAAACAACTGGTTCAAAGATTACATTGGAGGATTACACCGGCGGAAAGATGGGTTCAGGTCTTGTTGATGCTTATCAGCTTTTGATGCAAATTGAGGGCACTCCGTGTGTTGTTGTCCCGGTCAATTCATTGGAAAGCATTACGTTGGACAAGATTTTCGGTGGTAGTGCACAGAGTCTTTCTTACTATAAGGACATCGAAATATCTGCTGAGGACAAAACTAAGTTGGGTGTGGAGATGCTTAGGATGTACAACGGGCAGCTGATGGTTAAATGTGCCAAGACAGGTTCCGCATATATCACGGTTTCAGCCATAGCCGGCGGCAATAAGGAATCTTCCGAGACCTCGATGGGCGGAATGAAAATCTCCAGAAAGTTTGCTCTCATCGTAAGGGAAAGTTGCGCATCCAACGGCGGATGGCTTTAGTTTACTTGAAATAATTGATAGTGTAATATGAAACGCATATTAAATATAATACTTGCTGCAGTTCTTCTTTTGGGTGTAGCAGGTTGCGGAAAGGACAAGCCTGAAGTCAAAGCAGGCCTTGCGGGAGAATGGCAGCTTGTTTCCTGGAACAATGCTACGCCTGTGGCATATTCGGTTTATCTTGAACTGCTTTCAGACGGAAGCTTCAACCTTTATCAGAAGGTGTCAACGTCCACATACGAGCGCAGGACCGGGACTTTCAACAGTGCTGGTGGCGTACTCAAGGGCAAATACAGCAGCGGAGACAGTTGGGGGAGTGACTACGACTTCAGTGTAAGCGGTGATGTCCTGACATTGACCAGCAGGGCGGACGCTACTGTTGTCAGTATATACAAGCGCGTCAGCATTCCGGAGGACGTGCGAAATGCTCCTATAACCAAAGCGGAGAGCGTAACAGTTCCTTACTATAGTCTGTAGGAAGGAATACTTGCTATACTTGAATAAAAATAGATAAGAGGGTGATAATGAATGCACCCTCTTATCTTTTTGTTTCGCATTTGCGAAACGCAAGTTATTTTATTTCAGAGATGCCGGCGGATTCGATGCGGAGATTCGAGATGCCGTTTTTGCGCAATTCTGTTGCGAGAGAGTCCGCATCTTCGGATTTGTCGAATGGTCCGAGTATGAATGAGACAACGCCGCCGTCTGTAGCTCTGACCATATCATAGTCGGAAGCCGACCTAATGACGGACAACTCCGTATCAGACAGAGAACTTCCGTTAGACGGGAATATTCTGACCTGGAAAAGCTCGTGAATGGATTTTTCAATCTCCCTTGCCTTTGGTACAATTACGGATTTTCCGTTCACGAACGCGACAATGACAGCGCTTCGGAACCCTGCGCGTTTGACCTTGTTGAGATTGGCGAGCACATCCTTGTAAGAATGGAAAAGTCCCACAGAATATATCCTTTTGCCGTTGCTTCCCGCACGCTCAAATACAGGACTTAATCCCTTGATTTGCTTGACGGTAGCCTTGCTGCTCATTGAAAACAGCTGTATCTGGTAAACGAGTCCCTCCGGCAGCGTATTGTCTTCCGCGAACCGGCCTTCCGGCAAAATCTGGAATGTGTAGTCAAACGAAGGCTTAGGCTTTTCCATATCAAGGCTGACAGATCGTCCAAGTTCATTCTTGGTGAATGTATATGCTGATGCGACACCTACTACTTCACGGTCTGCCTCTTTCTGAAGCTTTTCAGGATCTATCACAATTCCGCTTTTAAGAAAATGCAACTCTATATCCTGCAATTCTTTAGATGCTCTTGTGAGCGAGTCCTGCAGTCCGGGTATCGCGTATTCTCTGTTGAGTATGGATGCCTGAAGATGTGATTTTTCATCGTCAGAGGATGCTTGCGCCAGCAGCAGTCTGTCCTTGTCAAGTTCAGAACTGTATTTGAATATGGAATCGCGCAATGCTCTGACTTTCTGCATCTTGAGCGAATATCTGCGCATTTCGTCATCGTCCTGCATATTGCTTCCGATGGCGGAACCGTTATCCATCCTGGCCGGGTCGTTTGCCGGCTCCAATTTGCATAGAGTTCTCAAATCTTCGGGTGAGCGCACTTCTGTCCGTACGGGCATACTGTCATATTCGAGCACATAGATATAGACGCTGTCCGCGCTGCATTCACGGTTTGAAGCGAATATTGAATATTTCCCGTCAGAAGTGTTCATATACAGGAAATCATCATAAGGCGAGGAATACGGGAATCCCATATTCACCGGCACACCCCAATCATTCAGGTCATCATCCCAGGCCGATACGTACAGGTCATATCCTCCCATTCCATACAGCCCTTTTGAAGCGAAGAAAAGTTGCGTTCCATCAGGGGAGACCATAGGGTAGATTTCATCAGCTGAGGACGTAACCTGCTCATTCACAAGTTCAGGCACAGACCATAACGTATCTCTGAGATAGGACGTATAGATGTTGCGGATATTATCAGAGTCCTTGGCTGACCAGTAAATTCTTTCGGCATCGGACGGAAGGTAAACGGCTTTTGCAAATGCGCCTCCTGTCGAATCCAGCTGGTTCGGCGTGCTTCTCCAGCTCTTGTTTTCAAGAGGGTAATACAGAAAGAAGTCCTTCAATGCGAAACGCTCTTTAGCCACAGTTACGGGACGGCTGCAGAAGCCTGACATATTGTTGCCGTTCTGTGCCTGCACCATAGCCTCGTCAAGCATTATAGTCTCCAACGAATCCGCCTCGGACTTTGCCTGCTCAAATACGTCAAGCGCCTCCCTGAATTTGTAATCTTTTATCAATGAGTCTGTAACGGATATTATACGGTTGTAGTCCAACGGCTTTGCGCTGACGGCAACCGAATCCGCAACCTCTCCGGCATTGGCAATAACCCCGGACAAGCTGATTAAAAATATTGAAAAAATGGACCCTACTCTTTTCATAATCACGGACTGCAAAAATAAGAAAATACTTAGAGAAAGTTTCTTTGTACGAAAAAATTAGATAAATTTGCACTCTATTGCGACCATTAGAAACTATAGAAAACTAAATAATTAAAAAATACAATTCAAATGCAAAGTAAAGGTGCAATCAAATTCGTGGCTGTCCTGCTTGCAGTAGCCTGCCTTTGGCAGTTGTCTTTCACTCTCGTGACATCTATTCAGGAGAACAAGGCAGATGCTTATGCGCAGAAAGCTGTTGAGGCTTTCAAACAGTCTCCGGATTACGCAAATGTCCCTGATGTGGACAAGGCCTTTTACCTGGATTCTCTCCAGAAGGTTACGAACCGCAGGTACATTGACTCAGTCTCTACTGAGAAGGTCTATTTCGGATACACTTATAAGGATGTAAAATCAAAGGAAATCAACCTTGGACTTGACTTGAAAGGCGGTATGAACGTTATGCTTCAGGTTCAGCTCGAGGATTTGGTGACCGCTCTTGCCGGAGAAAACAAGACTCCAGAATTCACAAAGGCTATAGAACTCGCCAAGCAGCGTAGCGTAAACTCTCCTGATGATTTCATCACATTGTTTGCACAGGCTTGGAAAGAGGTTTCCAACGGACAGAGACTTGCTCAGGTATTCGGTACATACGATCTGGCAAAACTCATCAACCCTCAGTCCACTGACGAGCAGGTTCTCGAAGTTATCCGTCAGAACGCAAAGAGTGCGGTTGACAACTCATTCAACGTCCTCCGTAACCGTATCGACCGTTTCGGTGTGACTCAGCCGTCCATCCAGCAGATTGGCAATACAGGACGTATCCTCGTCGAGCTTCCTGGTGTAAAGGAGCCGGAGCGTGTTAGAAAGCTGCTCCAGGGTACAGCATCTCTCGAGTTTTGGACAACATACGACAATTCAGAGGTTGCACAGTATCTCGCAGAGGCTGACGCAGCTCTTGCTGTTACCGCTGAGGATTCAGTAGTTGTTGAAGAGACTCCTGCAGCTCAGGATACATCTTCAGTCCTCAATGCCGAGATTGCTAACTCAACATCAGACGCCAAGGCTCTTGCTGAATACAGAAAGGCTCATCCTCTCTTTGCAGTGCTTCAGCCTTCTGGTTTCAGAAGCGGTGCTTGTGTAGGTTTTGCAAACGGTAGCGATACCGCTATGGTAAACAAGCTTCTCAGAACTCCTGAGGCTAAGTCCGTATTCCCTTCTGAGCTCAGACTTCTCTGGTCTGTAAAGCCTTCCGAGTATGTAAAGGGCGGCAATATCTATGAACTTGTTGCCATCAAGGCTGCTACAAGAGACGGCAAGGCTCCTCTTGACGGAGGCGCAGTTACCGATGCCCGCGTATCTTACAGCGGACAGGGCGTAAACAAGGGTAACCCTACCGTATCGATGACAATGAACGCCGAAGGTGCTTCAGTTTGGGCACGTTTGACGAAAGACAATATCGGCAAGCAGATTGCCATTGTTCTGGATGACCTCGTATATTCATATCCTAATGTGAACAGCGAGATCACAGGAGGCAGCTCCGAGATTTCAGGACACTTCGATGTAGAGGAGGCAACTGACCTTGCCAATGTCCTCAACTCCGGTAAGCTTCCGGCACCTGCCAAGATTATTCAGGAGCAGGTCGTAGGACCTTCCCTCGGTTCAGAGTCCATCAAGTCCGGTCTCATTTCATTCGTGATCGCCTTCATCCTCGTGCTTGTCTATATGATATTCTTCTATAGCGGTGCAGGATTTGTGGCTGACCTCGCGCTTTTGTGCAACGTGCTTCTTCTGTTCGGTACATTGGTATCTTTCGGAGCAGTTCTTACATTGCCTGGTATCGCGGGTCTCGTCCTCACAATGGGTATGGCCGTGGATGCCAACGTGATTATCTACGAGCGTATCAAGGAGGAGATTGCAGCCGGCAAGGGCTTGTCAAAGGCTATCGCTGACGGTTATTCAAATGCTTACTCGGCAATTATCGATGGTCAGGTGACCACATTGCTTACCGGTGTCGTTCTCTTCATCTTCGGTTCAGGTCCTGTACAGGGCTTCGCTACCACCCTTATCATCGGTATCATCACCTCCGTTGTTACCTCTATCTTCATCACAAGAATCATCTTTGATGACAGAGTTGCTGCAGGAAAGAGCATCTCATTCGAGAACAATCTTACAAAAGACTTCCTCAAGCACACTCATTTCAATTTCATCGACAAGAGGAAATATTCATATATGTTCTCCGGTGCTCTCATCGTTATCGCCATCGCATCGATCTGCATCAAGGGCTTTACCTATGGTGTTGATTTTACAGGTGGTCGTACATACGTGGTAAGATTTGACACCGCAGTGACTGCAGAGGATATACGTGAGGCTACCGAGAAGGAATTCAACGAGTCTGTAGAGGTTAAGCAGTTCGGTGGTGACAGCCAGATGAAGATTACAACCAAATATAAGGTTGATGAGGAGTCAAGTGAGGTGGATGCAGAGGTTGAGGCAAAACTCTTCGATGCACTCAAAGTCTTCTTCGCAGACAAGGATATGACATTGGATGAATTTACTTCAACTCTTGACAATCCTAACGGTATCATTTCATCTGACAAGGTTGGTCCTACAATCGCAAATGATATGAAGCGTTCTGCGATATTTGCCGTGCTCATCGCGTTGTTCGTAATCTTCGCTTACATCGCTGTTCGTTTCAACGGTTGGACCTGGGGTCTCGGTGGCGTGGTTTCACTTGCGCATACCGCCATTATCGTCATCGGATTCTTCTCATTGTTCTCCGGAATACTTCCGTTTAACCTTGATGTTGACCAGACGTTCATTGCGGCTATCCTGACCATCATCGGTTATGCTATCAACGATAACGTGGTTATTTTCGACCGTATTCGTGAGTACAAGAATGACCATCCTAAGATGGATCTGAAGACCAATGCAAACCTTGCGGTGAACAGTACCCTTACACGTACCATCAACACCTCTGTATCTACTCTCGTAACAATGCTTGCCATTGCAATCTTTGGAGGTGAATCAATCCGCGGTCTTTCAGTTGCGTTGATTCTCGGTATCTGCTTCGGTACTTATGCTTCAATTTTCATCGGAACTCCTGTGATGTACGATGCTTCACAGTGGTTTGCAAAGAAAAAAGAAAACGAGATCCGCAAATAATCTGCGGCAGCATATAATTAGAGGGTGACCAAAACAGTCATCCTCTTTTTTTGTTTTAAAACTGCGGAAATTCTATTCTGAAAGTAGCATTGGATGCTAAAACGTTGCAGGGATTCCGGAAAAATCATATATTTGCCTTGCTTTTGAGGAAATTGCAGATGAGAAGGACTATTCTTGTATTATTGTTTTCGATTGGCGTTCAGCTGAGTTCGTTTGCAGACAATACCAGATATGTGAATATGTTTCTTGGAACCTCCGGAGACCACGGACAGATGGCTCCCGGGGCGGCTTGTCCATTCGGAATGATATCCGTTTGTCCAGACAGCAAACCTCCACAGCACGCAGGCTATGATTACAGTGTGCCTGAAATAAGCGGCATATCCATAAACCGTGTATCTGGAATCGGCTGTCGCGGATGCGGAGGAAATTTAAGTGTGCTGCCGGATTTGCGGGATGCGACATTGTCGATCGTTGATCAGTCCGCTCACCCAGGATACTATTCTGCAACCTTGAGCAACGGAGTCCGCGCCGAACTTACCGCGACCGTGAATATGGCAGTTGAGAGGTATGTATTCAACGCTTGTGACAACCGGTGCATCTCCATCAATTTTGCCTCAGCCATAGACAAGAGAAATGTAAGCTGCTTTTTTGATATTCCTTCCGGCAATAGCATTACCGGCTGGGTCGAGTCTCCAACTGCTTGTGCAAGAGGCCAGTATAAGTGGTATTTCAGCATTTCTTCTGACAGTAAGTTCTCAGTTGTCCATAGGGATGACGAGACTGCTACATTTCGTTTCCCTGATGACTCGGAGTTTGTAGAGTTGAGGATAGCCGTTTCGCCTGTATCCCAAAGTTGTGCAGACGACATTCTGCAGTCAAATGCCGGGCTTTCATTTGACAGGATACATAATTATGCGCTTTCCCTGTGGCGCGACAAACTTGACAGGGTACAGGTCAAGGGAAGCACTGAGGAGCAAAGGACGATATTCTACACGTTGCTCTATAGACTTTATCTGAGCCCAATGATGGCAACTTCCAATGACGGTAAATATAAGGGGACGGACGGCAGGATATATGAGTGCAAAGACTTTACATATTACAGCTCCTGGTCGATATGGGATTCGTTCCGATCCAAATTCCCGTTGCTTTGTCTGATTGACCCGTCTGCGATGAGGGATATAAGCCGTTCCCTTGCTGATATATTCAGGACAGGGAAACGCGATTGGGCGACCCCGCACGAGTCTGTGCCTACAGTCAGAACTGAACATTCGGTCATAATGCTGCTTGACGCATACGTGCGCGGTGCTGCTGACAAGGTATCTCTTGAGGTTGCGTATCCAGGAATGAAGGAAGAAGCTGGACGGCTGCCTATGCGTACGCCGGACCAGAAAATGGAAAGCTCGTACGACCTGTGGGCGCTTGGAAAGATTGCCGAAATTCTCGGGCAGAATGAAGACGCGCGCAAGTATTCATCACAATCTGATTCGATATTCGCGAATATATGGCCGTCGGAATTTATGGAAATAAATGACGATTTCGCCAAGATGAAGGGCAACGGCCTGTACCAGGGAAGCCGTTGGCAATATCGTTGGGCGGCACCTCATTGCATTGACAAGATGATTGCGCTCGAAGGAAAGGAAAGGCTTTGTGCTGAATTGTCGGAATTCTTTGATCGTCACTACTTTAATCAGGGAAATGAGCCAGATATTCATACTCCGTTCCTGTTCAATATGTTCGGGGCCCCGGAAAAGACTCAGAAAATCGTCCGCGACCTTCTGACAGATGAGAATATGGTCCACATTTACGGAGGAAATGCGGAGTATCCCGAGCCGTTCGTCGGCAGGGCGTTCCGCAATGCGCCTGACGGGCTTGCACCTGAGATGGACGAGGACGACGGCACGATGAGCGCTTGGTACATATTCAGTTCCATCGGCCTTTATCCGGCAGTTCCCGGAGACGAGAAATATGAAGTCTTCGCGCCGCTATATGACAAGGTTAGGATAAAGAACGGAGAATCAGTGATTTCCATACGGGTGAAAGGCAGAAAACATCCGGAAGACGTTGTAAAGAAAATAACGGTGAACGGCAAGCCTGTTTCCGGATATGAGATACCACATTCAGCATTGTCCGGCAGAAGCAGGATAGTGATGCGTTAAGAAAAAGTTTTATACAAAACACTATAACTAACAATCATTATGAAACATTATTTGCAAATCATTGCAGTCTTCTGTATGATGTGCGGAGGAGGGTATCTCCTTAACGCTCAGACAGAAAGGTCTGTAATCTCCGGAACCGTGAAATCGGAAGCCGGTGAACCTCTGGTAGGAGCAAGTGTTATCGTGAAAGGCGCTACGACCAGAGGTGCCATCGTGGATGCGAACGGAACTTACTCGATTTCCGCATCTGAAGGCGAAACTCTCGTGTATGATTGCCTCGGATTTGTTCCGCAGGAAGTGAAAATCTCCGTAAAGACAAGAATTGACATCGTGATGGTGGAAGATTCACATTTTCTGGAGGAAACCATTGTCGTAGGTTATGCCCCGATGCGAAAGAGCGACTTCACGGGCTCCATCGCGTCTGTAAAGAACGAGGAACTGCAGAAATCGACCGCTACTGTCGGTCAGGCTCTCGTAGGTCGCGTCGCAGGTGTTGAGGTCCGTCAGTCAAACGGTGCTCCTGGCTCAGGTGTGAATATTCGTGTGAGAGGTGTGAACTCATTGACAGCCAGCACTTCTCCGCTTTACGTTGTGGACGGATACCCGGTGTCTGACGATGATTTCATCAATCCTAACGATATTGAAAGCATCGAGATTCTCAAGGATGCAGCATCTGCCGCCATTTATGGTTCCCGCGGTGCATCCGGAGTAGTCCTCATCACTACCAAGAGAGGCAAGGAAGGCGAGCGCGCCACAGTGACTTACGATTTCTCATACGGAGTGCAGACTCTCGGCCGTAGAGTTGACCTTCTCAATGCCCGTGAGTTTGCCGAGTTGTATGTGGAGGCGAGAAACAACTCATACTGGGCATATTGCCAGAAAGGCGGTGTAGCTTACAACGCTGCTGATGACAATGCCACCCGTGTTGCTAAACTCAAGGCTGCCGGCATAAACCAGGGCGTGGACAACATCGGTCTGTCTCCTTTCTTCTGGGATTTCAGCAAAAACGACTATGCTTCAACTGCATTCAAATATGACACAGACTGGCAGAAAGAGTATTTCAAGTCAGCCGGCATAATGCGTCACAATGTCAGCGTTACCGGAGGCGGCAAGAACATACGTTATATGGCTTCCGTGGGCTATCTTGATCAGGACGGTATCATTTCACCGTCAGGGCACAAGCAGATCAACGCCCGCATTAACATTGACGCGAAAATCTCCAAAAGGCTCTCAATGACAGCAAACTACTCGCTTACCAACACCAAGACCCGTGAGGTCAAGACTTACGGACGAAGCAATGGCGGTGGTGAAGGTTCTGAAGGAGTGGACGGAGCGACTCAGGGATGCCTTGTTGCCGTTCCTAACTTCCCGGCATACAATGACGGCAGCCTTACGGGCACAGAAGCTTGGGCGGTTGCCAACAACAATGGTACTCAGTACGCATCCGATTGGGCAGCCTACAACACTAAAGGCACTCTTGCACGTTCTTGGATGAACTTCTTCTCGAAGAACTGGGGTATCAACTCGTCCGAGTCTCCTCTTGTAGTGGCTCAGGATCTTCCTATCAAGAATACCAAGACAAGACACAATGTAACCTTCTCCGCGACTTGGGAGCCGATAGACGGGCTTAAACTCAAGGCGCAGGTTGGTCGCCTGTGGTATGACCAGACATACACCAAGTTCCGTAAGAACAGCATCGGTGCAGGCTCGAATATCGCTTACAGTAGCGCCCTTGAGACCTCAAGCCACTACGCAATCTCCCGTATGATGAAGAATCAGGATACTTTGGGAGAACTTACGGCTTCTTACAATCACAAGTGGGGTGACCACAGACTCGATGCTCTTGTTGGTTTCACTGTTCAGGACAATACCTACAACAGCGTCGGAATTATGGCGACCCAGTTCACTGACAACCGTATTCCGGACATCAGCGCCACAGTGGATACGAAATCGGTGCAGGAGTATGGCGTGAGCCGCAACGAATACAACCTTCTGTCATATCTCAGCCGTGTAAACTATTCATACAGCGACAGATATAGTCTTACCGGAAGCTTCCGTGCTGACGGCTCCTCACGTTTCGGTTCCAAGAATAAATGGGGTTACTTCCCTTCAATTTCCGCAGGTTGGACATTCTCGAACGAACCTTTCCTCAAGGACAAACTCCCGGGAATGACATTCAGACTTCGCGGCAGCTGGGGTATGAGCGGAAACAACAACATCGGTAACTACGCTTCCATCGCGACAATCGGCACAGGCACAACCGCAATGGGTGACAGCGTGACCTCAACTTCTTACGAGACCGCTTTCGTGGATGCTACGCTCAGCTGGGAGACAACCAGACAGACCAATGTTGGTCTTGACTTGAGCTTCTTCAACGGCCGTCTCAACCTCATCGGCAACTACTACATCTCCAATACTTCAGATGTGCTTTACCAGCTTGGTATCCCATCGATTTCAGGTTCTACATCCACAACGACCAATCTTGGCGATTCGAAGATTCAGAACAAGGGATTTGATATCCAGCTTGATGCACGTATCCTTGAGGGCCCTGTAACCTGGACTGTCGGCACGAACATTTCCGTAAACCGCAACAAGGTGCTTTATCTCTCTGAGGGCGTCGATGAAATCTACAATACCACGATGCGTTCGGCTCAGACCCATATCACCAAGGTGGGTTATCCTATCGGTTCATTCATCGCCTACAGAACAGACGGCATAATGACTGAGGCTGACTATCAGAACGTTCTCAAGGACCGTGAAGTCTTCGAGGCAAACGGTAAGTCTTTCCCTAGCGGATATGTCCTCAAAGGACCTGCAGTTCCGGATTATGCTCTGGAATATCTTTCTCCTGGTAATGTCATTTACCACAATACAAACGGTGACTACAAGATTACAGAGGCTGACCGCGAAATCATAGGCAACCCATATCCTGATTTTACAGGCGGCTTCAATACCAGCGTTTCGTTCAAGAACTTCGATGTCGCTGTCGGCTTTACATATTCTGTCGGCGCGCAGGTCATCAACTTCAACGACTACTACTGCTACAATATGGAAGGTTCCGGCAACCAGTACGGTGTTGTTCGTAACCGTTGGAAGAGCGACTCTCAGCCGGGCAACGGCTATGTTCCGAGGGCATTCCGTCACGGCAACAAGAATACCGGTATGAAGGTGTCTGACCGTTACATCGATGATGCTGACTATCTGCGTATGTCCACTGCAAGCATCGGATACAATTTCCCTAAGAAGATTTGCGAAAAGCTTCACATTCAGGGTCTTCGCGTCTATGTAAACGGTGACAACCTGTTCACTCTTACCAATTACCGCGGATTCAACCCTGAGGTTGACCAGTATGCTACAGGCGGAAAGACGGTTGCTGAGACCAAGTCCAACGCCAATATGATGCCGGGCTTTGACTGGGGTTCATATCCTATCGCAAGAGTCATTACAGGCGGATTCAAACTTACTTTCTAATGAATATGACTATGAAACTCAATAGAATATTAACAATTATCGCAATATCCGCAGCGGCAGTATCGTGCAGCGATTTTCTGAATCTTTCGGATCCGAACTCGGTGACGACTGCTAATTACTATACATCGCTCACGGATATTCAGAATTCGGTAAACGGCGTTTATGCCGTTCTTAAGGACGGGAATTTCCTTGGCAGCAGTGCCTGCTTCTTCGAGGATAACAAGGCGAGATTCCTTACTTATCCGGACACCGGAGTAGGCGGCGGTGAGAACGCGCAGTTCGACAACTGCACTGTACAGGCAAGCAATCAGTTGGTGCTCAGCCGTTGGAACGCTATCTATAAATGTATTGACCGCGCCAATGTGGTGCTCAAACATATTGATGACATAAAGTATTCTTCGGAGGACGTAAGGTCTCAGATTGAGGCTGAAGTGAGATTTGTGAGGGCGTTGTGCTACTATACTTTGGTCTGCGACTGGGGTGCGGTGCCGGTTGTTCTCAAGAAACTCGAGACTCTTTCAGAGGTGAACAGCGCAAATGTGCGCAAGCCTAAGGATGTTGTTTATCAGGCTATTTTTGACGATTGTCAATTCGTTGTGTCAAGCAAACTTACGGACCTCCAGTCTGCTGCAAACTGTGGTAGAGCATCTAAAGTTGCCGCTGAGGCATTGTGGGCAAAGGCTGCGTTGCAGATGGCTACTGATGAGGATTACGCTTCAAGAAAGAGTGAGCTTTGCGGTGTTGCCTTGACTCAGTTGAAGGCGGCTTGGGAAAAGGCTCCGTTCCAGGATTTCACAAAGGTTGATCTGACAGAAATTTGGGACGTATCCCAGCAGTCAAAGGCTGCGGAAGGAATATTCCAGCTCGTATTCATCGGTGGTTCAAGTTCTGCAAATTCCACCTACAATAACCAGTTCCGTCCGACCGAAATTTATGACGAGACAAAAGAGGTTAATGCGAAGGCTACAGCCGGCGGTCATTTTATGCCGTACAATACAACTCTAAAGCTTTATAACGAGGAGGGAGACAAACGTTTGTCAGAACTTATGGCGCTCGGTTCACATAAGGGGAACGAGACATATTATACGCTCAAATACAGGGACTTGGATGCTTCCGGATATTACGGATGCAACAATGTGGTTCTCCGTTATGCTGATGTCGCACTTATGCTTGCAGAGGCGTATTATCATAGCGGTGACGCGACAAATGCTCAGAAATATCTCAATCTGGTCCGCAACCGCGCCGGACTTGCAAGTGTAACACCTTCAGGCACAGCTCTCAGGGATGCTATCTATAAAGAGCGTCAGAGAGAGTTTGCATACGAGTTCAAGGCTTTCAGCGATATGAAGCGCGGCTACACCAAGGCCGAAATGGAAAATATTATGAAGGCTGACGGTGCTACGGAATACAGCAACACTGACTATTATCTTCCGATTCCTCATACTCAGCATATCCTCAATCCAGAGGGACTGTATCAGAATCCGGGATATTAGAAGCTGACTATCTAAAGATAGCTCATTACTAACTAACAAAAGAGGATGATCGAAATTTCGGTCATCCTCTCATTTTTGGTGAATATCGTGCAAACTAAGGTCCGCACGCGGGGCATTTGGTCCCTTTTTGCGATTGATATTATTCGTCAGAATCGTTTGCGGCGTACTCAGCGAGAAGCTTGGTCTGTACATCTCCCGGTACCGGCTGATAGTCAGCGAACTGCATCGAGAAAGTCGCGCTACCTGACGTGAGAGAACTCAACGCTGTCGAATATCTGTACAGTTCTGCGAGCGGAACTCTTGCCTTTATGACTTCGAATCCCTTGTCGCTTCCCATACCTTCGATGATCGCCCGTCTGTTCTGCAAATCGGACATACAGGCACCCATATACTCGCTTGGAGTCAGCACCTCAAGATTGTAGATAGGCTCCATAATCTTTGGTCCTGCATTGCGGAATGCCTCCTTGAACGCATTGCGGGCGGCAAGCACGAAGGATATTTCATTTGAGTCCACCGGGTGCATCTTGCCGTCATAGACGAATACGCGGATGTCGCGTGCGTATGAACCTGTAAGAGGGCCCTCCGTCATCTTTTCCATAATACCCTTAAGGATGGCGGGCATAAAGCGGGCATCAATAGCACCGCCGACCACGCAGTTGTAGAATTCAAGTCTTCCGCCCCAGTCAAGGTCGCAGGCTTCCTGACTCTTCACATTGAGGGTCACATCCTTGCCGTCAATCTTGAACTTGTTGGTGAACGGCACTCCTTCCACGATAGGGCAGATAAGCAGATGGACTTCTCCGAACTGGCCTGCACCGCCGGACTGCTTCTTGTGGCGATATTCTGCAGTAGCCTGTTTGGTAATTGTCTCACGATATGGAATCTTAGGAGGGAAGAGTTCAATCTCAACCTTGAATTCGTTTTCCAATCTCCATTTGACGACATTGATATGCTGCTCTCCCTGACCACTCAAGATGGTCTGCTTCAGCTCTTTGGAGTATTCAACGACCACAGTCGGGTCCTGTGCGGAAATCTTGTTCAGTGCGTCTCCAAGTTTCGCCTCGTCAGCCTGGACTTTAGCTTTGACTGCAGTGCGGTATTTCGGAGCAGGGAACTTGATGCTTTCGTATGCGATGCCTGTTCCCGGCTGTGACAATGTTACGTTGGTTTTGCCGGCGCGCAATTTCACGGTACATCCGATATCTCCTGCCCTCATGTCGCTCACCTTCTCCTTCTTTGAGCCTGCCACTGCATAAATAGTGGAGATACGCTCCCTGTTGCCGGTTACAGCATCCTCAAGGTCCATACCCTCATCCAGTTCTCCGCTCATTACCTTGAAATAAGATACCTCACCGAGATGGGATTCAACGTCTGTCTTATATATGAAGAGAGAGACAGGTGCTTCCTGTTTACAGACCACCTCTTCTCCGTCTCTTGTCAATGTCTTTGTTATTTCAGGTGAAGCCGACGTCTTGATAGTGAATTCCATAAGTCTCTTCACGCCAATGTCTTTCTTGGCTGAAAGACAGAATATAGGGAGAACTTTTCCAGCCCTGATACCGATTCCGAGGCCCTTGCGGATTTCATCTTCCGTGAGAGAGCCTGCGTCGAAGAATTTTTCCATCAGAGTGTCATCGTATTCTGCGGCTGTCTCAATCAGAGTCTGTCTGAGCAATTCAGCTTCATCTTTCAGATTTTCAGGAATTTCCAGATCTTCTCTGGTTCCATTCTCGTCCTTGAAATGATAGTATTTCATCTTCAGGACATCCACGAATCCGTCAAATGACGGCCCCGGATTGACAGGGAACTGTACCGTCACAGGCTTGTTTCCGAAGGCTTCCTTCAGACTCGCCTGAACTGTGTCCCAGTCTGCTTTTTCGCTGTCCAATTGATTGACAGCTATTATTATAGGCACTTTATACTTGTCTGCATAACGTGCAAATATTTCTGTCCCCACTTCCACTCCTTGCTGTGCGTTGATGACAAGAATGCCATTCTCGCACACCTTGAACGCTGATACTGCACCGCCCACGAAATCATCGGAGCCCGGAGTATCGATTATATTGAACTTTGTGTCCATAAACTCCGCATAGAGAGGTGTCGAGAAAATTGATCTCTGGTTCATCTGCTCTATTTCAGAATTGTCGGATACTGTGTTCTTGGCCTCAACTGTGCCGCGTCTGTCAATGACTTTACCCTCGTAAAGCATAGCTTCCGCTAATGTGGTCTTGCCTGACTTGGTGCTGCCAAGCAAGACCACGTTCCGGATGTCTTTAGTAGAATAGGATTTCATGACCTTTGAGTGTTATTAGTTTATAATAATGTGCCGCGTATTTTCATACGCATCCGTCAGGCTTCGGAATGCTCTTCCGATGCAGCCGGACATACAAATCTAATAAAATAAACAAGCATTGTCAATAATAATATTAAAACATTTTACCATCAACTTACATACATTTCGAAGCTGCTCTGTACGAGGCTATCAGTTCCTTCCCGGTCATGCCCAGTTCCAGAACAAGAAGTTCGTTCATAGATTTGGTCGTGACACCGAGTTCTCTGCAGAGTGACCGGAACGAGACTTTCCTGTCCCTGTAAACTTCTTCTTTCGCAAGTTTAAGCCCCAGTTTGCGGTAGGCGGTCGATAGTTGGTAATTGTCCGTTGCCATAATGATAATCTTTTGTTTTCACTGCGAAACTACGGACTGCGGGTGCGAGAATCAAGGAATGGTGGTAGAATCAGTCCAAAAAGAGGTGATTTGTTTACGATTTTTAAATTCGAGAGGCTTTTGGTATGGCAATTTTTTGTTGTCACCGAACCGATATGCCCGAAATCGATGATTTGCTCTGAAGCGATAGGCGTGCTCGGAATCGGGGAAGATTGAGTAACTTTGAATTTGTTGAATTAAACAGCTTTCCGAAAGAATGAAAACTCCAGAACTCAAGAATTATATGAACGCGGACCTGTTGGAAGCCGGGTGCGATGAAGCCGGAAGGGGACCGCTTGCAGGACCTGTATTCGCTGCTGCCGTTATTCTGCCGAAAGATTTCCATCACCCGCTGCTGAATGATTCCAAGAAGATGACGGAAAGCCATAGGGATATTGTCCGGGAAGTGATTGAGAAAGAGGCTGTTTCCTGGGCAGTTGAGGAGGTTAGTCCTGCGGAAATTGATGAACTGAACATTCTGTGGGCTTCCGTGACAGGTATGCAGCGCGCGGTGCTGAGATTGGCACCGAAGCCGGAATTTCTCCTTATTGACGGCAACAGATTCCGCCCATTCGACATATACGGTGCCAATAATTATGCTGCTATAGTGAAAGGCGATGCGACATACGCATCCATTGCGGCGGCGTCCGTCCTCGCCAAAACGCACAGGGATGAATTTATGCGGAAGATTGCGCAAGAGTATCCGCAATACGGCTGGGACAGGAATATGGGTTATCCGACTCCGGAGCATATTGAAGCAATCAAAAAGTACGGATACACGCCATACCACAGAATGAGTTTCCATCCCAAGGCTCTGGAGCCTACATTATTCTGATTTTGCGTATCTTTGTAATTCAGGTCTCGCGTCTGCGAAACTCGAATTTACAACATAGGAAAAATATAGATTTTATATATGAAAAAGATTCTTCTAACCCTGTCCGCAGCGATGATGGTTGCGTTAAGCGCAAACGCTGACGAGGGAATGTGGCTTTTGCCGCTGTTGCAGAAAATGAACAGCAAAGCGATGGAAAACATCGGTTGCAGACTTACTCCGGAACAGATTTACGATATCAACAACAGCTCGCTTAAAGATGCCATTGTGCAGTTTGGCAGTGGCTGTACTGGTGAGATTATTTCAGACAAAGGCCTTTTGGTGACGAACCACCATTGCGGATACAGCTCAATCCAGAAACTCAGCACTCCCGAGCATAACTACCTTGAGGACGGTTATTGGGCTATGAAGAATACGGAGGAGTTGCCTGTAGCAGGCTTGACTGTGCGCTTTCTCCAGAGTATGACAGATGTGACCGATATCCTTGAAAAAGCGCGTACGGCCGCGTTGAAAGTGTACAAGGACAGCGCAAATGTTGAAGAACTTGCGGACAAGGCATACGAGGCTGCGCACAAGCAACTGACGGAAACGGCGAAGAAAGCCAATCCTGGCTGTAATGTGAGAATTGTCAGCTTCTATAATAACAACGTCTTTTATCTTATTGTGGATAAGGTATATAGGGATGTCCGCTTCGTAGGCGCTCCGCCTGCATCTATGGGCAAGTTCGGCGGTGAGACTGACAACTGGATGTGGCCGCGTCATACCTGCGATTTCTCGATGTTCCGTGTATATGCTGGCAAAGACAATGAGCCGGCAGACTATTCTGAGGACAATGTTCCATATACTCCGAAGAAGTCCCTTAAAGTGTCCCTCAAAGGCGTGAATGCCGGCGATTTCGCTATGATAATGGGCTATCCGGGCCGCACGCAGAGATTTCAGAGCGCTTCAAGTCTGGAGCAGATGATCCAGAAGCAGGATGTAAGCATTGCAGCCAGAACGTTGAGGCAGAACATAATGCTCGAAGGTATGGAAGCTGACCCTGTGGTCCGTCTCCAGTACGCAAACAAATATGCGGGCTCTTCCAACGGCTGGAAGAAATGGATAGGCGAGAAGAAGGCGTTTGAAAAACTTAATATCATCGGCCGCGAGGAAGACAAGGAAGCAAGATTTATGAAATGGGTTAGCGCCAACAAGAAACGTACGGCGGAATATGGTTCTGCATTGAGTGATATCAAGGCTGCGAATGACAGTGCTGCGGCAGATGTGCTGGCCTATAGGCTGATTATAGAGGCTCCGTTCAATATCGGTCTTTGCGATCTTGTAGGAAAATATGCGCAAGGGCTTATGTCTCAGTTGGAGGCGAATCCGAAAGATACTGCAGCTGCATTGCAGGCAGGAAAGGATGCTGTTCTTCCCGCATACAAAGATTATAATGAGCCTCTTGAACGTAAAATGGCAGCCGGTTTGCTGAAATTTTACAGGGACAATGCAAGGCCGTCTGATTATCTGAAGATAGAGGGTTATGATTTTGCGACAATGGATATTGACCAATATGTCAATAATCTGTTTGACAACAGTTTCCTTTCTTCTGAAGAAAAGCTGAAGAATAGCAGTTTCACGTCTCCGAGCGATTTCTCCAATGACCCGGCAACTGTGCTGTACAACGCTGTGGTTGAGGTGTTCCTTCCTGTTTATAAGAATCTTCTGGCTTCAGACAAGAAAGTTTCCGAGGGGCATAAGGCTTTCGCAGCAGGTCTTCTCGAATGGGAGAAAGGCAAGCCTTCATATCCGGATGCCAACTCCACGATGCGTCTGACCTACGGTACGGTGAAAGGATATTCTCCGGCGGATGGCATTGACTATAAATATTATACGACATTGACTGGCGTTATCGAAAAAGAGAATCCGGACAATTATGAGTTCCGTGTTCCTGCAAAAGTCAAGGAATTGTACTATGCCAAGGATTTTGGGCAGTATGCGAATGCGGAAGGCAATGTTCCAACCTGTTTCCTGACCAACTGCGACATTACCGGAGGTAACTCAGGCAGTCCGGTGCTTGATGCAGAGGGAAGGCTTATCGGACTGGCATTCGACGGCAACTGGGAGTCAATGTCGAGCGACGTGATGTTTGAGCCGGATTTGCAGAGATGTATCTGCGTGGATATCAGGTACGTGCTATTTATGATGGATAAGTTCGGCGGTGCAGGTTACCTGCTGAAGGAAATGAACATTGTCAAGTAAGTTTACTTGAATAAATAATATGAAAGAAAACGAAATAATGAAAATGCTCTATGATGTTACGCATCCTGCGAAGGGTGACCGTAACATCGTTGAGCTTGGACTTGTGGACAAGGTGGAGATTGACGGGGACAATGTTACGATAACATTGGCTTTTCCCAAGCACCGGGATCCGCTTACGGAATATATAGTCGGCAGTGCCAAAGCTGCAGTTTACAGGCACGCTCCTCAGGTTAAACAGGTTGAGGTCAAGACTGTTGTCAAAGAAGAAAGTGCGCCCAAGAAGCAGACAGGACTGAATCTTTCTTTGGATGAACTGAACAATGTCCGTCATATCATAGGCGTGGCCTCAGGCAAGGGCGGAGTGGGTAAATCCACGGTTGCTGTCAATCTTGCCGTGGCTCTTGCCAGACTTGGCTGCAAAGTCGGCCTTGCGGATGCCGATGTGTACGGCCCTTCTGTGCCGAAAATGACAGCCACAGAGGGCGCGTTGCCGGAGGCTATCAAGGAGGGGGACAGCGAGGTTATAATGCCGATTGAGAAATACGGCGTCAAATGGATGTCAATCGGATATTTCGCTGAGCCGGGGCAAGCTCTGATATGGAGAGGCCCGATGGCTTGCAACGCATTGAAACAGATGATTCTGCAGGTTCGTTGGGGCGTGCTTGACTATCTTCTTATAGATATGCCTCCGGGAACGGGAGACATTCACATAAGCCTTGTGCAGGATATTCCGATGGAGGGAGCAGTCATCGTGACCACTCCGCAGGATGTGGCGTTGGCGGATGTAGAGAAAGGTGTGGATATGTTCCGCAACAAGAATGTGAACAGAAGAATCTTCGGCATTGTGGAGAATATGTCGTGGTTCACGCCGGAGGAGTTGCCTAACAACAAATATTATATATTTGGCAAGGACGGCGGTGCGCGTATGGCCGAAAAATACAATACGCCTTTGCTCGGACAGATTCCGATTGTGCAGAGCATTCGGGAGAACGGAGATGAAGGCGAGCCGGCCGCTCTCTCTTCAAGACCGGACGGACTTGCATTCCTGAATTTGGCTGAAAAAGTTGTTAAATCCGTGGACTTGCCGTAATTTTACACTCGGAAGCGTGTCCGAGTGGCTGAAGGAGGCTGCCTCGAAAACAGTTGACCGCCCATAAGCGGTTCGCAGGTTCGAATCCTGCCGCTTCCGCATAACGCATAAAATGAGAGAGGATGACCCGAAAAGGTCACCCTCTCTTTTTATTTTTAGCGGCAGGATGTGTGGAGTGCAACATCCTGCACAATTCTTAAAGACTGGGTTTACTGCTTGAATGCAGCAACGTCAGCTGAACTTGTCGGGATTATCTCGAGCTTCTCTTTGTACAATTCCACAACTCCGTAGATGTCACCGGTCTTGCTGGCAGCGAAGCTTTCAGATCCGAATTTGGCGGCCTTTACTACATACACGGTTACGGTTGAGCCGTTCTTTCCCGTAAAGCTGTGTCCGCTCTTTATATTGGCATTGTACCAGGTTGAGGACTCTTCAGGCGAGGTTACATCCTTGACTTTAACGTACTGTCCCACATAGTTTGACAGCTTGTCATCTGTGATTTCCGGTACGGTCATCGTCGCTTTTTCCGTGGTGGTATAGATGGTGGCGTTTGTGATTGTAGGAAGATTATTAGAGAGGACGTATTTTGCCGTCTGAAGGCTTACTATCACCTTTGTACCGACCGGAAGCGTTGACTCGGTGTAGTCGTCGCCCTTGATTATGATACCGGAATTTTCTGCGCCGGTATTGTCAACAAGTGAAATGACACCTTTAAGATTGCCGCCTTCGTTGTTTGCTGCCACATATCCCTTGACTGCAACCAGGCTTGTAAGCATATCTCCGGACTTTATATCCGGAATTTGCTTGTTGAACTCCGCTACTGTTATCGCGTCTTTTTCGTCAGGTCTGGTCTCCTTGTCCACAGGCTCTATACTTGTCGCCATTGTGGTAACGTATTTTACTCCGTCGCTTTCCGTAGCGCCAAGAAGATATCCGCATACGATGATTTTCACGCCCTCATATTTGCTGATATTGAGGTCGCTTTCAGGATATGAGATGGTTCCCTGTACATCCGTGCCGTCCACGGCAACATTGTAATGCCACTGGTAAAGTTCGTCTCTGGTGGATGTCAGAGTACCGGTGTATGTTACATATTTGATGGAAAGATTGTTCACATAGTTGTTGAACTGCGTAGCCTTGAAGTCTTCCGGTGTAGGATAAGTTACATCGCTGTGACCTGATACAGTGACAGTTGAAGTGCCGTCAAACTGCTTCATTCCGCCATATTCAGTGGTAGGGCCTTCAACTGTGACTTCATCGCCTGCAGTTATGGTGTGGCCTTTCATAAATACGAGGATTGATCCAGTATTGTCCTTTACAAGGAATCCTTTTGTGTGGATTGCCATTACAGTGCCCTTGATTTTGTAGGTCTCATCCACAGGGCTGTTGTGTACATCTGCAATGTTGGAAAGAGGAGTTACCACTTCTTTGCCGAACTCTATCTGCTGACCGCCTTTGCCTGTGGTGAGGAGTACGTCGTCAAGTCTGTTCACGCTGAATGACTTGGCTGCAAACTTGATATACAATGTATTGGTACCTGCAGGTAAAGTGAAGTCGGCAACTGCCTGTCTCCATTTTCCTTCGTGGGTGTCCTCGACGCCGCCGAAGTCATAGTCCAATGCAGGAGACCAAGTGCTTCCGTCAGCAGAAAGCTGTACTGTGAAGTTGGATTTGATGAATGTGTTGGCGCTCCCCTGAGAGTAGTACTGTGCGCCGAATGTGAGTCGGAGATTCTGCGAAGGAACTGCTATCTTGCAGATTGTAAACCAGTTAGGCTTCTCGGTAGAACCGCCGAAGAAAATATTGTTGTTGCCGGAGCCGTCGTAGGTGGAAAGTGAGCCTTTTGATGACTGGTTGGTGCGGACTGACATTTCCTGATAGTCATACTCGACTGAGGATGCGCTTGTGCCTTTCTCGTTTTTCCAGCCGTCGAACTGGTCGAGCCACGGCCATCCCTTTGTTGTGCCGTATTTCTCGGCATCCTGCACTGCAACTTCCTTGTCAAATGTGTTGTAGTAGATGGCGCCTTCCGGAACTTCGTCCTCGTGCACTCCGTTGTCCACTACTTCGACAGGGATTGTGTACATATATGTCTTGTATGAGCCGAAAAGCCAACCTGTGATGGTGAGAGAGTGGTTGTTGTATTTCTCTTTGAACTCGTCTGTCATATAATCGAGGCTTCCGATGTTGTCTGTGCCTTCGATTTCAACATTGACATAGTTGCCTGCGACCTTGACTGTTCCGGTGAAGGTGACGTATTTGATCTCAGGTGATTTCATATATGCGTCAATGTCGGTGCCGGAGAACTCTGCAGGTTTAGGCTGAGTGAAGTCTCCGTGCCAGGTCCTTTCGAGCTGCACACCCTTTCCGAACTGAAGAAGTCCGTTTCTCTTGGCGGTTGAACCTGATTTTACAGTTACCATATCGCCGATTGCAAACTCGTGGCTCTCACCGATATATGCGTAGATGCTTGCGCCGTCTTCCTGAAGGATTACGCCCTGACCGTTGGTCGCGACGATTGTTACGCAGTCAATGTCGGTAAAAGATGTTCCAACGTCTGCCTTGAGAACATCGGAGATTGTTACCGTGCCTGTTTTCTGTGGTTTTGGAACTTCCGGAGTTGTGTTTTCTTTCTTTCCGGAGCATCCGGACAATAGTACTCCGAGAACGACAAGGGCTAATGCCTTGATTGGAGTCTTCCAGCTAAGTTGTTTCATTTATACTGTTTTTGTTTGGTGAAATCTCTTTCGCGCCGCAAAAATACGGCTTATTCGACTTCCTCCCAAACACTTTCGACTCTACATCGTTTTTATAATCACTGCAGTAGCTCCGGGCCTGCCGAGATTGCCAGAAAAGCACAAAAAAAGAAAGGACAACTTTTCAGTCATCCTTTCTTGAGAGCGGAAAACGAGACTTGAACTCGCGACCCCGACCTTGGCAAGGTCGTGCTCTACCAACTGAGCTATTTCCGCATTATGTTCCCGCTATTGGTGTTTCGGGATTGCAAAGATAGGGATAAAATCTTACTCTGCAAATTTTTTCGACACTTTTTGCGATTTTTCCGTCTAGATGTCCGAATACGGCGTCTTCGCTAAACTTCAACACAAGTGCTGAACTCGCGGAGGAAACGCATATCGTTTTCGAAATAGTGACGGAGGTCATTGACCTGCCACTTAAGCATAGCGATACGCTCTATACCCATACCGAATGCGAATCCGGAGTATTTCTTGCTGTCGATTCCGGAAGCCTCGAGGACATTCGGATCAACCATTCCGCAACCGAGAATCTCCAACCAGCCTGTTCCCTTGCAGATGTTGCAGCCCTTGCCGTGGCAAATGTTGCAGCTTACATCCACTTCCGCAGACGGCTCGGTGAACGGGAAGTAAGACGGCCTCATACGAATTTGTGTGTCCGGTCCGAACATCTCCCTCGCAAACAGCAGAATGGCCTGCTTTAGGTCTGCAAATGTCACATTCTCATCGATATACAGACCTTCTACCTGATGGAAAATGCAGTGTGCTCTCGCGGAAATGGCCTCGTTTCTGAATACGCGGCCCGGGCAGATGACGCGGACAGGGAGTTTCATATTCTCCATGGTCCTCACCTGAACGCTGGATGTGTGTGTGCGCAGTAGAAGCGGATTCTTGTGTCCGACAGATACGAAGAACGTGTCCTGCATATCTCTGGCAGGGTGGTTCGGCGGGAAATTGAGCGCCTCGAAAACGTGATAGTCGTCCTCTATCTCCGGACCCTCGGCCACGTCGTATCCGAATTTGCGGAATATATTGACAATCTGCTGACGTGCAATGGATACGGGATGTCTGGTTCCAAGCGGAATCGGGTCGCCAGGAACAGTTGCGTCGAAAGCCTCAGAAGTTGCAGTTGAAGACGCTGCGGCCGAAGCCTTGAGTTCCTCAATCTTCGCGGTGGCTTCTTTCTTGAGCACATTCAGTTTCTGACCGAACTCTCGCTTAAGTTCCGGAGCCACAGTCCTGAATTCGTCGAATAACTTTGTAATCTCGCCTTTCTTGCCGAGAAGACGTACCCTTGCCTCCTCTATGTCCTTTTCTGTCTTGCACCTGAGATCTTTTACCTCTGCAAGAATCTTTTCTATTTCTTCTTTCATAAGAATCCCTGTTCAAACAGTCCTTCCGAACCGGTTGCAAATTTAATCAATTCAGTTGAAAAATAGTCACAGCGAGAAGCATTTCAAAACAGCTTCTGCAAAGGCCGAACTATTTCTCGGTAGAAGATTTTGGCAATGTGGCAGATGCTTTCTCCATTTTTGCCTTGCGCTTCTCGCGTGCTTTCTGCAGTTTGGCTGCACCGCTCTTGAGATATGCCGACCACTGCTCCGGTGTGAATATCTTTTTGTATTCCTTGTCTATAATATCCATCCACTTGTCGTTTGTCCTTGTGTACAGGTCGTAACTGTCCACACGCGCCGCCTGCAGTTTCTTTATCTCATTCTGCCACTCGGTATAGACGTGTTGCAATGTGGAATCCACATAGAAAACTTGCCAGTACTCCAGTTTCAGCTGGTCTGCCAGACGGTCCGCCTCCTTTGTCGCCATCTCCTCCGGCGTCGGAATCTTCTGTTCCTGCTGCTCCTGCGCAAACGCATTGACCAAAAGAAGCATTGACAATGCCGTCAACAATATACGTTTCATATTACCGATGTTTTTCTTCTACTTTCGTTATATTTGCAGTCTGCGTGGTCTTCTGGCCACGTGAGCAAAAGTAATGAAATAATAATATAGAACAAAATAGAGATGACTCTGAAGAATATCGCGGGCACAGTATCATTGGCATTGCTGTGCGCCTTTTCGGCAAACAGGGCGGAAGCCTGTACAAACGTGATTGTCACAAAAGGGGCGAGCGCTGACGGCTCCTGTATGGTTTCGTATGCGGCCGATTCGCATTGGCTTTACGGTGAGTTGTATTTCCATCCTCAGGCGGACTGGAAAAAAGGCAGCACACTCCGCGTATATGACTGGGACACAAATCAGTTCCTCGGCAGCATTGACCAGGTAGAGCATACCTACAAGACTGTCGGCAATATGAATGAGCATCAGCTGATTATCGGCGAGACGACTTTCGGAGGCCGCGAGGGACTCAATGACCCTAACGGTATAATGGACTATGGCTCACTTATATACATTACGTTGCAGAGAGCAAGTTCCGCACGAGAGGCCATCAAGGTGATGTCATCTCTCGTAAGCAAATACGGCTATTTCTCGGAGGGCGAATCTTTCTCAATCGTGGACAAGAACGAGGCGTGGATAATGGAAATGGTCGGGAAAGGCTCCTCGGAACGCGGGGCAGTGTGGGTTGCCTTGCGAATACCTGACGGCTACATCTGCAGTCACGCAAACCAGTCAAGAATCGAGAAATTCCCGCTCAATGACCCGGAGAACTGTCTTTATGCGGACGATGTCATAGATTTCGCGCGTAGAAAAGGATGGTTCAGCGGCAACGACAGCGATTTCAGTTTCCGCGATGCGTATTGCCCTGCGGATTTCGGTGCGTTGAGAGGTTGCGAATCCAGGGTTTGGAGCGCTTTCAACATTCTCAGCCAGGGATGGTTCACGTACGAGGATAATAATGGCAATCTGGTGACAAAGGATGCCCATTCATATCTCGACTATGCGATGGGCTACAACTCTGACAACAGGCTTCCGTTGTGGATCAAGCCGGCGAAGAAAGTCACCGTTAAGAACGTGGCAGACGTTATGAGAGACCACTACGAGGGCACACCGATGGATATGACAACAGATATAGGTGCCGGTGGTAATGCTCTTCCGTACAGGTGGAGACCTATGGATTTCGAGTATGAGGGCAAGAAATATACTAACGAGCGTGCCATTGCGACACAGCAGACCGGATTCTGGTTCGTTGGCCAGGCACGAGGCGATTATCCGGATGTCATCGGAGGAATCCTCTGGTTCGGAACAGATGACGCTGCGACTTCATACGTCACACCGATTTATTCCAATACCAACAGAGTTCCTGACTGCTTCAAACAGGGCAATGGTGACCTTCTTACATACTCAAAGCACGCGTCCTTCTGGATTAACAATAGAATAACGAACGCGTGCTATAGAATGTACAATATAATGGCTCCTTATGTCCGTGAGCGTATCGACAAGTTCGAGAACGACCAGATGAACAAGGTCCACCAGAACGATGTCAAAGCTCTGGACCTCTTCAAGAAAGCGATGGACGGGGCTGAAAAGAGGGGCAAGAAGAACTCCAGCACTTACAGCGTGATGACCGATACCGGCAATTCCTTCGCTGCAGTCAAGCAGTTGCTGACCAACTATTCGGTAAATACCGCCCAGCAGATCTTCAAGGAGTGGCAGGCTCTGGAGATTACGATGACCGTGAAATTCATCGACGGCAACGTAAAGGCGCAGAATCCTGACGGCTCATTCAAACACACTGAATTTTCTTCCGGCATCCCTGACGGTCTCACCCAGCCGGGCTACACCGACGTGTGGAAAGAGGCAGTTGTGCATTTCCACGGAGATGTCATAGAAGAAAAACCAGTGGAGTAACCTCTCAACTCTGTTTTTCAGACTCGATTACAGAACCCTTTCGGCTTTGTGTTCCGCTGGCTTGTCGCGCAGTACGATTTGGTCGCCGGCGGCATCGACTTCCACGACGGAGTCTTTGTGCACTGTGCCGTCAAGTATGGCTTTGGCAAGCTGGTTCACAAGCTCACGCTGCATAACCCTTTTCACTGGACGTGCGCCGAAAGCAGGGTCGTAGCCCTTTTCCGTCATATAGTCCACGAAGGCATCCGTGAAGTCGATCTCCACGCCGTCTTCAGACAGTTTCTTCTTGAGCTGATCCATCTGGATGTGGAGAATTTCGCGTATGTCGTTCCTAGTCAAAGGTTCGAACATTATTATCTCGTCAATACGGTTCAGGAACTCCGGACGGATGGTCTGTCTGAGCACTTCAAGAATCTTGTGTTTGCATTCGTCCAGCAACTGGGCTCTCTTGGCTATGTTTGAAGCCTGCTCTGTCGCGCTTTCACCCTTCGCTCCTATCTCCGGGAGTTTGTCCATATATCCCTGAATAAGGTCGGACCCGACATTTGAAGTCATTATTATGATGGTGTTCTTGAAATCCACCGTGCGACCCTTGTTGTCGGTAAGCCTGCCGTCGTCAAGAACCTGCAGAAGAATGTTGAACACATCAGGATGCGCCTTCTCGATCTCGTCAAGCAGGACGACTGAATAAGGTTTTCTCCTTACGGCTTCAGTCAGCTGACCGCCTTCATCGTATCCTACATATCCCGGAGGCGCACCGATAAGACGGCTCACGGTATGACGCTCCTGATACTCACTCATATCAATACGGGTGATCATATTCTCGTCATTGAACAGGAACTCGGCGAGGGCCTTTGCAAGCTCTGTCTTGCCGACGCCGGTCGTTCCCATAAACAGGAATGAACCTATCGGGCGCTTTTCGTTTGACAAACCGGCTCTGCTTCTGCGCACCGCATCTGCGACAGCGTGGATTGCCTGGTCCTGGCCTACAACTCTCTTGTGCAGCTCGTCTTCCATCCTCAGGAGCTTCTCTTTTTCACTCTCAAGCATTCTGTTCACAGGAATGCCGGTCCAACGTGAAACGACATCCGCAATATCCTCAGGTGTAACAGCCTCGGTTATGATAGGGTCTTTGATTTCCGCCTGCTTTGCGGCAAGTTCATCAATTTTCCTCTGTGCTTCAGCCATACGTCCGTAACGGAGCTCGGCAACCTTGCCGTAGTCTCCGGCCCTTTCAGCCGCCTGTGCCTGTATCTTATAGTCCTCTACCTGCTGGCGGGCTGCCTGAATGCCGGACAATATGCCTTTCTCCTCGTTCCATCTCTTCATCAGTACTTCGCGCTTGCTGTTCAGTTCCTCAAGCTGCGCATTGATTTTGTCGAGCTTGAGCGATACGCCCTCTCTCTTGATAGCTTCCTTCTCGATTTCCAACTGACGTATCTGACTGTTCAGTTCATCGATAGGCTCCGGAACGGAGTTCATCTCAAGACGCAGTTTTGAAGCGGCCTCATCTACAAGGTCTATCGCCTTGTCCGGAAGAAATCTGCTTGTGATATACCTGTGGGACAGATTTACGGCGGCTATGAGCGCGTCGTCCTCTATGCGGACTCTGTGGTGATTTTCATATTTCTCTTTAAGACCTCTCAGGATGGCGATAGACTCGGCCGGTGTCGGCTCGTCTACCATAACCATCTGGAAACGTCTTTCGAGAGCCTTGTCCGCTTCAAAATACTTCTGGTATTCGTCCAATGTTGTGGAACCGATGGTTCTTAATTCGCCTCTCGCAAGCGCCGGTTTCAGAATGTTGGAAGCGTCCATTGCTCCTGAGGCACGGCCGGCTCCGACGAGGGTGTGTATCTCATCTATGAACAGGATGATCTGCCCCTGACTGTCGACGACATCTTTTACGACGCCCTTGAGTCTCTCCTCAAATTCACCCTGATATTTTGCACCTGCAATAAGTGCGCCCATATCAAGGGAATATACGACCTTGTCTTTCAGATTTTCCGGTACTGCACCGTCCACTATCTTCTGGGCAAGGCCTTCAGCGATGGCGGTTTTTCCCACGCCAGGCTCACCTACAAGTATAGGGTTGTTCTTTGTGCGCCTGCTCAAAATCTGAAGCACTCTTCGGATTTCCTCGTCCCTGCCTATGACCGGGTCGAGTTTGCCGGCTGCGGCGCGTTCGTTAAGGTTCGTGGCGAACTTGCTGAGAAGCTCAAGCTTTCCACCGGATGTGTTATTCTGTGTGTTGCTGTAATTTTCCATATAAGTGTAACTCCTTTTTATTCATTGTTTTTCATCGGAGTTGCAGCTCATATCTAACGGGATAAAGCCGTCTGCTCCGAAGAACAAACGGCTATATTCCAAATTATATTCCCTTGCCGAAAATTACTGACAATTTGTCAGTTTGAAGCTTCGCGATGAAGTCGTCCAAGAGTCTCGGCGAGACTGCTTTTTAGTTCTGAGGGGTTGCAGGAGCCTCGCTTGCAGGTGCTGCTTCACTTGCCGGAGCGCTCTGTGCCGGAGCCGGGAATGAAGGCTGCTCTGTGGCTGCGTTCTCGATCTTGTCGGTAATGTCAACCTGTGCGCCCTGGTTTCCAAGAGTGAATGAGGAAACGACGGATGCAATCACGATGAAAGCAACAAGACCCCAAGTGATTTTCTCAAGGGCATTGGCTGTCTGCCTTACGCCGAAAGTCTGGTTACCTGCGACAAAATTGCTCGCCATACTGTCACCCTTTCCGTTCTGAAGTAGGACTGCGATGGTGAGAAGTATGCTCGCAATGACGATGACAACTACAAGTGTAGTGAATATTACGTTCATAACGTCTGATTATTTATCTGTTTGTCAATTTTATCAATAAGGGATGCAAAGTAAGCACTTTTTTCCGGGAATGCCAAAATTAGTTTCCCATATATGCGTTTTGCCTGGTCGTAATAGCCCTGGTCACAGTAAATTTCAGCAAGAGATGCAGTGCAGAATTCAAGACTCAGGTCCTCGGACTTTTCGTCTTGTGCCGGCTTTTTCTTTGCCCGGAATGAGGAGAACACATTGTCTTCCACGCGTTTGACCTTCTCATATTCTGACTGTGAGAAGAAATCACCGCCCGGTGCCCTGACCTCGCGTGTGGCAACTTCTTTCTTGTCTTCAACCGTGATATAGGACTTCAGCAGTGATTCAAGATTCTTGTCAGAATAGTCTTCCTTGACGCCTTCCGCCATAATTGCGGCCACGGAACGTCTGTCGGAGATGTACATTGCCTGGTCTGCATACTGAGACACACCCCACGACTCGCCTCCGATGCCAGCCATCCTGCGGCAGAGTTCCTTGCGGGCTGCGCTGTACCACGGATACAGATTCACGACGCCTGCAAGTTCGTCCATCGTCAAAGTCTTCAGATTCATAGCCTTCTGTTCCATATCTCTACCAGTTTGCCACAGTCGCGTTGAATACGTCCTCGCAGATTTTCTCTATTATTTCGTCGCACAATGTGCTTTCTACCGCGTCAAGAGACTGGGTTGAATCGTAGTCGGCATAAGACGAGAACGATTTTCCCTGAAAGTCATCTTCCGGATGCTTTCTGTTGGTAAAATCTATCTTCACGGTCACGGTCAGTCTGTTCTGTGCGGCGACCTCATTTGCTGTCACAGCCATAGCTCTTACATCGTATCCCGTTATTGAGCCTGTGATTTCAAGGTCTCCGTCCATATCCACCTGCTCCAGCCTGGTCATCTTGCGGAACTTGTCCTTCAAGGCTTCCGTCATACTGTTGCTCAATGTAGGATTGACCTTCAATGCCTTGTATTCAAAATAGTTGATGGTGACGGTCTTGACGTCAGACTGTATGGAAGTGCCTGAGAATGTGTATATTCCGCACGACTTGACGATGAGCGCAAGCGCTGCGACAGAAGACAGCAGCACAATCAGTGAAATCAATTTTTTCTTCATCATATCCGCTAGTCTTCTTTTTTCAGGTTACGATATTCCGGGGGTAGTTTCCTGTACAATGTCCTTTCGGAGATTCCAAGTTCTTCGGCCGCTTTCTTCCTGTTGCCGTTGTATTTCTCCAATGCCTTCCGGATAAGGTCCTGGCTGGTTCTTGCGATGGAGAATGAATCCGGCTCCTGATGTTGCTCATAAGTATGCGGCTCAGACTGGCTTACGAAAGTGTCCTGCACATCCACGTCGTCGTGCGTCTTTTCCCATTCGGCATCGGGCCTGGTCAGGTAACTGTCGCCGGTATCATTCTTGGGAGCGGACAGAACCTTTGGCTGCTCGGATATATGTCCCTCAGACTGAGTTGAATAGGCTCCGGAAGCGATGATGGATTTCAATCTGTTCACCTCCGCGTTGAGCCCATACAGAGCCTTGTAGATTTCCTGCTTCTCGTCGTTTGATATGCTGCCGCCATTGTTCTGGTACTTTACCGGAATGAAATTGGCATCATCTTTCGGCAGATACCCGGACAGGGTCGCCGCATTGACTTCACATCGTCCCATTCCGGGCGTAAGACTCTGACCTTCAAGGGCTGAAACTGTCTCTGCGATGTTTTTCAACTGACGGATATTTCCCGGCCATCTATAGCCGGTCAGAAGCTCTATCGCATCGTGCGTCAGAGTGATTTTGCTGATATTGTATTTCTCGGAGAAATCTGAGGTGAACTTCCTGAACAGCAGATAGATATCTCCCTTGCGCTCACGAAGTGCAGGCATTGAAATCTGTATGGCGTTAAGCCTGTAATACAGATCCTCGCGGAATTTGCCCTGGGATACGGCGTGGAGAAGATTTACATTTGTCGCGGCTATCACTCTAACATCGGTCTTGCTGACTTTCGAGGAGCCGACCCTTATGTATTCTCCTGACTGCAGGACGCGCAACAGTTTTGCCTGTGAGGGTAGAGGAAGTTCTCCAATCTCATCCAAAAACAATGTACCTCCGTCCGCTTCTTCAAAATAGCCTTTCCGGGCTTCAATCGCGCCGGTAAACGAGCCTTTTTCGTGTCCGAACAGTTCGGAGTCGATGGTCCCTTCAGGGATGGCGCCGCAGTTTACAGCGAAGTATTTGGCGTTCTTTCTCCGGCTGAACTGATGGATAATCTTGGGAATGACGTCCTTTCCGACGCCGCTTTCTCCAGTTATCAATGCAGTCAAGTCTGTAGGCGCCACGGCAACGGCGATTTCCAATGCCCTGTTCAGGGCCGGATCGTTGCCGATTATATCATATTTATTCTTTATTCTTTGTAATTCCTGTGCGTCCATATCAAGACAAAGTTACAAAATAGGATGAAAATATAAACCCGTATAACTGAAAATTGCAGAATTGTTAGTAACTTAGTGGAAAATTTGGGGAAATTAACACTTAGTTTAATATAACAATTATTTTTTCTACCATGAGAAAGGAAATCAAATCATTGGCAGCCGCAGTTCTCGGACTTGCAGCTGTTGCGTGTGCTTCTCCTGAGAAGATGGCGGAGATGGCAGAGAGCGTTACCGTTACCTGCGATCCTTCACCGCTCGAAGTTGTTGCCGGCAAGATTGATGCAACCGTGTCAGTTACTTATCCTGCTGACTACTTCCACCCGAAAGCAATTCTGGAAGTAACTCCTGTACTCGTATATGATGGTGGTGAGGCCAAGATGGCTCCATTCACATATCAGGGCGAGAAAGTAAAGGACAACTATACTGTTGTTTCTTCTGACGGCCAGACTGTTACAGAGAAAGTACATTTCGACTATGTAAAAGGTATGGAGCAGTCACACCTCGAGCTCCGCGGCGTAGTCAAATACAAGAAGAAGACAGTGGATCTCCCTGTCAAGAAAGTTGCTGACGGTGCCAACACTACATATATGCTCGTAGGTTTCGGCGGCGGTCTCGGTAGCGTAGCTTACAAAGCTGACAACTACCAGGAGGTAATCCCTCAGACAGCTGAAGGTCAGATTCTTTACAGCATCAACTCTGCTGACGTCAATAACAAGCAGCTCAAATCAGCGTCTATCAAGGACTTCCAGGCTGCTCTCGATGAGATTAAGAACAACGACAGAAAAACTCTCAAAGGAACTGAGGTTGTCGCTTACGCATCTCCGGACGGTGGTCAGGATCTCAACGCCAAACTTTCTGACAAGCGTTCTAAGACAGCTGACAAGGCTTGGAGCAAGGTCGTAAAGGGCAAAGAAGTTTCTGACCCTGAGGTTAAGAGTGTAGGTCAGGACTGGGAAGGCTTCCAGGATCTTGTAAAAGAGTCCAACATCGAGGACAAAGACCTTATCATCCGCGTTCTTTCTATGTACAGCGATCCTGCTGTTCGTGAGAGCGAGATCAAGAATATGTCTGAGGTTTACACAACTCTCAAGAAAGAAGTTCTCCCTGAGCTCCGTCGTGCAAGATTCATTGCAAATGTTGAGTATCAGAACTATACAAAGGATGAACTCCTCAAGCTCGTTGAAGAGAACAGCGATGTTCTTGACGAAGAGGCTCTCCTCCGTTCAGCTTCTCTCGTAAGCGATGTCAAGACAAAAGAGGCTCTCTACAAGAAAGCAGTCGAGAAATACAACAGCGACCGCGCTCAGTTCAACCTCGGTGTTCTTTATCTCAACCAGAATGATGTAAATGCTGCTGAAAAGGCATTCGCAAAAGTTCAGACAAAGGACAGTGACCTCGAGAACGCCAAAGGTGTTATCGCTCTTCGCAAGGGTGACCTCGCAGCTGCTCAGAAGTCATTCGCTGCTGCAGGCAACACAGAGAACCAGGCTGTTGTAGATATTCTTAACGGCAACTATGAGAAGGCTGCTGCCGCTCTCAAGGGTACAAACTCATTCAATGAGGCTCTTGCTGACGTACTCGTAGGCAAGACTGCTGAGGCTGATGCAGCTCTCAAGTGCCAGTGCCCTAAGGCTAACTACCTCCGCGCAGTTATCGCCGCTCGTCAGGGCAAGTCTGCTGACGTTAAGTCATATCTTGAGAAAGCAAGCAAGGACAAAGAACTTGCTAAGCGTGCTGAGAAGGATATCGAATTTGCACAGTACAGATAATAATGAAGGATGCGCGTCAGTCGCGCATCCTTATATCTTATATAAATAAAATAGAGGATCGTCAGTGTGGCGACCCTCTATTTTTGTATTTACGTACGTATGTCTATTCGCTTTTGCGAATATCGAGATGCAGTTCGTCGAGCTGTACCTGGTCGATTGTCGAAGGTGAGTCAATCATCACGTCGCGGCCCTGATTGTTCTTAGGGAATGCGATATAATCACGGATGGAGTCACTGCCGCCGAACAGTGCGCAGACGCGGTCGAATCCGAATGCAAGACCTCCGTGAGGTGGTGCGCCGAATTTGAAGGCGTTGATGATGAAGCCGAATTTGTATGCAGCCTCTTCCTTGCTGATACCGAGTACCTCGAACATTCTTTCCTGAAGCGCAGCTTCGTGGATTCTGATGGAACCTCCGCCAAGTTCAGTGCCGTTGAGAACAAAGTCGTATGCGTTGGCGCAGACTCTTTCGAGATCTTCTTTCTTGTCGCTGTAGAACAAATCCAGATGCTCCGGTTTTGGTGCTGTGAACGGATGGTGCATAGCGTAGAATCTTTGGGTCTCGTCGTCCCACTCGAGAAGAGGGAAATCTACAATCCAAAGCGGTGCGAACACCTTCGGATCTCTAAGGCCAAGCCTGTTAGCCATTTCCATACGCAATACGCCGAGCATCGTCTGGGCTTTTCTCTTGCCTCCACAGAGGATGAGAACAAGGTCTCCCGGCTTTGCGCCTGCTGTCTCAGCGAGCTCTTTAACCTGCTCCGGAGTGTAGAACTTGTCGATGGAGGACTTGACAGTGCCGTCAGCATTGAACTTGATATAGACGAGACCTTTCGCACCTACCTGCGGGCGTTTTACCCATTCAGTGAGTTCGTCGAGCTGCTTGCGGGTATATTCAGCAGCACCCTGAACCGCGATGCCTCCTATATAATCCACTGAATCGAAAACGGAGAATCCGTGACCTTTCGCGAGCGTGGTGAGCTCGTGGATTTTCATGTCGAAACGGATATCAGGCTTGTCAGAGCCGTAATTGTCCATTGCGTCGTACCAGCTCATACGCGGCAGCGGATTAGGAATATCCACGCCAAGCACGTTCTTGAACAGTCCGCGCATCATATCCTCGAATGTGTTCAACACGTCCTCCTGCTCAACGAATGACATCTCGCAGTCAATCTGAGTGAACTCCGGCTGACGGTCAGCGCGGAGGTCCTCGTCACGGAAACAGCGTACTATCTGGAAGTACCTGTCATAGCCGGCAACCATAAGAAGCTGTTTGAAAGTCTGAGGAGACTGTGGGAGTGCGTAGAATTCACCGGCATTCATTCTGGAGGGAACGACGAAGTCTCTGGCTCCCTCCGGAGTGGATTTGATGAGGTAAGGAGTTTCAATCTCCATAAATCCCTTGGCGTCCAGGAAGTTGCGAACCTCGTGTGCAATCTTGTGACGAAGCACGAGCGCATTTTTAAGAGGGTCTCTCCTGAGATCAAGATATCTGTATTTGGCTCTGATATCATCACCGCCGTCGCTTTCATCCTCGATGGTGAAAGGAGGGGTGACTGATTTGTTGAGGATATGGATGGAACTGAGTTTTATCTCGATTTCTCCCGTGTCAATCTTTGTGTTCTTGCTCTGACGCTCAACAACTTCACCTTCCGCCTGAATGACAAATTCACGTCCGAGCGAGTTGGCTGCTTCCACAAGTTCTGCCGGTGCGTCTGCGCTTACTACCAGCTGTGTGATTCCAAAGCGGTCACGCAGGTCGATGAATGTCATTCCGCCAAGCTTCCTTGAGCGCTGCACCCATCCGGAAAGAACCACCTTTTTGCCGGCATCTCCAAGTCTGAGCTCACCGCAAGTGTTTGTTCTGTAATACGTATTGAACATAAATATGTTTGATTTATTGTTTCTTCAAAAGAATCACACAAATTTAGCAATTATTTCATATAAGTTTTGCGGAATCCTTAACTTTGTCTCTAGCGTCGCAGACGCGTTCGTCATAGCAATCTCTCATCTGCACGTGAGGTGGGAGAATGGACGGTATGAGCGCTCGCGTTGGATGCTTTTCATTGCTATGGTGGGAATGGCGATACAATATGCTGTGCAGATGGCTTTTGGATTCCGTGCCGCCGGCGATGATCTGGGTGCGGTTGTCAATATCATTATCTATACTCCTTGCTTCACGCTCATCTCTATGGGAATCTATAATCTTGAGACTACTGGAGCAAATTACAAGAAGATGAGCCTGGTTTGCAGTGTTATCTATGCAGCCATCATCATAGCTTTCAATATCGGTGTAAGCATCCATCACAGTTTGCGTATCGGAGCTTGGCTCTATGTGATGCTGGCTCTGTTTTGCGGAGATGTCGGCTATTGCATATATGTGGTGGCCAGGGAGATGGTAAAGCGCAAGAATATGCTGGAGACAATGGCTGCGACGGATACACATTCAAGTCCATAACGTGTGTGTATAAGGTGGAATAATTTCAAAACAGCTTCTAAATTGGGGCGATTGATTATGCTAATCCGCCAGTTTGGCCTATCTTTGAAAAAAATATAGATATGGAAGTCAGGGCGAAGAAAGCATTGGGCCAGCATTTTCTGACAGATCAGAATATAGCGAAATCGATAGTGGATGCGTTGCGAATAGCGGACGGTTGTGATGCCGGTAAAGCGGAGCAAGTGTTGGAAATTGGACCGGGAATGGGGGTATTATCGCAATATCTGCTTGGTAGAAAGGATGTTGACCTCAGGATGATAGAGATAGACAGTGAGTCGGTCGAGTATCTTGAGAAGCATTTTCCGAAAGCGAAGGGCAGGGTTATCTATGGAGACTTCCTGAAACTTGATATCGACAGTCTTTTCCCTGGGAACTTCAATGTCATCGGAAATTTTCCTTATAACATATCTTCGCAGATTTTCTTCAGGATACTTGATTTCAGGAACAGGATACCGCAGACTGTGTGTATGATACAGAAGGAGGTGGCAGAAAGGATAGCGGAGAAACCGGGGACAAAGACATACGGAATCCTGTCGGTGCTTCTTCAGGCGTGGTATAACATAGAATATCTGTTCACTGTCGGGTCAGGCGCGTTCGCCCCGCCGCCAAAAGTGCAGTCAGCAGTCATAAGACTTACTCGAAACAGTAGGAAAACCCTTGATTGTGACGAAGTTGCGTTCAAGAATATCGTCAAGACATCTTTCGGACAAAGGCGCAAGACTCTGAGAAATTCGCTCAAGCCGCTTATCACGGCAAAGGCGGAACGGGAGAGCTGGGATGCAGAAACTTTGGCTTTGTTTGTCGCCAATCCTGTTTTTGAACTTCGTCCGGAGCGACTCGGAGTAGATGATTTCGTTTCGCTCACAAATCTTTTGGCCTAGAATTCTTCACTCGGACTGCCTGGGAAAGTTCCGAAAATGTTCTCTTCCGGATGGATTCTGGAGGAGAGTTTCTCTTGTCGCAGGCTGGGATAGAAACGAAATATGCAAAATTTCAAAGCGAAAGAGGATGAATATGTCTCTAAATTGTTAAATTTGGCTTTTGATAGATAACACACTACTATGAATATTCACAATTCACACAAGGCTCATCCGTGGCACGGCATTGATTTGGGGGGCAACGTGCCGGAGGAGGTAAGAGCCTTCATCGAGATTGTCCCTACCGATACGGTGAAATATGAGGTTGACAAAGAATCAGGATACCTTTCACTTGACCGTCCACAGAAATTTTCCAATATAGTTCCTTCTCTCTATGGGTTCCTTCCCAAGACATATTGCTCTTCGCGGATGGCGGAACTGTCCAACAAGGCGCTCGCACGCTATGATATTGAAGGCGACGGTGACCCGTTGGATATCTGCGTGCTGACGGAAAAGGATGTTACCCACGGTGACATTATCGTTAGAGCGCGTCCTATCGGCGGATTGCGGCTTCTGGACAATGAGCAGGCGGATGACAAGATTATCGCCGTTCTTAAGGATGACGCAGTCTATGGTAATCTGAAGGATATTGACGAATTGCCTAAGGACATTATCCGTCGTCTGATTCATTATTTCACGACGTATAAGGATATTCCTGGGGATAATAACCAGCGTCGTATGAAATTCATAAGCATCTATGGTGCTGACGTGGCTCACGACGTGATTCTGAGGTCAATGGCCGACTATGATGAGCTCGTGTCCGACAAGCAGAATGTTATGGCAAAATGCAAGAAATAATTGCAGAATTGCTGTGACGGACGATTGCTTATAACGTTTTTACTAACAAATGGTTATTGTATTCTACAAGACATTTGGATATCTTTGCCAAATTCCGGGGTGAAGGAGCGGATTTTTCAAGCTCTTCCGGTATTTCAGAGTGTCAAAAGGTGTCTTGCAGGAAAGTCATATTTGTGCTTACGCTGTTGCTTTCGTGTGCAACTGCGCTTGCCCAGCAATATAAAGTCTCGGGAGTAGTCATAGATGAGGATGGAAAGCCCCTTGGCTATGCTTCCGTCGCAGTTGAGCAGCCGCCTGTAGGGACATATTCAGGCAACGACGGCACATTTTCATTGAAGATTCCTTCCGGAAAGCATACGATTGCTGTAGGTTATGTCGGATTCAGAACCGAGAGACGCGAGATTGATGTCAAGAGCGACATTGACACGGTCGTGTTCATATTGAAAGCTGAATCGTTGAGGATGAAGGATGTTGTGGTGACCGCAAGACAGGTCGAGAGCAAGGAAGGCACGAGCTCCTATCGAATCAACGACCAGGCAATCAAACAGATACAGGCGATGAATCTTCAGGATGTGCTCTCGCTTCTTCCGGGCAAGAAAATGTCATCGTCAAATTACAACACTGTCCAGCAGGCGGATATCCGCTCGGCAGTCAGCACGTCGTACAACAACATAGGTACATCCGTGATTGTGAACGGAATGACTATGTCCAACGATGCCAATATGCAGGTCAGCAATCCGTCAATGTCTCAGACTTCCACATATTCCTCTGCCGGTAAGGGCTTGGACCTCAGGAGTATATCCGCGGCGGGAATCGAGAGCGTAGAGGTCGTGACGGGTGTGGCTTCAGCGAAGTACGGCAACCTTGCCAGCGGCGCAATTATAGTGAAGAACAAGGTGGGAAGTATGCCGCTCACCATTTCCGGCAACGTATCCTCAACCTCATATCAGGGAGCCGTTTCCAAAGGCTTCAATGTCGGCAGGGACGGCGGAGTGATGAATACGGACTTCTCTTATACCTATTCGAAGGACAGCCCGATTCAGCGCAAGAACTATTATCAGAATATCAACTTTGGGCTCCGCTGGATGAAGAAGCTGTCCGAGAAGTTGGAGTGGAACAACACTGTCGCGTTCCAGACCTATATGGGATTCAACGGCCAGAGACACGAGCCTGAAGAGAAGGTGGCCAACTCCACGAAAGTAAACAACCAGAACTTCAGTCTTAACGTATATGGCTCAATGTCATTGGGTAAGGTGGGAGACTTGGACTATTCGGTGAACGGAAGCATTGACAATCAGTATTCAAGATATATGTCATACGGCACGGGACCTCTGCCGCTTATCGAAGCTCTTCAGACGGGAACATACGCCACGACATACTCAATGATTGCATTCCAGCAGATTTCGGAAATGCGCGGACTTCCTGTGAACGGCGCGGCGGATGTTTCATTGTCAAAGACATTTACCGCAGGCGAGTGGACATTTTCGCTTAATACCGGTCTGCAGGGAAGCATAGACAAGAATTTCGGAAAGGGAAGGGCGGTGTCCGGAGGCGTGGCTGAGGCTGCAGGCGGAATCGGGTCCAGAGATGCTGCATTCCACGATGTGCCTGCGTCCAAGACCTGGTCGGCATATCACGAGAGCAATATCCGCAACAAGGCGGACTGGGCGGAGACGAAACTGAAACTTGGAGTGCGCTATGACTATATGCTTGAGCGTTATCATCTTGTGTCTCCGAGACTTTCCGGCACGATGAAGTTCTTTGACAAACTTTCCGCAAGGCTTGCGTGGGGGTTGGCATACAAGGCACCATCGATGATGCAGATTTATCCTGACCCGGCCTATTACGACTACACGAACCTAAGTTACTATGCCACCAATCCTTCGGAGCGGTTGGCGATTGTGACTACATACGTTTACCGTCCGAACAACAGCAATCTGCGCCCAAGCCACACGAACACGGTTGAGGGCGGTTTCGACTGGGAATCAAGTTGGCTGAATATGCGGCTCACTGCATATCACAAGAGGCTGTCTGACGGTATCGCCCTGTCACCCGAGCTTCTTCTGCTCGAAAAAGTCAATTACAAGGTCGTGGAGAAGCCTGAGGGGAAGCAGCCTGTCGTGGAGCCGGACGGTACGACCACCACGCTTGCCCGTGAGAAATACATAATGAAGAACGCGATAACCGAAGTTACTGACGGCGTAGAACTGTCCCTGATTCCGGCGAGAATAGAGAAGACTCATACGGAATTCAGTTTCCAGGCGAGCTATATGCGTACAAGCCAAAGGAATGCGGGATATTATCTGCAGCTGTCAAAGTATGTGATAGGCGATTCGAAGGCAAGATACGGAGTGTATGATCACGCCGAGACCATTACGAGGTACAGCAGCGGAAGGTTGACAATTACGCAGCAGATTCCTTCGCTTAGACTGATATTTACGGTCAATGCCGACCTTAATTTCGTCAATTATCAGGAGCCTAAATCCGGAAGTCTTTATCCTTATGCATATTACGACGTGAAAGGAGTTTATCACAAGATTCCGGAGAGCGAGAGATATTCCGATGAATATGCTGACCTCAAACTTTCGGACAGCACCTACGAGATTGTGGACAAGAGACCGTTCTATCCGGATTTTCACCTTCAGGTGCGAAAAGAGACAAAAGCGGGACATTCATTCAGCCTGTATGTCAACAACTTCCTGTGGTACAATCCGACATACGAATATAAATCCAAACGTTCGACACTCAACGAGACCATCTGTTTCGGCTTCGGGATGTCGTTCATAATAGGGGCAAAACAATAAACACTCATATAAAATGAACAAAACAGTTAAAATTACAGCAATGGCGGCAAGAGCCCTTTCGGCACTTCTTTGCGCAGCCGTTTTCGCAGGAGCTGTTTCCTGCAAGAAGAGCGAGGAATCTTATCTCGGAACTCTCTCAGTCAAGGTTACTGCACCTGACGGACAGACAGTTAACTTTGAAGAACTTCAAGTGAGCTTCACCAATACTTCAGACGAAACGACAGCAACTGTCAATGCGGATGCTTCCGGAGAGGTCAGTTTCGTAGATCTGGTTGCCGGAACATACAATGTTTCCGCGTGGGTTAGGGGTGCAAATGCCGGAACCACATATTCAGCAGTCCAGAACAACGTGGTTGTGGAGTCCAGAAAAACCACCACGGTTGAATTGAAGCTTCAGGTTGTGAACTCATCTCCTGATCTTGTGATTAAGGAAGTGTTCTATTCAGGAACGAGTATGGATTATGACGAATTGGGCAGTTCAATGATGAAGGACAGCTTTGTCGAGATTTTCAACAATAGCGCATATCCTGTTTCTTTGGCTGGTCTTTATATTGGTGAGGCGTGGTCTCCGTCCAAAGTGGACACGGATGTGACGGTGGAGAAGTCTGTGCTTGAAGACGGAACTCTTGACCACAACTATATCTATCTCAACCTTCTTGCGCAGATCCCGACAGATTATGATCTGACTTTGGCTCCGGGCAAGAGCTTTGTGCTTGCAATGAATGCCATCAATTTCAACAAGGAACTCAGAGATGCCTTGACTTTGTATGAAATGCCTGTTGACGAAGAAAAACTGTCTCACGTGATAGATTTGTCCGGTGCAGATATGGAGACCTATACCGTGGACTGGTGGAATGCGCAGGGCGGTGACCCTACTTATGCAGAAATGTTTGACCTTGACAATCCGGATGTCCCTAATATCGACATCGTTTATGTGTCTACCAGCAAGCAGGCATTCTTCTGGAATATGAACGGCGGAACACCGGTTATATTCAGAAGAGAAGCTGCATTCGGAAAGAGCGATATGATTACATACAAATATGTGTCAAACGGACTTGAGACTGAAGAGACACTTGTCAAGGTCCCTGTGAATATTATTATAGACGGTGTTGATTGTGTCGGAACCGTAAGCAGCTCCAAGTGGAAATGTCTTCCGGATGCTATCGACAAGGGCTACAGCTATGTTCCTGGCGGAGACAATGTGTTCACCAACTATAGCGTACGCCGTAAAATTGACGAAAATGCTTCCCGTAGCGCAGGCCGCCTAGTCCTGGAGGATACTAACAATTCTTCAGCGGATTTCGAAGCGATGGATCCACCTGCACCGAAGGGCGGATATATAGGATATGATCTCAAATAAATCCATAGGAATAAATATTTTACTTTTGTCAGCCTTTCTGTTTGCGGGGACGGGAAATGTCTCCGCGGCGGAAGGGCCTGACGATGATATGGTGTCTTCTGTTGTCAGGGAGAACAACGACAGGATATATCATTCTGTCTATGACGGAAATCCGTCGATGCTTGCCTGGTGGGATTACGGAACCTGGTCAGTCATAGGAGTCGCAGGAAACTCCGGCAAAGGAATGGCTCACTCCCCAATGTCTCCGGACGGAGAAAGAGGCGTGAAGATTGAGACAAAATCAATCCTGCATCAAAAGGACAAGGGATGGTCGTTTGCCGGCAAATTCTCATATGGAATCGGAGTTACCGACAGTTTGCGTTCCACATTGTCTTTCAGGAGAAAGCCTTATGGCTCACCTGCATTTTTCTATTGTGCCGTGCCTGCAAAAGAATGGGAAGTGCAGCAATATGCGCTTTCGGCCACAGCAACGAAGAATTTTAACGGAAAGTGGTCTGTGGGAGCCCAGCTCGATTACACGGGTGACAAGCAGTTCAGGAAGACGGACGTGAGAAATGACCAGTCGGCATTGGAAATCAATGTCTCGGCAGGCGCAGGAGTGAAACTTAGCGGGAATATTTTGACGGCAGGATTGACCTATGAACGGAACAAAGAACAGCCGAGTTTCAGCATACTCTATAATTCGGGAGAGCGCTATACCATATACCTGATGAACGGTATGGGTACCCAGTTGTCAAATCTTACGCAGCCTGTCTGGCAACAGAATGTGCTTGGCGGCTATGTCGGCTGGGAATCAAGAACCGGAAAGAACCGGTTTGACGCTAGGGTGAATTTCAAGGCCGGGAAGGATTATTATGAGGACAAATCCACGCAGACTGCGACAGCGCAGGAACGTTGGACAGAATATGAATTCACGAATTGCGCTGTCTCTGTTACGGATGAGTTGAGCCCGTCCGGAGATGCCGATATTGTGTTTGATGCGCAGGCCTCGTTGACATCGGGAAGCGGCTCGGGATGGCTCAGGGCATCGCAGAAGTTTGTCCAGAATTACGATGCAGACATTTACGACGCGTCTCTTGGAGCAAGATATGTCAGCGGAGGATGGTTTAGAAAGGCTGGCGTCAGTGCCGGATTGTCGGGAGAGAATCGGGTGGACAAGAACTATGATGCCAGACTGGATTATATGACACTCTGCGGCAATGTGTTCGCAGGTTTTGGAGTACGGCTCGGCAAGGTGGACGTTGTTCTCGACATTGACGGAGGCGTAACTGACGGACTTTCGGTGGATTACAGGCCCAATGCCGCAAAGGACGGGACGAATATCTACACGACAAGCGTAGGCCGCAGAGAAGAGGATTGGCTGAAAACCGGATTGTGGAAAGCGGGAACAGGCTTGCACGTGGACATTCCAATTCGTAAATTAGTGTTGGATGTCGGCGGAAGCTATCGTTATACAGGTGTGCATTCGTCCGACGTGTATAGCGGACGGAAGTGGCAGGAGTTCAGGGCATTCCTGAATGTGTGGTTTTGAGGCGTGAAATTTATTTACAATGATCAAAAGGACTATGAAGACAATTTTGAAGGCTGTGATGACGGTCGCGGGTTTGTTGGCGGCGTGTACCGGCTGCAGAAGCCAGTCATACACCAATGACAATCCGTCTTATGTTATTCTGGATAAATCCGGACATAAAGTGGAGTATTCCGCGATGCTCAAGTCGCTGAGCAAGAACGATGTATGCCTGTTCGGCGAGATGCACAACGACCCTATCTCGCATTGGCTTGAATTGAATCTCGAGAATGATTTTTTCGCGCTCAAGGGCTCTGGGCTTAAGGTCGGTGCAGAAATGTGGGAGAGCGACAATCAGCAGGTCCTTGACGAATATACCAAACTCGCCCTCATCGATGCGTCCACGTATGAGGAGAATAGCCACCTGTGGACAAACTATTCTGACTACAGGCCGTTGCTTGCGTATGCGGCTGAGAACGGCATTCCTTTCGTGGCGACCAATGTGCCGAGACGATATGCCCGTATGGTGTCCGACTTTGGCGTTGAGGTCCTCGATTCGCTGGATAAGGCTGCATATCAATGGATTGCTCCGCTGCCGTTGAATATTGACTATACCGAGACTATTTATATGCTGATCGGAGAGTCGTTCAAGCAGATGGGAAGCGCTCCTATGATGAAGAAGAATGTCCAGAACGTTGTAGCTGCTCAGGCGCTTAAAGATGCCACGATGGCGCATTTCATTGCGACAAATATGAAGGACGGCGATTTCTTCTTCCATTTTCATGGTGAACTGCATTCTGCATTCCATTCAGGCATAGGATATTATCTCAAGAAGTATCGCCCTGAGCTGAAGATTGGTACAGTGTCGGTGATTTCGGATGCCAATCCGCTCGAGTACAAACCGGCTAAAGTGCGTGCCGATTTCACGGTTGTTGTCTCAGAAAGTATGACCAAGACTTATGAGGAGTAAAGAAGTGATACAGGGGATTGGGTCTACGAGTATAAGCGTTAATCACGTAACTCACAGTTATTCAGGCGTATTCAAGGCTGTAGATGACGTCAGTTTTGACCTTGAAGGATGTCGCGTTACTGGGCTTTTGGGTGCGAACGGTGCGGGTAAGTCCACGTTGATGAACATTATGTGCGGGGTGCTCACTCCGACTTCCGGAGATGTACGGATATGCGGATACAGCATTCACGACAATCCGGTTGAAGCAAAGAGGCAGATAGGTTTTCTTCCTCAGAAACCGCCTCTCCTGACGGATCTTACAGTCGAGGAATATCTTCGTTATGCAGCGAATCTTAGGCTTGTGCCGGATGTGAAAAAGTCTGTCGAGGAGGTGCTTGACAGGTGCAAGATAGCGCATTTCCGCAAGAGGCTGATAAAGCATTTGTCCGGAGGCTATCAGCAGAGGGTCGGCATTGCCCAGGCATTGATACACAAGCCGTCCGTAGTGGTGCTTGACGAGCCGACCAACGGACTTGACCCTATGCAGATCATTGAAATCAGAAAATTGGTTAAAGACATTTCGGAAGACTGTCTGGTGCTGATTTCCACTCATATACTTCACGAAGTGCAGCTCACTTGCGAGCGCATACTTATGATGTCTTCCGGAAATCTTGTTTTCAACAGCGATATAGATACGTTCAACCACAGCATTCGGCCGAGTTCGTTGCTTGTATCAATGGCGGAGATTCCATCGGATGCCGAACTGCTTGCCATCGAGGGAATTACCTCAGTCGAGCCAGCACACGAACGTCCCGGTTTTACAAGGCTTTCGATTGAGGGAGATGCCGATGCGCTTTGCGAAAGACTGATAGAGCTTTCCGGCAGCAGGGAATGGCATCTTCGTGAAATTCTCAAGGAAATGCCGTCCGCTGATGACATTTTCAAATATCTCAACACAAAAACAGTTTCCCGATGAAACAGACCTGGTCTATATGTAAGGCTGAACTTAGTCAGCTTTTCTTTTCACCGATTGCCTGGCTGATACTTGTCATTTTCAGTTTTCAGACGTATCAGGCGTTTACGGGTTCTCTGGCAGGTCTGGCGAGTGATATGGATCTGTACGGCGCTGCGGACAATGTGACTTACGGGCTGTTTGCCAATTACAGGGGAATATATACCGTCATCAAGGACAATCTGTACATGTTCATTCCTCTGCTCACTATGGGATTGATGAGCAAGGAGTTAAGCAGCGGCTCCATCAAACTCCTGTACTCGTCTCCGGTTACATCTACTCAGATAGTTCTCGGGAAATATCTGTCAATGGTGGTGTTCTCTGTTGTTATGATTGGCGTGACTCTGCCGGCAATCCTGTTCACTTCGCTACGTGTGGAGAATGCAGATATGGGATTGATGTTCAGCGGATTGGCCGGTCAGTTCTTCCTGTTCTGGGCTTATGCCGCCATAGGTCTGTTTATGTCCTGTCTGACGAGTTATCAGATTGTAGCCGCTTTGCTGACGCTTGGTGCTCTTGCATTCCTGAACCAGATTGCGGGAATGGGACAGGGGATAGACTTCGTGAGGGACATTACTTACTGGGCTGCAATTTCCGGCAGAACTTCGCAGTTGATGGAAGGACTTGTGTCATCGGAAGATGTGATATATTTCGTAATAGTCATAGCTTTGTTCCTGTGCTACAGTATATTCCTTCTACAGTATCGTAAGAATCCACGACGTGGTGTGTGCGCAGCGAAATACATTGGTGCGACCGTTCTGGTGCTTGCAGTTGGCTATATTACGTCACGTCCGGCATTGATTTTCTATCACGATGCCAGTCAGATTGATGCCAATACTTTGACTGAGACAAGCATAAAGACTGTGCAGGCGGTGAAGGGTCGTCTGGAAATCACGACGTATGTGAACCTGGCGGATTATGACAGTTGGTCCGGTGCTCCTGCGACTATCAATGACGATATTGCCCGCTACAAGAAATATATCCGTTTCAAGCCGGACATCCATCTTCATTCGGTGTATTATTATGATGAGGCTTATCATAATCCGGATTATGGCCACGGTGAGTTTTCGACGAAGGAGATGGCTATGAAGTTTGCGGAAGGGTTCGACATTCCGTGGCGCAAGGTGCTGTCTCCCGATGAAATACACAAAAAGATAGACCTTTCCGGAGAGAAAAATCACGTCGTCAAGCAGCTGGTGACTTCAGACGGCAAGAAAGCGTGGCTTCGAATATTCGACGATATGACGCGCTATCCGGATGAAGCTGAGATTACTGCGGCAATGTATCGTCTTGAGAATGATGCTCCTGTGGTGGCTTTTCTTACCGGGCAGAATGAAAGGGATATTTACCGCAATGAGGACGGTGACTATGGCGGATTCTCGTCTTCGCTCGATTCCCGCAGTTCTCTGGTAAATGTCGGATTTGACGTCAAGACTGTGTCTGCCGACTCGAGCATATCAGCTGACATTCTGTTTATTGCGGATTCAAAGAAAGCGTTCACTTCCGAAGAGAAAGACAATGTGTTCAAGTATCTGGATGAGGGCGGTGATATGGTGCTTGCATTTGAGCCGCAACGTATTGATAATGTTTTAGATATACTTTCTTATCTAGGGGTTATGACTTTGCCGGGTACTGTGGTTTATCCCAAAAGTGCTACGGCTCCGACTCTGATTCCGGCAGTTGTTACGGATTATGCGTCATCAGTAAGCGAATATCTGCGTCCGGGGATGCGGGTGGCATTGCCGTCAGCAACTGCAATTGACTATGAGATAGCTTCTGAATGGGATGCTGTGCCGATTTTGGCGACTCCGGGGACGGATTGCTGGAATGAGACTGAGATAACGGATTTTTCCGCTGTAACTGATTCTTCAGACCTTGTCTGCAATCGTGGTGCACGGGAATTCCGGAAAGCGCATTGTCTTGCTCTGGCATTGAGACGTGTTGTGAACGGGAAGGAGCAGAGAGTGGTGGTAATCGGAGATGCGGACTGTCTGTCGAATCTTGAGATGACAACTGAGCGCAAGGCGTTCAAGTCGTATAATCAGGCGTTTTGCTCTGGCATATTCAATTGGCTGTCAGGTAACAAGCTCCCTGTGGACATTGTGCGTAAGGCCCCGATTGACAACAGTATTGATATTACGACGTCCAGCGCTTATACTTGGACCATATTGTTCAAATGGGCGCTCCAGGCACTCCTCGCCCTCATCGGCATCGTCATCATCCTCTCCCGTCAGCGCCGTTGATTCTTTGATGGTGCAAATTCGCAGTAGCAAGAGGACTTTTTAAGGAACGACTAGTTAGTCAATCCTTAACAACCGCTTTTTCAAGCATTTTGTAGTTTATATTGAGCATA
>CAVJKV010000014.1:0-73558 GCA_963650425.1 Oscillibacter sp. | reverse complement strand
AAACTCTTTCAAATATTTGCGATTATTTTAAATTTATGAATGTGTCAAACTTCCGGTTTTTTACTCGTCCGTAACTCGTTTTGTATACATTATGTGGATAAAGAATTTTTATGCAATTTTTATAAATTATAATTTTTTTTACTACTTTTGCGCAAGATTTGGGTTGATGAGGCATTTTTGACTTTTGAAGTCGGTGCGATGTTGGCCCCTTTGCTTCGTTTGGAGCGTTATAGTATATAAAATTGTTGGTACGAAAATGAGTAGGAAAACGGTAATGTCGTTACTGTGCTTGTTGTGGTGTGGAATCACGGCAAGTTTTTCTTATGCTCAGCCTTCTGCCCGCAAAGATACATTCAGAATCCATTATCGTTGGGACAAGTCGTACATTGACACAACATTTATGTCAAATGCCGACCAACTCAGGTCCTTGGATTCGCTTCTAACTGAAATTCAGTCAATTGACAGCCTTTATATAGTCTCAAGTGCATCTCCGGAAGGAAACATCTGGTACAATGCCAAGCTCTCCAAGCTCAGAGGCGAAGCGCTGCACAGGCAGCTTACGCAGATTCTCGGGACATCGGAGTTCGGAAATGTCAAGGTGATTCCGCTCGGCTCCAATTTCGACGAGTTCATCGAGAGACTGAAGGCTTCTGCCAATCTTCCCTACAAATCAGAGGTCATTGCAGAATTCGAAAATCATCCGAAAGAAAATCCGGACGACATATACAAGAGGATAATGGTGCTCCGTGGCGGGGTGCCTTATGCGTATATCAAGCGTAACATTCTCAAGGAGATGCGTTATGCCGAGGTTGTCATATTCTCCCGTGGTGAGGAGCCCGTTCCGGAAGTCCCGGTGACAGAGCCTGTTGACAGTGTGGTTACTCAGGAGCCAATAGTGACTCCGGTGCCTGTTGAGACTCCGATTGAGCGGCAAGAGAAGCAGCCGGCTGATACGTCATCAACCGTATTGCCGGAAAAGCCTGTGTCAGAGCAAGTTGCTGAACCTGCTTCAGAGCCGGCGGACTCAGCGTCAGGAAAGAGAACCCGTCCGCATTGGTATCCTGCAGTCAAGACCAACCTTCTCTATGATGCAGTGACCGGACTTAATGCCGAAGTGGAGTTTCCGATAGGCAAGAAGTTCTCAATTGCTGTTGAAGATGTGTTCCCGTGGTGGAACTGGGGGACGAACGGCAAGAAGTATTGCTTCCAGGTGTGGGAGATGGGCATCGAGCCTCGTTGGTGGTTCAAACGCAATGACAAGAGGGATTATCTCAGCGGTCATTTCGCCGGTGTCTATGGTATGTCTGGCAAGTATGATTTGCAGTGGGATACCAAGAGTTGCTATCAGGGTGAGTTGTGGTCGGCAGGATTGACCTACGGCTATGCGTTGCCTATTTGCAGATGGCTCAATATGGAGTTCTCGATTTCTGCAGGTTATATGCACAGCGATTACAGGCATTATCAGCCGGACCCTGGATACAACCACTTGTACAGGGATAAATATAAGGTCGGAAAGATATCGTGGTTCGGTCCTACCAAGGCGAAGGTGTCACTCGTGATGCCTATCGGGCGTGACAGCCACAATACGAGAAGAAGAACTAAATAATGGAGAGCGAAAAACGACAAGATAAGCGGAATATCAAGAATAGTATAGGACAGGGCAGATATAATGGGGCAGATAGAATAGAAATAGAATAGAAATAGGATAGGATAAGATAAGATAAGATAGAACGACTGAAGGATAGTGATATTATGATGCCGAACAGGAACATATTTGCAAAGGCGGGAAGTGCTATGTGCGCTGCCCTCTCTGTGATGTGCACCCTGTCCGCAGTGTCCGGTTGCCATCGGCGTCCGCTCGAGGACCCTGGAGAGTATACCAGAGTGAACGTCAAGGTAAACGTGGACAGCGTCCACAATGTGACCTGCGACATCTACAACGACAAGATTTCCCACCCGGTGATTGAACCGACAGCGATGCACGTTCTGTTCTTCTCGGAAAAAACCGGTAACGTGATGGCGGAGACTTTCATTACCAACGTAAGCAAGGATAGCGATGGCGTCCGTTATGTAAGCGGTGACGTGGCTCTTATGCCGGGAGATTACAAGATGCTTATCTACGACTTCGGTACCGAGGCCACCATCGTAAGCAACTATCACGACTTCTACGGCGCAATTGCCACTACAGACCCTGTGTCATCAGCTCTGCGCAGCCGTTTTGCGGCAAAGGCAGATGCCGGCGGCTTTGAAATCTACAATGAACCTGACCATTTGGTAGTAGCAAGCTCAGAGTGCGAGAATATCCCTTGGCACGACGACATCTATACAATTTATACTGAGGCGAAGTCTGTTGTCGAAAGTTGGTACATCCAGATCAAGGTGGACGGCGCGCAGTATATTTCTGGTGCACAGGCAGTTCTTTCCGGAATGGTAAGTTCGAACCGTATCGCAACCAATACAAGGGTGACGGACCCGCAGGCGGCTGTATATTTCCAGTTGCAGAAGAGCGAAGACAACGGAGAGCCTGTGATATGCGCGGTGTTCAATACATTCGGCCGCATACAGGATTCCACCAATAGCCTTGCCGTCACTTTCGACATCAAAACGGTGGACGGTAAGACGCTTCAGAAGAGTTTTGACATTTCAAATGTGTTCCTCAGCGAAAATGCGGTGAAACATCACTGGCTATTGCTGAACGAAAAGATAAAGATTGACCCTCCAGCCAACAAGGGCGGCGGTTTTGACCCTGCGGTAGATGACTGGGACAACGAGAATACAGATGTTGACATATAGAATATAGGTAGATATTTATTATTATTATTATTATTATTATGCGAAGAATTATTGCACTGGTAGCCACGGTGGCTGCACTCGCAGCTTGTGCAAAGAATGAAGTTGTCCTGACTCCCTCTTCAGAGACAAGTGAGATTACGTTCAACGTAGCTCCTAAAACAAAAGCTCTTGGTGAACATCAGCAGGATTTCAGTACAGCAAATTATTTTGCTTCTTGGGCCTACTATCTTGACAAGGATAAGACTTGGGCGGAAAACTCTTCTGAAGCTGCGTATTACATTAGGGAAGCCACTATTTCTTATGACAAAGAGAATAAAGTTTGGAAAGATAAGGATCACTCATACTTCTGGCCTAAGACTGGATCTCTTACTTTCTTCGCTTATTCGTTAAATAAGAATGATATTGACCTCCAAGATCCTACGTCTGATTTTGATTGTACTTCCGATGCTGGTATTTTTGGGAAGATTCATCTGGACATAGAGAAGAATACTGACTTCCTTGTAGCTGATATCGCACAAGACAAGACAATGAATGAGTCAACCTATAGTTTTAACGGTGTTCCGACTCTTTTTAGACATCGTCTGTCAAGTGTGGCGTTTACGGCTGTAAAAGCAGAGGATTACAAGAATAAGAAATTTTATCTGCAACGTATAGCTTTTGAGAATGTCTACAGAGCAGGCCATTACAGGCAGCTTCCCAATGAGTGTTGGGAAGTCCTTGATGGAAAATCAAAGGAGACGTATTTTTCTGGCGGTGAAACTTTGGCGTCATCATTGGAGGTAATTGCTTTGGACAAAAATTCTGATGACGCTGCGGTTTCCGGTGATGTGACAATCTATATTCCGCAGTCCTTTAAGGAAAATGCTGATGCAAAGCTTGTTGTTCTGTATAAGATTCTCACGACAGTAAATACTTCAACGACACCTCACCAAACAGTAGAAGAGGTGACTTACGAGGTGCCGGTTAAAGATATATTTGAGTCTTGGGAGATGGGTAAGAAATATACTTTCAACCTTAAATTCTCTCTTGACAAAATCACTTGGGATCCTGTAGAGGAAGATTGGGACCCGAAGACTGAGGCAGACATTGATCTTGGAGCATAATTCAGGTGAATAATATAGAACCCAAACAGATTATAAAAATACAGTATATGAACAAGTTTATTACACTCACTGCCACGGCTGTTGCTCTTGCCGCCTGCGCAAAGAATGAGGTGGTTCCGGTGGACAATGCTCTTGACAACAAGATCACGTTCAACGTTGCTCCAAAGACGAAATCGGAAACTGAGGATGCTACGGTTACTACAGGACCGGCTAAAAATGATTTCAGTCATAATTACACGTTTCAGTCTTATGCGTATTTCGTGAAGCCGAGCGCGAGTCCTCAGCTTTATATTGACAATACGAAAGTAAGTTACAACCCTTCGACAGAGAAGTGGGAATCTGCTGACGATTACTACTGGCCTAAGCAGGGCTCTCTTACATTCTTTGCCTGGACTGCCATTGATACCAAGAAAGGAGAGACAACAGAATTGGTGAAGTCTGACGATAGCACACAGAGTCTTGTTGAATGTTCTTCTGAGACTTTGGGAATAAGAGTTTCGGACTTTGATGTTGACAGATATACAAATGTTGATCTGCTTGTTGCTGACACAGTGATGAACAGAAAAAATAATGTAATGACATACAACCACAATGGCGTGCCGACTCTCTTCAAACACAAGCTTGCTTATGTTTCTTTCACAGTAAAGACTAAGGAGGATTACTCAAAATACGATAAGACATTCAGTCTTGTGTCTATTGAATTTGAAAGTCTTGGTGTAAAGGGTACTTACCAGCAGTTTGGAGATGAAAAGCATACCGCTGGTTGGAGCGGTGTTGCTGATAACAAGGAGTCGAAGTTTTATATCCAGTTAGATACCAGTTCAGTAAAGGGCGTGACAGAGGGAGTGATATCTAACAATGTTAAGACTCTTACAGATGTAAGTAGTGACGCTGTAAAAGGTGATATTCTGAGTTACTACATTCCGCAAACGTTCTCCACATCGGATTATTTCACTGTAACATATCTCGTTAAAACTAAAGTAGGGAATGCTACTGTTTCCGAGACTGTTGAAAAGAAGGTTTATCTCAATACTGCAGAAACTGATGAATCCAAGAAACCTGTTTTGCCTTTTGCTGACGGAAAACTTGAGATGGGACACAAATATACTGTGAACCTTACTTTCTCGATTGACGAGATTACTTGGGATCCTGCAGTTGAGGATTGGACAGAAGTGAACGACAGTGATATTATCATTAGGTAATTCGCTGATTATAATTTAATCTTCGGGAGGGTGATACCTCCCGGAGGTTCCAAAGTTAAAGTGTGTTGGGATGTGGGGTTTACGTGATAGAAACTGAATAATGACTATTGAAAGCATCATAAAGAACTTCTCTTGTGCGGTTGCGGCGACATCGGTGTTGCTGTGCACTTCCTGTGTGAAAAGTGTACTGTCGCCTGATGCCGACAGAGCCAGTGACCAAATCAAGTTCTGCCTCATCCCTGTCAAGACCCAGACAAAGGCTGTAACCGTGTCCAAATTCCCCGAGGACGGGACATTCGGCACGCGTGCGTGGTATCTTGCACCGGGCAAGACGTGGACAAAAGATGCTTCTTCTGCAGTCTCATACGTAGGTCAGGAGGAAATTTCCTGTCAGGAATCTGTATGGAAGGCCTGGACAAGCGGTAATGTATATTGGTGGCCGCAGACCGGTACTTTGACTTTCTACAGTTGGTCGCCATATAACCTTGTTGATAAAGGGCTTTTCCTCAGTCAGACAACAGGTTTCAGCATTGACGAGTGGTCGATGGCGAACACTGTCGGATACGGTTGCAGTACAGATGCTAACGGAGATAAGATTGATGACGGTTGCGTTGACATTCTGTTTGCCAAAACGACAGACTGCTCTAAGCTTGCGACAGGTGCCCCTGTGAGGTTCATTCACCAGCTTTCCAAAGTGAGAGTGATTGCAACCCTTGCAAAGGAGCGTACAGAACCCGAGACCACTTGGAAAATCAAATCAGTCACTATTTCGGATGTATATACCAAAGGAAGCTTTGTCACAGACCATTGGATTGGACGTTCCGAGAACAAGGATTATGTCTATGAGCCTGCCACAGAGCCTGAAGTCGATTATGGAAATAATACTGTGATTTTCCCGGAAACTATGATGATGCCTCAGCTGATGACGGAGGATGGAAGGTCCGAGCGCCCTAGAATTACTGTTGTCTGCACTGACGGCACAGGAACGGAGAAGACTTTGGCCGCCCGCCTCTACAATAATACAGCAACCGGTATATCAGCCTGGCAGATAGGGAAGTACATCACTTATCTCATAACCATTGGAGATGAGGACAGTTACATCGAGTTTGATGCTACAGCCGGTGACTGGAGTTATGACGAGGACGGCATTATCGATGTCGGTATAGTGGATTAGTTTTGGGATATTGTGAAAGTAGGATTATAAGTGAAACGTGCATTTTCATATCTGGTTGTTTCTGCGGCAGTGCTTTCTGTTGCAGGTGTTTCTTGTATTGACAAGGTGAACAGCTATGATGCCGACAGAGTGATTTCCTTCAAGGCGTTGCGTTCGACCAGCACGAAGTCGTCAGCAGGCGGAATTGCCGAGAGTGCTCCGTTCAAAGTCTGGGGTTACTCACTACCGGAAGAATACGGTTGGGATTCGGCTTGCGAAAAGGCTCGGACGGTCATAGAGGGGGATACTTTCTCTTGTACGGACGGATGTTGGAAGAGTGCTTCGGAGTATCTTTGGTGCGACAAAGGCTCTAGAATGAGTTTCTTCGCAGTTTCACCGGCAGATGCCTCCGCAAGTTTTGATAGCACCAACGGAGTCTCGGTCATGGGCTTCAGCGCGGCAAATCCTCTTGCAGCAGATCAGAATGTTCTCGAATTTGCATCAATTACTGACGTGAAAAAGCCGGTTGCAGATGAGCCTACGGGCATATCATTTACCAATGCGCTCTGTGAGGTTGAGTTCCGTGCTATGTCTGTCGCATCTGACGACATCAAACTTACGGTGACGAAATTGACATTGAGCGATGTCGGCACACAGGGAGATTTCCATTCTCTCCCGACGCCTGAATGGACAATTACCGGAGACAGGAAAGAAGTGACAGTCTTTGACGGTGAGGTTGTGCTTGGTGAGGACGCGAAACCGCTTGGCGGAGTGCTTACGATGATTCCGCAGAATCTCCGCCCGAAAATTACATTGCATTATAATTTCGATTCCGGAACAGGAGGGGAAATTCGCGATCTTGATGTCGAATTGGACAGGACAATGAAGTGGGCTGTGGGAAAGAAGCGCATCTATACGTTCAAGGTTTCGCAGAATCTCAGTCTTACGATTGATTCCTGCATAACAGAAAATACGCTATGACAGTCGTTAAAAATATAGACATATTGTTTCGAGGTGTTCTTCCGGCGGCGATGTTGCTGGGAGCGCTTGCGTTTGTGTCCGGATGCGGAAAGTCCGGTGCACAGCCGGAAGACGGGTCCGATTATATTTCTTTCGGCGGTGTGGCGACATCTTCGTCGCATACCTCATCCGCATCTGCATCTGCATCTCTTACAAAGGTAGGGACAGAGAGTCTTATAAACACTGATGACGAATTGAAGACAGAGCCTTTCGGCATATTCGGCTACAAGTCGATGGATGACAAAACAAATTTCGTTTCCGTGTTTGAAGGCAGCGGTATGCAGAAGGTGGAGTACTCCGATGACAATTGGACATATAGCCCAAAGCAGAAATGGCAGAGGGCGATGCACTACAGGTTCAGAGCCATTTGGCCTTATTCAGCGGAAGTGAAGGCAAACTCCAACGCAAACCTTGTCTCTGTGGACTATTCCTGCGTGAATGACAGTTATGATCTTCTGGCGGCGTATGCAACACGTTATCCTGTAGACGAGGGCGTCGGCAGGGTGACGATGAATTTCAAGCATCTGCTGTCGGGGCTTCGTTTCAAAATCAAATACCGTGACAGCATTTCAAGTCCCGAAACTGTTTCTGACGCGGTTACGGAGTTCTATATTACCGGCATTTATCCCGCTGGACAGTTGTTCTACGGATTGACGAGCACTTCCGAAGACACAGATAATGTCAGTTGGATAGTAAATGAAAATTCGTTTGAGAGTAAAAATCCTCTCTTCGACTGGACTGGCAACAAGGAGTTCGGAGTGGTCGGTTATAAGGGATATGCTCCGATATATTTCACGGAATCTACAGATGCTTCGGGCAATGTGACGGCTGACGGAGCGGCTCTGATTGTGCCGCAGACCATCTCGTCAAGCGTCGGAGACACATACGTGAACTTCTACACTACAGTCAGCGGCTCTGCACTTCAGAAAGTGAAACTGCCTCAGCGCAAGCTCGAAGCTGGCAAAATCTACACTTATACTCTTATTCTTCAGGGAACGCAGGTCCAGGTGACTGTGGACATTGCGGACTGGGATGACATTAAGTCGAACATTGACATTGTACTATAGCAGGATGAGTAACATTAAGTTCATAAATACATTGATGTGCCTTGCTGCTTTTCTTGCGTTTTCTTGCAGCAGGGAGAATGGAGGCGAAGACCCCGGAAAGACTGGCGGTACTTCGAGCCTTCATATTGCCGTGAAAGGTACTGCCACAAAGGCAGATTCAGATGTCGAGTCGGGTGACCCAGATATGAGAGGTGCTGTTGCGTCAGCCAAGGACGGGGATATAATGAAGACGCTGAGCCTGTGGCTTGTGAGCAAGAACGACGGAAAGGTTGCGGCGTTCAAGTCGCTCAGTCCGGATGCTGCAACTGAGGAGGTTCTTATTGAGGATATCCAGAGAGGTGACTACAGGCTTTATGTGCTTGCCAATTGTACAGACCTTGATGCGGACTACACTGCCGGAAAGACTGTGGATAACAACTTCATAGGCAAATTGCTCCCTGAGATTACATCCGGAAATGCCCCGTCTTTTGATGACGAGTCGGGTATGCCTTGCTCTGTGGTGCAGGATATAGCGGTCGCTGCCGGAGCAAATTATGTCGAGGCTCATCTTCTCCGCTGCGTCGGCAAGTTGTCATTCCAGTTCAGAAACAATATCTCTGACTACTCTGTGGCAATCGCAAATATCGGTCTCTCTGCGGTGAATCCTACTACAGGCTATCTTTTTGATACTGATGACCATTCGATTCCGGCTTCGGCAACAGATGTCGCGTTCCCGGATCTGAACGAAAATATGTTCCTTTTCCCGAATACGGAGTCGGAGATGTTCACCACTTATCTTTACGAGACCTCTGACGCTACATCCGACAGCGGAATTTCGTTCAACCTTTTTGCCGCGTTGTACGGGGCGGACGCCATGCCTGATGATATCGGTCTCGCAGAAAGGTTTGTTTACTCGGTGTCGGACAACATTTCATCATCTCCGGTTGCCGGCTCTGTGTATGTACTGAGGTCAAGAACGGATGATACTCAATACGTTGGGATTGACAACAATGATAAACTTGTGTTGCAGTCATTTACTTCAGACGAAGAAATGTTGAAATCTCAGGATTTTTCCTATTGCTTGTGGGCTGTTACAGATCCAGATAACGGTAAATTGCTCAATGCTTCGACAGGAGGGTATATTACTCTTGATGGGGAGACAGCGGGGCACACGCAAGATGATGCAAAGGCGACAACTTTCGCAATTACTAATAAATCGGGAGTTTTCCAGTTTAAGAATACCGGCGGTTATAGTCTAACTTATGACGAAGAGTCCAAGGTAGTTGGCTCGCAGGGCAAGGAAAGCACAAGTGATACTCAGTGGAATATGAGGAAGGTCGAGGCGAGTGGAAAGGAACAGTATTTTAAATTTGCGCTTCACGAAATACCTCGTGTCAGCCGTCCTATCAGTTATATTGACCAGTATGGTAATTCACAGAAATTGACAAGAATCGGCAGGAACGAGCATATTACGGTGACTGTCAATATATTCTACAATAAGATGCTCGGTCAGTTCGATTTTCAGGTAGAGGAGTGGCGCAAGAAATCAGCGGAGACGACATTTGATTGATGATGACGGGCAAGATGCCGCAACAGAATTTATTGACGCATTTATTCGATATGAGAAATATAGTAAAATTATTGGCAATCATAATATTGGCTTCATTTTCCGCTTCCTGTATGAAGGAAGAGATTTCGGAGCCTAAGCCTGTGGCTACTGAAGGTGAAGGAATGCTTCTTGTGAATTTCGGTCCCCAGGAGAATTCTGTAGTTGTCACTAAAGCGACGTTGAGCGAGACTAACGAAAGCCAGATTTTCAACTTCTATGTTTTCGTGTTCGATTCCAACGGAAGCAAGGTTGCCGGTGTATTTTTCGATTCTTCCAATCAGAAGACCACAAAGGATGAAGTGACCGCTGCAACAGACAACTGCTGGTATGTGAACAATGCAGTGAATAGCGGTGATGTGACAAGCGGCAGTGTGCTGGTTAAGACTTCTGCCGGAACCAATATGACGGTGTATCTCATCGCAAATCTGGATGCTGATATGGTGAGAGTGTCTTCAGACCTTCTCGGCGCTTCCATCAGTACTGAAGCAGACCTCAAGAACTTCAATGTCTATATGAACCAGAAGATTGTCAATCGAAACGGATATTTCCCGATGTCAGGGAAAATCTCAGGTGTGACAATTTCAGGCGGTACAAGCAGTGACGAGATGGTAAGGACTGTCATCACTGATACTATGCTGTTGAGGCGTATGGATGCCAAGGTGCGTTTCATTTTCAAGCAGGGAACCCGTCCTGACGCCAGTGGACAGGTGGTGAAATCGTTTGTCGCAAAGCAATGGAAAGTCGTTAACGTGCCTCGTACAGCGTATGTTCTTGGTTATGCGGCCCGTGGAATCAGTGATGAGAGGGGACGTGACTACACTTCAGTGCCTCCGACTACGCCGGAATCCGATTATTCCAAGTATGCTAAGGATTTCTTCGACACTGACTTCGTGAATTTCGAGGATTTCCCTTCGACCGGCACGTCAGAGTTCTCGTTCTATATGCTTGAAAACAGGCAGATTCCGAAAAAGACTCTTACTGCATATCAGGACCGTAGCCGTCAGGTTAAGACTTCCACAGGACTGAACGAGAGTTGCCCGGTTTCGTATTCCGTCGATGGCGTGCAATACAGCAGGGATATGAGGGTGTTCGAGTATGCCAACGATTTCTCCACTTATGTGGTTGTGACCGGTTATGTGGAGATGGAACTTACCAATGACTCTGCTGGTCAGGTGCTTGGCGGTGACGTTCAGTACATTATCCATCTCGGCAACTGGAGCGCGTCCATTGACAATTCTACCGGAAATACAGGTGACGGCAAGGATACTTACAACGGCTTTGACAATTTCAATACGGAGAGAAACACGTCTTATACTTACACCGTGACTGTCAATTCTGTGAACAGCATACGTGTGGAGGTTGAGACGAGCAAGGGAGAGGTGTCTGATGTGGAGGAGAGACAGCCTGGCGCAACAGGGCAGATTTCCATTGCAAAGGAGACTATCGCTTTGTGCGACTGTCATTATGAGTCCAAGACTATCAATTTCCATCTTGCCAATTTCTTCCAGAACGGCAATGTGTCCAGCGACAACTGTATTGTGGATGAATTGACCTGGGCTGTGAAAACTCCGTTCGGAGAGGGTGAGCCGCAGAAAGAAGGGGACATCGACATTACGACCGGTCTTGACTACAAATGGGTGCGTTTCAGACTGAACAAGAGAGATGACGACGGGAATTTCTATACAGACAAGCGCAGAAAATATACACCGCGCTCTTTTCAGACGTACAACACGTTGAGAACGGCTGAAGAAAATGCGGAGGATGACGGAACTCCGGGTTTGTCTGGTTATCACAATGACGGCTCGATGGACATCAAGGAACTGGTGACCTATATCAAAACTCAGGTGCACAAGTTCATTGAGAACAGGGAGACGAGTGATTTTGACCACAAGACTTCCACCGATATGTCTGAGCCTAACATCTGTCTCACGGCGTTCATTGACGAGTATTATTATACTGAGAATCCTCTTACTGGACAGAAGTCTTCCGACTTGTGGAAGCAGTTCGTGAACCAGGGGGACCGTAAGCTTCATATTCTCTGCAACTCGGAGAAGAGCAAGGACTTGGAGTCCAGCAGCACGGGTTCTGTCACGACTATTCAGCAACATTCCATCCAGTGCATTTATAATACAGACCAGTCATATACTGCTTTGCAGACTGCGTGGGGTGTGGAGAGGACTGACGAGTTTGAGTCAAAAGGGTGGAATTACTGGAGTACAAATTCCGGTACTTATGAGAATCGTGGAAATGTCAGCAATGTGAATGGCCTTTTCAATACCTGCAAGGAATGGGGGGTGAGTCCTAAAAGCGCTACAGACAACACATTCACTACCGGGGTGGAGTGGGGAACGTTTATGAACTACGAGGTGAGCAACGATACGCCGCAGCTTAACAATACTTACGCCTATATGCGTTATTCGTGTATGACCCGTAACCGTGACAATAACGGTGACGGCAAGATCGACCGCAACGAGGTAAGGTGGTATTTGGCATCAGTCAATCAGCTTGTCGGAATGTTTGTAGGAGATGGCCTTTTGGATTCCGATACGAAACTTTATAATCGTACACCGGAACAGAAAAAATCGTCTTCTAGCTCAGATTGGCAGCAGCATATAGTGTCTTCGACTAGTATTTTTGCCGATGATTCACGCAGCGATGGGTCTTGGGCTGGGGATTATGCGTATGTTAGAAATAGTAATGACCCGACTATGGTCTGGGCTGAAGAGGGAATCTCAACTAGTCACACTTATCACAACTGGGGAGATCAGCGGGGGACTTCGATACGTTGTGTCAGAAATCTTGGTTTTATAGACGGTAATTCAGAGGAGACATACGACATTGATAAGATGTATGATGACTACATCCAGATGGAAACCAAGACTGATTCGGACAACAAAACCTATTATGTCTTCACTGCAACTCATCTGAATGCCCAGGCTCTTCGTTACTATACGTCCAAGGAACTTATCTTTTCAGACGAGCGCTCTCTGGAGAACAGGCTTTACAAGAAGTTCCAGACTTATCCGGGAGGAGCGCAGTCTTTGAGCGGTGTCCTTTTTGCAGATTATAATACAGCCGTAAATGAAGGCGTTGCAGCTGGTACAGGCAATAAGTATTGCCCTGAGGGGTATCGTACTCCAAGTCAGATAGAGGCAGCGGTGATGAAGTATTATCTTCCCGTTGCTGAGGTGAAAAACACAATGTCCCGCACGTATTGGTCATTCGGCCCTTATGGAACTACGGTTCACAGTAATTATAAAAAAGGATTTGTCGTCAATGGCGGAAATGTCACAGTTGGTGGTGGCGAATGTCCAGGTTATGTCCGCTGCGTCCGCGACATCCGCACGAATTAGTGTGCATCAGGTACTCTGAATTCGGGTATAAGCGTATCCTCGGCACTGGCGGACTCATTGCACATAAACATCACGTAGTAGATTGGAAGATAGGTTATACCATTTTCCTGATATACCTTCTGGCCGCTATATAGTACAACAGCGTTTTTGATGTTGTAGTCAGGAGTGTTTATAAAATTGTCAAGTGCGCTGTGCACCTTGTAGTCTTTTCCAGATTTGACCTCTATCGGCAGCACAGATAGACTGTCATAGTCGTCAATTATGAAATCCACTTCTCCACGTTGCTTGTTGTCGTAATAGTGCAGTTCGCACCCGTGGGCACATAGTTCCTGCGCCACGACTGATTCATAGACGGAGCCGAGGTTTATACTGCGCTCGTCACCGAGTACAGCATTTATGTTGTTCTTGTACAGAATGGCGGTAAGCAGTCCAACGTCATTGAGGTACAACTTAATCAGATTCTTGCTCTCCGATTCTTTTAATGGAAATTTAGGATTGCTGATTGCTTTTACGCCGAGTGCAACACCGGAATTTGTCAGATATTCAAACTCGTCGGCATAGTCACTGAACTGCTTGTGCCCTGCTGTGTCCTCAATTTTCTTCACTACGATGCGCTTCCTCCTGTTCTCCATATTAGACGGAATTAGATCGTATATCTTTCTGATAGCAAGTTTCTTGTCTGAGCCGTATTGCGACGCGTCGAGTTTGTACATCTCGTGGATGTCGTTCTGTATCTTGCGGACAAGTGCAATGTTGCGTGTTTCCAGAAACTTGTTTATCGCATCGGGCATTCCGCCTGTAAGCAGATATATCTTGAACTGGTTCATCATATATCTGTGTAGCGAATCGGATAGCGGCTGCCTACCTATGTAGCAGTCGCGCATCGCTTCAAGCGTTTCCTCACCGCATCCTGACGCCATTAGAAATTCTTCGAAATCAAGAGGATACATCTGTTCTATGGCAATGCTTCCCATCGGGATTGACGGCGTATGTGACAGTGCGATACCCAGTTCAGAGCCGCTAGCGATATATCTGTATCTGCCTTCCAGATTCAGAAACTTCAGCATTGTCATAAGTTGCGGGTATGCTTGAATCTCATCGAGGAATACAATTGTATCAGATGAATTGCCCAACCGCTTTCCCGCTATGGCTCCCAGTTGTAGGTAGAAGTCGTCCGTGCTGCGTACGTCAGCAAATATCATTTTGCCTTCCTTGTCTTCCTTGAGGTTGATCTCAATGAAGTTGCGGAACATCTTTTTCCCTATGTAACGTATAAGGTAGGATTTTCCTATCTGTCTGGCTCCGTTTACAAGAAGAATCTTGTTCGGTTCTTCTTTCAAGAAGGCTTCGATATGTGATGAAAATTTCCTGAAAAGCATAGTGTTTCTTGCATTTTATGCAAATGTAGTATAAATCAATCAGATATTATCCTCTTTTGGGAAAAATTCCGACTTTTCACCCCTCAAAATCGGGAATTATTCCGAGTTTTACCCTGTCCAAATCGGGAAAAATTCCGACTTTTCACCCCCTCAAAATCGGGAATTATTCCGAATAAGTTGTGATTTCATCTTGAGGAGTATTTCACAATTTCAAGAAAAATCATAACTTTGGGCGGTTATGATGACGTTTAGATTGATGGAGTTCCTCACGTATTTGTGTTGTGGACTTGTCTGCCTTATACTCGGAATAGTGCTTCTCGGAGTTAGAAACAATTACTCCGGCATAGGTGAGCATTTTATGAATGTCAAGAGAAATGTGGCCTATGCCACTTTTCTGGATGTATTCAATTGCTTTGTCGTTATTGGGCTTCAATATTGGCGCGCCGATTACTTCCTCGTGAATTATTTTCAGGCACCTTTGCTGTTCTTCTTCCAGATGTTTATGGCAACATTGGCTGCATTGGAGCTTTTTCATTGCCCGGAAATCAATAAAAGGACAGTCTATTCATTGCTTCTGCCGGCCTGCTTGCTAGGGATTGCCCATTATACGGCATTCTTTGTCAAGTATGGGCTGATTTTTGATGTGGAGGCTTACTATGAATATGTGCATACTACATTCGCAAGATGTACCCAATATATGCTATATGCGGTTGTCCTGGCGGAAATTATACGTTTGGGAGCACTTCTGACCAAATCTGTTGTCTTGTATAACAAGAAACTTGAGTCTTATTTCACAGGCAATACTTTGATGTCCGGAAAGCGTCTGACTTCCTGGCTTTGGGGATATTTTCTTTATGCGATATTGTCTATTCTGCAGCTCTTATGCTTCAATGGGCGCGTGCTGATACCGCTTATGATTATCTGCAATATCCTTTATATTCCGTTTGTCATTTCTCTGATAAACCTGTATAGGCTCTTCGAGAAATTGTCTCCGGCGTTTACATATCTGGACTCGGATGATTTTCACAAGACTGTTCCTTATGGTCGAGTTTCATCGATTCCTGTAGTTGATGATGAAGACTATCAGTCGGTGACAGAGCCTGAAGCATCTGTTGAAAAAACGTCAGAGCAAAAGCCTGGAATCTCGATTGATTCAATCGTGACCGAATGGCAAAACCGTTCAGAAAAGCAATATCTTGAAGAAGGAGTGACGATTGCAGACGTGGCGAAGTCTATGGGGGTTAGTCCGCGCCTGTTGTCAGACTATCTGAACAATGTCTATGAGATGAATTTCAATTCCTGGATAAATTCATTGAGAATAAAGGATGTGCAGGCGAAGATGACTGCCGAACCGACTCTTACTCTTGCCGAACTTGCGGATTATTCCGGATTTACTGACGCGTCAGCACTTTCCAAAGCTTTCAAAAAAGTTACGGGGCATACGCCTTCCGCTTTCAAGAAAAATAATCTTTGATTTTTTTTCATGGGGTGTCGGGAATGGCGGCCTGAATATCCTGTCTGTTACAGAAAAAATGTAGAAAAATCACCTTGAAATTCGCTTTCTTGGCTTTTTTTTTGGGGGGGGGTAATTGTCTGTAAATCAGGTTATTGTCTCCGTGTTTGTAGATTTTCACACGTGATTTTACTATAAATCAGGTCTAAAATTTTCCTGCGTTTGTCAAATTTTGCCGACTTTATACAACGCTAAATCAGCTCCTAAGATGTTACTTTGCAACAGTTCCGAAAGGAAGCGTCATAATAACTGTACGTGTGATTTAAAAGGCTTACAAGAGTAAGCCGACTCTATTAAAAACTGATATTGGAGCGTAACTGCAAGATGAGATGCAGTTATACGTTCAAAACATTTGAAAACGGGGAAGGTTAAAGTTTATTAGCCTTCCCCGAATGTGTAAGCGATGCGATATCGTTAATTTGGAATACAGCCGTCCTCTAATGATGACACGTATTGTTGGTTCCGTCTTGGCTCGCTTCGGTTTGCCAAATAGGCGGAGATTGATTACTTTTGCCGCCGTATTACTCTAAATTATGCAATTATAGTATGAAACGGACAAGGAACTGCCGTGCGGCAGTCATCCTGCTTTTAATGTCATTATTTTCAAAGCCGATATCTGCGGCGGATGATATTGACTCTCACAAAAATTATTCACTTGATTCTGTATCTGTTACCGGAAGTAGAGTGCCAATCGCTCTAGGAAAAAGTGCTCGTATAGTGACTCTTCTTGACAGTTCGACTGTCGCTTCGCTTCCAGTTGAGAGCGTCAATGACATTCTCAAATATGTAGCCGGTGTGGATGTGCGGCAAAGAGGTGATATGGGTGCACAGACGGATATATCGATGCGCGGCGGAACAAGTGACCAGATCGCAGTCTTTCTTGACGGAATAAACATCTGTGACCCTCAAACCGGTCACAATACGGTGGATTTTCCGGTGGATATCAATGATATAGACCATATTGAGGTCCTTTCTGGCCCTGCAGGTGTCACATACGGATCGTCATCTCTTGTAGGTGCAATCAACATAGTAACCAGGAAAACCAAGTCAAACGAAGTCTCGGCACACATTGAAGGCGGTTCCTACGGCTTTTTCAACGGCGGAGCAAGAGCAGGATTCTCCCGAAGGAACTTGTCCTCTCAGATTTCTGCAGGCTATTTGCGATCAGACGGATTCAGTAGGAATTCCGAGGGCGGACTCAACAGTGATTACGAAACGGTAAAGGCTTTCTGGCAAGGTACATATACTTCAAATGTCGCTGATATCAGCTGGCAAGCAGGCCTCAGCTCCAGGAATTTCGGATCCAATACTTTTTACAGCGCGAAATACGACGACCAGTTCGAGCACACATTCAAGACATTCGCTGCCATACAGGCCCAGACTCACGGATTCATTAAGTTCCGTCCGGCAATATATTGGAACCGTGGGCAGGACCGTTTTGAGCTGATTCGTGGAAATGCTGACAAAGTTGCGTTCAACCATCACAGGACAAACGTTTGGGGCGTCAATCTGAACAGTTGGTTTGAAACCGTGATTGGTAAGACAGCTTTTGGCGCGGAGATGCGCAATGAGGATATAATAAGCACAAATCTCGGTGAAACGCTTTCTACGCCAAAAAAAGTCCGCGGTACGTCCGGTGCCAATTATATCAAGGGGCTTAACCGCACGAATATCAGCATTTTCCTTGAACACTCAGTGGATGTGCGGAATTTCTCTGCCAATGCAGGGGTGGCTGCTGTAAAAAATACTGGTAACGAGGATGACTTCAAATTTTATCCGGGAGTTAATGTAAGTTACAGATTTCTAGGTGACTGGAAGGTCTATGCCTCGTATAATTCGTCGCTGAGGATGCCGACGTTTACAGAACTCTATTACTCTGTCGGGGGGCATCAGGCTGACAAGAATCTCAAAGCTGAGAAAATGCAGTCCGTCGAGGGAGGCTTGCGCTTCTCACGACCGTGGATAAATGCTGTCGCTACCATATATTACAATATGGGAAGCGATATGATTGACTGGACAAAAGATCTTTCAGAAGGGGAGGATGCACAGTGGAAATCCTGCAACTATGCCAAAATCAATACCTTCGGTCAGGAATTGTCCGTTCGTATGGATTTCCCGTCTATGCTTGTGCGCAATGATTTCTTTCTGCGTACCCTGGATGTATCATATAGTCATATTTCACAGGACAAGAAGACTGAAAAGAACATCCAGTCAAAGTATGCCCTTGAATATCTGAAGCACAAAGTGGTCGTCAAGGCTGATTTTCATATATGGAAAGGTCTGTGCGCCAATGCTTCCTGGCGTTGGCAGGATAGGAAAGGCAACTATGAGAAGTTTGTGGACAAGGTGTCGCAGGGAACTGTGGCTTACAAGCCTTATTCACTTGTGGATGCACGTCTTTCTTGGACAGACAAATGCAGTCGTGCGCGTAAAGCCGCATTCTCCTACAGTATATATGCTGAGGTTAACAATGTGCTGAACCATAAGTATTTCGACTATGGAAACGTACCTCAGCCGGGTATTATGGCAAAGGCAGGGCTTATCGTAAATGTCGGAGGGCGTCATTGATATGGCGGAGAAAGAGATTACAATACATTCTCCAAAAGGCGACATTTACGCCGTCTTCACTCCTGGTGCAGAACAGTCTGACTCCGTCGGTGTTGCTTCTGGCAATGAGTCTTTACCGGTCGTGATACTCTGTCACGGGCTTATGATGAATTGCGGGCAGAATCCGATACTCGGTGTTTCCGTGATTTTCAATCAGGCTGGCTATGACACATTGAGATTTGACTTTCGCGGAAGCGGCAGAAGCAGCGGCAAGATAACCGAAATGACACCGCTTACTGAAGTCGATGACTTGATGTCAGTCATTTCCTTTGTCAGGGAGAAGGGTAGAAGGATAGTGCTATGCGGTCATTCTCTCGGAGGGCTGGTGTCGTTGATAACAGCATCACGGTTGGCAGACTCGGTTGCGGCGATGGTGCTTCTTGCTCCTGCAGTCAATATCGAGATGGACTCCAAGGCGGGGAGAGTGGCAGACGTTCACTTTGATCCGGTGAATATCCCCGATGAAGTGGAGGTGTGGGGTTCGCGTCTGTCAAGGCAGTATTTCATTACTGCGCAGAATCTCAATACGTTCGAGGTTATTTCGCATTACAGTGGTCCAGTGTGCATAATGATGGGGGATAGGGACAGAATTGTGGAACTCAATCTCTCCGATGACATACTCCGGGCTCTTCCGCAGGCGGAGCTGCATACAATGGAACACGGAGACCATCTCTTTTCCAGGGGTGTGCGTCTCCGTGCAGGCAATATCGCCGTCGATTTCTGTGACCGCTATTTCCAGTACTCGTAGAAGAGGGTTATCGATTCGATTCCGGCAAAGAATTGTTTTAGAAGATAACTTTCATTAGGTGAGTGGATTGTGTCCCTCTCAAGTCCGAATCCCATCAACAGCGGGTCGGCATCGAGAATGTTACGCATATCTGCAAGTACGCAGATGCTTCCGCCTCCGCGGCTCGGAACAGGCGCTATGCCATAGACTTCCGCCATTGCCCGTGACGCTGCCCTGTAGGCTGAAGAAGTTATAGGGATGAGAAATCCGTTGCCGGCTTCCATCTTGTCCACACTGACGTGCACATAAGGCGGAGCGATTGACAGTATATGCTTTGCCGCCAGGTCAATAATCTTGTCGGCATTTTGGTTAGGGACGATTCGCATAGAGATTTTGGCGTGCGCTTCAGAAGGCAGAACTGTCTTGCTTCCGGCTCCTGTGTATCCGCCCCAGATTCCGCATACGTCCAGGCACGGTCTTATGGCTGTCCTTTCAAGTGTGGTGAATCCTTTTTCGCCCTTTACCTCGTCTATGCCGATACTTTGTTTGTATTCCTCCAAATCGAACGGCGCTTTTGCAAGTTCTGCCCTGTCTTCTGCGGATACTTCCGCGACATCGTCGTAGAATCCGGGAATTGTGACCTTTCCGTCCTCATCGATAAGGGAAGATATCATATCGCACAATGTGTTGATCGGGTTTGCCACTGCGCCGCCGTAATGACCTGAATGAAGGTCCTTGTCCGGTCCTTTCACATTGACCTGAAGATAAGTGACTCCGCGCATTCCGCAGTTGATCGACGGGACTTTGTCCGAAATCATCGTGGTGTCGGATACGAGAATTACATCACATTTGAGTCTCGCCTTGTTTTCTTCGGCCCAGGCCGGCAGGCTTGCACTTCCTATTTCCTCCTCGCCTTCGAATATGAATTTGACATTATGCCGGAGAAGACCATTCCTTACAAGGTATTCAAATGCTTTCACGTGCATAAAAGTCTGTCCCTTGTCATCGTTGGCTCCGCGTCCCCAGATGGCTCCGTCGTGTATTTCCGGCTCGAACGGGTCTGAATGCCATTTCTCTAGCGGTTCTGCCGGCTGCACGTCATAGTGACCATAGACAAGCACTGTCTTCGCCGCGGAATCTACCATTTTCTGTCCGAAAACGACAGGATTTCCTGCTGTGGGGAACACTCCGGCTTCATCCGCTCCCGCCTCTTTGAGAAGTGCTGCGTACCTTTCAGCGCATTTGAGCATATCCTCCTTGTTCTCCGGTTTTGCGCTTACGGACGGTATCCGCATCAGGGAAAACAATTCCTCGAAAAATCTATCCTTGTTCTCATCAATGTATTGCCTGATATCGGCTCTGTTCTTTTCCATATATATGTAGTTTTTTTGTTTAATGTTGTTCGCGTGCGAGCGCGCCACTCCTACAAAAATAGCCGATATATTTTCCAAAGGCAATACGTCGTGACATATATTTTATCTATTCGCACAGGTTTTTCTTGATTTCGATACGAAAGTTTTGTATTTTCGCTATGAAAATATGGAACCGTAGTAAAACATTATATTTTCCAGCAATGTTCGATTCTTCGCAAAAGATGTCCTTTCGTTTGAAAGGTGTCGGAAGCATTTGTTTATAGGCTCGAATTTTGTAATTTTGCTAGACTTTGGAATAAAACGATTAAAACAACTTCTAAACATTATATGGAGAACAAACTACAGGAATTGACAGACAAACTCTACAATGAGGGACTGTCAAAAGGTAAGACCGAGGGCGAGGCTCTTCTTGCAAAGGCACGCGAGGAAGCTGAATCGATAGTGGCTGCTGCGAAAAAGGAAGCCGCCGACATCAAAGCAAAAGCCGAGAAGGAGGCAGCCGACTACAAGGTGAAAGTTGAAGGAGACTTGAAAATGGCTGCCGGTCAGAGTGTTCAGGCAACAAGAAAGGACATTGAGAACCTGATTGTCTTCAAAGCATCGGATTCTGCAGTTGACAAGGCGCTTTCCGATGTTGCATTTGTCAAGGAAGTCATCAAGTCTGTCGCTGAAAAATTCAGTGCTACAGAGTCTGCAGATTTGAATCTAGTGCTTCCCGAGTCACTGAAAGCCGAACTTGAGCCGTTTGTCGCAAATGAACTCTCCAAGATTCTAAAAGGCAGTGTCAATGCCGAATTCTCCAAAAAAATATCCGGCGGATTCACAATCGGTCCGAAAGACGGAAGCTATTTCATCAGTCTCACGGATGATACGTTCAAGGAACTGATAAGCGAATATCTCCGTCCGACTACACGGAAACTGCTTTTCGGAGAGTGATACTTGCGAGACTGAAATTCAATGAACAATTACGAGTATATAATTGCCGGGCTTCCGGATATCAGTCCAGACTGGAGAGGCGCTGACTCCGCAACTGTCAGTGCACTTCTGGATGAGATCAGGGAACAGTGCTCTGTGCGGGACAATAAGTTGATTGCCACTCTTTTGGACGGGTATGAGGACGAAAAGTTGAACGTGGAGTTCTATCAGAATGCCCTTCAACTTAAAGACAAGTTTCTGAGCGGATATTTCCGATTTGACCTTCAGGTGCGGAATGCAAAAGTCCGCTATCTTAACAAGGCTCTGGGACGTCCTGCCGACACAGATATTTTCCTTGATCTTCAGGAAGATTTCGATGAGGCGCAAAGGCTTGACTCTGTGCTTAATACGGATGACATTCTTCAGCGCGAGCGCGGTCTTGACGATCTTATGTGGGGTAAGATAGACGAACTCGTGTCATTCCATTATTTTGACATCGACGCAATTCTCGGCTTTATCGCCAAACTGCATATCGTGTCGAGATGGCTGAAGCTTGATCCTGAGTCCGGAAAGGAAATGTTTGCACGTCTGGTAAATGAAGTGAAAGGTTCGTTTACCGGGGTCCGTGACGCGGCGGACAAGCTGGCATTCGGTACAAACAATTAGAATACAAAAAATTACGATATGAAAACAAAAGGAAAGGTAACAGGCATTGTTTCAAACCTTGTCACTGTCGAAGTTGACGGACCGGTGGCTGAGAATGAGCTTTGCTATATTACCCTCGGAGACACAAAGTTGCTTGCCGAAGTCATCAAGGTGAAAGGCAAATATGCGTCAGTTCAGGTCTTTGAAAGCACTCGTGGCTTGAAAAACGGCGACGATGTGGAGTTCGAGGGAAGAATGTTGGAAATTTCTCTTGGACCTGGACTTCTTTCCAGTGTCTATGACGGACTTCAGAACAACCTTGCCACAATGGAGGACGTGTTCCTCAAACGCGGTGAATACACAGAGCCGCTTGACCGCACGAAACTTTGGGATTTCACTCCGATAGCAAAGGTGGGAGACAAGGTTGAGGCTGCGGATTGGCTTGGAGAGGTCAAGGAAGGATGGCTGCCTCACAAGATAATGGTGCCATTTGCATTTAAGGGTGCGTTTACCGTGAAGAGTGTGGAGCCTGCAGGTCAATATAACGTTGATCATACAATTGCCGTGCTTACAGATGCGGAAGGCGAGGACGTGCCTGTGACTATGGTTCAGAAATGGCCTGTGAAGGTTGCGGTGAAAGCCTACAAGGAAAAACCGCGTCCGAACAAGATAATGGAGACCGGAGTCAGGGTAATTGATACATTGAATCCTATAGCAGAAGGTGGTACGGGCTTCATACCGGGGCCTTTCGGCTGTGGCAAGACGGTGTTGCAGCATGCTATAGCCAAGCAGGGTGATGCTGATGTGATAGTGATGGCTGCCTGCGGAGAGCGTGCAAATGAGGTTGTGGAGATTTTTACTGAGTTCCCTGAACTGATTGACCCGCATACCGGACGTCATCTGATGGAGCGTACAACCATTATATGCAACACTTCCAATATGCCAGTCGCTGCGCGTGAAGCGTCAGTTTACACGGCTATGACCATTTGTGAGTATTATCGTGCGATGGGACTCAAATGTCTGCTTCTTGCCGATTCCACGTCACGTTGGGCTCAGGCGTTGAGGGAGATGAGTAACCGTATGGAGGAACTTCCGGGTGCGGACGCATTCCCGGTGGATCTTTCTTCCATCATTTCAAACTTCTATGCTCGTGCGGGAATGGTTGTGCTTAACAATGGGCAGACCGGTGCTGTCACATTCATCGGAACGGTTTCTCCTGCCGGAGGCAACCTTAAGGAGCCTGTGACTGAGTCCACCAAGAAGGCTGCAAGATGTTTCTACGCACTCGAGCAGAGCCGCGCAGACCAGAAGAGATATCCTTCAGTGAATCCTATTGATTCATATTCCAAATATCTTGAATATCCTGAAATCAGCGAGTTCCTTGATGACAAGATGGAGAAGGGCTGGGTCGCGAAGGTGTCAAAGGCAAAGAACATCATACGCCAGGGGCGTGAGGCATCGGAGCAGATTAACATCCTTGGAGATGACGGTGTGCCGATGAGTTATCACGAGACATTCTGGAAGTCTGAACTTCTGGACTTCGTTTTCCTGCAGCAGGATGCGTTCGATGCAGTGGATGCGCTCTGTCCTTTGGAGCGCCAGAAATATATGCTGAACCTGATTCTCGACATTTGTGACAGGAAATTCGAATTTGAAGATTTCGAGCAATGCCGGAATTTCTTCAAAGAGATGATAAATGTTCTGCGTCAGATGAACTATTCCGAGTTCAATAGCGAGGCATTCGGGGAATATAATGCGAAACTTTCAAAACTTCTGGAAGAAAATGGCAAATAAAGCTTTTCAAAGAACATATACACACCTGGATACAATCACCAAGGCTACTGTGACGCTCAAGGCGTCGGGTGTGGCAAATGACGAGTTGGCTACTGTGGGAGGACGTCTTGCGCAGGTTGTGAAAACCAAGGGAGATTCGGTTACGCTTCAGGTATTCTCCGGTACGGAAGGTATTCCTACCAATGCGGAAGTGTCATTCCTCGGTGCGCCTCCTACACTTAAGGTGAGCGAACAGCTGTCAGGTCGATTTTTCAATGCTTACGGCAAGCCTATAGACGGAGGTCCTGAAGTTGAGGGAGAGGAGCGCGAGATTGGCGGTCCGTCCGTGAATCCGTACAAGAGACGTCAGCCGTCCGAGTTGATTCCTACCGGTATTGCCGGCATTGACCTTAACAATACAATCGTTTCCGGCCAGAAGATTCCGTTCTTTGCCGATCCTGACCAGCCATACAACCAGGTTATGGCTGACGTGGCCCTGCGTGCTGACGTGGACAAGATTATCCTCGGAGGTATGGGTCTGACGAATGACGACTACCTGTTCTTCAGGCACGCATTCGAGTCAGCAGGAGCATTGGAGAAGATTATCTGTTTCGTGAATACCACAGAGGAACCTCCGGTAGAAAGGCTTCTTATCCCGGATATGACATTGGCTGCGGCAGAATATTTCGCAGTTGACAAGAACGAGAAAGTGCTTGTGCTGCTGACAGATATGACGCTTTATGCCGATGCTCTCAGTATTGTCTCGAACCGTATGGACCAGATTCCGTCGAAGGATTCTATGCCGGGATCGCTGTATTCCGACCTTGCTAAAATATATGAGAAGGCGGTGCAGCTTCCGGAAGGCGGTTCCATTACTATCATTGCGGTGACTACGCTGAATGACGGAGACATTACCCACGCTATTCCGGACAATACCGGATATATCACTGAGGGACAGCTCTATCTGCGTGCGGATTCTGATTCCGGTAAGGTCATCATTGATCCGTTCAGATCTCTTTCACGTCTGAAACAGCTTGTGCAGGGCAAGAAGACGCGCGAGGATCACAGTCAGGTTATGAATGCCGGTGTCCGCCTTTATGCGGATGCTCAGAATGCAAAGACAAAGCTCGAGAACGGTTTCGACCTGAGTGATTACGACCACCGCTGTCTGGAATATGCGAAGGAGTATGCGACAAGGCTTCTCTCGATAGACGTGAACATATCCATCACTGAGATGCTTGACACTGCCTGGGAGCTCTTCGGAAAATATTTCACGAAAGCGGAGACCGGTATCAAGCAGGCATTGATAGACAAGTACTGGAAAGCATAAACATTATTATTTATGGCAATAAAATTCCAATACAATAAGACATCTCTGAACAATCTCGGCAAGCAGCTGAAGATGCGTCAGAAAGCCCTTCCTACGTTGCAGAACAAGGAATCGGCGCTGCGCCTCGAGGTTCGCAAGGCCAAGGAGCGTTCCGTGAAACTTATTGAGGAACTGAATGCCTCTATGAAGAAATACGACTATCTCGCCGCGCTTTGGAATGAGTTTGAACCGAACCTGATTTCCATTACTGATGTGGATCTTGTCACGGTCAAGCTTGCCGGAGTGAAAACGCCCGAATTGAAAGAGATACATTACGAAATCCATCCTTTCAATGCGTTTGTCAAACCCGCGTGGTATGCTGACGGGGTGGCGATACTGAAGGAGATGACCAGATTGGGAATCGAGTCGGAGGTTTATAGTGAGAAGAGCCGTATTCTTGACTGGCAGAGGAAGAAGACAACCCAGAAAGTGAACCTTTATGAGAAGGTGCAGATTCCGGGATATCAGGAGGCTATCAGAAAGATAAAAAGATATATGGAGGATGACGAGAACTTGACCAAGGCGTCATCCAAGATAGTGAAGAGCCGTCACGAAGAGGAAGAAGCTATGGAGGAGCTGCAAAATGATTAGTCCAATGACCAAATACTCCTTTATCCTGCTTTCGGGAGATCAGGAGAAGTTCCTTGAAGATGTTCGCGGCCTGGGAGTCGTCGATATAACGAGGTCGCTTAAGCCTGTCGATGAGAAGTCTTCCGATATGTTGGAGAAAATCTCGGAGATAAAAAGGGTTCTCAATGTAGTCGGACATATAGATTACAGCGAGGACAAAGACTATGAGGCTGTCAAGACTGCTGCTTCCGAACTGAAGCTGGAACCGGGATGTGAGGCTAAACTCAAGGCTGTCCATAAGGCTCAGGATGATTTAGAATCCCTCAAAACTGAGTTGAGGACTGCTCAAAAGGAGAAAGAAACTAGGCTCCCGTGGGGAACATTCGATATAGGGCGGATTGATGACTTGAAATCGGCCGGGTATGATGTGCATTTCTACAACGTGCCCGAAAAGAAGTTTGATTATGCCTGGGCTTCGTCGTGCGCTTTACAGGTTGTGAACAAGGTTGGAGATAATGTACTGTTCGTGACAGTGGTCCCTTCCGCTGAAGAGTATTCATTTCCGGTATCGGAGATTCAGGGGCCGCAGGGAGATTGGAAAGAAAGCGAGGCGGAAATTCATCGTATTGAATCCGAGATAGTTGCCTCAAAGGCTGTCCTTCTTGCCGTGAAAGCGTCAACGCAGGACCTTCAGGCTGAGTGCGACAGATTATCAGGTGAGATGGATCTCTATCTTGCCGGAACTGCAGGGGAGAAGAGCTCTGAAAATATGGTGACTGCCTTTGTGGGATTCGCTCCTGAAACCGAGGATGAGCGTCTCTCCGCAGAATTTGACAAGATGGACGTTTATTGGTTCAAGGAGGCTGCGGTTGAGGAGGACAATCCTCCGATCAAGCTTCACAACAACAAGTTCATCAGTATGTTCGAGGTGCTTACCGGAATGTACGGTATGCCTGTTTACAGCGAATTTGACCCGACTCCGATTCTCGGTCCGTTCTTTCTTCTGTTCTTCTCGATGTGTATGGGCGATGCAGGATATGGTCTGTTGCTCATCATTGTGGGATTGCTGATGAAGAAATATATGCCGTCGATGAAGTCAATGGCACCGCTCGTCACAACATTGGGCGTCGGGACTGCCGTTGTCGGCGTTTTCCTCGGGACTTTCTTCGGCATTTCGCTCGCGTCTGCATCGTGGGTGCCTGAATGGCTCAAGAAATGTATGATTACCGGAAAGGTCGCAGGCTATGACGCGCAGATGGTGCTCGCGATTGGCATCGGTGTGTTTCACGTATGTCTGGCAATGGTTGTCAAGGCTGTCGGATATACAAAACGCTTCGGATTGAAGACCACAATAAGCACGTGGGCTTGGCTGATACTTATTTTGGGCGGACTTGCGACTGCCGGTCTGGCTCTGGCTGATGTGATAGACGAAAACGTGACCAAGTGGGCAATAATAGTTGTTGGAGTGTTTTCGGCATTGGGAATATTTATATTCAATACCCCGGGACGTAATCCTCTTATCAATATCGGGGCCGGTATCTGGGATACCTACAATATGGTGACCGGACTCTTGGGCGACGTCTTGAGTTATATACGACTTTATGCACTCGGACTCGCCGGCGGAATGCTCGGAGGTGCGTTCAATAATCTGGCATATATGGCTTTTGAAGGGATGCCTGTTGTGGCAAACTGGATAGCGTTTGTTGTGATAATCATTTTCGGACATCTGCTTAATCTCGCTATGTCGTGTCTCGGTGCATTCGTGCATCCTTTGCGTCTGACATTCGTGGAGTACTTCAAGAACTCAGGTTACGAAGGTAAGGGCGTGGCCTATAATCCATTGACAAATAATAAATAACATAAAATTCAAACAATTATGAACGAAATTCTTGGATATCTCGGCTTCGGACTGATGCTTGGTCTCGCCGGAATCGGAAGTAGTATCGGAACAACTATTGCCGGCAATGCGGCTGAAGGCGCACTCAAGAAGGCTCCGGAGAAGTCAGCCAACTATATGGTGCTTTCCGCTTTGCCTGCTACACAGGGTCTTTATGGCTTTGTGGCATTCCTTATGTGGATGGGCCGCGATTTTGCGGAGCAGGGTCCGCTCCTTTTCGGTGTCGGTCTGGCTGTCGGTCTGGTTTGTATGATTTCAGCAATCCGTCAGGGGCAGATTTGCGCCAACGGTATTGTCGGCATATCACAGGGGCACGACGTGCTTACCAACACGATGATTTATGCCGCCTTCCCTGAGTTCTACGCCATCCTTTCACTCGTCGGCGCACTTATGGTCTAGACGCATCTAGAAACTGCTTTTCGGCCTGCCTCCTAATTCATTCTAATGTATCCGGAAGCGGTCGGAAGCAATAATATATATCCCAGCTGTCACTCCAATGTTGTCAGCTGGGATTTTTTGTGGAGGATAATCAAAAACGGCGGTTTATGATATCCTGCGGAATTCTGAATGAAGGGATAAAACTGATTGCTATTTCTCGAAGGATGACTTTTCGGGAAGGATGCTTTCGAAGGCGTCTTCCAGGCGCTGCATCACTTCGTCGTAATTCCTGATATGTACGCTGTCGTTGATGCAGACTAGCTTGTAGGATTGGTTTCTGATGGCTTCAGCAGCCTTTTTTGGCTTAACCATAAGCGGGAACATCTTGGTGTCCTTGTAGGTGTTGTACGGCTCGAAATGAGAACTGCATATCTGCCACGTGCGGAACAGTTCAGGCGTAAGGTCAGTCTCGCTTCTGAACGTATGGGACGATGCTTCTGTCAGTTCCTTTCCGCAAGCATTCCATACCTCATCGAACGTTGATTTCAGATATGGCTGGGCATTGTGCGGAATGCGAAGCGTTATGAATTTATTGTACCATTGCAGCAGCCTTGTGATGTTGGCCTTGCTGCCGTATTCCGCGCAGAACCATTTGTCTTTGTCCCGTGACAGCACGGTTTTCTTCTCGAAATGCGCGTTTATCAGTTTGACGTTGTTCCTCAGCGTCTTTGACCACAAACTGAATCCTGTATTCATCCTGAATGCAGCTATGTCGTGCGGAAGACCGTTAGGGGCAAAAAAACGCTCCGGACCTGTGGCATTGACAAGATAGAAATCGTCGTTGAAATATACGAAATGCTCCGCGAGATCAGGTATTCGGTGCATATAGAACTCCAATACTGTGGAATTGAATGTCGGCAAAAACTGCTGCGGGATATAGTCCTTGTGGCTGACCAGTTTGAGTTTGGGGTTGGTTGTGTCCAGCCATTCCGGCTTCTGCCCGCACGTTACGAAATGTATGTAACGCACCCACGGGGCGAATTTCTCCACACCGCGAAACCAGTATTTGAGAAATCCGTAATCGCGGAATCTGGCTTCGGAATATTGGTTTTGGGAGTTGTCAATCACGCCTTTTGCTTTTGCGAACTCCTTTTTCCAGACCGGGTCATTCATATCGACCCAAGTGACAACGAAATCAATATCCATAGAGCAGTAATGTTGTTATTTATTTGCAGACCATTATCTTCTGAATCAGTTCATCGGCAGTTTCCATTCCGATGGAACCGACACTTCCGAGATTGCTGATAGTCTTCTCAATGTCCTTGTCAATAATGCCGTCAGTTTCGCAGGCGTGTATTCCGTCCATTGCAAGCACGGCAGACTGGATGGAACTTGAAACGCCTGAGGCAACCTTCATAGCGCATCCCACCTTGGCTCCGTCACAGACCATTCCCGTGATGTTCCCGATCATATTCTTGATTGCCGAGCAAATCTGCTCGTATCCGCCGCCTCTCAGCAGTACGAGACCGCACGAGGAACCGGTCGATGCCACCACGCACCCGCAAAGAGCTGAGAGCCTTCCGAGATATCCTTTTATGTGTATGGCGATAAGGTTGCTCAGAATAAGAGCCCTTGCGAGATCCTCATCGGAGACGTCGTGTTTCAGAGCGTATGCTATGATAGGCATACTGACGGTAATGCCCTGATTTCCGCTTCCGGAATTGCTCATCGCCGGCAATGTGCATCCGGCCATCCTCGCGTCAGATGCCGCGGCCGTCAATGCCATCGCGTATGTCAGGAAATCATTGCTGAAAACTTCGCCGACGTGACCGAGTATTGTGCGGCCGACTTTAAGGCCGTATTCGCCCTTCAATCCCTCTTCTGCAAGAGCAAGATTGAGTTTCCTGTCGTCAAGAATGAATTTGATGTCCTCAAATTCAACGGTTTTTGCAAACTCGTATATTTCCTTGACAGTCAGATGATAATCAAGAGTGCTTTTTTCTTCGATGGTATCTTCTGCGCATCCCGAGTGAAATTTCTCAGTTCTATCATTGACACCTGTTTCGATTATTTTGTCGTGCTCGTCTTCAATTACGCACCAGGCGCGGTCTGTTTCGGACTCGACTGTGCATTTGACGAACAGTTTGTGGCATTTTTTAGATACTGTCACCGAGACCTTGTTGTCTGCCACAATACTCTTTGCCTTGTCAATGGATTCGCAGTCAAGGTCTTTCAGTACTTCAAGCCCGTATGAGGATTTTCCGCAGACAGTTCCGAGTGCGGCGGCAATACGAAGTCCAATCATACCTGTGCCCGGTATGCCTACCCCCATTCCGTTTTTGAGAATATTCCCGCTCACTTCGACGAGTATTCTGAACGCATCCGTCTTTTTGTCAAATCCTGTTTCCTCAAGCAATTCCATAGCCTTGGTGCTTGCAAGTGCGACGGCTACCGGTTCAGTGCAACCGAGTGCAGGCTTGACTTCCTTGTGCAGGAGTGAAATCAATTCTTTCTCTCGTCGGTTCATTCGTACTATTTTTTGTTCTCAAAAAATTCCAATACTGATTTCATCAGCGATACTCTGTCGGAATCGGTCTTTATGGTTTCGATAGGAAATCCTATGCTGACTGCCCGATATCCTTTCCCTTGTGTGCAGACGCCCGCACTTATGTCAGAATCAATGTATTGCAGGAATGAAACTGACTTTCCTGAAGCCGGTCTGATGCCGTCAGGGGTCTCCACATTGTAAATGTAATCATTTCTCTCCTGATAAAATGCAAATGGACTGTTTAATCCGGAAATATCCATTTGCCTGTTCTTTACGCTCCTGACATTTCCACGTCTGGCGGCATAATTGGTAATCCATTTGTAGCCAAGTACTTCTCTGACGAATTTCTGTGCCTGCGCCTGGTACAGACTGTCTCTTCCGACGGGATATATTTCGTCCCACAGGTCTGTACCGATGTTCGAACCTGAGACAAGAATGTTTCCACCGTTTCGCGTGCAGGAGAGTATGGCTTTCTGCAATTTTTCCGGCATTACCTGAAATCTGGATTTCCGAACAGAACCGAAGCCTGCAGGTGTGCTTGCCTGTTTTCCGCAGATTATGTCGGTTGCCCAATATGTGTGCAGACTGTCTGTCTCGAATGCGTCAGCACTTGCCGAGCAGAAGCTGTAGCCGGCCGCCATTAGAGCCTTCCCATGGTTGGATACGAAATCGAATGTGTTTCCGGGAACTATTTTTCCGGCATCGCAGTTATACGATGCGCCGAATCCCGGATTGTCGTCATCTGTCCACGGCATTTTGCGCCGGTACTGATACATTTCACCGATTCTGTTTATCTCGTTTATGTAAGGTACTCCGGCATCCAGCCTGTCATCGAATCCTGCCAGCGTAGGAGTGTCGAACCAGGCCGGAGGAGCCACGCGGTCAAAGTTATTGACTATAAGTACAGTTTTCTCGTCATTTCCAGTTAGACCTATGCACAGAGTCTCTGACGGGAAACTTTTGCCTCCGTCATTGCACGCTTCTACCTTGAAACTGTAAAGATGCCCCTTTTCTATCGGAACAGTTGCAACTATACGACCGTTAGCGGTCCTTGTTCCGGATATTATACGTCCGTTATCAAACGCACCGTCGTCCATTCTTGTATACAGGATATATCTGTCAGGCATCGCAGTGCGCTCAAGCGAGTCTGGGGTTGGCATCCAGCTGAGCACGGCGTTGTTTCCGCCGCCGTCGGCCGTAACTGAAAACGAATGGACAGGAAGCGGTTGTACGCAGTAATGGAAACTGTATCTCTGACTGAGAAATTTCAATATGCCCTTGTATATCGCCCTGCTGACGGTGAATCTGAATGACGGGTCGAGACCGAATTTCATATCGGCGAAATTCTGGTGTGAAAGCAGTTCCAGAAGTGTGGCAGGTACTGCAGGCGTTCTGGATTCGCTGTATGACCTGTCGGTAAGCTGTCTTCTTCTCCAGTTGGGCTCGAATTGTGCCCTTATATCCGAAATTATCTGGGACTGCACGGCATTGGACAACACTCTTCCGAGTATCCTGTCTTCCCCTGTGGCATATTTCCTTGAGCCTTCACAAATAAGAGTATATATTGACAATGTGCCGATTGTGGAATCGCACGGAGTGATGCCGGCGTCAGTATGGAATGCCAAGGAAAGGTCAAAAGGAATGCCCTTGCCTTTCTCTTTAGGATTTACGCGTGAGCCACCGCTCATCATTGAAACCCAGGCACCGCGGTCTGCGAAATCATTGGTGTAGTCGTTGTCGAATTTCCGTGTTATCGTGGTGTCCACTCCAGCCCACTGCATCCAGTACAATGCGCCCTCAGTGAAGCTTGGCAGTCCGGATGTGGTCCATTCCTCTTTTGGCGTGTCTTCACATCCTCTTGCGATTTTGCCCATTCCGCCGCCGAATTTTACTGCATCAGCTGTTACAATGCTTCCCGGGATGAATTTCTCGCCGCTGCGGGTGCAGTTGTCCAAAGTGACTTTACATCCGCTGTCGCCGGCAAATTCAAATGTGCCGAGATATATCCAAGTGCCGCCGCCCATCTTCTGATTGATGAGGAAGTGGCTCGTTCCGCCGAGGTGCGTTACCGTGTAATGTGCAGATTCTGAACTGTTTGAAAGACTCTTGTAAGAGATGTAAACGGCATATTTTCCCCTTTCTGGAATATCCGGGGTCCAGGTAACTGTTGCTGATGCGTTAGGCTTGTCCAAGCATTCAGCCTGTCTTGCAGTGCCGTGAGAGAACGGAGCGTCATTTCCCGAATAGACTTCACTGTAGTCGGCAAATCCTGTCCCGGCATTTGTCCATTTGCCTGATTCAGAGTATTTTCCGCTACGTCTTACAAGATCTGTGCGCTCACCTTTGAATGACGGGTCATTGTCCACTATTACCTCGTACTTCTGAGTGTCGCGTTCGCGCGGGGTCATAACGTATGCTCCGGCGTTCTCGAGCATCGGGATGAGAAACGGAAGCACGTAACTCTGGGTGTACATATCCTCCACGGTTGTGAATAGCGGTGCCCGTTGCCATTCCCACCTGTTTGTCTTGGTCTCGAAATAGCGTCCGTGGCTTTGCCACAATGCTATATATTTGCCGCTCAATCCCTTGCTATATTCTTCGGTGTCTTCGTTCCTGACCATTCTCGGTGCGGGTGAAGTGTTGGACATTCTCCATCTGTGGTCGTGAGGCTTGCCGTCTGTGCCGGGAAACTCGAGCGCAAGGTCTTTGATGAGGGTTCTGCCAGCGTAGATATCACCGATTTTGTAATGAGTGTATTCTTCGGGGGACAGGTTGCGAAGTGTGGATTTCAGCCAGGTTACGTCGCTTTCACTCCAGGGAATGTCTCCTATTCCGGATGAAAAATGAAAGTCGAGGCTTCCGTTGCGGAAAGAGACGGATTCAAGCTTGAAATTGGCGAGAACTGTGGTCCGTTTCTGAATGAGTGTCCTGAGCGTATCGCATTTTTCGCGGAATGCTATAGACACAAGATTCTGACAATGTGCATATTGTGGCAGCGCCATTGCCGCGCATACGAGCAGGGTGGAAAAAAATCTGCGGAACATTATTTTCCAAGTTTTCTTTTGGTTCGCGCAAATGCTGTGATGATGACAAAAATTGAACTGAATGCCATACCCAAGGCATCAGCGCGGAAATCATTTATGTCACAGCTTCTGTATGTGGTGAGACCTTGCCCGAGTTCTACAGCACCTCCGAGCAAGCAACCGAGAGTGAACATTCCGATTACAAACAGGACTGGTTTCCATTTGCCGAAAAGTTCTCGGCCGAATGTCAGCCAGGCAAGTATCGGGAATGGGAAGAATATGCAGAAATGAGCGATTTTGTCGGCAGGAATGCCGAAAATTAGCTTCTCAGCCGCGTGCATATCATCGAAATGCCAAAAACAGAGGAAGCCGACAACGCAAAGGTAAAGAAGAATCGCAGTCCATTTGCAAACTCCGCAGTAATGCTTCTTCTGAGGTGCCGGTTCAAGTCTTAATGTGCCGAAAAACTCCGGCCTGTGGAAATCAGGCCTTGCGCAATGTATCGGAGACCAACTGAGGAAATGTATGTGCTCGGTCTTGTCTCCGCATTTGTAGAAATTGGCGTGCAGTTCTTTCGGAAGATTGTGCGGGTCTATGCCAATCAGGTGGAACGGAATGAACATTCCCACGCTCCAACTGAACATTTCTCCGTTTATATCCGTTTTTTTGCGTGGAAGAGTAGTGAATCTCTTGACTTGCTGCAACTGGTCTTTTTTGAAATGCACGTAGTCTTCGCGGCTCTTGCGTTTTGCTGTAAGCAGTGTGCCTATGCAGTTCATCTCGAAATTGTAATACGTCCCGTCAGTCGGATGCGAAATGAAAAATTCGCAACAGCTGTCCTGCCATACGCTGCCGTTGTCCTCAAGCGCATCAGCCCTCAAGTCAAGCCCGCAGACATTGTAAAGGATTCCCAGTCCCTTGCTGCACCATGCTGCCTTGACTGTGCATTCTGGCTTGTAAGGAAAATCCTCAGGCCAGTTTACAGTATCCACGCACGCTGTTCCGAGCCTTTCGCAAGTCGCATCTTCAATTATTTCCGCAAATTCATTTATGTCTTTTGCCTTGTCAATGCCTTTGGCATAAGGCAATGTCATTGTCCTTCCGTTCTCCATCGCTAAAGACTCTGCATATCAGTAAGTTTCTTGTAATATCCGTTCAATGCCAGCAGTTCCTCGTGCTTGCCGCGTTCCACAATGTGACCCTCCTGCATAACTATGATTTCATCCGAATTCTTTATGGTAGAGAGCCTGTGCGCTATGGCAATGGTGGTTCTGCTGTTCATAAGACGGTCCAACGCCTCCTGCACCTGTTTTTCGGACTCGGTGTCCAATGATGCTGTCGCTTCGTCAAGTATCAGTATAGGCGGATTCTTGAGAATGGCTCTGGCTATGCTCAACCTCTGTCGCTGGCCTCCGGAAAGTTTCATACCCCGGTCTCCGATATTCGTGTAGTAGCCGTCCTCTTTCTCCATAATGAAGTCGTGCGCGTTTGCAATCTTCGCAGCCGCTATCACATCATCCATCGTGGCCCCTTCTACACCGAATGCTATGTTGTTGAAAATGGTGTCGTTGAATAGAATTGGCTCCTGGTTTACATTGCCCATTACACTGCGGAGACTGTGAAGAGTCAGATTCCTGACATCGATTCCGTCAATCTTGATGCTGCCTTCCGTGACGTCATAGAATCTCGGAATCAGATCCACGAGAGTGGATTTGCCGGCTCCAGATTCTCCGACAATGGCTACCGTATGTCCCTTCTTCACGGTCAGATTTATGTCATCTAGAATCTTGCGGTCAGTATTGTAGGAGAAGCCTACGTGTTCGAATGTGATGCAGTCATTGAAGCCGTCAAGCTTTTTAGCATCCGGAATCTCCTTGATGTTGCTTTCAGTCTTGAGAATCTTATTGATACGCTCCACTGAAGCCATTCCTTTAGGGATGTTGTATCCTGCCTTGGCGAACTCTTTCAGAGGATTTATGACGCTGTACAGGATGACCATATAGAATATGAATGTCGGGGCGTCAAACCAAGCTTTTTCGCTGAGGATGATAGTGCCTCCGAACCATAATACAATCATTATCAGGATTGTGCCGAGAAATTCGCTCATAGGGTGAGCCAATGCCTGTCTTGTGGCTACACGGCCTGTCTTCTTCTTGACGGCTTCTGTGATGTTGTCAAACCTTGTCTGCATCTTGTCCTCGGCAACGAACGCCTTGATGATGCGCAGACCGCCCAAAGTCTCTTCAAGCTGTGACATAGTGTCGCTCCAAAGTGCCTGTGCCTGAAGGGAACGCTTCTTCAGCTGTCTTCCGAGCGCGCTCATAAGCCATATCAGCAGAGGTGCGACGAGCAACGTAAAGATGGTGAGCTGCCAACTGGTCACAATCAGTGTCCCCATATAGATGACTATGAGAATCGGATTCTTCAGCAGCATATCCAGCGTGCTCATAATAGAGTTTTCCACTTCTCCGATGTCACCGCTCATCCTTGCTATGATGTCGCCCTTTCTTTCCTGTGAGAAAAATCCGAGAGGTAGGGACAATATCTTGGCATACAATTCCCTGCGCATATCTCTCACGACATTGGTCCGGATAGGAATCATTACTGCGGAAGAACCGAAATAGCAGGCTGTCTTGAAGAAAGTCATTATGCCGAGCCACAGGCAGAGCAGCATAAGTGTCATTGATGCGCCTTTGTCGGCTATCAATAATGTGATTCCGTAGTATGCGTTGTTGATGACCAGTTCTTTCAGACTGACGTCAGTGGAGTTCCACGGTATGAATGTATAGACCGTGTTGTCCATCTTGAACAATATCTGGAGAATAGGTATTACAAGCGAAAAAGAGAAGATGTTGAGAATGGCGGAGAGTATGTTCAGAACTATCGAACTGCCGAGATATCCGCTGTATGGTTTGACGTACTTCACCAGTACGCGCCAGAAGTCTTTCATTGTTTATAATAGTTTTGCAGGAGTTTAACTATCTGCTTGTATTCCAGTTATTCTGTTGCAACCGCTATCGCCCTCACTGTCCAGTCATTTCCGCTCCGAGCTCAAGCGAATAACAAAGGTAATGAAAAATCTCTACATAGCCTTCTCTATCCAATGGAAGATGAGCCATATCCGGCGTTTGAGAATATTCATATCCAGCGAACCGACATTGTCCGATGGCTTGTTGTTGTTCATCGTGATACCGGATGTGAACATTACGGATGGGATTCCGTTCTCAATAAACGCGCGCTGGTCTCCTATCCTGCGGTAGAAAATGTTGGTGAAGTCCTTACTCCCGAAATAGTCATATCCGAGTTCGAGGTCAGTGCCGAACTTGAGATTGCAGATGCTCAGCAGCCCCTTCTTGTCAGCTCCAACTGCATCTTCACCGAGCATTATGATGAAATCCTTTCTTCCGGAGCGGAGCGTGCTCATAGTTCCGCCTATCTGGTCAATGTTTACGGCTAACCTTATCTTGTCAGCGCCAATCGGTTCTCCATTTACCGGGTCAATCAGTTTTCCGTCCTGAATCATCTTCATAAGCGCCTTCGAGCCCTTCATACTTGCGGATTTTGCATCGAGTGCCGCGAATATGACATTGCACCCGTACGCCCTCCCGAGATGCCGCATAGCCGCAAACATCTCCGCGATGCTTGTCATCGCCACGACACCTGAAGCGTTGCTGTCCGCTCCGGGATACAATGTGCCGTTCAGTGTTCCCAAACCGTCATAGTGCGCCATAACTACTATGTATGAGTCCCTGTGCCTCTTGCTTGATCCGGGAAGGAAGCCTATAACATTTCTGCCGAAAGGTTCATAGAAATGAGCGGAATAGTTCTGACTGCAGGGGAGAAGCCCGATGTCGCGGTATCTGCGGATTATCCAGAATGCGGCTTCAGTATTTCCTGCCGTTCCAGTAGCCCTTCCAGAGCACAGGCTGTCGGATAGAAATTCTACCTGCCTGTAAATCTTTGATTCCCAGACCACATTGTGTGCCTGACTGCTGCTTATGGCTCCTATGTTCGGTGCGGACTGTGCGGACGACAGTGTGCAGACAAGCGCGAAAAGTGCAGTATAGAATATTTTTTTGCTCATTTTGTCAGTTGAAGCACGATAATTGATTATCTTTGTCAGAATTTGAAAAGGGTTTCAAAATTAGGAATTTCTGATGAATTCAGGAAATTTTAGAGGCTTTCTGATAGCGGCGGTCTTATGTTTGGTTTCCATATCAAACTCTTATGCCCAGTATGACAAGGACGTTTTTTTCTTCAGGGGAAGACGCGCCCTTGCGGAGGGTAAATTCTCAGGAGCCATCGAAAATTTCAATGTTTTGTCCCGCATAGACAGTACGGATTACTGGACCTTTTTCTACAGGGGAATTGCCAAATACAATCTCGGCGACCTTCGCGGTGCGCAGAAGGATTTCAACACTGCCGTCAGGCTCAATCCCGTATTTACCTCAGGCTATCATTACAGAGCTATAACAGAAAGCCGTTTTGGAAACTATGACAAGGCTTTGGACGACCTCCAGACGGCGATTTCTCTGCGTCCCGGCTACATAGGACTGTATTTCAGCCGCGGAGTGACATATTTCCTCGCACAGCAGTTTGACAAGGCCGTGGATGATTTCGACAGATACATAAGGAAAGAGCCGAAGGATCCGTCGGCATATCTCAACAGGGGAGCGTGCCGGCTTTTTCTGCGTGACACGACAAAGGCTCTGGAGGATTATAACAAAGCCATTTCGCTTGACCGTTTCGAACCTGAAGGATTCATCAGAAGAGGACGCCTCTATGCGGCGGCTCATAAATATGACGAGGCTATATCGGATATGAATATGGCCATCAAGTTGGATTCCACGAGTACTTTCGCGTATTTCAACAGGGCAGTTATGTATTATGAGCAGAATAATCTGAATGCTGCGATGGCCGACTTGAACAGGGTGCTCAAGGATGAACCTGGCAATGCTCTGACGCTATATAACCGCAGTCTTATCAATGCACAGGTGGGCAATTTCGAGGACGCTCTGGAGGATATGGACAGGGTGATAAACATAAATCCAGGCAATGTGCTTGCCTATTACAACAGGGCTTCGTATTTCGTTAATATGCAGAGGTGGCAGGATGCCCTGGAGGACTATGACAAGGCGATATCTCTGTATCCGGATTTCGCAAAAGCTTATCTGAACAGGTCTTACGTCGAGAATATGCTCGGAATGAAGAAAGAGTCGAAGAATGACTATGACACAGCGAACCGCAAGATTAGCGAGTATCGTGCGAAAACCGGAGACGGGTCGGTGTCATTTGCTGATACGACTCAGAAATACAGTTCTCTGCTATCTCTCGATGCTGATTTCGCCAAGAAGGATTTCGACGACGAGATGCTTCAGCACCGTGATGTGGATGTGAGATTGAGGCCTCTGTACAGATTCAGGCTGTCCGGTACGAGGGACGGAGTGCAGTACGCGCTCAAATACCGCTATGAAAATGTATTGGTGGACAAGTTCCTGCGCGAGACTCAGGTTCCTATTACTATTTCCAATGCTGATACGACAGGATTCTCAATCACTGCGGATTATGAGGAACGGATATGGTCATTGCCAACGGCTTCCGCTGAAGGGGAATTTCTTAAAGCTCTCGGAGATGTGGCGCAGAAACAGTTCAACTCGGCATTGGCTCATTATGACAATGCAGTGAATATGAGCGCTTCCGACAAATATCAGGCAATGTACAAGGCGTTCTACTATATGAACAGGGGAGTGTTGAGGGCAGATATGATTGACTTCATCTCCTCAATAGAGAACAATGTGCAGACGCTCACGATGGATGACCAGGGAACGACCAGGGCACGAGTGACCGATCAGGTGAGCCGCAATTATGACTACTCAGATGCTATAGACGATATGAAGGAAGCCCTGAATGTTGTGGGCGACATCCCTTATATATATTATAATCTCGCAAATCTCCAGTGCCTTTCGTCATCATACGTCGAGGCTATTGGGAACTATACCAAGGCGATATCGCTCTATCCATATATGGGTGACGCCTATTTCAACAGGGGACTTGTCCTTATCTACTTGAAGGATAAGGAGAAAGGTTGTATTGACCTGTCTCACGCCGGTGAACTTGGCGTGGGCGATGCCTACAATGTGATTAAGAGATATTGTGAATCAGACACTACAGAATAACGTCAGATATGATTAAGGCTATAATTTTCGATATAGGCGGCGTCCTGATAGATGTGGACGTGGAATATGACAAACAGGTGTACCGGGATGTGCTCGGCTATACCAAGATTGATGAGATACTGGATGCGTGGCATCAGAAGGGCGTTTATTCTGATTTTGAGGAGGGAAAGATTTCTGACGATGATTTCAGACAGTATGTGCTGAAAGATTCCAAGCCAGGAAGCCGGCCGGAGGATGTGGACAAATGCGTGAGCGCTTTGCTGCGCGGAATGCCAAAGTCGAAAGCTGAACTGCTGACGCGCCTGTCTAAGGACTATTCTCTTTACTTTCTGTCCAACAATAACGGCATTTCTATGAAGTTCTGCCACGAGCAGATGGCTCAGGCCGGTCTTGATGTCGAAAAAGTGATAACAAAGGAGTTCCTTTCATATCAGATGAAACTTCTGAAGCCGGGTCAGGCAATTTATCGTAAAGTGATAGAGGAGGTCGGACTTCCTGCAAATGAGATACTTTTCATAGACGACTCGACTGCCAATGTGGATGCGGCTACGGTTGCCGGCATTAAGGCAGTTCACTACAATGTCGGTGAAGATTTGGAGAAAATAGTATATAAAGCATTGGAGGATAATCGATAATGCTTAGATTTATGAGTCTTTCCAGCGGCAGTTGCGGAAACTGCTATTATCTGGAAAAGTCGGACGGCGGGAAGCGTGATGCACTGGTTATTGATGCCGGGATAAGTCTGCGGCGTCTGAAGCAGGTGCTGATGAGCAATGGACTTGATGAAAATTCGTTTGGTGCGATATTGGTCACCCACGACCATATGGATCATATCCGTAGTCTGGCATCGTACTGCAAACGTCTGCACAAGCCCGTGTATGCAACATCTGTGCTTCATTCTGCGTTGGCATCGCATTCTTTCGGTACACCCTATTTGGAACAATGCCGTATTGACTTGAAGGATGATGACTGGAATGATATAGGCGACTTCAGAGTGCGTTATTTCGTGGTTCCGCACGATGCTACCCAGACCGTGGGCTATTTCATTGATGCCGGTGAACATAAGTTCGCGATAATGACGGACATCGGACGTATGACGGATGAAGCTCTGTCGTTTGCCCTTCAGGCTGATACTGTGGTGGTTGAGTCCAATTATGATATGGATATGCTGATAGCCGGACCATATACCCACGAACTCAAGATGCGTATATGTCAGGGCCACGGACACCTGAGCAACGACGAATGTGCGGACGCCATAAAGAGATTCTGGCACAAGGGATTGAAGAACATATTCCTGTGCCATTTGAGCGACCATAACAATACACCGGATCTCGCGTTTGCGTCAGCAAAGACGGCACTTGAGAGTATCGGTGTGACGCAGGGAACTGTGAATCTGCGGGCGCTTCCCCGTCAGACTCCGTCGGGAATGATAAATTTGTGAAGAGACTGTTGAATAAAAACTATGCGTATAATGAGAAAGATAACACTACTGATTGCAGCATTGTCACTTCTTGTGGCTTCTGTTTCCTGCTGTTCCGACAAAGACGAGATTAAACCAACCAAGAATGTTATACTGATGATACCGGACGGCACATCGACGAGTGTGCTGTCAGTCGTGCGTTGGTTCCGTGAATATCAGAATCCCCAGAACGGTGCCGCCAGTCTTGCTACGGACCCGTATATATGCGGTCTCGTCAGACAGTACTGCTCTGATGCCCCTGTCGCTGCATCTCCTGCCGCAATGACTTCATTTATGACCGGATATCGCGTGCAGGGAAACAATCTCGGACTGTATCCGAAGAGTCACGGCAGTCAGGACATTGTTGCAATCAATCCGGACAGCACGTATCAGCCGCTTGCAACTGTGCTTGAGGCTGCCAAAATATTGAAGCACAAGTCTACAGGCTATGTGGTTACGGTCAGGGCCAGTCACGCGACTCCTGCAGGAACTGCGTCTCACGTCGTGTCCAGAAATGATGATTTCAATATTATGCGTCAGATTTCGTCTAACGGCGTGGATGTCGTTTTCGGAGGCGGTTGCCAGTTTATGGATGAGGACGTTAAAGGAATACTTGAAGACAAGGGCATCAGATATATCGAGAAGAATGTACCGGAATTCCGCAAAGTGGAGAATGCTCCTGTATGGGCGTTGTTTGCGGACGACTTGATGGCATTTGACATTGACAGGGATACTCTTGCAGAGCCTTCTCTTGATGAAATGACCAGAAAGGCTATTTCATTGTTGTCGAAGGACAAGAACGGATTTTTCCTTATGGTTGAGGGGAGCAAGGTTGATTATGCGGCTCACAGCAATGACCCTCTCGGAATAATTTCCGAGTACGAGGCGTTCGACAAGGCAGTCGCTTCTGCAATAGAGTTTGCAAAGAAAGACGGAAACACTACGGTGATTGTCGTTCCGGACCACGGCAACAGTGCGATGACAATCGGAGACCGCAATTATTCAGGTTATTACAAAAAAGGATTGGATTCGGCTTTCGTCAAGCTGCCTGAGTTCGTGGGTACGGCTTATGACCTTTCCTGCGAGATTCAGAAGTGCAGTCCTGACAAGATTCGTGAACTGTTCAAGTCAAGAAGCGGAATTGACCTGTCTAAGGCGGAAGAAAAACAGATACGGAGGGCTTGCGGCATTGTAGAAGATGACTATATGGCAGTGTCCTACTCCGAGAATCTGATGAAGGTCGTGACGGATATTCTCAACAGGAATACACATATTGGCTATGTCAGTGGCAGCCATACTTCTGAAGACGTATATCTTGCAGTTTACAATCCTAATGGCCAGACACCTTGCGGATGTATCGAGGGAACTTCACTTGCCGGCTATATGACAAAACTCCTCGGAGTTGATGGTACACTGGATGACTTGACATCCGACATCTATGTAAAGTCCGATGTTCTTCTTTCCGGTCACAAGACAGAAGTGAGCGATGACAGAGAGCCGGTTCTCACAGTGGACGGCAAGGTGAATATCTATGCCAACCGTTCGTACATAGATGTGAACGGCGAACGCAAGGAGCTTGCGAGTGTATCTGTCTATGTCCCTGAGAACAAGACATTCTACATTTCAAAGGAGATATTGAAATATCTTTAGCGTTTATCGGCCCCGGCTTCCTTCGTGTCTGCTGAAGCGGTATGCGATTCGGGAGCCTCGGGTTCGTCACCGTGTGCGCCGTTGTATTTGAAACGGCGTATTTTCTGTGTGGCGGTCTTTTCGAAATTCTGCTTAACAACCTCTACCGTGTTCACTTTTGATGACTTGCCGACGTGCTTGTTCACATAGTCGAGCACGGCTTTTTTCTTGGCCTGAAGGTTTTCGAAGAACTTGTCCTCGTACGCCTGATCCCAGTTCAGTACGTTGTCGTCGAACTTGACGAGCGCAATCAGTTTGCCGTCGCGTTCCATCACAAGAGACTCGTTCACACCTCCGAAATGATTGATAACCTGCTCAATCTCTTCAGGATAGATGTTTTCACCGGACGGGCCGAGAATCATATTGTTCAGACGTCCCTTGATGTAGAACCGTCCTTTGGAATCCATACAGGCGAGGTCATTGGTCCTGAACCATCCGTCATCGGTAAGCGCGGCCCTTGTCCTTTCCGGGTCCTTATAGTAGCCGAGCATCACATTGTCGCCCTTCGCCACGATTTCGCCTTCTCCCGTCTCCGGATTTATGTCCTGGAGTTTTACCTGTACATTATAGGCCGGGACTCCGATTGAGCCGACCTTGGTCTTGCCTACGCAGGCATTTGTTATAAGCGGTGCGGTCTCCGTCAGTCCATAGCCTATCGCATACGGGAACTTCGCCTTGATAAGGAAATCTTCCACTGTCGGGTCAAGTTTTGAACCGCCGATTCCGAAGAATTTGAGCCTTCCACCGAATGTCTTGTAGAGTTGTCTGCCCACAAGTAGATACAATATCCTCGGGGTGTGTTCTTTCATCCAGGAAAGTACGCGGCTATGTTCGATAGTAGGCACGACGCTGGACTTGTACACTTTCTCGATGATGAGCGGAACTGAGCACATAATGCTTGGGCGCACCGTCTTCATTGCGTCCACAAGAATCGTAGGCGTCGGAAGTTTCTTGATATGATAGACTGAACCACCAACATAGAACGGATACAGAACGCTGAAACTCATCTCGTAGGTATGAGACATAGGCAGGATAGAAAGCCATCTGTCTTTCTTGTTGGCTTTCTGCGCGTGCCAAGCCTCCACCACATTGTGACAGAAATTCCTGTGGCTGAGCATTACACCCTTTGCCTTTCCGGATGTTCCAGAGGTGTATATAATCATCGCAAGATCATCAGGTGACGGCTCTTTGCCCCAGCCTTCGCAGGTGAATGCTGAATTGTCCTTCTGGATTATTTCAAATGTCTCGATGTCAATTACTAACGTAAGCTTCTTGCGTGCCTCCTCCGACAATTTTGGCAGCATCCTCTGAGAAATGAAGATGACCTTTGTTTCGGAATGGGACAGAATGTTCGTGACTTCGCTTTCCGACGAATCCGGAAGAATAGGCACAGCCACGCGGCCGAACGGAACTATTGAGAATAGTGCTATCGTCCAGTGCGGCATATTCTGTGACAGAATGGCAATCCTGTCTCCGGCATTTATACCGTATCTGGAGAATATGTGGGACAATTCCAGGCAGCGCGACTTGACTTCCCTATATGTGTATTTCTGCTCGCCGTCAACATAGCTGAGAGCCTGTCTTTTGGCGTATACGGTTGTGGCATAGTCGAAGAGCCTTGCCAAAGTCGTGATATAATTCTCCCTGTTGGTTGTTATTTTTCTATAAAGACTGTTGCCCATATCCGTTGTGTTGCCCGTACGTTACTGTCACAGGCCTTTTGTGGTTAATACTAATGAGTTACGTAGCCCTCAGGATGCTTTCCCTCCATACCCTTCTTCTCATACAACGCCTGAATCCTGTCGGTATCTGCGCGTGCATCGTCAGTCAGCTCCACTATTTCACCGATGCCGACCCTCTTTGTTTTCCAGTCGAAAAATCCCATATAGACAGGACATCCGATTTTCTTCGCAATCATATGATAGCCGGTCTTCCATTTTTTGATGGCGTGACGAGTGCCTTCAGGAGCGATGGCCAGATGGAATGTATCCACCTTTTCCATTTCGTTGATAAGACTGAATAGCATCGAACTTGCGCTGGAGCGGTCCACAGGAATGCAGCCGGCTTTTCTGAGAAAGAATCCCAAAGGCCATTTGAAAAATTCCTTCTTTATCATTACGTGCGCAACCCTGCCGAACTGAGTGTAGAAAAGGTATGATATGACGAAATCCCACGCTGAGGTGTGCGGCACTCCCAGGATTACGCATTTCTTTTCAGGTGCAGGTCCACCTACAGTGGTCCAACCCATCTTTTTTAGTAGCCAGCCGCAGAATCTCGGCCAAGCCGGAAGTTTCTTTTCCATAATCGTGTTAAATGTTAATGTCCTCCAGTTCCTCTTCGCTGCGAAGATTCTGGCGGATAAAATTCTGCCTGTCAATGGTGTTGTCGCCCATATAGAACTCCATAATGTTGGATATGGACTCGTCCTCGGCGAGATTGACAGAATCAAGTCTCATACCGTCACCGATGAAATCCTTGAATTCGTTAGGGGAAATTTCTCCCAGACCTTTGAATCGGGTAATCTCCACACCAGTCTTGAGTTTCTTGATGGCTTTCTGTTTCTCGTCGTCGTTGTAGCAGTATTTTGTCTCTTTCTTGTTCCTGACACGGAAGAGGGGAGTCTGAAGTATGTGCACGTGCCCGCGTCTGATAAGGTCAGGGTAGTATTTCATAAAGAATGTGAGAACAAGCATACGGATGTGCATACCGTCGTCATCGGCATCGGTTGCAACGATTATATTGTTGTATCTCAAGTCTTTAAGGTCATCTTCCACACCCAGCGCAGATACTAGGAGATTGAATTCCTTGTTTTCGGCGACCTTTTTGCGGCTTTCCTTGTAGCAGTTTATAGGCTTGCCCCTGAGGCTGAATACGGCTTGATTGTTGGCGTTGCGCACTTTGGTGATGGTTCCGCTCGCGGAGTCTCCCTCGGTGATGAAAATGCTCGACTTTTCGCCTTCTTCAACCTTGTCTTTAGGAAGTTTGTCGCAGTAGTGGTAGCGGCAGTCGCGGAGTTTCTCGTTATAGACATTGGACCTCTTGTTCTTTTCCCTTGTCTTTTTCTGAATGCCGGAAATCTCTTCGCGCTCCTTCTTGGAATCCTTTATCTTTTCCTCGATTTTCGGAACAATGTCCTTGTGGATTCGCAGATAATTGTCAAGGTTCCTTGATATGAAATCATTTATGAATGAACGGATTGTCGGACCCTGTTCCATCACGGTGTTCCCGTCCGCATCTTTGGTCTGCTTCACCCACATATATGTGGAACCGAGCTTGGTCTTGGTCTGACCTTCAAACTGTGGCTCCTGAATCTGTATGCTCACAGCGCCTACAATTCCCTGACGGCAGTCCTGCGGTTCATAGTCTTTCTTGAAAAAGTCCTTCAGTGTCTTTGCGATCGCCTCTCTGAATGCGGCGAGATGGGTGCCTCCGTCCCTGGTGTTCTGGCCGTTTACGAACGAGGATATGTTCTCTCCGTAGCTGTTGCCGTGGGTGAGTACAATTTCGATATCCTCGCCTTCCAGATGTATGGGGGGATATATCGGTGTCTCGTTCATTCGTTCATTTACAAGGTCCAGAAGACCGTTCTCCGACTTGTAGGTGACACCGTTGAGTACCAATGACAGCCCTTTCTTCAAATACGAGTAGTTCTTGACCATCGTTTCCACGTAGTCCATATTGTACTCGTAGTTTCCGAACATATCCTTGTCCGGGGTGAACTTGACCAGTGTGCCGTTTTTGTCGCTCACCTTGTCCTTTCTGCCCGAGTCCTGCAGGACGCCTTTGGCGAATTGCGCCCACGAACTCTGCCCGTCCCTGAACGACTCAACATAAAACGTTGATGACAAGGCATTGACAGCTTTGGTGCCGACTCCGTTCATTCCGACGGATTTCTTGAAGTTCTTGTCGTCGAACTTTCCTCCTGTATTCAACTTGCTCGTGGCATCCACAACCTTGTCAAGCGGAATGCCTCGTCCGAAGTCCCTTACGGTCACGGAACCATCTTCGACCGTTATCTGTATCTGCTTTCCGTACCCCATTCCGAACTCGTCAATGGAGTTGTCAACTACCTCTTTGAGCAGGATATAGATACCGTCTTCGGGATTGTCTCCGTTTCCAAGCCGTCCTATATACATTCCGGAACGCTGGCGGATATGTTCATTCCACTCCAACGTGCGGATTGCACTGCTGTCATATTTCTCTTCTGCCATAGAAAATCCAATGTGCGCATTTAGGCGCAAATCACTACAAAGTTACAAAAAAATCTGTGCTTTCTGATTCCCGCCATTTTTTGACGAATGGAAAAAATATGATAATTTAGCGGAATTGTTATGTTTATGAGTGTATGAAAAAAGTTGTGATGACATTGCTGCTGCTCTCGGTTGGCGTTTTTGCAGTGGCGGGCGAACCTGACAAGAAAACTTTTGACAGAGGACTTGGCGATGCCAGCTCCGTATTTGTTCCGAAAGGAATGATGTCTGTGGGCGCATCGCTGTCATATAGCCGCTATTCAGCCGGCAACGGTGATGTAGGATACGAGATGCTGTCGCTTCTGACAGGACTTCAGGGCTCGCTTTCTACAGTGAAAATTTCACCTGCAGTGCTTTACTTCATTGCCAAAAATACAGCGATAGGCGCGAGACTCGGATATTCTTACACGTCTCTTGACGTTGACAGCGCGTCCATCAGTCTTGACGACGACAATTCATTCGACTTGTCCAACCATTATCTCCGCAGCCAGAGTTATACCGCCCAGTTTGCAATGCGCAACTATGTGCCTCTTTTCGGCAGTAGAGTGTTCGGTATGTTCAATGAAATCCGCGTGGGCGGGACAAAGAGCTATGGGAAGTCATATCAGATGGACGGCGATGAAAAGAACGGAACTTTCTCGGATACTTACGCATTCAATATCGGAGTGTATCCTGGCGTAGCCGTGTTCTTGACCAATAATTTTTCGTTCGAGGTGGCGTTGAGCGTTCTGGAATGCAGTTATTCCTATACGAAACAGACTAAGAACCAGGTATATACCAGTTCCCTTTCACATTTCGGAACGTCGTTCAAACCGAATCTTCTCGGACTCAGTTTCGCGGTGAACTACTATTTCCAGATCGGAAAGCAACATTGAACCGGAAATAAATGCTGAAAAATCTTGTAGCTATGAAATTTAGATTTTTGTCTGCAGTTATAGGTATCGTATTCGCCGGCTGTTCGATGGAGAACGATATGATGGTTCCTAAAGATGTGGCCGGATACGAAATTTTCGAGATTGAAGGGCAGGTCAGTTCTTCAATCAACACTTCCAAACTGACTGTGACCGTCACGATGCCGGCCGACACGAGTCTGTCCGCATTGACAATATCCAAAATTAAATACACCGACGTTACAAAAGGACAGGAAAATCTGTACTCAAAGGGATATGTGCTGGATCTCAGTTCTCCGCTGAAAGTCAAACTGCATTCGTTCCGCGATTACGAGTGGACAATTACTGCTGTGAATGCGGACAAAGATGCTCCCGTTACGGGGCCTCAGTTGTACAATATGTCATTTGACAACTGGGCAATGGTTGGTAAGGGCTGGTATCCTTACGGAGAGGACGCATCCGATTCGGACAAGGCTATTTGGGCTACGGCAAACAAGGGCACTGCAGCCCTCGGACGCAATACGACCACACCTGAGACTTCGTTCCTTGCTGTGGAAGGCAGCGGCAAGAGTGCGGCGAAACTCAGCAGCGAATACATTATGGTGAAGTTTGCTTCGGGTAACATCTTTACCGGTGAGTTCTGCGGACTGAAGGGAATGAGCGGAGCGGACCTTGCGTGGGGTGTTCCATTCACCGGAAGGCCTAAATCCCTGCACGGATATTATTGCTATCAGCCTGTGCTTATCGACAATACGGATGAGGCGCACAAGGACTTGAAGGGAACAATGGACGTCGGTCAGATTCAGGTTATTCTGGCGGACTGGGACAAGAACAAGTGGAGCGGATATCCTTCCGGAGCCATTGACAGTCAGGGGCGTTTCCACGTCATCAACTCGGACGGACAGTTCATCGATTTTGACAATGACCCGGCGATAATCGGATATGGGAATTTCGAATTTAACGAGTATATGGATACGTACAAGGAATTCGACCTGACCATAAACTATAAGAATGACAGAACTCCATCGGTAGTGGCAATAGTCTCGGCGTCAAGCCGTTATGGCGATTATTTCACCGGAGGAAAGGGCACAGTCCTGTATCTCGACGAGTTCTCGTTCGTATATTAACTTAAATGATAATTATGAACAATTTTACAAAAATGATTTTGGCATTGGCTTCTGCCGCGTCCGTTGTCTCCTGCGGCGACAATACGAAAAAGTCGGACAGTGAATTCAAATATCTCATTGATGAATTTGCCGATATAAAGATTATGCGTTATCAGATTCCAGGTTGGAGTCATCTGTCATTGCAGCAGAAAGAGTATATATATCATTTGAGTGAAGCAGCAAAGCTTGGTTGGGACATCTACTGGGACCAGAACTGCAAGGACAATCTTGTTGTCCGTAAGGTGCTTCAGAACATTCTCGAGAACTATAAAGGTGATAGGGAATCCGCTGAATTTGCTGATTTCCAGGTATATGCAAAAAGAGTGTTCTTCAGTAGCGGCATCCATCACCATTATGCAGAGGACAAGTTCTTCCCGACGTGTTCACGAGAGTATTTCAAGTCGCTGATGGAATCGGTTGGAGATGGCGCCAAGTGTGACAGGATTTTGGATGTGATATATTCTCCTGAATTATATGCACAAAGACGTTCTTCCGCAAAGGAAGGTGACATCGTTGCTCTGTCTTCAGTCAATTTCTATGAAAATGTAACCCGCGACGAGGTTGAGAAATATTATGCCGGAATAGTTGATCCAAAAGATCCGGAGCCGATTTCATACGGCTTGAATACCAAGGTCGTGAAGGGTGCTGACGGTATTGTCAGAGAGGAAAAATGGAAAGTGGGCGGAATCTACGGCCCTGCATTGGAGAAGATTTGCGAGGAACTTGAAAAGGCAAAGGCTGTTGCGGAAAATGACACCCAGAAAAAAGAAATTTCGGAACTGCAGGAATACTACAAGACAGGTGACCTAAAACTGTGGGATAAGTACAATATCACTTGGGTAACCGATACTCTTGGTGTTGTGGACTTTACGAACGGTTTTGTGGAGGATTACAACGACCCGCTCGGGCGCAAGGCATATTGGGAGTCTCTTGTAAATGTGAAGGATTCTGCTGCATCAGCCAGAACGGAATTGTTGAGCGCAAACGCCCAGTGGTTTGAAGATTACGCGCCGATTGACCCGAGATTCAAGAAAAAGAATGTCAAGGGTATATCCGCTAAGGTTATCGATGCAACTTGTCTTGGCGGTGGATGCTATCCTGCAACTCCTATTGGCATCAATTTGCCGAATGCAGACTGGATCCGCAAGGAATACGGTTCAAAGTCAGTAACTATAGCAAACATTACTCACGCGTATGATGCGGCTGCAAACGAATCGCCTAAATCTGTGCTGGACGAATTTGCGTACTCGGAAGACGAGAAGGCAGCGCAGAAAAAATATGGCGATTTTGACGATGAGATACATACAGACCTGCACGAATGCCTTGGACACGGCTCAGGCCAGCTTTTGCCGGGTGTTTCAGCCAACGCAATGGGAGAATTCGCTTCGGCTCTTGAGGAAGCCCGCGCGGATTTGTTCGGACTGTATTATATAGCTGACCCTAAACTTGTCGAACTTGGTATCCTTCCTGATATGGAAGCATATAAGCCTCAGTATTCCAATTATATACGTAACGGCCTTATGGTTCAGACCAACCGCATTGAGCTCGGCCGTCAGATAACGGAGGCGCATATGCAGAACAGGCAGTTGATTGCTGCGTGGTGCTACGAGAAAGGAAAGGATTCCAATGTGATTGAGAAAAAGGTTCGTGACGGAAAGACTTATTTCGTTGTAAATGATTACGAGGCGTTGCGCGGCCTGTTCGGAAAATTGCTTGCGGAAATTCAGCGTATCAAGTCAGAGGGTGACTATGAGGCAGGCAAGGCATTGATACAGAAATATGCTGTGGATATTGACCCTGGACTTCACAAGGAAGTCCGTGACCGTTATGCTGCGTTGGGTTTGAAACCTTACGGTGGCTTTGTGAATCCGGAAATCGTCCCTGTCGTAAAAGACGGCAAAGTTGTGGATTACAATGTGGAATATCCGGATGATTTTCTCGGACAGATGCTGCACTACTGCCATAAGTATTCCACCCTGTAATGAAAATCAACACTTCATCCGAATATCTCAAAGGCTTTCGGACATACCTGCGTGTGGAACGTAATATGTCCCCGAATACGCTTTCGTCTTATTTTTCGGATGTGCGTGAACTGATTGATTATCTGAAGTATCGTACGGGTGCGGATGATATTTCTCCCATTAAAATTACGAAGGAGGATATACGGGAATATCTTCAATTCCGTTCAGAACAGAAGGATTCCATCACGAAACGTACTCAGGCCAGAATGCTGAGCTCGCTGCGGTCTTTTTTCGGGTGGCTTGTGCTAGAAAAAGAGATAGAGGAAGATCCTTGCGACGGAATTGATTCTCCAAAAATAGGACGTTATCTGCCTTCAGTCCTGTCTGTTGAGGAAGTAAACGCCATTATGGAGTCTGTGGACAGGAGCAAATGGACAGGGATGCGGGATCGTGCTATCCTGGAGCTTCTATATGGATGCGGTTTGCGTGTCTCGGAAGCATCGTCAGTGCGAATATCTGACGTGTTTCTTGAGGAGGGTTTTCTGCGGATTGTCGGAAAAGGGAACAAGCAGCGTCTTGTGCCGATGGGGGACCAGGCTGCTGATGCAACAAGTGCCTATATTTCAGTGCGCCCGTGTCCTGCATCCAAAAAATATGAAGACGTGTTGTTCCTTAACAAGAATGGTACAGGACTAAGCCGGATTTCGATATTCAATATGGTAAAGAAACAGGCTGTCCTGGCGGGAGTGAACAAGGAAATTTCCCCTCATACTTTCCGCCATTCATTTGCTACTCACCTTATTGAAGGCGGTGCCGACCTCCGCGCAGTGCAGGATATGCTTGGACACGAGAGTGTGCTGACAACTGAAATCTATACTCATATTGACAGTTCCACCTGGCAGCGCGACATACTCGAGCATCATCCTATGGGATAGTCCGGTAAGTCCCATAAGAATTTGTAAAACAGTGTACTATGAAACAGGAAGACCTTATATATGCCCTTGGCGTCAATTATCTTAGAGGTAAAATCTCGAAGGTATGGGTAGATGACAAGTTTTACCTTGTTGACAACATTGAAGGTGACTATAACAATAACCTTGCGGACAATGTTATCAAAGTCCCCAAATTGAGGTTTCCTCTCAAGGCGGAGCTGACTGTCAGCCTGTATTGCAAGCAGGGGAGAATCTCTTTGAGGATTCAGCAGAAGGACTATGTCCTGGAGTCCGGTGATGTGCTGGTTATTTTCGGAGGGCAGATTATAGAGAAGGTGGAACTGTCGGAGGATAGCCAAGTCATTTTCATCGCCATCGATTCAGAGTTCATTATGACAGAGATCCGTGGACCGCACGGACGAAGTCTCCGTCAGTGGGTGCTGCACAATCAGTTGCCGGCTTTGCTCCACATTGATGCCGATGAGGCGGAGAATTATGAAACATTGTGCCGCTCCTTGAAATTCATAGTGCGTAATTCTGACAATGAGACAAGGGGAGGAGTGCTGTCGGGATTCACATACATATTTGCAAGTCTGCTGCTTAAATGGCGCAAGCGTGATGCTTCCGAAGCGTTGGAGGCTGAATCAGCGGATTCCGGCAGCTCTTCAAGAGAACGCGAAGTGCTTATGGCGTTTCAGTCCGATATCCACAACTTTTCAAGAAAGGACAGGACCGTGGGGTTCTATGCGAGACGCCAGTGCATTTCCGAGAAACATTTCTCCAGGCTGGTAAAAAAAGCCAGCGGACAAAAGCCGCTGGACATTATCAGAGAGTATGTTATATTGGATGCCAAAAGTCTGTTGCTTTCAGGCTCATATTCTGTCAAGCAAGTCTCGGAGATTCTCGGTTTCCAGAATCATTCATTTTTCACCAGATTCTTCAGACTTGCCACAGGCAAGACCCCGGGCGAGTTTATTCGTGAGGAGTAACGTCTTCCCTGTATTCCAGAATGTCTCCCGGCTGACAGCAGAGGGCTTTGCACAATGCTTCAAGTGTCGAAAACCTGATTGCCTTTGCCTTCCCAGTCTTCAGTATTGAAAGATTCGTGGCGGATATGCCTACCATTTCGGCAAGTTCTCCGCTCGACATCTTCCTTTTGGCAAGCATAACATCTATATTAACTATTATTGCCATTTTTCTCAGTCTCTTTTTTCTCTACCTCTGCATCCTGTCTTTCAGCATCCTTTACCTGCGCGCCTTTGAGATATGAAGGCAGATTCATTCCGGCCATTTTGAAGAGATCTTCAAGTGGAGGTACTGATTTCATCATTCCGGAGATGAAGTTCGCAGTGGACGTGGTACCGTCGCTTTTGCCGTTGCCGTCCCATACGGTTACCTTGTCTATCTTGATGCCTTTGACAGCTTCTACCTGAGTCTTGACAAGTTCCGGGAGTTTGTCTGCAATCAGCATAAGGACAGCTTTATCCGCTTCTCCACCGGCTGCGTTGACGAGTCTGTTGAATCCTTCGGCCTGCTTTGACAATATCTCCTGGAGACCTTTTGCCTGAGCTGCCATTTTAGCATAGATTGCGTCGGCTTCACCCTGAGCGGTACGGCGAAGTTTCTCGGCTTCAGCTTCGGCGTCGATAATGGCCTTTTCCTTCTCAATCTGCGCCGGCACCACAATGTTTGCCTGCTGTGTAGCCTGCTCTCTGGCGGCACGGGCGATTTCGGCTTCCTGCTCAGCCTTATAGGCTTCCTCAAGCGCCTTGGCTGCCTGCACTTTCTCAGCTGCAATCGCAACTCTCGATGCTTCAGCCTCTTTCTCTCTTCTTGTAGCCTCTGAATTTGCGATGGCTATTTTGGAATTGTTTTCACCCTCAACAGCCTTTGCGTTTGCAGCTGCTGTGTTGATACGGGTATCCCTCACTGTCTCTGCAATGCGGATGTCCTTGTCTCTGTCGGCTTCGGCTTTTCCGATTTCACCGAATCTGTTCTGCTCGGCAACGCTCTTCTTCGCATCGTTGATTGCCTTTGCGGCAGCCTCTTTTCCGAGTGCTTCGATATAGCCTGACTCATCCCTGATGTCCGTTACATTGACATTGATGAGCTTGAGACCGATCTTGCGAAGTTCCGCCTCGACATTTGTGCTGACGTTTGCCAGGAATTTGTCCCTGTCGGAATTGATTTCCTCAATGTCCATTGTAGCTATGACAAGACGGAGCTGACCGAAGAGGATATCTGTGGCAATGTTCTGGATGCTTTCAATTGACTGGCCGAGGAGACGTTCCGCAGCATTGGTCATACTGTCCTGGTCTGTGGATATTCCGACCGTGAATCGGCAAGGTACGTCCACGCGTATGTTCTGCTTGCTGAGTGCATTCGTCAGGTTGCATTCGATTGAGATAGGCGTAAGGTCAAGGAATGCGTAACTCTGGAATACCGGCCAGATGAAAGCGGCTCCTCCGTGGATACATTTTGCAGATGAAGCTCCGCCGCTCCTGTTCTTGCCGGTCTTTCCATAGATTACAAGAATCTTGTCGGAAGGACATCTCTTGTATCTTCTCAGAATTGCGGAAAGCGTGCCAATCAATACGACTATTAAGATGGCGACAATAATGATTACTTCCATAATACTTTGATTTTGAAGTTGTTTTGTAGTTGGTTATGATTGTCTATACTATGTATGACTCAAGCGGTTCCACAAGCAGAGTCTCTGCATCGATGACTTCCGTCACGTGTATGGGTGTGCCCGTCTTGATTGTATCAGCGTCTGTCATAGCATCATACTCGCGCACCGCACCGTTTATGGAAATCTGTACTTTGCCGGTTCCTTTCCTTTCGGCCGGGATTGTCAGATATACTTTGCCGTTGCATCCGACAGCGCTTTTGTAAAGATTGATTGTACCTGACTGCTGCATCCCCGAGAGCCATTTGAACAGCATCATTACTGCAGTTACCAGGGCAATGCCGATGACGATGGCTATAACCAGCCCTATCGCCTCGGAGCTGAATTTGCCGTGAAGCAGTATGCCCGCCCAGCTGAATCCGAGGAAGAAATTGACAAAGTTTCTGAATGTCAGCAGATTCGTTGATGGGTCACCGTCAAAGGAAACTGTGGTGTCTGCGTCCGCGCTGAAGTCGAAGTCCGCCGAAGTGTCTGTGTCGACTCCGATAAATGTCATAATGGTCTGAATTAGAAAGATCAATGATGTCGCAATGGCTATGCACCAGAGCGATTTCATGAGTAGGTCCATTGAGGACCACCATTCGGTTATCATTACAATAAGAAGTTTAATATGTTCAAATTCCAACGTTTTGCGTTTACTGCTATCATTGCTTCGCAAGTACGTATGTGTTGTTTGCAAAGATAAGATTATTTTACGAAAAACAATAAAAAAATATTAAAAATCGTAAATATTTTATTGTTTGATGCGACTTTAACGGATGGGTATTGCGCAGACGGAGAAATTTGCGTAAATTGCAAAGATTCACCGGGTGCCGGTAATTTACAACATTATTAACTTGAAAACCAAGACAAATGAGCCGTATAATTGATTTCTTCAAGATAAGCGAACCTTCAGAAAAGAAAGTCCCTGCGGAAAATGTGCAGGGGGTTTACCGTAAATTTGCTTTCCAGTCATTCCTCGCAGGCACAATAGGCTACAGCCTCTTCTATGTGTGCAGAACGACTTTGAATGTCGTTAAACAGCCGATTATTGACGGGGGACTTTTGGATGCAACCCAGGCCGGTGTCGTGGGATCCTGCCTTCTGTTCGCATACGCTATCGGAAAGTTCGTGAACGGCTTTCTTACCGACTACAGCAATATCCGCAAGTTTATGGCTGCAGGACTTCTCTTTTCGGCGCTTGCCAACCTCGTAATGGGGCTTTTCGGTATATTTGATGGATTGTCAGGCAGTTCTGTGATATTTAATTCACTGTTCTTTATCTGCTTCTGCATAATGTGGGCTATTAACGGCTGGTGCCAGTCTGTCGGCTCTCCTTGTGCCGTGGTGGCGTTGTCAAGATGGTATCCGCTAAAGACCAGAGGTACTTTCTACGGTTTTTTCAGTGCAAGCCACAATTTTGGCGAATTCCTGTCTTTCTTGTTTGTAGGATTGATAGTCAATGCCTTCGGATGGAAGTGGGGATTCCAGGGTGCTGCGTTAGCAGGATTTCTAGGTGTTGTTCTCATTCTCTTCTGGATGCACGATACCCCGGAGAGCAGTGGTCTTCCGTCTATCTCAACTTTGGCCGGTGAAGAGGAAGTCAAGGAGGAGCCGGGAAAGAAAAAGAATGTCAGCGGAATGCAGAAGCAGGTTCTGAAGAATCCGGGCGTATGGATTATAGCATTGTCCAGTGCATTTATGTATATGAGCCGGTATGCAATCAACGGTTGGGGAATCCTTTTCCTTCAGAAAGTTAAGGATTTCAGTATGTCTCAGGCAAGTTTCATCATTTCGATAAACGCGATTCTAGGAGTTATCGGTACTGTGTTCTCTGGGTGGATTTCAGACAAACTGTTCCACGGAGACAGAAAGATTCCTGCATTTGCTGCCGGTGTTCTTGAAACCATTGCATTGGTTCTGTTCCTGTTCGGCGGTAACGGTTGGTTTGTCAATATCCTGGCAATGGTGCTCTTCGGCATAGCCATCGGAGTGCTGATATGCTTTGTCGGCGGGCTTATGGCCGTTGATCTTGTGCCTAGAGAGGCTACGGGCGCGGCGCTTGGTGTCGTAGGTATGGCAAGTTATGCCGCAGCCGGAGTGCAGGATATAATAAGCGGAGTTCTTATTGACGGAAATGCTGTTGAGACTGTTGTTGACGGCGTTACCGTTATGAACTATGACTTTGGTCCTGTGTCTTGGTTCTGGATAGCTGCAGCTACCATTTCTTTCTTGTTGCCTGTTCTTAACTGGAAGAGAAAATCTGCATAAAATTCATTATCTTTGCGCCCCTTGTTTTGGCTGTCCTCATTGATATCGGATTAAAAGATATCCGCGTCTGATGAGACTCCCGTAACTTATTGATTATGGGCGATATTAAAGGCAAAGAAATGGATATGCTTCACGGGCCTCTGTTCGTGAAGATCTTGGTTTTTGCTCTGCCGCTTGCAGCAAGCAGCATACTTCAGCAACTTTTCAATTCTGTCGATGTGGCCGTGGTGGGACGTTTCGCAAGTAGCGAAGCGCTTGCTGCTGTGGGTAGCAATGCTCCTGTCATCAGCCTTTTGGTTAATCTCTTTTTGGGCCTTTCAATGGGGGCTAACGTCGTGATAGCCAATCATATCGGGCAGAATGACCAACAGGGGATACGTAAGGCTGTCAGTACCACAGCTTTGTTGGCGTTGATAAGCGGTGTGTTCCTCCAGATTCTCGGCGTGATAGTAGCAAAGCCTATCCTCACTATGATGGGCGCCCCAGAGAGCGTTCTCAATATGGCAGTGACGTATCTGAGAATTTATTTTCTAGGTATGCCGTTTATGATGATTTACGATTTTGGCGCCGCCATATTGCGTAGCAGGGGAGATACCAAAAGGCCTCTTTATATACTAGTTGCGGCCGGCATCATAAATACGATTTTCAATCTTGTATTCGTAATCTGTTTCGGAATGGGTGTGGCTGGAGTTGCCATCGCAACGGGAATTGCAAATGCAGTAAGCGCGTTGCTTATTATTCTGATACTCAGGAAAGAACCGGATCCGTTCCGGCTTCATATCAAGGATATGCGAATCCATTTGCGCGAGCTTAAGCCGATAATCCAGATTGGTGTTCCTGCTGGTCTCCAGGGTGTTATATTCTCCATTTCCAATGTCGCTGTCCAGTCTGCTGTCAATGCCTATGGCGCAAAGGCGATTGCTGGTTCAGTTGCTGCTCTTAACTACGAGTTCTACACCTATTATGTAGTTGAGGCGTTTAATGGTGCTGCGATAAGTTTTATAGGGCAGAATTATGGCGCGGGCAACAAGGAAAGGGTTCGTAAGATATTCACTATCTGTATGTCAATGAGTGTGCTCAGTTGCCTGGTCTGCGCTCTTGCTTTTTCGGGAGCGAGTGATTTCTTTCTGAATTTCTTCTCCACTGACCCTGAGGTGCACTATTATGGACGTATAAGACTGCTTGAAGTTCAGGCGTTTCAGTTCATTGCCTGCAGTTATGAGGTCTCCGGCTCGTCACTGCGAGGAATGGGATATTCGTTGCTTCCGACATTGATAATGGTGTTCGGAACTTGCATATTGCGTCTGGTGTGGGTCTATGCTCTTTGCCCACTCTGGCCAGGCTTTCATTTCCTTATGGCAATCTATCCGGTTTCCTGGATTATCACAGGCTCCCTTGTGCTTCTTGCCTTCATAATTGTATTCCGTCGCTGGCATCCGTCTGAAAGCAAGGTCGCTAGCAGAGGCATCGTGTGAGAATAAATATCCTCCACATATTCTTACGGCAATTTGAGAATCCGCATTTTTGTGCTACTTTTGCACTTTGCGAACTGATATTCTTCATCAATGGGAAAAATTACTCTATTCGACAAGACATTCAGACCTTTCATTCTCAACGAGGAATTGGAAAAGGCCATTGACAAAGTTGCTGACAGGCTCAATGCCGATTATAGCCAGTATCAAGAGCCACCGGTGCTTATGTGCATTCTGAACGGCTCCATAATGTTTACTGCAGCGCTTATGAAAAGACTTAGCTTCAACTGCGAACTGGTTTCAATGAAGTTGAGTTCGTACACCGGTACCGAATCAACCGGCAAGGTCCGTCAGGTTATGGGAATGACAGGAGACATCAAAGGAAAGCGTGTCATTGTAGTTGAGGATATCGTGGACACAGGCAACACTATAGTCAGTTTGAATCAGATTATGAAGGAGAAAGGCGCATTGGACTGCAAATTCTGTTCAATGCTTCTGAAGCCGGAAGTTTATCACAAAGACATAAAGATAGACTACGTCGCAATGGAAATTCCTAATAAATTTATCGTAGGTTACGGACTTGATTACAATGAATTAGGCAGAAATTACAAGGATATTTATATTCTTGATGAGGAGTAGGCTGGGTATCAACATCTGATATTGAGTATAATGGGGCATCCGCCCCGTAAATATTTATAAACATAATATGAAGTATTATATTCTTTTCGGGCCTCCGGGAGCAGGCAAAGGCACACAGGCAAGCGCAATGGTCGAAAAATACAATCTTTGTCATCTGTCCACTGGGGAACTTCTCCGCAAAGAGATTTCTGAAGGCACCGAACTCGGCAAGAAAGCAAAATCCCTTATTGATGCGGGATCGCTTGTGCCAGACGAGGTTGTAGAAGGTATGATTAGTAATGCGTTCAATACCATCACCGGGGTTGACGGATTCCTTCTTGACGGCTTTCCGCGTACAATAGCGCAGGCTGAAGAACTTGACAGGATGCTTGGAGTTCGCAATGAGAGCGTTACATCCGTTATATCTATAATGATTCCGGATGAGATGATTAAGGAGCGCATTCGTCACAGAGCCTCAATCGAAGGTCGTGCGGACGATGCCAAGGAAGAGACCATCAACAACAGAATCAAGACTTATCACGACAAGACCGAGCCACTTGTTGACTTCTACAAGACGGCTGGAAAATATGAGGAGATTGACGGTACAGGCAGCATTGACGATGTACGCGCAAGCATCTTCTCCGTAATGGATAAGTTCTAGATAGTTACGCAAAGCGCCAAATAAACGTAAATAGGAGGACCAAAAACGAGTTTTGGCCCTCCTATTTTGTGCTATCTCAAAAAAACAGTTATCGTTTTCTCCTGAAGGAGTAGGTAATGTTGAAAAGAAAATAACGTCCGTAAGTAGGATTCCAGTTTTGTCGCATATACGATGCGTTTACGGACGAAGTATATAATGAGCCTGAATTAAGTACATCAAGAGCTTGTAACGACAATATGAGAGAATAATCTTTTAGAAGCCTCCATCTTAATTCAGAGTTGAGAGTCTGACTGAAATGATTGCGTCCCAAGCCTTTTATGTAATCATAGCCTGAAACGGAATAATTACACTCGAAAAACAATCTGTTAAGGATTATATTCCACTTGACACTAACAGAATTAAAGAAAATGAACCGTGACGACAAGTTTGCGCCATTATTGTCATTCGACTGAAGATATGAAACACGGGAATGATCTATAATCCTTAGCTTTCGTGACGGATTGTACATAAAGGCAATATTCATTTGATTTGTCCAGTCTCCCACCCATATCGGATTCTCACCTGAAAACTGACTTGTCTGCGAATAATTCGAGGATAATGAAAAACGTAAGTTGTAGATGCTATAACGCATTGACACAGAATACTCTCCGGTTACGCCGATATTCCAGGACGGGCGTGTTGCGTTGCTATAGGTGTACAACATCGAGCCAGCCTGCGCTTCATATCCATCCCATTTGTCCAAAATCGTGTTCGTGTCGAAATATCTAGTATTGCTGACTATTGGATTGAATGTACAACTTGAAGATGACCGCACGACAAACTCTCTCGTTCTGCCGTTTTTCTTAGATTCCACCTTCGGACGATAAGTGAATCCTTCTTTTATGCTGAAGGCTTGAAACAAGTCGGGATTCCCTCCGGTAAGAACAAGTGGATTGGAATCACTGATTCTGTTGCTAATCTGCTCGATTGACGGTGTAATTGATTGCAAGGAAGATGTAATATGCCATTCGGGAAATTTCATATCCAGATTATACTCGGGATACAGAAAGTTCTTGTGATTGTTGAATTTTGCCGGATAAAATTCATCGTCAAGAAGCGTCTTATTGTTTATGGAAAGGTCGCCCGTTATGCTTATGTCCTTTGAGTTTGCATAATTGAATCCGCAATTGCCGCTCACCGTTACTTCGTTACGGGTATAATCGTATGAATTAGCAATGTCAGTGACCGGAGTCGGCACATCCCATTCATTCAATGTCAACTTGCGACTTTTTGTGTGAACATAATCCGCTTTGGCTAAAAGAGTAAGCAGAAAAGTTCTCTCCTTAGTGTTTATCAAGTTGGCAGATACCCCTGCCCTAGAGAATATCCCAGTATTATGCCCATCTCCGTCACTGCTCAGATTTCTCTTCAAGAAAGAGGTCTCCAGGGTATCAACTGACCAAGACAATGCCGTATTTTTCTCATAATTTATATTGACATCTGCTTCTGGACGCCATTTTACCACATCATTGTTTGTCCAGCCAATACCACCGCCTAGAGACCAAGAGCGGTCATTAGCCGAAATATGATCATTTAACAAGTAGCTTTTCACTCCAGCAATCTCCTTTTTTGAGATATTTTCCTTGGTGTTGGCGTCTCCGGAGATTATTCCGGTAAAATCGATATTCAGTGATTTTATCGGTGTGTCCAGCAAGTCCAGTGTCAACCTGAGAATGTGCTCATAATCAGAACCCGAGGAGCGTGAAGTGTCACATTGATTCATCGCCGGGCTAAATTCGTTGCCAAAATATTCAGTAACTACGCTTGATGCTGAATTGGAATACTTGCGATTAAAAATGTAATTTCCTCGTAATGAGTTCCCAAAACTACGATTTTTCCAATGTTTCAAGAAAAACAAATCACTATGCGCAGACTCATCATACGCCCTAAGAGGATTACGACCAGATAACCGCACAAAACTGTCAATATTATTTGGACTATAACTATACGTCTGAGAATCTTCCAAATTGGTTCCATATCCGCATATTTCCATATTTAACATCTGGGAATCAAATGACGCGGCCACAGCACCGGCATAGCGTGCCTGACGAGTATCATCTATACCGCCCGATGCCGCTACTCCAAACTGAGCCAACGACAAAAGATTTTCTTTGGTAATAACGTTAAGAACTCGCTCTTTGCGGGAATTATTGAGTCCGCGGTGCTTGTCGATTGCTGATTGTTCGTCATAGACTTTCACTTGAGTAACCTCGTCTGACTTGAGAGCATTGACAGCTCTCATCGCCTCATCTCCGAATATCAGCATTCCGTTCACGTACGTTCGCGATACCTTCTCGCCATTGTAGTATACTCCATTGTCTGTGATACTGAAGCCCGGTATTTGCTCGAGTACATCTCTCAAGCCATCTCCGGACATTGACTTTATCGCCTTTGTGTTGAAAATCGTAGTATCGCGAAGACGCGTCATCAGCGGTATTTCCGCAACGACTTTTGACTCATTGATTTTCTCGGATTTTTCTTTCAGAGTCATCAGAAAAGCATTGTCGCCTGGTCCCAGTTCATAGACACCGCTTTGAGTCTCATACCCAAGACATTGAAATCTCAGTATTACCCGTTGCACAGGAACATTCTTAAAAGAGAACCTACCGTCATTGAGACCGGTAACTGTATAGAGCGAATCCAAACTTCCGTTCTTTTCAAAAAAAAGTTGAACTACACATCCCCCCAAAGGAATACTGAACTTGTCAGACTTAACATTCAGCTTATTCTGCCGCACCTCACCCATTATACTTGCCAGGCTGTCCGTCTGTATGGTCGAAGCGGCACAGAAAAGGCTCACACTCATCAGGATAACTATGGATAACAGGCGTTTCAAGGTTAGCAGTGTTTTCCACAAAAATAGAAAAACAGTTATTCAAATCCAATAAGAGAATGTGAAAAACTATGCTAGTGATGTCTGAGTTTCGGAGAAAATGACTATATTGCGGATGCAAGTTTAGGCAAGGCTTCGGACCATTCGGCCGAGACAGAATTTTTAATGAACTGTCTCGTTATGCTGAAAGAGTGGTCTGATTTTTTTGTTTTATGGGGCTTGAGTTGCCTTGTTTGTTTGCTTCTTTGCAATATGTCTGCATCTGCACGCAGTCCGTCTGTATATGCGCAACTGAGTATGTCTTTTAGCCCGGCTAAGTATGAAGGCCCATCAGGTGATATGCTCGCTGCAATATTGTATCTTACAGGTGCACTGTCAGTGGAAGAATTGTCCGAGGAAGAGATGGAGCATTGGCGCGAACTTGCAGAATCTCCATTGGAAGTAAATCTGTCAAGTCGCTCAAGGCTTGAGAAATCAGGATTGCTGACATCCTATCAGATTGCCTCACTGCTTGATTATCGGGAGAGATGTGGGGATGTGATGTCATTTGCAGAACTGGCGGCAGTTGACGGCTTCGGTAAGGAGATGTCTGATGCGTTGAAACCATTTGTGTCTCTGATGTCTTCATCATCTCCTTTGACAGGTGCAAAGTATGGGAGACGTCCTCATAATTCGTTGATAGCTAATAGTAGCAGCAAGATTAAAAATCCCGGAAATGAATCCGATGCCCAATATGCCTGGAATACAAAGTACACGATAACCTCTCAAGGTCGCTTTTCAGCTGGAGTTTCCTTGAAAAATGACTGGCAGACATCGCGTTGGACACCATATTCTGCATCGGCTTATGCGTCTGTAATCGGGAAAAGGTATTTGTCAATGCTTTCAGTAGGGGACTTTTCCCTGCATTTCGGGCAGGGCCTTGCTTTGTGGACCGGATTTTCAATGAGTGGCGTGCAGTCCTCGACCTCATTCTGGAAAAGGCCTACCGGGATAAGACCGTCACAGTCATTGTCATCTTCTTCTACAATGAGGGGCGTTGCTGCACAATTGGATTTTGGCAGGTTGTCCATATCTGCATTTACTGCTTTTCCTGGGCTTCGCCCGTGGATGGAGGATGATAAGAAGCTGGTTGCTAGTGTGTTGCCTGGAATAAATGCTTCCTGGCATTCCAAATATGGTGCTGTTTCAATAACTATGTATGGCGCGTTTGACGGGAAAGTCTCGTCTTCCAAAATGTCTGCAGATATCAGATATTGTATCAGAGGGATTGAGGTGTTCGGAGAGGCTTCGCTTGATGCTGTCACAGTGATACCGGCAGCGAACGGAGGTGTACTTATCCCTTTTGGCGATAAATGGAAACTTGCGATGTATGGGCGTTGGATTCCAGCTGGATATGCTATGGAATATTGCGCGCCGATGCGTTCTTGGTCTGGAAAGACGGGGGAGTCCGGAGTGGCTGCAGGGTTGTCGTACGGTTCTGTACAATTGCTGGCCGATTTTGCGCGTCTTTCAGGTTCAGAAAAGCGTCAAGTAAAAGCGCAGTTGCTGTTTCCGTGGAAAATATCAGAAAACGCTTCTCTTGCATTTTCTCTGCGTGACAAATGGCAGAATAGAGGAGTGGGGAACAGAACTGATGTGCGAGCAGACCTTAAACTGTCATACGGAAATTGGCAAACCTCATTCAGAGCCAATGCAGTAGCTACTGATTCATTTGCAGGTCTTGTCTATGCTGATGAGGGGTATGCCGGAAGATTGGGTGCGGTGTTCTTGCGTGGAACTCTCTTTCTGGTGGATAAGTGGAATGACAGGATATATTGTTATGAACGTGATGCGCCTGGCAATTTCAATGTCCCGGCTTACTACGGGAGAGGGTATTCCGTTTCTTTGGTGACCAAAATGACACTGCGGTTTGTTGCACCTGAAAAAAAGAGGGGTGCGTCTGCTATGAAATTATGGCTACGGGCGGGATTTACGGATACGCCCTGGCGTCCGCCTTCGGCTTCATATAAGCGTGTGCCTAAATTGGAATTGAAGGCGCAGATGTCGTATTCGTTTTGAATTATTGTTCTTTTATGTACTTAAACAATTTTTCCGGAAGAATTTCCCGATACATTTGTTCATATCCTGTCGGGACGTATATTTTGCGCAATTTTTTGCAGCCTATGAATGCGTCTGCACCGATTGCGGCAAGACCGGCTGGCAATGTGATTTCTTTCAGAGATTCGCAGAAACCGAAAGCTTTAGCCCCGATGAATTTCAGACCTTTGTTGAGCCGGATTTTTTCCAGAGAGAAACATTCGAAGAATGCGCTGTCTCCGATGCTAAGTAATGAGGCCGGCAATCCGAGCTGCCGGAGTTCCCAGCATCCGTAGAATGCTTCATCCCTTATGGTTAACAGTGATTTTGGTAACTTCATGCTTTTTATCCATCCGCATTCCTTGAATGAAGCGAATCCTATGTGTTTTAAGGAGTTAGGTAAATATATCTTATCTAGAAATGAGACTCTGGCCTCTTCCGGAATCTCGCTTCCGATAGGGTAGTCTTCAGCCATATAGTCCTGAAATGAGAATGCACCGTCGCAGATGATGGAAGTTCCTTCGCGGACCTTTACAGTATCAGGGAAATTTTCGGTATCAAGCAGTTTGCTGCCGTCTGCGCTGTAACTGCAATTGTATTCGCTGTCCCAATCGTCTGTACTGAGTTCGGAAATTGTTGCTGCAGTGCTCACTGCCAAGGCATTGCGCAATTCTTCCGGGAATATGTTCAATTCATTGTCTGTCATTGGTGCGCCTTTTGTGCAGACAAATATATGTTATAATTTTGTAATTTTACAACGGTAAACCTGAAAGTGGCCGGAAAGGCCGTGCGCGGAAAAGAGAGGCGTTGTTTCAAAAACAGCCTCTAAATGCAACTTCTTATGCCAGACAAAATTAAACAGACACCCAAGTCTTCTAAAACATACATATCCGTGATTCTTCCTCTCCGTCTGGAGTGGAATCCGGTTTATTATGCGAATGAGGAAGATAATAAGGATATTGTTGTGGGACAGAGAGTTGAGGTGCGTTTTGCTGGGAAGGATTACATCGGAGTTGTTGACGCGGTTGATGTAAAGTCTAGCGTAGAAGAAAGCAAGATAGTAGGGATACAGTCAATTGCTGATGACATTCCCCCTGTGTCGCAAGAAGAACTAAGACTTTGGCATTTTGTCGCGGATTATTATCTATGCACAATAGGGGAGGTCTATAAGGCTGCCTATCCTGCATTGAAAATAGACAAGGAACTTTCCGGCGCACGGAAGAGGGAACGAAGTCTGCTCTATATGGAACGTAAAATGGCTGTTCTGAAGTCCAGAATAGAACGTGCAAGACTTCAGTCGGAACGGAATTCGGTCCTTGCTGAACGTGCTAGAAAAAGCGAAACTAAGGAAAGGTATATTGCCGTGGCGGATGCTGCACGTCATCAGATGGTGGTTGCAGAGGCGGAAATGTCTGCATTATTACAGCAGGATAACCTACAGAGCTCCGGTGATTTACGCTGCTTTGATGATATTTCTCTCAGCGCAGCCCAAAAGACTGCGTTTGACCGAATTCAGGATAATTTCAAGAGCCATAAGCCTGTATTGTTGCACGGAGTTACAGGTTCCGGCAAGACAGAGATTTACATAAAACTGGCAGAATCGGCGTTGGAAAACGGGCGCAGCGTGTTGTATCTTGTTCCAGAAATTGCAATCAGCAGGCAGCTTGAGGAACGTCTTGAGAAAGTGTTTGGAGCAAGGCTTCTGATATTCCACTCTAAAGTTACAGCGGCAGGTAGGCAGTCCATATCTGACAGAGTCCGAGCCGGAGGATATGTAGTTTTGGGTACGAGGTCTGCACTATTTCTCCCTCATTGTAACCTTGGCCTTGTCATCATTGATGAAGAACACGACTCGTCATACAAACAGGACGCTCCTGCGCCACGCTACAACGGTAGAGATACGGCACTTATGCTCGCACGTATCCACGGGGCTGAAGTGGTGATGGGATCAGCAACTCCTTCGCTCGAGTCGATTTATAACTGCAGGGCAGGACGAATGGCATACATCGGACTGTCCGACAGATATTTTGGAACTGGAGAGTCTGAAGTTCAGATTATCAATACGATAGAAGAACGACGCAAGCACGGTATGGCCGGAAACTTTTCATATAAACTGATTGAAAGGATCAATGAGGCACTCGCAAAGTCTGGGCAAGTCCTGATTCTGCGTGCGCGACGTGCTTATTCACCTGCGGTGCAGTGCACTGAATGCGGTGATATTCCGAGGTGTCCCCATTGCAATGTGCCTCTCAATTATCATAGCGACAAGAGGATTCTGATGTGCCATTATTGCGGTTGGAAAACTGCATATACGGGAAAGTGTTCGAAATGCGGCGCCGAAATGAAGCCGTTGGGAGCAGGTACGCAGAAGATAGAAGAGGAGGCAGCCGCGTTGTTCCCAAATGCGAAAATCGCCCGGCTGGACAGTGATGTCGCAATGTCCTCGGCTCGTGAAACCCAGATAATCAAGTCGTTTTCCAATAAGGAAATAGATATTCTGATAGGTACGCAGATAATAACCAAAGGCTTTGATTTTGCTGGCATATCATTAGTTGCGGTGCTTCAGGCGGATTCTTTCTTGGGACAGCAGGATTTCAGAGCCGATGAACGTGCGTTGCAGCTTCTTGAGCAGTTCAAGGGCAGAAGTGGCAGACGTGGGGAAAAGGGCGTGTTCTTGATTCAGACTTCACAACCGTCGCATCCGGTGTACAGCGTGTTTGAATGCGGAGAACAGATGCGGAAGGAAGATAGTGCCTATAATGCCTTGATAGATAATATGATGAATGAAAGGTTCGCGTTTGGTTATCCTCCGTTTTCAAGAATAGTGAAGGTGCTTTTGAAGGATTCCAATGAACCAAGAATCGAGAAGATGTCGCGTGAGTTGTCAGCTTTCATCAAACTTGAATTAGGCGTGGAATCCAATGCGATAATCTCGTCTCCGTCTGCGGCTGTGTCGGTATTGGGCCCTTATGCCCCTGTGGTTGACAGGCAGATGAACCAGTACTTGAGACATATCCGTATTTCTCTGAAAAAAGATGCGAACCTCGCTGAACGTAAGTCTGTTATAGCTTCTTCGATGAGAAAATTTGAAACAGAACATTCGTATTTCGGGCATATTGCGATAGATGTTGATCCCGTTCAGTAGCTTATTCCGACAGGGCTTCTCGAAAAGTTATCAACATCTCCGCATTTGAACGGATTATTTTGTTAAATTTGTGAAATATCGGTATAATATCATATAGATGGGAAAAGTCATTGCAATAGCGAATCAGAAAGGCGGAGTCGGCAAGACTACGACTGCAATCAACCTTGCTGCATCATTGGCGGTGCTTGAAAAGAAAGTGCTCATCATCGATGCGGACCCGCAGGCAAATACCACATCAGGGCTTAATTTCTCGCCTGAAGACGACAGGAAGAGAACTCTGTATGAGGTGCTGATCGGTGAGATAGGGATACGCGACGCCTTGATTCAGACCGAGTTGGCGAATCTTCAGATGGTTCCTTCCCACATTAACCTTGTGGGCGTGGAGATTGAAATGCTGGAGGCTGAAGAACGCGAATCCATAATGAAAAAGGCTATTGCGCCAATCCGCAACGACTATGACTATATCATTATTGATTGTTCTCCGTCGCTCGGACTCATCACTGTGAATTCTCTCACGGCATCGGATTCCGTAATCATTCCTGTACAGCCTGAATTCTTTGCTCTTGAAGGACTTGGCAAGTTGCTTCAGACCATAAGGCTTGTCCAGAATGGCGTGAACCACGCACTGACCATTGAAGGATTTGTGGTGACAATGTTTGACGGGCGCACAAAGGTGCATACGCAGGTGCTTGGACAGTTGAGGGAACATTTCAAGGATATGGTGTTCAATACCATAATACAGAGGAATATACGGCTTAGCGAGGCGCCTTCGCACGGTAAGCCGATAATTCTGTATGACGTGATGAGCAACGGAACTTCCAATTATATGAATCTCGCAAAGGAAGTTCTTGAGAAGAATGAAAATCAGGATGTACGATGAGTAAACAACAGAGAGGTCTTGGGAAAGGACTTAGCGCGTTGCTCGGCGATGCCGGCAATCTTGACCAGCTCCGTAGCCCTGTGGGTTATGTAAATAAGGAAATAGTAGGGGCAAGAGAGCCTCAGGATACAGCGGATATATTGCGTATCCCTGTGGATATGATTGAGCCCAATCCTTTCCAACCGAGAATGTCTTTTGATCAGGAAGCGCTCGAGGAATTGGCGGCGTCCATAAGGACATTCGGATTGATACAGCCTATAACGGTTCGCAAAAAATCGGCTGACCGCTATCAGATTATCAGCGGAGAGCGCCGTTTCAAGGCGTGCAGGCTTGCCGGGATGGATATGATACCGGCATATATCCGTGACGCCAATGACCAGGGAATGCTGGAAATGGCGATTGTGGAGAATATTCAGAGAGAGAATCTCGATCCGATAGAAGTGGCGATGAGTTATCAGCGGCTTATAGAGGAATGTTGCCTGACGCAGGAACAAATGGCTGACCGCGTGGGCAAGAAGCGTGCTTCCGTGACCAATTATCTGAGACTTTTGCGTCTTCCTGCAAAAGTTCAGCACGACCTGAAAGTCGGTCTTCTTAGCGTAGGACACGCCAAAGTTCTGTTGGGTGTGGAGGATCCTGCCGTGCAGGAACAGCTTTGCGATATGGTGATAAAGAACAATTTGTCGGTTCGCCAACTCGAAGATAGGGTGCACAGTCTGACTAAAAAGCCTTCTTCCGATGTCAGGCGGATTCAGGATTTTCCGGATGAGTACAATAGAGTGCTCGAACATATCGGAAAATATTTTGATAAAAGTATAAGTCTCAAGCGTTCGGAATCCGGTAAGGGCTCAATTACCATTCATTTTGATTCTGATGACGAGATAAGAAAGTTCCTCAAGGCTCTGGATGAGTCAAATATCTGATAAGGACCGGATGTCAAGACAATTGTTTCACATAGTCCTGGCTGTCGCAGTTTGCTTTCTGGGATTTTCATACAATGCCGATGCTCAGTTCAAGGAGGAGGCGTTTACTCAGAACTACAATGATGCAAACGATACGACTGCAAGGGATACGACAGATGCGGCTTTCACGTTCAAGGAATTTTTCGGAGGAGTGAGGCATACTCGCGACTGCCGTATAGGCGTGCTGTTTGCAGGCTCCACAGTGTTTGTCGGCACTCAGCAGATGTACAACAAACAGTATTGGAAGTTGCCTGTCATATACGGAGGAATGGCAGCTACTGCTGGTGCAGGAATATATTTCAGGCACAAATACAATGTGGAAGGCGGGAATAGCAACCGCAATATCAGCAATCTGTGTTTTGTGGGTACCGGACTAATATACTGGGGGGCACTTCTTGACGGTGTGGGCAACTATAAACGCGGTACTTATCCGCAGGCGGGAAAGGCTACACTATATTCAGCTTTACTTCCTGGTCTCGGACAGGCTTATAACGGGGAATATTGGAAGATTCCGATATATTACACCGGGCTTATGTGCTCCGCGCATTTTTTTGTCACCAACAATACGAATTACCGCAGGTACAAGCGAATCTATAATCAGGCGACGGCTGAAAATTCAACGTATGATGGCCCGGTATCTGCTTCGACAGCAAAATATTACAGGGACGTATTCCGCCGTTATAGGGATTATTCCGCCGTGGCTTTGCTTGGCTTCTATCTGCTTCAGGTTATAGATGCCAACGTGTTTTCCTATATGCAGAATTTTGAACTTGGGGATGATTTGTCGATGAGTGTGTCGCCGGCTCTGATTTCTCCGGATATGGGATATGCGATGAATTCCGGCAATTATGTCGGAAGCGGTTCTTCGTTCAGTGGCAATGCTTTTGGCCTCAGTGTAGGTCTGAGGTTCTGATAACAGATGTGAGCTTTTGCCGATTTTGAGATGTGCTCGGCTAAAAAGCAGTTTTGAAATGGGAAGTACAATGGGGTTTTATAGAGTTATATTTACAGTTGCTACCGCTGCATTGTTAGGGGGCTTTGGCCTTCATACAGTTCAGGCACAGGAACGCACTCAGTTGAAAGATAAGATTTTTCATAGCAAAAAGCCGTCCCGTGCGGAACTGGTGAAGGAGAATACACGGATGCGGGCTATGCTGGATTCACTTCTTCTGGAATTGGAGGCTTTGAGAGATACGGCCTATGTGGAAGATGAATATGTGGATGGAAACAGGACATTTTCGATTCTGGATGGTGTCGCTCCGGAGACATACTCGCAGGAGGTTACTGATAGTCTATTGAATATCTGGTATTTGCATCGTCAGGCCAACAATACTCCGGTGGCGAATTATAATATGGATTCTGTCCGGTTTACCTCGAACGTGCCTGACAAAGTTTTTCTCGAGCGGCTTGCCAAGATTAATTCTTATGTGACTCTTCCATATAATGAAACCGTTAGGAACTACATAATACTGTATGCGGAGAAGATGCCTGCCAAGATGAGTAAGATGCTCGCGTTGGCAAGTTATTATTTTCCGATTTTCGAGGAGACCCTGTCTAAATACGGAATGCCTGAGGAACTCAAATATATGGCTGTGATTGAGTCTGCATTGAATCCTGTGGCTGTTTCCAGAGCCGGAGCGAAAGGAATGTGGCAGTTTATGTACACGACCGCAAAGAATTATGGACTTGTGATAAATTCGTATGTGGATGAGCGTCTGGATCCGTTCAAGGCTGCTGATGCGGCTGCCCGGTATATGTATGACTCTTACAGGATATTCGGTGACTGGAATTTGGCGATATCCTCATATAACTGCGGAGCCGGAAATGTGAACAAGGCTGTGCGTCGCAGCGGAGGGGCAAAGGACTTCTGGTCGGTTTATGAATATCTTCCAAGAGAGACCAGAGGATATGTGCCGGCTTTTGTCGGGGCAATGTATGCCTTTACATTCTATAAGGAACACGGGATCGTTCCGGACAAGGTGCAGATGCCAGCACATCTGGACACTTTTCAGATTAGGAGGATGCTTCATTTTCAGCAGATTCACGATTTGACAGGTATATCAATACAGGAGTTGAGGGATTATAATCCTCAGTATGTGCACGATATAATTCCGGGAAATGAGCGTGAATACATATTGCGTCTTCCTCTCAAATATTCCGGAAAGTTCATTGAAGTGGAGGATTCTGTTTATACGCATAGGGCTAAAGAGCTGTTCAATCCGACTACGCTTCAGAATATAGCTTCTTCAAGTACCGGAAACAGAATTACTTATAGGGTCAAGAGCGGAGATTATCTCGGCAGGATAGCCTCGAAGTATCACGTTACAGTGCCTCAGCTGAAGAAATGGAATCATCTCCGTAGCAATAATCTGAGGGTCGGTCAGGTTCTGGTCATTTATGGTAAGGGTGGAGCGCTTGCAAGTTCTTCTTCGTCAGTATCCAAGACTACATCTCCAGCTTCAACTGCGACAAAGCAGGAATCTAAGCCTGTGCAGAATGCCCGGGATAATGCGTCAAAACAGAGTGTGTCAGATACTGTGTCGCAGTCGAAAACTTCTACGACTTACTCATCGCAATCCGGAGCGAAAGACTATACCATATACGAAGTCAAGAAAGGGGATACCTTGTATAGCATCGCTAAGTTGTATCCGGGAGTGAGTGCGAACGATATAATGTCCTTCAACGGTATTTCTACGAACATACATCCGGGGATGAAACTTAAAATTCCGAAAATGTAGAAAAAGTTGAATAAAAATTTGCAAAGTAGGAAAAAATGCCTACCTTTGTAATCCCAAGCAAAACAACGGTGCCATAGCTCAGTTGGTAGAGCAAAGGACTGAAAATCCTTGTGTCCCTAGTTCGATTCTCGGTGGCACCACACAAAACCCTCGCAGATATCCTGCGGGGGTTTGTTGTATCAAGGTCACCATACTTTCGCGCGGCAGGGCTGGTCAAGGTGAAAACGGGGCTCAAGGTGAAAACCCTGTGTTTAGGCATAGACCTCGAAGGTGAGGGGCTTATAAGCGGACGAGTCAATGTTGTAAATTATTAGTCTGTAAATCTTTCCTTATCAAGATACTTGATGACTTTGGCGGGATTGCCTACGGCCACTGCATAGTCGGGCACGTCCTTGGTGACTACGGAAGCCGCACCTACAATGGCATGCTTGCCAATGGTGACACCAGGCAGAATGGTACTTCCTGCACCTACCCATGCTCCTTCGCAAATATGCACCGGCTTACAGGTTATCACATTGCGCTCATAAGGGTCATGATTGTTGCTGATGAGCTGCACGTTGGCTGCTATTTGGGCATTATCGTCGATAGTGATGGTTCCTGCCGACATCATGAGACAACCGTTCATGACGATTACGTTACTTCCGATAGTCACTTGGTTGGGGCGCACAGCGGTAAG
>CAVJKV010000013.1:0-74534 GCA_963650425.1 Oscillibacter sp. | reverse complement strand
AAAATGGTACACTTTTCAATTATTTTCCTGGTACATTTTTCAATTATTATTTACAAGAACACTTTTCCGCGGAATCGCCACCAGCATCGTGATAAGCTGAAGTGCCTTCCAATTTGGGGAGTGGAAGCGCATCCGCGAATTATATGACTGGATTTTGATTCCATTGGAGGGAGGTTTGGATGGGGAGTATTTCGCGGATGAGGTTCTCGGATAACATGATATTATATTCGACCTAATGTAATTTTAGCCAATCTGCATTTTTTTATATTCGATATAATATAATTTCATAGAATTAGTTATATTTGCATGCGATAGGATATAATTATCATGAAGACACTATTGTCTGCGAAACTCAAATCTCTCCGGAAAGAGTATGGATTGACACAGGAAGACCTCGCATTAAAATGTGGCGTGGGTCTTAATTTTGTGCGTCAGCTTGAGCAGGGAAAACCAACGCTCAGGATGGATAAGGTTAATCAGGTGCTTGCCATGTTCGGATATGAGCTTGCCCCGGTAAGAAAAGAAGAACTGAATGAGAAAGGCTGAGATTTACTTCAAGGACCACCTTGCTGGCATTCTTACAGAGACAGAATCCGGTTATGAATTCCGCTACATTAAGGAGTACTTGGACAATAAGGGTTCAGAGCCAGTGAGTCTTACACTTCCACTCTCTGAAAAACCTTATCAGTCCAAGATTCTGTTTCCGTTCTTCGATGGTCTGATTCCGGAAGGATGGCTGCTTGATGTGGCCTTAAGGAACACAGACATCAGTTCATTGGACCGTATGTCCCTGCTCCTGCTCTGCTGCAAGGACTGCATCGGAGCGGTAAGTGTCGTACCTGTAAATGATGAAAGCGATGAGTAAATGTCTATATTGCTATAAGGAACTTGCAGAGGGAGAAATGGATTTCCATAAGGGCTGCGCCAAGAAATTTTTCGGGATGCAGAATGCTCCGGATCTGCCCTATTCACTCAATGATTTGGATGCCCTTGCGGCTCAGGTAATAAAATCGCAGACAACATTGACCGGCGTTCAGGCAAAGCTGTCTCTTCATCTTGACAGGCATGAAGGCTCAAGAAGACTTACCATAGTGGGGCTTTGGGGTGATTATATCTTCAAGCCGCAGACCCAGACATACAAGGCTCTTCCGGAAAATGAGGACTTGACAATGCATCTTGCCGAAATCGCAAAAATAAAGGTCGTACCTCACACTCTGATACGGCTTCAGGATGGAACATTGGGCTATCTTACCAAAAGGATAGACAGAACATCTGACGGAGACAAGATCCCGATGGAGGACATGTGCCAACTTACAGAGAGGCAGACGGAATACAAGTACAAGAGTTCGTATGAACTGATTGCCAAGGTAATAGCCAATTATTCACACGTCCCGCTTCTTGACTTGACAAATTTCTATGAGCAAGTATTCTTCAGCTGGCTCGTAGGAAACAATGATATGCATCTAAAGAACTTCTCGCTATATGCACCAAAAGGCAAGTGGTTTCTCACACCGGCGTACGACATCCTGAATATATCAATAGCAAATCCGAAAGACACCGAAGAATTGGCACTCACACTCAATGGGCGGAAGAAACGCATAACGAAAGGCGATTTCGTCAGTGCCATAACACTCTCAGGCATTGCGCCTAAGGTATTTGACAATATGCTCGAAAAATACAGAAAACTCCTGCCGAAATTCTACGACATGATAGACTTGTCGTTTCTGGATGACGAGAGCAAACTGGCGTATAAGCAAAGCATCACGTTGCGTTTGGAAAGGATTTCGGCTCAGAAATAAAATAGAGATAAATGAAATTATACAAAGCTCTGTCATTACTTTTATCATTTATTCCTCTCGCACTTTCCGCACAGAACGTTGACCAGAGGATCAATGAACTCCTCGGCAGCGGCGACTGGTTCGCTCTTAACCGGGAATATTCCGAAGCCAAGGACTCCGTCAAGTCTGATGTCCTGAAATCAATGACCGAGACAATGCTCGCGGCTTATTTCAACCGTCCCGAAGAACTCGGCGGCAGTCTAAAGACGCTCATTGACAACCATTCCGAAGAAATAGGGCTTCAGAATGTCTGCGACATGCTGATGCTCGGCGCAATAGCCGAAGGCTCGAACGGGAACTATGCTTTGGCCGCCGATATGGTAAAATCCGTCATTGACAGAATCATCGCTGCAGGAGGCTCAATCGAAAGAACTGGACTTGACAGAACCTATGAATATTTCAATGCGGTAAGGGAGCTTCCCGCTCCGTCAATCTCGATGCGGCGAAAATCCGTCAAAGTGCCATTCTCTATAAAAGACATTCCCGCAAGCGAATCCACATCGGAAGAAATGAAACAGAAGATGGCGGGAAAGAGCAATGTGATGTGGCTTCCTGTCTCCATAAACGGAAAGGAATATGAGTTCATCCTCGATACGGGTGCCTCCTATTCTGCTTTATCCAAATCATTCGCTGAAGTAATAGGCGCGGAATTCGTCCGTGACACGATAGACCTTCACGGCGCAAATCATTCCGGCGGCACGAGGACGCAAAGGGCATTGATAAGGCAGATGACCATCGGCGGCATGGAAGTGAACAATATCCTCGCATACGTTCTGAGTGACAATCAACTCGACACTCTTGTCCGTACTGATGCCATCCTCGGTATGGATTTTCTGAAACTTGCCGGGAATATCAGCATTGACTTCAAACGCAATACTGTCACATTCGTGCCTGCTGAACGCAAATTCAACGGAGGCATCCCGAACCTCTACATTGAGCCGAACAACACCCTCTGCCTGTCCGCTGACATCGACAGCGAGCCACAGAACCTAAAACTGGACACAGGCGCTACCATGACAGACCTGTCGTATATATGGTATAGTGTCCACAAGGATTCCACATCAAATCTTGAAGAGTCCAATGTCCTTCTCGGCACCTACGGAAGCACAGAGGAAAAAGTGCTTTTGTCAATGCCGGAAGTTTCCTTTGAAGTTGGAGGAAAGGAAGCCATAGTACATAACGTTCTGATTCACACCACGCCAGACGGCAACCAACACTCGGGCACGATCTGTCTCGAACTTTTACGTAAGTTCAGCAAGGTGAATATAAATCTTCAACATATGACATTGACTGTGGAATAGCGGTGATTATGACGCATCGAGAGTCTCAATACGGCTTGTTATCATATTAACCGCCCGGCAAGACATCCGTCCTCTCCGCATCCGCTGCGATACCGGAAGACTTGCCCCAACGTGCAGATAAGTTCGGCGTTGAAAGAGATAGGTCGCAAGAATGAATGACCTTCAGACGAGTCTTAGAAATAGATGAGGAGCGTTCGATTCCAACAAAAGTTAATCAATATAAACTTCCCTTCTGTACTTGTATTCGCTGCGCAGTTTGTCGAAATCCCCCGGAGCGATTCTGAACATAAAATCGTCTGTAAATATCGGGTAATTATACTGGAAGACAGCCGCTATCTCCCCTTGATTCAACCCCTTGAGATGCAGTTTGACAGCTTCGTTTTCCTCGAGTTCCGTTTTTGGGAAAAATTCATAGAGCTGCGTAATTCCGAAATAATGGGCTACAGCACGCACTGCCGCAGCTGTTCCGTTCTGCTTGCCCTGATACGAATACCCGGCTATATGAGGAGTGGCGATGGCGACTTTGTCCATCAGTTCCAAATCAACATTCGGCTCGTGATTCCAAGTATCAATGATGACAGGGCCAAGATTTGGAATCGCCTCTTTAAGAGCGTTATCATCCACGACCTCACCTCTTGAAGAATTTATAAAAAATGCCCCGGGCTGCATCTTTGAGAAGAAATCCCTGTTCGCCATACCCCTAGTAGTTTCATCTAGAGGAGTGTGCATAGTCACAATCTGCGAATTACGGAGCAGATAATCAAGGTCGCAGAATCCGAAAGGACCTTCCGCTTCGGCGCGTGGAGGATCACATCTGAGTATCTTGAATCCCAATGCCAATCCCATTCTTTCAATCAGACTACCTACGTGACCAACTCCGATTATGCCGATTGTGTCACCTTCCAAACTTATAGCCCGTCGAGATGCAAGGCCATATAGGGCTGAAAAGACATATTCCATCACTCCCCCGGCATTACACCCCGGAGCATTGCGAACAACGATTCCGTGAGAATCGCAATACGGAAAATCAATATGGTCAGTGCCGATTGTAGCAGTGGCAATGAACTTGACCCTGGAACCATCAAGCAACTGGGCATTGCATTTTGTCCTAGTCCTAATCATAAGCACATCGGCATCTTTTACGGATTCCGCATCTATTTCCCCACCGGGAATATACCGTACGTTTGCATAAGGTTCAAATACCCCTTCCAAAAAAGGAATCGCCTTATCTGCAAGAATATTGATTTTTTCACACATAATTAATTCTCAGCACAAATCGTTTCAAAGGTTGCCAGATTCAATAACCATTTTCCAGCTGTCGATGGTGCGGGTCTCGGAGGAGAAGTTGATTCCAAGTTTGATTATCTGCTTGCCTGAAGCGAGGAATGGCTTGTCGTAACCCTTTTCCTCTATCTGATTGAGCGCTATTTCAGGCGTCTGATCCATCTTCAACTCTATGATATAGACGAATTTGTCAGTGTCGATGGTTATGTCTATCCTGCCGTTCGATGTATTGTACTCCGTCTTGACGAACAGTCCCATCATCTTGAACATTATAAACATCGTATTCTGAAAATACAACTCTTTCCGCCCCTGAATCTCATAATTGTTACCCGAAAGGAATGCCGTAAAACGCTCCATAAAGCCCTGAACATTTCCACTTTCTATATCACGGACGAACTTGGAGACTGAAAATTCTCCTTGAATAAGTGCCGGAGCATAAAGTTGGCTGAGAGAATTGAGAAATCCGCTCCTGACCTCCTCGTTCGGATAGTCGAGAGTATAGGTGCGAAACCGCTCATCATAACTCTTTATGGTTAGATAGCCAGTTTGGTACATAAGTGTTATTGGTTGCGGACTAACATAGTTTGTTCCTGTCAATGTCTCTACAGGCACCTCATCCTTCGAAATCCCTTCTATGGCATAATTTCCTTTCTTGAGATAGCGTACGAGAAATGTCGGAGTACCGGTCTCAAACCAGTACATACGGAAACGGTTCGAATCAAATGTATTCAATAGACTGAATGGGTTATATACGCCGGGAGCATCTTCGCTGAAATGGTACCCGTCATACATCGTCTTCAACTTTGCGTAGCACCCGTCCTTGCTCAGCCCATTCGCCTCCGCAAGTTCCTCCACACTACTGTCAAAAGTCGCTTTCAGTTCATCTTCAGATACTCCGCAAATATCAGAGTATTTCAGATTCATCGATATGTCGTTCAGATTGTTAAGCCAACTGAAGATACTCATCTTTCCAAGCTTCGTAACTCCGGTCAGGAATGCGAAGCGGATACATTCGTCACGTCCCTTAATAACGCTGTAAAAGCCCTGGAGTTCACGACGGAACTTGTCAGCAAGCTCGTCGTTATCAATATTGTCTATGACAGGCTTCTCGTATTCATCAACGAGAATGACCACCTTGTTTCCGGTCTTCTGCCGAGCAGCATCAATTACTGCAATGAAACGGGCCTCCGAAGTGGTGAATTTATCGGTCACTTCAAATTTAGCTTCCCATCGCCTCAGATGCTGGTCTAAACTTTCTCTCAAGTCTTCAAGGGAGGAGTACTTACTACCGGTAAAGTCCAAGTGTAGAACAGGATATACTGTCCAGTCCTTTTCAAGATTCTCGATTGCCAAGCCCTTGAACAATTCTTTCTTGCCGCTGAAGTATGCTTCCATCGTGGAAATGAGCAAACTCTTGCCGAAGCGGCGCGGACGACTCAGAAAATAGTATTGGCCAGTAGCTGCAAGGTTATAAATCTGTCTAGTCTTATCCACATAGACGAAACCTCCCGTCCTTATTTTCTCAAAACTCTGTATTCCAATCGGATATAGCATATCAATATTTTTTGTCACGCACGGCAAAAATACGAAAATTATCGCAATTAAAAGCTATTTAGCGACTTCCTGTCTCGAAATCATTTAATCCATTTTATATTCAGCCCGAATCAATGAAGATGCAAACTCTTTTGCTTCACCAACCGGCATATAGTCGTGTTCTTTGTGTATTCATTTAAGCTCACAACGACTTCACCATTTTCAACTTTTGCATAATTCTTATCAAGGCTCGTAGACCCACTGATAAGCATACTGTAAACTTCCACTTTTTTACAACAATCCGGAACTATTACACAAGACCGAGCAAATAAACTACTAATCCATAATTATCTCTGGTATTTTTATCAGTCGCTAGACGATTAAAATAACCAACATCGTAATGGGAAGTTAACAATTTTATCTTAATAAGGGTCAATCCTCAAGTATACGATTCTTCAATTCAGATATATCTACTCTTTCGTTTCCATTACGCAAATAGTGAAAACCATTGTGATTACCGTGCAATCGAGAAACATATTCCTTAAGAATTAACAATCTTCGTTCACATAGTTTTATTGGCAATTCAGTTCCTTGGTCTTCATTATCAATGCCATAATATATTGATTCGAATTCCAAACGCTGAGACCAAGAAGCATACGAATCAGCGCCAAAGATCAGTTTATCATCATCGCCCTTCTCCGGTTGAAATGCAGAGAATCCATGAGAAGCATGAATCATAAAATAATTTGAGATGATTATTCTATCATGAGTTTCTGAATAAACATCATTACTATATTCCGAGGTTATGGTCAAAAATTCAATAGTTATATTGTATGGTCGATTGAGTTTTGATTTTGCCTTATTTAATCTTTCAGCGATATTTTTCACTGTAATATTTCTACTAACCTTTGTATCATCAAACACAATAAGAACTTGATAGTCAACGGAATTATCATAGAAAGACGCTGGTAATATTTCATTCAAAATCGCATAAACATTTCGTATACCATTTCGGTAGTCTGTCTTAAATTCAGAATTATAAGCAAAAAGATACCTGTCAATTATTACCAACGAATTAGAGGGTGGCACAAAGCCTATATGTAGCCTCTCGAAAAATAATTTCCAAGAATAATTCTGACCATGTATTACGTCTTTTGTCCACTCCCTTCTCAAACACTTCGAATCATTATTATTAGATGTTACAAGAACGCCAAAATTCAAGTTAGAAAGATTAGACGTCCCTTGTTGATAGCAATATATATCATTTGGATGAGACAATACTTTCTCTGGCATTTTAACCACCTCGTCTACGAGCGCACAATTTTCGTGTATATTAACTCCATCTCTATCCAAAATCTCCCACTCATTATCAGGCTGATCTTTTATGTATGAAGAAAGATTTAAAGGTCTTGACCTAGGGATTCTTACGTGATTCCTTTGCTTGATTATTTCATACCAAGTTCCATTATGACACATATCCACAAGAACTTCATTCGGACAATTAACCATTCTACTCATAATTCATCCTCCTTTCCCTCTTTAGGATCTGCAAGCTTGAACGGCTAGCCTCATCAAAGAACCCTTTTCCAAAGCTATTTTCAAACCGTCCGGACTCTTTGTAGACAAGTTTATATGCTTTACCTCCCTTATCAACGTAATGAACCAAGAACGGTGTGTGATTAAACTCCTCTGACGATTTATATCCGGCAACTATTGCCTGAGTACGGCGTATCAGATACTCACTATGCGTTTCAATGATAAAATGAATTCCGTAATTCAGATACGCATCATAGAAGACATCAGCAAGACTAGATTGCATTGAAGGATGTAGACTAACTTCAGGTTCTTCTATTGCCAAGGTTGGAATCGGCTCCAATTTGAACATATCATTAATAAGATTCTCCATATCAGGATTCCATTTCTTAGGGCTTGACATCTCATTGATTTTATTTATAAGTATTTCATTCTCAATGTAGAGAAGAAACGTCACAAACTGAGAAATACCATATCCTTCATCCGCGAGAGGCGTACCTATACGGTCTTTATTCTTACGAATATATAGTTTAGCACCTAATCTATCTGTATCCTCTATAATATTCAAAGATGAACCGATATTCAACTTTTTCAGCCATTTATTGATAAAATCACAAGGTTTATATTTACTGTCGGAGTTTCCTCTGCCAATAGAATTAAATTTAGCTTTATTCTCTATGAATAACCTCAAAGCATTGCCCATATTATTTGATTTATCGTCAAAAGAATACAGACGCTTGACTTCGGACTGAAAATTGCCAATATATTTTAAGCGTGATTCAAAATTTGGCAGTAATACTTTTTCTAATGTAAAAATCAGAAAATCCACCAGCGCACCATAGTAAATATGGCTCACAGTGGTTCCCTCCATACCTACACTAACATCTAAAAGTTCAGGATCATTCCCTTCATTTAGTTGCCATTGTGCAAAGAACCTATATATGAGACTAAAATCAACTTCTTCCGCATTACTAGAAGAATACAAGAAATTAAAATGGTACCTATCATAATGTCTCTCCGCACATAATTCTACGCCAGAAAAGAAATTCGTTCTAAAGTTAGAGAACATTGACATATATCGCTTATCTAAATGCTTTACGACATCATTAAGCTCTGAATCTTCGAATGACCTATAGAAGTCTAGAAAAGAATCGTATTCAGAGTTATTAAAAGCATCCGCAATTTTTATTGCCTGTTCACGAAATTCTTCTTTATCGTATTCCGACTGTTCATCAAGATTTATCTGCAGTAGAATGTCTCTAACTTCCGATTTAGTTATCCCTCTAAGTTTTTCAAGCACTGGAAAGTAAAATATAATATAGTCGTTTTCACATATTTTAAGGGCCTGTTCAAAATTTTTTCGATAGATTTTCGAATGTTCTTTTCCATAATCAGCCTTACTGATTAAGTTATAAAGCACACCAATAAGATTTCCGTATCCCCTACGATTTGTTAAGTTCAGTAATTCATCCCGCTTCTTCACCAGTATATCATATTCATCATGAGGTACTGCTAAACATTCTTCGTATGGGTCAACAAAACATTCGCCTCGTTTTTCATCAAAATATGAGAGAGTCGAAGCATAGGCATAGCATAAAAAACTTTCTTGCACGAATCCGTCAATATTGAGATAATCAATAGTCATAATATCTCTCCCCTTGACAACTGAAGCTGAAAGCACTTTTCTCTTTTCTTTGTCTTCAACAATTGAAACTTGAATATTCGTAAGCCAGCCATAGTGAAACATATCGTTATCCTTCTCCGAAAATTCTAGCTGAACATTATAGCGAGCTACATAACCTCGCACAGAACCTTCTACATCATACGCGAAAGTCATTGTCCTTTTCTGGGCATTTCTATTTAATGCCGAATCAAACGATTTCAGATTTACTCCTAAAAGGGAAAAATCGATATACCATTCTGCCGGATTACAATGATGCTTGTAAGAATAAGCATCTGATGCCCGTTCTATACAATCTTTCAACAGCATCATAGACTTTACCACAGAAGATTTACCGGAGCTATTGCAACCGGTCAGCATCGTTATTGGGGAAATCTCAAAAGAGGCGCCATCTTCGCCAAATATTCTAAAATTTTTAATTACATAATTTGTGGTCATAGTTCCTTGTCTTATATTTTAACAAAATTACTCCCCCCCCCCACGAAAATCCAAATTCATTTTTGTTCATTTAGCAGACAGGGCGCAAAAAAAATAGCTAACAGTAATAAGACTGTCAGCTATAAAGATGATAATAATAAAAGGAACGGACCTACTAGACTAAATCAAGAATAGAACTCTCTAGAGCATCGATAACACTGGTCGAAACAGCATTCGTCGCAATAGCACAAATCTATTTCAAAATCAGATTTTTAAGTGGGATATCGCCTTCCTTAGAAGAATAGAGAGGGTCGGACAAGACAGCATTGTTTATGGAAGAAATGATGGATTCCTTATTGAAAAACAATTGGTTGCGCACAACTGACGACGAAATTGAGCAATACAGCGTCTTTCCTTTTATGTATCTGGACAATGTGTAGGAAGCCGCGCCTGTGACGGTGTCCCACGCACGCATCACAAGATAGTCATTCATTCCAGACGACAGCCTCATAACCTTCATCATCATCGGCACAATGTCCACCATCGATGCTGGTTCTTTCCGCTGAAGCGATATGCTTTTACCTTTATAGTTCATAAACCCTATTTCTCAAGCATCCTAATCCTTTACTATTCTTACCATTTACACTAATTCCAACCTCCACATTCACACTTAGAAGTTGTTTTAAAATAATTCCTCTCTTTTCTTGCCCGGCCTTTCCGGCCATTTTCATCTTTGTCATCGGTCACGTAGCCACCGCTACGCTCCCTCTTCCAAAGCCGAAACTGCCTCGAAAATTCCGCATAATAAAATTCGGGAACCATTTCAAAACAGCTTCTTACACAATAAACTTCCGCTCCCCCACTATTTTATTCTACACCAGGTCACCTAAAAGGAAAGTAAGCCTCTATGTTTTCCTTGATGATGACGTTTCAGCCACCAGGAACTTATTCAGAGCCTGACAAATGCCCCACCGGCAGTCTCAAAATAAGCACGGTCTTCCGTTATACCGTCCACAATTCCCTGAAGGCGCACCTTATTGCTGTCCGTAATGAATATCTGACCGAAATCATTTCCGGCCACCATTGAAAGCAGATTGGCAGTTCTGTCCATATCCAGTTTGTCAAACACATCGTCAAGCAACAGCATTGGCGGCACACCGAAATGGTCCTTCATCAGTTCGTACTGGGCAAATTTCAAAGACACAAGAAATGACTTCTGCTGCCCCTGCGAACCGCATTTGCGAATCGGATGTCCATCCATACAAAACACAATATCATCGCGCTGAGGGCCTACAGACGTATATCCTAGCGCCATATCCTTACCTCTCGATGAAGAAAGCAACTCAGACAACTGTCCGCGTTCCATATCCGACCGATAGGAAATCTCAACAGATTCCTTTCCTCCGGACAACGCCCGATAGTATTTCCCCACAACCGGAGACAGTTCGTGCACAAACGTCTCACGCACATCGAATACCCTGCCGGCAAACTCTGACATTCTTTCGTCAAGAACTTCCAACAAAGAGGCATCACGACTTTCTTTCAATACAATGTTCCGTTGGGTAAGCAACCGGTTATATTGTTGTACATCAGACAGATATTCCCTATCCATCTGCGACAGCACCATATTCAGGAATCTACGCCTGTCCTCTCCGGAATCACTTACCAGTGAAACGTCATCCGGAGAAACCATAACCACCGGCAAGATGCCTATATGCTCAGAAATTCTGTTATATGACTTGTCATCGCGCTTAAACTTTTTATCACCGCCGGAAGATACCTTCACGGAAAATCTTGACCGCATTGAATTTTGCATCAAATATGTCCCCGACAATGAAAACGAATCCGAACCATAACGGAAGTTATCCCTGTCAGAAGCTCTGAACACGCTCTTAGTCATTGACAAATACCAGATTGCGTCAAGCAGATTGGTTTTGCCCTCACCGTTTCCGCCGGATATACAATTGATATTGGCAGAGAATTCCAATTCCGCCAAGGCTATATTTCTATAATTCTGTACAACCGCTTTCTCTAAAATTGCCATATTTGAAATAAAAACATCCGCCCCAATATCTGATATATAAACAACGGAGGACCGGAATTTCTAGACAAATATAGACAGGAAGAATCTAAATTATTGCACGGTTACGCATTTTTTTTTACATTTGCAGGCATTTTTGCAGGAACCGGAAGTTTGAAAACAAATAGGAACGGCTCGGATAGCCCGCTATGAATGCGAATGAATTTATTTCAAACAGATTATAAACAATTAAAGATATGGCAAACCAAACTCTTAAAGATCAGGAGAGGCTGCGCGACGAACAGGTTGCAGAAAAGGTTTCTTCTGTAGAGAATTTTTTCAATGAGAACAAAAAGGTCATCTGGAGTGTTCTTGGCGTTATAGTTGTTGTCGGACTTGGAGTTCTGTGCTACCACAAGTTCTATGCACAGCCTCAGAAAGCAGAAGCAGCTGAGCAGATGTTTCCGGCAGAGGCAAGTTTCCGCGCACAGAATTATGATGTCGCACTCAATGGTGACGGCAACGTTCTCGGATTCAGCCAGATAATCGACCAGTACGGTTCACACGCCGGGGCAGCGGCATTCTTCTATGCCGGTGTATGCGAACTTCAGCTTGGCAACTATGAGGAGGCTGTCTCATACCTTTCAAAGTACAACGGAAAGGATGACATTCTGAAAGCTAAAGCTCTCGGTGCCAAAGGTGACGCCTACGAAGGACTTGAGAATTACAAAGAGGCAGTAGCCTGCTATGAGAAAGCTGCAAATGTTGTTGATGATATGTTTGCAGCATCATACCTTCTCAAAGCCGGCATCGCTTGCGAGGAACTCGGAGACAGCGCAAAGGCTCTTGCATTCTACAAGAAAATCAAGGACCAGTATCAGCAGTCTATGGAAGGCTACGATATCGACAAGTATATCAGCCGTATAGAGAACGCTCCTGCAAAGTAGGCAGAACGATATAACATTAGCCGGACTGAAATTCAGGCCGGCTTTTTAGGTTTAATATAAAATATTCATAATATATGGGAAGAGCTTTTGAGTTCAGAAAAGAGAGAAAACTGAAACGTTGGGGCCACATGGCCAAGACTTTCACCAAGATTGGAAAAGAGATTACTATCGCTGTCAAGCAGGGAGGTCCGGATGTTGTCGGAAACCCCCGTCTCCGTGCACTTATCGCTGAGGCGCGCAACGAGAATATGCCTAAGGACAACATCGAGAGGGCTATAAAGAAAGCTACCGACAAGAGCCTCGGCGACTTCAAAGAAGTCACATTCGAAGGTTACGGTCCTTTCGGCATCGCTTTCCTTGTAGAGACTGCAACCGACAATAATACTAGAACTGTAGCCAATGTCCGCAGTTATTTCACAAAATGCGGCGGTTCTCTCGGAACTAGCGGCAGTGTCAGCTTTATGTTCGACCACAAGTGCGTTTTCCGCGTAAAGGACAAGGAAGGTCTTGATGTTGATGAACTTCAGCTTTCGCTCTGTGATTTCGACGATGACCCGGAAGTATTTGTAGAAGAACAGGAGGACGAGAACGAGAACATCACCAAGAATGTTGTCATCTACGGCGCATACGAGTCTTACGGCGGAATCCAGAAATTCCTCGAGGAAAACGGTTATGAACTGGTATCCGGAGGATTTGAAAGAATCCCTAACGTTGACCTCAAAGATGTTACACCAGAGCAGCGCGAGACACTGAACAAGCTTACAGACCTTCTTGAGAACGATGACGATGTTACTAACGTATATTCTACGATGAAGCCGTCTGAGGAATAAGAGCCGGCCTTACCATAGGATTATCAAGATACAAGAGGAGCACCCATTATTATACGGTGTTCCTCTTTTCGTTTGTCAGATACCTTTGTCAGAGGCCACATTGACCGATTGGAATAATCCACAATTATCATTAAATTTGCGAGTTAAAAACATTAAGAAGTATAATATAAAAATCATACAGAGATGAGTATCCAGCAGGATAATATCAAGAATCTGGTAGAGCGCAGAGCCAAAGCCGCAATGGGCGGAGGGCAGAAACGTATTGACGCACAGCACCAGAAAGGTAAACTCACTGCACGTGAGAGAATCGCACTGCTTCTCGATGAAGGCAGCTTTGAGGAATTCGATATGTTTGTTCAGCACCGCTGTACAAACTTCGGTATGGAAAAACAGGTATTCGACGGAGACGGTGTCGTAACCGGACAGGGTACAATAGACGGAAGACTCGTATATGTTTTCGCACAGGATTTCACGGTATCCGGAGGTTCTCTGGGCGAAGCGATGGCACAGAAAATCTGCAAAGTAATGGATATGGCCACAAGGAACGGTGTCCCTTGCATAGGACTTAACGATTCCGGCGGAGCACGTATTCAGGAAGGCATAAATTCACTTGCCGGATTCGGTGAAATCTTTGAAAGGAACATCCTTTCTTCTGGCGTAGTTCCTCAGATTTCCGGAATATTCGGACCTTGCGCAGGCGGCGCTGTATATTCACCGGCTCTGACCGACTTCACGATAATGGTAAAGAACACTTCGTATATGTTTCTTACCGGTCCTGCAGTCGTAAAGAGCGTAACTGGTGAGACCGTCAGATCTGAGGACCTTGGAGGTGCAAGCGTTCACGCCACGAAAAGCGGAGTCGCACATTTTGCCGCTGAAAACGATGAGGACGGAATCAGAATCATCAAGGAATTGCTCAGTTACATTCCGCAGAACAATATGGAAGAGGCTCCGGTCGTTCCGACAAATGATCCTGTCAGCAGAGTGGACGATGCTCTCAACGAGATAATTCCGGACAATCCGAACAAGGCATACGATATGTACTATGTCATCAAGAGCATTGTCGATGACGGAAAATTCTTCGAAGTTCACCAGGCATACGCGAAAAACATAATCGTAGGATTCGCCCACATGAACGGACGCAGTGTCGGCATTGTAGCGAACCAGCCTAAATATCTTGCAGGCGTTCTTGACATCAACGCATCCCGCAAGGCAGCCAGATTCGTGCGCTTCTGCGATGCTTTCAACATTCCGCTTGTGACATTGGTTGATGTTCCTGGCTTCCTCTGCGGAACTCAGCAGGAATACGGAGCCATCATCGCCAACGGAGCCAAACTTCTTTATGCTTACGGAGAGGCAACCGTTCCAAAGGTGACAGTAACATTGAGAAAATCTTACGGAGGAGCCCATATCGTTATGAGCTGCAAGCAGATACGCGGAGACATCAACTACGCTTGGCCATCTGCCAACATCGCAGTTATGGGAGCTGACGGTGCTGTGCAGATTCTCTACGGCAAGGAATTGAAGGCTGTGGAAGATCCGGAGGAGAAGGCTAAACTTACTGAGGAGAAGAAACAGGAATACAACGACCTCTTCAGCAATCCTTATCAGGCTGCCAAGATGGGTTATATAGACGACATCATTGAACCGAGGAACACCAGATTCCGTGTCATCAGGGCACTTGAGCAGCTTGCCGGCAAGAAACAGACACTTCCAGCAAAGAAGCACGACAATCTTCCTCTCTAAAAGCACAATGCAGATGAAACGTATTTTACTAACATTCAGCGCATTGCTTTGCGGAGGACTGGTTTCAATGCAGGCGCAGAACGTCAGTGACCTTATCATTTCAGAGATAATGGCCGAGCCTGACAGCGCAAGCATTGTGGATGACTATGGCCACCGCAACGGATGGATTGAAATATTCAACAAGTCGCAGGGAACGGTCAATTATGCAGGCTGCTTCCTTTCAGATGACAGAGGAAATCTGAAAAAGAGTCTGATACCAAAGTCCGACAACAGGACCAAACTCGGGCCTAGACAGGTAGCACTCTTCTATGCGAGCGGAAACGGAAATGAGGGCACTTTCTACGCAGATTTCAAGATAAGGAAAGGCTCTACGGTATATCTTGTCAGCAACGATGGCCGCACCATCATAGATTCGCTGGAAGTTCCGGCAAATCTTCCCGTCGGCAAATCCGTAATAAAGCTTGCGCACGACATCCGCCAGATGGACTTTCAGGCAGAAACAGAGCCCGCTACTCCATCCGCAGGGATAGTGAACGGTGACCAGGTTACAGAGACCGGAAGCCAGAAAATGGCGCGCGAGGACAAGCATGGATTTGTGCTCACCCTGGTTTCTGTATCAGTAGTCTTTTGCGCACTTCTCGTACTGTGGTGGCTGTTCAGCCTTTTGGGAAAGATATCCGGAGGGAAAAAGAGCTGCGGATGCAGTTGCGTCTCTAAGGGTAAGAAGAACGGAAAAACCGGCACAGAACTGACGCCGGAAGTTGCAGCCGCAATAGGTCTTGCGCTTGATCTGGGAATGAACGGAGAAGTGTACGCCGCCATCGCAACGGCTCTTCATCTCTATATGGAAGATTCTGTCCACGACAGGGAAAGCTTTGTCCTGACAATAAGGCACAAAGACAGCAACTGGAACAATAAGGAACAGAATTTCAGGCAATTGCCAAGATAATTATAAACTCGAAAACATAAAAGTTATGAAAGAATACAAATTCAAGATCAACGGCAACGATTACAATGTCGCCATCAATTCCACTAACGCCAACATTGCAGATGTAACAGTAAACGGCGTATCATATCAGGTAGAAATGGGAAACGCAGTTCCGGCTCCAGTAGCAGCACAGCCTGCATCTCAGCCTGTACAGGCTACCGCAGCACCAGCTCCTGTTCAGACAGCAGCTCCGGCCGCAAAACCTGCCGGAGAAGGAAAGCCTGTCACATCACCGCTTCCTGGCGTCATCATTGAAGTATCAGTAAAAGAAGGAGACACCGTGAGCGCAGGCCAGAAAGTGGCGGTTCTTGAAGCTATGAAGATGGAAAATGAAATCCAGGCAGACAGAGCCGGAGTCGTAACCAAGGTTAATGTAAACAAGGGCGATTCAGTGCTTGAAGGCGCAGCGATAGTAACCATAGCATAACGCTGTATGGATCAGATTGTCAGCAGTCTTCAGCAATTCTGGGAATTCACAGGATTCTGCAATATGACTTGGCAGCATCTGGTTATGATTGCCATCGGCATTTTGTTCATAACCCTAGCCATCGTCAAAGAATGGGAACCGCTTCTGCTTGTCCCGATTGGATTCGGAATGATTATCGGAAATATCCCTATGTTTCCGGGTCTCAATATCGGAGTCTATGAAGACGGTTCTGTGCTGAACATCCTGTATCAGGGAGTACGTCAGGGGTGGTATCCCCCACTCATATTTCTGGGTATCGGTGCAATGACCGACTTCTCTGCCCTCATTTCCCAGCCGAGACTCATTCTTATAGGCGCTGCTGCACAGATGGGCATTTTCGGTGCATATCTACTTGCACTGACAATGGGATTTATGCCAAATGAAGCCGGTGCTATAGGAATAATCGGCGGTGCAGACGGCCCTACAGCCATATTCCTGTCGTCCAAACTTGCACCGGACCTTATGGGAGCGATTGCTGTGTCAGCCTACTCCTATATGGCTTTGGTACCTGTGATTCAGAAGCCGATAATGCTTCTTCTTACCAGCAAAAAAGAGAGGCAGATAAGAATGGCAGCACCGCGTACAGTAAGCCAGCGGGAAAAGATTATCTTCCCTATCGTAGGCTTCCTTACAACCGCATTCATTGTACCGTCAGGACTTCCACTCCTGGGAATGCTTTTCTTCGGCAATCTGCTTAAGGAAAGCGGCGTAACCAGGCGTCTGGCAGAAACTGCTCGCGGACCTCTTGTGGATGTAATCACCACCCTTATCGGACTCACTGTAGGATGCTCCACTCAGGCGGATAAGTTCCTGTCAGCAACCTCTGTAAAGATATTCGCACTGGGATTGATTTCATTCGTTATCGCAACTGCCTGCGGAGTGCTTTTCGTGAAATTTATGAACCTGTTCTGCAGAGAGGGACACAAAATCAATCCGCTTATCGGAAATGCTGGAGTTTCCGCAGTACCAGACAGCGCACGTGTATCCGAGATGGTCGGAAGGGAGACTGATCCAAGCAACCATCTTCTGATGCACGCTATGGGACCGAATGTCGCAGGCGTTATCGGTTCAGCAGTAGCGGCCGGCATTCTATTGGGATTCCTCGGATAATATGATTGCAATATGACAACAGCTTCAAAAATCATCACATCACTTGTACTGGCCGTAGTGTTGGCACTAGCCGGGTTCATCTTCTTCAGATTCTACTTCGTCTTCGGTGAAGGTGTGAAGGCGGGTGACCTAAACCAGGTAATGTACAAGGGATACGTATTCAAGACATACGAAGGGAGGCTGATTCAAGCCGGCCTCAAGGGCAAGGGAACCAATGGAATGGAGTCATACGTTTTCGAATTCTCTGTAGCAGACGAGGCTGTGGCCGACTCACTTATGAGATGCAGCGGAAAGAATGTGGAACTTCATTACAAGGAATATCTCGGTGCCTTGCCTTGGCGCGGACAGCAGAAATATGTTGTAGATCAGATAATGTCAGTTAATTAACAATGGAAATCAAACGCATACTTACATTGGCAGTTATGGCGGTCAGTTCTTTGGCCGCCGTATCTGTAAATGGCTCAGACTTCCCGAAGGCGGAAGGGATGAAAGTTTTTGCCACACATCCGGCCAACAACTCGGGCAAGGAGATGACGATGGCACAGGCTGTCTATACTCGGGATTTGATTCCTGAAAGATTCTTCTGCAAATGGTACGGAGAGAATACAATAGTGTATCTCAAGGACGGAAAAACACAGCTATTCGACGTCACTACAGGAAAAGATGTAGAAAAGGACGAGATTCTTGGTGAATATTCAGCCGCGTCCGGTGATTATCTGCGTGCAGCACTGCCTGAAGGTGCGGCAAACATAACGCCCAACCCTGCAGCACTCTCGCACGATGCGGCAATGGAAGGTAACCGCGCCATAGGCAACTCCCCTGCCATTGCATATACAGTCGGAAAGAGTCTTTATTACATTGACAGAAGGAAGCACATCTACACTGTCGCAGAAAGCGAGAATCCGGACATCACCTACGGACAGAGCGTTAGCCGCAACGAGTTCGGGATTAACGGTGGTATTTTCTGGGCGCCGGACGGCAGAAGCATCGCATTTTACAGAAAAGACGATGCCCTGGTGACTGACTTCCCACTGCTTGACATTACCACGAGAACCGGCTCACTGAAAAGCATCAAATATCCTATGAATGGGATGAGTTCCGAGAATGTTCGTCTTGGAATCTACGACCTTGCCGAGAATACGACCGTGTACGTTCAGGCAGATGACTTCGGATACGACCAGTATCTGACGAACATCTCTTGGTCTCCGGACTGCAAACACATCTTCATTCAGGTGCTCGACCGTAGCCAGAAACATCTGAGACTGAATATGTACAGAGCCGCTGACGGAAAGTTCGAGAAGACGATTCTGACAGAGGACAATGAGAAATGGGTTGAACCTTCAGACCCTCTGCACTGGTTCGGATTTACCGGAAAGTTCATCTACAGGACAGACAACAGAGACGGATACAAGAGCCTTTATCTGTGCGATACGCTTGGCAATGTCAACAGGATCACCAATGTCAATGCAGATGTGCAGTTCGTGGCTGAAAACGGAAGCGAAGTCTTCTATACAAGCGCTGAAATATCTCCAGTCGAAAAGCATCTGTTCTCTGTCAAAGTTAACATTTCCCGCAAAGGCGCGGTAAAAGTCGGAACTCCCGTGAAATTGACAACTGACGAAGGATGGCACAATGTGAGTGTAAATAATGAAGGAACTTGGTTCATAGACAGTTACAGTAGTTTCAACATACCCGGCATCGTCAAACTCACCTCGACTGACGGCAAGAAGAGCTATACAATGTTCACTGCAAAGGACCCTCTTGAAGGATATGCCACCGGTGAAATGGCATTGGGAACTGTCAAGAGTGCAGACGGGAAATATGACAACTGGTTCAGAATGTATCTTCCGACAAATTTTGATCCTGCAAAGAAATATCCTGTAATACTTTACGTTTACGGAGGACCTCATTCCCAGCTTGTAACCGACAGTTGGCTCGGACAGATCAGACTCTGGGAAATGTATATGGCGCAGCGCGGCTACATCGTTTATGTTCAGGACAACAGGGGCACTGAAAACCGTGGAGCGGAATACGAGAAAGCAATCCACGACTACTGCGGACAGGCAGAGATGGCAGACCAGATGGTGGGAATCAGCGAACTTATGACTCTGCCATACGTTGACAAAGACAGAATCGGAGTTCACGGATGGAGCTACGGCGGATTTATGACTATCTCCCTGCAGACCACATATCCTGACATATTCAAGGTTGCTGTCGCCGGCGGACCGGTAATAGACTGGAAATGGTACGAGGTGATGTACGGCGAGCGCTATATGGACACACAGGAGACCAATCCTGACGGATTTGCTGCCACAAGTCTTATCAACAAGGCAAAAGACCTGAAAGGAAAACTTCTTATATGCCAAGGGGCTATTGACAACACTGTAGTGTGGGAGCACAGCCTCAGTTTCATCCGCGAATGTATCAAAAACAACATTCAGGTGGATTATTTCCCGTACCCTTGTGCAGAACACAATGTATATGGCAAGGACAGGATTCACCTTATGGACAAGGTAACAATGTATTTCGAGGACTATTTATAATATATAAGATTATGACAACCAAAGATTTATATGATCAGATAAAAGCAAAGAAGTCAATGCTCTGCGTCGGGCTTGACACCGATTTCAACAAAATGCCGGAGCATATAAAGAGATTGGCGACAGAGAGCGAGATTGCAGTAAAAGGTGAAATGGTCGGAGGCACAGCAAGGTCTCTGTACGAGTTCAACAAGGCTATTGTCGATGCCACTGCCGCACACTGCATAGCATACAAACCAAATCTTGCATTTTATGAGTGCTATGGAAGGGACGGAATGCTCGCACTTGAAAAGACTGTAGACTATATCCGCAGCAACTATCCGGAGCAGTTTCTGATTGCCGATGCAAAGCGCGGTGACATCGGAAATACAGCAAAGATGTACGCCAAGACATTCTTCGAAACTATGGACTTTGACGCCGTCACCATATCGCCATATATGGGCACGGAGACTGTCACACCTTTCCTTGAATATCCCGGCAAATTCGCCATTGTCGTGGCTCTGTCGTCCAACAAGTCATCAGCCGACTTCCAAATGGTCACACAGGATGGAAAAGCACTATATCAGGTGGTTATGGAAAAGATGATGTCAATCTCAACACCGGAGAATATGATGTTCGTCGTAGGTGCTACTAAAGCTGACAAACTTGCGGAAATCAGAAAATTCTGTCCGGACAATTTCTTCCTTGTGCCGGGTGTTGGAGCTCAGGGCGGATCAGCCGAAGAAGTCATCGAACACGGTTCAAATGCTCAGGGAGGACTTCTTATCAATTCATCACGCGGCATCATCTACGCCTCAAACGGTGAAGACTTTGCAGAGGCCGCAGGACGCGCCGCCGCTTCCACTGCGCGAATCTGACAGTTACAGTTGTTGTGTTATTCGGAAGTATCCTCATAACCACAAACAAATATAAATCAATATAATATGACACACGGACACGAAGTGCTCCACATGATGGAGGGCAACAGCTATAAGACAAAGCAGGAACTGGTTGATGCTATCATCGCTCGCTTTGGCTCAGACGAACAGTTCTACACTTGCTCGGCCGAGGGTATGACGGCAGCGGAACTTGTGGATTTTCTTGAAGCGCGCGGCAAGTTTATGCCGGCAATGGGAGACAATGACTTCACTGTTGACATCACAAAAGTCTGCAATCATTAACGGCTCACCAAGTTTATGATATATGTAAAAGGCTGAATCCTTTCATCAGGTTTCAGCCTTTTCGCTATACTGCCATTGTCGTTTTCGTATTATGTAAAATTCTCGTTAACTTTTAAGTCGTTTTTGCGTCTTTACAGATGAATGAAGATTCGCATTGACGAAATTTGATCGGAACGCTTGGGAGTATGACAGAAAAAGAATTCGGACATATAGCGCAGGATTGTAGCGGTGTTTTGAAAACACTGGCAAGACGTTTCTGTCGGGCAACTGATCTGGCCATTGATGAGGATGATGTTGTTCAGGAGGCGCTGCTTGCGTTTTGGAACCTCGCCGAAAAAGGTTATCCGGTGCGTAATGCCGAAGCACTTCTTGTCAAAATCACCAAGAATATCTGTATCTCGCATTACCGTAAACGTCACATTGATGCGAGCACTATTGAAAGCGATGCTATTGCCGGTGGAGAATCAGCAACAGAAGTGACTGATATTCAAGATTCCGCCACCCTGAGAACTGTACTATATGAAAGTCTGACACCCTCTGAACTGAAGTATACGAAATTGCGGGAAGAGTCGGGTTGGACACTGGATGAAATGTCAGCGAACACAGGCAAAGACAAAACTGTCATAAAGGCGTTGCTTTCAAAGGCCAAACGCAAAATGAAATTAATTCTTAAGGAGCAGTGAATTATGAAACAGGATAACAGGACATTGGCACAACTCGAGAAGGCATATCTTTCTGACGAGTCTGCAGCGGAATTCGACCGAATAGTGCGAAAATCCGAATCACATAGACGCAGAATGCTCGTTATAGGAACAATTCTTGGCGCCGCAGCGTCACTAGCTCTTGTTCTTACACTCTGGTCACGACCTGACGCGTGCGAATTCAACGGAATTGAAATTGCCGAAGGAATTCAGCAGATTATGCACCTTGATACGGATAATGTCAAATCGTTTACTGCCACCCCTGACGGAAATCGAGTGATTTTGACCGCATCAATGAAGGACGGAAGCAAATGCTCCTATGTTATGAGCCGGACTGACGGTGTTGATGCAGTATCAATTACTGCAATGAGATAAACAATTGCTTTATGTAAGGCGTCATAACCGGAAGCGCGCTGGATTATGCCCCTGAAAGCAAATGAAAACAAGAATAAATTTAAACAAACGATTATGCTGACAATGTTTTTGAGCGCAATTTGCGCATTGACAATCGACGCATCTGCAATGACAACCCCTGCTGATACTGTCGAAAGATATGTTATCAACGATAAGTTGGTGGAGAAGTTTGACGGCAGCCAGCTTGTAGGCAAGACTGTAAGCGATTACAAGGTGACCGTTGCCAAGAGCAATGGGTCGGAAAATGTAGTAAGGGTTCACGTGATTCGTACCGACGGACATACGATTAAAGACATTAAATCAGTCACTTCAGTAGAAGGCTTGCAGGTGGGAAACAACAACACTGAATTTACCATTGACGGCAAGAAGTACACCAACTCTAAGGTTACGGTTGTCTCCTCGACGGCAGTCTATATCATTGACGGAAAGGAATGCACCACTGACGATCTGAAAAAAATCAAGCCAAACGAGATTTCCGCTATGACCGTTTACAAGCCGGGAAGCAAGGAGGCAAAGGAACTTTCAGGGAAGGACAATGTCACCGTCATCAAGGTAGATTTGAAAAAGTAATTTGTCCGAACGCGTCATAACGTCTTCGTACTGTTAACGACAGCTTGCGTGAGCAAAAATCCATAAGAGATGATGACTGAAGTTTTTTAGTCATCATCTTTATTTTTTATAGAAAGAATCTAAGGTTGTTTCTTGATGCGTTCAGCTCACCTCTTTCGATTCGATGGATAATGTCCACCACTCTATCGTTCATCGGTGTGGGAACTCCCACCTTTCGTCCCTGTGCGCAAACCGCCCCGTTGATTGAATCCACTTCTGTCCTTTTGCCTTTCTCTATGTCTTGAAGCATACTCGCTTTGAGATTAGCGTGTTTACGGATTGCAAGCGGTATGATAAAAAACGAGATGGCTTTCTTTACGCAGGTGTGGTAGTCCAAGAGTTTCACGATATCCTTGCCTTGTATAGGCTCGATTCGGATTCCGGATGCGTCGCATACATCGATACATTCTTTTATGATGGCTTGGATGATGCGTCTGGAAGGTTTTGGACCTGCGGCCTCTCCGAATGTGCATCCAAGCACAGCACTCATTCCGGAAAATGAAGCATTGATAAGCAATTTGCTCCATCTGGTTCCTATGAAGTTTTCATCAACATCAACCGGTCCCATTTTCTCAAGAAGTGACTTTACATCATCGAAATGATTGACTTTTAAAGGTTTCCCATCATCGGTCAGAAAAGCGCTGCCCAACGAGAAGGTAAGGCTGTCCGGAGAACTTGTAAGTTCACACTCTCCGGGACCGTTCATAGTCGCGCCCCAGGCTACTGTGCATCCAAGCACCCTTTCTTTGCCTACAATTTCAGCGATTCCTGGCTCAGGAAGTCCGTTCTGCAGCGTAACGATAACTCCGTCAGTAGCAAGATAACCCTTAAGGAATGCAACCGTATCGGGGTTATTCTGCTGTTTAGTCAAAAGGAAGATGATGTCGTAGTTTCCGGTCATCTCTTCCGGAGTGAGGGCAACGACCTTCTGGGTAAATTCAATTGTACCGGTCACGTGCGCTCCGTTAGTTCGCAGAGCGTCAATATGTTTCACATTGTGATTCACGAGGTCAATCTGACCTCCGTTCTTTGTGATAAACGCGCCGAGTATCGTCCCAAGCGACCCCACGCCATAGATTGCAGCTTTCATATTTCAATTTGTGCAAATATAGCAAGATGAAGGTTATCAGTCTGAATTACTTTCAGGGCAACAAGTCAAGGCGTTACTAGTATATGACAGGAGTAGCGCAAACGTTATTACTTTAAAATGATAACCCAACGTCCTGATTTTCTTGAGCCTTCACGTCTGATGATGTTATCTTCCTGCATTTTCTTTAAATGCTTGGATATCGCACTTCGGTTAATGTTTAACAAGTTAGCCATATCTCTTGATGTGATATTCTCATCATTCGCTATAAGTTGCAAAATAGAGTCTTTTGTTTTTGGTCCACCTCTCTGGTCCACTTCTTTACTTTTTAGCACATCTTTCTGGTCCACCTCGAAGTTTCCGTTTAGGGATTTCTTAAATTCTCGAATCTCGTTATGCAGATTTTTGGTATGTTCCTGCAACATAAACACTTGAAAAGGAGTTGCCGTTTCATCTGCTCTTGACTTGTTGAGAGCTTCAATATAATCTGCCTTATCCTCTTTGATAACCTTTGACGGAATGAGCCCGAACTCAAACTGCAGATAGTTTGTGATGAGGCGCGACATTCTTCCATTGCCATCTACCCAAGGGTGAATAGAGACAAGAATATTGTGTGCGTCAAAACTCAAGAGGTAGGCTTTAATATCATTAGGGCTTTTGAGCAGCATATCTCTCCTTCGATTGATGTGTTCACAAAACTCTTGCAATTTCATAGGCACCTTACGATAGTCCATATATGATTGCCCTCCGGGGCCTGCAGTAACTCCAACCAATCTCAAGTCACCTTTCGATGAGTCAAACTCACCCATTAAGGTACTATAATGGCTCCCAGTATTACGCATCACTAGTGAGGACAATGTTTTCAACATATCCACGCTAAAAGCCTTGTGCTCGTTAGCCCACTTAATGGCTTGCTCGTAAGCCCGTTTCAGGTCTAAGTTCATAAGTTGTTCAACCATAGGCTTGCCCTTTGCCGAGATGCCCTCATCAAAGAGAAGCTGGTTCTCTACCTCTGTTACGGTAGATCCCTCTATAGCTGTGGAGTGAGTAATGATAGAGTAGAGATAGAATTTTTGATAGTCTATCTGCTCTGAAATTCCCAACTGTTTATATTCTTTTAGAACTGCAGTAAGTTCGTCAATATATTTATCCATAAGCGATGAATTATTTGTCGTTCAGCATCTTTTAGAAGTGCGTCCAGTCTGTACGATAGTCAGCAATGCTGGTGCAGTGGGTTAAGAAGCGTGTTGGGGCACTTGCTGTCCGATTTGTCGTAATTTCTATTTAAGGATTCTTAACATCAATATCCGGATGTTTAAAGATTCGTCCTATCACCAATTTTCAAAGATAAGGTTATTTCTTCAGTTTTATCAGAACTTTCTTCCACTTTATAGTCTATTCTCCGATTATCGTATATGATTGGTTTTAAAGGAATATATTCAGTGAGTATAAATTCCTGAAGCCCAAGTAACTATCATCAAGTGACTTCTCAACTTCAGAAAGGAAGTTCAAGGAATCAGTAATGTAAGTTGCAATCGCTTCCTCTGTCTTGTTGTTCTTGATTGCCTTCTCAAGTTTATTTATCTGCTGTTCAGCAGCAATGATTGATTTAGGTTTATTATTCTCATCATAATGCCCTGCACGTTTCTTCAAGATAGACAGACGTTTCAATTCAGTCTTGTGCAACTCTGACAGAACATCGTGTTTATCTGACAAGTCTTTCTGCTGTTTCTTACTGTTATTCAGAATATTATAGTATTCACCAGTCGTGCTAATATTGTCAAGAGACATATCATCAGCAAGTTTACCCCCAAGCATCTCTCTTGCAATCTTTGAAGCAATATCATTCGCTTCAAAAATAGCATTCTGAACTTCATCAAATCTGAACTTACGGAACATTGATTTGATAGCATCACAGATACGACGAATAAGATTCCTTACTCCGTTTGCCTTTGACTCCTGATACTGGAACAAATGTTTTGCAACAAGTTTACCGGCAGCCTCAAGGATAAGTTTATCCTTCTTGTCTCCGTAACGCTTCAGATACTCATCATACATGCCATCGAATGCTTCCTGCATCGCTTCCTCACTTCTGGACAATTCAGCAAGAAGTCTCTTGACTAATGGATGGTCGTGACCGAGCATCTCCAATGCCATGTGAGCGAACTCCTCTGGAAGTGCCTGCTCACCCTCGTAGCCATTAGCGATACGAATCATCTCAAGCAATCCTTCAGCAGTTACAGTTGCTCTGTCAAAAACAGTCACACCGCTCAAACCAATTCTGGCTTCGATGTTGGAAAGGACTCCGATACCAATTCCGTGTTTATTAAGTATCTCCCGCAATTTCGCATTGAGTTTTACAAATGTCTGCTGTCTCCTTGCTTCCCTTACATTATTAGGTGTAGCAGGAACAGTTGCAACATCATATTCTCCGTTTTCATCCTTCTGCACAAGTTTGAGATGTCCAAACAGTTTGAAGAAATCAGGAACAGAAGGCTTTTGATTGTCTGTTGATTGCTCTGATGTTTGTTGCTTTACAGAAGGTTCTGCTTCATTATCACTTTCAGAAGTGCGGACAACTGCTTTGCTGAGAGCATCGCTGTTTATACTTGTACCGAACCCGAAAAAGTCTGTTACATTTGAAGGCTTTTGTTCTGATAGCGGAGTCTTGTTTATGAAGTCACGCACGGTCATATTATTGAAGTCATCAAGTGTAAGTGAATCAAGTTCGTCATTTGTCCACCCACTGAATGTTGCCTTCACTTCCTTCCAAAAAGCAAGAAGCCACTGCTTGATTCTATCAACTATGTTAGAAGCTCCACCTTCGGCTTCAAGTTTCTGAATTATAGAAGCACCTTGTTTTCCTGTGAGTCTTGAGTGAATTTCAGAAGCAATAAGATTTTCAAGACGCTCTCCAGTAATGCCCAGTGCCTGCCAATTCTTTCCGTAGTTTTTACTGTTAAGAATCTCGTCCCACAGACTTGATTGCTTCATCAGTGCAACTCCACGATTCCAGAGTTCAGGATTGCGTTTCTGCACAGCCCTATCCCATAGGTGCGTGTATTCGTGTATAGGATGTTCCGGAGAAATCTTAGTCTCATCGAGATATATATTTCCCTCTTTATCGACAAAGCCATAGACTTCTCCCTGTGGAGTGGAGAATAACTGAATGTCGTCTATTTCTCTTGAACGTTGCACACGTTCGATATTGTTTATGACAGCATCGATAAAATACAAGTTACCTTCCTCATCCTCAAGGACATTTGCTGAATCTGCATCCCAGATTTCATACACACCGTTTGACCAACCTTGCTCACCATCAGATATGGTTTTCTTCTCAAATCCGATTTCTTCAAGATAAGAATTGATGGTCTCCTGTGACGCCTCTATTCCTCTGATAACAGGCTGCTTTAGAACAACACAAACATTGCCATCTGAATTTTCCGCAAAGCCAAGAACTTCATAAGGAGCATTCGACGCAAATTCGTTGTGCGAATTTATCCTGTCAATGAACTCCTCTATGTTATGCTTGTCATCGAGTAGAGCGAACTTGTTTAGTTTGATGTAACTTCTACCGTCTTTGGAGAGATATACCTCATTTTCAGCACCGCCCTTACGTCGCAGTAATGAACCTATGGAACGGACATTATCTATCCAAGTTCCATTCTGACGTGCCCTTACTTCGAGGTATGCAAGGAACTTTTCTTTAGGAAAGCCTTTCTGCCTTCCATTATCTGGTTGGCTTCTTCGAGTGTCATTGGCTGCTTCTGCCAAAGTTCTACCTGCTTCTTTCCCTTTTCCAGATTGTCCCAAAATCTCTGGGAAGTGCTTATTTTCTTTTGTGCTTCTGTCAGTTCCATAATCATTTTTACCTTCAAAAAGTTTGCCATTCTTATCTGCAGATTGGTTTGTTTCAACCATCTGCTGTAAATACTTGATGTTGTGAGTCTTGAGGAACTCCTCCATAGCAGCCTTATCCTTGACATTGATACCCTGTTGCTTCAAATGAGTGATAAGTTGTTCAGTAACAGTCTGTGGCTGAGCCTGTGTATCTACATTAAAGAAGTTAGAAAGTTTTATTTTCTTCTCAAGTTCTGAATCGCCTTTATTGACACCAGCCGCTTTGTTCTCTGCATCACGCTGCTCCTTGATACTTGGAGTTCCTAAACCAAAGAAATCAAGCACACCGTTTATCTTTCTTTCTTCAAGGCTTGCCAATGACTGTCCCGCTGCTGTGATATTGGAAGAAGAATCTACCACAAACTTTCCTTTTGCCAATGGTGACAGATTTCCCCATGCGGAGTCGTTGCTAGGGATAACAGGCTCAACCACTTTATAGTCTATGGCAGTATTATACTCAACAGTTACCTGTCCTCTGCGTGACTTAAAACCAAGTTTTGGCAGTAAGTCTTAATCCTTGTTTTAATGGAATATACTCAGCGAGGCTACAGAAGAAGACCTCAAGAATGTTCGTGATGGTCTTAATCCTTGTTTTAATGGAATATACTCAGCGAGCCAACGCTTCTCATCACCGTCAGGGCAACAATGCCAGTCTTAATCCTTGTTTTAATGGAATATACTCAGCGAGAAAATTCAAAATTATGGAAGCAGTAAACTTCAAAAAGTCTTAATCCTTGTTTTAATGGAATATACTCAGCGAGTCAATCATAAACAATTCAAAGTTTTTGATAAAGATGTCTTAATCCTTGTTTTAATGGAATATACTCAGCGAGCAATGGTTCAAAGCAACAGATAATAAAATATTGCAACGTCTTAATCCTTGTTTTAATGGAATATACTCAGCGAGCTTGTACAATTAAACAAAAATCACACAAATGAAAGTCTTAATCCTTGTTTTAATGGAATATACTCAGCGAGTTGGGAGTTGAGAATTGCCATTGACACATATTTGCGGATAAAGTCTTAATCCTTGTTTTAATGGAATATACTCAGCGAGGGTTCTCACCAGAACCAAGAATGAGGCTGATGGGGTCTTAATCCTTGTTTTAATGGAATATACTCAGCGAGAAGTGTTTACACTGAAACTAAATTTGCTACAACAATAAACTGTCTTAATCCTTGTTTTAATGGAATATACTCAGCGAGGCGGTGAATTATTCACCGTAGAGTATAATGATAACACGTCTTAATCCTTGTTTTAATGGAATATACTCAGCGAGACACGCAGGCTGGTGTAACTCCCGTAAACGGGAATCTGTCTTAATCCTTGTTTTAATGGAATATACTCAGCGAGATGACAAGAAAACACTATAAAGCTCAGCTATTTAGGTCTTAATCCTTGTTTTAATGGAATATACTCAGCGAGGTTCAGCGTACGAAGGATGGAGTCAGCAAAGACTCTTGGGTCTTAATCCTTGTTTTAATGGAATATACTCAGCGAGAAAAAATTTAAGATTATGAGACAGCAATTTATTGAGGTCTTAATCCTTGTTTTAATGGAATATACTCAGCGAGCATCGTAGACAAAACGCTACTAGTGGAAACATACTAAGTCTTAATCCTTGTTTTAATGGAATATACTCAGCGAGGCGGGTAAGTATACCGTCAAGGTGTTGATGGTAAAGGGTCTTAATCCTTGTTTTAATGGAATATACTCAGCGAGAGTAGACGACTTTCGCGCAAACATGATAGCTCTTGAGTCTTAATCCTTGTTTTAATGGAATATACTCAGCGAGTCTTACTGCGGATATACAGAAAAGGAAATATTAAAGGTCTTAATCCTTGTTTTAATGGAATATACTCAGCGAGAAGCCGACAAGACGGAAGCCGAACTATATGCAGAGTCTTAATCCTTGTTTTAATGGAATATACTCAGCGAGCAGGTGCTCCAAAGCATCTGCTGTGCCACGGTGAGAAGCGGTCTTAATCCTTGTTTTAATGGAATATACTCAGCGAGGTCTTCTCGCTATTCCATTCTCGTACAAGTTCAGCGTGTCTTAATCCTTGTTTTAATGGAATATACTCAGCGAGAGTCTTACGACAAGACTCCGGGCTCAATAAAGAAGGTGTCTTAATCCTTGTTTTAATGGAATATACTCAGCGAGCTCTTTCAAGTTCCTGAAAGTAGAAGTTCTCTAGTGTCTTAATCCTTGTTTTAATGGAATATACTCAGCGAGAGTTGGTAGAGGTGCAAAAGCGTGTCCGCGCTTTGTCTTAATCCTTGTTTTAATGGAATATACTCAGCGAGGCGGCGTTGGTGTCTCCTATGAGCCACTTGCAATATGTCTTAATCCTTGTTTTAATGGAATATACTCAGCGAGAGCAAATTTTGGAAATAAATGATTGCCAGCAAATTAAGGTCATTAAATCTATGTTCCGCGCATAAAATGGCGCTAAAAATGTACCCATAATCACTACTCACTTGCTACATCGCGTACAAATATACGCGAATTTATCTAAAAACAATCACAATATTTCAAAGAACTCGGATGCAAATGAGCAAGATTCTTATCCAGCTAAAAGAATATTGTGCTCTTATTCTTTGTTATTACATCAACATTCACTTCTTTGCCTATGATTTTCATCATTCGGAGATAATCTGTCGTTATAGGCAGCACAATGATGCTGTCTTGGTTCTCATAGACAGCCTGAACCTCAGTCAAATCCTCACGTATCCTATTATATGTTTCCATTGAACTCTCTGCAAGAAAAATAGATTTTTGTATCCTGACGCATCCTAACTTCTGGAGATACCGGACAACCAAGCGTCTAACTTTATCGCTTTCAATATCATACATTACGAAAAACAGCATACGGCCATTTTGTTTTTTTGCCTTATCAGTAAGTCCAAGAATTTTGTCAATACGAACTGTCAGGGGGAGCAACTGGTCCTCACTCTCCAATTCACCAGGCTTTGGATTACCAGAAATCCCGGCTTCAAGCAGAACCTTCATTTTCTGCACAAATGAAAGAGTCGGCTTTTTCTTTCTCGGCATAGTCCTAGATTTCCAAGTATGACTTTACCGCATCTGCTAGCAACTGATTGAGTTCTGCATCTGTACCAGTCTTAGGAGACAAGACGACAGAAAAACCACGATGCCCATAGAACAAATTGATTTCAGACTTTTTCGTTCCCAATCTCGCACGAATCTTTTTGCCGTATTGAATATTTATAACCTCATAAACTTCAAGCCCTATCCCATTAATCCCTTCCACTAATTCCTCCATTATTCCGTTGAGTTCTTCAGGGACATATACGTACTTTTCAGCCGTCTTTCTTTTCGGCTTCATATCTAGAAGTTCCCGAATCTTAGATATTGACTCATCCGTAGGATCCGCCAGCTTCTTGCTTGAATTATTTTCATTGGCATGTTCGCTTGACATCTCCGCAAAAGACTTCTCGATATCCTTCCTAGCATTCAAAAGTTCCGATGAGTCATCAACCGGAATATACATCTTCATATCTACGGTGTCGGCATCTGGATTATAATACGCATCGGGGTCAATACTCATAAAACAAGCTCTTGCCACATCGGAGGTTTTAGTATCAATAACTTGCTGAACTTGATAACGTACGCTAAAATCATATAGAAACTTTTTGTAGAACACGGGATATATCCCTGGGTCATAACACTTTTCTTTCAATTTCATTATAACCTTGAGCCCATCCTGACTAGGCGACTGAAAACACAGCACAGTCCTGGAGTCCCTAACAATTTTTGATTTCAATTCTATCTGAGACAAGCCCTTTTCGCCTATATGATCAATGTCAATCACAAAATATTCAGTGTACGCGAAATTTTCCGTTTTTCTAAACGGCGGATTAAAAGTAGCACATACGAAATACGGAAGTTGCTGCTTCAAATGCGCGTATTGTTCCAGGTTCATTTGACGGACAATTTTTAGCCTGTCAATCTTTAGAGACATCTCTTGTTTTGGATGCCTCAAAGCATTGTAAAGATATTCCAACGGAATTTTTCGCAATGGTTCAGACACACTCTTGATATTAGTTCCGACAGACAGCATAATCAAACGTATTTTTTGAATTTCTGAGCAAGATTCTGCACATATAGGCCTATTTGAGTGGCACGGCTTCGCTTAAGACCATTTTCCTCTATCACTTCATCCATATAATCATTTATAGATTGGATGAGCACTCGCCTACCAAGAGGCTCCAACCAATACGAGCCATCACTTCTTACTGAATAATGCTCTTCTGTCATTATATCTTGACACAGAAGCGAGAATACTACGTAATCAATCCATACACGATACAACTCAATTATATCATATACCAATACAGGCCGGTTATAATCATCCCTGTGTAACACACCGACATAAGGATCTATACCAGACTTGATCAGCATTCCCTCTATTCGCCCATATAGCAATCCATATCCATAGTTAAGCATTGCATTGGCAACATCCATTGCTGGATGCTGAGACCTCACGGAAAATCTGTACTTAACAGGAAGGAACAGATTCATCGTATCGAAATATATTTTCGAAGATACCCCCTCCCACCCACGCAAAGTAGCAGAAATATCACTGACTATTTCTCCATCCAAACTGGCAATTTTAGCTCTATAGTCTTCCAGCCGATTTACGGATTTATCTACAGCATTTTGCAATGAAGATTCTCCTGAGCACATCATCAGCATCATAGCTTGCTGATTCTGAATTTTTTTTGATATAACACCCTTAATCCATTTTACAGCATCGTGTTCGAATGTAAAAGTCAATTGTCCCTTGCGAATTGAGGAAACCGAGCCATATTTAGGGCTCCATATACGTCCCATAGGCATTCCGGACTGCCCCATAAATATAATCTCAATCTCGTTCTCAATTGCAAGTAGAACAGCATCGCTGGAAATCTGCGCACCGCGGCTCAATTGGATAGATCGGATTCCGCTGACAGGCACTCTTTGTACTCCGTCGTGATTTGAAATGACGAAGCCCTCGTTATCTCGAGATAGAGACACGCCGAAAGTATTGATAACTAATTCCATCGATTATAGCCCTCTATATAAATATCATCCACAACATAAAACTTTTCTTTTGCCCTTGTCATTGCTGTATATACCCATTGGTAATTAACTTTTGACGGATTAAGCATAATGTTTCGTGGGAAATATGCGTAAACATTCCGCCACTCGCCGCCTTGAGTTTTGTGGCAAGTCAATGCGTAACCGAAAGTCACCCTTAGCGCATTGAGATAGATATCTGTTCTCATCCTATCTTGAAAGCACTCATCTTTCTCAGAGATGTTGAGTTTTCTCATTCGAAGAATAAAATCCTTGAAAAGTTCGGTTTGCTGTATAACCTCCAAATTCGGTTGCGCCTGATGTAAAAGCTCTTCTATTAACAATTGTTTAAAAGTTGTCTTGGTATACAGTTCCTCCACTTCAATTTCACGAAAAGTGAGACCGGCTCGTTTAATTTTCGCTGATGAAATCTTTTTAACCACTATAAGGTCACCATTTCTCAATCCTGAGATGAGATTATTCTGTACAACGAGTAAGAGCTCTCCCCTATGTATATCGCCTTCAAAGCCGAGACGTTTACGGAATGACTGACTATAGTTATAACATCCGACATTGCTCCGACAAATAAACACGGCTTTTTTATAGTCCCCCTCAGCTATATCCGAAAGATACCCACTGACAAGTTCGTCAGTATTATGTAAAAGTACCAGATTATTTACTCCTCTGAAAGGCAATTTTTCCCAATGATTGACTGAGCCATAATTGAGCGCTCCATCTGGAGCCTCCTCCCATAGTGTTCTTATTGCAGAAGATGCTTCGACAAGACCATTATCTCTGTTTTGTCGCATTATCTCAGTCAAAGTTGTCTCGACTGCGTCAATATCGAAATGAATTTTTAAATATTCGGCTGAAAGCGCAGGCGACAGCTCTCCGCTTACTGGCGGCAACTGACACGGATCCCCGACAAAAATTATTTTTGCCAAGCCCGTATACCTAATCATATCCGATAAAAGTCTTCCGCTCCCAAATCGAGACTGGACAGTATTAATTTCAGGCATATCCGATATCATAGATGCCTCATCCACCACATACACAGATGCTAAGTTTTTGTCAGGCTTAAAACCAAAGTTTAGCCACAATTGCACTTCGTCATCAGTCTTTTTGAGTTTGTCAATATCGGTATTGAATCCGGAGAAGCTATAAATTTCGCTATGAACTGTTCTTGCATCGCACCCAGTCACATCATAGAGCACCTTTGCAGCTCGGCCAGTTGATGCCAATAACGAATAACGAGTCCTTCTGGAATCCATATATCTGATTACGGATTTAATTATAGTGGTCTTTCCCGTACCAGCATACCCTTTAAGGATAAACACTTTAGAACTGTCATCTCGAAGAAATGCGATAATTTTATCCAAAGCTTCTTTTTGCCCGGTATTAAGTGTAATATTTTTCTCATTCATAATCTCGGAATCTCACAAAATCAAAGAATGTCGTACTTGTTCCGTCAGGATTATTTACACAGTTGCGTTCACTTGTTGAGGCCACACATCTTATTCCCTCATCCATAAGTTTCGATACGAGAGCAAAGGTAAAGTTCATCTCTCCCATAACGTGCACAGTGGCTTTTCCACCTTTCATGAGCGATAGAATTTTATTATAATAATCTTCAACTATGTCGCAAATGTCTTCCCTATTAGGATCAATGTCAGGAAACTGCAATTCAATCAGTTTTCCATATTGTCTTGCTGCGGCGAGTTGTGCCTCAGACCAGCTGGAGAATGGATGATTTGAGAGATTTATAAACAGAGCCTCGCTCGAAGCATCATTGCTTGAAGTTTCGACAATCTTCGGTTTTTCCAGTTCCCAATCACAGAATTCAAGAAATCCATCTACGATTTTATCAAAATTGTCTTTTATTTTCCTAGTACTAAAATCACCTATAAAACCTCCGTGATTAACGTAATTACGTATCTGTTTCAGATTATTGTATTTTTTTCTTAGATCACAAACCCAACTAAGCCCAAATATGGAACGTGTAAGTTCCTTGTTCGTCTTCAATATTGGATTCCATTTTTTTTCATCTATCCTATCAATTTCCGATATTCCCAAAATTGAAGACCAATAGTCTCTATATTTCTTATTGCTCTTTTTACCATTATTTTCAATAAATGGATTCAATTCCGAGAATTTATCGCAAATGATGGTCACGATACCCTCCTGACACATAGTATATCCCTGCTGAATAAGTCCATATTGTTTACACCATAATATAGCCGAACGTATATTACTAGTAGTCTTTTCTCCAAAAGAAGTCGTTTTCTCTTTTACGGCACGCAATATCGGATGAGTCGGACCTGGCAACTTTCCGTCTTTAATTACTAATTCAGTATGAGAGTCGATTCCTTCTGCCGAAGTTCCATCACAAATCTCTTTGCCACAACAAGTCTCCAATTGCAGCTGAAAAGATTTCAAATATGCTTGAAGTTTCAAGAGATGTCCATTAAATTTCTTATCAGCAGTAGTTAATGTTATCTCCTTAAAAAGCGAGCAAATTACCTCTACCCTACCTGTTTCATAGAAAGAACTTGCGGCTGTTGTCCAGTCCTGCAGCACAGCAAGTGGCAGAAGATCTACGATAGGGGCAATTCCGGAAACTCTAGCCTCATAATTACCGTATGACATATACATTATCTTCGTATCTTTCAAGAACTTGGCATAATTTCCAAGCACCAGAAGCAACATCGGAAGAAATCTGAAGCCGTGCGTCAAATCCAAATATAATTCATCTCCGTTTTCAAGAAGGCCGTAAACGGTATTGAATATATCCCACATTTCGGACTCGTTCTTACCATCATTGATGTTAACATCCTTCACAACACATTTCAAATTCATCTGTTCCAACACCAATTCGAGACCAGAATATCTGAGAAGTTCTCCATCATTTTTACACCTCACACTAATGTTCCTATCCCAATTCCTTTTTCTTGCTTCATCAGTAAGTAGGATATAGACCACATCCTGTTCGCTCCAGTCTTCAACCCCAATATCCTTCAATGTTGCCTCTTGAATAAATCTAGTTTCAGTTGAGCAACGGCGTCCCTTATAGATAAGACTACCATAAGTACCAGTTCCTAGAACTGACATATAAACCTTTCTAGCCATAACAGATTAGCGTGTATTACCATTTTCTATAGTTATCCTTAGTATCCTAAGCAGATCTTTTTTGCTTGTATTTCTATTATTTTTGTCATAGAAACTGAAAGAGGCAATATCATTAGTCTTGCATTTCTCCCTTGCTTGGTCACCCATATCGTTATTAGTTATGAATATCGCCTTGGAGCCAAGTCCGCCATAATTTTTAACTGCAGAAGCAAACTTGTCTATATCGGTCTTATCATAAACCTGCGTCTTACACTCAACGAAGAGCAACTTATTATCAATTAGCGCTATTGCATCGATTTCATTCTTCGGATTTTTGTTATCGTACGGAAAAATCACATTCATCCATACCTCTTTACACCTTTGGCCTAACCAAATTTTCAGTTTAGAGGCCACCTCATATTCAAACCAACCAGATGATGTAACTAAATCAAAGGCGTGCGGTGAAATCAATTCAAACTCTTCGTGATGACCACACTTCCCCAAGAAATACAATCGGACATATTGCTGTATAACTCTTGAATCATCAGAAGAATATCTTTTGTCCCATCTAATTTCAGAACAACTTATAGGATCAACTACAGTATCTTTTATATTATTTGCAAACCTGTTTTTATACTTTCTATCAGGAATCAGAAGAGCATTGAATATCTTTATATGCTTATCTCGAATCGTCTTAATTTTCATTAAAACTTCTTGGTCTTCTTCTGTGTATGAATCAAGTGTCGTATAAGAATGAACACGAGTCTGGTTGTACCTAAAAATCTCAGCGATACTGAGCTGATCAGACAAGTTATGAGCCTCGCAAGTTGCGAAATTATAGACAACGCAATTCTGATCCACATAAAGAAGATGCAGATTTCTGTAAGTTGCAGTAAGCATTCCAAAGACTATACTCCAAGGTTTTGTCCCTCCTGAAACATTTGCTTCCACCTCATAATCTGCCAAAGACTCCAAAAGTATTTCAATCTTATTGCGAATTCTTGAATAATCGTAAGGTTCAAGCTCAAGGAGTTCGACTATGGGGCATAACTTCTCATTGCTAATATCTGATTTAATCCTATCCGCCTGATTTTTCGTAGATGCGGAGTGAACTAAAATCACCCTACCCGCATCCGTTTCCCTCAATCCTAGATACACAGGCATAGGCTGACCTCCAACGAGGGCAATATGTACAATCTTATTATCCATTAGTCTTTTGAGTTTAATGATTTTCTAAAGAATATCTATTCACTGTCCCAAAACCGAGACTTACCCCTTTACCAAGTCCGACATAATTAGGGATAGTCACATTTGACGTAAATTCCAAATCGAACGACATCATCTTTACACCCTTGTAAGTCAGGATTTTTGTACCATTAAGAGCCGCTATTTTACAAGCTATATCTGATGTCAGCGCAACATCAACTCCTTTAGCAAACGATAAGATGTTTCCGATGAGAATATGCTCCAAGAAAGAGATTTTGTCGGACAGCGAATTAAGAGACTTATATTCACTATAGTTTTTAGAATTAAATGGAAGCCATTTTCTAAGATGATAGTCAAACATTCCATCCCACACTTGAACCAAACAATTGTTCGCACTGACATCTGAAATCAAAAACGATTCCTCGCGAGTACCAATTCGAAGTCGTGTTGCACCTGACGATAAGAATTGACCGATAATATCTGCTCCAGAATCCACAGCCACTATTGCAGCGCATTGACCTATCCTCTTGTATTGTATCATCGGATAGTGATACAATACTGATTCACCATTATGGTTATGGTATAAGATATCGGCATCTCCTTCCATAGAACCTATCACAGCCCCACGGAATAACGGAATTTCCGACTGTAACAGTTTATTTGCATATCTTATAACAAGAACTCTTGTCTTATTCATATAGACATCAAGATTTAGTCACTACTTCGAAGATGCGCTTTGCTCGCTCCTCTCCGCACCATTGTGTCACAGTTTTCCATTCTGCAGAAGAGAATTCAGACAGATTCTTTTTTTCTATTTTTTCTTCCCTCTTAGTGCCAAGACTATTGAAAATTCGATGCAATGTGGTTTCGAGATAATGGTCCTCTTCCTCTGGGATTGAACTTTTCTCGGATTTTTTCAGCCAACTATCGACCGCATTCTTCACCTGTTTGAAAGAAGTTATCACATATTTTGAGTCATCGTTCATTTTCTTTCTGTCCAGATTGGACAATCCTGCCTTTATTGCCGCGGACGTAGCTGCACCACGATTAGCTTCCTCCTCTTTTGCTTTCGCTCGTCCACTAATAATTATCTCCAAAGAATTGACTCGCTCTTTGTGTCTACTTCCCTCCGGCCAAATAGTCGCAGCTTTTCTATATAATTCCAAAGCACACTCTTCGTCATACTCGGGATTCTGTTCATAAGCATTTGCCTCGGCAATAGCCTTATCATAGTCCAGCTCCATTTGTTTCAATCTCTCGGCAGCCTTTAATTCAATTCTTTGTTTTTCTGTTGCAAGACGCCATTCTTCAAATTCTTTTTCACGTTGGCGCTGTTCCTCTTGTTTTCTAGATTCATACTCACGCATCGCATCATCACCGGCAATTGACATCTTCACAAATCCCATAAGGAAAAAATTATCTCCATCAATCGCTATCTTACGGGATTTCGGTTTGGCATCATCCTTATTACGTTTTCGGTCCAATAATCCAGACCAATAATCTCCAAACTGCCAATCACCTGTTATAGAGTGAAAACCCGAGCCTGCAGACATCTTGAACACACAAGAAGTATCATCTTTCATAGAGGCCTCAACTTCAGATAACAACTCTTCTATATTGTCAAGAATACGCTGACTTTCACCAGCCTCATATTTACTAAAAAATTCTTTTTCTTTCTTTAGATAGGCTTCAGTGTGCTCATTTATCGCTCTAAATAGCGCCGTAGGAGCAGAGCTGGTTTTCCGAAGAAAATGCTTCTTATCCTCTATATAAATATCGCTCTTCGAAAGCCCCGATTGAAATAGTTGCTCGAACATTTTCCCCGACAGCATCATTGAACCCATGCTCCAACTTTGCGGAGCTATCATTTCATAGATGGTGTTAAATCCCGTAGCATTAAAATCGGAGCTTGTATTATTTCCTTTATGCTTCCAGCCACCTTGCCAACGTCCACCATTATCTCTCTGCAAATTAAAGATCTTAGTGTTTATTAAAGCCGTTTTTTCAAACTCAATGTCCGAGAACTTTACAAAGCGCATATAATCGGCACCGTCTTTAGCAACTCCGATAATCTCATTAGTTTTAGTTCTAATTTTAGCCGTATTTCCTTTTGACAGACGCTCTATGATAATGGAACGGACCGCACCTTTAATTGAACTTCCTGGGACTACTGGTTTTCCTGTCAATTGGTTTTTCATAAAGGCCTTTATCGGGTTAGTCGCTCCACTAAATGGGAAAGGTATGGAAAAATCTGATACTGTCTCAAGTTTCTTTCCAATAAGTTTCCTAATGGCTACCGTATTTTTATCTATGAAGTATGCAGAAAGCAAAGACAAGTCTATACCTTCCTTAGCTATTTTCTGCATATTCAACTTAAAGAGCTTACCATTCTCTACAATGAAGTCCACTCCCTCAACCCAGTCTTTTTCGGCACCGGCTCCTATCGCCAACGGAGTAAGGGCCAACAATTCAATGTCATACTTATCATTTATTCCATCCATCACATTCAAATTTTAATGGGAATAAAAATTGACTTTCCGCAGCGCCATACAGGATGGGCCTCTCCATCCAAGTTCTGAGTTTTAATTATCTCCTCCAACACCTTGGGCCGGAGATCTACAATTCTGCCTTTCGTGCATTCGCCCTCAACACCTGTAGAGAACACCGATGCTGGCAAAAATGCGTGAACAACATTTTTACGAATCTTATTATACGGGCTGTCAGTTATCCAACCACCTCTTCTTGCCATGTTGTACGAAACACCATCTTTTGACAACATCCTGGCCAATTGCTCCTCTTCTTCAGGAATAAACATAGACAGAGACATCGAATAATCGGACGTTTCCGGAAGTTGGAGTTCAATGTCGCTTTTCTCATACTCAAAATAGCCATTTCCGACATTACGGTCTGTACCTATTCCCTCATACTGAAGAAGCCTCATTCCATTATCAAACAAAGAACAATCACCTTCCGCGATGAAATACAATCCTGAATAATCCTTAAAGAAAACTCTGTCCATATAGAATGGAACAGCATCTTCATCACCAATACGAGAATGAAGAGTTACACGCGGAGAAACTTCGGATGTTATAAATTCTGGGACATCGTTACGCGAAAGATATTTTCCATTTCTGATAAAGGAAACATCCCCTTCATCTTCAAACAGGATCTTGCCATTTAGGACTCGTTGAAAATAATCAAGATCCAGCCATTCAACTTTCTTTACTTTCTTGGCATCGCCTATATTTTTTAGTTTGGGTAAGCTAAATCGCAAAGGCTTGGGAAAGAAATATACCGGATTTTCATTCTTACTTCTTTGATAAAAAGGGAAAGTAGAACTTATCGTACAACCAAGATCACCATTTTCCGGAATGCCGGCGCCCATCTTAGCCAGGCACGAAGTCACTGCAGCATAAAGTGTATCAGAATGTATCGTTTTTAGGCTGACCCCATAATCACTTCTACTGTCTCCGAAATGCACCGGTGAAGTGAAATGTAGTTTATAGACAGTAAATCTAGCCATAAACTGTTATTTATTATTAAACTCGATAGGTTTTATCTCTAATTCGCTGAACTTTACTTGTCCATAACCTCTTGAGCCACTGCCTCCAAGGTAATCGTTTTCAATGGCTTTAATCCCTTCCTTAAGAAGGCCCAATAACTCATCTTCGTTATCTCCATCCCACACATTGATAATGAACTCCACATTAAACGAAACACCGGCAGGCACGCGCTCAATCTGTCGAGGATGCTCAGCTGTCCCTTTAACTCTATTTATTACATTTTCCCATTTCCCTTCTGTAAATGGGGCATCAAGATTATCTTGAGCATCTTGCAAGCGCTTAACAGACGCATCTGTCAGATAAGAATCCCTTACAATTATCTTGGACGGCATATTATCTCCAGAGAAACCAAACAGATTGTTAATCTTCGAGTTTCCACCTACTTTAGGTGACCCATAAATCTGTTCTAGAAGGCAACGCATCTTGCCCTTCAGAGAACTGCCCGGGATATAGGGCTGTCTGTCTCCTATAGAGAGGCGTATCACCGGACAATCTATTCCACCAATTTCAACATTATCTCCATTACCGCCAATATGAAGGCCGGAAACTAAAGTCAGAGTTGTCTTTATATCAAGTTTTCTTAGTAACTGTTTCATATTCTTATCCCTTTTTAATTAAATATCTGCACCCGTTTCGGCAGCCTTATGATAAGCCACTATAGCCTCAAAGATCTTTACGAAATTCTTAAACTGCACTTCGTTATGGACATAACTCATTGCATCAGAAATCACTTTGTAAAAATCCTTTATCTTATTACCTTTCTCTGCACGACCGACGGCATAAGCCAACTTAGGTTTCAACATAATAAAACTACTTTCATTATATCCTTGAAGTTGTTGCCTTTTAACTTCTCCGAAAAACTTTCGCAACTGATTAGTTGTCAGTTTTGTCTTAATATCTCCATCCGTAAGATACCTGCCGAAGTGTTCCGCAAATTGGACCGTCACTTCCGTCACTCCATTAGTGATTTCTCTTGACGGAATTTTTTCTTTCCATTCCATTTCCATATTCAGTTATTTTTTATGTTATTGTCCTTATCACTAAATCTTAATTCAAGTTCCGCCCATCGACACGCAACAGCAGTCAAGTCATATTTTCTACTGTTACACAAATCTGTTTTTAATCTTTTACAGAACTCCGAAATCTTTTCACTTTTCTTTTCTGAGAAGCGCTTGAGATAATATGCTGTATGCCACATATAACTCATATCACCTTCGTTCTTTTTCTGCCATAAAATCATCAAACGGTGGAGAATTGAACGCGGCATTTCATCATAGGCAATCAAATTCACGAATTCTGATTTCAATGATTCTACCATATCAAATTCATTCTTCCACGAAACATTTACCCCGAAAAGATTTATTGCATTTTTATTTGGCAAGCCATATTGTGCAAAATTCTTGGCATTGCTTTCAGCATCACCGGAAAGCAATGCTGACTTTGAGATTGGGAACTTCGCATTTACGAACACGATTCCCGCTGATATCGAGATATCGTCCCTTCCAACGAACTTTGCAAAAGAACGTCTGACTTCCGCTGCAAAAAGAATAAGTTTATCCCATTTTCCGACCGCGAACACATCATCACCTCCGGAATATAAGATATTGACATCATCCCTAAATATATTCTGTTCTCTGATTGTGTTCAAATAACCGCTAAAGAACCTATCAAGCATAAATGACAATGTAGAATAAGCGGCAATACTCTTCGAAGATTCAGGCAGACCTTTAATAAATATCGCTCCAAGATTGTCCACATCCATCCTCAAGACTCCGAGATACTCATCGTCAGCAAGTTCCTCAAATGTCTTATTATTACCATAGACAAGTGCTTGCTTATTTCCCCCATAGAATTGAAAGGCATATCTGCAGGACACTCCTTTCAGACTTGGAATTACTAGCCGATTAATACTCTTAACTCGGCAAACATCTACTGATGTTATACCCACGAACTCTGAAGCATTGAGTGCAAGTTCCTTTTCATCAAAAAGATAATTATGTATGCCAAGTATATTCACTTCCAATTTAGACCTGTTATTTAGGTACTTAGGATCTATGTCTTTAGTATATGTAACAATATAGTCGGCATCTTTAAGCACCGTTCCCAGTTCACATTGCTTTTTTACGGAAGGAAGCACCCAGATTGTTTCATTACCTTCTGATGATAACTTAACACATTTACCTTCAACACCTGTAACAGCGCATACTTTATCATCAGCAGAAACCTCCTTTGCCGTAAATAGCTCATATTTAGTGGCCATCGTTTTAAAGGGAGTATTCTTGCAGGAGGTCAACTTGTCAGCCAATGCCTTCCATAAATCTCCTATATTGGCATTAGGCTTTGCCCCATCGAATGAAAAACTTTTAGAATCAGTATTAAACATAAACGGAACATAATCTATATTAAGCAATAATACTCCTTTATGTTCTTCCCAAAGTTTTTGCTCAAATTCTTGGCGCAATGCGTCTATCGCAGATATCACTTTTGTTGTATTAGGAAGTAGCATATAGAACTTACCTCCGGATGAATATACAACCTGAGCAATCGTCGCTTCTATATCCGGATGAGAAATTATCCGCTGAATAACAGAGTCAACGAGAAGTTGGAGGTAAAAAGATCTTCCTTTAAGGCTTACCGCAGCCTTTTTTGAAGAAATGTTGTATATAAACTTTTGTATTCCAGAGACATCTCCGCCCAAAAGTATTATAGGTTTGCACCCGTCTTTAATCGAGATTTTTGTTCCGTTCCATGAGAATAAAGCCGGATTTTCGCTGTAATAGGTAAAGAAGCAATATGCAAATGCCGCTGTTGTCTTCAAATGCTCATAAAGACTGACATTTGCCATATCCATCGTATTAGACGGAATACACCACGTGTATTTTTTTAGCAAATAAACAAGGCTCTCAGTAAAGCCTTCGAATGAATCAACCGGAAGCTCGCCAAACTCCTTACAAAAGTTTTTCCATAGAAATTGATATTGTTCCTGACTCACTCCATCTGAAACGGCTTTTATTTCCTTAGGGAAAAAAGTCTCCGTTTCAATATTCAGAGGGTGAAGTGAAAATGCGGAAGAATAAGCCTCTTTGTTTATTAAATTTATTTCATTGAATACGGAATATAAGGGAATGCGTTTATACCTGTCCCACCCCCATTTGATAAGCGTCTCTTTATCAAGACTTTCCATTTCAAGCGTAGAACTCTGAGACCTATCTATTCCAGCACTCCACCAGTCTGCCATAGTAACCAAAGCCTGTATTAGAGAATGCGGCTTATGATGATTACAAGCCAATGAAGCCATCGAATCCATCAATTTGTCATTCATATAAATGTCTGACTTCATTCCTGGAATTTTATCAAAAACAGTTTTGCGACTCTCAATGAATTCGTTTGTCCATACGACGTGTAGATATCCAAATCTTCCGTGTTCATTTATTGGACAAATATCCTCAGCAATTCGCCTGGAGTATTCCGACAATTCGTTGAACTTATCAGAGAATGACTTATCAGCCCTTTGATAAAACTTACCAATATCGTGCAGTAATGATGCCAATATAACCCTGTTTCTCAATTGATTATCCATAAACTTGAGATTACTAATTTTATTTTTTCAAGAAATCCGCCCAGTTTGATTTTAGTGTTTATCTTTGATAGATACCAAAACGAAGCCCAATTTAGCAATTAGTCTTCGTTTTTACAAGTCAAATCAATTCATTCGCTATATTAGCACAGGGGTGTGGGCGAAGGCGGGAAAAAGGACATCGAGAAGGTCTGAGACCTTGATTTTGAGGAAGCAGCCGACTGTGCCGTCGGAGCAGCAAAAATAGTCTCCGCTGAGGACTTCTTTGTCTATAACAAATGTAACGTCACGAGCAGAATCGAGGCACACGCTGAGCACAGTAGTCGCGCCGTGCTCTGTTCCTGCAATTTCAAGGAGTTTCTCGGCAGAAGCAAACGACACCCTCGGAATTCCCAACGCCTGTCCGAAATCCTTGGTAACGAAATGCTTGTCATCCCTTGTCACGTAAAGATAGAACTTTGTCTGCTGCCTGTTGCAAAGAAATATGCTCTTGACTATTCTACCCCCGAGTCCGGCATTGATATTCTGGCAATCCTCCATCGTGATGCCTGGGTCAGTGTCCACCCTTTCGAAACATATTCCAAGCCTCGCAAATGTTTCATAAACCTTTCTTTGCAAGGCAGTCGAGAAATTCTCCGGAGCAGTACGCTTTATTTCGCTTACAAAAAACATCTTAAATAGTTACTTTACAACATTCAATGTCGGCGATAACTCCTATCGATCAGCACCGTAACCATAGTATGAATACTTCTGCACATAGTTCCCCTTGGCCATATCAATCAGTTCGAAAGGATCTTCTGTGAGCGTCTTCAATCCAGTACGAATGTCAGTAACCTCTGCTGGAGAACCGCTTCCATCTGTACAGATGCAAAGGCGACATACCTTCTCATCCAAACCGTACCAGGAAGACGTCGAGGCTAACTTTCCTCTAATATTGTCAGACTTCGTATCAAAGTAACACTTCAGAATTGTTGCAACCCTGGCATCAGAAACCGGAGTGCCATCTGACCGCCATTCCAAAGGCTTCGTCGAATAAATCAGGTTCGCATTGAGTGAAAGATCTCCACTGACAGTACCTAGCATAAAGAAAGGCCTGTAAGCACTACCCCATTCGACATCGAATGTGGAATTATCCACATCATAGAATGTGTTGTTATCCACGTATAGCTTCTTTGCAGAAACCGCCTTTGCACGTTCCGTTGAAGTCGTTGCGGAAGAGTTGACCATACCATCAGATTTGATAATGTGAAATTCGCGCGGTTTGCTGCTCCAAAACACATTATTATTGAATGTAATGGAATTGAACGTGAATTCATCAGTACTGCCTGTATTGATAAAGAAACTGTTTTTCATTTTATCATCGGCAATATCGATCACAAAGTCCGAATTAGTGACTGACAAGACATTAAGATATTTTGACGCACTGTTCCTGTTCATAATGCCGTTATGCAACGTGAATTTGCAGTCATCTATAATCAAGGTGTCTATGCCTTTTGTCGTCGCGTCGTCAAACAGCAAAGTATCAGTTGGAGTCTCAATGTCAATATGGTTGAATACAAGCATTTTCGGAGCAGTGAACTGGAGCGTCCCCATTTGCTTTGGAACAATCAGTTTTGCCCGCTTATAAAGGTTGTTGCTTATATAAAAAGCTGTTCCTGCTCCTGCGGGCACTGCTGTCGCTTCATCTTCAATAAAAAAGACGCCGGATCCGGATGCGCTTTCACCTTCTTTGACCAACTTTGCCTCACCGTAATGCTTCTTGTCATATTTGACGCCGTTGATTTTTATGCTATATCCCGCATTCCACATTTCATAAGGCGACATTTCACTTCCCTCGAGAACGCCCAGATCCCACAATTTTCCGGCAACAGTTGTAAAAGACTTTTTCGAACTGACTACAGACAAAGTCTTTCCCTCACCGTCAGCAACTGTCAGCGTGATACCTTTCTCGAAAGTAATTCCTGGAGGCATAGCAAACCAACAGTCTTCGCCCCAATCTGTAACTCGTGACACTATGCTTTTATAGACATAACAATCTCCCTGTTCTAATTTAAATAACGAGGCATTACCACCATCTTTACTGAATCTGATACAGCCAGTAATATCTTCATTATTGTTACCTGTAATAGTCACTGTCTCAGCGCCATCGCTCACAGTGTAGTACTTGAAAAGCGTAAAGGAGTTCTTGAAATTCAATTTTGTATCCTCTGTGGAACATTCTGCCCAAGCAGCGTGCGGAATACGGCCTTTGGCAATGTCATTGTAGGCTCCGTTTTTTGAATATATACCAAGACCGCTACCATAACTACTGAATACTTGATTCTTATTATCAATTGCGAGAGCATAATACTTCCCGCCAGCTGACTGCATAGATGTAGAAAAAGATGCAGAGCCATCAGCATTTATGTTTTCTTCTTTTAAATAAATATCTTCGGTATTACGATAGCCGTCCCAAAGCAATATGTAATCACCGGCTTTGAAGTGGACCTGCGCTTTTTTATTTTCTTCGTCAATGTGGATATCAACCTTAGTCGAACCCTCCTGCCCATCATCATAACTAGCAGTAAAATGGATGATATTTTCTTTAGTCTCCGGAGTATCGATTCCGCCATCTTCAATCAAATTCTCGTCGCAAGAAAGAACAAGCAACGAGGCAAAGGCAAAAATTAGTAGCCTGAACAAAAATTTTATATTATTCATCTTGATTTACAGATTCGAAAAAATATCCATAATCATACGGAGAGTTCTCAACATCCCCAGAGGCGGCAAATCCAGATTCAGGAACAAATTCTATCACGTCCACAGACGGACCAACATATAACTCTTTCATTACACTCAAAAATTTATAAATCTTTGCAAGTTAATGACATTTATTCGAATTTCAACTCAAATTAGACGTTTTTTTTAATTTCATTGACGCCATTGCCATACGAATAGGCAGGATAAAACACATGCTACCCTACCGTGACGCTGTCTATGCGGATGCGGAAAGTGCCGGAAGGGGCAGCGACTTCGACTTCTTCACCGGCTTTTCTCCCCATAAGCGCCAGGCCGATAGGTGATTTGCAGGAAATTTTGCCCTCCTGAAAATTCATTTCGTGAGGGCTTACTATTGTGTATGTCATCTTGCTGTTCGTCGCCAAATTTGTGAACTCCACCTTGCTCAGCAATGAGATTTTGTCTTTCGGCAGAGCCGCTGTATCAATCACTCTCGAGTACTGAAGCACCCTTTGAAGGAACTTTATGCGGCTGATAGCCTTGCCCTGCGCCCTTCGCGCTGCACGGTATTCAAAATTCTCGCTCAAATCCCCCTGCGCGCGGGCCTCAGACAGGTCTTCCTTTATCTTTGGATATTCCACATTTATCAGACGGTTCAGCTCCTCGACTATCTGATCATATCTTTCTTTCGATAAATATTCCATATTTAAACATTCGCAAGGCCTCTAATCCCTTGCATTTATATTCTCTTCAACAACACTAGCCAACCCGACTAACACTCACACTTTATGAGCAAAACTTTCTATTAGCAAAATACGCCAAAAAACTGCACATCTCTTTTGTTCATACAGTTTTCTAAACATCTGAAGTCCGGAGCGAATTTTGTCTGAGCGCAGTGCTAAGATGTTTGGAAATCCTATAGCTATAAGATATTTGGAAAATTAAGTTCAATGAGATGTATTAAGATACGTCATAATTCCCGGCAAAAATGGACTTCAACGTATTGCATTCAGCCTCACTGACGCCACATTCCATAAGAAACTTCTTCGCTGCCGCCTGAAGTGCAGCACCCTGAAAATCAGAATTTTTATAGAAGCCCAGACCATCCCAGTCAATATCCGAAACATCTATATTGTCCCAATCAATATCCAGAAATCTCTCCAAAGCATCCTCATTTTCCATCAGCCAAATCATCCTGTCGATTGCAAGCTCCTGACGAAGTTTGTATGATTCACCGTTGTCCTGAATCTGATAGAAATTCAGCATTGTCACCATATAGTCTCGTCTAAGTTCATCGATTCCGGCTCCGGCAAGCGCCTCAAAAAGCATAGAGACAAAACCGCACCTGTCCTTCCCCTCATTGCAATGAATCAGATACGGAGGCTCGTGAGAAATCATAAACTTCACAGCATTGCCAAGCTTATTCTTAAAGTCTTCAGCAAAAGTATTTGCAGACATTCCGCAGGCAAGTGAATTACCTCTTTTATAAAGATTTGGGCAATAAGCAGAAGCATAACCGTCTGATTTCATATAGTTCTCGACCTTTTGAGGCGTATCCGCCAGGTCTATCTCAGTCTTAATGCCGACAACTTCAGCAAGACTGTCAACAACCCTGTATCTGCCAGGATTATTGACACAATTCAAAGGATTGCTTGACCTGTACAATATTCCGGGAGCAAAGCCGGAAGTCGTGACCATACGGAAATTCGCATACTGTTCAACGGACTCATTCGGACGGCGTTCTATGGGATACACAGACTTCATCAATTCGTAAGTCTTTTTATAGCCTCCTTTTACCGCCAATTCCATTTTGCATTTGTCTCCGACCTTACCACCTATATAGTAATGAAAATCACCGTTAAGCATCGAAAATCCATAGTCATCGCCTCTCGCGTTGTAATCCACGTAAGACGGGCCCAGGATGGCCACCTCGTTGAAAGAACTCACATAAGGCACATTGGTCAGACGGATGTCGTCCCCGATTGTCACATTGATGAGATCTGCATAGTCAAAACCAGCCGCTTTCATATCAGCCGGGGTAAAATCTGGAATCAACTGACCGTAATCGTTTATTTCTATGATTCGGCCTGATATCTCGCCCATAACTGGCGTTTCCTTCTTACTATGGCAGGAAGCCAGCAAAAGCAATGATAATACTATGTAGAAAACTCTCTTGTTCATTGCAATGAATATTCTCAAATGCCGGAAATTCGTGTTTACTTAGTCACAAGTGTGTCAGCCACAGCTTTTAAGGCTGTACTGTCAACAGCTCCCGCTGCAGCCTTGGCTGCTTTGTGCAAAGGAGAAGCGAATCCGAATGACTCAAAATAGCCGAGCAAGTACAATGCGACAACAGCTCCGACAACAAGCAGGAACAATACTATCGGCAGCCATATTTTCCAAGCCGGAGTCTTTTGGTCATAAGGGTCTGAAAGCTTGAGTTTCGGATACTTTGCAAGGCTAGTAAGCTTGCTGCCAAACAGAATATTGACAAGAATTTTCGAGTTGATAGCCCACCCGTTGGCATTGAGGATAGGTCCGAGATTACGCTTGCGCAGTTTCATCCAGGCAATAAAGCAGGATGGTCCGGATATCACGAGCATAAGTCCGAGCAATATCGCCGCCTGTTTCCACAAAGGTGTGGTTGCGACGCCTGTCGCAATGGAAGCCAATGCCTGCCCGATGAAACCGAGTGCCATACCGAAAGCGGCAAAAATACCGGCAAATTTTGCAATATCAAACGCCTGACCGGAATTAGCCGTGGCTGCAGCACCTGTAGCGCCGGCTTCAGCAACAGGGGCAGTAGCTGCTGCAGAGACCTTGTTCTGCAGTTCGCTGCTGATTTTTGCATCCTTGTCCGAGGCAGATTTGTTGATGATGCCCACACAGAACTCCCACGCTTTCCTATATGGAGCCCAGAACGCCTGCCTGATGCTGACCGGATTATCCACAATCTTGGTAATGGTTGCATCCCAGTCATTGCCCTGCAAATCATAGAAAATACCGTTCTTGCCAGGTCTGAGGTCATCAATGTCACCGTCAGTCATTATGGCAACAGCGTCCATAGATTTTCCGAGCACCTTTGACGTGCAAGTGAAGTAAATAAGGAATATGCCGCTAAGCTTAGCCATATCGGCGTGTTTTCCCATATCATTTACCCTTATACAAAGGTCACAGCATCTCTGGTCTATATAGAGTTGGCCAAGTTCGAACATAGCCCTTACTCCAGGCGCACGGGAATAGAAATCGGTAAAGAGCACAAAATTCTTCAGAAGTCTGTAGAAATCCCTGTAATAGAGCAAAAGTTTCTTGACATCCTCAATGGATTCGGCCTCGGACTTCAGCGCATTGTCCTTTTCTACGAGGTTGAGCAATTCAGCCTTCCCTGAGGCAAGAAGAATTGTGCGGATGCGGTCTATGCCGAGAGTCTCCACTTCTGCTCCGGCTTTCGCATCTAACCAGGACTTATAGGCATCAAATTTGGCAATCACACTACGCCACTCCCCTTCTGTAATGCTTGTCCTGCCGGGATATTCCACATCCAGGACCAGTGATTTGAGCGAATCAAACGCTGACTGCCACGCAGGATTTATTCCCGTAAAATCAAGGACGCAGTTAGTTGACGGCTGCGCTATAGGGCATTCCGCAATATCACCAATATTGGTAACAGCTATGTTAACAGCCTCAGCCACAGCAGCATTAAACGCCATCAGCCTGCAACGTGTGAAATAATCGTTTATCTTTTCCTTGATGGCATTTACAGCGGCGAATGCAGCGCCGGTATTCGCTCCGAACGGCATTACTGCCGCGTCAGCCTTGTCCATCCAAGCAGCATAAGCCTCGCAGGACGCATAAAACTTCTCAATTAGTTCCGCATTGACTCCAGCCACACCGCTTCTGTCTTCAACAGAGCCTTCAGTCGCAATACATTCCTCAATGACCTTGCTTAGAGCATCATCGTTTGGCGTGGAAGTAACGATTACTCCGTCACCGTTGAAACGCGTACCGGAGAATATGACTTTCAGGTCTGTCACATCAAGCACGCTGATTTCCTTCTTGTCAAGGCCGAGATTCTTTAGAATCTGCTGCGCTGAATCATAAAGTTTCTTTCCGGTCTCGTTGGTCTGGTCAATCTGCGAAAGACTAAGAACGCTGCTTCCGTTCAAGATGCTGTCCTTGTCTTTGATGACTGATGTCAGCCATTTGGCAGCCTGAACGACCTCGCGGACCATTATTTTCCCATCTTTTTCAGTATCAAGGTATTCCAATGTCTGCTTGTCAAACTCAAGACCTTCAACCGGGCAGCTGAGCACTGTCCAAAGTTTCTGGTCAAGTTCATCCAGATGTGCGATGTCCTCTCCTGAAGAAATTTTTACTCTGATTGCACCGCCAAGTGAGCAGTACTGCCAATTATACTTTGATGCCATAATTATGATGCTGTATGTTTGTGTTAGTTGTTGCCTATAGCGAAATATATCTTATTGTTTATCAACTCCGTACATATTCTCATAGTAATTCTGATAGTCGCCGGAAGTAACATTGTCCAGCCATTCCTGATTGTCCAGATACCATCTAACCGTCTTTTCAATCCCCTCCTCAAACTGCAGGGACGGTTCCCATCCAAGTTCGCGCTGAAGTTTTCGAGAATCAATGGCATAACGCATATCGTGCCCTTTCCTGTCAGTCACGTGGGTTATCAAGTTCCTGTCTTCACCCTCCTTGCGGCCGAGAAGCCTGTCAACTGTGTCTATCAGGAGATTGACTATATCAATGTTTTTCCATTCGTTGAATCCGCCGATATTGTATGTATCAGCAATTTTTCCCTTATGGAAAATCAGGTCAATGGCACGAGCGTGGTCTTCAACAAATAACCAGTCACGCACATTCTCACCTTTACCATAGACCGGCAGAGGTTTACGATTACGGATATTGTTGATAAACAAAGGAATAAGTTTTTCCGGAAATTGGTATGGACCGTAATTGTTGGAACAGTTTGTGAGAATGGTCGGCATATCATAAGTATCGTGAAATGCTCTTACGAAATGGTCTGAAGACGCCTTGGACGCAGAATATGGAGAATGAGGATTATACCTTGTCTCCTCGGTAAAGAATTTTTTTCCGTAAGCGTGATGGTGTTCGGATGACGCCTTTGTGGTAAATGGCGATTCAATTCCCTGCGGATCAGTGAGTTCCAATGCCCCGTAAACTTCATCCGTAGAAATATGGTAAAACCTGCATTCAACCTCCTCACCGTTTCGGCTTATACTCCAAGGCTTTTCCTGATTTTCCCAATAGTTCTTTGCTGCCTGAAGCAATGACAACGTGCCCAGCACATTGGTCTGGGCAAACGAGAACGGATCCTTGATGGAGCGGTCCACGTGGCTTTCCGCGGCGAGATGGATGATGCCGTCCACGTCATTATCCCGCACTATACGCATAATATTCTCAAAATCACATATATCCGCCTTTATGAACGTATAGTTGGGCTTATCCTTGACATCGGTCAGATTGCCGAGATTGCCGGCGTAAGTAAGCTTGTCAAGGTTGATGATGTGATATTCCGGATATTTATTCACAAGCAGACGCACAACGTGACTTCCGATAAAGCCTGCACCGCCTGTAACAATTATATTTCTCTTGAAGTTACTCATAATGTTATATTGTATTTCGCATTTGCAATTTTAGCAATTCACGCCGAATTCAAACGGGCTGTCAAAATCCTTCAGCAGCGGGTGCTTGGTGTCTTTTTCGCTGAGAATTGCTCTATCTACCGGTATTTTCCAGTCGATTCCGATACTCCCGTCAAGGATGCTTATTCCTCCGTCTGCTTCAGGATGATAGAAATTGTCGCATTTATATTGGAATACCGCAGTCTCGCTCAGGACAGCGAAGCCGTGCGCAAATCCGTGCGGAATGAATAGCTGACGATGGTTTTCCTCTGTAAGTTCCACAGCTACGTGTTTGCCGTATGTCGGCGAACCTTTTCTGATATCCACGGCGACATCCAGGACGGCACCTCTCACGCACCTGACAAGTTTGCTCTGGGTATAAGGCGGTTTCTGAAAATGCAGTCCGCGCATCACTCCGAAAGATGACATTGATTCATTGTCCTGCACAAAATCGACGTGACCGAGAGCCGCGTCGAAATCACGCTGGGAGAAACTTTCAAAAAAATACCCTCTGGCGTCTCTGAACACCTTCGGGACTATCACCGCCACACCCTCAAGATCAGTCTTTATTATCTCCATATATATGTTCTAGTTAGTTCATTACGAAACGCAAATTTATAATATTAAATTGATTTTCCTTATATTTGGTCCGCAAATCAGAAAGTTTCAAAATTCTATAACACAATGAAAGGAATTGTACTCGCAGGCGGAAGCGGAACACGACTCTACCCAATCACAAAAGGAATCAGTAAGCAGCTTATCCCGATTTACGACAAACCTATGATATACTACCCGATATCTGTACTGATGCTTGCCGGGATACGGGATATTCTTATCATATCCACCCCACAGGACTTGCCGTCATTCAAGCGGTTACTGGAGGACGGTTCCAATTTCGGAGTGCATTTTGAATATGCAGAACAGCCATCACCTGACGGATTGGCCCAGGCATTCATAATCGGCGACAAGTTCATCTGCGACGACAATGTCTGCCTTGTCCTTGGAGACAATATTTTCTATGGCGCAGGATTCACGGGAATGCTCAGAGATGCAGTAAAACTCGTGGATGAGCAGTCCAAAGCCTGCGTTTTCGGATACCATGTCAATGACCCGGAGCGCTATGGGGTTGCAGAATTTGACGAAAGCGGAAATTGCCTCAGCATCGAGGAAAAACCGGCTCATCCGAAGAGCAATTATGCCGTAACAGGATTGTATTTCTATCCAAACGATGTAGTGAAGATAGCCAAGTCCATCAAGCCGTCCGCAAGAGGCGAACTTGAAATCACTTCTGTAAATCAGGAATACCTTTCACAGAACAGACTGAAAGTCAGCACGCTGCAACGCGGATTCGCGTGGCTCGACACCGGCACTCACGAATCGCTTTCAGAAGCTTCCACGTTTATCGAAGTAATTGAAAAACGTCAGGGACAGAAGGTTGCCTGCCTTGAGGACATCGCATACACCGCAGGTTGGATAAGCCGCGAGAAACTTGTTGAAGTCGCCACACCTATGTCCAAGAACGACTACGGCAAATACCTCCTCTCCCGCGCCGAAGAGTAGGGAATCATCATTGATAAGCACAACGTAAAACAAACCGAGGGGACGGCCATTTGGTCATCCCCTCGGTTGTTTTGCTATGCGCCGAGCGTTATTCTGCTTCGGCAGCGTTGTCCGGACGCATAATCACGGTCTTGGAGCAGCCCGATTCAAGAATATACTTCAGAAGTTCCTGAATATCGGAAGGCTTGAGCGATTTCACTGCAGCCTCATATTCACTGTCATAGTCATAGCCATAGAGTGAATTCTGCCTCAATGCGTCAAGCCAGTAGCCTGTGCTAAGACGGGACTCCGGAATGTTCTTCTGCAAATTCTTTACAGTCATATCGAACTCCTCTGCAGTAGGTCCCTCGTATGCAAGGCTCTTGAGGCCTTCAAGACTCAATCTGACAAGTTTGTCTGCCGCAGCCGGTTTAGTGTCGAAATAAACTTGAAGCATTGCGCTCACCTTCGGCACGATGCTGAACTGACCGTATGAGGATGCACCATAAGTACCTCCTTCGTCCTCACGCAATGACTTCGTGTATCTCATATCGAGAATGTAAGTCGCTGCCGACATAGCCACATCATAAGCGACCTTATATTCAGGAAAATCAGCATTGAACAGCTCAAGCACAGTCACTTTAGGAGTCTGCATATCCACCTTGAAATCGTCATTGACATTGGCATTGACAACCTGAGGAACCTCATATTTGCCCACAAGCGGTTTCTTTCCCTTCTTGATTGAACCGAAATACTTCTCTACAAGAGGCTTGACAGTATCTATGTCAAAGTCACCGCAAATTATGACGGTAGCCCCTGCAGCATCATTGAACAGCATCCTGTAATTCCTCTCGATAGCCGCAAGATTTGCTTTTGCCAAGACATCCTCGCTAATAGTGATGTGTCTAGGATTGTCACCGTAAAGCGCTTTGGCTATTTCAACGGAGAATTTATACCTAGGCTGCTTTACATAATTGGCAATCACCGCCTTGATCTGATTGATAGCCTGATCATATTCTGCCTGGTCGAAACGAGGATCAGCGAAATACAGATAAGCAATCTGAAGTGCAGTCTCGAAATCCTTAGGCGTGCATCTTCCGCTTATACCGTGCCTCATTGAACTGATGAACGGACTTACCGACAAATTCTTGCCGGCAAGCATCTTGGTCACGACCGTAGCCGGGAATTTGGAAATACCGCTGCAATTAAGGAATCCGCCCCAGACATTGTCGTCAAAGCTTGGCAAATCCTCCGTAGGAATCATCGCTTCACCGCCATTCTTGTAAAGGTTGAATACAATCTTGTCCTTTTCATCGTGCGAAGGACGGAGAATAACTTTAAGCCCGTTCTTCAATGTCCATACCGTACTGCCGTAAATTCCTGTAGTTGAAGACTTGACAGCGCTGCCCTTCAGTCGGGAAGCATCGAGGAAGTCTGACGCCACCGCAATATCCTCATTGGCTTTGATATCAGAAGACTCAACCTCAGCTATAGCCTTGCTGAAATCCTCCACTGTCGGAGTCACCACTCCACTCTTCTCCGGTCCCTGATATATGACGACCATATTATTGTCAGGAATCACCTGTGAAACCACCTGATTTATCATCTGGTCGGTCAGCATCGACATAATCTGCTTGACAACTTCATACTCTGCCTCAGGCTCCATATAAGAATAGTTATCGAAGAAGTTATCGATGAGCGGCTGAACCAATTCAGCATTTTTCCGTGTCGAAGCCTGCTTTGCCGCAGTTTCATACATTGAAAGAACGGCATCCTTTGCCCTGCTTATCTCATCAGCCGAGAAGCCGAACTTCTTCATTTTCTCAATCTCGGTCAGGAATGCCTTGAAAGCGTTTACCGACTCTCCCTCATGACAATTAACCTGTCCCATATCTACCTCCATAGTCTCGCAGATATTTCCGATTGCGAATGAAGCGGAAGTGAACGGTGCATCAGGTTTTGCCGCAATGTCGTCCAGACGTTCGCCCATTACTGAAGAAATAAGCATTTTGAGAATATCAGAGATTTTGCCTTGAGCAGTGCTGTTGAACTCTTCTGGCGTAGCTTCATTTTTCCAATAAATATCAACGCTCGTACCTACAGCTTCCGGATCCGTAATGATTCCGATGATAGGCTCCTGATTGTCAGGGACTTTAATAACCTCTTTCTGTTTAGGATTTTCCGCAGCCGGAACATCAGAGAAGATACGCTTGATTGCAGATTCAACATAATCAGGGTCAACGTCGCCCACTACAATAAGTGCCTGAAGGTCAGGACGATACCACGTATGATAGAAATTTGTAAGACTCTCCGGCTTGAATGTCTCAAGATTCTCCTGACTTCCTATGAGCGAGCAATCTGCATATTTTGAATCGCCATAGATATAAGGCTTGGACTTCTCGTACATTCTCCACGCCGCATTTCTCCTCGAGCGCCTTTCCTCGATAATCACACCTCTCTCGGCATCGATTTCGGCCGGATCGCAAGTAACGAAATGCGAATAATCGTGCATAATGAGAATACAAGTATCAATGACTGTAGGACGCACCAGAGGAATGTTGTTCAGCATATATGTCGTCTGTTCAACTCCAGTGGCGGCATTGACATTTCCTCCAAATGAGGCTCCTATGCTCTGAAGATAGTCCAGAATAGCTTTTCCCGGGAAATTCTTAGTGCCGTTGAAGCACATGTGTTCAAGAAAATGCGCAAGTCCGTCCTGATCAGGAGTTTCCTGAATCGCCCCCACATTGGTCGCAAGATAAAACTCGGCTCTTTCAGCCGGCTGGCTGTTTTTCATAATGTAGTAGGTCAAGCCATTGTCCAGCTTTCCCTTCCTCACGGCAGGATCATTCGGCAAATCGTTACCCTGCGCAAATGCAGAATAGCCGAAAAGCACGGCCGCGAAAATCACTAAAATCTTTTTCATAATCAGATATGTTAGTTCTCAAATATGAGAATTTCTAGTTTCTCATTTAACCAAAAATCTTCGAAAGTTAGTCATTTCACGATAACTTAGCAAGAAATCTCCCGCTTGACACTCTGAAATCAAAAACGGATGACTAACTTTGCGAATCAAAATTGCAATCCACAAGCAACATTATGCTCGAAGATTTCAGACTGAAAGTATTCCTTGCAGTGTCGGAGACAGGCAGTTTCACCAAAGCGGCGAAATTGCTTGGCGTATCACAACCTGCTGTCAGCCAAAACATCAGCGTTCTCGAGAAGGAAACCGGTGCGACATTGTTCTACAGAGCCCGTGGGGAAGCTTCTCTGACAAGTCAGGGACAGGTGTTCAAGACGTACGCCGAGCGTATCCTGTATTGGTACGCATCCACCAACTCGATGTTCGGAAATGAGGGAAAAGTCTCTCAGTCAAAACATATCCGTATTTCCGCTTCCCCAGTGGTTGCGTCCTACATTCTGCCTGACGCGCTTTCTATGATTTGCGGAGCGGACAGCAGCATTGTTTTTCATATCCTGCACAATGACGGCAGCGGAAACAGGACTGGAAATCCGGATGAGATTCCTGGTGCACATTTCAACACTCCCGAAAATGCAGATGTCGAAATCACCGCATCCCCAAGTCCGGAAATAATTGATTTTGAAGGAGAAAGCAAACTAGTCGGAGTGATGGACGCGATAGTCGTAGCATCTCCCGCCAACCGTAGTGTCAATGCGGCTGCGGTCAGCGAGAATGACGACGAATTCACGGTGAAGCCTTTTTCCACAATCGGCGGCATTCCGGTTTCAAACAATTTCGCAATCTGGAGCGGATACAAACGCTTTTTGACACCAGACCTCGAAGCAAGGACAAATGTCATTTCCGATTCCATTGAATCCATTAAATCAATGGTTACAAATTCAGTCTCTCTAACAGGCATAATTCCGGCTGCGGCAGTACGAAACGAACTTGCAAGCGGGACTTTGATTCAACTTCCCGTACTGTTGCCGAATTTCACATTTGACATACACTACAATCCTCTACCGGAATTCTCGGGTAAGTCAATCTGCAACCGATTGAGAGAGACGCTATTGCAGATACTGAAGTAGAATTAGCTTTAAGAAGCTGTTTTGAAATGAGTCCCGAAGTTTCTAGAACAATTTCAGACACTCGGCCAATGACTCCTCCCAATGCGGAATATGCAGAGAAAATGTCTTTTTGGCCAAGGAAGTGTTAAGCGCTGAATAATGCGGTCTTACCGCGACTGCCGGGAACTCTTCGCTAAGGCACGGGGAAACTGTGCATTTGTGTCCGGCTATGCGATTGACCGCAACAGCCAGATCGTATCTAGAGCACACTCCGTCATTTGAATAATTATAGATTCCCTGATTATCCAGGCGGCACTCGCCTATTATGTTACGAACTATAGCGACGGCCAAGTCCCACGCGTAGGTAGGCGAACCTGCCTGGTCTATGACGACACGGATATTTTCCTTATCGGCAGTCAATTTTCGGATTGTACCGACAAACGTTTTGCCGTACTGCGAATACAGCCACGATGTCCTTAATATAATATATGAGCAACCGGAATCGACGACAGCCCTCTCCCCTGCCAGTTTTGTCAATCCATATACGCTGACAGGATTGGTCTCCTCAAATTCATTGCAAGGTTTGCAGGATTCTCCGTCATAGACATAATCCGTGGATATCTGAATGAGCGTTGCACCAGCCTCACGCGACACTTCGGCAAGATTGGCCACAGCTATATGATTATGCAAATCAGCATCTTCCGGATTTCCCTCGGCACCGTCCACATTAGTGTATGCTGCGCAATTGATGATAACGTCCACCCCATTATCTTTCACAATCTTGGAAATGGAATCAATATCGGTAATATCCAGAAGTCTGGTTTGCGGATAATCCTTGGGATGACGTGATGTGAAGATGTATGTATTTCCGAATGAATCAGTTATCGTGTCTGGAGCAAGTCTCTCATTAACAACTCCCGCAACCAGCATTTCTCCGGCCACAGCATTTCTTATCTCCGTTCCCAACTGCCCGTTGGCCCCTGTTACCAATACAGTGTGTTTCATCGTAAGTTTCAATTATCGCGTTATCCACAAATTTAAGAATAGTTTCTCACGAATGAAATTCAAAAAGCGCCACAACAAATCTTAAGGTAATAAACTGTCGAAATCCTCAGTTTTATTTTACGGTAAAATGCCGAAATTCTCAAAATGTGGTATTGCACTATTCGAACTTTACTGCAAATTTGCACAAAACTTCGACTATAAAGTATTTCTATTCGGAATTTACTGCAAATTTGCACAAAATTCCGAATAGAAACTTGGTCACAAAGTAAAATTCTCATACATTTGCAATGTTGTTTCACATAGCTACATTGCAAATATGGACTATATAAAAAGAGACCTATATCCATTTTCTCCTACATCCTCAAATGCCTGCATAGAGAATTTCTTCGGCTCATAATAAACGGTCAGGTTCAGTTGTCAATATTTGATTCTGAAATAGTCAAGAAGTTTCTTGTAATAGTCCTGCGCCGTCAGACAGGTGTCAGTCAGGTAACCAGGAAGCGTTTTCCATTCGTGCAAACCCCTGTAATAGAACATCTTCAGTTCGTCAGTGATAATGAAAGGCACAATGCCGTGATTCAGACATTCCTTGAACATTATCAAACGTCCAACTCTTCCGTTGCCGTCCTGAAATGGGTGTATCAATTCAAAACGCTGATGAAAATCAAGTATATCCTCAAAATGTACTGTTTTTTTGCTTCTATACTCTTTTAGCAACGAACGCAACTGCGCTCCCACTTTCTGTGGCGAAGCCGTCTCCATTCCTCCGACCTCATTTGGCAGACGCTTATACTCACCGACCGCGAACCAGGATTTCGAAGCATCTGATGTTCCGCTTTTCAGCAACAGATGAAGACTTTTTATCATACTTTCCGTCAATGGCTCATTCGCTTGATCAATTATAAAGTCAATGCAGCGGAAATGGTTAGTGGTTTCAATAATGTCATCCACCTTAACAGCGTTGTCAGTTATTCCTATCGTATTGGTTTCAAATATATAACGGGTCTGTTCTTTTGTCAACCTGCTGCCTTCGATGTGGTTTGAATTATAGGTTAAATCAATTTGAGTACGATGATATATTCCGCCTTTTATTCCTGACTCTTTTTGCTCACGCAATGTCTTCAATAGTGGAGATATTTTAATCCTCGCATTCATGCGCAAAGGAAGTGGAGCATCAGCAGGCACATTCCATGTTTTTCCAACAAGCTGTGCTCCAGCAATTTTCCCTTGAATACAATAGTTTCTTACTGTACGCTCCGCAACACCGTGCGTCGCCGCATATTCTTTTGTTGAGATGTAATCCATATCTATCGGCATAAAAAATCGCAAACACCGATACAAATATACGGTTTCTTGCCGATACCGGCAAGAAACAGGTAATCATAGAAGACTAGTATATCCGCAAAAGCCCCTTGAAACTCCTCATTATACGTTGTTATTCGTATGGTATAAACACATATCCCCGATCTTCGCCTGCATTGATCCCAGAATCCTTTGTGTATGTAACATAAATTGTGTAAGATTGAGTTTCGTCCAAGCCTTTGTAAATTATTGTATCAGGAAAACGATGGTAGTAAGATTTGCCTTTCGTGTTTGCAAAATTAGCAGCTCTTGTCGGGAGATTATTCAGAGAGGTCATAACATAATCATAGGCCCCTTCGCTACTACTGCTTACCCCTATACGGAAAGAGCTATATCCTTTAATTGTAATAGTCATAGTAGCATCCTTGTTAGGTTGATGCCAGTTGCTTGAAGATTGGTATTGAATACAATCCGTACGAGAATCCATACGAGATGTTCCTTTTTCCTCCCATTCACCATTAGTATCGACTGAGATTACTTTTATCCCATCAGTTCTATAATGAGGTACAGCATTATGAGTTTTGTCATCGCACACCTCATCAGCAACAGTATCACTCATATCCATATTGAAACTTTTTGCAATACAGTCAGCTAACTGATTAGCACGTTTATCATTGGGGGCCGATATAGCAACAGCCGAAACCACCAATCTAAAATACTTTCCTGCTGAGGATCTTTTCGTTACAACAAACGTCTTATTGTAAAAAATATTCCCGTTTGGAAACCTTCCGCTAACTACCATCCAATTATTTTTAATTAGTTTTACCGTTATGGTTGTGGCATTTACTTGATTGAATTCAAGATATGAGATAACCTTGTCTTGTAGAAATTGGGATACTGGCACGGAAATGTTATCATATTCTTTTCTTGCAACAATATTCAACTGTATATTGTACATATCATCCGAGGCAAAACACACCTTATATGTCATAGATGAAGACTGTTGTTTTAAGTAGGGGGGATATGAAATAGTATATCCAAGTTCTGTATTTGAATAAGACAATGCCGTTGTTTCATCGAAAAGGCGCTGATAGCGTAATATTTGATTATACGCATTTTTATCTTTGGGGTTAAGCGAAATGATTCTATTATACTTCTCAATGGCTGCAGTATACTGTTTATCTCTTATGTATTTTAATGCTTGCTGTTGCAAACTACTGCAAGATTGGCAAATTTTAATTTCATTCAGATATTTATCGCTGTCATCGTTAAGCGCATGCCAATAATTCAATGCCGCAAGATATTTACCTTCAGTCATACGAGTTCTCGCTATTTCTGGAGTTTGAGCATTCGTTAATGACGAAATAAGCATAGCTAACAATACCAAGTATAGTTTTCTCATCCTTCTAATTATTTCTAACAACGACAAGCCTTTCCTTATATTTTTCATATTCTGTAGTTCCATTCAAGCGCTCCAATAAAACTTCTGCATCATTCAATATTATTGTATTACGAGAAATCCCATCCTTCTTTGCTTGCTCAAGGCCCTTGAGTTTTTTATCCAATAGTGTTGTTATGGACTTAATTTCTTCAGGCGTATATTGCTGATGATAAACTTCTTGTTGTTGAGGCTCATTTTGATACGACTCGTTATAATATGAGCCCTCCGTCAATTTTACGCATGTAATTATATATGCTATTATTATGAATACCATAGCACCCACAATAGAAAAACATTTTATAGTGTCTTTTTCGTGTTCTTTTTCGATCAGGGCCTTTGCATATTTGCTATGCCGTCCCGCCGGATACTCCGATAAATAGGAGACATACGCATTGAGAGTCCTATATTTCAGTGCGTAACTCCATTTATCCTCTTCTTTTTTATAACTCTCTAACCAACGTCTAGCCTTAGTTGCATATTTTCCGTCTGGATGAATGCTCAAATACGACGTTATCGAGGACTCCCTATTTTCATTAAGTGCCTTCTCCCAGTCATCCCTATCTTTGCTATCGTTAAGTCTTCGCTTAGCTTCAATGATATGCAAACCTTCAGGCAAAGTCTGTATGTACTCCTCATAAGCAATCGATGTATCATTATGACAACTTCTCATCCATAGTTGTTCATCAGCTGATTCTTTTTGTCGTTTTATAATTTTGTCTATACAACTTTTAGCCTCAACTAAATAGACTCCATTCGGATGATTTCGCAGATAATTTCTGTAGTAGTATTCGTTATTAACGCGGCAAGCTGTAATCCAATCATCGTGGTCTTGCTTAAGTCTTGCCAACTCAAGTTGCCTTTCTTGATCATACTTTTCGCGTTTCTTAAGAAGGCTCTGATATTCATTTTCAGAATCTCTAATATACTGTTTAATAGAGTTGGAAGAGTTTGTTAGCAATTGAAATTTTTCAATAGGCGAGAATTTATTTATATCATCTTCTGCAAGATACCGTTCGATTATCGTTCTCAAGAAAGTTACGCAACTCGGAAGTCCAGATAAATCATTGTATATACCAGATAAGGAGAACTTGTCAAAATCTTCCCGCGAGAATAGAAGCCCCTCTGTCTCCTTTACATTATATTTCTCAGCAAGGTTAGGCTTATATGCAATAGCAAGGATACTACACAAAATAATCACTTCCGAGAAGTAATCCAGTTTCTCATTTGCATAAACGTTCTTTCCACGCGCAGGGTGCTGATAATCAGGCTTACCAGCTATTATATCCCTCGCATCAATAGTTGTTAGTTCAGGGACAAATACAGAGTCATAATCAATCAAATGCAACCTTCGGTCATTATCAACTATGATATTAGCGTGCTGCAAGTCTCCGTGAGCTATCGACATCGAATGCAAAGTCTCTGTCATTTCCAAAAAATCAAGCCCCAACCGGATGAGACAGTCTCTGTCATTATGGTGATTCCAAATGAATGTCTTCAAGTCATCGCCCTCTACCCACTTCATCCGTGTTGTCGGATAGGTCTGACCATTGACAACTATTCCGGAATCAACATACACGAATTCAGAAAAATATGGCAGATTGATGTTCTTGAACGATTGAGAGAGCAACTTGAACCGTTCGCGTGAACCGTCCAAGGTCGCGTGCCAGCAACGGAATGCCCATTTGTCGCCATCGACATTGACCGGGAAAACGATGGAGAACCCGCCACTGAATGCTTGTGGGTCTCCATTCCGCAACAATGAGAAAACCCCTCGCCTTATAAAATCATCCTTAATTAACTTGGGGGCAGATACACTGTTTATAATGTCTTGAGGGTCAAGTATCATTCCTGTTTCCTTCCAGTTTTAGTCTTATTCCATTTTTCTCTCATACCATTTGTATCAGGAATATATTCCTGTCTTCTGACAGGAGGCTGGACGTTCCATTTTCCGCGAATTGTGTTACTTGTTATAACGTCTTTCGGGATAATAGCCTGTTCCAATGGAAGCAATTCTTCGAGCCGATTGCATCGTAATGCCTTTTTAATGGCTTCTGACAAAGGCTTTAAGTTTTGATGTGAATCTAGTTTATGGAATATGTCGGAATTTCCTCCAGACTTGATGTCATCGGCAGAAAACAGTAATGTTTCAGAATCCGCAATCTTCAACTCGTTCCATAAAAAGGGAAAGTAGGATAATGCCATAATACTTGTGTAAATCACAAGTTCGGAGAAATAATCTGCCTTTTCAGTAGCATATTGATTCTCCCACCTTGCCGGATGCTGGTATCCGGCAAGACCTTTTATCTCATCCCGATATCCGTCCAAGGCGGGCACATACACCGAGTCGTAATCGACCAATACCAATGCCCCGTTATTTTTCACCATAATGTTCCCGTGCTGTAAGTCACCGTGAGAAATGTTGACATTGTGAAGGTCGATGACCATCTTTTTAAAAGACTCTGCCAACAGCCTTAACGCATCTGGATTGGTGAGATTATCCTGAATATAGTCTTTCAAAGGATTAGCATTGACCCAATCCATAAGTACGATGGGTTGAATTCCGCAATTGGTGGCCAACCCCTCTGTCTCATACTCAAAATTTACAAAGTATGGAAGGTTCACTCTTTTCAGTTCCTCGGCTACCAGTCTAGTTCTTTCTTTTACATCTTCGACACTTGCAATCCAGCAACGTACAGCGGTCTTCTCTCCGCTTGACTTATAGAATGGGAAAACAATACAGAATCCACCGACATATCGTATGATTGTGCCAAGAGCATTCTTTTCCACTTGCCCGGAACGAAGTTTCGGACACTTAATCAGACTTGCGACATTAATGGAGACTTCATAGTCTTCACAAGACGGAAGATTAGCCATTGTTATTCGTTCTGTAAATTATACTTTTCAACTCTTGCCAGAAGTCGGAGAAACATTCGTCAATTTTATAAGTACGATCTTTATTCCATTTTTGCCGGGCAAAAAGAGGCTCAAACTTGGAGTGATATTGCTTAAAAAGCAAGGAGGCCGTTTTCCCCAGCCTTTCGAATTCACTCGGGTCAATTCCAACAAATGGATTAACACCTTCCGGGATAGTGAACTTGGCTATTCCATTTTCATTCGGCTCCACTTTATTCGAATGCTTTCCGCACTTTTCATCATCGTTTCCTGTGTGGTGTCCTTTATGTGTGATTCCTCCTTGGATTCTCTTTGGGCATTTTCCAGTTTTGAAATTTGGTAGTCCAGACTCACCGGCGCTTTTGAATGTCTCGTCTCGTTCTTTGCCATCGGCGTGAGACTCTTGGGCGGTTTCTTCTCCGACAGCTTTCTCACTAACGCGAACTTCGGTGGTAAGAATGCTTGTCTCAATCTTTTCCACAGGGTTATCAGCCTTATCCACGGGTGGTTTAGTTGATGCTTCTCGATGTCCGTACAGAACTTTACATAGGACAGAGTCGTCCGTTTCTTCGGGCGACTCATTTGGCGTGGGCTCTTCCTCCGGAGAGGATGTGCAAGATGTCTGCTTCTCGGAGCTTTGTGCCGTTTGCGCATACTCACATTTGCCATCGGAATTAAACTTGTTTTTGTTTTTATAGGGAGAGTCCAATTCCTTGCCGGTGCGAACTTTCCCCCGACTCTCGTCCTTTGCCTCTTCTTGTTCCTTGCTCAATCTTGCTGATTCAGCTTCTTCCTTCACCAGCTCTTCAAGAGTCTTCTGGTGTATTATGTTGATATGGTCGCAGTTGTCAGGCTCAATAATTACAAGAGTACTGTCGTCATTGTGCATATTAAACTCAATACGCAGATACTCAACAATTTTCTCATATTCATCGAAAGAATTAACGCTTAGAAGTTTTTCGACAACGGGATGGTTGTTTGTCATCTCCTTAATGTTTTGTAACAATTCGGAAAAAGGATCAGAGACAAGAAGAATCTTTTCAGAATCTTTCAAAATTCCATCTATGTATTTAACTGAACCTCTTTTTTGAAGGTAACTGTCAAAATAATCAGGCCTATTATCAAATGCGCCTTCCCTTGACGCGATTATTTCTGTAACATTTCCTTTGTCGTCTATCTTGACAAGACAAGAATCACCGAGTATGGAGGCTTTCCAGAACCCTTTTTCGCCAAAGGCAATTCCACAAAGAGTGGCGCCGGCTCCCTGTCGCTCTTTTATACTGTTTTCGAGCATCCAGGGATCCGAGCCGCGATCTTTTTCCGACTGAATGAAATTTTTGGCCTCTTCATCCCATTTTTTTTGAAGCGGACCGATTTCATCACTTAATTCCCATCCCTCATCAGTATAGGCCTTAACGAGAATTGACGCCCACTCCTGCGGCATTACAGACTGGCTGACGCCATCAGCAACGGCAATTCTTCCAGTTTCTGGATTTATTTTGAAATAATCCGCGCAATCAGCGAAACATTCTGCCGACTTATGTGTGATAAAACCTCTGACTTTCATCTTAATTATTTGTCTCCCTGTCCCTTACTTGATCCGAAGTCTATCAGCTTAATGAGATCAACCGCATCGGCATTGAAAATGCAGCCGCGAGAATTGTGCTTGATGTCCAACTCATTTTTCTTGGCAGCGTCTTTATATCCGTCAGGAATTACACTTGAGATTTCAAAGAGGAATTGTGCCGGCTCTCCTGCGGATAAGACTTCTTCTTCGGAACTTGGCATTATAATCTTGTGCCCGCCATCTCCAATTTCTGCATTGAAGATAAGGACATTCCCATCTTCATTGTGGATGTTCATTATCTGCTTGGCAACTTCGGTGGTCTCCGTAATACAAGTTTCAATAGGGAGATGGTCGTAATATGGAACTCCATCTGAAATGTTGATGATTACTGGCGCAGGGCATTCCGGCTTGTCTGAAATCCAATCTTCGACAAGTCGTTTGGCCAGCTTGAATCCGTCTCGCATATTGGTCCAGACATTTTCGGTGATAGGCTCAACCCATATAGGCTGTTTAACGGACACATCAACGAGTCCCCCGTTCCCATCGGAGACCTTTTGAGTCTTGTTTTCGAGCCTTATTGGATTGTGGTAAAGTGTATCCAAAAAGCCAGAGCAGAGCTCATTCACCTCATACCCGTATGCGATTACCGAGATGAAACAGCGGTTCTTCGGGTTGTCCTTGAAAAAATTCTTCTTGATTATCGTGTTGATTACGCGATTTATAACCTTAGTAGAGAACTCTGTTCTAGAGTCTCCGTCTGCATAGGGCTCCATCATTGAACCAGACTGATCAATTAGGATTATCAGCAGGCCTGGCGTTGCTGAACTCCATTGTTTTTCATTGTTTGCCATAGAGTTAATAGTTTAATATTAAATTATTTGAATTGATTTTTCATAGCACTTTCTTGCCATTGCTCTTGGCTCTGGAAATAATGATTCCTGGTTGCACTTTATTAGACTTTTAATATGAGGACATAAAGACTTATGGATATTGACACAATAAATATCTATTTTGGGATTAGTATAATCTTCAAGGGGTGTATCAAGTTTATTCGGCATATAATGAATGAAGCATCCTTTTTGCGCAATTTGATTCAAATTTGCGATAACTATTGCCTTTTGAAAGAGGAATTTTATACTATTATTCCAGTGTGATAAAGCTGTTTTACTGTGCGTCTTTAAATAGTTGCATATCTTGCTGTACAGGTCATTATAATAGGGGTCTTCCATATATGTCCTAAGATATTGCGATTTGTTGTCGCCAACTATATATCCAAGTTCAGTGCGTTTCAAAAATCCAAAGGAGAGAATGTTGGCTATTAAGTCTTTGAGTTCGAGGATTCGATGGTCACCCCTATCTATATTGCTCTTCATTGATAGCTCGTCAATCTGTCTGGCAATATTTTCAATGCAGTGATTAATGCTAAGCTGAAGAATAGACGGTAGGCGCGCGACACTTTTTATATAGTATAATGACACAAAATTTTCAATATCATTATCTCTAACAATATTGGGGTATTTAATATTTCTTGAGGCAAAAAACAATGCAACATCGACATCTTCAGTAAAATCCATCAAAGTTGTCGGTGCCTCATAATGTTGGAGAAAACTCATATACAAGTAGTCAGATATTGGCGCCCCAATAGATTTATAATATGCGGGTAATAAAGGACTCTGTTTTAATGTCCTGAGTTCCTGATTCATAAAACTGAATTGATCACGATATTGAATCTTGTTAATGCGCCCTGATAAAAAGTGGCGCTGTAATGATGTAAATAATTGGTATTTAGCCTCATTAACGCCTCTGAATATATACTTACTAGTGACTTCTTTTCGAAATCGCGCCAATTCTTCAGGATCATCAATCAATTCAGAAGAGCTAAAATGCGCGTTTTTCTCTTCAAATGATTTGTACGTCATACGTTTATGCGCAAGTTATAGGATTTATTTCTCCAATAAATTTTTGATAGGAATCAATGGGTTATTGCCAGACAGCAAATGGACAACCATAGCAATTGGAATAAACGGAATACAGCAAATCTTTCCAAATATTGAATGTTGCCTTTTGAGGCATTTTTCAGCCTCTTTCGCATAATACTTTCTCAACTGAGGATCAGGATTGATCCGCGCCTCATGCCGGTATGCTTCAACCATAGACGACCAAGTTAGATGGTCTGATGTCGTATACATCATTGCTTTTTGCTATACTTCGGAGCCCCCGACCGAAGCAATACTAAATACTATATAACAAAGAAAGTGTGAGGTGAAAGTTCATCCCGAACGGAGGCTCTGACAAAGCCGTGACCCGAATAAACAATACCCCACACCCTATGATTGGGCACGAGGTAATCGTGCGTACAATCAATCGAGTGATGAGTGTATGCTCTTCCTTGGGTCGTTGAAACTGTCAGATTTCCGTTCAAGGACAAAAGCTTTACACTTTCATCAAATATGTACGTCGCCCTAAGGCAACACCTCAAATATAAGTATTTTTCGCCATAATGCGCAGCGACTCGATAATTTTCATACAATTTCTAACTCCATATATCGTCGTATGAGTCAAAAAGAAAAAAATAACGATGACATTATTCATAGACATTTCAGAAAAGTCATTAGGTAAGAAGGATGTAACGTATAGGATAGGAGATTCGCGCCATTTCGGCTCAGGGAAAGTCAATTCTCAGGGAAGGTCAGCAACTCCGGACGATTTGTCGGAATTGAGCGTTTTTGACTTGAACTGAAAAAAGTTGACACTATACGAGGACAAAAACGTATAGTGAAATGGAAGAAAAGACACGGAAGCAATGGCGCTGGGATGAGACGACCGGACGTCATGAGGTGTTGTACGTTCCGACGGGACGTTACAAGTTCACCGAAGAAGACAAGATGCAGATTGTATCCGAGTATGTATTGGGACATATTCCTGCATCAAGAATCATTGAAAAATACCACATTGGTAGCCGTCAAGTACTATTCAACTGGATGGATAAGTTTGTCAATGAGAAGGAATTGGTATCTTTGCCGGACAAGCAATCAGAAGAAGCGATGGCAAAGAAAAATCCGGAAGAAAGGGTAAAGGAGCTTGAGGCTGAGAACAGGCGTCTGGAGAAGGCGTTGGAACTGGAGAAGCTGCGGGCCAAGGCATTCGACACGATGATCAACGTGGCGGAGGAAGCATTCAACATTCCGATAAGAAAAAAATCTGGCACCAAACAGTAAGCCAGCTACGCGGAGAGTGCAAGGAGTTCGGTCTTGGCACTCTTTGTGGGCTGTTTGGTTATAGCAGACAATCATACTATAAACGAGACGACAACGACTTTGCGGAGGATGCGATAGAGCCTCTCATAGTCGAGAAAGCAAAAGACTACCGAGAGGATAACCCTGGGCTAGGGTGCTCCAAACTGTATCTGATTGTAAAGCGACTGTTCGAGGAGACTGGCTGCATGCCAGGACGCGATGCTTTCATAGAAATCTTGCGCAAGCATGGACTGATGGTCCATTTGCGTCGTAGGAAACGCTATAGAACGACAGACTCCAATCACAATTACAGGAAGTATCCCAACCTCATCAAGGATGTCATTCCTATGCGTCCAAACGAGATATGGGTGTCGGACATTACCTATGTGGAAACGGTCGAGGGTGTGTGCTACCTGTCGCTGATCACGGATGCATACTCGCACAAGATAGTCGGCTGGGCTGTCGGCCCCACCCTTGAGACTATCTATCCTCTGGAAGCGCTCAAGATGGCATTGGCGACGATTGACGCCGACACTGCCAGTCATCTCATCCATCACTCGGATAGAGGTTGCCAGTACTGCAGCGATGCGTATGTGTCGGAGCTTAGGAAGCACGGCGTAAGCATCAGTATGACACAGAGTGGTGACCCGCTTGAAAATGCGGTCGCAGAACGCGCAAACGGCATACTGAAGACGGAATGGCTATACAAGATGATCATCTCTACCCGTGACGAGTGCCGTTACGAACTGGAGCGTATCATAGGCTTCTACAACACGCAGAGGCCCCACATGAGCATCGGGATGCAGACTCCGGAGGCGGCGCATACGCAGTCTGGGCTCCAGCGGCGGTGCTGGAAAAACGGGTAGGCCGTGACGTAGAACAGAAAAAAGTGCTTACCTTTGGCACGAGGAGGGTGGCGGCTAGCCGCCACCCTCCTGAGAGGAATGACCTCGCAAAAGGTGGCACTGTAAACTGAATTAGTGAATCTGTAAAGAAAAACAGTTGAATCGAAGAACGAATGTAAACCAGTTCAGAGATACTGTAAAAAATATCAGTTAAACAACCTCTAAAGTGTCAACCATTCTCAGGGAAGGTCAAGCAACTCCGGACGATTTGTCGGAATTGAGCGTTTTCTCGCGAATTATTTGTCGGATTTGAGCATTTTAGCGCAGATTATTTGTCGGATTTGAGCACTTTCCATATCTTTGCGCCACATTGACAGATAATTACGATGGCAGATAAAGCATACATAAGAAGGAATGTCGATGAACAGCTTCTGGAGTGGAAAAATTCGGCGATGCGCAAGCCGTTGCTGATACGAGGCGCCAGACAAGTAGGCAAATCGTCGGCGGTGAAACATCTGGGTGAATCCTTCACCTATTTTGCGGAAGTCAATTTTGAAAGACAGCGGGCTGTCAGGGATTTTTTTCGCGGAGATATTGATGTCCGGCTAATTTGTCAGAAAATTGCGAATTACATCGGAACTCCTGTCGTCGCGGGGAGAACTCTTCTCTTTTTCGACGAGATTCAGGAATGTCCGGAAGCGATAATGGCTCTTCGCTTTTTCAAGGAGGAATATCCCGAACTCCACGTGATAGCGGCGGGTTCGCTTTTGGAGTTCACCTTGCAGGAATTGCCAACATTCGGAGTCGGGCGGATTCACTCCATATTTATGTATCCCCTGACTTTCGATGAATTTCTGGCGGCCGTCCACGAGGAAGGACTTGTCGCAATGCGCGAAAAAGCGGACAGCGAGCACCCTCTCGATACCGCTTTCCACAAGAAGCTTATTGAACTTTTCCGTATATACCTGATGGTCGGGGGGATGCCCGAAGCCGTCTTGGCGTGGACGGAGACGAAGGATTTCTTGAAGTGCCGTCAGATACAGGAAGACATAGTCCTAACCTATGAAGATGATTTCGGGAAATACAAGAAGCGGGCGAATCCCGACCTGCTGCGTGTCACGATGCGGGGAGTTTGCCATCAGATCGGCGAAAAACTAACATTCAAACAGATTTCCTCGGACTATAGAAGCTCCCAGATCAGAGAGGCGCTCCGTCTACTGACTCTCGCCGGCATAGTTTCTCCGGTGGTCTCAACTTCCGGCAACGGCATCCCCCTTGACGCGGAGGCGGACGAAAGCCGGCAGAAAGTGCTTTTTCTCGACCCAGGGCTTCTGCTGGCCGTACTCAATCTTGAAGGCGCCTTGTCCCGACAAATTATTGAGTCGATTATGACAGACTCTCCGCAGGAACTTGTCAATAAGGGGCGGATTGCAGAGATGGTCGCGGGTCTTGAAATTATGAGGAACAAACCGGCGGTCCAGCGGCAGAAGCTGTACTATTGGGAAAAGTCAGGCAACAGCGTGGCGGAAGTGGATTATCTCGAAATCATCAATGCGACTGTGACTCCGATTGAGGTCAAGTCCGGCACACAGGGCGGTATGAAAAGCCTGTGGCTGTTTATGCGCGAGAAACACCTTACTGAGGCAATCCGCTGTTCGCTTGAGAATTTCGGCGAAATCAACTATGTGGACAAAGAAGGAGAGCAGCCGGTCGTCCGTCACGTCAAAATCTGCCCCTTGTATGCTATGAAGCAGCTTGGGCGGTGATTTTTTTGCGGTCGAAGTTATATTCGGACTCCGCGCCTTCGTCCGCCCGAGAAGTGATTTTGGTGGAGCACATTTATTTGCGTCGTTAATGAAAAAGGGATATCTTTTGCCTTTGAAAAATCAACAAAATTTCAAAGGTTTTATGCAAAGCCAGAAAACTGCAAAGACAAACGGCACCTTGAGGACCCGAATAGAGAATCTGCCCGAAGACAGGCACAGGCTATGTTTTATGGTTTAAGGACGGAATCTTGACAGATGTCAGCTCAAGAGACCATCGAATTGACTTTTAGTTTATCGAAGAATATCTCGTTTCCGCATTGTGGCACTCTCCACGTGGAAAGCGTGCTCGGTTAAGGGTTATGCTGGGTTCAACGTGTTCTTAAAATGCGTTGGAATCAGCATAATTGTGTATTATGAGTTTCGAAACGCCGCCTCAGGGCTGATGACAGACTCTCCGCAGGAGCTTGTCAATAAGGGGCGGATTGCGGAGATGGTCGCGGGTCTTGAAAATATTTCACTTCGCACATAAACTGTTTGCATTATCGGAATTTATTCGTACATTTGCGTTCCTTTTGGCGCGATGTGCACCAAAATTTAATTTTTTAACTTTAATTACAGTATGAAACAGTACGAAACCGTTTTCATTGCAACTCCCGTTTTGTCTGAGGCTCAGATGAAGGAAGCGGTTGCTAAGTACGTAGATTTCATTGCCAAGAACGGCGGTGAAGTTGTGTACGAAGAAGATTGGGGTCTCAAGCAGCTTGCTTACCCTATCCAGCACAAGACATCAGGATTCTATTACCTTATCGAGTTCAAGGCAGAACCTGAGTTCATCAACAAGCTCGAGACTCAGTATCACCGTGACGAGAGAATCATCAGATATCTCACTGTAGCTCTTGACAAAGACGCTGCCGCTTACGCAGAGAAGAGAAGAGCAAACAAACAGGCAAAGGCTGCTGCCAAATCAGCTGAAGTTGCAGAATAATACGGAGGAAAGAATTATGGCACAGACAAACAACTCACAGCAGAATAACGAAATCCGTTATCTGAACCCTCCTACAGTAGAGGTAAGAAAGAAAAAATATTGCCGTTTCAAGAAAGCAGGTATCAAGTACATTGACTACAAGGATCCTGAGTTCCTCAAGAAATTCTTGAACGAGCAGGGCAAGATTCTCCCTCGCCGCATCACTGGCACTTCACTCAAATTCCAGAGAAAAGTTGCTCAGGCAGTCAAGAGAGCTCGCTCACTTGCACTTCTCCCATACGTAACAGACCTTCTTAAATAATTAGGAGAACAGACTATGGAAATCATTTTGAAGAAAGAAGTGGCTAATCTCGGTCACGCAGATGAAATCGTAAAGGTTAAATCCGGTTACGCTCTTAATTATCTTATCCCTCAGGGTTTTGCTATCCTCGCTACTGAGTCTGCAAAGAAACAGCACGCAGAGACAGTACGCCAGAGAGCTCACAAAGAGGCTAAACTCGTTGCAGATGCAGAGGCGCTTGCAGCCAAGATTGCAGCAGTATCAGTTAAGGTTGCTGCAAAGGTCAGCGAGAACGGCAAGATTTACGGTTCTGTTACCACGGCACAGCTTGCAGACGCTCTTGTTGCTGCAGGTGTAGAGGTTGACAAGAAGGACATCACTGTTCTTTCAGCAGTCAAGGAACTTGGCGAATATGAGGCTGAGGTTAAGTGCTACAAGAACGTAAAGGGCACATTCAAATTCGAAGTTGTCGCTGAATAATTTCAGCACACATAATATGAAAAGGAGATTAAACGCGAGTTTAGTCTCCTTTTTCCATTTCCTTCCTCAGCTCCGCCAATACTTTGGATCAGGGGGAAAACCCTGTGTAAAGAAAAAAGTATTTACCTTTGAACAGAATA
>CAVJKV010000012.1:0-79588 GCA_963650425.1 Oscillibacter sp. | reverse complement strand
TCTTCCCGATTTTGGTGACTCCGGTGAGAAATCCGAATCGTAAGAATCTGTCCTTGCCTTTGAGAACACCGTAAAATCCCTCGAGCGTTTCGCGGAACGACTCTCGGAGTTCCTCACGCGTGAGATTGTCGATAATAGGCTTGTCATACTCATCAATCAGAACGACAACCCGATGTCCGGTTTTCTTGTAGGCGGCATCAATCACGCCTTTCAGACGCGAATCACAAGCGTTGCTGATAACTTCAACACCGAATGTCTCCTCCATCTGTTTGAGCTGGATGTTCAGTACGTCCGAAAGTGAATTTGGATCTGCGTATGATTTTCCGCTGAAATCGAAATGCAGTACAGGATATTCCGTCCAATCCATCTCAAGCGCGTCAATGGCAAGTCCCTTAAAAAGCTCCTTTTTACCCTTGAAATACGCCTCCATAGTGGAGACAAGAAGGCTTTTCCCGAATCTGCGAGGTCGGCTCAGAAAATAATACTTCCCCGTAGACGCAAGTTTATAGATGCCTTCTGTCTTATCGGCATAGACATATCCTCCGTTTCGTATTTCTGAAAAGCTCTGTATTCCAATAGGGTATAACATAGCGATTGTCCTTAAATTGTCACTGCAAGCAAAGATACTAAAAATGTGATGACAATGTGAAGCAGCTTTGAAATAGTTCCTCTCTTTTCTTGCACTGCCTTTCCGTATAATGAATTCGGGACCTATTCCAAACTGATATGTCAAAATTGTTGCAATAATTGGCAAAAATAGTATTTGTTCACGCTGTGATGACCGATTAAATTTGCAACGTTATAATAGGACCTGACAAATCGGGGAAAACAAATAACCAATATATATGTTAAATCACATTCAGTATGAAAAGTAAACTATTATCGTGCTTGATGATGTTGTTTCTTTGCATCAGTGCAATGGCCCAGAAGGTGCCGGTCACAGGTACAGTGACTGACCAGGCTGGCCCTGTCATTGGAGCAAGCGTCATCGAAAAGGGCACAACGAATGGCACTATGACTGATAACGACGGTCACTTCACCCTGTCAGTGAACAAGGGCGCGGTGATTGAAATTTCATCGATCGGCTACAAAACACAGGAAATCACGGTCGGCACGCAGTCCAATTTCAACGTGAAACTTTCCGAAGATACCCAGTTCCTCGAAGAGGTGGTTGTCGTAGGTTACGGTTCAATGAAGAAAAGCGACCTCGCAGGTGCTTCAGTATCAATGAAAGAGGCGGACTTGAAAGGTTCAATCATTTCATCTCTCGACCAAAGCCTTCAGGGACGTGCGGCAGGTGTCACGGCAGTAAGTACTTCAGGTGCTCCTGGTTCATCTTCATCGATTCGTGTACGCGGACAGGCTACCATCAATGCCAATGCAGAACCTTTGTATGTCATTGACGGAGTTATCGTTCAGGGCGGCGGAAACAGGGGTGCCGATTTCGGACTCGGTGATGCGCTTGGAAACGGAACAGTTTCCACCATCTCCCCTCTTTCTACCATCAACCCGGCCGATATCGTAAGTATGGAGATTCTCAAGGATGCGTCCGCTACAGCAATCTACGGTGCACAGGGTGCAAATGGTGTCGTTCTCATTACAACCAAACACGGTAAATCGGGCGAGGCGAAGTTTACATACGATGGTATGGTCGCAATGTCGCGCCAGACAGTAAGGCTTGATATGATGAACCTCCGTCAGTTTGCGCAGTTCTATAACGAGATGATAGAAGAAGGCGACGTTTATGAGACCAACGCCTATTATGCAACTCCTTCGCTTCTTGGAAAGGGTACCAACTGGCAGGACGAAATCTTCCGTACAGCTTGGCAACATCAGCACCAGATTAGTGCTCAGGGCGGCTCTGACAAGGTTCAGTACTATGTCTCAGGTTCATATATGGACCAGCAGGGAACAATAATCGGCTCAAACTTCAACCGTTTCTCTGTCCGCACAAATCTTGACGCCCAACTCAAAAAATGGTTCAAACTCGGAGTGAATGCAACATACGCCATCACAAACGATGACCTCAAACTGGCTGATTCCAACCAGGGTCTCATCTACTACTCATTGACCACTCTTCCTGACATCCCGGTCTATGATGTTGACGGCAACTATTCTTCGACAATCCGTGAAGGCTACACCTCTCCTAACCCTGTAGCGCTTGCTATGATGGATGAAATCCTTCTCAAGAGAAAGAAACTCACGGGAAACATCTATGCCGAGCTTACCCCGGTCAAGCATTTCACTTGGAGAACGGAACTCGGTTTCGATATGAGCGAATCTGACGCCAATAGATACAAACCTAAGGTTGACCTCGGCGGTTGGGTTCGCAGCCAGAACTCCATAAGCTTCCAGAAGAACAGCAGCTATTTCTGGCAGCTCAAGAACTATCTCACATACAACAACCAGTGGGGTAAACATTCCCTCACAGCGATGGTCGGACAGGAATGCTGGGAGTCCCGCTACAATTACCTGAGCGGAAGCAATACTGACCTTCCTTCAGATGAAGTTCACAACGTGGCTCTTGCTACAGGAACCCCTTCCATCGGGTCCGGATTCGGCTCATCATCTATGGCTTCCTTCTTCACCCGTGAGACTTACAACTATGACAACCGCTACCTCGGAACATACACATACCGTTATGACGGTTCGTCAAACTTCGGTCCTAACAACCGTTGGGCAGGTTTCCATTCAGTGGCATTGGCGTGGAGATTCTCAAACGAGAAATTCTTCGAGCCTCTCAAGAAGGTGATTGACAATGGAAAACTTCGTCTTGGCTGGGGTCAGACCGGTAACTCAAGTATAGGTTCATACGCGTGGGGCGCTTCAATTTCCAGAATGCCGTCCGCACTCGGAATGGGCTTCAGACCATCCAACATTCCTAACACATCCATCAGATGGGAGAGTCAGGAGCAGTACAACGTAGGTCTCGACCTTGGATTCCTTGACAGCAGAATCAACCTTACCGTAGACGCTTACTATAAGAGGTCTGACGATATGCTTATGTCTATGCAGCTTCCTTCATATATGGGTACCCAGGGCAACGGCTCATCCAAGCTTCAGGCACCTAAAGGAAACTACGGAAGCATCGAGAACAGGGGTCTTGAAATTACACTCGACACCCATCCTATACAGTTGAAAGACTTCAGTTGGGACAGCAATTTCCAGATTTCTTTCAACAGAAACAAGCTGCTCAGCCTTTCTGATACGGAGAATGCCTCACTCATCGGCTACGGACAGTGGAGCGACATCGTCTGCGTGTCCGAAATAGGAAAGCCTTTGTATAACTTCTATGGCTATAAGGTTGCCGGCGTTTACAAGGATCTTGAAGATATCCAGAACTCTGCAAAACCTGCCAAGTATCCTTCAGACGGAGTGTTCAGTCGCGGAAATACTGTTTGGGTTGGCGATATCAAATATGAAGATATCAACAAGGACGGCGTAATCGACGAGAATGACCGTACTGACATCGGTTCTCCGCTTCCTAAGTTCACTTTCGGATGGACCAATACCTTCCGCTACAAGAATATTGACCTGAGCATATTCCTCAACGGCTCTTATGGTAATAAGGTTATGAACTACAATGCTCTGACTCTTACCCATATGAACAGCACCTGGACCAACCAGCTGCAGAGCGTTGTGTCCAAGAGAGCGCGTCTTGAGCCTATCGACGCAAGCATCGTATATGCAGACGGAAGCAAGTGGTATGACCATATCGACAATGTGCGCGTGAAGAATCCTTCAACAAAGACTCCTCACTCGTCCATTCAGGACCCTAACGACAACGACCGCATCAGCGACCGCTATGTGGAAGATGGTTCATACTTGAGAATCAAGAATATAACACTCGGATATACATTCCCTAAGGCTCTGCTGAGCAAGGCGAAGATTGAGAATCTCCGTGTTTATGTGAATATTCAGAACCTCTACACATTCACCAAATATACCGGATATGATCCGGAGGTGGGTGCCAGCACGCAGGACTCTTCAGGATTGACTTATGGTATCGACAACGGCCGTTATCCTTCTCCTGCAATGTATTCTTTCGGATTGAACATTACATTCTAAGATTTTGGATATGAAAATTATAAATATAATTAAATGTCTGTCTGCGGCGGCTGTGGCTCTGTCCTTCGTTTCCTGCGAGGATTTCCTTAACCGTCCCGCTGAAGACAGTTACAATGTGGACAACTTCTATAAGGATGATTCACAGTGTGAGCAGGGTGTAAACTACCTGTATAATTCGCCGTGGTATGATTTTCAGCGCGGCTTCATCAAGGTCGGTGAGGTGATGTCAGGCAATATGTACTGGGGCTCCAGCCCATATCTTGATTTCACCACAAACGGTACCGACACTGACCTCGTGAACATGTCTTATTCACTTTGGGCTGTAAACGGTCACGTCAATACCGTAATCAACAATATCCTCAATTCGAGCGGCCCGTCCCAGGCTTGCAAGAACAAGTGCATAGGAGAAGCGCTGACCTGGAAAGCGTTCGCTTATTTCTTTATGGTCCGCACTTTCGGTGAAGTCCCTATCGTTCATGACAATACGGAACTCATTACAAGCGGTCAGGTGAACAAGGTGAAGAAAGTGATAAGGGCCGATGTGTATGAATATATCATAATGACATTGGAAAAGGCTATGAGCCTTCTGCCTAAAACGACAGGCGGTTTCGCGGATTACGAACGCATCGACTACTATGCGGCTGAAGCTCTGCTTGCTAAAGTTTATCTTACCAAGGCCGGACTTGAGGGCTCATTGAATTCTGAGGACCTTGCAAAGGCTGCAGAATATGCTCTGGACGTAATCGAGAATTCCGGCAGGACATTGACGCCGAATTATGAGGATGTATTCCGCCTTAAGGGATTCAATGCTACAGGTGAATGTCTTATTTCCTGGCTCTGGAAATGCGGTCGCGACCCTTGGACGCAGCAGAACACACTTCAGAGTGACCTCGCGATGGTCGGCTTTGATGAGAACGGAGACTGCTGGGGCGGTTATTGCGGTCCTTCCGTTGACCTTCAGGAGGCATTCGGATGCGTAGCTACCGACAATCCTACAGTGCGTGACAACTCTGATATCCGCAGACACGCGACAATGATGCTGCCTGGCGATGTCTATGACTATTTCTGGACAGACAAGACATATTCCGGAAGCAAGAAGGGCTTTGATTATCTGCGCTTCATCTATGACAAGGACGGTTACGGCAAAGGTGGCCCTGGCGGTACTCTGCAGTGTAACACCGGTTCCAACAACGTTAAGAACCTTTTCGGTGACAATCAGGATCATATTTCAGCGCTCGGTATAACTCCGCAGAATATGGCAAACCAGTTGCCGACACATATTCTTCGTTTGTCTGACGTGTATCTTATTTATGCCGAGGCTGTTGTAAATACGGACAATGCGGCTGCAAAGAAATATGTAAACGCAGTGCGCGAACGTGCAGGTGCGAAACCGTTGGAAACAGTGACCTGGAACGACATCTGGAAGGAGCGCCGTCTTGAACTTGCAGGCGAGGGAGACCGTTGGTATGATTTCGTCAGAAGGTCTTACTACGATGTTACAGGCTGTATCGCGGAACTGAAAGCTCAGAAGAGGTCCTACTGGAACGGCCTTGACGATGTCTGGAAAACTTGGATTGGCGAGAATTTCGACTATTCGGGTACCTGGGACGCAAGCAAAGTGACATATAATACGAAGGATGACAATCCTAATGTCACAGCGTCAAGCTTCACGCTTCCGTTCCCTACTGAGGATGTTGTCTTCAACGACAATATGGCATCCAACGCGGAGGCTGTCCACGTGGATGTGCGTTCTGAATATCACTATAATTTCTAGCAGGTAAACAATAAGAAACCGAATATGAAAAACATAAATAAATTTTTGAATATAATGGCGTTCTCGGCTGTTGCGGCAGTGAGTCTTGCTTCCTGCGACAGAGTGGATTATCCTGATCGTTACAGGGTGGCCAACGGTACGCCTAAGGTATATTCCATCAGGTATGCGGACAGGGATTTGACGATTACCGGCGCGTATATGGATGAAATCGTATGCCTTCTCGGAGACAATCTTCGCAGTATCAAGGAATTGTGGTTCAATGACCAGAAGGCTGTGCTCAATACCAGCTACATAACCGACCACACTCTCATAGTGTCTGTGCCGAAAGTGCTTCCAACTGTGCAGACGGACAAGATCTATATGGTGAACAATGCCAAGGACACGGTGTCTTACGACTTCAAGGTGCTTCCTCCTGTTCCTGTGGCTGATGCAATGTCATTTGAGTATGCAAAACCGGGCGAGACCGTGACTGTGACAGGAAACTATTTCTACGAGCCTATGACTGTGGAGTTTACAGGCGCCGAGGCTACGAAGATTTCCAATGTCACTTTTTCGTCGTTCGATGTTGTCGTACCTGAAGGTGCTCAGCCTGGCAAGATCAAGGTTACTACAGAGTCCGGTACCGGTCAGTCCTCATTTATGTATCAGGACGATAGGGGACTGCTCTTTACATTCGATGATGCGCGTGTCAACCACGGCTGGCACAACCAGACCATTCAGTCTGACGAAAATTCATTCAGCGGAAATTATCTCCAGCTTTACAAGGACGGTGTCGTGCTGAAAGCTGACGGTACTGACTGGGCTGATGACGGATACCATTTCGAGTACTGGCCGGGCAACTGGAACACGCCTGAGACATACGATGATCCTGACGGCATAGCACTTACTCACGTTGTGGATTTCAGCGACTTCTCCAATATGACCATCAAATTCGAGTTGCGTATTCCTTCTGAGCACCCGTGGACCGGATGTCCTTTGCAGATAATCTTTGCGTCCCTGTCAAATGTTACGCTCGGTTCTGCAAACAACACTTATTTCCATGATGACGCTTTGTCAATTCCGCGTGCTCTGTATATGCCTTGGAAAGCGACCGGCTCGTTTGACACTGCAGGAAAGTGGATCACCGTATCTCTTCCTATTTCAACGGATTTCGTGTGGTACTGGACAGGCGAAAAGGCGACAGGTTCGCTCAATGCTGATTCATTTGCCGGTATGGAGCTCTTTATGGCTGCAGGAGCGGCAGGCGGTTCGTCTTGCACCCCTATGCTTCAGATTGACAATATCAGGGCTGTCCCTAACAAATAATCGGAGAAAACAATATGAAACATATATTTAGAATATCAATCCTTTTTGCTGCGCTGACCTGTGCGGTCGCCTGCGGAAATGAGGAATTGGATACGGCACAGTACTCCAATTCTCAGGTGAAACTGGTCTCATACGGACCTAATCCTGTGATGCGCGGCGGTGCCCTGACGTTCATCGGAAGCAATCTTGACAAAATTGTGGAAGTGGATGTCCCTGGAATTGACCCAATCTCGGATATAGAAGTGGTCAAGTCCGGAAAGCAGAGCGAGATTCGCGTGGTGCTTCCTGTCGAAGGGCCAGAAGTGGGAAATATCGTGTTGAAGGCTTCCAATGGCAAGACGTTCACGACTGAAACGTCTCTGGCTTATACTGAACCGATTGTGCTCGAAAGTTTCTCCATCAAGACCACTCCGGCCTATTCGGGTGACGAGATAACCCTGAAGGGTGATTATATGAATCTTGTGAAGAGCGTGATTTTCGAGGGCGGAGCGACTGCAGAAGTGGTGAATATCGACCGTCACAATGCAAAGGTCGTAATTCCTTCCTCCGCTGTTACCGGCAAGATTATACTTTCAGACGAGGGTGAGATTGCTAATCTGATCTACTCCGAGAAGGACCTTGAGATTGGTGATCCTACCATTACTTCTGCCAGTGTAAAGGCTTGGAAGCCGGGCGAGAACGTGACAGTCACAGGCAATCATCTCGATATGGTGGCTGAAATTCATCTGGAACCGGGAATCTCCATTCTGAGTGAAGATTTAGAAGTGGCCAAAGACACAAAGTCACTTGCTTTCTGCGTTCCGGATATGATATCGGGAAAGGTAATAGCCGTAAGTTATGCAGGAAAGGAATTCGAGGTTTGTGACGCGGAAATGGTCGTTCCTACAGAATTGTCTGTTTCTCCTGAGGCTGTCAAGACAGGCGAGGTTATCACTATTTCAGGCAAGGACCTGGATGTGGTTTACTCGGTGGAGTTCCCGAATGCTTCAGCGATAACGGATTTTGCTTTTGAAGATGGAAAAATCAGTGTTTCTGTACCTCTCGAGGCACGTAGCGGTGACATTACTCTCAATATGGCGAATGGGGACAAGGTTACCGTGTCATATACTCTTACGGCTCCGACTGTCACATCCGTATCTCCGCTTGAACTCAAGGCGGGCGAAACCATTACTGTGACAGGTACCGGACTTGACTTTGTCAAGAGCGCAACCCTCGGCGGCAAGGATGTTGAGATAAGCGCGAGCGAAGACGGTACACAGCTTGTCATTACTACAGATGCAACTTCAGTTTCAGGAAAGATTGTCCTTACGCTTTACAACGGCGAGACAGTTGAACCTGAAGACCAGATTACTTTGAGCTATGATTCGCTGATTATTGTCAATGAAATGCCTGCTGCAGAGCATATCGGGGCGATAGTTACGCTCAAGGGCGCTAACTTTATGCTGATAGAAAACATCTATGTCGGTGACGCAAAAGTTACGGGATATTCATCTCGCAGCGATTCCGAAATTTCATTCGTGATGCCGTACAACAGGGTGGGTACATATTCTTTGAAATTCGCACTTTACAACGGTGACGAGGAAATGTGTCCTTCACAGATTGAAGTGCTTTTGGAACAGACATTTACCGCTATATGGACTGGTTCGTTCAATGCCGGCGGCTGGTCCGGAAATCAGGATCTCGCGTGGGGTGGATATGACTGGTCAAGTGTCAAGGCCGGAGCGAAGTTGCGTTTCACTTTGACATTGGATGATACAAAAGATTATTGGCAGTTGTCTCTCCGCCACGGAAACAGCTGGGGCGAACTTCCTGAGCAGGTATTTGTCAATATGACTGCAGGCCAGACTGTTGTGGACGTGGTGCTTACTCAGACAAATCTCGACGACCTTGTCAATAACGGCGGTCTTGTCATCACCGGATGCAACTATACTCTTACTAAAGTAGAACTCGTAGGTGAGATTTCACAGGAGAAGACAGTATGGGAAGGCAGTGCATATACAGGAGCCAATTATGAAAACAACCTTGAACTGGGAACCGAAGATGACTGGGTGAATGCCGGTATTGAAGTGGGCTCTACCATCAAGATATACTTCACCGCAGAAAGCGAGACTGACTGGCAGATACAGCTCTTCGACGGACATTGGAGCGGAATGAATATGCTGTTCCCGGAGCAGGACGCAAAAAATCAGTTCAATGCGACTAATTCACCTGATGCTGTCGCCAACGGTTACATCACGTTCGCAGTAACTCAGGAGGTTTATAACGCTTTGACAGCCAAACAGAATTGGGGCTTTGCTATGATTTGTCAGGGCAAGGGTATAACCTTCACGAGGATGGCGTTAATCTAAACTTTTTATTCCGGCAGTGGCTGACCCTGCTGCCGGGATCTACATTTGCTGGATGAAACGAAACAGTTGAATATGAGACGAATAAAATTGCTTTTGACCTCAGTAGTCAGCATTGCGATGGTAGCCTGCAGCGGGCATAAGGGCAGTGAACCTGATGCCCCTGCAGCGGATGCCCCGGAGCTGCTGAGCGTCAGCCCAGAGGATGGTGCGGAGGTGACTGCGGATGCGTTGGAAATAAAGTTTACATTTGATCAGAACGTGAAATTGCCAGATGCCAGTAAGGTTAGTGTCGATAATGGAGCAGTCGTGTCCAAGGTGTTGGCATTCAATAAGGATGTCACGGTCAGCATCAGCGGATTGCAGAAGGGAACATCGTATGTGCTTAAGATAGAGGCGGGGGCGGTCAGCGGTTTCAAGCAAAATCCTGCAGCCGAAGTGACTTACCGTTTCTCCAGAAAGGCGGACGAGTCTGATTATGGCAGAAATCCTGCATCATCCCTGACAAATTCCAAGGCATCGTCTGCTGCAAAGAGCTTGTATGCGTTCCTGCTTGACAATTACGGCAAGAAATCTCTCAGCGGGGCTATGGGCGGCACGGCCTGGGAAACGACTTATTCGGATTTGATAAATGAGTCGGCAGGAAAGTATCCGGCAATCGTCGGGTTTGACTATCTGTTTCTCAACTGGCCGCCGAAGTCCTGGAGTGACTGTCCAGACTATGGCGATATCACGCCGGTGAAGGAAGCTTGGTCCAAAGGCAGCATAATCCAGATCGGGTGGCATTGGTCAGTGCCTTCAGTGTCTGGCGAGACGAATATCAACAACTATGGATTCTATGCTCCAGGCAAAGGTGGCGGCAGCGGCGAGACAACATTTGACATAAACGAAGCTCTCAAGGAAGGCACGTGGCAGCGCTCGGTGATTGACAGTCAGATAGAGAAGCTTGCGGGATATATGAAACTGCTGAAAGACGCCGGTATCCCTGTGCTGTTCAGACCTTTACACGAGGCTGCCGGAGATTATACCTGGGGCGCGTGGTTCTGGTGGGGAAACGGTGGTGCCGATGCCTGCGTGAAACTGTGGAAGTACCTTCGTGACAAGCTTGAGAATACTTATGGCCTTGACAACCTGATCTGGGTGTGGACGGTGCAGACAAGCGATGCCGGAAAACTCTGCGCCAACCTTGAAACTGCACGAGCGTGGTATCCGGGCGATGAATATGTTGATATCGTAGGTGCTGACCTTTATGTGTCAAAAGGCACTACTCAGTCAGCTGCGTTCAAGTTTGTGAATAACTCCGTAAGGGGCAAGAAGATGGTAGTGTTGAGCGAGTTCGGTAACCTGCTGGATGTGGACGGATATTTCTCGGAGGATGCTCCGTGGGGATATTTTATGAACTGGTGCAATTATGAGAACGGTAATCCTGTGCTCTATTGCAAGAACAGCGACGGCTCTTATAGTTGGAACAACACAGCAGCGGACTGGAAGTCAGTCTTGACCAATTCTCACGTACTTAATCGCGATGGCGTGAAATTAAAATAAACGTTTATTATGCTTTATCAACATAAAATTCTGTCTGCGGCACTTGTGCTGGTGTCTTTTACCGCTTGTAGTTGTGGGAAGCAGAGCGGTTCTGACAAGCCGTCAAAAGATGTGGAATTGACGGTGACTCCATCAGAACTGACGTTCGGGGCAGCTGCGGACAGTAAGGAAATAACCGTAACTGCGGCATCCAAGCCAAGTTTTGTCTCCAGTGCTTCTGATTGGTGCACGGTGACTTCAAGTGCGTTTAGCGATAATGCGTGCACCGCTTCGGTGAAGGTGTCGGAAAATACTGCATCGAATTCACGCACAGCTTATGTGTCAGTTGTTTGCGGTAATGATAAGGTTCGCGTGGAAATATCCCAGGAAGGCAAGACGGAAGAACCTGTCACAGATGATTTTCTGGATGAGATTACTCCCGGAACATCTGTGGCCTGGACTGTTGCCAAGAAATTGGGCTTGGGTTGGAATCTTGGAAACCAAATGGATTCGCAGAGCAACGGAGTGGCTGACGAGACCTGCTGGGGAAATGAAAAAGCGACTCAGGCTACATTCAACGGTCTGAAAACCAAAGGAATTACGTCTGTGAGAATCCCAGTTACGTGGATGGGACATATCGGTGATGCTCCAGAATATAAAATCGAAGATGCCTGGATGGCGCGCGTGGCGGAACTCGTGGGCTATGCGGAGAATGCCGGGCTTACTGCAATAATCAATGTGCATCACGATGGCGCTGACAGCAAATATTGGCTCAATGTGAAGAACGCAGCGTCATCTGCTGCAGAATATGAGGCGATTACGGCTAAATTCAAGGCTGTGTGGAGGCAGATAGCCGAGAAATTCAAGGATAAAGACGATTTTCTCATTTTCGAGGCTTTTAACGAGATACACGACGGAGGCTGGGGCTGGGGCTCCAACAGGACTGACAACGGAGCGCAGTATGCTGTGGTGAACAAGTGGGTCCAGGAGTTCGTAAACGTGGTGAGGGCATCTGGCGGCAACAATGCGTCAAGGTATCTGGGAATACCTGGATACTGCGCGAATCCGGACCTGACTATGGAAAATCTCGTTTTGCCTACCGATACTGCAAAAGACAAACTTCTTGTGGCCGTACATTGCTATGATCCTAGTGATTACACGCTTGAAGCGAAGTACGGCGAATGGGGCCATACGGCGAAGAACAATGTGGCTCCTTCCTCAGAAAAGGAAGTGGTCGCAGTTATGGCAAAACTGAAGGCTAAATACATAGACAAGGGCGTCCCTGTTTATTTCGGTGAGACGGGATGTGTGAACAGAGCTACTGACAGGCAGACATTGTTCCAGAAGTATTACCTTGAATTCTTCTATCGCGCCTGCAGAAATTACGGTATCGCTCCGTTCCTTTGGGACAACGGCTCCAGACAGACAGGACGCGAGACCAGCGGTTTCATAGACCACGCTACCGGAGAATATATAGCGAACGGAAGTCTCATTATTCCTGCTCTCAAGGATGCGATATTCTCAGAGAAATCGTCATATACGCTCCGATCTGTGTACGAAAATGCTCCGATATAGTTTCGCAAATGCGAAACACCGCTGTTTAATGGAGCAAAGCGACAGAAGGGGTATCGGGGAAACCTTTCCCCGTGCTCCTGGGAGCTGTCGCTATGGCGACTGAGGGTTAAGAGAAGTGCGTTGGGTACGTGTGAATGTTGAGGTTGAAATTAGCGTAAAAGGTGAGAATAGCAAAAGGCTTAGGGTGCTTGCGAAACTTGAATAATTGATATTAAAACATGAATATTTTACTTAAATCAGCGATGGTTATGACTTCGTGTGCGGCTTTGGCTGGCTGCTGCGGCAATCAGTTGAATCCGGCATTGGATAAAGGCGCCAATGAGCTTGTGAAAAAGCTTGCGGACGCCGCATCTTCCGGGAAATTCTACTATGCGCATCAGGATGCGTTGGTGTATGGACATACCTGGAAAGTGGAAGATGCTGCCAATGATTCATTGCTCAGATCTGATGTCAAGACGGTTTCCGGCTGTCATCCAGGAATGGTTGGGTTTGACCTGGGGGGAATAGAACTCGGCAGTGCCGCCAATCTGGACGGTGTGGATTTCAATCTTATGCGCCGGGCTGCCGTAAAGCACAGCGAGAGCGGCGGTATCGTGACATTCTCCTGGCACGCCCGCAATCCTATTACCGGAGGCGATTCTTGGGATATCAACAGTGACAAGGCTGTGGAGTCCGTGCTGGAAGGCGGAATCAATCACGAGAACTTCATATTGTGGCTGTCAAGAGCTGCCGACTTTATTGCATCGCTCAAGGACTCGGAAGGGAATACCGTTCCAGTGATTTTCAGGCCTTGGCACGAAAACATAGGAAGCTGGTTCTGGTGGGGCGGAAATCTCTGTACGCCAGAGCAGTACAAGGCACTTTACGCTATGACAAGAGATTATATGGCGGGTGAGCGCGGCTTGAAGAATATCGTTTGGGCATATTCTCCTAATTCTGAAATAGACAGTACTCAGTATTTCAGCCGTTATCCCGGAGATGATTACGTGGAGATACTTGGCGTGGACCATTATGCGTATATAGACAGAAGTGAGTCTGAAAAGACGGAGGATGAATATATGGCGGCTGCGAATACCCATTATATGGAGCGTCTTGAGCAGGACTTGAAATATATGCAGGCGTATGCCACCGAACACGGAAAGCTTGTAGCCGTGTCGGAGACCGGCTTCGAGAGTATTCCATATACACGCTGGTGGACAGAAGTGCTCCTGCATACTGTGGAAAAATATCCTGTGGCCTATGTGTTGACGTGGCGGAATGCCTGGGACAAGCCGGAGCATTATTATGCGCCGTACGATGGTTCCGCTGATGCCGACAATTTCAGGGAATTTTCCAATAACCCTAAAGTGTTGATGCTCGGCAAGTAATGTCGGGATCCAATAATTGAATAATTGAAAATCAAATAATTTACTGTTATGACTTTTGAAGAGAGACTTAATTGGCTGAAAGCCGGTCACGATAATCTGATTACATTGAAGAATGAACCGGTATATGTCAATGGCGTATATGAAAGGTATAAAAATCCTGTACTGACAGGAGCACACGCTCCTTTGTTCTGGAGATACGACCTTAACCCAAAGACAAATCCTTATCTGGAGGAGCGGTTCGGAATACACGCCGCGTTCAATGCCGGAGCCATCAAGTGGAACGGCAAATATGTTATGGTTGCAAGAGTCGAGGGCGCTGACAGAAAGTCATTTTTCGCTGTTGCGGAAAGTCCCAACGGAGTTGATAATTTCAAATTCTGGGATTATCCTGTGACTATGCCTGAATATGGCGAACCTGCGGTGAATGTGTACGATATGCGTCTTACGGCTCACGAGGACGGTTGGATTTACGGAATATTCTGTGTCGAGCGCAAAGATCCTGATGCTCCGGAGGGAGACTTGTCGTCCGCTGTCGCTTGCGCAGGAATTGCGAGGACTAAAGACCTTGTGAATTGGGAGCGTCTGCCGGATCTCAAATCAAAGTCGCAGCAGCGCAATGTAGTACTGCATCCTGAATTTGTAAACGGAAAATATGCCCTTTATACACGTCCTCAGGACGGATTTATCGATGCTGGCAAAGGTGGCGGAATCGGTTGGGCGCTGATAGACGATATGACCAATGCGGAAGTGAAGGAGGAAAAAATCATCAATTTCCGTCATTATCACACAATTAAGGAACTTAAAAACGGCGAAGGCCCGGCTCCGATAAAGACATCCCGCGGATGGCTGCATCTTGCTCACGGAGTACGCGGCTGTGCATCCGGTCTGAGATATGTCCTGTATATGTATATGACCTCTCTCGACGACCCGTCTAAGGTGATTGCGGAGCCTGCCGGCTTCTTTATGGTGCCTGAAAATGAGGAATATGTGGGCGATGTGATGAATGTGCTGTTTACTAACGGCTGGATTGCAGACCCGGATGGCAAGGTGTATATCTATTACGCGTCTTGCGATACCAGAATGCACGTGGCAACGAGCACGGTTGACCGTCTGGTGGACTATTGTATGCACACGGAACCGGACGGACTCTACACAGGGAAATCTGTAGAGAGACTCAAAGCATTGATCGATAGGAATAAACAGTTGTAGTTCGCGCTATGAAAAAACAGTACGGATATTTTGACGATGCGGCAAGGGAATTCGTGATAACTGACCCTGCGACGCCGTGGCCTTGGATAAATTACTTGGGCACGGAAGACTTCTTTTCTCTCATATCCGGTACTGCCGGTGGCTACAGCTTCTGTAAGGATGCCAAATTCCGCCGCATAACGCGTTACAGATACAACGGCGTTCCGATGGATGCCGGCGGGCGTTATTTCTATATCAATGACGGCGGTATGGTGTGGAATCCCGGTTGGAAGCCGTGCAAGACTCCTCTTGACAGTTATGAGTGCCGTCACGGTATGGGTTACACCAGGATTACGGGCGAAAAGAACGGACTGAAAGTCAGCGGACTGTTCTTTGTCCCTGTGGGTTATCGCTGTGAGGTTCAAAAGCTTACTCTCACTAATACGGGGGCTGAGCCTAAGAAGTTCAAACTGTTCTCATTCGTAGAGTGGTGTCTTTGGAACGCGGAGACCGATATGGAGAACTTTCAGCGCAATTTCTCGACCGGAGAAGTTGAGGTGCAGGGGAGTGTGATATATCACAAGACAGAGTACCGCGAGCGCAGAAATCATTATGCCTTTTACGGTGCGAATGTGCCTGTTGACGGGTTTGATACCGCCAGAGAGACTTTCGTGGGACTTTACAACGGCTTTGAGATGCCGCAGAATGTAGAAAAGAATGGTTGTTCGTGTTCCATTGCCCACGGATGGAGTCCGATTGCGTCACATTGTATCAGCGTCGAATTGAATCCCGGTGAGTCAAAAGACATCGTATTTGTGCTCGGCTATGTGGAAAATCCGCAGGACCGCAAATTCAAGAGCCAATTGACTGAGGATGAACTGAGAACATCGATTGACACGGTTGCAGACACTTCTTTCTCCGGACCGGAACTCACTTCCTGCTCGGAATTGATAAACAAGATTCCTGCATACGAGATTCTCAATTCGTTCAAAACATCAGAACAGGTGGACGAGGCTTTTGCTGCACTCGGGAAGTATTGGAACGAACTTCTCGGCAAATTTACCGTAAAGTCTGATGTTCCGGAACTTGACAGGATGGTCAATGTCTGGAATCAATACCAGTGTATGGTGACCTTCAATATGAGCCGCAGTGCGAGCTTCTTCGAGAGCGGAATCGGAAGAGGGATGGGATTTCGTGATTCAAATCAGGATCTGGTGGGCTTCGTTCATCAGATTCCTCAAAGGGCGAGAGCGAGAATCATAGACATTGCGTCCACTCAGTTCTATGACGGAGGGTGCTATCATCAGTATCAGCCTCTTACGAAACGCGGCAACAACGGTATCGGGGGTGGCTTCAATGATGATCCGCTTTGGCTGCTGTTCGGTACAATTTCATATATCAAGGAAACCGGGGATTTCTCAATTCTTGATGAACCGGTGCCTTTTGACAATGTCCTCGGCAGTGAAAAACCGTTGCTGGAGCATCTGTTCATAAGTTTTGAACACGTAAACAAGCATCTCGGCCCTCACGGGCTGCCTCTCATCGGCAGGGCGGACTGGAATGACTGCCTTAATCTCAACTGTTTTTCCGACAACCCGGACGAGTCTTTTCAAACTACCGAGAATAAGACGCAGGGAAGCAGGGCTGAGTCGCTTATGATTGCCGGACTGTATGTCTTTGTTGGAAATGAGTTTGCGAAACTCCTTGAATATCTGGAACATAATAATGGCCTTTGTGTTTCCGCAGGATTCCCGCCGAAGGCCGGACGTTCCTCAGAGAATATAGCCAACTGGTCGAAATATATGGCGGATACCGTCGAAAAATACGGATGGGACGGCAAGTGGTTCCTGAGGGCATACGATTTCTATGGAAACAAAATCGGCTCCTCTGAAAATGAAGAGGGAAAGATATTTATCGAGAGCCAGGGCTGGTGCACGATGGCGCGTATCGGTGCGGACAAAGGTATGTGCGATGTAGCATTGGATTCTGCAAAGAAATATCTGGACTCGGAACACGGAATGGTACTGCTTAATCCGGCTTATACGAAATACTACCGGGAGTACGGCGAGATTTCTTCATATCCGCAAGGCTATAAGGAGAATGCTGGCATTTTCTGCCACAATAATCCGTGGGTTATTATCGGAGAAGTTCTTGCCGGCCGTGCGGATGATGCCTGGGAGCATTATTGCAAGATTTCTCCTGCGTTCATCACGGACCAGTCATTGCACAAGGTGGAGCCTTATGCGTACTGCCAGATGGTGGCGGGAAAAGATGCGGCAAGACCGGGAGAAGGCAAGAACAGCTGGCTGACCGGTACGGCGGCGTGGAACTGGTACACCGTTTCCGAGTATCTTCTCGGGATAATCCCTGAGTATGACGGCATTACTGTGCGTCCGTGTCTTCCGGATTCGATTAAAACATATCGAATACACAGACATTTCCGAGATGCGGAATATGATATTACTGTGCACAATTCCGCCTCCGGCAAATCTCATTTTATCAAGTACGAACCAGGCAAGCACCAACTGGAACTTGAATTATAGGCACCAGTTTCTAAGTCCAACAGCATAGATTTTTGAATGATGTCATCCCCATTTCTCAGCTTATTGCTCGCAGCAGGTCTGCTCATTTCTCCGATGTCGGTCAATGCCGCAACTTCTTCTGATAATGTGACTTTGCGGCCAAGTGAAACCCGTCAGAGCGGTCCGGAACTGATCAATAACGGTTGGACGTTTTCGCTCGGCAATGCCGCATCTATGGAAGCGGACTTCACTCACGGTACTGAATATTTCACTTATTTGTGCAAGGTGAAGTCTTCCGGGCATAGCCATTCTCCGATAATGCCGGGGTTCGATGACTCGCAGTGGCAGAAAGTCAGCCTGCCGCACGATTGGGTCGTGGACCTGCCCTACAGCGGTGAGGCAAGCCATTCTCACGGCTACAAATGTGTCGGATGGAAATATCCGGAGAATTCGGTCGGGTGGTACCGGAAACATATCGAGATTCCGTCTGGAGACAAGGGAATGCAGATTTTTGTGGAGTTTGAGGGTATATTCAGAGACAGCGAGGTGTTCTGCAACGGCTTCTACCTCGGACACGAGATAAGCGGCTATGTGTCAAAGATGTATAATCTTACGCCATATCTGAACTACGGAGGAGACAATGTCATCACTGTGCGTTGCAATGCATCTACGGAGGAGGGCTGGTATTATGAGGGCGCTGGAATTTACCGCAATGTGTATCTGCACAAGGCGGGTCCTGTGATGATGAAACCATATTCTCTGCACATAGACCAACTTATGCCGGACGGCAGGAAATGGACCGTCAAGGACGGGACTGCTGAGGTCTATGTGGACAGAAACTCTGTCGAAATGGAGTATGTGCTTGCTGATGCTTCTGTCGACGAAAGCAAGATTACAAAAGAGATAATCATAGAGGATGCCAGTGGAAAAGCAGTGGACAGGGCGACACATAGATGGAGCTTGGAAGATCCGTACCTTTACAAATTGACTGTCAAACTGTTCTATGACGGCGTGCTCTCATCTACAGTGACTCGCCGTTTCGGAGTAAGGACATTGGAATTCAATACTTCCGAGGGGCTTCTGCTGAATGGTGAACCTGTGAAACTGAAGGGGTGCAATGTGCATCTTGACCACGCAGGAGTCGGTACGGCAGTGCCGGATGCGCTGTGGCGTTATAGGATTGCGAGGCTCAAGGAATTCGGCTTCAATGCGATACGAAGTTCCCACAACTGCGCGTCTCCGTCTATGCTTGACCTTTGTGACGAGATGGGCATGCTGGTAATCGATGAAAACAGACAGTTCGGCATCAATGAAGAACAGTTGGGGCAGCTGCGCAATATGATTGACCGGGACAGAAATCATCCTTCCGTGATTCTTTGGAGCGTGGGGAATGAGGAATGGGGCGTGGAACACGATGCTGCCGGCACAGAGATAGCCTTGAGAATGAGCGAATATGTGCACAGACTTGACTGTACCCGGCTTTCCACATACGGCAACTCCGGTGGTCCTGAACTGGTGAAAGGGGTCGATGTGTTCGGCTATAATTACATTGTGCAGAATCCGGTTGAGGACTATCACAGGCTGTTCCCGGAGAAATGCGCGGTTGGGACGGAAGAAACTTCCGGTGCCGGAACGCGGGGAGTTTATGCTACTGTGCCTGAAAAAGGATGGATGACGCCTCTTAACCGAGTGGATACGTTGGGGAGAATCAATGTCATAGAATACGGATGGAAATTCTATAAGCAACGTCCGTGGGGGCTTGGTTTGTTCTATTGGACAGGGTTTGACTACCGTGGAGAACCTAACCCTATGAAGTGGCCTGCGACCGGGTCTCAGTTCGGAATCCTGGACTATTGCGGCTTTCCGAAGGATGAGGCCTTCTATCTGAAAGCCGCGTGGAAATCAGAGCCTCTCGTGCATATATGCGGACCTTACAAAGGAGAAGTCTGGGTGTATTCAAACTGCGACAAGGTGAAACTTTATGCCGGACGCAAGAGTATGGGTGTCAAACAGATGCCTGAAGACGGACATCTTGTGTGGGATGTGTCAGGAAAGGAAAATATGGCTTTCAGAGCTGTCGGGTATCGTGGAGGCAAGATAGTAACTGAGGATAAGTATCCTGTGTCTTATGCAGGAACTGCCGCAGTGCCTTCAAAATCCACATTGTCTGCTGACGGTCAGGATGTTGTGGTGATAGATATATACAGTCCTGAGACTTCTCTTCAGGTTTCGGTAAAGAATGCTGTGCTTTTAGGTTGGGGTAACGGTGACCCCGGATTCAAGGAAGTGGAACGTCCGCGTCAGAAGACTGGAGAAAATTCGGAGTTGATGCTGATTCATCCTTTCAGCGGCTGCGCACAGGTGCTTGTCAGGTCGGTTGAGGGTTCTTCGGGAGATGTCGTCGTCACGGTCGGGAATAAACAGCTCTCATTGCGGTTGAAATAACATTTGCCGTTTATCAGGTTTCGCTGCCTTTATATTTGCGCCTCTATATTTATGCCCCGCTTTGAGGATTTGGCGGAAAAGCGTAAATTTGTCTCAGCAAATTTATGAAATCACGCTGCTTCCCTCTGATTAAGGAGCGAAGCGACAGAAGGGGTATCGGGGAATACCGTCCCCGTGCTCCTGGGAGCTGTCGCTATGGCGACTGAGGGTTAAGAGAAGTGTGTTGGATATGTGTGAATATTGAGGTTGAAATAGCGTTGAGAGTGAGAATAGCTATATATTAGCGAAACCTAAATTATGATAAATATAGACCAGATACGTAATCTTCACGACAGAGTCAATGCTTTGGACAAATGCCTTGATGTTGAATCAAAGCGCCGCAAAGTAGCGGAACTTCAGAAGCAGACCGAATCTCCGGATTTTTGGAACGATCCAAAGTCAGCAGAGGCCTTTATGAAGAATATGAACGGAGTAAAGTCCTGGGTGATAGACTTTGACACTGCAGCATCATTGACTGACGATCTGGATGTACTCTATGAGTTCGCAAAGGATTCTATGGATGTGACAGCAGAAGACGCTGTCGAGTCGGAGGAAATGAAGGAACTGGATGCGGCTTATGCCAAGGCTGACAAGGCCATAGAAGCGCTGGAACTCAAGAATATGCTTGGCGAAGAAGGCGACAGTCTAGGTGCGATTCTCACAATAAATTCAGGTGCAGGCGGTACTGAAGCCAATGATTGGTCGGCTATGCTTATGCGTATGTACACCCGTTGGGCGGAGCGCAATGGCTACAAAATGACTGTCACAGACCTTTTGGAAGGTGATGAAGTCGGTATAAAATCAGCTACTATCCAGGTGGAAGGCGACTATGCTTTCGGCTATCTCAAGGCAGAGAATGGTGTGCACAGACTGGTGCGAATCTCTCCGTTCAATGCGCAGGGCAAGCGCCAGACCACATTTTCTTCAGTATTTGTCTATCCTCTCGTCGATGATTCCATAAATATCGAAATCAATCCTTCCGACCTTGAATGGGATACGTTCAGATCCGGCGGACACGGAGGACAGAATGTGAACAAGGTGGAGACCGGCGTTCGTGTACGGCATCTTCCTACCGGCATTATGGTTGAGAATACCGAAACCCGCTCGCAGCAGGACAACCGTCAGAACGCTTTGAGAATTCTCAAGTCGAGACTCTATGATATGGAGCTGAAGAAGAGGCAGGAGAAGCAGGCGGAGCTTGAGGGCAGCAAGAAGCGCATAGAATGGGGCTCGCAGATACGTTCGTACGTGCTGCATCCGTACAAGATGGTAAAGGATCTGAGAACCGGACTTTCTACGGCAGATACGCAGGGAGTACTCGACGGAGACTTGGACGGATTTATGAAGGCTTATCTGATGCAGCAGGGTGGGGGAGTTGAGGCTGCCGAAGTGGAAGACATCGATTGACACAAAATCAGAGTATAACAATCAAAAAACAATAATATGGTAGAGTTTAAATACGCTCCAATGTTTCAGCTCGGTGAGGATACTACCGAGTATTATCGCTTGACCGACAAATTCGTCTCTTTGGGCAATTTTGAGGGTCACGATATCCTGAAAGTTGAGCCTGAAGCACTTACAATGCTTGCAAATGCGGCTTTCCGCGATGTGAATTTCCTTCTTCGACCGGCTCACAACGAGCAGGTGGCTAAGATTCTCAATGACCCGGAAGCTTCTTCAAATGACAAATATGTGGCTCTGAGGTTCTTGCGCAATGCTGAGGTTGCTGCGAAAGGACAGCTCCCGTTCTGTCAGGACACCGGTACTGCGATTATCCATGGCGAAAAGGGCCAGCAGGTTTGGACAGGATTTGACGATGCTGAGGCGCTTTCAAAGGGCGTGTTCAAGACATATACGGAGGAAAATCTGCGCTACAGCCAGAATGCACCTCTCACAATGTACAAGGAGGTCAATACCAAGTGCAACCTTCCGGCTCAGATTGACATCGAAGCGGAAGAGGGCATGGAATACAAGTTCCTCTGCGTGGTGAAAGGCGGCGGCTCTGCGAACAAGACATATCTCTATCAGATGACAAAGGCCGTGCTTAATCCAGCCACTCTCGTTCCTTTCCTTGTGGAGAAGATGAAGACTCTCGGTACCGCGGCTTGCCCTCCATATCATATTGCATTCGTCATTGGCGGTACATCTGCGGAGAAGAACCTTCTCACAGTGAAGCTTGCATCTACGCACTATTATGATTCTCTGCCTACTACTGGTGATGAGACCGGTCGTGCATTCAGGGATGTTGAGCTTGAGAAGCAGGTGCTTGAGGAGGCTTACAAGATAGGTCTTGGCGCGCAGTTCGGCGGAAAATATTTTGCTCACGACATAAGAATCATCCGTCTGCCTCGTCACGGTGCAAGCTGTCCTATAGGACTCGGAGTAAGCTGTTCAGCAGACCGCAATATCAAGGCTAAAATCAATAAGGACGGTGTCTGGATTGAGAAACTTGATGACAATCCGGGACGACTGATTCCTAAGGAACTCCGTGAGGCCGGTGAGGGAGATGCAGTCAAGATTGACCTTGATCTTCCTATGTCAGAGGTGCTCAAGGAACTTACCAAATATCCTGTTTCCACTCGTCTGAGCCTTAACGGAACCATCATTGTTGCCCGTGATATCGCTCACGCGCGTCTGAAGGAACGTATTGACAACGGAGAGGATCTTCCGCAGTATTTCAAGGATCATCCTGTATTCTATGCCGGCCCTGCAAAGACTCCGGAAGGATTGCCTTGCGGCTCAATGGGACCTACTACAGCCAACAGAATGGACCCTTATGTTGATCTTTTCCAGTCTCACGGCGGAAGTATGGTTATGATTGCCAAAGGTAATCGTACTCAGCAGGTTACGGATGCCTGCAAGAAACACGGCGGATTCTATCTCGGCTCCATAGGCGGTCCTGCGGCTGTGCTTTCTTATGAGAGCATCAAGTCAATCGAATGTGTGGAGTATCCTGACCTCGGAATGGAGGCTATATGGAAAATCCGCGTGGAGAATTTCCCTGCCTTCATCCTCGTTGATGACAAGGGCAACGATTTCTTCAAACAGTACGGAATATAGTCGGTATTGATTATAATTTAAGCGGAGAGAGTTGATTTTCAGCTCCCTCCGCTTTTTTTACTTCGCGTGCCTGCGTATGTGGCGTTTAAGAATATCTCCGATGTGTCGTATCCTGTGACTTTCAAGATATGCTCCGCTCAAATTTTATGCAACCTAATTTCATAGTTCCAAGATTTCGATAAGGTCGCTGAAACGGCTTGCTCGGAAGAGTCCCGGGTGTTCGTATTCTTCGATGATTTCGTGCTGCCAGGTACATTCAGCAGGAATATATACGCCATATCCGCCTATTTTAAGAGCCGGGTCTATGTCTGACCGGAACGAGTTTCCCACCATCAGCATCTCCGAAGGCTCTACTCCGAAGAAATCACAAAGATTACTGTAAACTTCAGGTGTCTTGTCTCTGACAACATCCACATAATCAAAATACTTCCTCAATCCTGAACGGTCGATTTTGTTGTTTTGGTCAAGCAACTCTCCCTTTGTCAGAATAGATAGTTTGTATCTGCCTGACTGTCTTATCTTTGAGAGTGTTTCTTCAACTCCTTCAAGGGGCGTGGCTGGATTTCGCAGAATCCTGCGGCCAATTTGTTCGATGCTGTACAGTTTCTCGGCTGAAATCCTGCCTCCGCTCACCCTTACTGCAGTCTCAAAAGCGGATAGGATAAACGCCTTGGCGCCATATCCAAGCTCGGACATATTCTCCATTTCCGTCTTGTAGAGCTCGTCGTTCAGACACTGGGCGTCTCCGTATTCTTTCAGCAGCCCGAAAAACTGCTTCTCCGCATTGCGGAAAAACGGCTCGTTGCTCCATAGAGTATCGTCCGCGTCGCAGAATATAACTTTAAGATTGCTAGTCATTTATTGGTTTTTGCCGATGCAAAACTATGTTACTGTTTCTTGTCGAATTTGAGGCTGTGGATTTTTGCGCCGGTCACATCATAAATGTCAACCTTGATGCCGTCCTTGTTTACGACACCGTCTAACCTTACCTGGTTAGGATTGCAGAGTACCGGGAAGTCTGCGCCGATTGTATTCGGCTTGTCGAATCTATATTTATGTATATGTGCGCAAAGCATCAGATCTAGTCCGGTCCCATTAAGCAGCGGAACAAAGTATTTGCTGACCATCATATTGCCGTGCCAACCTTTCTCGGACGGCGGGATATGGCAGAACGCCACCTTGATGTCCGCATTCTTGTACTCGTCGCTCGCCACTACACCTTTAAGCCACTCGGCCTCTTCCTTGACATAGCTCTCCGTGCACATAATATCGAGATTTCGAATATCGCTGTCGGCCTTATCCTCTCCTGAATCGAGGAAAAGGAAGAAATATTTGCCGTAAGAAGCTGTATAATAGGTCTTTCCTGTGGAAGTGGAATAATAGTCAAGATATTTTACCGCATCGTTGCCCCTGTATTCGTGGTTTCCGCGGCACAGATAAAGTGGCGTGTCGGAAGCGAAGAGTTTGGACGCGCTCTTCATATACTGGCTCATAACCACCGGGATGCTGTCCACAGACGAAGTCATATCGCCGTTGAAGCAGACGAAATCATATTTGTGCTTGGCATCCTTGAAGAGTACCTGAAGTACGGAATCGTGCTCGTGCATATCGTTTGCAACTGCAAACTTCACCTCAGAATAATCCAATGCCTTGGTGGTTACCTGAGTAGGTCTGGATTTGAGGTCGAGTCCATAGCCGGAGTCGTAGATGATGCTCGCCCTGTTGTTCTGGCTGATCACTCCGCGGCACATTACGCGATAGCGGTAGGTCGTTCCCGGCTGCAGTCCGCTCACAGTGACCTTGTGCAGTGTACCTATGGGCTTGCGCCCCATGCACCTCTGATCGTAATATTTAGGCCTCTCGACATTATAAAAATTGGTTCCGTCTTTCGGCGCCAGTTCAATCCAGCCAACGGCAGGACCTGTAGTTGTCCATACGACCGTAAAACTGTTTTCCGTAACATTCTGAAGGTACGGACCGCCTTCAACCTTGACCTGAGCTCCGGACGCAATCGCAATGAGGGCAAACGTCAGGACTAGCAAAACTTTCTTCATATTCCTCTTCATTATAGTGTTAATAATCTTTTCAGCGCTTTCGCGCAATTTCATATTCTGCCTTTATAAATGCAGAACCTATACAAAATTAGCAATAATTCCGTTAAACATACAAGTATTGAAAGAAAATGAAAATATCAGGATTCAGTATGGAAAGCTATCGCAATTTTACTAACTTTGTAGAATAACCCTATAAACTAAACGCTAACGTATGTTAAGCATAGCAGAAAGATACAAATATATAAAGGAGCAGTTGTCCAAAAACGGCTTTATCCGAGTGCAGGATGTGTCTGAGCAGTTGGGTGTTACCGGAGCGACTATCAGAAAGGACCTAAGGGTCTTGGAGAGCCAGGGCGTACTCTACCGTGCACACGGAAGCGCCACACCGGTATTGCCGAGAGTTATGGACCTCAGCGTGGATGAAAAGAGCCTTCAACGCAGTGCGGAGAAGCAGCTTATCGCGGTTGCCGCACAGAGACTGATAACTGAAGACGATTCCATATTGTTGGCATCGGGCTCGACCATTACCGCGTTTGCTGAAGTGCTGCACCCGATAAATACTATCAATCTGGTCACACCGGCAATCGGTATAGCCGCAATGATGAACAGTAAGGAGAATGTGAACGTCTTTATGTTGGGTGGCTGTATGTACAAGAATTCCCTTTCCGTACGTGGGGGATATTCTGAGGCTGGGCTTGCAAATGTCAGTTGCTCAAAGCTTTTCATCGGATGCGACGGTATTGACTTGCTCACCGGAATAACCTGCTCCAACATAGAGGAGGCTCGGCTGACCGACGCAATGATGAAGGTGGCCGCAAAGACCATCATTCTTGCAGACTCATCCAAGTTCGGAAGAAGGGGATTCGGCAAGATATGCAATATCGAGGATATTGACATTATCATCACAGATTCCGGTATTCAGGAATCAATCAAAAATAAGATAGAAGACCTTGGAACACAGGTGATTATAGCAGATTCAAAGGAATAGTATAAAATGGACAAGCAAACAGAAGAAAAATACAATTATTGGCAGTGGCGTACCCTGTTCACATTGATGATAGGTTACGCGTTGTATTATTTTGTCAGAAAGCATTTCAGTGTGGTTATGCCGGCGCTCGAAGCGGAGCTGGGCATTTCCAAGGTAAAGCTTGGACTTTTCCTGACATTGAACGGAATTATCTACGGATTCTCGAGATTTGTAAACGGTTTCGTGGCCGACAGGTTCAACAGGCGCAAATTGATGAGCTTAGGTCTGTTGCTTTCTGCGCTGACCAACCTTTTCATCTGCTTCAGTCCGTCGATGAATTCTTTTGTGAATGTGCTTGACACTGACGGCAAGGCGACAATGACGCTCGTATATATAATTGGTTCGCTTTGGGTTCTCAACGGATATTTTCAGGGAATGGGTGTGCCGCCTTGTATGAGTCTGATGAGCCATTGGATCAAGCCGTCAGAACTTGCGACCAAACAGTCTATATGGAATGCCTCGCACTCTATCGGTGCCGGTCTTATCAGTGTGCTCTGCGGATTCCTTCTGAAGCATTACGGCTACAGCGCCTGGCAACTCTGTTTTGCTGTGCCTGCTGCAATAGCCATTGTGGGTTCTGTCGCACTGTTCTTTACGCTCAAGGATACACCGTCATCAGTCGGTCTTCCTGAGATTGAGGATATGGACAAGGATGAGAAAAAGCGGGAAAAGGCTGCCGAGGCCAAGACAGCGGAGCCTGCGCTTACCGGAAAGGCATTCAAGATGTATGTTCATAAGATGGTGTTCGCCAACCCGTTGATCTGGATTCTCGCTATGTGCAACTTCTGTATCTATGTGGTCAGATTTACCATTTTGGACTGGGGGACGACTTTTCTGACTCAGTACAAACACATTGAAATATCTACAGCCAGTTCAATTGTGGCGGTTTCCGAACTTGCGGGAGGTATTCTCGGTATGCTTATAGCCGGATGGTTTACAGATAAGTTTATGCAGAGCAAGGCGCACAGGACTTGTCTTATTTGTACAATAGGCGCAACTCTGTCGTTCCTGCTTTTCTGGAAGATACCTGAGAATGCGCATTGGATAGTGTCTGCCACATTCCTCTGCCTGTCAAGCTTCTTCATTTACGGACCACAGGCATTGCTTGGTGCAGCGGCATCACAGCAGGCGACCAAGCACGCTTGTGCTACGGCAAACGGCATTCTCGGTATATTCGGATATGCCAGCACAACCATCTCCGGTGTAACATTCGGCTATCTCGCCGAGCATTTCGGATGGGATTCAGCATTCCTTGTAGCAGTCATTATCGGCGTTGTGGGCGCTGTCATCATCGGTCTTATGTGGAACGCCCCAGCCGACGGCTATGCTAAAGCCGAACTGATCAAGAAAGAGCTTCAGCAACAAGATTAAGAACCATTTCATAACAGCTTCTAAGTGTTCAATTAGGATACTTGCGAGGCTTTAATACAAAAAAGAGTTGACCATTTGGCCAACTCCTTTTTTGTGTCTGCGATTAACAGCTTATTTCTTTGAAGCTACAGGACGGATTGTGTTTCCATTGTAGCGGTCCAGGCCGCCACCCATTCCTGAATAAGCTTCGTTGCCCTCATAATATGCGGCGAGATCGTAACTCATAGGCGTGCTTACATAAATGTCTGCTGTCCAGTAGTCACCCTGCTTTTTGTCGTCACTATATTTTGTGGCAGGAAGGAAGATGGAATTGCTGTTTGTCTTGCTCTTGAGCTCATAACCCTTTACGCCGTTCTTTGTCGTCCAGGTTTTTGTGGTGTTGTCAACAAGTTCCTTGAACTCTTTTTCGACAGGCATACGGCAAGGCTTCTTCCAAGCTGCGACTGCTGCGTCATCAGATGCGTCAAGGGTCTGTTTTCCGTCTTTCTCGCAGTATTTGGTGTAAGAGCTTTCGTCTTTACCGAATGCGTAGTTGTCTTTGGTGAAAGTCTCTTTTGTCTTGGTTTCACCCCAAGCGAAGTAATCGCCGGCTACTGTAGCTTCAGATGCGCCAAGATTTGTCTCTGCCCAAAGCAGACCGCTAGGAAGTCCGAGGTCAACGAAACGGTGTCCGTTTACTTTGTAGATGCCGTTGCCGAGATCTTCAATCTTTGAATCGCTCTTGTTGTCTTTTTTGCAAGAAGTTGCTGCCATTCCAAAGCACAATGCGATGGCGGCCATTACGAGAATTTTTTTCATTGTTTTCAGCTCTTATACGTGTCGAGCACAACTTTTATTAAAGAAAAATTTAGTATCAGTCTATTAGCGCGCAAAGATATGAAACTTTTTTGATATACCGCATAATTATTCGACTTTGCTCGTTTGAAAATCGTTCTGTACAGCGGAGTTGTTGATGTGTGGGTGATGCTCTTGATGATATAAAAATATGAAAAGATTACGAGCGAAATGAAAATAATTGTATATTTGTAGTAGGATTTTAGCATAAATGTGAAAGGATTCGAAATAATTTGAAAAATTTATATTTTATGAATGAAATTAAAGAAGCTCTTGAAAGAGCGAGAGACACCAAGGCGCTTGAGTTTGGCGCAGGGGCTATGCAGAAGGTTCCGGAAATGTTCAGCCGGCTTTTTCCGGGCAAGACCGCAGTAGTAGTTGCCGACACCAATACCTATAAGGTGGCGGGCGAGACTGTTTATGGTTATCTGAAATCCGCCGGTATCGCGACAATAGAGCCGTTCATCTTCACGGATCCCGAACTCTATGCCGAATGGTCTTATGTGGAGCAGTTGGAAGCATTTCTCAAAGAGAGGGATGTCGTGGCTGTGGCAGTAGGTTCAGGCGTGATAAATGACCTGACCAAACTCGTTTCAAGCCATCTCGGAAGACGTTATATTATAGTAGGAACTGCGGCCTCGATGGACGGATATACGGCATACGGGGCGTCAATCACCTTTGAGGGTAACAAACAGACATTTGACTGTCCTGCGCCGCTCGGAATGGTGATGGACCCGGCAATTGCGGCAAAGGCTCCGGAGGGAATGTCAGCATCCGGGTATGCAGACCTAATGGCAAAGGTGCCTGCAGGTGCAGATTGGATTATCGCCGATGTTGTAGGAAGTGAGGCTGTGGAGCCGTTTGCCTTTTCTCTTGTCCAGAAAAATCTGCGTGACGCACTTTCTTGTCCGGATGCTGTGGCAAACGGTGATGTTGAGGCCACGGGCAAACTTGCTGACGGCCTGATAATGAGCGGATTTGCTATGCAGGCGATATCTTCGAGCCGTCCTGCGTCAGGTACTGACCACCAGTTCAGCCATTTCTGGGATATGGAAGGTCTGTGCTACAAAGGAAAGCACGTGTCACACGGATTCAAGGTGGCTATAGGTACACTTGTATCTACGGCTTGCTTGGAGTATCTGATAGGCAAGGATATGTCGTCAATCGACGTGGCCAAATGTGTTGCAGCGTGGCCTACGTGGGAAGAAATGGAGAAATACATTAGGACTATATTCGCAGGCAAACCGGGGCATCTTGCAAGAGCGCTGACTGAAAGCAAAGGCAAATATATAGATGGCGAGGGAATCCGCAAGCAGCTTGAGGCAGTGAAAAATAACTGGCCGGAACTTCGTGACCGCATCAGAAAGCAGATAATGACTTACGATGAAGTTTACGACTGCCTGAAGCGCGTCCGTGCACCATACGAGCCTGAGATGATTGGCGTGAGTCGTGAAAAACTTAGAAGCACATTCAGGTGCATTCCGTTTATGCGTAACAGATTCACTGGGATTGACCTGATTTACCGTGCCGGTCTTCTGGACGAAGTTGAAAATACTTTGTTCGGCAAGGGCGGCAAATGGGAATGCTGATGCAGCAACTTGAGGCTGTCTAGTCCAGAGAAATCGCGATAGATGCACGATATTCCCCTTAATAGGGGACGAGTTATCTCAAATATTATTAAAATCGACTATTATTAAAAGCGACAGATGTCCGTAGCGAATTTTTCTGAGCGGAGGACACTGCCGCTTTTAATATGACAAATTTCTCTGAACGAATGACGCTGTCGCTTTTAATATGCTGTTCTCTCAGAAAGACAAAAAGAAGGGGCTTGACTAATGCGTTTAGTCAGCCCCTTCTCTTCAAACTCTATTCGAAAAACTATTCTCCGAATGTAGCAGTCAGTATGTGATTTGTTGCACTGGCATTCTTGCTTCCCTGCAGCAAGCCACTGTAGTTGTCACTTGTTACCTGTGTGCCGTTAACCGTTCCAGATACCTTGATTGGTGATGCTTCTGTTCCAAGTTTTATAACCGAGGTGGCTCCGTTGTAATAACCGACAATCAATCCGGAATTAGTAGCAGTGCCTCCAGTGATAGTGCACTTTACAACACAACCTTCGCCAGTTGTATGCGCTGCATTACCGATGTTTCCGATTAAACCACCCAGTCCGTCAACTGTGCTCTTTGCTGTCACAGAACCGAAAGCGTTGCAGCTGATTATTTTATGGCCCTGAGAGTGGAATCCGCAGAGGCTGCCGACTACGACTCCGGTGCTTACTCCTGATTCAATGGTGACCGCTCCTTCGTTTGTGCAATTCTTCATATTGCCCGTACCGCCCTGTACTCCACCGACGCGGCATTTGCCTTTGCCTGAGAACGTGACGTTGCCTTTGTTTACACAGTTCGTTGTGTATATTGCCTGAGCTTTTTCAATACCTGGCCATCCGACAATTCCTCCGAGTGCACTATTTGCTTTGGCTGCATCGTTGTAGAGAATAACTTCCCCTTCATTAGTGCAATCTGTGATATTTGTGGCGTTCTGTCCTGTAGCAAAGTAGTCGCCACCGGAGATGCCTCCGACAATAGCAACTTGATTAATCGTAGTGTAATCATTATCCTTAGGAACTGTGCTTGAGACTAATCTGGCAGAGACTTTACCATAGTTGTTGGAATTGACAATGTCTCCGTCAGGAGCTCCTGCTATACCTCCTACACATACGCGCTCCATTGTTGCGGATGCGTTTTCGATTCCACTCAGCATAAATGTTATGTCACCGTAGTTTTTGCCGTTTTCAATCTTGAATCCGGTAGAGCCGAGTCCTGCAATACCACCTAAGCAAGGAAGTACAGCAGATTTGCTTCCGATGGCTGATTTTGCTGCCAGATATTTTCCGCTCAATGTGATATCGCCGTTATTTGTACAATCAGTCACGTCGCCTGCAGAATAACCAGCAATACCTCCGACAGCTACGCCTTTCATTGAGCTTGTTGAAGTGAGGGTAATCTTGCCGTTATTCGTACAGTTCTTGATTGCGCCTGATGACTGAGCTGCAATTCCGCCGACACAAACTGATGTCGAGAACTCGGAAGCCGAATATGTTATGGCTGCCTTGTTGGTGACATTGGTGAGCGAGCCTGCATTGTTGAGCGCAACAGGCGCGAATACCGGAGACTCCGGAGTGAATGTACAGCTTGCGTCGATGGTGAGGTCAGATATTGAACCGAGTACATTGTTGAAGAGGGCGTGTGTTGAAGACCAGTTGCGGATGGCCTTGTTGTTGCCCTTGAGAATTCCGCTGAATTCCTTAACTGCAGGGACTTCTACACCGCTGAGGTCAAGGTCTGTAGCCAGAGTAATCTCATCGGTTGCTGATGTGAACTCTGCTCCCGCCATCATCCATTCTGCGAATGTGTCGGCATCGGATATGGTCATCGGATAGGTATAATTCACATTCTCCGTCTGGAACTCCTCATAGTAGGCTGTTTCGGATTCGTATTCTCCGGCAATAGCAGTCACCTTGATGATGTACTGGGTGTTCACCGACAGTCCGGTCAGATGGAACTCTGGGGTATCAGACTCCATATAAGTGTAGTCTGCATCGCCGTTCTTCTTGTAGCCGAGCCTGTAGCTCTGAGCCTGACTCTGTGCCTCAAATACGAATGAGGCCTTGGTCTTGCTGATTTCGTGGCTCTTGAGCACCGGTGTAGTGAGAGTCGGAATGCCGTAGGATACGACTTTTATAGTGACTTCGCGGAGAAGGAAACGCTGGTTGCCGGTCTTTCCGTCAGGACGGATAGCACCGATACCGATACGTGTTCCAGGAGCTACATTGTTGATATTCACGCTTCTGGTTTCCCACGTAGGAGTCTTGACTGTCGTTGACGGACGGTCAAGTATGCCTACATTCTTGACGGTAGCGCCGGTCATAGTAGCGTATGAAGTGTTCTTGCCGGTGCCTACTGTGCCGCCTGTTGCGGTATAAACTCCCAACTGAGTGAAATCGGATGCAGTAGCTTCTTTGATTACGCCTTTCTCCCACATTGAGGATACCGTGTAAGTTACATTGACGGTAGCCAGTCCCTGCAGGTTATTCAGTTCCGGAGTGAACACGATAGGCATACTTGAAGAAGCTCCGACCTGAAGCATACCTGTGCGGATACAGAGGTCTCCGAGAGTAGCGGCTACTTCGTGAGTTACCGCCCAGTTTTTGAACCTGGATGTCTGGACGCAGCCCGAGTTGCCGAGGGTGTTGAAGAAACCGTGGTTGAATGTGTCTGCTGCAAGCGTTGCGCTGTCCCATTTTCCAGGAGTAGGATAGACGTATCCGCTGCTGCTGTTCTTTGCTGACGGGGTTACCTCCATACTGTTGCTTCCGAAGTAGAGCTCTCCGAAATTCTCAGCCAGCAATGTCTTTCCTGCGGCAACTTTCTCGCTTCCTACCATTACGATATCGAAATCGGATGTTTCGGCCTCGAGAGGATCGGAAACCAGTCCGGTGTTCATATCCTGACAGGTGAACCAGTATTTGGTACCAGGAGTCAGGTTTGCAAACGACATTGACGGCTGCATACTGAGGTAGATGTCGCTGGTGATGGTCCATCCATAAAGAAGATCCTTGCAATCAGCATCTTTGTAAAGTGCAATCTTGACAGGGATTTTGACATCCTTTGCTGTGTTTGCGAATCCGTACTCGGACCACTGGAACACGAGCATTCCGGAGTATTTGGCCTTGAGTCTGGTTGTTGGAGGAATTCCGTTCACGATGACGAAACCTTTTCCGCTCTGGATTATGTTTGTTTCGACGGATTCGCCGGACTCGTCTTTAACCTCGCCCTTGGCGAATGACCATTCGGATACGTGCGCTGCTTCTCCGTCATTGCTGTCATACTCGGCAAGCATCTTGATCTGATAGAGTTTGCCTAGCCTGAGGTCGGTGTAGGTGTGCTCGAAGGTACTTGTCTTGGACGGATCCAAAGTAAGTGTACTTACAGCTGTCTGACTGGTGTAGTCCATAAGTATTGCAAGCACTCTGCTTGCAGATGCGACTGCGGAAAGGTCAGCTTTTACAGTGAATTCCGTGCCTGTCTCCGGGACGTTGGAGAGGGTGATGCTTTCCACTGAAGGCTTGTTTGTATCCTTGATGCCGTGTCCTGTGACGAACACTGCAGGATTACCCTCGGAATCTTTGGCGAATGTCCAAGGAGAGAATACAGCACCGTAATTGACACGGATTCTTACATATTTCTCGGTGAATTCGCTTATGCCTTTTGTAAATACGGCTCTTCCGACAAGGTCGTCCTTGGAAATTGCTGACACTTTGATTGTCTGAATGTCATCGTCGTATGTGCTTACGGCCTCGTCTTTCGAGTCGCAAACTTCGATGCCATACGATGTCGCTCCGGCATTGATGGTGCTTGCCGCATTCCAGCAGAATGCAAGAGTGTCAGGCTTGCTGTTCTGAACATCGTAGCGAAGATCTGATGCTACCGGTTTTGAGCTGTCTTCACCAGACTTGAATTCTTCCTGACATCCGGTGAGGAAGATTGCTGAGCCTGCGAAAATCCCGGCAAGTAGCTTTATTGATTTCATTTTATTGTTTTTCTTTGATCTGTTGAACTGAAAAATCAAACAGGAATTTGCATCTTGTGACGAAACTGAACTGTCGCGCTATATAAATATAGGTATGAATAAGATAAAGACGTCTGATGCAATAAAAAGACTAATAGAGACTGTCTGTCTAACATTCCCTATCTCGCATCAAATATTTCAGATCTTGATAATTCGATCTTTGCAAATCCGATGCAAATGTACTAAATCTTTTTAAGTGCGCAAATGTTTTCGGAATTTTTTGTTTTGCTGTCATTTCGTACCGCGTTTCTTTTTCTTTTGGTTTCAATTCCGTTGCGTATATGAAGAAAAGGTGAAGAAATAAAAAAATGAACGTTGTAAAACAAAAAAGATGATTATCTTTGCCAAAATGTTTTAAGAATATTTTTAAGTTAAACCATAAAACGTTCAATTATAAATTTTATCAATGACCTGATATCTAATAAACTAGTAACTTCTTAGCATCATTATTCCAAAGAGATTGGTCTTGACGGAGGTCTTTACGCAAATCCACAATAAGTAATCCTCAATCAAATTTTTTGAGAGAAGCTAAACTTTTTGGAAATATTATGAATCAACTACTTAAACGAATACTGTTCGTTGTTGTCACCATTTCGCTGGCACTTTGCGCTTCGGTAAATGTCTTCGCGCAGAAAGTGTCGGTGTCCGGTGTCGTAAAGGACGCGATAACAAACGAACCTCTTATCGGAGCTACCGTGATGGTGAAAGGTACCACAAACGGAGTTTCGACGGATGTCAATGGCGCTTACTCAATCCAGGTGTCATCTGCTGATGTCCTAATCTGCCAGATTATCGGCTACAAGAACCAGGAAGCGACTGTTGGCACACGCTCGAAGATTGACTTCGCGATGGCTGAAGACAATCAGATGCTTGAAGCGACTGTCGTTGTCGGTTACGGTACATTGAAGAAGACTCAGCTCGTCGGTTCTGTCGAGAACCTCGACGGTGACGCCATTCTGGACCGCCCGAATGCGAACGTAACACGTTCCCTGCAGGGTCAGGTCGCTGGTTTGAACATTGTCCAGACTGACGGTAAGGCAACCCACTCCGGAAGTATCTATATCCGTGGTAACGGAACTTCCTACAATACAAGAAAGAACTTCAGCGGTAGTGCTGCAGGCTCAACCCACTCGATAGGAAACGAGGGCTCGGCTCTCGTCCTCATTGACGGTGTCGAGGGTAGCCTTTCACAGGTAAACCCTGCGGATATCGAAACTGTCGCTGTCCTCAAGGACGCTTCATCTGCTGCAATTTACGGTGCGAGAGCAGCTTACGGTGTGATTCTCGTCACTACCAAGAATGCTGACACGGACAAAATCTCCGTTTCATACAACGGTTCATTCTCTTTGAACAGCCGTATCGTGAAATGGGAAGACAACATCATTACTGACGGAGCCGAGTGGACAGATGCTTTCTATGAGTTCTATCAGAATGATGCCAGAGTGCCTGGCTCTTCAGGAAAGACTCCTACCACCATCAATACGAACAATGTGGCAATGTCCGGTACGACGTATCTTGAGACTATCAAAGCATTGAAAAAAGCCGGCTGGTCATCTCCTTACGGCGGTGTGGGTTCAGCAGGACAGTACCTGTATTTCGGTAACTACAACTGGCTTGACCACGTTTACAAGGACTATACGACTTCCACTACTCACGATATCAGCGTGAGAGGTGCGACCAAGAAACTCACATATAATCTTACTGGCCGTTATTTCCATCAGGGCGGTATCTACAAGATCGGTGATGAGAACTATAATACCTTCAATATAAGGGCTAAAGCAAAGTTGCAGATCAACAAGTGGCTTTCTGTGGACAACAACACTTCCGTATTCAGAAGCAAATCCACCCAGCCTATGTTCTCGAATTCTTCTGCTATCGGTCACCAGATTGACCAGCACGGTCAGCCGGTTTTTGTCCCTTACAATGAGGACGGAACCTGGTCACTTTCAGGTGTCAAGACCGGTTATGCTTCATTCTTCGAGGGAAATACAGGTCAGGATGACTCCAATCTTGTAGTCAATTCCACTCTCGGCCTTACTGTTGACATCATCCCGGAAGTGTTGAAGATTCGCGGTGATTTCTCATACAAGGCTACCAGAAGATGGAGAGAGCGTTATCGTGCACCTCTTTCATTCTATGCTAAACCGGACGTTGCTACGGAATATGTAAACCAGGCCGGTTCTTACAAGAGCCGCTGGACATACGATACGGATTACATCGTAGCCAATGCGGTCTTGACCTGGACTCCTAAGCTCGGCAAGAATCACGAACTTAATGTTGTCGGCGGTTGGAACCTCGAGAATTATCAGTACAACAGATTCTATTTCCAGAGAACCGGAATGCTCTTCCCTGAGAAATATCAGTCTTTCGAGCTTTTTGACGGTGAAATGAAAACCGAGCAGAACGACAGCAGCTACGGTATCGTAGGTTTCTTCGGAAGAGCCAACTATACTTTGCTCAGAAGATATATCTTCGAGGCATCCGCACGTTATGACGGTTCTTCTAAGTTCCCGAGTAATTCACAGTGGGGTCTCTTCCCTTCATTCTCCCTCGGTTGGCGTCTCTCAGAAGAGCCTTGGATGGAGTGGTCTAAGTCTTGGCTTAATAACTTCAAGATTCGTGGAAACTACGGTTCTCTCGGTAACGGTACCATCTCTCCATACTCATATTTGGAGACAATGGGTATCAGCAAGTCTTCTGTAGTGTTTGACGGCGGTTATGTGAACTACACGACAAACCCTTCAGTAGTGCCTTCTTCACTTACTTGGGAGACAGTGACCACATACGACGTCGGTCTTGATTTCGATATACTTAAGAGCAGGCTTTCATTCTCCGGTGACTACTATGTGAGAAATACTACTGACCTTATTACAAATGGATACGAGCTTCCTCAGGTTTACGGAGCCAGCGCACCTAAAGGCAACTACGGTGCACTCCAGACAAAAGGATGGGAGCTTACGCTTTCTTGGCGTGATTCATTCAAGGTCGCAGGCAAGGACTTCAATTATAGCATCAAGGGAAGTGTTTGGGATACAAGAACTTGGGTAACAGAATATACTTCTAACTCCGGTGATATCCTTGACTACTATAAGGGCAAGGAACTCGGTGAAATCTGGGGTTTCCGTACAGACGGTATCTTCCGCGACAACGCTGAGGCAAATGCTTGGGCTACAGATTCTTACCATAAGAACGGAAGTAACTTCCGCGCTTATGCCGGTGACCTTAAGTTCCTCGATCTCAACGGTGACGGCAAGATTGATTACGGTAAGGCTACTTTGGATGACTGGGGTGACCTTGACAGAATCGGTAACACCACCCCTCGTTATCAGTATGGTGTGAACTTCGACTTCAAGTGGAACGGAATCGGTCTTTCCCTGTTCTTCCAGGGTGTAGGAAAACGTGACTGGTATCCTATGGTCGAGACAGCATATTTCTGGGGTCAGTACAACAGGCCTTACTCAGCTTACCTTATGAAGACCCAGACTGGAAACAACTATGCACAGATCGATTACAGCACCGAGAACTGGACTGTAACCAATTATGACAAGCATCCTTACTGGTCAAGGCGTGTGGGCTATTCAGCCAACAGAAACGTCGGTCCTCTTACAGTTGAGAACGACCACTATCTTCAGAATGCGGCATATATCCGTCTCAAGAACCTTACTGTAGATTATACTCTTCCTAAGAAGATTGTCGAGAAGATAGGAATGCAGGGCGCTAGAGTTTACTGCTCTATGGAAAACCTCTGGACCTGGTCTCCTATGTTCAAACATACCGATATGTTCGACCCTGAGGGAATCGGTGTGGGTGACTCTGACTTTGACAGCACATCAAGTATCGGTCTTAGCGGTATCGGTGACGGTATGTCATATCCTATGCTTAGAACTTTTACATTCGGTATCAATTTAACATTCTAAGTTTCTGTAAATGATGAAAAAAGTTATATATATATTGGCCGGTTCACTGTTGTTGTCAGGCATTACTTCCTGTTCAGATTTTCTGTCCAGAGAGCCTATCAACAAGTTCAGTGCAGAGACATATTTCAAGAGCGAATCTGAGCTTGAGATGTATGCCAACGGTATGGTACAGTCGTGGTTGCCTAATTATTCGGAACCTGCGGGCGGTGATGCCTATAATGACCTTATCGCTACAAAGACAAGTGCCGATTTCTTCCGTCCTAGTTCAAACTGGGATTCTTCCAAGCAGACAGGTTGGTCAGCCAGCGATTGGTCTTTCCTGAGAAGGGTCAATTATATGCTGCAGAATATGAACAAGGCCAAGTCCAATGTCAGCACGGAAATCTATAACCATTATGAAGGCGTAGCAAGATTCTGGAGGGCTATGAAGTATGTGGCAAAAGTGAACACATTCTCGAATGTCCCTTGGATTGAGGCGTATCTTCAGCCAAACGACACGTCGATTCTTTACGGCAAGAGAGATGATAGAGAGTATGTATTCCACAAGATAAGGGAAGACCTTGAGTTCGCCTGCGCAAACTGTATGGCCGGAAAGTTCCATACTGACGGACGTGTCCGCGTGGACAAATATGTTGTCAATGCGATGGCGTCAAGATATTTCCTTTATGAGGCAACGTTCAGGATGAACGTCAAGAACAATCCTGCCACTGGAAAGCCTTGGTCCAATGAGTACGAAACAGTGGACGAACTGCTTGAACTTGCTGCAAACTGCGCAAAGACAGTGATTGACGAGGGCGGATTTACATTGATTAACGATTATCCGTCATTGTTCATAAGCAGCACTCTTCAGAAAAACGAGATCATCTGGGCCCGTTCATATTCCGGAGATTTGAATGTCCGTCACGAATTGACAAGATATTTCCACTCTTCAACTATGGGCCAGCAGTATTCCGGCACCAAGGAACTTGTGGATATGTTCCTCAAGACTGACGGTACTCCTATAGATGTCAAGTCCGGAGCTGATCAGGTGGCTATTACCGAGGAATTTGAAGATCGTGATCCACGTCTCGCCGCTACCGTACTCGGTCCGGGACACGCGATTATCAACGCTTCAAATCCTAACGAGAGGATTGACTTCACTTTCTGCAAGACCGGTTATATGCTCTGCAAGTGGAGTATTCCAGATGAGACTCATTTCCAGAACAGTCTTGACGAAAATCCGATTTCAATTGTACGTTTGGGCGAGGTTCTTCTGAACTACGCTGAAGCGATGAATGAACTCGGCAAGATGTCGCAGGAGGTTTGGAATTCTACTGTCGGCGCATTGCGTAAGCGTGCAGGCATCGCTAATGTCTATCCTGGCAGCGCAGATTATTCACGTGACCAGTGGCTGTACGAGTACTATACTCAGAATGTTGAGCATAGTATGTACACAAAGGGTGATGTTGACGTGGCTCTCGAGATTCGTCGTGAGAGAGTGACCGAACTTACATTCGAAGGCGGTCTCCGTCAGTCTGACGTTTACAGATATGGCCAGGCAGACCTTATTGCCCGCAGATATGATAACAGCGGATGGAGAGGTATCTATGTAGGTGACGGTAGCGGATTTACCTTTGAGGATCAAGACTATACGTTCAACAATTCCAAGGTTTCCACCAACAGTACAACGAATTACCCTATATCTGACAAGAGTTCCGCAAAGGATACCGACTGGTACATCGAGAATGGGTATTTGGTTTACAAATATGACCTCCAGTGGGAAGACAAGATGTATGTCCGTCCTATCCCTACGACTGCGCTGACTCTTAATCCAAAGATCGGACAGAATTACGGATGGAATTAAAAATCAGTTTGATACAGTATAAAATGAAAAAGATAACTTATATTCTTTGCTCTGCTTTGCTCGTAGCCGGTCTCTCCGCCTGCGAGAAAAGCGAGAGCGTGCCGGAGGGCGGAAAGTCATCAGTGCCGGTTCTGGAAGAATTGAATGTCAATGAAATCAACGGTACGAAGATTGGTTTCGGAGTTGACCTTGCAGGACTTGTATCCGATGCCAATACTGGCAAGGGTATCGCCGGCGTAGCAGTCACTGACGGCTATCAATTCGTCAAGACGGATGCAAACGGCGTATATCAGATGAAAAGAAACTCATTGTCACGCAAGGTTTATTACACTCTGCCTGCAGACTATGAGGTAGTGCTCGACAATGTCTATCATCTTCCGATGTTCTTTTCTCCTGGCATAATGTCGAAGAACAAGTCATACAGATGCGATTTCAAGTTGAAGAAACTTAGCGCTCCTGAGACTGATTTCACTATGCTTATGATCGGTGACCCTCAATGTCAGACAATTGACGAGGTTGCAAGGTTCTTGGGCGAGACTATTCCTGATATCAAGAGGACTCTTGAAAGCGGTGAGTATTCAGACAGGGTATATGCACTTACTCTCGGTGACGTTACATTTGACTCGTATTACACATTCAGCCCAATGGTTCAGGCTATGAAGAACGTAGTTGCCAACAACAGGTATCTTCCGATCTTCAACAGCGCGGGTAACCACGACCACAATTCGCTCGTTTCCGCTACCGGTGACATCGAGGCTGACGACTACAATTCCCTCGAGGCTTACGTGAAGTATTTCGGCCCTACCGACTACTCTTTTGATCGTGGAAACGTGCATATCGTAGTTATTGACAATGTGCTGGTTTCAACACTTTCATCGAACTCTTCGCCTAACGCCCATACTTGGAATTATACTAACCAGCTGACTGATACTCAGATGGAGTGGCTCAGACAGGATATTGCTAATGTGGCAAATCCTGAATCCAAGATGATTTTCTTCTGCACGCACCAGCCTATCAGAGCCAGTGACAAGAATGGAAATTACGCTGAAGTGATGAAGCTTATCAGCCAGTTCAGCGAGGCTCACATTATGGTGGGACATACTCACTATACACAGAACTATATCCACGACTATTCCGGTAAGGAGATCTATGAGCATATTCACGGAGCTGCCTGCGGTGCTTGGTGGAACAGCAACTGTAATGTGACCGGAGCACCTAACGGCTATAATATCTACACTGTCAAGGGCAATAAGGTTCAGGACTGGATTCTCAAGCCTACTGACCGTGAAGAGGGATATCAGATGCGTGTTTATAACGGTGACCAGGAGTTCGGTTCAGAAGTTGATCCTGCGACCACTAAATACACAATCACTTGGGCAAGCACCGTTTCTCTTGGAGCTATTACACTTAAGGGAAATGCCGCATTCAAGAACAGTTTTGTAGCTGAAGTCTTCGATGACGATGCTAAATACTGGACACTTGAATTCTGGCAGAACGGCCAGAAAGTAGGCGATTTTACAAGGGCAGCCGACAAGGGTATCTGCAATATGCCACTTTGCGCATACTGGTTTAACGACAAGGGTAAGACTACGGATACTTGGAGCAGCACGACAGCAAGCCACTATTGGTACTACACTCCAGAGTCAAAGAATCCTGCTGAAGAGCAGAATTGGGAAGTCCGTGCAGTGCATAAGTTCCCTAACGGGGCGACTAAGACTTTCGTATGCAACAGGCTTACCACTGACTACTCTGAGTTTTAGTGATTTTTGGAAATGACGGGAGTTGGTTCTCGTCATTCCTATTGGTTTGTAATTTTTTTCGGCAAGCTTTCTGCGTAATCTGAAGGCTTGCCGATTTTAAGAAACTATTTCAAGACAGCTTCTAAGTCAATATCAATGAAAAAGGTAATTAAAATTGCGGGCGTACTGATGCCTGTATTGATGGCATTTTCTTCTGCCGCTTCTTACGCGCAGGAGCAGACGGTGCAGTTTTTTGCACACCGCGCCAGCCGTTTCGAGTTCGACGAGAACACGCTTCCGGCATTCAAGGCCTGCTATAAGGCGGGTTTGCGAGGCTATGAAACCGATATCAGGATGAGCAAGGACGGAGACCTCGTGGTGAATCACGATGAGACCTTCGCCAGACTTACAGGTTGTGACGGCAAGGTGGAGTCAATGACTTCGGCGGATATCCGGAAACTCACCACTTATCAGGGAAACAAGGTTCTTTTTCTTGAGGAACTGATGAAATTCCTTAACGGAAAGGACGGGCTTTATGTGGAGTTTGAAATGAAAACTACACCGGCTTCAAGTTATCCGGAAGAGAGGCTGAGGGAATATTGCGACAAACTGTATAAGGCGGTAATGCCGGGAAAGCCTGCCGGTTCCACATATCTTTTCACCTCTAGCAACAAGGATGCTCTCAATATGATGCGCAATCTTCATCCGGATGCGGATTTGCTTATAATCTTCAGCAAGCCCGTGAACGACGAGACTATCGCGGCCGCAGAGGCTATGAGCATCAAGAGAATAGGTTGCAATATGAACGGGACTACGCGGTCCGCAGTGAAGAAGGCGAAGGAGGCTGGGCTGTATGTTTCGCTCTGGCCGTCCAGGTCCCAGGAGGATTTTATGCTCGGCGTTTATCTTGGAGCAGAGTTCCTTTGCTGCGACAGAGCTGTGGAGGTTAAGAAATTTCTTGACGAGAAGGCTACTTGGGTGAAATACAAATGACAGTATTTCCAAATGTTAGAAGATGAAACGGATATGGGTGCGAAATGAAAAGTGTAGTGATTTGCAGGCGTCCGTTTGATTGCAAAATGAAACATTGTGAGTATATTTGCAGAATATACAGTTAATAACGCATTATAGAATGACATCTGAACAGAAGAAACGTTTTCAATATTGGCAGTGGCGTACCATCATTGGTACAATGATAGGATATTCGATTTTCTATCTGGTACGCAAGAATTTCTCATTCGCGATTCCGGGTTTGACGGTCGAATACGGAATAACCAAAGCTACGTTCGGAGCGATTATAGCGATAGCAAGTTTTATCTACGGAGTGTCGAAGCTGGTGAACGGCTTCCTCGCTGACCGCCTTGACGGACGATGGCATATGGTTACGGGCCTTTCTGTCAGTGCTTTCGTCAATCTGCTTTTTGGTGCGGGCGCGATGGTCTGCGCATATTTTGCAGGCGTGGACAACGGCCCTGTTTTCGTGCACTATCTTGTGGTGCTGTTTGCCATACTTTATGTGGTGAATAATGCTTTTCAGGGGTGCGGATTCCCTCCGTGCAACAGACTTATCACGCACTGGGTGCCGCCGCACGAGCTTGCCACCAAGATGTCCATCTGGAATACCTCACACTCGGTAGGTGCGTTCATTGCCGCCATTCTGTGCGGCTATATAATGGGACATACCGGTACTGATATGAGCGCTGACCCGGAAATGAGGGCGAGAGTGGTTGAGAATACTGCCAATATAACGTCTTCAATGGATGCTTCTGCTGCCCAGTCGTATATCGACAATGCGTTGCAGAATATAGGCGCCTGGCAGTGGGCATTCTGGATTCCTGCGTTCATTGCGATTTTCGGAGTCGTGTTCATTATCATCACGTTGCGTGATACGCCTAAGTCCGTGGGACTTCCTGAGCTTGAGGGTACCAAATCCACAAAGATTCAGACTCCTGAAGAGAAGAAGGAGTTCAACCAGTTCATATTGAACAAGGTTATCAAGAATCCGGTAGTGTGGATACTTGCGCTTGCGATATTCTTCGTATATATCGTGCGCCTTGCTGTGCTTGACTGGGGCCCGTCGTTCCTTCAGGAAAGCAGGGGACTGTCTCCGGAACTTTCAGCTTGGACCGTGGCGATATTCGAGGCGTTCGGCGTTGTGGGAATGATTGTCGCCGGAGTGGTTTCCGACAAGTTGTTCAACGGAAGATCGCAACGGACCTGCGTGCTCTGTATGGTGGGCGTAATAGTGTTCCTATGCCTGTTCTGCCTGCTTCCTAAATCTACGAATCCAGTCATTCTGATGCTTGTGCTGGCTTGCATTGGCTTCTTCCTTTATGGCCCTCAGGCACTTATCGGCGTGATTGCTTCAAATCAGGTGACACGTCGCGGTGCATCTTCAGCCACTGGAATCATTGGTTTCGTCGCATACTTGAGCCCTATCATTTCAGGTTTTGTGTTCGGTCATATTGCCGACAACCCTTCATTCGGTTGGGAAGGCGTGTTCCGCATTATGATTGTCGTCGCCATTCTCGGTCTTTTGACTTTGCTTACTCTGTGGAACAAGAAGACCGACGGCTACGAGGACGCCGAATAGAAGGCGAGACTCCTAAAGGATTACAAATAAGCGGTCTGTCATATTATAAGACAGGCCGTTTTTTGTGTTTTATGGAGGCTATTCACTAGTCCTTGACATCCAGGACACCGCCGTGGCCGAAGACGCGGTTGAGGAGAGTGTCGTAAAGGCGGGCTCGCTTGCAGAGGTCGAACAGGTTGATTCTCCATCTCATAAGCTGGACGTAATCCACCATCTTGCGTATCTGCGCGCGGGTGAGTCCAATGCTTTCAGGTCCGACAGGGGCTCCTACGCTTCGCATAAGTGATACCATCTTGTCGTAAGTGTAAACCTGCTTCTGTATTCTCTCCTTAAGGGATGGCCAGTTCTCCTTGACGGCGGTAAGTTGCTTTCTGACAGTATCCTTGTCACTGTATTTCTTGGTCATCTCCGTATATCCGAGTTTAGGGATAGGGAAGTCGCTGAATATCTCCAGCGCGCGTTTTTGCTCCTCTTCAAGTGAAGGCCAGGCGTTTACGCACGCGTCAATGTCGAGAGTACTCAAGTCCATCTTGAGAAATTCGTCAAAGCAGGCGCTCATAATGACGGTGCCCATAGCGCACTGGAATCCGTGCGACTGGAATTTGCCGTGGTAACGGTATTCCGTCATATCCAGATAATGGCTGAAAAGGTGCTCCGAGCACGATGCAGGGCGGCTTGTGCCTGCAATCTGCATAGCAAGTCCCGTGAATGTAAGCCCTACGAAAAGATCTCCAACAGCATTCGGATCACCGGCCGCAATCTGTTCATTTTCTGCAAGAATGCTGTCAAGAGTGTCGTTCACAAGATGCCAGGCGACCGGGATTATAGGTTCCGTGCCGAAGATGTCGGCTATCATCCACTCTGCCCCCGAAGTTACTTTTGCTGCAAGGTCACCGTATCCTGCGGCTGTCATAGCCTTAGGCGCATTGGCGAGCACCACGTTGTCAGCTAGGATGACCTTAGGCGCGTGGGCATCGAGGGTCATCTTTGACCCATCTACAATTATGGAGGCCCCGGATGAAGCGTAGCCGTCCACGGATGCTGCTGTGGCGACTACCATATATGGCGTATTGTGATGTGATGCTGCGACCTTGCAAAGGTCGTTTATGACTCCGGATCCGACTGCAACGGGTGTTGCCGGATAATCATTCAGAACAGCATCGATTCTTTCTATCAATCCGTATTCCGCGTGGAATTCGTCTTCTTCGAAAATATATGTGCGGCAAGTGATTCCGCCCTTTTCAAGGTATTCTTGAACCTCTTTTCCGGCTGCTTTCCACGTATTGTGGTCAGCCACCACCAAAGCTTTTGCGTCTTCTCCAAAATTGTTTCTGAATAGTTCAGGGGCGAGATGAAGTATGTTGTTTCCAAATTCAAAGCATTTGGTGTCCGTTGCCATTCGCAAGGCATCGTCAAGTTGTTTTCTGAAGTCCATAGTATGTGGTATTAGTATGTTTTGTATCAGTTAATTGTAATGCTTACGGCTTTAACGCCGAGCCCAATCAGAGTTGCGACCGCATCCGGATCGGCTCCCATTTCTCCGCAGATTTCCGAGTCTATTCCTGCGTTGTCCGCCGCTTCGATAAGTATCTTGAAGCTGTCAAGCACGGCTTGGTCTTTCCAGTCGTAAAGTGTCGCGACATCGCTGTTCCCACGGTCTGCAGCCATTATATACTGGGTGAGGTCATTGGACCCTATGCTGAAGAAATCTACTTTGGATGCGAATTCCTTTGCTTTCAGGACGGTAGCCGGAGTCTCGGTCATTATTCCGACAGGAGTGTTTTCGTTGAAATCCAGATGCTCGTTTCTGAGGTCATTCTTGCATTCTTCAATGACTTGATATGTCTGTTCCAATTCATCAAGTGTGCACAGCATAGGAATCATAATGCGGACATTCCCGAATGCGGAGGCGCGGAGAATGGCGCGTAACTGTGGCTTGAATATTTCCGGATGTATAAGGCAGAGACGGATTCCACGGCATCCGAGGAAAGGATTATCCTCTTTCTTCTGCAAAAGGTATGGCAGAGATTTGTCTCCGCCAATGTCCAACGTGCGGATTGTCAGTTGCTTGCCTTTACAGATTTCCGCCGCTGATTTGTATATTTCAAATTGGGAATTTTCATCAGGCATTCCTTCAGGGTGCGACATAAACAGAAATTCGCTGCGGAACAGCCCTATGCCTTCTGCGCCTGCATCTATTGCCTTTCGGACGTCATCGATATTACCTGCGCTCGCAAAAACTTTCACTCCGGCTTCGGTGTAAGTCTTCATGATCCCGGATATGAGCGGTGATATTCCGGATACATATTTTCTGCTGTATGCTTGAGCTTCTGCAAATGTCTCTGCGTCAGGATTTACGGTGACTTTACCGTTGTCCGCATCCAGAATGACTGTGTCTCCGGTCTTGATAGACGTGGTGCATCCTTTGACTCCTGTCAGCATCGGTATGCCTTTGGCTTTGGCGATGATGCAGATGTGGCCGGTTTTATTACCGAATTCGGAAATAAGTCCTCCAATCCGTGTGAAATCAATGTGCGCGGCGTCGGACGGAAAAAATTCTTTGGCTATCAGAATCTCTTTCTGTGTGGTTTCATCGTCCTGTCTCCGCTCACATTTTTCTGGTGTGTCACCGTCTGATGACAGTCTGCGTCTGCTTTCGTCCGGATTGATGATTATCTTTTTTAGCTGACAGAAAACATCCTTCAAGTCATCTTTCCTGGCGCGCAGGTATTCGTCATCTATCTGGTCGAAGAGTGTTGAAAGTTCAGTGCAGGCTTTTTCAGTCGCTTCATAGAGCCCGAGCCCTTCACTCAAGGCCGATTCTATACTTTCGCGTAATGTGGGATCTTCTGCAATTTCGGCGTGGGCAAGGAATATTTCGTCTTTTTTAGACAGAATAGCGTATTCTTTTCTGAGAAGGTCCAATGCCTCGTCGAGTGTTATATCGGACTCGGTCATTGTGCGGTTCTGCTCCGCGTCTTTTGTCAGGACTACAGCAGTGCCCAATGTGAATCCCAAAGACTTCGAGGGTGTTTCAAGTATCAGTTTTTCGTTACTCATCGCTATGAATTTACAGGAACTGTTTGAATGACTGATAAATGGGCTTTATGCTATTTCAAATTTTTGATAAAATCAGATATAACTTCGGCAATTTTGCCTTCGTTTTCACCCTCTGCGCAGACCTCCAGCACTGTTCCCTTCTTGAGCCCAAGCGCGAGAACCGAAATGATGCTGGCACCGTTGGCGCTCTTGCCGTTGGCTTTCAGTGTGACTTTGGCTGGGGTGAATTCTTTTATCATCTTTACAAGTTCCGATGCCGGTCTTGCGTGTATTCCGTTTTCTGCTTCTACAGTGACATTTGTTGTGGTCATATCTTTATTGTATATTATTGTTTTTCAGTATATTGAAAATTTCTTTCGGTTCTTCGGCAGTCATAAGCGTGTGCAGTTTGTCTTCATCTTCAAACGCTTCGCTCAAAGATGCCAGAATGTCCAGGTGGTCATCGCCTTTTCCGGCAATGCCCACGATGATATAGGCTTTTTCCTCTCCAAAATCCACTCCGTCAGGGTATTGGAGAAATACGATACCTGAAGTGCGAATGCTCTTCTTGGCTTCATCAGTTCCGTGCGGAATTGCGATACCCATACCCAAATAGGTCGTCGTTATCTTTTCCCTTTCAAGCATTGCCTCCGCATATCCTTTTCCCGTATATCCGAGACTTTCCAGAAGCCTTCCCGCGCGGAGAATTGCATCTTCCTTGCTCTCTGACTGCAGCTTGGTGAGAATGTTGTCAACAGTGAGCACATCGGCGTTTGCAGTATCGGATGAATTTGAGGCTGCTGTACTCTGCGGGACTGCGGTTGAGGTTGCATCAACAGTGTTATGGCGGGACAGGGCGCCAAGCAATTTGTCGAGATTTGGGTCTGAGAGGAAATTGTCGATACCGATTACCGTTGCGCTTGTTCCTCCGGATTCCGCATTGGATTTGACACGTTGCTCCGCTCTGGACTGCAAAGTCCTTTGACATACGACAATATCTGTGTCTTCAGGTATGGAATCGACGGCGCAGTTGCTTATCATCGCGTCCAAGCCGGCCTGTTCCGCTCTCTTTCTGAATTTTGTGGCACCAAGTGCACTGGACCCCATTCCTGCATCGCAGGCGAACATAATTTTAAGCGTCCCTTCTCTGTGGTTCAGTTTTGAGTCAATGTCATCGGAGTTGTTTTCCTCATCGGAATTGTCTTCGCCGGGATTGTTCTCTTTTCCGCTATGCCGAATTATAGGAATGGCAATAATCAGAGAGACCACAGTGGCAATCAGTACGCCGCATAGGACAAGGAACGTTTCGCCTTTAGGAGCCATCGCAAGTATCGAGATTATGCTTCCCGGCGATGCAGGGGCGACCAAACCGACTCCGGCTATGCTGAAAAACAGCAGGCTGGCCGCGCTTCCGGCTATGAGCGCCAAAAGTAGAAGCGGTTTGGCCAGTACGTACGGGAAATATATTTCGTGTATTCCTCCGAGAAGATGGATTACTGCGGCGCCGGGGGCTGAACTCTTGCTGTTTCCACGCCCTGCAATCCAGTATGCAAGCAGGACTCCGAATCCCGCTCCTGGGTTCGCTTCAATAAGGAACATTATGGATTGCCCGAACTCGTGTACTTGTTCAATGCCGATAGGAGAGAAGATTCCGTGATTGATGGCATTGTTGAGGAACAGTACTTTTGCTGGTTCAACGACTATTGAGATCAGAGGCAGAAGTTTGTGCGAAATGACTGTCTGTGCAGCTTTGCTGAGGATATCAGTAAGCCACTCAACAGCACTTCCTATTACGCAGAATCCCAAGATTGCAAGCAACATTCCGATGATGCCGATTGAGAAGTTGTTGACCAGCATCTCGAATCCGCTTCGGATATGTCCCTGGGCGAGCTTGTCGAATTTCTTGATTGCGAGGCCTCCGAGCGGGCCCATTATCATTGCTCCGATGAACATCGGAATGTCAGTCCCGGCAATAACTCCGATAGTTGCTATTGCTCCGGTCACGCCGCCTCTGTCTCCGGCGATGTTCTTTCCGGCAGTGTATGCTATAAGTATCGGCAAAAGATAGTTCAATGCCGGAGCCACTATTTTCGCTAGATTCTCGTTTGGCCACCACCCGGTTGGAATGAAAAGTGCTGTTATGAGACCCCAGGCAATAAACGCCCCTATGTTTGGCATAATCATCGCGCTTAGCGCCCGCCCCGTTCTCATTACAATATCCTTGAGTCTCATATTTCCCTGCTAAAAATGTTGCTCTGCAATGTTCTCGAATATATCTTTCAAATTTACATAAAAACAGGCGTTTTGTCAATGCTAAAAAGGAGTCTTGGTGACAAGGAAGGAGTTTGAAGCCGAATAAAAAACAGGGTTGAACTTTTCAATTCGAACCCTGTCATTATATCGCGGAGAAATAATCTACCTTGCGAGGATGTTAAATGGATGCTGAACGGCAAATAGATTGTTGGTCTGCTGGAAGGACGCCTTAACGGCTACATCCGTAGAGCACCTGATGTCACGTGAAGAGGTACCGATGAGGAATTTCCAGTTTCCTTCGGATACTTCCCAACCTGCTTTCTCTGCATTGTAAGATGCGAGGTCTGAGGACTTTACGCGGAGGCTTATCGTGCAGGACTCGCCTGGCTGCAGAAGAGGAGTCTTGGCGTATGCCTTCAACTCTTTCTCCGGTTTGTCTGTGCTCTTGCTGTCGGGATATGAAACATATAGCTCCACAACTTCGCGGCCTGCGACTTTGCCGGCATTCTTGATATCTACTTTCACCGTGAATGTGCCGTTGGATTCTTCCACTGACGGTGTGCCATACTCGAACGACGTGTATGAAAGGCCATAGCCGAACGGGTAGGAAACCTCCTTGCCGAAACTGTCGAAATATCTGTAACCTACGAAAATATCCTCTTCGTAATTCGTGTAGTCCCAGTTCTTTTTGCTTCCGTCGCCTTCTTTCATATTCTTGAAATCCATACTGCTCATTGCGCCGTCTGTAGGGAAGTTGGCCGATGAAGCAGCGTCTTCAAACCTTACCGGGAATGTCATAGGAAGCTTTCCTGAAGGGCATACCTTGCCGCTTACCACGTCAGCTACGCTGTTGCCGCCTTCCTGTCCGGCCTGCCAAGCGCAAAGAATTGCATCAGGCTTGTTCTTCCAGGAAGAAGTCTCGATGACTCCGCCGATATTGAGAAGTACAATGACTTTCTTTCCGGCATTGTGGAACTCTTTGCATACTTCGTCAACAAGTTTCCGCTCTGCGTCGCTTATGTTGAAGTCCGCAGGAGTCCTGTCAAGGAACTCGCCCGAGAGTCTTCCGAGAGTTATGATTGCAATGTCATTGTCCGCAGCATTCTTTTTCACCGTGGCTGAAGGAATTCCCAGTTCTTCAGGCCTTCCTACAGGGAAGAATTTCGCCATAGGATTGTCCTTCAGCTTCTCCAGTTTCTCAGCGCGGTCTTTTTCGATGTAGGAAAGATATGTGTCCTTGAGTGACTTGTCTACATTGAATCCGGCGTTTTCAAGTCCTTCAAGCAGGGAAACTGTATATGCCCTGTTTACATTTCCGGAACCGGTGCCTCCCGCGATGAAGTCATAGGATGTGCATCCGTAAACGGAAACTTTGGCTCCTGAACGGATAGGCAACGCATCCTCGTTCTTAAGAAGAATCATACCGTCGGCTCCTGCCTGTCTTGTAATTGCGGCGTGAGCCTTGAGGTCTGGCTTATTGGAGTATTTGTAACCTTTGAAACGCGGAGACTTTACGATAAGTTCAAGTGCTCTCTTCACGTTTCTGTCTATTATGGCCTCGTCAAGCGTTCCCGCGTTCAGTGCGTCAATGATGGTGGTGTACTGCTTCTCGAAACCTGGCTGAAGCATATCGTTTCCTGCAATCATCTGGGCTACAGGATCTTTCCCTCCGAACCAGTCTGTCATTACCATTCCCTTGAAGCCCCATTCATCACGTAGAAGAGTGGTCAGAAGTTCAGGACTTTGAGAGGAGTATGTTCCGTTGACTCGGTTGTAGGAAGACATCACAGTCCAAGGCTGACTCTCTTTCACCGCAATCTCGAAGCCTTTCAGGTATATCTCTCTCAACGCGCGAGGAGATACGCGGGCATCGTTGTTCATACGATTGCTTTCCTGATTGTTTACGGCGAAATGCTTGATGGATGTTCCGACACCGTTGCTCTGTACGCCATTGACATAAGCGGCGGCAGTTTTTCCGGCAATCAGCGGATCTTCAGAGTAATACTCAAAGTTTCTTCCGCATAGCGGATTTCTGTGGATGTTCAATGCCGGTGCGAGATAAACGTCGGCACCGTATTCCAGAACCTCATTTCCCATTGCCTTGCCCACTTCCTCCACTAGAGCTGTGTCCCAAGTGGATGCAAGTGAGGTGCCGATAGGGAAGTGCGTGCAGTAATATGTTTCGCTGTCGCCTTCTCTCGTTGGATTGATTCTCAGGCCTGCAGGACCGTCTGCAAGCACGATGGAAGGAATACCAAGCCTTGGAATCGGATAAGTGGTTCCGGCAGCTCCGGGGACGAGGCTCTTGGTCTCACCTACGACCGCGCTGTCTCCGGAATCGATGCCAGCCATTCCGGTACCGATCAGCAGACGGACCTTCTCCTCTTTTGTCATCGCTTTCACCACCTTGTCGATGGATGCTTTACCGAGTTGCGGTGTCTTTGAATTGCAGGCAATCAGTGATGCTCCTGTCATAATTAGTATAACTATTTTTTTTATGTACATAATTTTAGTGTTTTTATTCGTAACTGTTGTCGTGAATGTGGCTTTTTTTTAGTTCTCCTATTTTGAAAATTAAAAAGAGGCAGATGTCCGGAGCGAATTTCCCCTGTGTTTCTTAGCGGAGGACGCTGCCTCATTTTTAATGATTGATGCGTGAGAACAATATCGAGCTCTATTTGAATAGCAGAGGCACAAACTCCGTCAAATAAATTCTCCAGTTCTTCCAAATATGGCCTTCGCCAGTCTCGTAATAAGTGTATTTGTATCCTGCATCGTCAAGTTTCTTGCGGAAATCGCAGTTGGCGTTGTAGAGGAAATCTTCATTGCCGATACCTATCCAGTACAATGCCGGTTTCTTGGAAAACTGAACTTTGAGCTTCTCGTCAAGATTGGAATAAACCTCTGACTGTGCACCTTCGTGAGGCAGAATGGCAGCAGAGAATAGCCCGACATAATTGAACATATCAGGATGTTGCTTCGAGATGTGCAGAGAGTGGAATCCGCCCATTGACAGACCTGCGATTGCGCGTCCTTCTTTCTTCTTGATTGTACGGTAATGGCTGTCGATGTAATTGACTACGTCAGGAAAAGCCAGCTCGAATGCGCCGTCCATTGTTTTCGGTTGCTGCATATTAGGCTGAACAAGACCGAGAGAGGACTGTCCCGGAGCTGCCTCCTGTGCCGCGTTGCCGTTTGTCATCACGACAATCATAGGTTTTGCCTTGCCGGCAGCGATGAGATTATCCAGAATCTGGGATGCGCGCCCGAGGTCCATCCAGGCTTCCTCGTCTCCGCCCATTCCGTGAAGCAAGTAGAATACAGGATATTTTGTCTTGCCGCTATCTTCGTAGCCTGCAGGCGTATAGACGGTCATTCTGCGCTTCATTCCCAAGCCCGGGCTTTCGTACCAAACTTTGGAAACTGTTCCGTGCGGCACCTTGTGCACTCCGTAAAGGTCGGCACGGTCGCCGCCGAGGATGAATATGTTGGTCACGGAGTTTACGTCCCTGTTCATAAAGACGTTGGAAGGGTCCATTACTTTAAGCCCGTCAACAATGAATGAATAGCTGTAAAGTTCAGGAGCAAGAACATCGGTGGTATATTCCCATACTCCACCCTGTCCTTCTGTCAGGTCCGCCGTACCCGGGCCGTTGAATTCTCCGAAAGGGGTCTTGATTTTCTGTGAAGGGAGGAAATCTCCTGTCACCTGCACCTTGACAGCCTTTGGAGCCACGAACCGGAATGTCACTGTGTTGTTCTCGTGGAGCTCAGGAGATACGATTCTCGAACCGCCCCACAATGCCTGCTGGGCAAATGCGGAAACTCCGATCAGCATTGCTGTCGCCAATGAAATGATTTTTTTCATAACTATAAATGTTTTTGTGCTTTATGTTTAAAATTCTCTGCTCCAAAAGTCTTTTCCGACCTGTTCAAAACCCGTAATCAGCACAGTGCCGTCACCTTGTGCCTGGGCACTGGCATAGAGCAACTGTGGCAGACTCAGCGCTTCCACAATTTTTTCATAAACTATTTCTCCTGAGAAATGGATTCGAATGACCTTCCCGTTGTCAAGTATCAGCGCTCCCTTGAATTCGTAGTCGCTTCCGTCATTGTTCTTGACTTGGATGCTTCCGCTTTTTGCTGTTGATGAACCATCAGATTTGGAGGTCCAAACAGCGCCGCAAGCGTGGTCAGTTCAATGCTTTCAGGTACAGGGTATTTGCCCGTGAGAGAGTCAATTGCACTCTCATCGCACCCGAAAGCCATAAAGCAAATCGATGTAAATATAAGGATTCGTTTTATATTGTCAAAATTTATTTGCCAATTAGGATTCTGTCTCACATTTCAAGAACAGGTTTGGCGTTATCCCTATACTGCTTCGGAGTGACTCCATATTTCTTGGCGAATTCCTTGTAGAAATATGTCTTGCTGTTGAATCCGCAGTCGTACATTATCTGCTGCACCGTTCTGGCGGTGGTTTTAAGAAGTCTTTCAGCCTTCTCCATACGGAGAGTCTTGATGTAGTCGACCGGAGTGATGCCGAGGCAGGATTTGAACTTGCGATAGAGCTGCATCTTGCTGATGGATACCTTCTCCGCGATGAATTCCATACAGAGCTGGTCGTTGTCGATGTTGCTGCTGATGACGTCCGTGATTTCCGTGAACAGTGCGCGGTCCTCCTTGGAAATCTCCATGCCGAGGAATCTGTCCATCGCGCTGTAGGAGGAATTGGAGTAGTCCATCACCGCTTCGTCGCGTCCGAGAACGTTGGAGATTACCGACTGAAGGATGTCAGGGTTGAAAGGCTTGCCTATGAATGCGTCAGCCCCTCTTTCAAGTCCTGTCTTCCGGCTGTCATCGGAATTGCCAGAAGTGAGAAGAATTACCGGAATGTGCTTGTACTGAGGGTTTTCGCGTAGCGTCTTAAGGAGTTGGAATCCGTCCATAACCGGCATTATCACGTCCGATATCACGAGGTCCGGAAGATTACGTTCGATTTCCTGCAATGCTTCTCGTCCGTTGGTGGATTCATACACATTGTATTTGTCGGAAAGCAGTCCTCTGATGAAATTTCTTATGTCGTTGTCGTCATCGACAATAAGTATGCGTTTTCTGTCCGGGCGGTCAGTCCCGTCAGCTTCTGGCAAGTCGTTGTCTGTCAATAAGGCGGTGCTATCTTCGCCTGTGGAGTGAACAGTCTCCTGCGCATCGGAATCCTCGCCGACAGTTGGTGCTGCAGGAGTGGTGGAATCCGCAACCGACTCTGCTTCATCTGTCTGCAGCTCAGGCAGTTCAAAACAGAAAGAAGTGTAACTCTTGCCGTCACTGTCAATCCAGATATGTCCGTGCATCAGTTCCACGAGATTCTTGCACATAGACAGTCCGATGCCGTTGCTTATCTTTCCTTTGCGGATGTCATTCTCGAATCTGTCGAGAACCTCGAATCTATCGAATATTGCGGATCTTTTTTCTTCAGGAATTCCGATGCCGTAGTTTGTGACGGAAATTTTCAGTCTTTTATTTTTTACGGTGCAGTCCAGACTTATCGTTCCGCCGTCTGGGGTGTATTTGGTGGCGTTGGAGAGCAGGTTGAAGATGATTTTCTCGATGCTGTCCTTGTCTGTGGTCCAGATTATCTCGTTAGTGTCTATTGCAGTCTTGATCTGCAGTTCCTTTTCTTCCAGTTTCCCCTTGAAATACTCCTCATCGCGCCGGATGATTTCATTGATGCTGACTTTCTCAGGTGTGATTTTGAGATGCCCGGTTTCAGTTCGGCGGAATGCGATGATCTGTTGGATGAGATTGAGCATTCTGGAACTGTTGGATTCAATGTAATCCAGATATTTGCGGTTCGATGCAGACAACTGTCCGCTCTTCTGCAGCTCCTTGCAAGGTCCGTATATAAGCGTGAGCGAGTTTGAAAACTCGTGGGCTATGTTCGTGAAAAACTGGAGCTTAGCCTCGTGTATGTCTATCATCTTGCCCTTTTCCTCTTCCTGCTTCTTGAGTTGCTGCTGTTCCCTGTGTCTGGAAATCAGCGACCATATCACGCCGGCTCCGAAAAGTCCTATAGCAAGGCAGAGAAGTACAAATGCGTACCAGGTCTCGTACCAGTGCGGAAGTATGTTTATGTCAATGGAATACACTTCGTCGCTCCAGACCTTGTCCGCGTTGGTGTGCCTGACATCAAGCCTGTAATGCCCGTGTGGGAGTGATGAAAATGCAATGTTCTTGGATGTTCCGAGATAAACCCAGTCTTTGGAGTGTCCGTTAAGATTGTATGCTATTTCGCATCTGTCTGCGAATGTGTAGTCAAGCGTCGCGAACTTCAATGTGAAAGATGAATTCTGCGGGCTCATAGTGATTTCACTGTGCCCGTTTTTCTCTTGGAAACAGTCTGTACATCTGTCGTTTCCGATATATACCCCTTTCAGATGCAGTTTCGGGAATGCTTTGGACTGTCCGGTTTCGTCAGGATTGAAATAAGAGAAGCCGGAGATTCCTCCGAAATAAATCAGGCCTGAATATGGACTTCGCAGACAGGCGCCGTCGGAAAACTCGTTGCTCTGAAGTCCGTCTTCCGCAGAGAATCTGGTCTCGGCGACAGTGTTAAGGCTGCGATTGATGCGTATGAGCCCATTGTTTGTGCTGACCCACAGGGTTTTGCCCCTGTCCTCTATGATGCCGTGTATGCTTGTGTCGTCCAGATGCTGCGATTCGATTTTTCTGAATCCTCCCTCGCTGTTCCTGCAGTACAGTCCCATACTTGTCCCCATAAGCAATTCCCCTGCGCTGTCCACAAGAAGATATGTTATGTCATTTGTGGCTTCTGCAATATCTCTGTCGATGTCCGTGCCGGCTTCTGTTCCGTCTGTCGAGAATCTTCTCAGTCCTCCGCCTCTTGTTCCGACCCATACGTTTTTATCTGAGTCAAGGGCGAGAGAATAAACAATGTTTGATTCAAGCCCGTTGTCGGCGGAGAATTGTCGGCAGGATAATGCCCTGTACGGATGCTGTGACCTGTCTATTTCGAAGCGGAACAGTCCGTATCCGCTGGAGCCTACCCAGAGAACATTTCTTTCTGTCTGCAGGATGGCATAAACGGATGCGAGAGTAATGCTTTCAGGAATGGCGAGATTGAAAATGTTGCCGCTGCTCTTTTCTATATAGTTGAGCCCCTTGCCGTCAGTGCCAATCCAGATGACTTCGTCGCCCTCGTACAATGAATATACGTTGTTGTCATTCAATCCGTTGCTGGTATCATATCTGCGAAGCTCAGTTCCGTTGTAAAGGTTCATAAGAACCAGTCCGTTGCCCTTTGTGCCTATCCACATACGCCCCGGCATCTCTTCGTAGAAGGCCCGCACGGCACTGTTCGCAAAGATTGCGTGTTGCTTTCCGCTTATTGCGTGGAAGGGTGTCTCCGCATTGGATATGACTGCCACTCCAAGCATATCAGTTCCGACCCAGATAATGCCGCTTTCGTCCCTTGATAGCGACAGTACAGGAATGTCTGGTTGCAGTGTGGTAGGCTTTCCGTCTGAATATTCCAGAAGTCCGTTGTCTGTTCCTACCAATATGGATTCTCCGGTATCGTCCAGGCAGGTGATTCTCTTTGTGCTTTTCGGAATTGCCAGTTCAGTGCATATAGCTCCTGTTTGCAGATTTATTTCTTTTAGAATGTTGTTGTTGGATTCGCCGATCCACATTGTCCCGTTGTTTGCTCCTAAGGAGGCGAAATCTATATGAAGGTCGGCGGATGTCTTGATTGGAAAGTGCGTGCCATCGACAGATTCGGATATTTTATAGAGACAGTCCTCGGAACGGGCCCATATCCCGGCGTTGCCATCGCACCATAGCCCAGACAATGTCTTCGTGGTCTTGAAGATCGTGACGAAGCGGTCTTCCTCAGGAGAGAACTTGAACAGTCCGTGGCCGGAGACAGCGGCGAACAAGTTGCCGTCATTGTCTTTGGCAAGAAAGAATGAATGCTCGGATAACATTCCTTTTCTGGCGATTTCGGAGAAATATCTAGTGAAACTGTTGTCTTTCCGACTAAACCTGTCAATTCCCCTGTCGGTTGCCACCCACAGATTGCAGCTATTGTCTTCCAGTACCTGGCGGATAATGCTGCTGCTGAGGCTACTTTCATCAAGAGAGGACCTGAAAATCTCAAATTCGCTGCCGTCGTATCTGTTCAGTCCGTCCCACGTGCCGAACCACACATAGTCCTCGCTGTCTTTGTAAATGCAAGTGACTGAGCTGTTTGAAAGCCCGTTTCGACTGGAAAGGTATCTTGTTTCCGCCTTTGTTTCGACTGACAAGGTCAGAATCAGGGCAAGAGTTATAAAAATTCTTCGCAGCGACATGATTTTCTTCGTTAATGTGGCAAATGTAATAAAAAAACACCTCTTTGTAAAAATAGCGCACTAGGTGAACTAATCTAACATTTACCTTTGCAAACGTTTTTAGTAACGTTTTAACCGCAACGTTACGCCGCGCTGAAATTAAAGAACGACTATAATTATGGATATAGCAAAAAGAAACATCAACAACCCTATTCTTCGTCCTTCGGATCTCAAGGCTTGCATTCCGGGAATGGAGATAACCTGTCTTCTGAATCCGGGTGTCTTCAGAATGAACGGAAAGACCTGGCTTCTTCTCAGAGTTGCTGAACGCCCTGTTCAGCAGGAAGGCAAAATCAGTTTCCCTATATATAATGACAAAGGGGAGATAGAGGTTCTTACATTCGATAAGAATGATCCGGCACTCGATGCTTCTGATGCCAGAGTGATAAAGTACAAAGGCAATGACTACTTGACAACTTTGTCATATCTGCGTCCTGTATGCAGCGAGGATGATGTGCATTTCACCGAGGACCCTGAAATTAAGCCGATTTTCGGAAAAGGTTTTCAGGAGTCGTTCGGCATAGAGGATTGCCGTGTGGCTACAATGGATGGCGGATATTTCCTTACTTTTACTGAAGTGTCTCCTGTTGCCGTAGGCGTAGGACTCATTGAAACTACTGATTTCAAGAACATCACACGTCACGGAATGATATTCCCTCCTCACAACAAGGACTGCGCTTTGTTTCAGGAGAAGATAGGTGACAAATATTATGCTTTCCATCGCCCTAGCAGTCCTGAACTTGGCGGAAACTATATCTGGGTGGCCGAGTCGCCTGACAGAATACATTGGGGAAAACACGTCTGCTTAGCCACAACCCGTGCAGGCAAATGGGATTCTGCCCGTGTAGGTGCCGGTGCCGCTCCTATCCGCACATCGGAAGGCTGGCTTGAGATATATCACGGAGCCAATGAGGAGAACCGCTATTGCCTTGGTGCTTTGCTTCTGGATTTGAATGATCCGACTAAGGTCATTGCACGCAGCGAAGAGCCTATTATGGAACCTCTTGCTGATTATGAGCAGACCGGATTCTTCGGAAACGTAGTATTCACCAACGGTCAGTATCTCATTGACAATGACACTGTCCGCATATTCTACGGCGCATCTGACGAGGTGATTTGCAGTGCCGAGTTCTCGATTAGCGAGATTCTTTCAACCCTTAAAAAATAAGGAATATGAAAGCCATAGGAGAAATTAAGTTCTTTCTGTCCCAGCCTAAGAATATCAAGACGCTTCTTTTGACCAATCTGCTTTTTGCGATGGTCCTTCCGATTGTCGAGATATTCGCAGGGGCATATATAATGAGGAATACCGGTGTCGCATCGATGGTGATTGTGTACCAGCTGTGTATGTATATCGGTGTCGTAGTAGCAGCTGTGGTGAACGGTGTGCTCCTAAAGAAAGCGAGCGTCAAGTTACTCTACAGTTTCGGCATTATGTTTTCTGCCGTCGCGCTTATGGTGATGATGTTCATCAAGGAAGTAGATATCACAATGATTTGCGGTACAGGCTTTTTCCTTGGTCTTACAACAGGCTTTTTCTGGACCAACAGATATCTGCTCACCCTGTATTCCACCGATGACGATAACAGGAATTACTTCTTCGGATTCGAGTCGTTTTTCTTCTCATTCTGGAATATCGTGATTCCGGTGGCTGTGGGCGCGTTGCTTGCCGATATAGACGGTGCTGAAATGTTCGGCCATACACTTACGCTACAGAATGGCTATCAGATAGTTACAGTCTGTGCGCTGGTTGTCTGCGTGCTTGCCTGCATCGCTCTCTTCCAAGGTGACTTCAAGCAGCCTTCGAACAAGGATTTCTTCCATTTCAAATTCCACAAACTCTGGTATGAAATGCTCTCCCTGTCATCTTTGAAAGGTATGGTTCAGGGTTTTCTCGTGACAGCTCCTTCAATTCTCATCCTCAAATTCATCGGCGGCGAGAATGAGCTTGGAATGATTCAGGGTGCCGGCGGACTGCTTACCGCCATTGTGGTCTATGTTCTCGGCAGGGTGGCAAAACCAAAGCACAGAATGACGATTTTCGGCGTAGGCCTTATGGTGTTTTTCATCGGAACGCTTGCCAATGGCATACTTTTTTCTGCAACGGGCGCCTACGTGTTCATACTTTGCAAGATATTCTTCCAGCCGATTCACGACCTGGCATATTTCCCTACAATGATGAAGACCATTGATACGGTCTCTGCCATTGAGAAAAGGGACGGATATACATATATCCTCTCGCACGAGGAGGGCCTTTTCGTCGGAAGGGCATTGGGAATGATACTTTTCATCGTGATTGCAAAAGTTTTCACAGAGGACATCGCTCTCCGCTACGCCCTGCTCATTGTGGGTGCGCTTCAGCTCCTGTCGCTCCCTCTTGCAAAGCATATTCTCAAAGTTATTGACCGGGATTATTCAAAGCAATGAAGAAGTTAGTGATTATAATTGCTGCAGCACTGTCAGCGGCAGCTTGTGGGTGGAATGCGGTGATCGGCACTCCGGTGCAGCAGACTGAAATCAGCCGTGTAGCGCAGATGGCAGATTTTCCGCAGCCGTACAAAATGATTGACTGGAAGCAGAAGGCGCTCGACTTCGAGTCCTATGCTTTCGACTTCAATTCGACTCTACCGGCAGGTCCTGTGATATGGATTGACAATGCGCAGAGGAATTTCCCTCAGCCGACATTCGGTCTATATACGGCTATGGCGGATGACAGACAGGGTCCTTCCCGCAATAACGGTGAATTTCACGAAAGCCTCAATACTCTCCACGCATTGTTGAGCGCAGGACTTCTCGGCATAGACAAGACTACATCTCCTAAGGGATACAACTATGTGAAGATGGTCCAGAACTATTTCAACAGGGACAATGGATGGAATATCGTGATGAACAACACTTGTCCGGATGTGGCGCTGCTCGGTGGCGGTTACGGCAGGGACTGGTGGTATGATGTCTATCCGAATCTTCTCTATTATGCCGTGAGCGAACTTTTCCCCGGCGTTGAGGGCGCTGATGACATTATGCACACAGTGGCTGACCAGTTCGCCAAGGCTGACGAGACCCTTGCAGGGAACTATGACTATTCATATTTCGACTATTCCAAAATGCAGGGTATGACCAACTGGATTCCGGAACAGCAGGATGCTGCCGGCGGTCACGGCTGGGTGTTGCTTGCGGCTTACAGAAAGTTCGGGGATGCCCGTTATCTTGAACACGCCAAGAGTGCAATTGCCGCTCTTGATTCGCAGAAAGAGAGCCGTTTCTACGAAATCCTTCTGCCGATGGGTATTTACACGGCATCAAGACTGAATGCGGAATACGGATGTGACTATGATATCGACAAGATGTTCTCTTGGGTCTTTGACGGTTGCAAGAATCCGGAAAGAAGCCGTACAGGCTGGGGGATTACCGCAGGAAAATGGGGAGATTATGAGATTAGCGGATTGCAGGGCAGCCTTATAGACGGTGGCGGATTCGCCTTCCTGATGAACAGCATCGATATCGCCTGGCCTTTTGTCCCGGTGGTGAAATATCAGCCTCAGTATGCGGCATCAATAGGCAAATGGATGCTCAACCTGGCAAACAACTGCCGTCTGTTCTTCCCTGACCAGCTTCCGGATGACCATCAGTGTCTTCCGGGAAGGCAGAACTATACGAACAGCATAGTAGCTTACGAGGGATTGCGTTTCGAGAATGTCCTCGGTGCGACCAATGAGAAATATGCAGAAGGCCCGGCTGCAGGTGTTCATCCTGTTGCTCTCGGCGACGGCCCGCTCTGGTATCCTACCAATCCGAAAGAGAGTATGTTTTCGCTTTACAGCACCTCGGCGTGCGGCATTATGGGCGCGATAGTGGATACCACGAATGTGGAGGGTATTCTCCGCCTTGACTGCAACGCCACAGACTTCTATGTGGACAAGCCGTATCCTGAGTATCTGATTTACAATCCTTTCGATGAGGAGAAAACAGTCGAATACAAGCTGGGCGAAGATAGCAAGGATATTTTCGACATTGTTTCCAAGAAATATCTTGCCAAGAATGTAAGGGGATGTGCGAAGGTTCGCATTCCGGGTAAATCGGCTGCAGTGGCTGTGGAACTTCCTGCCGGTTCCGCAATAGAGAACAACGAAGGCAGACTTCTGGTTGACAATAACATAATTTCATACAGATAGTAATATGAAGAGGTTTATATTGCTTATGCTAATCCTGCTTCCGCTTTCTTCTTTCGCTCAGGTGAAAGTCAGCGGTACTGTCACGGATTCTTCCACAAAAGAGTCTATGATTGGAGCGGGCGTGCTTGTAAAAGGCACAACCAACGGTGTCGTCACTGATATGGACGGCCATTATGAGATCACTGTTCCTTCCGCAGATGCGGTTCTGGAATTTACCTGCATCGGATATTCTTCAAAATCTGTCCAGGTGTCCGGACGTAGCGTCATCAATGTCGCTATGGATGTGGATGCCACGGTGCTTGACGATGTAGTGGTGGTCGGTTATTCGGTTCAGAAAAAGCGCGATGTGCTCGGTGCTGTCAGCAAGGTGGGCGGCACGGAACTGACCAAGGTTCCAGTTGCATCCCTTTCCCAGTCACTTCAGGGACGTGTTGCCGGTGTGGAAGTAACTTCCCAGACCGGTGCTCCGGGTGCTTCGATTTCAGTGCGTGTGCGTGGTTCAAGCTCCATCAGTTCGAGCAACGATCCGCTCTACATTGTGGATGGAATTCCGGTGGAGTCAGGACTTAACAACTTGTCTCCTAATGATATAGAAAGCATATCGGTGTTGAAGGACGCTTCTTCTGCAGCAATTTACGGTTCACGTGCGAGCAACGGAGTTGTGCTCGTGACCACCAAGTCAGGACAGAAAGGTTCTGCAAGAATTACTTACAATATGCAGTCCGGTATCCAGTTCCACGGGCATCTCACACCGATGACCAACACGGCTGAATACATTCAGATGTACAACGAGGCAGCCACGGCAGACAATGCAAGCTCAGTGGTGAAGCGTCCTCTGATTGAGGGCGAATACCTCAGGGATTTCGCAGATGTCAATCACGTCAAGGAGATATTCCAGGTTGCGCCTATCAATTCGCACGAACTGTCCGTAAGCGGCGGCAACGACAAGACCCAGTATCTCGTAAGCGGTTCTTATTACGGACAGAAGGGTATTATCCGTTCTACCAATTATCAACGAGGAAGTATTCGTTCCAACATATCTTCACAGGTGAAGAACTGGCTCAAGGTTGGGCTCAATGTAAATGCCTCTCTTTCAAGCCAGAGAATGGTGTCCAGCTCAGGTGACGGCTACGGCTCGGGTGAGGGCGGAAGTGTAGTCCGCTATGCTTTCTTCCGCAATCCTGCCATTCCGGTGTATGACTCTGAAGGCAATTATGTTGACCTTCCTAGCGAATACTACGGCAATTCGTCCTACAATACGTTTTTCGGTGACGGCTACAGCCCGGAAGGACTTATCGACAACACCGACAGGACAAGCAAGACCAAGTCATTGCTTGCAACAGGAAACATTCTCATCAATTTTACGAAGAACATTTTCCTGAATACCACAGCCGGCGTGGATTACCGCGACTACACATTGCGTGTGTTCAATCCGACTTGGGGTAGCAACAACAGAATCAACAGCTCCAACAACCTGGATGTGAACAAGGTGAACAATCTTAACTGGACAGTCAACAGCACATTCAACCACAGGATGAGTTTCGGCGGACATTCGATCAATTATCTTGTCGGTACGGAGCTTATCAAGAATCACGATGAATCATACGGCCTTTCTGACACGCAGTTCTCGGACACATCCAAGAACCTTGTCTATGTAGGACTCGGAAACGGTATCAACCGCGCTTCCCAGGGTGAATCCGGTTCGGCCCTGATGTCATTCTTCGCTTCGGCAAACTACAATTATCAGAGTAAATATTATGTTTCAGCAATCGTCCGTGAGGACGGCTCTTCAAGATTCAGCAAGAGCAACCGCTGGGGTACATTCTATTCAGTATCTGCGGGCTGGAATATGGAGGAAGAAGATTTCCTCAAGGGGATTGATGCGGTCAACAAGCTCAAAATCAGAGCGGGTTACGGTTCGATAGGTAATCAGAACATCGGACTGTATGCCTACAATGACCGCTACACCCCAAATTATTACTACGCATTCGGAAGCGGTGTCGTGAACGGCTATGCCCAGACTGCGTTGGCAAACGAGAACCTGAAATGGGAGACGTCGAACCAGTTCAATGTCGGCGTGGACTATGAAGGTTTCAACAATACATTCGGTGTGTCCCTTGACTACTACTACAAGGTGACCAAGGATATGCTTGTGCAGGAATCAGTTCCTCTCTCTGTCGGTAACCTCAGCGCTCCGTGGGTGAACAACGGTTCAGTGCTCAATACCGGTGTTGATGTGGAAATGTTCTACCGCCGCAATTTCAAGGATTGGGGATTCGACATTACCCTCAACGGAGGCTACCTGCACAACGAGGTGCTTTCGCTCAATGCTCCTATCCAGAGCGGTCGAGTTGATTCAGGCGTGTATGCCACTTTGACTGAGGTCGGCCATCCTATCGGCTCGTTCTACCTCTATCAGATGGAAGGCATTTTTCAGAGCAATACTGAGATAATGCTTCATGCAAACCAGGGCGCATCCGGAACAATCGTTCCTGGTGATGTCAAGTACAAGGACGTGAACAATGACGGTGTCATCGACGAAAAAGACCGTACATTCTGCGGTTCGGCAATCCCTAAGTTCAACGCGGGTCTCAATCTTGCGTTCAACTACAAGAACTGGGACTTCTCTATGTTCTTCCAGGGGGCTTTCGGACAGAAGATTTTCTCCCAGATCAACTACGATATCGAGGGCTATTACAGAGGATTCAATCTTACAAAGCGCTACTACAAAGAGCACTGGACAGCCACGAATCATTCCAATACCCAGCCGCGTGCATCTTGGAGCGGAAAAACCAACAACGTGAAGGCTTCCACCAGGTTCCTTGAAGACGGCTCTTATGTCCGCCTCAAGAATATCCAGCTCGGTTATAACTTCAAGTTGAAGGAAAATTCACCGGTGTCTTCCTGCAGGCTCTATGTGGCAGGCTCCAATCTCCTGACATTCACAAAGTATTCAGGACTTGACCCGGAGATGACAGTCAGTACGAACTCTTCGTCCGAGGGCGACAGGGCAAACGGAATCGACTGGGGAACATATCCTGTGGCAAGAAGTATAACATTGGGTCTCAATATCACATTCTAATATCACGATTACAGATATGAAAAAGATAATATACATAGGCCTTTTGATGGCGTCCGTTTCGCTGTCGGCGGTTTCCTGCGGCTTCCTTGACGAGGAGCTGAAAGGCGGTTTCACTTCCGAGACTTTCTACAAGGAACCGGGCAATGCGGAATATGCAGTGAACGCCATATACAATTCACTGTACGACCATAAACTTTGGATTTTCACCGATGTCGCGTCTGACGACTCAGTCAAGGGCGGCAATGCCGGCGACCAGGCTGACATCAACAGCATAGACAATTTTACGGCTACTGCTGACAACGGCCCTATCAGTGAATTCTGGCAGCATACTTACGAGACGATAAACCGCGCGAACAATGTGGTGACTTATGTTGCCGCAATGTCAAATCTCGAAGATGCAAAGAAGACGGATTACATTGCGCAGGCGAAATTCCTTCGCGCATATTCCTACTTCAATCTCGTGAACATTTTCGGCAGAGTTCCTCTCAAACTGCAGCCGCAGAATACAAGCGCATCCATCCACGTGGGGCTTTCATCTGTTGCTGACGTATATGCACAGATTGACAAAGATTTGACAGATGCTGTCGAAGGACTTCCTGCTACAAGGACTGGCGACAATGTCGGACGTGCAACCAAGGGTGCAGCTCTGGCGATGCTTGCGAAGAGCAAACTCTACCAGCAGGATTATTCCGCTTGCCTTTCCGCTATCGCGCAGATTGAAGAAATCGGCGGATACGCTCTTGAGGCCAATTATTCCGACTTGTTCAAAAGGGGCGGCGAAGACAGCGCAGAAAGTATTTTCAGCCTTCGCTATGCCAACAATACTACTGCCCAGCTCGGCAATAGCCTGAATGTATGGTTCGCTCCGTCACCTGAGGGAGGCTATTACTTCAATGCGCCGACATCTTCATACGTTGACTGTTTCGATGAAAACACAGCTGACGGTGAGACAGATCCGCGTCTGGATGCGTCAATCGGCCGCGACGGTAAGCCGTGGTTCGGGACAACATTCTCGTCAAGCTGGTCAGAGGCTACAGGCTACCTGGTGAAGAAATATCACGAGGCTCTGCCTGAAGGTGAGGCTATATCACAAAGCACTATTCCTCAGCATATTATACGCTATGCGGACGTCCTTCTTATGAAGGCTGAAGCTCTCAACGAGACTGCAGGTTCAGGAGTCGAGGCTCCGCTCAATCTTGTGCGCGAAAGGGCAGGACTTTCTGCAGTAAGCGGATTGTCACAGGACGCGTTCCGCACTCTCATCCGCAAGGAACGCCGCAGAGAACTCGGCTTTGAGTTCCAGCGATTCTTCGATGTGATGCGCTATGGAAAGGAGTACGCCAAGTCTGCGCTTCCTGACCTTCCTTGGGACAGCGAACGGTATTATTATCCGCTTCCGCAGTCCGAGACTGACATCAACAATGCAATAAAGTAGATATTACACAATAACACTTAAAATCAAAAAATTATGAAACTTTTCAAATCATTGGCAATTCTTGCAGCTGCAGCCATCACATTCGCTGCCTGCTCGAAATCAAACGACTCAAAGTTCGACACCAAGAACTATGATGCAGTTATCGCAGAGGCTGAGGCTCTCGCAGCTTCGGCAACAACAACTGATTGGTCAGAGGATGCAATCACTACATTCAACAGCGCAATCGCTACTGCAAAAGAGGCTTTCGGACTCGTTAAGACACAGACCGAACTTGACAATGTAGTAGCAAACGTAACTGCTGCCATCGCAACTTTCAAAGATCAGAAATTTGAAAGCGTTCCGGCTTCAAACCTTACATTCGAGTGTAAATTCGACGGTGAGGCTACAACTACCACAGGTACAAACAAGTGGACTCTTGTTCCGGGTTGCGGACCAGAGCAGGTTTTCTCTACCAAGACATACCCTACATACGTAGACGGTAAAGTCGGCAAGGCAGTGAAACTTGAGAATGGTGCAAACTTCAACGTTACCGGTTTCAATCCGGCATCTCTTGCGGGAAAGGAACTTTCCGTCTGCGTATGGGTCAATCCTTCAAAGGTTTATGCCAACAACTACATCGTGTCATTCAACCGTTGGAGCTCTTGGAAATTGCAGCTTCAGGATGGCAGCAAGCCTTTCATGACAGTGACCGGTGACGCTACCGTAGATGCTGACAATGAGACGGACAACAGCTGCCCTGCTAACGAGTGGCATCACGTCGCTGTCTGCGCCAATTTCACAGCAGGTACACTCAACTTCTATGTTGACGGTAAACTTACCAAGGCTTGGACCAACAAGATCTCCGGAACTATCGCTACTGCTGCAGAAGGAAACTACCTGACAATCGGTCAGCAGTGCTCTTGGGAAGTGGCTTTGCAGGACGATTGGTTTAATCCTTCAGAAGCCACTGCTGATTCGTGGTCTTGCTTCTGGGGACTTCTTGACGAGCTCAAGGTCTACAACACAGCCCTTTCAGCAGGACAGGTTGCTAAGATTTACAATTCAGAGAAATAATTTCTCTCTTTCCTATTGCTCTGCAGCGGGTGATACTGCTGCAGAGTGCCAATTACATTCGCCTATCGCGAGAAAAACAGAGAACAGATGAAAAACATCATACTCCCAATGCTTGCAGGTGCCTTGATCGCCGTGTCCTGCACTTCTGAAAATCACGACAAAGTGAAACCTGTCACCTCGACAGATGCCATTGAACAGAAGCAGATAAACAGGGTCCTCTATATGCCTTTCCTTTCAGGGACCTACGAACTGATCGACTGGTACAAGCTTGCAAGGGATTATGATGATTTTGTATTCAACCGCAATGCGACTGGCGATTATATGCCGCTGATATGGACCGACAAGTCTCACACGAATATAGATTTCGATGGCTTCGGACTCTATACCACTGTGGGTGACGGCCGTCAGGGACCTTCACACCAGGGTGCGCACGAGGGAATCAACACTATCGCTGCAGTGCTTGGCGCCGGTCTGGTCGGCATTGACAAGACTAATCAGGACGGCTTCAATTATCCGCGTATGCTCCAGCAGTATTACGCAAAGAAAAGCGGCTGGAAAATTATGCTCAACACCACTTCCGGATATGCCACGGACTGGTGGTACAATATCCTGCCGAATGTGCTTTACAGCGCGGTTTGTGATGTCTTTCCGGGTGTTGAGGGGGCGGATGACATTCAGAGGAATATAGCTGACCAGTTTGTGGCGGCGGAGAATGCTCTGGGCGGGGACTACTCGCATTCAGCGTTCAACTTCGCTTCGATGGCACCTATTGAAAACCGTATTCCAAAGCAGCAGGATGCGGCCGGCGGACACGGATATGTGCTTCTCAATTCGTGGAGAAAATTCGGGGACGAGGCATATCTCAATGCGGCCAAAAGCGCGATTTCTGTCCTCAATTCCCAGACTGAGAGCCGTTTGTATGAGATATTGCTCCCTTACGGTGCCTTCACTGCGGCATATCTCAATGCGATTCAGGGCACTTCATACGATGTTCTCAAAATGCTGGACTGGACATTTGACGGATGCAAGTCTAGTAGCGGAAGATATGGCTGGGGGGTAATCAACGAGAAATGGGGAGACTATGACGCTTATGGACTTCAGGGCAGTTGGAGTGACGGCGGCGGATATGCTTTCCTGATGAATAGCTTCGAACTGGCTATGCCGCTCGTGCCGATGGTCAAGTATGCACCGGAGTTCGCAAGCACAATCGGACACTGGATGTATCACGCTGCCAGCGCGACACGCCTTTTCTATCCGTATCACATTGACGACGCACATCAGTATGCTCCTGAACTAAAGCAATATACGGGAGGAGTAATCGGCTACGAAGGACTTAAGAAACGCGATAGGTACAACACCTATCCATCTTCAGTTTGTCCTGTTGCGGAAGGTGACGGTCCGACCTGGACGTCAGTGAACGGCACGATCACAATGTACTCCCTATACAGCAGTTCTCCGGTGGGTATATTCGGTGCGCTCATCAGTCCGACCAATGTTACGGGCATTATCCGTCTCGACTGCAATGTCACTGACTTCTATGCGGAGCGCAAATATCCGGAAAATCTCTATTATAACCCGTATAGCAACAGCTCCGACGTTGTATATTCCACGTCTCATCTCACTTACGGCAATATCAGTTACCCTTCTGGAGAGTATGATCTGTATGACATCGTTTCCGGGAAATATGTTATGACCGGTGTGTCAGGCGACTGCACGATTACAATACCTGGCCGCAGCGCAATGCTGCTTGTGGAACTTCCAACAGGAACCGTGCTGCGCAAAAAGGACGGCAATCTCACCGACAAAGACGGCTACGTGCTTATCTACGGGAACTCAAAGAAATAACTTCAAGTTTCTAGATTCATCGCTATTCACGTCTTTAGTGCCTGTTTTTAATCCCCGTATTCGCACATACCCAACTCTTTATTATTTCCCCTCCGGTCCCCTAAAGGGGAAGTAGGCCTTCGGGCTTTCCATCTCCTTAACCCTTGAATCACGTCTGACTGATATCCGGAGCGAATTTTTCCTGAGCGGAGGATACGGTCGGACGTGATTATATGGTGACGGAGTTGTCCGGAAGAATATTATTCCTCATCTTTGCGGACGAATTATCTCAGTGTTAATGAAATGATAACTACGGAAGCAATGTTTCTGGTTGGCTTTGTGATATTTATCGCGGCCATACTGGTTTTGGATATGTTGGTCATAGACCGCAAGGCGCACATAGTATCCATCAAAGAATCCTGTGCCTGGACGTGTGTCTGGATAGTCCTTGCCTTTGCCTTCGCCGGATTCCTGTATTTTCACGGTGATATGGTGCACGGCATCCATAACTATGAAGACCTTGTGGCGGTGGCGTCACGCTATGCCGCTCATCTTACTCTCAATCCGGATGACTTTGAAGCTAGCCTTCAACAATATCGTCAGTATATGACGGTATCATATATCTCCGGCTATCTGATAGAGAAGACGCTCTCTGTGGACAATCTTTTCGTGATGATGATGATTTTCGCATCGTTCGGAATTGATAAAAAAGACTATCAGCACGCACTCAACTGGGGTATTCTCGGCGCAATCGTTCTGCGTTTCGCCTTTATATTTGCCGGCGCGGCTCTGATTCGCCGTTTCGACTGGATACTTCTCATATTCGGCGCATTCCTGCTGTACAGCGGTGTGAAAATGTTTCTGGACCGCAATAAGGAGGAAGAAATGAATACGCTGGACCATCCGGTAGTGAAATTCCTGAACAAGTATTTTCGCCTGAGTCCTATTGTAATAACGGTGATGTTCATTGAATTCTGCGACCTCATATTCGCGTTTGACAGTATTCCTGCAGTGTTCTCCGTGACACTTGACCCATACGTCGTATTCTTTTCGAATATCTTCGCGATACTTGGACTGAGAGCGTTGTTCTTTTTGCTTTCAGCAATCGCCGACAAGTTCCGTTACCTCAAAATCGGTGTCAGCGTGTTGCTTGTATTCATCGGCGTGAAGATGCTTATCCACGAATATTTCCCGATTGGTGCCGTGGCTTCACTTATATTCATACTTGCAGTGCTGCTTGTGAGTGTTTGCGCATCAATCTTTATCCCTGAGAAGGAAGCTTGAAATCCGGGAAGCATTCCAAAACGGCTTCTAAATCGGAAAGCAATAAAAGAGGGTGGCCAATCAGTCTTTCGACTCGCTTGGTCACCCCTCATATTTATTCTAGAAAGATTATTTCTCGAGGCGTGCTTTGATGGCTTTGGTCTGCTCCTCGTAGCCAGGCTTCTCAAGAAGCGCGAACATATTCTTCTTGTAAGCTTCTACGCCCGGCTGGTTGAACGGATTGACACCAAGGACGTATGCGCTTATGCCGCAGGCGAATTCAAAGAAATAGAACAATGAACCGAGAGTCTTCTCGTTGATGCTCTCGATGGCAACCTCAAGCTGAGGAACACCGCCGTCGATGTGTGCGAGCTTGGTTCCGAGCTGAGCCATAGCGTTGCAGTGCTCAACGTGCTGTCCTGCAAGATAATTGAGCTGGTCAAGATTCTGCTCATCGCTGCCGATGACCACGCTTCTGTTGCTCTTTTCCACTGTAACGACAGTCTCGAACATTACTCTTGAGCCGTCCTGAACGAACTGGCCGAGAGAGTGAAGGTCTGTCGTATATACTACTGAAGCAGGGTAGATGCCCTTGAGGTCCTTGCCTTCAGACTCGCCGTAGAGCTGTTTCCACCACTCGCCGAGATACTGGAACTTAGGGGCGAATGATACCAAAATCTCAATGCTCTTCCCGTAAACTGAATGCAGGCAGTTGCGCATTGCAGCATATTCTACTGCAGCATTGTCCGCTGACTTCACAGCGAGCTTCTTCTCTTCTTCGGCTGCACCGGCAAGCAGGGCGCGGATGTCGAATCCTGCAAGAACGATAGGCAGAAGTCCTACTGGGGTAAGAACGGAGAAACGGCCTCCTACATTGTCAGGAACGACGAATGTCCTGTAGCCTTCCTGTGTCGAGAGGGTCTTGAGGGCTCCCTTGTGTGCGTCAGTCACAGCGACAATACGTGTCGCAGCCTCTGCACGGCCGTAGATCTCTTCAATATGCTGTTTTACAATTCTGAATGCTACTGCAGGCTCTGTGGTTGTACCTGATTTGGAGATTACCACGCAAGCTACATTTCTTACCTTCATAAGGTCAATGAGTTCTGCAACATATTCCTCGGAAAGATTGTTTCCTGCAAATACTACCTCAGGAGCGTCTTTTTTGCCAAGTTCCTTTGCAAAGCTGTGAGACAGTGCCTCGATAGCGCACTTTGCTCCAAGATATGAGCCTCCGATGCCGATGACTACCACGAGATCCACATTCTTGGATTTCCAATCATCGCGGATGTCTTCGCAAGCCTTTACGAGAGACTCCGGCGTCTGTGACGGAAGATGTTTCCATCCGAGGAAATCATTTCCAGCGCCTGTTTCTGACTCGAGTACATCGAAAGCGGCGAGTGCCTTCTCCACGTATGACTTGTACTCTGATTCTTTTACAAAGGAGGAACAGCCCCCAACATTAACTTTTACCATTGTTCTGTTATTTAGAATCTGTTTTGAAATATTTCAGTCCTTGCTCCCTGTCGATCTGTGACATAACCGCCTTCCGGCGAAGAGCACGCAAATATAATTTATTTTGACTGAATCTCTTTTGAAAATTTTGATTTTGAACCCGCTATTGCCTATCTTTGTAACAACTGAAACTACATTGCTTTCGCTTTGAAAGCGCATTGAGTTGAGTGTTCCCGGGCGACGGGCGAAGCCAATGGGGGAATGAGCGAAATAACGAAAATATACGCAGGGATTCGACATCCTTACGAAACTTTTATCTGATATGAATCATAGACTTTATGGCATTGTGATGGCTGCAATCTGCGCCGCATTGCCGCTTTCAGGCCTCGCACAGGAAAATGGGTCTGTCAAAATCGCCGCACATCGCGGATTCTGGAAATGCAGTGAAGCACAATCGACTGAAAACTCCATTGCTTCGCTTAAAACGGCACAGGAAAATGACATCTGGGGCAGTGAATTCGATGTTCATCTTACCTCTGATGACGAGATTGTGGTTCACCACGACAGGCATATCGAAGGCCAGGACATTCAGTTGAATACGCTCGAATTCCTAAAGCAGTACAAACTTGCGAACGGCGAGACTATGCCTACGCTTGACGAATATCTGTCACAGGCGGAGAAATGCAAGACTACGGTGCTGGTGCTTGAATTTAAGGCGCAGTACAATGCGGACCGCGAGAATAAGTTGGTTGATTTGTCGATTCAGAAGCTAAAAGAACACGGTCTGTATGATCCGTCGAGGGTGATGTTCATATCATTCAGCCTCAATGTCTGCAAGAAACTTGCAGTCGATGCTCCAGAGTTTACCAATCAGTATCTCAGCGGAAATATTGCACCGGCTGAACTGCATAAGATGGGTATAAATGGCATTGACTATCAGTACAAGACCTTGAGCTCGCATCCGGAGTGGGTTCAGGAAGCCCACGAACTCGGAATGAGTGTCAATGCGTGGACGGTGAACAAGGATGCCGACATCAAAGCGATGATTGCACTCGGCGTGGACTGCATAACCACCAACGAACCGCTTCTTGTGCGCAGTCTCCTCGGGACAGAGGAACTCAGGCTTGCCGCTGATTCGGAAGACAATCCAAAGGCTAATCCCAAGGCGGAAGTCGTGTTCGGCAGGGCAAGATTCACTGTCTTGGGCAGCAGACTGGTGAGAATGGAGTGGTCGGAAGACGGCAAGTTCGAAGACAGGGCTACATTGGGAATCGTGAACAGAAATCTCCCTGTCCCGGCATTTACAGTGAAGCATTCAGGCAAGAAGCTGACAGTCAAGACGGCAGACCTTACATTGACATACACCGGAGATGGTAAATTCGATGAAAACAATCTTCAGGTGACATTCACGATGGCCGACAAGTCGTCAAAGACCGGCAAGAAGAAAGTCGTCTGGCATCCGGGGCTTGACGATAGCGGAAATCTGCTCGGCACGACAAGAACCCTGGATGGATGTGATGGCGTCAAGACAAAAGAACCGTACGACAAGGGAGTTGTTTCGCGTGACGGATGGTCGATTGTTGATGAGTCTGACAGACACGTCTTCGTCCCTGAAAACACGGACTGGAAAAACTGGGTGGCGTGCAGAGATTCGTCCGACAGACAGGACCTCTATATGTTTGCATACGGTCACGACTACAAGTCTGCCGTGTCTGATTTCGTGAAAATAGGCGGGAAGATTCCTCTTCCTCCGAAATATGCTTTCGGATACTGGTGGTGCCGTTTCTGGCAGTATTCTGATTTTGAATTTGTCGGACTCGGAAAACAGATACGTTCTCTCAGCATACCGATTGACGTTATGGTCCTGGATATGGACTGGCACGAGACCTGGACCCTCCGAAGAAAGAATGCCCCAAAGGACGAATTCGGACAGAGAATCGGTTGGACCGGTTATACATGGCAGAAGAAACTTTTCCCGAATCCTGCCAACTGTCTTCAGGATTTGCACAATCTTGGCCTCAAGACTACGCTCAATCTGCATCCTGCGTCCGGCATTCAGCCGTATGAGGAACCGTACGACAGATTTGTGAAGGATTATCTCTCAAGAACTTCTGATTACGACGGGCCTAAGGGGTATGTCAATGCTGACGGAAGCAAGGCTCCTGTGCCTTTCCGCATAGATGACGAGAACTGGGCAAATGCGTATTTCAATTCTGTCATACATCCGTTTGAAAAGCAGGGCGTGGATTTCTGGTGGCTTGACTGGCAGCAGTGGAAATACAGCAAGTACACAAAGGACTTGAACAATACATTCTGGCTCAACTACACATTCTTCCACGATATGGTGAGGCAGTCTGAGAATCAGGGCATTTATGCGAGACGTCCTATGATTTATCACCGTTGGGGCGGACTCGGCAGCCACAGATATCAGATAGGATTTTCAGGCGATACATTCGCGTCCTGGCAGTTGCTCGGCTATTTGCCGTATTTCACTTCAACCGCATCAAATGTAGGCTATGGCTATTGGGGACACGATATCGGTGGCCACCAGCAGCCGAAGGGCGTCACCGAGACTGATCCTGAACTTTACACCAGATGGCTTCAGTCCGGAGTGTTTACTCCTATCTATAAGACGCACTCCACCAAAGATTTGACAATGGAAAAGAGGTTCTGGGTGTTCCCTGACTACTTCGATGCAATGAGAGACGCTGTCAGGCTCAGATATGACCTTTCTCCTTATATATATAATGCTGCGCGCCAGACTTACGATACCGGTATATCTATGTGCAGACCAATGTATTATGATTATGCGGAGGATGCGCGTGCTTACGAATGGAAGGAGCAGTTTATGTTCGGCGACGACATACTTGCCACGACTGTATGCTCTCCGGCGGACAAGACTACAGGACTTGCAAAGAGGGGAATGTGGTTCCCTGAGGGCAACGATTGGTATGATGTTGCCACAGGTACGATGATTCGCGGCGGTCAGACAGACACACTTTCATATACGATAAACGAAAATCCTTATTATGTCAAGGCTGGAAGCATAATCCCGATGGCATCGGAGCGCATCAACTCTCTTCAGGAAAAGAACAATGTGCTCAAACTCTTTGTCGCTCCGGGGGACGGCTCATCTGAATGTTCCGTATATGAGGACGACGGCCAGACTCAGGCCTACAAGGAAGAGTACGCCACTACTAAAGTCCTCAAGGAATCGGATGCTTCGCACGTTAAAGTGACAGTTTGCGGACGCGAGGGAAGTTATGCGGGCGCAGATCCGAACAGAACTCTTGAGATTGTGCTCGCTGGCGTATTTGCCCCCGAGAAGGTTTACGTGAACGGCGTTGAGGTTCCGTATTCAAGATTTGTGGAGCATAACGTAGAGACCGGTTTGAAAGAGGCCGAGTGGGGATATGCAGGAGCAGACCTTACTGCAACTGTCTATCTTCCAGAGAAATCCGCCGCTGAAGAGGTTGTAGTGGAGTGCCTCTTCAGTGACTATGCAGCCTCTCACAGGGAACTCCTTGACGGTAAGAAGGCATTGATGCACAGGATGATGGATATCACGCCAGAGGTGAAGCTCGTGTTCGGTAAATATGTTGACGCCTACATAATGCTTCCGGACTCATTCCTTGCATTGGCGCAGTGTTCAAGCTTCATAAACGAGAATCCTCAGGATGTAGGAAAATATCTTGAAGCAATCGACGTGACGAGAATGACTGACGAATTCGATGCTATGGAAAACATTCCGGCAAACTTCAAGACCAAACTTAAGGCGCTTTGCGAGGTTAAATAGAAGTCATCCCGGAGCGGCTTCGAAAGGCCCTGATTTTCTTGCTTTCAATCATTTGGAAAGTCGGAAAATATCATTAACTTTGCACCCGCTTTGAAAAGCGCGTTATCGCACAGTGCGGTATCGGGATTGATTTATTAACAAAATTTTTTGCGAAATGGCTGAGTATTTAGAAGCTGAAAAGAAGCAGGAGATTTTCGCGAAGTACGGAAAGTCTAATACAGACACCGGCTCTCCAGAGAGTCAAGTTGCTCTATTTTCCTACCGTATCAATCACCTCACAGAGCACGTTAAGAAGAACAAGAAAGACGTTGTTACACGTCGTTCCCTTCTCCGTCTCGTAGGTAAAAGACGTCAGTTGCTGGATTACCTCCAGAGAGTTGACATCGAGAGATACAGAAGCATCATCAAGGAGCTTGGTCTCCGTCGATAACCGATAGGAAACTGAAAGACCGGTGCCGAGATTAGGTTCCGGTCTTTTTAAGTGCTTTGCTATTAAAACGAATATAGCATTCCCGGACCGCATAATAACGTGACCTGCGGCGGGTCGGGAGACGATATATGACAATGAAAAAAGAACACACTTCCATTGGGGAAGGCAGGTCATTGAAACACTAATGAACATCATCAACAAGAAAATCGAATTATCCGATGGCAGGGTAATCGAGATCGAGACCGGAAAACTTGCAAAGCAGGCTGACGGTTCAGCAGTTGTCAAGATGGGAGGCACGATGCTTCTCGCGACTGTCACTTGCGCAAAAGAAGTCAAGGAAGGCACTGACTTTATGCCTTTGCAGGTTGACTACAAAGAGAAATTCTATTCTGCAGGAAGATTCCCCGGCGGATTTATGAAGCGCGAGGGCAAGGCTTCAGACTATGAGATTCTTATCTCCCGTCTCGTTGACCGTGCGCTCAGACCGCTTTTCCCGGAGGATTTCCATCTCGAAGTTTTCGTCAATGTAAACCTTATTTCAGCTGATGCCGACACCCAGCCGGATGCACTCGCAGGTCTTGCCGCTTCTGCAGCACTTGCTTGCAGTGACATTCCGTTCGAAGGTCCTATCTCTGAGGTTCGCGTTGCCAGAATCAACGGCGAGTTCCGCATCAACCCTGCATTCAGCGAGATGAAGGACAGCGACCTTGAGCTTATGGTTGCAGCTACCTATGACAACATTATGATGGTCGAGGGTGAGATGGACGAAGTCAGCGAGACAGATATGCTCGAGGCTATCAAGTTCGCTCACGAGGCAATCAAGAAACAGTGCCTTGTACAGGTTGAGCTGAACAAGGAGCTTGGAAAGGATGTCAAGAGAGACTATCCTCACGATGAGGAGGACGAAGACCTCAAGAAGGCTGTTCACGAGTTCTGCTACGACAAATGCTATGCGCTTGCAAAATCTGCAAAGCCTAAGCAGGAGAGGGCTGACGGATTTGAACAGATAAAGGCTGATTTTCTTGCTACATTGTCAGAGGAAGACCAGGAGGCTAAGGCCGCAATGGTTGCCAGATATTACAACAACGAGGAGAAGTCCGCAATGAGAAATATGATTCTCGATGAAGGCGTACGTCTCGACGGCCGTAAGACAGATGAGGTTCGTCCTATCTGGTGCGAAGTCGGATATCTTCCTTGTGCACATGGTTCCGCTATCTTTACCCGTGGTGAGACTCAGTCTCTTGCGAGCGTAACGCTCGGAACTAAGCTTGATATGAAGGAGATGGACGAAGTTCTGGTCCGTGAGACCCAGCAGTTTGTTCTCCATTATAACTTCCCTCCGTTTGCTACAGGCGAGGCCAAGGCGCAGAGAGGTGTTGGCCGTCGTGAGATTGGTCACGGCAACCTTGCTATGCGTGCATTGAAGGCTGTCGTTCCTCTTGCTCCCGAGAATCCGTACGCAGTTCGCGTGGTTTCCGATATTCTTGAGTCAAACGGTTCATCTTCAATGGCTTCCGTATGCGGTGGATGTCTTGCACTTATGGATGCCGGTGTCAAGATCAAGAAGCCGGTTGCAGGTGTCGCAATGGGACTTATCACCGACAAGGACAGACCTAACGAGAGATATGCCATCCTTACCGATATTCTCGGTGATGAGGATCACCTCGGAGATATGGACTTCAAGGTTACCGGAACAAAGGACGGTATCACCGCTACCCAGATGGATATCAAGGTTGACGGTCTTTCATACGAAGTCCTTGCAAAGGCTTTGGAACAGGCTCGTCAGGGTCGTCTGCACATTATGGGCGAGATGCTCAAGTGCATCAGCGAGCCGCGTGCAGACTACAAGCCGTTTGTTCCTAGAATCAAGCAGATTATCATCGATGCAGACTTTATCGGTGCAGTAATCGGCAAGGGCGGTGAGACAATCCAGAAGATTCAGAAGGAGACCGGTACAACCATCACCATCACAGAGGATACAGAGAACCACAAGGGCGTTGTCGATATCTTCAGCGCTGATAGAGATTCTCTCGACAAGGCTCTCAACTGGATTGAAGGAATCTGCGCAGTGCCTGAGGTTGGAGCTACATATCACGGAAAAGTTGTTTCAATTCTTGATTTCGGTGCGTTTGTTGAAATTCTTCCTGGCAAGGAAGGCTTGCTCCACGTGTCTGAGATTGCCTGGACAAAGACAGAGAATGTTGCAGACGTGCTCAAGGTAGGTGACGAGGTTGATGTGAAGCTTCTCGAGGTTGATGAAAAGACCGGAAAGATGAGACTTTCAATGCGTGCTCTTACCGAGAAACCTGAGGGATATGTTGAGCCTGAGCGCAGACCGAGAGGCCCACGCGATGACCGCAGAGGTGACCGCCGCGATGACAGAAGGGGGCCACGTGACGACAGAAGAGGCTCGCGCGATGACCGCAGAGGCGACCGCCGCGACAGGGGATTCCGCGATGACCACAGAGGTCCGAGGAAGCCGTTCGGACAGAGATTCTCAGACGAGAATGCTGAAGGCGCAGAGAACTTCAACTCATCTGAGTCTTATGACGCTCCTGATTTCTCATCAGAGAACAACAACGAAGAGATTTTCTAAAGAATCTTCATAAATAGCACAAAAGAAGGGTGGCCAAACGGTCACCCTTCTTTATTATATTTCAAGCTGCGAAACTTCATACTACGTTTCTTTTTCTTTGGTTTTCCTAAAGTTGAGGAGTTTTGTTACGGATGAACAAGGCAAACGTCACTTGGTAAAATATAAAATGGGTCAGAATTGAGTCAGCCTCGGCGCAAACAACTGGCTCAATGAATCCAGAAATCCGCTCTTAACTTCTTCATTCGGATAATCGAGCGTATATGTGTGGAATTCCGGGTTATATCCCTTGTATAATAGTTCCGGATTTTAATACAGGTGCCTAAGTTAAAAATTTAATAATTTAGCGGCTCATTGCCGATGACAAGAAGGCTTTTCCCGAATCTGCGAGGTCGGCTCAGAAAATAATACTTCCCTGTGGACGCAAGTTTATAGATGCCTTCTGTCTTATCGACATAGACATATCCTCCGTTTCGTATTTCTGAAAAGCTCTGTATTCCAATAAGGTATAGCATAGCGATTGTCCTTAAATTGTCACTGCAAGCAAAGATACTAAAAATGTGATGA
>CAVJKV010000011.1:0-86585 GCA_963650425.1 Oscillibacter sp. | reverse complement strand
ATGGTACTGCCAGACCAGGTGGGAGAGTAGGAAGCTGCCGTGTTTCGAAGAGAGTCTTCAGAGTTATTCTGAAGACTCTCTTTTTGTTTACCCTCAGTCGCGGTGCGACAGCTCCCAGGAGCACGGGGAATGTATTCCCCAAAGCCCCTTCTTGTCGTTACGCTCCGAGATTTTAGTCACTCTCTTTTTTTTGTTATCCCCCGTGGACATTTGTCCACTGTCCCCAAAGGGAACGGGGAAACAAACTTTGTTTGTGAAAAATTTTGCGGATTAAAGAAGAATCATTATATTTGTAATCCCAAATGGTGCTATGGCCGAGTGGTTAGGCATTGGTCTGCAAAACCAAGTACAGCAGTTCAAATCTGCTTGGCACCTCTCAAAATCCCCGAGGAAATCTTCTCCGGGGATTTTTTTTGTGCGCGGTTTTTGATATTTACCGGAAAGTGTATAACTTTACGGTGTTATGAGTGGGACTTCTTTCATATCTATGATGTCAATGCGAATGCAACGCTAAGTTGCATCGTTTCTTTTGTGTTCGACAGTCAGACGGAGTTCTTTCACGGACGAATTTCAGAATATAAATTTCTAAATTAGGTTGCGCGTCTGCGAATGCCTTATATATGTGTGTTTCGCTTGCCGATGAGCTAGCCATAAATTGTCACTGACGACAGAATGTGTTTCGGGAAGTCTTTTTACTGCGCATTTTGAAAGTAACAACGTGATTGTGAATGTCGAGCCAAATATCCATAGTGTATCAGTTGAATTATTTACGTAGGATAAATGACGATGCTTGCATACGATGGAAGATGCTAACAAATGTATATTGATGTTCGAGGTGTAATGTCAAGCCAGGACAAGAAGTTGAGAATAAATGGAATATCACGAATATAATTATAATCAGGAATTCAGGTTCGAGACCGGGGATGTGATTCCTCGGCTTAAAATAGCGTTCCATATTTCAGATTCTCCCTATGCGGATAGTATAACCGTGTCCGGGAAGGAGGATTGGAAATCGGTTATTGCAGGACGCAAAGTGGTCTGGATTTGTCACGCGCTAACTGCAAATTCTGATGCGGAGGAATGGTGGCCAGGAATTGTAGGACGCGGTAAATTCATTGACCCGGACAAATATTTCATAGTTTGTGTCAATATGCTCGGGTCTTGCTATGGTACTTCCGGTCCATCTGAGACCAAGCCGGGTGTGAAGCGTCCTTATCTGCTGGATTTTCCGAAAGTAACGATAAGAGATATAGTCAATGTCAATAAGATAGTGCGCGACTTGCTTGGCGTGGGAAAGATTGATTTTCTGATAGGAAGTTCCATAGGCGGCTTTCAGGCTGTCGAGTGGCTTGCCGGTGAACCGGATGCGGCTTCAAAAGTGCTTCTGATGGCTACAGCAGCAAGGGTTTCCCCTTGGTTGAGTGCTTGGGAAGAGACTCAGCGTATGGCGCTTGAGGCGGATCCTACGTTCAGAAATCCTGACCTTCTGCTGCAACGTGATGAAGAACAAACTGTACAGAATGACTCTGAACTTCAGTCGGATATGGATTGCTGCCGTAAATTGCTGCGAGGTGGGGAGAAGGGTTTGATGGCGGCGAGGGCAATCGCAATGCTTTCATATCGCAGTGCGCAGGGATACAATGCCACTCAGGCTGAGCCATCTGACGATGCCCTTTTTGCCGGGCGTGCGGCTTCTTATCAGAGACATCAGGGAAAGAAACTGTCGGACAGGTTCGATGCGTACTCGTACTATTCTCTTGCCTGTTCGCTTGATAGTCATAATGTGGGGCGCGGACGCGGAGGTGTGAAGGCAGCATTGGCAGGCATCAAGGCTAAAGTGACAGTGGTCGGCATAAACAGCGACGGCTGTTTCCCTCCGGAGGAGGTGCGCGGTATGGCGGAAGCGATACCGGGAGCCGACTACTTCGAAATAACTTCCGCTTTCGGTCACGACGGCTTTCTGCTTGAAAATGACCAGATCGAGAAGATATTGCATTATGCTTTTGTCGATTGTTGAATAAAACTTAACGACTCCAAAGATTTATTACAGAATAAAATAGATACGATAATATATGCAGGTACTAAAATTTGGCGGCAGTTCTGTCGCAAATGCGCAGAATATGTCCAAGGTGGCGGATATTGTCTCAGCCGCAGTGGAAAAGGATCGCACGATGCTGGTTTGTTCAGCTATAAGCGGTTTTACGGACGCGCTTATCCATATCGGACGTCTTGCATCATCCAAGAACAAGGATTATGAGACTGTGATTGATGAATACTGCAAGAAGCACATTGACATTATCCACGAGCTCCTTCCGATAGAGAAACACGAGGAGTTGACAGATTTTTGCAATGAAAGTTTCTCTTCATTGCGAAGTATTGCATACGGCGTGTATCTTTTGGGTGAATTGAGCCCGGCGAGTCTTGATGCAATAACGTCTTTCGGCGAAATTCTTTCCACACGTATAATAGCGACCAAACTTGCTTCTGTCGGAATAGCTGCAAAGTGGGTGGACGCCAGGAAACTCATAAAAGTTGCCCAGCGTATAGAACTCGGTGACACTGCGGAAGTAGCAGCACCTGCTGCCCCGCCTGTTGATTTGGTTGCTACCTCTGACAACGTGAAACGGCTTGTTGAAGACAATCCGATGATTTCACTCTTTGTCGTGCCTGGATTCATAGCTTCAGATTCTCGTGGAAGGACAGCTACATTGGGCAGGGGAGGCTCGGACTATACAGCTTCATTGCTAGCTGTCAGTATCAATGCGCGGCTTCTCGAGATATGGACGGATGTGCCGGGAATGATGACCGCAAATCCAAAACTTGCACCTGCAGCCAGAACCATCAGCAATATCTCTTACCGCGCGGCCCTGGAACTTTCGCATTTTGGCGCGAAGGTAATCTATCCGCCTACAATCCAACCTGTTGTGGCTCAGGGAATTCCTATTTATGTAAAGAATACGTTTGAGCCGGAATCCGAAGGAACTTTGATCGAGAAGAATCCTCCACGCTGCAAAAACAAGATTATCGGTATATCAAATTCCGACAAGATTGCGCTTATCTCATTGGAGGGCAGCGGAATGGTTGGCATTCCGGGATTCTCCAGCCGTCTTTTCGATGCTTTGAGCCGTGACGATATCAATATTATACTCATCACTCAGGCCTCATCTGTACATACTATGTGCATTGCCGTTTCGGAATCCGATGCTGACAAGGCAAAATCCGCGGCTGACAGATGTTTTGCATACGAAATATCACTCGGGAAACTGAATCCGTTGAAGGTTGAGAAGGGTTTCTCGATACTGTGCCTTGTAGGTGATGATATTATGAGTCAGTATGGTACAACGGGAAGGCTTCTGTCCGCTTTGGCAAGACACAGCATCCAGATTAGGGCGATTGCCCAGGGCTCGTCGGAAAGGAATGTTTCAGTAATTGTGTCCTCCGAGGACATACAGTCTGCAGTGCTGCATACGCACGAGGAATTTTTCGAGACTTCGTCGGTACGGGACATAAACCTGTTTATTGCCGGATTCGGTACCGTGGGCAAAGCTCTTGTGCAGCTTATTGCCTGCAATCGCGAGAATATCGCGAAGCGTACGGGTAAGCGCCTTAACATTGTCGGAATAAGCAACAGCCGCAAATACTATATCTCAAACGGCGGAATCAATGTTGATGTTAACAAGCCGATAGAATGTGTAATGAATGTGCTGTCGCAAGGGGAGTCTGCCACAGATGATTCGTATTTCAAGGCTTTGGCTGGAATTTCGCTTGAAAATTCCGTGTTTGTGGACTGCACTGCAAGTTCGGATATCTCGTATAAATATATCAATCTTTTCAGACGCGGATATTCCGTTGTCGCTTGTAACAAAATCACTTTCTCAGCTCCGTATAAACAGTATTCAGCATTGAAACAGGCTGCGTTGGAGACAGGTGCATCGCTTAAATACGAGACGACTGTGGGCGCTGCTCTTCCGATTCTGAGCTCTGTTTCAAGAAGTGTCAATTCGGGTGACAAAATTCATTGCATTCAGGCTGTGCTCAGCGGTACGATGAACTATATATTCAGCACATACTGTGGCGGTCCTGCGTGCGGTTCGCCTCTTACATTTGCACAGGTTGTAAGAAATGCTCAGGAAGCAGGTTACACTGAGCCGGATCCTCGTTTAGATATAAGCGGAAGGGATGTGCTTCGCAAACTTCTTATATTGTCACGTGAGGCTGGCGCACCGGTGGATGAAAATGACGTGGAGATGTATCCTGTTCTTTCACCGGACTTCTTTGAGGGTAAGGTTGATGCCTTTTATGATATGCTTGCGGCAAATGAGATATTGTTCTCTGAAAGATTCAAGTTGGCAGCGAAGAGAGGATGTCGCCTGAGATTCATTGCAAAGCTGGAAGAGTGTCCAACAACGGAAAATGGCTACAAGGCAAGTATCGGACTTGAGGATGTGCCGGAAGGACATCCGCTTTATAATCTGTGCGGTACGGACAATGCTGCAATAATTACCACTGATTTCTATCCTTCACCTCTTGTGATACAGGGTGCGGGAGCTGGAGCATTCCAGACTGCCAGCGGTATTCTCAATGACATACTCGAATAGAGTGTGTCATTGATTTTGTTGCATACGAAAAAAGGAGGTCGTTTTCGATCTCCTTTTTTTGTGCTCCCTTAGGGGCTCGAACCCTAGACCCCGGCATTAAGAGTGCTGTGCTCTACCAACTGAGCTAAGGAAGCAATATTTCTGTGATCCGTTCGGGGCTCGAACCCGAGACCCCAACATTAAAAGTGTTGTGCTCTACCAACTGAGCTAACGAATCTCTCCATTTTCCCGTGCAATCGATACATTTAATATCGCCTGAAAATGAAATCAACTCATTTCCCAAACGGGATTGCAAATATAGGGACAAAATCTGAACTTGCAAACATTTGCTAGACTTTTTTTAACTAAAATCTTCACTAAATTGTTTTAGCCTTGATTTTGTCCCACTGACGTTTTCTTTAATCTGTTACTTAAATCGCCAAACGGAATCCGAAGGTGGATTTTACGTTGCAGGCAGGAATCTTTGAACGGTTTGAAATTCTGCAGGCGTCCCACTTCGAAGCCGCGCTTCCGCCTCTCATTATGCGCAGTTCTCCCGCAGTGACTGCGCAAGGGTCTGTCTGAGGTTCTGCTGTATATGTGTATGGGCTGTCCTGGCACCATTCCCAAGCATTTCCAGACATATCGTATATTCCAAGCTCATTCGGCTGGAACTGCTTGACTTTCATTACTTCTGAAGAAGCGTTCTTTATGTAGGCTGCAACTTGGCTCGTATACATCGAACCGGCAAATGTGTTGCCTCGTGAAAAATTGCCGCCCCTTGCTGCAAATTCCCATTCAGCCTCTGTAGGAAGCCTGAATTTGCGTCCTGTCAGATTGTTGAGCTTCATTATGAACGCCTGACAGTCGTACCAGGATACATTGATGACCGGCTTGTCAAGTTCCTTCTCGCTATTCTTGTACGGCAGTTTGCCCATTATGGCAAGCCATTGTCTTGCTGTGACTTCTGTCTGGCCGATTTCAAAGCCTTTAAGTGTTACCGAATGGACGGGTGTTTCATCGTCACCTGCCATCTTGAGCATATCTCCTGCAGCTCCCATCTCGAATGTTCCACCGCTGACGCCAATCATCCGGAATGATACACCGGCAGCATTGATTGTCTCATTTGACGATACATTCTCACGAGGAGCGTTTCTATCGATGATAGCGGCAATAACTTCTTCAGGAATAGGTGTTTCCGTATTAGCAACGACTCTGAATGTAAGGGAGGGTTTGCGGATATATGTGCTTTCTCCTGTACGCGATTTTGGAGTGCGGACTGTTCTCAATTCTGTTTTCTCAGTGCAGATAGGATCGGTTGCAAGTGAGTCACCGAGAGATTCTGAATATGAATCGGCGCACCATTCGGAGTAAGACTCAGTCATTTGGATTTTGCCTGAATTTGCAGCATATTCCAACTGAGCCTCGGTCGGCATTGAAAAAGGTATTCCGCTGACCTTGGAAAGTTTGATTACGAACTTGATGCAGTCATCGTATGAGACCATATCTGCAGGGGCTGACGGATTTTTGACAGAACCGGTTTCCGATCCCATAACTTTCTTCCAAAGTCCTTGACTTACCGGTTGTGCAGAGATGGAAAATCCGTGCAGAACTACCTGGTGCATTGTTGAGCTTGCCAGTTTGGTTCCTGACGGAGTCCTTCCCATTGTGAATGTCCCGCCTGTTACGTTGATCATAGAAAGTACTTCATCTCCAACTTTGACTTCAGACGGTACTTCCACGCCTGCAGCGCTACGGGTTGCGCTGCTGTCACACGCTGCTGTCACAGCAACTGCAGCGAATAATGATAATAGAATGTTGTATCTCATATTGTTATACTTTTGTTCGGTGCAAAACTTTTCTCGCCATAAATGGACTGACTGACAGTCTGCTTGCAGGCTAAGATGTCGTCCAACAAATCTTCCAAATTTACTCAAACTTTGCAAAAAATAGTCCGCATAAAAGAAGCAGTTTTGAAATAGTAACCAAATTCCAAAACTGCTTCTAAACTAATGTCTTTTATGCGTTGGAGCCTCAGTCAATATTAGGTGTATTCCAGACCTTGGTTCCGGTGCAGTTTATCATCAGAGATTCGCCGCCGCATCCGATGCGGAACTGTCCTTCCTCCAGGCGCCATTTGCCGTCGCTTCCAACGAATGCAAGTTCGTATGCCGGCACTTCCAGGCGTACAACTTTGCTTTCGCCAGGCTGAAGTTCCACCTTGGTAAATTGGCGGAGACGTTTGACGTCAGGAATTATGCTTGCAACAAGGTCGCTTGAGTACAGCAGTACGGATTCTTTTCCAGCACGGTCTCCCGTATTCTTGACAGTCACCTCGAACACAAGATTGTCATCTGCATTGAATGTTCCTGCAGAAGGAGATACCATCTTTAGATTGGAATATTCATAATTCGTATAGCTCAGACCAGCTCCGAAAGGCCATTGGATATCCATCACTGCGTCATAATCGTACATTCCGGACATTGTCTGCACATTCTCGCTTACCTTGTAGTCGTAAGTGTGAATTGAATTTACGTGCTTGTTGTATGTGAACGGAAGTCTTCCGCTGAAATTCTCTTTTCCGGAAATGAGAGCGGCAAGTGCGTCACCGCCATAATTGCCCGGAAGCATAATGTCGATGATGGCCTTTGAAAGAGGTTCGATAGTATTGATGATTCTAGGACGTCCCTCATTCAAAACGAGGACTACAGGCTTTCCTGTGGCGCAAAGTGCTTTGACCAGGCTGCTCTGATTCTCGGAAATGTTGAGATCTTCAATGTTTCCACGGCTCTCGCAATAGCTGTTTTCTCCGATGCAGGCGACTATAATGTCTGCACTGGATGCAGCGCGTACGGCTGACTGGATGCCGGATGCGTCCTCTGTTCTCCAGTCTCCGCTCTGAACGTATGTCACGCCAGGAACATAATTGACATTGGCACTGCCGTATTCGTTGCTGAGGCTTTCATAAATGGTGTTGTAGTCTGAAGCATAATTGTCGGCATCACCCTGCCAAGTGTATGACCATCCTCCGTTCAGAGTTCTCATTGAGTTGGCATTAGGACCTGTTACAAGTATCCTTGTGCCTTTCTTTATCGGGAGAATGCCGCCTTCGTTCTTGAGAAGCACCATTGACTCGACAGTGGATTTGTATGCGGCATCCCTGAATTCTGCCGAAGCGAATTTGTCATATCCTTCAATATCCCAAACCGGGTTCTCAAAGAGGCCGAGTCGCACTTTAAGACGCAGTACGCGGCGGACAGCATCATTGATTCTTGACATTGGAATCAACTTCTCGTTGACGGCGGCAATTATATCTTTGCATACTTCCGGATCATACGGGTCCATAATCATATCAATACCCGCATTTACTCCTGCAGCGACAGCGCTCTTGCGGTCTGCGGCGATATGTTCCCGCGTGAAAAGGTTGTTGATGTCTGCCCAGTCAGTGACAATCAGGCCGTCCCAGTTCAACTGCTCCTTTGCCCACTCCGTTAGATATTCGTGGCTGGAATGGACGGGAATGCCGTTGATGGATGCTGAATTGGCCATAATGGTCAATGCTCCCGACTCAAGACATTCCTTGAACGGGCGGAAGTATTTTTCCCTTATATCATTCGGGGCGATGTAGGCCGGAGTTCTGTCCTTACCTGAAGCGGCTGCACCGTATGCAAGATAATGCTTGATACTCACTGCAACGTGTTCTTTGTCAATATGATTCGGGTCGTCTCCCTGTGCTGCGACAGTCTCGGCTTTTGCCATTTCCGACTGCAGGAACGGGTCTTCGCCCCAACTTTCCCAAACTCTTGGCCAGCAGGAGTTTCTGCTTAAATCCATAACAGGAGAGAAAACCCACGGAACCATCGCTGCGCGGCTTTCGTAAGCAATGACCTTGCCCAATTCGGAAGCATACGAGCGGTCAAATGTAGCCGCAATATTTACTTCTTGAGGAAAGAATGTGGCGTCAGTAAGATAGGTGGCTCCGTGAATCATATCAAGACCATAAACCATAGGAATGCCCAATTCCTTCATAGTCACGTCCTGCACGAGTTTTATCTGTTCTGCCGTAAGGCGTCTGTCAAGGCTTTTGCCGCCGAAAACGTTCAGGAAAGAGCCTATCTTATAGTTCCTTACAAGGTCGCCCACTTTGGCGGTGTCCACCAATCCGTCGGTTGTGAAAGTCTCGGCAGTGAGCTGAACCATCTGTCCGGCTTTCTCTTCAAGAGTCATTTTCTTCAAGATGCTCTCCACTTTGCTTTCAACTTCCTTGTCATAGGGGATTGCCGGCTTGGTGCTGTTATTGCAACACGACAATGCGGATGTGCCTGTCACTGCCAGCATTGTAATAAATTTAGCGATATTCATATTATGCGCTGTTGGTTTAATTATGTAGACGACAAATTTATGAAATAAATACCTAAATTCGCAGTCTTGATTTAGACGTTCTGCCTTTTGCGCAGTATTTGATATTAAAATACCATAATTATGGAACAGATACCCGGTCAGAAATTTACCGTTAGCCACGAGTCTCCGTTGCTTAAATATCTATATGAAATATTCCCCGGGCAGAGCAAGACCGGTGTGAAGGCATATCTGACCAATGGACAAGTGATACTCAATGGCAAGAAAGTCACGGCTTTTGATCAGCCTCTTTGGACCGGTGATACGCTTGTCATCCTGCCCAAGAAACTTTCGATTTACAATGAGGTCAGGCACGCGGCCCGTGTCGATGTTCAGGACTTCGGAGTCGAGATACTTTTCGAGGATAATGACATAATTGTGGTCAGCAAACGTAGCGGGTTGCCTGTTGTCGGGACTGGAAAATCTGCAGGTCAGGCTGTGGATATGGAGAGGAAAGGTGCGAAAGCGAGTCTGATGAGCCAGAAGAAAGAGAATACAGTCTATTCCATATTGTGTGACTATGTTAGGACAAAAGTCCGCGCGGAGAGGGCGAGCACAAACGAATGGGTGCCGTGGAAGCCGTCTCATGTATATATTGTGCACCGTCTTGACAGAGATACTTCCGGCGTGGTGGTCTTCGCCAAAACCAAAAAGATTCAGGCGATTTTTCAAAGCAATTGGGATGAAATTGTAAAGGAAAGGGGATATGTCGGGATTGTCGAAGGGGTCCCTTCCAGACCGGAAGGAAGAATAGAAAGCTGGCTCAAGGAAAATCCCAAGTCAATGAAGATGGTTTCCTCGCGTCAGATAGAGGACGATGCGGACAGGCGCGGACGTAAGCGGGATGAGTCCTCGGAATGGCTTCACGCTGTTACGGACTTCCGCATTCTCCAGAAGAATGTGCATCCGAGAAGTGCTTCAGGCAGAAGGCCCCAGGAGGAGTCTGCTTTGACCGGACAAATTACTTATACGGCCGTGGAGTTCAGTCTTGAAACAGGACGCAAAAACCAGATTAGGGTACACTGTTCGACAGAACTAGGATGCCCGATAGCCGGTGATAAAAAATACGGTGCCAAAACCAATCCTGCCGGGAGACTGGCTTTGCACGCTGGAACTCTGTCATTCATTCATCCGATTACAGGAAAAGTTATGACATTCGAGGCTAAAGTTCCGAAAGAATTCGGCTTGGGAGAATAAGAAGCTACGCGCCTCATTATCAACATAATTGATTCACAATGAAGAAAATAAATCTTGGCTTGGTTGCGATTGTTGCGGCAGTTATGACCTCCATATTCATTCCGTCTTGTAACGGGCATCGGGGAAGTGCGGAAGAAGAAGTGGCCGTGAATGATACTGTATATCCGCTTGGTTTCTGTACCGACTCATTCAATCTTGCCGAGGGAGTGTTGAAAAATGGGGAAATTTTTACCGGACTGCTTGGTCGTCTGGGAATGTCACCGCAGCAGGCTATTGGGCTTTTGTCTGTAAGCGATTCCGTTTTTGACCCGAGAAAAATGCGCGCTGGAAACGCTTGGCAGGCATATTACAGTGTCAAGGATTCTACTGAAGATGTGCTTGAGTACCTTGTTTATAACGCCAGCAGAACCAGCTCAACTGTGTTCAAATGCACAGAACCGATGTCTGCGTGGAAATTCACGAAACCTATAGAATTCAGCCGGAAATGCTCTGAAGTCACTATTTCCTCCTCACTATGGAACGATATGAGGAAAGCCGGTGCACCGACAATGCTCATATTGCATCTTGAGGATATATATGCCTGGACCATTGACTTCTTCTCGCTTCAGCCGGGTGACAAGTTCAGTGTAAACTATGTCGAATCCTCCTGTGAGGGCGAAATAATCGATATTGATACAGTGTATTACGCTGAATTTACTCACGGCGGCAAATGCTTTCCTGCAATCCGCTATGACCAGGGTGACGGCGGAAATCTCTATTGGAACGAGAAGGGCGAGAGTATGAAAAAGGCATTCCTGAAGGCTCCGCTCCGCTTTTCCCGTATAAGTTCCGGCTTCAGTTATCACAGAAAACACCCTGTTACAGGTAAAGTCAAGGCGCACACCGGTGTGGATTATGCCGCACCGACAGGTACACCGGTTATGAGCATCGGAGACGGTACGGTGATAAGCAAAGGCTGGGGCGGAGGTGGCGGCAATACCGTCAAAATACGTCACAATTCGGTCTATACTACTGCTTATCTTCATTTGTCAAGATATGCTTCGGGTCTGAAGGTGGGAGACAGGGTAAGACAGGGGGACGTGATAGGATATGTCGGTTCTACCGGGGTCTCTACCGGGCCGCATCTGGATTTCCGCGTATGGAAGAACGGAAGCCCGATAAATCCTCTTACTATGGAATCCCCGAGTGCGGAACCTATCAGAAAAGAGAACCTGCCTGCTCTTGATTCGACTTATAGGGTTCAGTCTGCTTTGCTGCATTCCTGTTGCGAATCTCCAAAAATTGATTTTTAGGAGGTCTTCAGGCTTGGCTGCGAGTTTGTCAAGGAAAATCTGTGCAAACTGCATAAGTCGGTGAATTTTCAAAAGATTTTTCAAAACATTCTCAAATGATGTACATTTGCGGTCTTGGAATTATTTCGAAACAGCTTCTTAAATAGGAGAATGTATGTTGGAGTGGCTTGTCGATTTGTTTACGGAGCAGACTTATGTCCAGGCGGTGCTGGTGCTTTCGCTGATATGCGCCGTCGGACTGCTGTGTAATCATATTAAAATAAAGGGCGTTACGCTCGGAGTGACTTTCGTGTTCTTTGCGGGCATTCTTGCCGGTCATCTGGGACTTCTGATTGACCCGCAAATGCTTGCTTTTGCGCAGAACTTCGGCCTTATAGTGTTCGTATATGCGCTCGGTATGCAGGTTGGACCGTCATTTTTCCCTTCATTGAAAAAAGGCGGCATCCGATTGAATATCCTCGCATTCGCGGTGCTTGTAATCGGAACTGGACTTACATTTGCGGTAAGTTGTCTCACAGATATTTCACTGCCAATATCGTTGGGCCTTCTTACTGGTGCGGCCACCAATACTCCTATGCTGGGTGCAGCCCAACAGGCTCTTCTTCAGATTCATCCGGATGCGATGGATACTTCCAATGAGATGGCTATGGCGTGCGCAGTCGGCTATCCTTTCGGTGTCATCGGTGTGATTTTGAGCGTAATAGTACTGAAATTCATATTCCAAAGGGGCGAAGTCAGAAAGGAAACTCACGAGAACGAGACATTCATAACGGAATATCGCATAAGCAATCCTGCAATCTATGGAAAGACCATAAGGGATATAATGCAAGACGTCTCCATTAGGCTTGTAGTCTCCAGAGTATGGAAATTTCAGGGAAGCGAAGTCCCTGAAAATATCAAACGCGGAAAAGTGATAATCCCTACCGGAGACACTGTGTTGGAGAAGGGGGAGCATATACTTGTGCTTTCAAAGGAATGGGAAGTAGGTGCAGCCGAAAAACTCTTTGGTGAGACTGTGAAGCGGGATTGGAATAACGGCGACATTGACTGGAATCATCTTGACGGTACTCTGGTCTCTCGCCACGTTTACGTTACCAGGCCCAATCTGAACGGTACAAAACTGGGAGACCTTCACATCCGAAATGCTTATGGCGTCAATATAACCAGAGTAAACAGAGCCGGAATCGACATCCTTCCTTCAGGCGGACTTAGACTCCAGATAGGTGACAGACTTACCGTCGTGGGGCAGGAAAATGCCATCAGCAGTATGGCTGAAGTGCTTGGTAATCAGGCAAAAGAACTGCGGAATCCCAATCTTTTCTCAATCTTTTTCGGTCTCATATTGGGACTTGTGCTGGGAAGCATTCCAATATCAATTCCAGGGATGAGTGTGCCGATTAGGCTTGGAATAGCGGGCGGCCCGATTATCGTCGGAATACTTATGGGGGCATTCGGCCCTAGACTGCACCTAACCACTTACACGACACATAGTGCCAGCCTTATGCTTAGACAGATGGGACTTACAATTTATCTGGCAGGGCTGGGCTTGAGTGCCGGTCCAGGATTCTTCGAGACTGTGTTCCAACCATCCGGAATTCTCTGGATTGTTGTCAGCGTCATTCTGACTATCGTGCCGGTGCTGCTTGTGGGATATGTCGCTTCACGCTTCTGCAAGACAAGTTATGCTGCCAATGTCGGTATGCTGTGCGGAGCTATGGCAAATCCGATCGCGCTGAACTATGCTTTAAGCACTGTGGATGACGATACCCCGTCAGTAGCTTATGCAACAGTGTATCCTGTAGAAATGTTCCTCAGGGTCATATCTGCGCAGATGATAATCCTGCTTTGTTGCTGACGGACGGAAAATTTTTATCTTTGTGCCTCGACACGCTAATTTCAAAACATATTCTCTCTTATGGTCAAGATTTTCTGCAAAAACACGGGAACGTACAAGGAGTTCGCCGAAGGGACGACACTTCAGGATATGATTGACAAATTCGATTTCGATAAGCCGTACGATATTTTGTGCGCAAATGTCAATAATGTTTCCCAAGGGCTGAAATTTAGAGCGTTCAACAGCCGTGACGTGGAATTTCTGGACTATCGGACATACGCCGGAAGAAATGTTTACAGCAGGTCGCTGTGTTTCCTTCTGTATAAGGCGGCGCGGGACCTTTTTCCGAAATGCAAGGTGGAGATGTTCAGGCCTATATCCAAGGGCTTTTTCATTACCATAGACAAGCGGGACGGCAATCCTCTGTCGGCATTGGATGTCGAGAATGTGAAAAAACGTATGCTCGAGATAGTGGCCGAAGACCTTCCTTTCAAGAGGTATGAGGTCCAGACATCAGAGGCTATTGACGTTTTCAGAAAATCAGGGGATTACGATATAGTCAAGCTGCTTGAGACGTGCGGTGACGTGTATGTCAAGTATTATTCCTTGGGAGATACTGTCGATTATTATTGCGGAGTGCTGCTGCCGAGTACGAGTTATCTGAAGGTATGGGACCTCAAGGCTTACAGGTCCGGAGCACTGCTGCGTATTCCGGACAGGCACAATCCTCCGCAGCTTGCCCCTTTCTATGAGCAGCCAAAGACATTTGAAGTGTTTGCAGAAGCGGACGAATGGAACAGGATAATGCGTCTCTCGAATGTCGGTGATGTCAACAAAGCCTGCATCGAAGGCAGTGCATCCGACCTTATCCAAGTGGCGGAAGCATTGCAGGAAAAGAAGATAGTGCAGATAGCCGAGGAAATTGCCAGACGGTACCATTCCGGATATGGTGCACGTATTGTTCTCATTACGGGGCCGACCAACAGCGGAAAGAGCACATTCTGCAAGAGACTCAGTGTCCAACTGCTTACCTGCGGTCTTAAACCGATATCGTTCTCCACTGACGATTATTTCGTGAACCGACTTGATACACCAAAACTTCCGGACGGCTCTTATGATTTCGACAATTTCGAGACAGTGGACCATAACCTCCTGCAGCGCGATGTCAAGAGGCTGATAGCCGGGGAGACGGTGGAATTCCCGGAATATAATTTCGTTACCGGAATAAGGGAGTACAACGGCAAGAAACTCAAGCTGGAAGAGGGGTCTGTGCTTTTGATTGAGGGCCTTCACGCTCTGAATCCGGCACTGCTTGACGGTATAGCTGAGCAGGTTAAGTTCAGAATTTTCATCAATACAATTACCAGTATTTCGCTGGATGAGCATAATTGTATTCCGACCAGCGATAACCGACTCTTGAGGCGCATTGTGAGGGATTTCAAGAAGGGAGCGTTTTCTCCGCGCGAGACCATTGCGAACTGGCGAAATGTACGCAGGGCTGAGGTGAAGTGGATTTATCCTTTCCAGGAAGAAGCTGACGTGCTGTTCAATTCAGCATATCTTTTGGAATTTGCAGTGCTGCGAAGCCACGCTGAACGTATTTTGGCGATGGTTCCGAAAAACTGTCCTGAATATACCGAAGCGAACAGGCTGATGCACTTTCTGCACTATTTTATCCCTGTTTCCGACAAGGAGATTCCTCCTACATCGCTTATGCGCTACTTTATCGGATAGCGCGGTGCCTATTGCGTATCCCGGAGAAAAACCTCTGCGGAAGTTCCATCGCGAATACAATGCCGAGCACTATGGCTATGGCGGCTTTCATCGCGTTTATTCCTGTGAACGCCGACAGATGGTATTGGCTTGACACGAGGTAATAGGTGAACCAGAAAACTCCGGCTCCCGGTACGAGTGGGAAGATTCCGCAAAGGAGAAAAACTGTGCTAGGACAACGATGCCAAACTGCTACAAGTCTTGACATTACGCATACAAGAGCCGTTGCCAGAATGATACCGGCGAAAGCGCTGGTGACCCCATTTCTTGTTATTGCCAGATAAGCGGCCCATCCGATGGCGCCGATTACTCCTGCGGCGAAGTATTCCATGCGAGGAGAACCGAAAAGTATGGCGAATGCTGATGTTCCGATGAATGCGGCTGCGAACTGCCATCCTATTGCGAAGGTGTCCGGATGTACAGTCATTCCGTGCAGGGCAATGATTCCTCCCGCCAACCATCCGTCAAGCAGAAACGAGATGCTGACACCTATCGCTATGCAGAAAAATCCGAGCATCGCATCAGTAAGTCTGGTGATGCCAGCGATGTAATCGGAATTTACAAGGTCACGTACTCCATTTACGAACGGGACTCCGGGAATGAGCGGCATTACAGCACCGATAATCAGATTGCTGAGGCTATATCCGAATCCGAGACGGTATGAAAATATGCACAGCATCGTAGCTACCAATGCGTTGCATATTCCTCCGACAATCTTGCTCATATAGCGTTCGCTGACAAAGAGGCAGAAAACGTACAGCAGGGCTCCGATGATGAAATCGGCTGCACAATCGATGAATCCTCCGCCGAATACGGCGCAGAATCCTGCGGCTCCGAATGCGGCACCCAAAATCAGTTCCCACGCAGGTTTGCTTTTCTCGGCCTTAATTTTATCAAGGACTCTTGCAGCTTCTTCAATGGAATACTTGCCTGCCGCAATGTCGTAACTCAATCTGTTGATGGCGACGACTTTAGATAACTGGATGGCGCGAATGGGTATGAATTCAACCTTGGCGTAGTGCCCCGGTGAGTCGGTGGTGAATATGCCGTTGCTTAGGACAAAGAAACTGCCGGATTCCACTCCGTAATGCGATGCTATTCTGGACATCGTGTCTTCAACCCTTGAAATTTCGGCTCCGTTCTGAAGCAGAATGTGTCCTGCTTCGGATGCCAGTTCAAGGACTGCATCTGTGCGGTCTGTCTGATTGTTGTTCTGCATAGGTCTGTCTTCCCGTATGTTCCAGTGACTTTGCAGGCGTTCAGCACGCCCTGACCGCAAATGTAGTTAAAAATCTTTCCTGATTGCCGCACGTCTTTGAAAAAATCCTCTGCTATGCTATATTAGCAGAAACAAAACAGCTTCTAAAATTGAAACGGAATGGAGACAATAGTACGCACGAAGTTAAGGACTCTATTTAATGAAATTATAATCAATAAATTGTCGTGTTGCAGATGGATGCTATCGGCTATTTGCTGCATTTCTTTCTTGCCTGTTTCGGCTCAGGACGATCCTTTTACGAATGGTACATTGAAAGACAGGACTTTACGACTTGATTACATATTCTCCGGCAAATATGGAGAAAGCAATATATCGGTTGCCCATATTGAAAGTCAGGAGGGATGGTACGGAAGGCGGGTGAATCTGAAGACTGTTCCCGTTCAAGGAGAGGGACAGCTGACAATGACAGATAAGGCCAGCGGAGATACACTGTATAGAATTTCGTTTTCAACCTTGTTTCAGGAATGGTTGGGCACGGCCGAGGCTAAGTCGGTGAATAAGGCGTTCGAGAATGTGTTCCTGGTGCCTGAACCGGCCCGTCCAGTGACTGTCAATGTGAAACTTTTCAACAGTCGCAATGCTGTAGAGACTGAATTTTCCCACGATGTGGATCCGGCGGATATTCTTATCCGTAAGGTCGAAACGTCAAGCCAGCCGAAATGCAGACAGCTTCTGTACAGCGGAGACCCTAAGGAGAAAATAGATGTTGCCATAATCGCAGAGGGCTATACTCGGAAAGAAATCGGCAAATTCTACCGTGACGCGCAGTCGGCTGTCTCCAATCTGCTTGCCCACGAGCCGTTCAAGTCTATGCGTGACTGCTTCAATATCAATGCGATTGCCACTTTGTCGGAGGATAGCGGAGTAAGCATTCCACGCGAAGGTATATGGAAAAACACTGCTCTTTCATCCAACTTTGACACTTTCTATTCAGACAGGTACCTTACCACAGATGCTCAGTTCAAGATGCACGACGCTATAGACGGATTGCCGTATGAAACTGTCATAATACTCGCTAATTCAGATACTTACGGTGGAGGTGGAATATACGGGCTCTATACCATAACATCGACCGGTCACGGTAAATTCGGCCCTGTAGTGGTGCACGAATTCGGTCACAGTTTCGCCGGGCTTACAGATGAATACGCATACGACGGTACTGCTATGGCTGATCAGTCGTTCGAGGTGGAACCCTGGCAGAAGAATGTCACGACTAAGGTTGATTTCGCTTCCAAGTGGAAGGATTTGTACGATGCGGGTGTCGTCGGACTTGTTGAGGGAGCTGCATATCAACCGAAAGGTTACTGGAGGCCTTGCGAGGACTGCAGGATGAGGACAAACGAGTCACCGGAATTCTGTCCAGTGTGCCGTAGAGCGATTGAAGACGTAATCCTTTACCTTACATCCGAGTGCGCGCGCTGACATCGTTTTAGGTGGAAACATTTTCCGATTCTCGAAAAAATGGCTAAATTTGCATCCCTGTTAGAACATACCAAGAATGAATACTAAATATGTCTTTGTAACAGGAGGTGTAGCTTCCTCATTGGGAAAAGGAATCATCGCTGCATCATTGGCCAAGCTTCTTCAGGCCAGAGGTCTTAGAGTTACCATCCAGAAATTCGACCCGTACATCAATATCGACCCGGGTACATTGAACCCGTACGAGCACGGCGAATGTTATGTTACCGATGACGGTGCAGAGACGGACCTTGATCTTGGACATTATGAGAGGTTCTTGGGTGTTCATATGACGAAAGCCAACAACGTCACTACCGGAAAGGTGTACTATACTGTCATCAACAAGGAGCGTGAGGGAGCATATCTCGGAAAGACAGTGCAGATTATTCCTCATATCACTGATGAGATCAAGAGGCGTATGCTTCTTCTCGGAAAGACCGGCAAGTTCGATGTCATCATTACAGAGGTTGGCGGAACAGTCGGAGATATGGAGTCACAGCCTTTCCTTGAGGCTATCCGTCAGTTGCAGTGGGAGATGCCTGAAGAGGATCTCGCCAGCATACATCTGACCCTCGTTCCTTATCTCAGCGCAGCAAAAGAGTTGAAAACCAAGCCGACACAGCACTCTGTGCAGATGTTGCAGCAGGCCGGTGTGCATCCTGATGTAATCGTCTGCCGTACGGAGAAGGAACTTACCCCGGAGATAAGAAGGAAAGTCGCTCTTTTCTGCAATGTGAAGCCGGGTCACGTGATACAGTCAATCGATGCACCGTCTATTTATCAGGTTCCTCTGAATATGGAGGGCGAAGGGCTCGACCAGATGATTCTGAATCATTTCCATATTACAGATATCCCGGAACCGGATTTTACCAATCTCAAGTCATTCCTCGGACGTCTGTATCATCCTAAACACAAGGTGGATATCGCGCTTGTAGGTAAATATGTTGAGCTCCAGGATGCTTATAAGTCCATTTTGGAGTCATTTGTCCACGCAGGCGCTGCCAACGAGTGCAAGGTCAATGTGCATACGGTTCAGAGTGAATTTGTGGATGCTTCGAATGTTGAGGAGAAAATTGGCGGAATGGATGCCATTCTCGTTGCCCCAGGCTTCGGTGAAAGGGGATTGGAGGGCAAAGTGCAGGCTATAAAATTTGCACGTGAGCATAACATTCCTTTCTTCGGAATATGTCTTGGAATGCAGATGTGCGTAGTTGAGTTTGCAAGGGATGTGCTCGGGCTTAAAGAGGCAGCTTCTACAGAAGTCAACCCAGCCACACCATATCCGGTCATAGACCTTATGGAGGATCAAAAGAGCACCACTATCAAAGGCGGTACAATGCGTCTCGGTGCATACGAGTGCAAATTGAGCAAGGACTCTTTGGCATACAGAATCTATGGTCAGGAACTTATTTCTGAACGTCATAGGCATAGATATGAGTTCAACAGCGATTTTCTGCCTAAAATGGAGGCGGCGGGACTTGTTGCAAGCGGACGTAATCCGGAGACCGGACTTGTTGAGATCGTGGAAATCCCTACACATCCGTTCTTCATTGGTGTTCAGTTCCATCCTGAATTGAAGAGTACGCCTGAGGTTCCACAGCCTATTTTCGTGGCATTTGTCAAGGCTGCAATGGAATATCGCAGACAAAGAGGAGAGGAGTGTGACCTGTAATGAGGATTTCTTGCGGAAAATTTTTGCTGGCGTTGGCCGTGTCCGTATTTGCGTTGAGTTCTTCGTGCTCCGATGCAAAGGTGACATATTATAAGGTCAAGACAGTCAAGTCTTTTCCGCACGACAGAACCTCATATACCCAAGGCCTTTTCTTCTATGACGGTCAGATGTACGAAAGTACAGGTCTCAACGGCAAATCGACGTTCAGAAAAGTGGATATCCCGACTGGGAATGCCACATACCGTTTGAATTTTGACCGCAAATACTTCGTCGAGGGCTCTGTTGAGAAGGATGGGAAAATTTATATCCTTACGTGGCAGAACAAGTTAGCCTTTGTATATGATGCAAAGACTCTGAAATACTTGAAAACATTCTCATATCCGCGTGACGGGTGGGGGCTTACGACTGACGGCAAAAATTTGATTTCGACCGACGGCTCGGCGAATATTTATTTTTTGGATGACAACTTCAAGACAGTCAAGACTTTGCAGGTGAAACTCAACGGGCATCCGGTATATGACTTGAATGAACTTGAATATATTGACGGAAAGATTTGGGCGAATGTCTATATGACTGATATGATAGTCATAATAGATCCCGCGACCGGAATCGTGACAGGTGTGGTGGATTGCTCCGGACTGTTGCCTGAGAATTTGAGGTATCGCGATACGGATGTACTGAACGGCATCGCCTACAATCCTGAGGACAGGAAAATCTACCTCACCGGGAAGAATTGGTGCAGATTGTTTGAGGTGGAATTGATAGAACAGAAGTAATTTTTTTATAAACAAAGCTTGGGGTACTGGGCAAGCATCAGATATGAAACGATGCCGTAACCGGTTGAGATTATACCCATTAACCTGATTCGGGTAATGCCGACGTAGGGAACGCTGATCTCACGCGCGTATGCGCACCCCTTGCATAAATTAAAACTTATGCGAGGTTTTTTATTTCTTGCGGCTATGTGCGCCGCTTCAGTTACTGCTTTTGCCGGTAACGAGACCCCTGAAAAGGTCGAAAAACTTGACAGTGTGATTGTATCCGCTTCCAGAGCGGGAAAGAATACGCCTGTCACTTTCACAAATGTCAACAGAGATGAATTGCGCAAGGAGAATCCTATGAACTCACTTGTCCAGGCGCTCAATCTCCAACCTTCAGTAGTAACCAGCCTTGAAGGCGGTACCGGTCTCGGATATTCCAAAATGACTGTGCGTGGAGTAAAGGGTTCTCAAATCAATGTGACTCTTAACGGAATCACCCTAAATGATGCAGAATCTCAGGAGGTGTTCTGGGTGAACATTCCTGCGCTCACGTCTCTAATCAATTCCGTGCAGTTCCAGAGAGGACTCGGCACATCGTCAAACGGTCCTGGCGCATTCGGTGCTAGCATAAATATGAGCACTGCGTCTGTTGGAACCAGACCGTTCGGCTATGTCAATGTAGCTGCCGGCTCATATAACACGATGACTATGACTGCATCTGCCGGTACAGGTCTCACAAAATCCGGTCTGTATTTCAGCGCAGCATATTCCAGAAACTACACCGACGGATATATCCGAAATGCCAAGGCAAAGGTGCAGTCCGCTTTTGCCGCACTCGGATGGCTAAGAGGCAACAATTCATTGAAACTGACCTACCTGATGGGAGACCAGCATTCAGGCATTACGTGGAATGGCATTGATCCTGAAATGTACAAGACCAACAGGAAATATAATTCAACGGGCGAGTTCCACGATTCATACGGCGGTGTGCATTATTATGACAATGATACTGACAACTACACACAGCATCACGTTCAACTTAATTACACTCATCAGTTTGAGCATAATCTTACTTGGAGCACCACATTCAATTATACCCGTGGAGACGGATATTACGAAAACTACAAGGCGGACAAGAAGTTCAGCAAATATCGTCTTCCTGACTTTACGGACGCAGATGGAAATGTCTATAAGAAATCAGATTTCATTGTACGCAAGGCAATGGGCAATGACTATTATGTGCTCAATTCCAATCTTACCTACAAGTCTGACAAACTGGATGTTACGGGAGGTATCTATGCTTCAAGGTACGACGGGGACCATTTCGGAAAGTTGCTCTGGAGCAGCGTGATGGGGGACTCCTTTGATTACGGAAAATATAACTCAAGCCGTGCGTGGTATTTCCACAGGGGTCTGAAACAGGAAATCAATGCCTTTGCACGTGCCGAGTACAGACCATTGGAATGGCTTACAGCCTATATGGATTTGCAGTACAGGGGAATATCCTTGAAAATGTCGGGCATTGACGATGATTATTTTGAGTCGCTGGCATACAATACGACCTGGAATTTCTTCAACCCGCGCGTGGGATTGACATTCTCCTGGAATGATGCCAACAAGGCCTATGTGTCTGCTGCACTTGGCAATAGGGAACCGGGCAAGAGCGATTTGCAGGAGCAGATTCTTACTATGAATAAGGAGCAGTCGCAGGGCAAGAAGGACGCTTCCGTGTCGCTCAGACCTGAGCAGATGCTCGATATTGAAGTCGGATACAGTTATACCGGCCGCAAAGTGTCGGCTTCCGCCAATGTTTACCTTATGGAGTATTGGGATATGCTTCTTGAAACGGGAAAGTTGTCAAATGTAGGTTATGCCATCAAGGAGAATATGCCAAGGGCCTGGAGGCGCGGTATCGAGTTGGCAGCAGCCTATTCACCTGTGGAAGAGTTGACCCTCGAGGCAAATGCCACGTTCAGTATGAACCAGATTCACAATTACACTCTGTATTGCACGAAGTATGACTCTTCGGATACGTGGAATGAAACCGGTTCATATTCACAGAATTACGGCACGGTCACTATGCGTATGTCTCCTTCTGCAATGGGAATGGCAAGAATATCAGTTTCACCTTTCAAACGTGTATCTTCAGGCTCTCTCAAGACGACTACGATATCACTTGACGGAAAGTACATCGGCTCGCAGTATTGGGACAATACTGAAAATGATGCCCGCAAGGCACCTGCTTATTTTGTGTCCAATCTTGTTGTAAGCCACGATTTCAATGTCGGCTCAGGTAAACTCGGACTTCGCGGGTACGTGAATAATCTGTTCAATTCGAAGTATTATTCTGATGTCTCCGGAGAACTCTGTTATTTTGAAAATGAGAAGAATTTGACATCATCGTGGACAAGTCTTTATCCTCAAGCGACAATAAATTTTATGATAGGCTTGGTTTATTCATTTTGATTCATTAACTTCGCAAATGAAGCCGTGAGGCCTAATTTATATCAGTTTTTATTAGAGGACGGCTGTAAGGTTCTGCCTTACAGCCTTTTTTATATTATTATGCTTTGAAATAATGGGGGCTCAAGGTGAAAAATCCTGTGTTTCCTTACACGGATACTTTGGATACATACAGCACACGGAATAATCGGGAAAAAATGTAAATTTGTACTGATTTCAAAACAGCTTCTAAACCTATCATTATGTTTGATAAGAACGATATCAGGAAAATAGAAGAACGCGGTTCTTCTGTCAAGCAAGTTGAGTCTCAAGTCGAGCGCTTCAGGAAAGGGTTCCCTTGGATGAATATCGTGGGACCTGCCACGCCGGAAAGAGGTATAAGGATTTTGTCCGAGCAGGAAACTGACGAAGCGGTCGCATATTGTGACAGTGCAAGTGTACAGGGAAAATGCAAATTCGTGCCCGCATCTGGAGCCGCATCCAGAATGTTCAAGGATATTTTCTCGGGATTGTCCTCTTTGGAAGAAGGCAAAGACCCCGGCGTAGATTCTTCTGTCGGTAAGCTTGCTGCACGAATAAAGGAGTTCGCTTTCTATACAGCCGAAATGTTCGGTGGCGTGAAAGATTCTCCCGAATATCGCAAGGAAGTTGCGGAGAAAGTCTTGACAGACAAAGGCCTGGGTTATGGTTCAAAGCCTAAGGGCGTAATCCGCTTTCACAGATATGCTGACGGGGAATGCCGGACTGCATTTGCTGAGCATCTGGTTGAGGCTCAAGATTATATGCGCAATGCCGATGGAACTGCGAATATAGTGTTCACCATTTCTCCGGAATTCGAACCTCTTTTCAAACAGGCTTTGGATGAAGTCAGAGGCGAATACGAGACGAAGTACGGTGTGAAGTACAACGTGTCGTTCACTTTCCAGAACAAATCAACGGATACCGTGGCGGTGGACTTGAAAAACAAGCCGTTCCGAACCGAGTCCGGGGAGCTGCTGTTCAGGCCTGCAGGACACGGCGCGCTGATATACAATCTCAATGCACTGGAAGACGAGATAGTGTCAGTCAAGAACATTGATAATGTATCCAACGAAAGATTCCTTCATATAACCGCGAGATACAAGAAGGCACTTATGGGAAAATGTCTCCAGTTGCGTGACAAGATTTTCGGTTATCTCCGTCAGTTTGATACTATAACTGACCTGAAATCGGAAGAATGTCTCCAGTTGTGCAACAATGTAGAGAACTTTCTGGACAGGGAACTTTGCATACAGTTGCCTCTGACAAGAAGTATTGAGGATAGAGTGGCTCTTATCAGGTCCAAACTTGACAGGCCGATTCGTGTCTGTGGTATGGTGCGCAACCAAGGCGAACCGGGTGGAGGTCCGTTCATAATAGCCGGCAAGGATGGCTCATCCAATCTTCAAATCCTTGAAAGCGTGCAGATAAACCAGGAAGATCTCCGTTCCAAGGATATTCTCTCCCGTTCAACGCATTTCAATCCTGTTGACCTAGTCTGCTGCATCAGAAACTACAAGGGCGAGAAATTCAATCTTCTTGACTACGTGGACGAAAATGCCGGCTTCATCAGTTCCAAGAGCTATCAGGGCAGGGAATTGAAAGCATTGGAGTTGCCCGGTCTATGGAATGGCTCGATGAGCGACTGGAATACATATTTCGTTGAAGTGCCTCTTGACACATTCAATCCTGTAAAGGTTGTGCTTGACCTTTTGAGACCTGCCCATCAGAACGGATAACTAAAGACTAACCGTATATTTCCGGATGTCCTCCGCATTCCCGCCATTGGGAAGGAGTGCATCCGGTTATTTCTTTGAATTTCTTGTGGAAATTTGACTTGTCATTGAACCCTACTGTCTTGGCGATATCGATGACGGGGATGCTTTCATTTTCGAGAAGAAGAGCCTGCGCGCGTTCAATCCGTATAAAGGTCTTCCAATAACGGAAATCCTGCTTGGCTGCGGATTCAAAATAGCGTTCAATGGCCTTTCTTCCGGTGCTCAATTGTGCTGCAAGCTGGTCAATGCTGAAATCGCTGCGGATATTCTCGTCAACGCTTGTCCATTCCTTGAGCCTGGCGCGGATATCATCTCTTGATTTGGTGGAAAGTGCTTCATCTCTGTCCGTTTCTGTCCTGCGGGGATTCTTTGTGATCACGCGCCTGCGTGTCATTCTCATTACCTTCTTTCCTGAGATTCCGAGTAAAAATAATTTGAACGGTGCCGGCAACCGGGATTTGGCAAAAGCCATTTCAATTGCTTCTGTACTGATCATAGGCGATATGTTTTAGTGTCTGTGGTCTTCATCCGTCATATCAGACGCCTCAATTCCGTCTTTACTAGGTGTGAAGATATGTGAAGTTAGTTTTTTTTGAGTAATTTTGCAATCCGCATTTAATACATATCATTATTATGTTTGAAAATCTCTCGGAAAGACTTGAAAGGTCGTTCAAAATACTGAAAGGCGAAGGCAAAATCACTGAAATCAATGTTGCGGAGACGGTAAAGGATATCCGTAAGGCATTGCTTGATGCTGACGTAAGCTACAAGGTCGCGAAAGAATTCTGTGACCGTGTCAAGGATAAGGCTATGGGCCAGAATGTGCTTACGGCAGTGAAGCCTCAGCAGATGATGGTGAAGATTGTCCACGACGAACTGGCTGATTTTATGGGAGCCGGAGCGCAGGATATCAATGTCAAGGGTAATCCTGGAATTGTGCTCATCTCAGGTTTGCAGGGTTCAGGTAAGACAACGTTTACGGCAAAGCTTGCCAACCTTTGCAAGTCAAAAAAGGGAATGAAGGTCCTTCTTGCGGCCTGTGACGTTTACAGACCTGCGGCGATTGACCAGTTGAAAGTTATGGCGGAGCAGGCCGGTGTCCCGGTCTATTCCGAAGAAGGAAGCAAGGATGCAGTCAAGATAGCTGAGAATGCTGTAGCCAAGGCTAAAGCGGAGGGTATCTCCCTGGTGATTATAGATACAGCCGGACGACTTGCTGTCGATGAAGAGATGATGGCGGAAATCGCAGCAATCAAAAAGGCTGTGAACCCTACGGAGATTCTCTTCGTGGTTGATGCTATGACGGGCCAGGATGCGGTTGAGACTGCCAAGGTTTTCAATGAAACCCTTGATTTTGACGGTGTTGTCCTCACCAAGATGGACGGCGATACTCGCGGTGGTGCCGCGTTGTCAATCAAGGCCGTAGTAGGCAAACCTATCAAATTCATATCTTCTGGCGAAAAGATTGACGCCTTGGATGTATTCCATCCGGCTCGAATTGCCGACCGTATCCTCGGTATGGGTGACGTGGTTTCACTCGTTGAGAAAGCGCAGGAGCAGTTTGACGAGAAGCAGGCGCGTGAACTCAAGAAAAAACTTGCCAAAAACCAATTTTCGCTGATGGATTTCTACAACCAGATTCAGCAGATTAAGAAGATGGGAAATATCAAGGACCTGGCGTCAATGCTTCCGGGTATGGGCAAGGCCTTGAAGGATGTGGATATTGACAACAGCGCATTCAAGAGTGTGGAGGCCATAATACTGTCAATGACACCGTATGAGCGCGAGCACGCGGAGCTGATAAACGGAAGCCGCCGCAAGCGTATTGCCGACGGTAGCGGAACCTCGATTCAGGAGGTCAACAGGCTTCTGAAGCAGTTCGAGGGAACACGCAAACTTATGAAAGGCGCGATGGACGGCTCCCTCGCTGCCCGTTTGAGAAGAAGATAGTAAGAAGTTGTTTCAAAAACAGCTTCTTACTCCAGATCTTCTATAAACAATGTTCTCCAGGCATCTGACGGCATCCTCCAGTCACCTCTCGGAGAAAGTGTTACCGAACCGACTTTAGGACAGTCCGGCAGACAGGACCTCTTGAATTGCTGGGCAAAGAATCTTTTTACGAATGTCTTCAGCCACTTGAGGATAGTCTCGTTGTCATAAACCCCCGCAAAGGCTTTCTGAGCCAGAAAATACACCTTTGACGGTGCATATCCGAACCGGAAGATATTATACAGGAAGAAATCGTGAAGCTCGTATGGACCTACGAGGTCTTCTGTCTTTTGAGTGATGTCATCGTTGTCGTCAGCAGGCTTCAACTCAGGGCTTATAGGTGTGTCGATGATGTCCATAAGAATATCGTGGACTGTCCGTTTGCACTTGTCACCGCCCTTTTCTCCGAAATGATGCGTTGCAGCCCATTCTACAAGGTATTTGACGAGTGTCTTTGGGATGCTGGCATTTACCGCATACATTGACATGTGGTCACCGTTGTAGGTCGCCCATCCGAGCGCCAGTTCCGACAGGTCACCGGTACCCACAACAATGCCGTTTTCCTTGTTGGCGACGTCCATCAGAATCTGGGTGCGTTCCCTGGCCTGGGAATTTTCGTATGTGACATCCTGCACTGAAGGATCTTGACCGATATCCTCAAAATGTTGTGCAACTGCCTTTCCGATAGGAATTTCCATTGACGTAACACCGAGTGCCTCCATAAGGTCGGATGCGTTGGAATGAGTTCTCGATGTGGTCCCGAGCCCCGGCATAGTAATGCCGATAATTCTCTTTCTGTCCCATCCGAGCTTGTCGAATGCGAGCACCGTCACAATCAATGCGAGAGTGCTGTCAAGTCCGCCTGAGATGCCGATTACGGCAGTTCTGGAATTTATGTGGGCGAGACGGGTTGCAAGTCCCATTACCTGTATGTCCGTGATTTCACGGCAGCGCTCCTCCCTTTCCGCCGCATTTCCCGGTACGAACGGATGTGCATCGATATGCCTTCTGAGTTCGCTTCCGAAATCAGTGTCAGCCGGATTCCCGACAGGCACTCTTACATATTTCCTTGAATAATCGCCGTCTGTGGTGCCGTCCGGGGCGAATGAGTGGAATGTGGTCTCTTTCTGCCTGAGTATCTTCAGCTTGTCAATGTCAATGTCGGCAGAAATAAGGCTTGAACTCATTGAAAATCTTTCGTTTTCTGCCATTTGACCGCCATTTTCGCATATCATTGAAGAACCGGCAAAAACAACATCCTGAGTGGATTCTCCATATCCGCAGGAACTGTATATGTAGCCGGAAATTGTCCTTGCCGACTGCTGGCTCACAAGCTGTTTCCTGTACCGGTGCTTCATAAGGACTTCGTTGCTTGCAGACAGATTGACAATTATGTCCGCACCCGCAAGCGCGTGGTATGATGACGGTGGAACCGGTGTCCAGAGGTCTTCACAGATTTCAATTCCGAATGTGCATTTGCCTACGGTGAAAAGCAGATTCGGATAAATGTTTACCTTATGTCCTGCATAGATTGTCTCTTCACCCGTTACAGGGGAACTGCAATTTTTTGCGTCGTCATATATTCCCGCGTGCGCCCTGTCGACATCGTGCAGAAAATCGGCACCGCTCGAGAACCATCTTGATTCATAAAATTCGTTGTATGTGGGAAGATATATTTTCGGGACTAGCCCTCTCAGCGAACCGTTGTGAATCACGGCTGCGCAGTTGTACAGCGAGGCATTTACGCGCACCGGCACTCCAACGACAATCGTGATTGACTTTCCCCTCGAGAATGACTTCAATTTGGTTATGCCTTCCTCAGCCTTCCTTATCAGCAGCTCCTGTCCGAACAGATCGCCGCAGGTATAGCCTGTGACGGACAATTCCGGGAAAGCAAGTAGAGAAACCTTATCTTCTTCAGCCTCAGCCGACAATCGGCATATTTCATCTATATTAGCCTCAATGTCAGCAACTTTCACGCGAGGCGTTGCGGCTGCGACCCTGAAAAATCCAAATTCCATTACAGTGATTCGATGATTTTAGAAAATATATGGGTCATCTTGTCTGCAGCCGCGTCCGCAGCCTTCACGACATCGTCACCGTCATTTTTGTAATCGGCGTCGAACTCCACCTGTGCAGCATTGGTAATGACTGACATACCGAATACCGGAATCTCCGAATGTCTCGCTACAATAACTTCCGGTACTGTGCTCATACCCACTGCGTCCGCTCCGATAGTACGGAAGAAATGCCACTCTGCAGGCGTCTCGTAAGACGGACCAGTGCCGGCGATATATACGCCTTCGCGTAGTGCAATGCCAGCCTCGGCCGCTATCTCTTTCGCTTTGGAGATAAGTTTTGCGTCGTAAGGGTGTGTCATATCCGGGAATCTCGGTCCGAAATCGTCCAGATTCTTGCCGACTAGCGGATTGGGAAGAAGATTGATATGGTCTTTGATAATCATAAGGTCTCCGACACGGAAGTCGAAATTGATGCCGCCGGCAGCGTTGGAAACGAACAGGTAACCGATGCCGAGTACCTTCATAACGCGTATCGGCAATGTTACAAGCTCCATAGGATATCCCTCATAATAGTGGATTCGCCCCTGCATCGCAATGACGAATTTGCCGCCAAGTTCTCCCGCAATGAAGTTGCCTTTGTGCCCCAGCGCTGTGGAGACAGGGAAGCCCGGAATGTCCTTGTATGGAATAGTTATCGGATTTTTGATTTTGTCTGCAAGTTTTCCGAGTCCGCTTCCGAGCACGATTCCCGCTACGGGGACTTTGCCCTGAAGTTGACTTTTTACATATTCTGCCGCTGTATAGATTTTTTCTGCTCTTGGATCCATAGTCTGAATTTTTGTTTGTTCAAAGAATCTGTTTTGATATGATTCTAAATGATTTTTGCAAGTTGTCCGCGGGCGCCGTCCAGTATTTGTGACTCGTCCTTGACCTTTCTGTTGCGCATTACGAACCTGCCTCCGGCAATGACATCCTCGATGCAGTCGCTATGTGCGGAATATACCAGATTTGACAGGAAACTGCCAGGGGACAGGAAGAATGAACTGTCGGTGTTGACAAGGAGAATGTCTGCCAGTTTGCCTTCTTCGATGACTCCAGCGTCTATTCCCAATGCCTTTGCACCGTTTACTGTCGCAGTGCTGAGCAACTCCTTGAGAGGCAGTGCTTTCGGGTCGTGTCTCCACGCTTTCTGGAACAGAGCGGAAGTCTTCATAGCCTCAAGCATGTCCAGATTGTTGGAGGATGCGCACCCGTCCGTACCGATGCAGACGTTCGCGCCGGCGTCACGGAGTTCATTGTATCTGAAGGTGTAACCTGATGACAGCTTTGTGTTTGAGTTGATATTGTGGACGCAGTTCACATTGTGCTTGCCGAGGATGTTGATGTCGTTGTCGCTGACCCACAAAGTGTGCGCTCCGATGACATCCGGTCCCAGAATGCCGAGACTGTCGAGATATTCCACCGGTGAGAGACCGCCGTGAAGCGCTTTGCAGTCAGTGATTTCTTTTTCTGTCTCGCTGATGTGGATGTGAATCTTGAGCGAATGTTTCCTTGCAAATTCGGCCGCCCAAACCATCAGACTCTCGCTCGTGGCATATACAGAATGTATGGAAATCGCGAAAATCGCCCCATCGTTCTGCGCCATCGCCTCTTCGTATGCCTGCTGGCATTCTTCTTTCTGACGCTCAGCCTTTTCCGGGTCACCCTGGTCAATCATAATGTAGGAAACAACAGGTCTTAATCCCATCTCTACAGCGGCTTTGCGCCCGTATTTGCAGAACCAGTATTGGTCGTTGAAAGTAGTCGTTCCCGTCTTTATCATCTCCAGACAGGCTACTTTAGTGCCCCAGTAAACGAATTCTTCATCTACGCACGACTCGATTTTCCATATTTTCTCGAGCCAGTCCGCAAATGCGACATCTTCCTGTACTCCTCTCATCAGCGACATTGCCGCGTGGGTGTGCATATTGATGAACCCAGGGATTGCTGTCTTGCCGTTGCAGTCCATTACCTCAACGCCCGACGCGATGGGATATCCATCGGAATCGCCTGCATTGACAGGGGTGATTTTACGTATCCGTTGCCCTTCGATATAAATGTTCGAGAGACTTCCGTTACAGATTGTATTTTTCAGTAATATAGAACTCATAAGTTTTTACTTATTTATGCGTGGGCGCCAAATATAACGATTTTATTCGACAATAGAAACAATGTCCCGTTCATCTTCTAGGGAGTCTTCCGTGCTTTCCAATTGGCGGTCGAGACTGGCAGGTGAGATTATACAAGCAGGGTGACTAATCAGTCTTTCGGCCTTTTAGTCACCCTTGCTCTTGGATTCTGTGCTGTCTCTTAGGACTGCTAGAAGATATCGCTGTCTTCCTTTACTTCAGGTTTAGGCTCTTCAGATGCCTGAGCCGCGACCTTTGCGGGAGAATCAGATTCTCCGAGCCTTGATTTGATATATCTGACAGCGTCCTCAAGACCGTCGGCAAACTTCTCGAAATCTTCCTTGTAAAGGAAAATCTTGTGCTTGTCGTAACTGAAACGGCCATCGGATTCTGTCTTTCTCTTACTTTCTGTGATGGTCAGGTAGAAGTCATTGTTTCCTTTAGTCGATTTGACGTCGAAGAAATAAGTCCTCTTTCCTGCTCTTACCGGCTTTGAGTAAATCTCATCTCCGGAGCGGTCGCGGGAGTAGCCTCCCTCATAATCATCGTTGTACATATCTCCCTTTCAGTTTTAATTTATTTACCAAATTTAAGGAAAATTCTGAAAAATGGTAGTATCTTTGGAAACTTTTTGAAAAAATATTTCAAGGACAATATCTTTTAACGGAGAATATAATGTTAGGCAGAAGAATACTGAGGATTAAGGCTTTCAAGGTGCTGTATGGTTACGCATCTGTCGGAAGGATGACGCTTGATGACGCGATGAATGAACTGGACCGCTCCTGTGAAGCTACAAGGGATCTTTATCTGTTTATGCTCTCAATAATAGGTCCACTCACTGCTGAAGCCGGAAACAGGTTGGAGCAGGCGAAAAAGAAATTCAATCCTACGCCTGAAGATCTGTCGCCTAACACAAAATTCGCAGAAAACAAGGTGGCTGAGTTCTTTGCGAATGACCCGGATTTTCAGAAAATCATATCGAGGAAGGGCTTGTCTTGGCAGCCTTATGATGTGCTGATAAGTTCGGTGCTTGACTCGATGAAGGGAAAGAAGTATTTCCAGAAATATATGGAGTCCCCGGAGCGCTCGTTGAAGGAAGACTGTAAGCTCTTTATAAAGATATTTGAAAATGAGTTTGTGGAAAACGAAAGTCTGGCAGCCATTCTGGAAGACCTATCCATATATTGGATTGATGACTTGGCGTATGCTCTTACATATTGTTGCCGTACGTTGGAAGATGTTGCTGCGGGAAAACAGTGGCGTCTGCCTGATTTGTATTTGAGCGATATGCTCAAGCGCAAGAATCCTTCTGCGGATGTGCAAAGCGACAAGGCGTTCGTTACGAAACTGCTCAAAACGGCATTTACTGGTTTTGAAGGCTATTTCAGCCTGATCTCTTCCTCAGTAAAAGGCTGGGAATCAGATAGACTCAATTCCTGCGACATTGCATTGGTTGCGCTAGGCCTTGCCGAAGCCGAGGCGTTCCCTGAAATTCCTGTCAAGGTCACTATCAACGAGTATGTGGAGATTTCGAAATTCTATAGCCTTCCGAAGAGCAGTTCTTTCGTGAACGGACTCTTGGACAAGTTGGTCTGCAAACTGACGGAAGAAGGAAAAATTGTCAAATCTGGCGCGGGACTGGTGCAGTGATGATTGCCTCAGTGATTGCCGCGTAATGTTTTTTTGCTATATTTGTTTAACGGAATAAAAAATTATTGAATATGAATATACTTACTACAATTCTTCAGACAGCCGCTGCTCAGGGCGGTCAGCAGGCCGGCGCGGGCTGGTCTATGTGGATAATGCTCATTCTTATATTCGTTGTGATGTGGTTCTTTATGATCCGCCCGCAGCGCAAGCAGCAGAAAGAGCTGGAAAAGTTCCGCAGTGCCCTCAAGAAAGGGGATAAGGTTGTAACCATCGGAGGAATCTACGGTGTTGTAGATGAAATCAAGGACAAGACAGTCCTCATCAAAGTGGATGGCGAGACCAAGCTCAGAGTTGACAAGAATTCTCTTGTGAAGGATTTCTCTGAGACTCAGCAGCAGTAATTGTCTTGTTCCGGACTTTCTGATATGCTCGACTTGTTCGGAAAAATATTCAGGACTCTTAGCGGGAGGGATGCAAAGGTTTTCATTGTCTCTCTCCTGCTTGCTTATGGTATATGGCTGACCCATAATCTTACAATGAATTATACGGAACTTATTGACGTTCCTGTGAAGGCTTTGTGCGACATTAACGGGCATTCGTATGTTTCTGTAAATTCGACGGTAGTCACGGCAAAGTGTCGGGCGAGCGGATTCAGCCTTATCAAACTGATGCGTGCAGACAGGAAATCTCCGGTTGAGGTTACTTTCAATACATCTGATATGCACAGCAGCGGGGGAGAGATGTTCTATGTCACGTCGGAGGATTTCAGCAGATATTTCAGTCAGATTTTCGGTAACGGAACCAAGCTTGAAGCCTTCGTGTCAGATACGCTGATGTTCAGATTTCCTTATGAAAATCACAAGAAGGTGCCTGTGCAGCCGGTCTATACCGTGAGCTTCAAACCTCAGTATGTCAACGCATCCGCACTAAAGGTTGTGCCCGACTCTGTGACGGTGTATGGAGATCCGGAGGCACTGTCCACGATTACAAGAGTATATACCGAGTCATTGACTTTGTCAAATCTGAGTTCTTCAGTGCACGGGGATGTTAAACTTGACGTGTTGGCGGGAGTCAGACTGTCAGATACTTATGTGAGGTATAATCTTCCGGTTTCACGCTACGTGGAGATAAAGTCGAAGGTGCCGGTAGTGGCAACCAACGTTCCCAAAGGGAAATATCTGATTGTATATCCTTCAGTCGCTGAAGTGACTTTCAGATGTGCTTTCCCGGTAACGTCGGATCCGTCGGACAGGATGAAACTGTATGTGGATTATGCCGATTTTGAGAAATCTCTTGACGGCCAATGTGTTCCGACTGCTGACGGGGTTCCTGTCGGTGTATTGGGCTATCACATTTCTCCTGAAGTGTTTGATTGTGTGGAGAGTTTGAGGTAATGGCGTTTACTGTTCTCATAACAGGTGGCATAGGCAGCGGAAAATCTGCGGTCTCAAAGTATCTTGAGAATCAGGGCGTTCCGGTGTATGACAGCGATAGCAGAACCAAAGCCCTGTATCAAGGTGAACTGGGGCATATTGTCGAAAACGCTTTCGGCGTGGCATTGAGAAAGAGTGACGGCAGTATGGATTTCAGACATTTGTCAGAATTGGTGTTCGGAGACAGTGCCGCTCTTACCCGTCTTGAGAGCATCGTGCATCCCGAGGTGCTTGAAGATTTTGAAAGGTGGTCGGAAGAGGTGCTGAACGGAATGACCTGGACGGGATATGCCGGAACGAAGCCGTTGGTGTGTATGGAGTCGGCGATAGCATTGGACAAGCCGCTGTTTCACGGCAGATTCAACAAGACTATAGCCGTAGTCGCACCTGAAGATATACGAATCGAGCGTGCCTGCGGAAGAGACGGTTGCGACAGGCAGCGGATTGAAGAACGAATCAAATGCCAGCGTAAGGATTTTCCCGAAGCTGACTATATTATTTATAATGACGGTACCTTGGACAAGTTGTACACACAAGTGGACAATGTGTTTCAAATGATTGCCGCAGATCAAGTTGATAAAAAACAAACATCATTATGAAAACAGATTTAGCAAGAATTCTTTCAGTATCAGGCCAGCACGGTCTTTTCAATTACATTGCACAGGCCAGAAACGGCGCCATTGTTGAGGCTTTGTCGGACAAGCGCAGAACCTGCTTTGATATGAAGAGCCGCATCACGACACTTGCGGACATCTCAATCTACACTACTGAAGGTGAATTGAAATTGAAGGATGTGTTCCTGAAACTTCAGTCGGTTCTTGGTGAGGCAGATGCTCCGTCAGCCAAGTCTTCTGCGGATGAACTCAAGTCGTTGTTCGCAAAGGCAATTCCTGATTATGATGCTGACCGCTTCTATGTGTCTCACATGAAGAAGGTTGTCGAATGGTACAACGAACTCAAGAACTTCGCTTCCCTTGATTTCGAGGAGGAAGTCGAGACTGAAACTGAAGAGCCTGCTGCAGACGATAAAGTCAATGAATAATCAGATGTCTGAAAAAAGAAAGACGCTTCAGGTAGTTACTCTGGGATGTTCCAAGAATGATGTCGATACTGAACATCTTCTGGCTCAGATCAGGGATGACTATGAAATTGTGCAGCCCGGAGATGAAGACAGTAAGCTGGATTACCTTCTTCTGAACACTTGTGGCTTCATCGGAGATGCAAAGGAAGAGTCCGTACAGGCTGTCCTGCAGGCTGTTGAGCGCAAGAAGAACGGACAAATAGGCAAACTGTTTGTATTCGGCTGTCTCTCGCAAAGATACAGCTCTGAAATGCCTGAACTGATTCCGGAGGTTGACGGATGGTTCGGTGCGCGGTCAATCGAGCCGATAGTAGAGGCTCTCGGTTGTCGGATGAAGCCGGAACGCCGCAATGAGCGTATTCTGACAGGCAAGAAACTTCCGTATGCTTATCTGAAAATATCAGAAGGGTGCGACAGGAGATGTTCCTATTGCGCAATTCCATATATAAGAGGTGCACACCGCTCTGTCCCTATTGAGGACCTCGTGGCGGAGGCTGAGTCTCTTGTGAAAGGTGGTGTGAAGGAACTGGTACTCATCGCCCAGGACACAACATATTATGGACTTGACTTGTATCACAGACGCGCGCTTGGAGAACTTCTGCAGAAACTTTCTGAAATAGACGGCCTTGAATGGCTTAGGGTGCATTACTCGTATCCTGCTGATTTCCCGGAAGATGTGCTTACCCAGATGGCTGAAAACCATAAAGTGTGCAGATATCTTGACATTCCGCTTCAGCACGTGTCCGACAAGGTGCTGGATATGATGCACCGTCACGTTGACGGGGCTTGGACCAGGGCTCTTATCCGCAAGATGAGAGAACGTGTACCTGGAATCGTGTTGAGAACGACGATGATTGTGGGACATCCAGGAGAGGGCGTGAAAGAGTTCAATGAACTGCTTGATTTCGTGAAAGAAGCAAGGTTCGAAAGGTTGGGTGCATTTAAGTATTCCGAAGAAGAGGGGACGTTCGATGCCGAGAACTTCAGGGACTCTGTGACAATGAGGACCAAGTCGAGCCGCCTTTCCAGACTTATGGAACTTCAGCGTGGCATATCGTTTGCTTTCAATGAGAGCCGCGTCGGCAGCGTCTGCAAAGTCATCGTCGATGATTTCAATGACGGTGTGTATGTGTGCAGGAGTGAGTTTGAAAGTCCTGAAGTGGACGGCGAGATTCTTGTCAGGTACGATGCCGGCAAGATGAAGTGCCAGCCTGAAGAACTGGTCGGTACTTTCATCAATGTGCGCATTACAGAGGCAGGCGAATACGACCTCGTGGCAGAGCCGGTATAATTTTCCGACTTTCCGCGTAACTGAATAATTTCAAAACAGCTTCAATATAACGATGAAAACGCTTCTTAAAATTTCTGCTGCATTGACGATGGCGATTTCGATATTGGGATTGTCATCGTGTGATCCTCAGGCTTTCAGTATGAATATCGAGATGAGCTATCCTTCCAAATCAGGGCTTTCTCTGACAGGGAAATCGATAGCTGTCGTATGCTTGGACAGTGATGAGCCTAAAGATTCTGTTTTCACCGATTATCTTCTCAACGGTTTTGCTACAGCGCTCGAGAAGGACTATTACAATGGGGAGCAGTCTGTCAATCTTTACAGAGTGCGCAAGCAGGAGGACGGAAACTACGCGTCAGTGGATTCGCTTGCCAATCTGGTTATGAGTACAGGCGATGACGTGGTGTTCCTGTTCGATGCTCCTGAGTTCGGCAATGTCTCCATATCGGAAAAGGAAGTCTCGGCTTCTGACACGGCAATATTCTACACGGCTACAGTCCCGATGAAATTGCATCTGTACGCATACGATTCAATGGGAAAAGTCGATACCGTCTATGCTTGGTCAGGAAGCAGAACATTGACGAGCACAGTTTCGGTTGATGTCTATACGTCAAGGTCTGATGTTTCCAATATGGTATGGCCTACATTAAACAGGCAGGCGGAAGCCGCGGGAACGCTGTCTGCAAAGATATTCTCTCCAGTGTGGAAAAACGAGCAATATACACTTGTCTATTTTGATTCAGAGGGATGGAACACAGCGTCTCAGTTGGCGTACGACTTCAAATGGAAAGAGGCTATTTCCGCTTGGATGAAACTTGTGGATACAAACAACGTGATGCGCCGCTCGTGCGCTGAATATGATATAGCATTGGGCTGCTATATGCTTGGGGACAACGAACTTGCCCTGAAGTGGCTTGACCAGTCGGACAAGGACTATCCGATTTCCCTTTCTTCCGGTCTGAGGAAGCGGATAAATTCAAGAAAGTAGCCGCCGAGTTTCGGACATATCGTCATATCAGAATAGAAAAACCGTATTTCCAGGATAATACAGCATCTTGAAAATGCGGTATTTTTAATGTGCTGTTATTATGCTGTCTTATAAGTGGTTAATGCGATTTTTAACCTTTCTTGAATATAGATAATCGTCTTGGTGCTTTTATAGAATCGTCAGTTGGTGTATATTTGAGTAACCAAATAACCAAAACGATGCACTGCATAGTAAAACTAACCACACTGATTGTTCTATGTCTGTTCAATATCGGCTGCAGTAAGAGTGAAGCCGATGATTTTGTCAATATTTCAGCATCTTCGCTGAAGTTTGCAGCTGCCGGAGAAGCCAAGTCTGTCACAATTGCTTCAGCCTCTTCCTGGTCTGCCGAATTCCCTGAATGGATAACATTGAACCCTGAAAGCGGGTCCGGAGGCGGGGTCTCTCAAGAGGTGACCGTAACAGCCCTTGCCAACAAGTCTGAAGGGCGCGAAGGCAGTCTGGTAATTACATTCAAATCAGGAAAGCGTTGCAGTATATCATTGTCTCAGGAAGCAATGGAAGTCCACACTCTCAGTGGCAAAAATTTCATTGTCTGTGCCAATTCAATGGTATATTACGGAGGTCTGGTCGAATATGGGTCACAGAGCCGAGAAGACACCGGAATGTTCTATCAGATGCTAAAGGACTATGGATTTACCGATTATAAGGTGATAGACTGTACATACGGCAATCATAGCCTCTCCGATTATACTGAAGCCGGGTGCAAGACAGCGCACAAAGACTGCCCGGGCGTTGGGGTGGATCTGCTTAAAGACATTGACTTGAAGTCCATTGATTATGTCATAATCTCCGAGGCAGGAAACGACAATTCGAATTTCTATAGTGACGCGATGACGTTGTACGGCAGGTTCACTTCCGTGAACCCGAATGTCAAGCTTGTCTATATCAATCATATATACAGCGTCTATAAGGGGCATACGAACATTCTCACACAACTTGAAAAACTGCATAAGGCGGGAGTGACCATCGTTAACTGCGGACAGTTGGCGTATGACATTTACACAGGGGCAGTTGCTGTGCCCGGCGGCTCGGTGAAATACAAGGACCGTTATACATTCTGCAACCATAACGGGTCGGATACCCATCATCCAAATCCGCTTATGGGCTATATAATGACACAGATGCTTTACGCGGCAGTGAGCGGAGACAATGCTGCGGACCCGGATTGGAACAATCTCATAAAGAAATGCAAATACAGCAGCAGTCCGATTCCGTACAATGACTATTACAGTACATATTATCCTACGCCTGCTGAAGTGCCATATATGACTGTCATTGACAATGCTGCTGAAATGAACGGTATTCAACAGCTTATCCCTCAATATATTGACAAGTTCTGATGCGTCGCCCTGCGTGCATATTGCTGTTGTTGGCGCTCATTCTGTCGGGCTGCTCTTCCGAACTTGGCCGCAAGCTCAGTGAACTTGACCGCGTGATATCAGAGAGGGGAAAATACTGTACCCGTCTTGAGGAACGCGCTGACAGTCTGCGAAATGCTTTTGCGTTGTCAAAGAGTGATTCTGCAAGATGGGATTGCTCAGAGAAACTTTTCAGACTGTTCAAATACTGGCAGGCTGATTCCGCACTTGCATATCTGAATAAGATGGATCTGTATGCGGACAACGACCACTTCAAGAAATTGCACACCATCCTTGAACGCTCAACCGTGAAAGTCCTTATGCGTCAATATTCTGACGCTGAATCTATGCTGAGGCAAGTGGATACAGCCAGTTTGACGCAGTCGGAGCTTGCCGCATATTACAAGGCGGATCTCTATCTTGACGGGATAAAGGCAGTCGATGAGATGATTCCGCCAGAGGAAAGAAAACAGATAGTGGAGAGGCGACACATCAAGCGTCTGGCATATATCAACAATCCTGAGATAGAGCCGTTTGAACAGGTGCGCAGAAATGCGATGCAGCTTTATGAGAGCGGACGGGCCAAAGATGCCGTTGTCATCTTGCGCGAGCTTGTAGATGACTCGAAAAGCCTTGAAAATAAGTCGGATGCGGCATACAGCCTCGCATTCGCATACGCTTATACCGGAAATACGGAGCGTCGGGAGTATTGGCTTGCACAAAGTGCAATATACGGTTTGCAGATACCCATAAGGGCCTCGTTGTCCTTGTTTGAATTGTCCAATATGCTGTTTGAAGACAATGAGTTGCGGACAGCATCACGTTATTGTCAGGTGGCGTTGGAAGATGCCCTTTCCAGTAAATACAACTCCCGCATAATGAATTCGGCAAACTCGATGCTTTACATTGTGCAGGCAGTAGGGCGCAAGTCCAGGCAGGACAGATATGCTTATGTGGGAATAATATTCATATTGGGACTGTTGTTTTCGGCTACTGTCGCGTTGCTAGTGCTTTCATTGAGACAGCACATTGTAATCAAGCGCAAAAACAGCCAGTTGGAGGCCGCCAATGAGGCAAAGACCGAGTACATTACAAGACACATAACTATGTCGTCCTATTATATGGAGGACATTGAAAGATACAGGCACGAACTGCGCTCTGCATTGAAGACCGGAGGGTTGGAGGCAGTCAAGGAGATGTTGCGCAAACCGCCGGAGGATGTGGTGGATTACAGGACGTTCTTCAAGATGTTTGACGATACGTTCCTGGGGCTGTACCCGGATTTCCCGGACAAGGTCAATGAACTCCTCAAGCCGGAAGCAAGATTTTCTATGAAAGAGCCTAGGGAACTGACAACCGGATTGAGAATTTTGGCGGCAATCAAGATAGGAATAACTGACAGCGGCAAAATCGCGAAGTTCCTGCACTGCGCTCCAAGTTCGGTATATACACACAGATGCAAGATAAAGAAGCAGGCTGTCTGTCCGCCGGAAGAATTCGAAACCAGAATATCAAAGATTTGAACTGATATAATACACTGAAACACTAACTGCTATAATATGAAAAAAGTCTTAATTGCATTGATGATCTCGCTGAGTGTCAGCGTGTCACTATCTGCACAGACGGCCGGCTCCCTTTCGGGAAAAGTCGTGGACTCGTCCGGAGAACCGCTATTGGGCGCGGCCATAGTCGTCAAAGGAACGACAAATGGTGTTGCTACCGACAATGACGGAAATTACACTCTCTCGGGAATATCGTTTCCGGTGACGGTCGTTGCCTCCTGCATCGGTTATGAAGACAACGAGATTCGCCTGACGGGCAAGGAACGCCAGCCGTATTTCATCACATTGAATGATTCCCAGACAGTCCTGGATGAAATCGTTGTCGTGGGCTACGGTACTCAGAAAAAATCAAGCCTCTCAGGTGCTGTGGGAATCGTGAACGGAGCGACTCTGGAGAAAAGGCCGGCGGTCTCTGCCGCTAACGCATTGCAGGGAGCCGATCCTTCTCTTTACATCAAAATGGGCAACGGAGGCCCTAACAGCTCTCCTACCATAAATGTCAGAGGAAGCATTTCAGTGAACGGCGGAACACCGCTGGTGCTTGCGGATGGTGTGGAAGTCTCTCTGCAACAGATAAATCCGAACGATATTGAGTCGGTGTCAGTGCTGAAGGATGCGTCCACCTGTGCGATTTACGGTGCAAAGGCATCTGCCGGAGTTGTCCTGATTACCACAAAACAGGGCAAGACGGGAAAGAGTTCAATCAACTACAGTTTCCGTCAGGCGTGGATTATGCCTACCACGAATACAGACTATATCACATCCGGTTACGAGCACGTCAGCATCGTCAATATGTTCTGTAACCAGTCGTTCCATTCGTCCCAGCGCAGGGTATTCGACTATACGGCTGAAAACGGACGGCTTCTCAAACTTTATGAGCGCCGCAATGACAAGACAGAGAATCCTTCCCGTCCGTGGGTAGTGCTTGAAGATGACGGGCTCTACCACTATTACGGAAACTATGACTGGTACCATAATCTCCTGAATACCTGCCGTCCAACAAGCGAGCACAATGTGTCCGTATCCGGCGGCAATGACAAAGTGAAATATTATGTCAGCGGACGTTATTACTCTGAAGACGGAATCTTCAAGGAACCGGCAAAGGATACGTACAAGAATTATTCGGTAAGGTCAAAGGTGACCGCAAAGGTGACAAACTGGCTAAAATACTCGAACAACATAACGTACAACGTGCGTGACTACAAGTGGGGTGGAAATGAGGATACGAACCTGCTCTTCCAGAGGATGTGGTTCGTCTGCTCTCCGGCATTCTCTCCAGTCAATCCTGACGGTTCGCTTGTCGTATATCCTTCTGAAATCATAGGCTCGCAGACTGATCTTATGAGGAGCAATGCGGCGCAGATTCTCTCGGGAAAGAACCATTTCTCCAAGATGGTAGGCAATCTGGACATGACGCACCGCCTGGACGTAACCATCGCCAAGCACCTTGTCCTCACGGGCGAGTATGACTTCCGCCGTTCGGATACCTACAACACGGCCAGAACAAACAATTATTACTATGGCACAAAACCGGGCGAACAGATAATGGTCACCGGAACAACCAAGTCCTACAAGGAGGTCCGTTCTTTCCGTAACAGTCACGTGTTCAATGCTTACGGAACATTTGAAAACGATTGGAACGGTCACTATTTCAAGGCTACCGCCGGAATGCAGTACGAGGACTACAGGAGCAATCAGCTGACAATGAAGGCGTGGCCTATCCTGAACGACGCATTCGATTCATTCGCCCAGCTTTCACGCGGAGATGACACCACATACGATGGACCTTATCAGTCGATTTCCACATACGCCACGGTCGGTGTGTTCGGCCGTTTGAATTATGACTGGAAAGGAAGGTATATTTTCGAGGCCAGTGCCAGATATGACGGAACCTCAAGATTTGCGGAAGGCAGCCGTTGGGGATTTTTTCCGTCAGCATCAGTAGCGTGGAGATTTTCAGAAGAACCGTTCTTCAAACCTGTACAGGACGTCATTACGAACGGAAAAATCAGAGTATCAGCCGGTTCGCTCGGCAATCAGCAGGTTAGCAACTATTACTATCTGACCAAGGTGTCTTCCGACAATACGATGAGCTACACGTTCGACAAGTCCAGCAAGGCATCTTATTCGTCAGTGAGCGCTCCTGTGTCGTCCGGACTTACCTGGGAAACGGTCACGACATACGACATAGGACTTGACCTCAATTTCTTCAGCAACAGACTCTCATTTGTCGGAGACTATTTCATAAGGGATACGAGGGATATGCTTACGGCATCGGTGGAACTGCCTGCAACATACGGTGCCACTGCGCCAAAGGAAAATTGCGCGAACCTGAGGACAAAAGGCTGGGAAATCTCCATTGACTGGAAGGATTCCTTCAGACTTCTCGGCAAGACAGCGTCATATTCCGCTTCTTTCGGAATCGGTGACAATATGACCGAAATTACCAAGTATTACAATCCAACCGGAACACTTTCAAGTAATTACAAAGGAAAGATTCTCGGAGAGATATGGGGCTACCGCATAGACGGCTTGTTCAAGAGCGATGAAGAAGCTGCAGAATATATGTCCCGCATCGACAGCCACGAGATTCAGCCCGGTCCATATCAGGCGTTGAGTTCCAGTCTCGGAACAGGATTGAAGGCGGGCGACCCGAAATTCAGAGATCTCAACGGTGACGGAAAAATCACCTCTGGAGAGGGAACGCTCGACGACCCGGGTGACAGGGAAATAATAGGAAACAGCAGTCCGAGATTCCCGTATTCATTCAGACTCGGGTTCAACTGGGCAGGACTTGACATTTCAGCATTCTTCCAGGGAATTGCGCATCAGGACTGGTATCCTACGGGCGCATACGGAGGAAGTGCATTCTGGGGCCCATATTCATATTCTGAAGTAAGTTTCATCGCCAAGGACTTTATGGGCAGAGTCTATGACCCGGAGACCAATCCGAACGGATATTTCCCAAGGCCGAGAGCATTCGCGTCATATTCAAGCGGAAACTACGGGCTTGGTCTTGGCCGCAATAATGACAGGTATCTTCAGAATATAGGCTATCTGCGATTCAAGAACTTGACTGTGGGCTACACCCTGCCTGAACGGATTACAAAGAAATTCTATGTAAGCAAGTTGAGGGTATTCTTCACGGGAGAAAATCTTTACTACTGGTCACCGCTCAAGAAGCATTGCACCACAATTGACCCTGAACTTGCGAATGCAAGCAGCCTGAATACAAGCAATTCCGGAATCGGATATCTATATCCAAAGACATTGTCTTTCGGTGTTGATGTAACATTTTAATTGATAGTGAAATATGAAAAAGATACTGAATATTGTACTTGCTCTTGCAGCATTGACAGTTACATCTTGCGACCTCACCAGACTTTCGGAAGATGACGTGGCGCCGGAGAATTATTTCACGTCCGGAGACGAATGCAAACTTTGGCTGGACAAGTGTTATGCTGACCTTTTGGTCGCTCCAAATACTGTAGTTACGTGGGCCGCCGATGATTATGTGATGGCCAATCCGACCGATCTCGTGCTCGGAAACAGGCTTGTCACGGATTCTTATTCAGGCGCGACCGCCTGGGGGTGGGGCATTGTCCGCCGTCTGAATATGTTTTTCGACTATTGCGACAACTGCAAGGACGAAAGTGCCAGAGAATACTACAAGGGCGTGGCCTATTTCTTCCGTGCTCTTGCATATTACGAGAAAGTGAAGCGTTTCGGGGATGTTCCGTATTACGATTTCGTGGTGGGATCGTCAGACAAGGTGGCTCTCAACAAGCCGCGTGACCCGCGCGGATATGTTATGCTGCGCATAATGGATGACCTCGACAAGGCGATTGAACGTCTCGACGAGAAGCACAATGTCGCCAGAGTGAACAAGTGGACTGCATTGGCGTTGAAGTCAAGGGCTGCATTGTGGGAAGGCACCTGGAGAGTGTACCACGCTGACGATGCGTTCGCTCCCAAGAATGACCCTACTGAATTCAACGGAGAACCTGTCTCGCTTTCGGCGGAATATTTCCTGAATCTCTCCGCAGACGCTGCTGAACAGGTTATTGACAACGGTGGCTATTCGCTCTATAACGGAAGCGGTAAGGATATGAATTACAGGATGTTGTTTGCAACAGAGGATGCGAGGGAAGACGAGGTGATGCTTGCCATTCTGTACAATTATAATGTCCTGAAGTTCGGTCACGCGTTCCAATCAAAGTATTATGAACAGAGCATAGGCTTTACCAGACGCTTTGTAAATCATTATCTTATGGCTGACGGAACACGTTTTACCGACAAACCTGACGCCGACAAGACTTGGTATTTGGATGAAGTGAAAGACAGAGACCCGAGAATGGCGCAGACTGTCCTTTGCCCGGGATATGTCCAGTTGGATCAGGAAAAGCCTACGATAGACAATCTTGACCACTGCTATACCGGTTACAAGCCGATAAAATATATCTATAATCAGGACTGCCTCACACAAGGTAAAGCGAACAATGATTTTCCGGTATTCAGACTTGCCGAGGTAATGCTCAATTTCGCTGAGGCGAGGGCTGAACTCGGTACTCTTGACCAGGAAGCGCTTGACAAATCGGTGAACAAGATAAGGTCTCGAGTGGGAATGCCTTCCCTCAAGGTTGATGTCAGCATTGACCCGTATATGGAGAAATGCTATCCTAATTATACAAGGTCCAAGAGTACACAGAAGGCTCTTCTGCTTGAAGTGCGCAGGGAAAGAACCGTGGAACTTGTGCTGGAAGGCTTCCGTATGTTTGATCTTCTCCGCTGGGGAGAGGGCGCTAAACTGGTGAATGGAGGAGAAACAGGCAAAGAGGAGACTGCCTCACCGTATTACGGAGTTTATCTGCCTGGTCCGGGGCTCTATGATATGGACGGAGACGGCAAAGTGGACTTCGAGGTCTATGATGAGACGGCGACTGTCACCTGTCTCCAGAATATTTCCATCAAGTCGCTTTCGGAAAGGCTTTATGACCCTGATGACCCTGGGAATATGTCTCCTAAAAAAGGCTATCTCACTGGATTCCGCGACCATAAGGTAACGTGGAATGAGGGCAGGGACTATCTGAATCCTGTTCCTAAGAAGCAGATTACACTTACATCCGGATCTCTAGTTCAGAATCCGGGATGGGATGAGGAATAATTATAAACTTCTTAAACTTCTGAATATGAATAAGATATTCAATATTATAAAGATATGCCTTCCGGTATTTCTGTTTCTTGTAACTGCGTGCTCGCAAGATGAAGCGGAGTGGCAACAGCACAAGAGAAACACCGGAACGGAGACACTGGAGGTGAATGCCGATGAGTTGGAGTTCCTGCCTCGCGGTGGAAAACTTAATTTTACGGTCAATGCCACTTATGATGGCTTCGTAACTGCCGATGAGTGGATAACATTGAGTGCCAAGGAGTTCCCTGGTGATGCGCAGACCTACACCATCATCATCTCCGCAGAGCCGAACAAGACGGATGCACTGCGAGACGGACAGATTGTCATCAAAACGTCATCTCTGACCCATACAATAAACGTTTCCCAACCGGTGTATTCCCGTCCGGACTCACCGGAGAGCATAGCATCGGCAGAAGACCTTGTGTATTGGCTTGAGTCGTGTGCGCCATTTTACGAACAGGATGAGAGCATTACTCTTTCCAAGGACATAGATATGTCCGATGTCGATAAATTCGTTCCGGCAGAGTCGTTCGCCGGAACATTCGACGGACAGGGCCACAGGATAATGAACTGGAAATCAAACGGAAATCCGTTGTTCGTGAAGAATACTGGAAAGATTGCGGACGTTACTATCGATGCTTCCTGCTCATTTACATTGGCCAGCTCGGAGAGTGACCTCTGCTTCGGGCCGTTTGCGAACTACAATTATGGGCAAATAACCTCCTGCCGCAACAATGCGTCAATAACAGTTCCCGAAGATGCTTCCGTGAACAAGGTCTATATCGGCGGCATTGCTGCCTATAACTATGAGGACGCTTCAGTTTCAGGCAGCATCAACACCGGAGATATTATTTTCAGGGCGTCAAAAGCCGGCGGAAATATGTTTTTGGGCGGTATTACGGCTTACGGAATGGGAGAGATAAGCGGCAGCGAGAATTATGGTAAGTTTGTCCTGGAACCGCAGGCTGAAAGCGTGTCGGCATACTATGTCGGCGGAATAAGCGCGAGACAGTCGAAAGGTGTCATAAGCGGTTGTGTCAATCACAAGGAAGCCTCCATTACAACCAACGCTTCCAAACCGTCAAACGGTTATATCGGAGGTCTTGTCGGTTATCACGACGGCTCATCTGATATAAATTCAAGCAAGAACTTCGCGGACATTTATTGCGGCTATGAGAAAGCCAGTTATGTGGGCGGACTTATGGGATGGCAGACCAAAGTTACCGACCAGGACTTTACATTGCTTCAGGATTGCGCCGTCAATAGCCATATAACGGCATATACGCAGGGCAAAGGAACCAATGGTGACAATCCTTGTCTTTCCGCAGGTCTTGTTATAGGCCGTTTTGCCGGTCAGTCCAACGCGAAAGTCTGCACTCTGGGCACGGCGGACAAGCCTATATGTGTCGCTGGCTCGGTGACCAGCCTCCAGACCGGTTCGACCGCAGTGGCAACGGAGAAAGATTTCGGTGTGCTTGCAAGCGGTGACGGTAGCGGTACCAGTGCCAATGGAGCAGCTTCCATCTGGCAGATAATCAATGGAATATACAAAGTGACGGGAGACGGCCAGACCGGCGATCCTGAAGAAATTGTCATTCGACTTGACGGTTACAGACTGAATGTTCCGGCAGAGGGCGGTACAGTTACTTTCAGTGTAAAGGTCAATTACAATGCGACTGTGACATCTGCTGAGGATTGGATTCAGGTGTCTCAAGAGACAGTAGAGTCCGGTTCTCTGCAGGAGATTACCGTAACAGCCTCTATGAACGATAAATCCACGGCAAGGGAAGGTACTGTGATTATTTCAATGCCGTTGGGTACACGCGAAGTCATAACCATCTGCCAGGCCGGCAATACAAAGCTTGAGGAAAGCCTTGTTCTTGGTCCGGAAACTGAAAACACCATTATCCTAGATCCCGCCGGAGTGGAGACCGCAAGTTTCACTGCTACTGTAAATTACGATGCGGAAGTGACGTCTTCTGCCTCCTGGCTCAGTTTCAGTCCTGCGACAGTCCCTGGTGACGAAACACCACACACGGTGACCATCTCCGCTTCTATGAACGATACCGGTGTGCCCCGTACGGCTACAGTTACCGTAACATTGCCGAAAGGCCTCTCCAAATCATTCAACGTCAGCCAGGACAAGTCTTCACTAAAGGCTATCACGGAAATATCTACAGCAGAGCAGTTTGTATCATTCATGGAGAATGCTTCCAATGCCGAACTGTATGTTGACGGACTTGTGACAAAACTTACCGCTGACATTGATTTGAAGGGAATTACGCTTGTTCCGGTTGAGGACTATATAGGTATCCTGGACGGTGACGGCCACAAGATTCTCAATATGTCGAGCGGCGCTCCTCTCTTTGTGAAGACTTCAGGTAACGCTGTGATAAAGAACATTACGGTTGACAGCTCCAGCTCGTTCGATGTTGATCCTCAATATTCATCCAAATGGGGAATTCTGGTCGGAAATCTCGGACCTGCCGATGATACGGACAAATGCTTGATAGAGAATTGCGTTAATATGGCGGATATTACGATGTCAAAGGCTATTTCCGGGCAGTCCTTCATTGCGTCAATGACGGGTCGTGTCGGTACGGGCTCGACAGTGGACGGCTGTGTGAACAACGGATCTTTGACAGTAAGCCCGAAGGAGACCATCGCCTATGAAATCAGAGTTGCAGGAGTTGCAGGAAGCGTGAACGGAACTGTCCGCAACTGCAAGAACAATGCGCCTGTAACTATCAGCCCGTCAGAACAGAAATCCAAATTGTACGCTGCCGGAGTTGTGGCGAATGTGATGAATAACGATATGGAAAACTGCGTGAACACAGAGAAAGGAAAAGTGACAGTGCTGCCGGAATTGTTCACGTCCACTACGGACGGATATGTGGGAGGTCTGACCGCATACAACGCTGCGGCCAATATCAAAAATTGTCGTAATTTCGGTGATGTTTGTGTAAATTGCAGTTCGGACAAGGTGCGCGTTGCCGGATTGCTCGGATTCCAGAGCGGACAGAAAAAGTCATTCGTGACATTGGAAAATTGTTCGGTGAACTGCAATGTGACCGGAATCTATGCAAGCAAAGGCGGCAATGGTTCGTCCACACCTCTGAACTCCTGCGGACTGGTCGTAGGCCGTTTCGGAGGACAAGGTACAGGAAATATCTGCAACATAGGTTCAGCGGAATCACCGGTCAAGGTGTCCGGTTCCGTGTCAGTCTATGAAGGAGATACTGTTGTGGCGGATGCGGATAATTACACGAATTATCTGACCGGAGCAGGCAGCAAGACCAGCCTGTGGGGAAGTTCCGCGACTCAGATTCTCAATGTAAAATATGAGGTGGTAACAAAGGAATAATACAATATGAAACGAACAGTGTTGATTGCGGCTGGCGTTGCCGCGTCATTTGCCGTGCTGTCTTCCTGCGGCGAAAATAGCGGTGACAGATTCGGAAAGCTTAATGCTGAAGCTGCAAAAGAGTATCTTACTCCGATACGTCCTGCATCTGCCGGCAGAAATCCGTGCTGGAACGAGTTCTGCAAGAAATTTACATACGCGCCGGCATTTGACATCAAGGCAAAAGATGGTGCCGGCAGTTACAAGTTCATAATTAAAGGAGACTCAGACGAATGGTCATTTACGTCTGATGACCCTTGCGCTGACCTTTCTCTGGTTTGGGCGTCAATTCCGCCTTCCAAGGTGCAACTGACAGTCCTTGCGCTGGACGACAAGAGTAATGTGCTTGACACAGTGTTCAAGCGTGACTTCCTGCGGGATTTTCCGTTCGAAGGCCCGTACAATACCAATGTGAGACCTTATACGGAAGCGGCGATATTGGCGGCTTTGTATGTCCACAAAACCCCGGGTGCACAGAAATTCAAGGAAACTTCGGTGCCTGATTTGGACCTGTATTCGCATTTTACATACGCCAACAAGGTTATCGGAGGCCTTGTCAGCGTTGAGGCGAAAGTCGCACAATATGTTCCGGCTCTTAAAGAAGAGGCTTTGCAGATTGCGCGCAATGCCGCAAAATTCCTGATTGACGAAAGCCGTCCGGAAGGGGACAGACTTGAATTCTTCCCGCCAACATATTACGGAGGCCGTGTTGCGTCCAAGAAGGATTGGAATGTCGGCAGGACAATGACAATGGATGCCTGCTATTCAGGAAACGCATTCCTTGACCTGTTCAATGTCACCGGCGATTCCCTCTATTATGACAGGGCGCTGAAGATAGCAGACACCTTTGCCAAAATACAGAACGGGGACGGATCTTTTCCTATAAAAGTGTATTTCGAGACGGGCGAGCCCGTGAACGATGCCAAGGCAATGCTTCATCCCGTTCTTAATTTCACCCGCAGGCTTGAGCGCGAATACGGCGTGACTAAATATGCCGAAATGAGCAGGCGCGCGGCCGAGTGGATGAAGAAGGTGGCACTGGAAACATTCGACCTTACGGGCCAATTCGAGGATGTAAGCGTCGAAGGTCTGAAGTCTTATCAGAATCTTACGAACTGTACAGCAGCGCCGTATGCCTCCTACATTCTTCGCGGCAATCCTTCCGTGGCAGACATTGAAGATGCGCGTGACCTTATCCGTCTGAGCGAAGACCAGTTCGTGCATTGGAATGCGCTTCCGAACAAAGACGGCGTGCGTCCGATGGCCGCACCGTGTGTATTTGAGCAGCACAAATATCAGGTTCCGGTGGACAACAGCACCTGCAATGTCGCCAACGCATATCTTGACCTCTATGAGGCGACCGGCGACAAGTTGGCGTTCGCGAAGGCCAAGGCTCTCGTTGATAATCTGACGGTAGTTCAGGATATTACCACCGGACAGATACCTACGACTTTTGACCTCCGCAGCCCGCAAAGCAACAAGCACAGGTCATATTGGATAAACTGTACAAACGCCTCGATAACCATTCTGTTGAGGATGTCACAGTACTCTCAGGAGGTTTTTAACTGATTGAATATCCACTTTCAATAAAGTTATTTGTAAACGCATATAATTGTTGGATAATTAGTTGCGGCTTCAATGCCGCTTAGTCTCTCCACTTCTTTACCACTCGGCCGGATTTGTCTTAAATTGTTTTATAATTTTGACTTGTCCGAAAGTTCATTCCTGGAACAGGAATCTGTCGAGGAACTTAAGTCGAGGAAGAACTGAGGAACTAAACTAATTAACTAATAATTGTATGCGTAAACTTATAGTGTTCTTGATGCTGTCGGTAGGCTTCTCGGCCTATGCCCAACAGCATTCTGTAAGCGGAACTGTCAAGGATCAGAACGGGCAGCCTGCAGTCGGGGTTACCGTTTTTGAGCAGGGGACAGACAATGGAGTTACGACTGATGCTGATGGCCGTTATTCCATCAAGGTGGCAAATGGAAGTGCTGTCCTTGAATTCTCCTCCCTTGGCTATGCCACGGTGAACGAGAAAGTCGCCGATCGTTCCGTTATCAATGTCACAATGAAGGAGGAGGCGATAGCACTCGATGCAGTCGTAGCCATCGGTTACGGCTCAGTCAAGAAAAAAGACTTGACGACGGCAGTGTCCACGGTTTCAACCGAGGATATAAGACTCAGGCCTGTGCCTACAGTTTCCGGATTCATTCAGGGAAAAGTAGCCGGTGTGACCGTGCAGCAGAATTCGGGTACTCCGGGCGGCGGAATGACCGTCAGAGTGCGCGGTAACTCATCCATTACCTCCGGCAATGACCCTCTCTACGTCGTGGACGGCGTTCCGGTAGGAACAGGTAACGGAGCCATAACATATCTGTCACCGGAAGACATTGAAACTATGCAGATTCTCAAGGACGCTTCGTCTGCGGCAATCTACGGCTCTAGGGCTGCGAACGGTGTCGTTCTCATTACCACGAAGAAAGGTTCAAAGGAAGCGGGCCCGCAGATAAATTTCACTTCTTACGTCGGTTTGGGCAAGGTGGCAAAGACATTTGATGTTCTCAATGTATCCCAGTACAAGGAACTTATGGACGAGATTGGGGCCGTGAAAGTCCCTGATGGCCTGAAAGACGAAACTGATTGGTTCAAAGAGACTTACAGAACAGCAGTCACTCAGAACTATCAGTTGTCATTCTCCAATGCAAGCGACAAGACGCGCTACTACATCGGTGCCGGCTACATTGACCAGGAGGGCATTATCCGCACGAGTTACTACAAGAGATACAATTTCAGGGCAAGTGTGGACTCCGACCTTTTCAAATGGATCAATGTGGGTGCTGACGCGACATTCTCCCATTGGAAGCAGAACGGCATCATTTCCGGTACAGGCTCCAACAGGGCCGGTGTCGTGATGTCGGTAATCAACACTCCTACATACGCAAAGGTTTGGAGCGAAGAGAACCCGGACCAATACTGGAGTAAGTTCTACGGTGCCAATGTGACCACTCCTTCCGAGAACATAGCCCGTCAGGAAAATTTCTACGATCAGAACGACAGGCTCATCCTTACGGGCCACGCCACGATAAAATTCACCAAGCATCTGAATTTCAAGTCAACTGCCACGATGGACAGAACCTGGACATTCAACTATCAGTTCCTCGACCCAGTCAAGACGGCGGAAGGACGCACACAGCACGGTGTAGCCAGCACGACAAGAGCTGACAACAGAGTCATCGTGCTCGACAACATTCTTACGTACAAGAATAATTTTGGACAGCATAATCTGGAGGCTATGGCTGGAACTTCCGCAACGCTTTCCCACTGGGAGAATCTGACAGGCTCAAGGCAGTATTTTTCTTCGGACTATGACAACGTGCTTTACGGTCTCAACGGCGGTAACTCGTCCGGACTCAGGGGCAATTCCCAGGGACTTTCCGAGTGGAGCATTATGTCATATCTCGGAAGACTTTCCTATAACTATGCAAGCAAGTACTATGTGACCGTGAATATGCGTGCTGACGGTTCTTCCAAGCTTGCTCCGGGACACAGATGGGGTTATTTCCCGTCCGCTTCAGTCGCTTGGCGTATCTCAGGCGAGAACTTTATGCAGAATATAAGTTGGATAAACGACCTTAAACTCCGTGCGGGCTGGGGACAGCAGGGTAACCAGGGCGGTCTCGGTGACCACGCCTGGGTGCAGAACTATGCAATCGTTTACTATGACTGGACCAAGTCTCAATATGCCCAGGCAACTCCTTCGCTCGGTGCCAAGACCAATATCGGAAACAGGGATCTTACGTGGGAGACGACCACTCAGGGAAACGTGGGAATCGACTTCTCCATCCTCAATAGCCGGCTCAATTTCACTATGGACGGTTACTACAAGTACACCACCAATCTGCTGCTGAATGTTCCTCTTCCGGCTCCATATTCAAGCATAACCAGAAATGAGGGCGAAATGTCCAACTGGGGACTTGAGTTCGCGGTTTCTTCAGTCAATATCGACAAGGGAGGCTTCCGCTGGAATACGGACTTCAATATCTCGATGAACCGCAATAAACTTGAGAAACTCACTCTCCAGCAGGTCTATAACTACATCAAGCCTTCCGATATCCAGAGCGAATATGTAGTCCGTATGACTCCTGGCAAACCTCTGTCCCAGTTCTGGGGCTATAAGTCGAAAGGTGTTGATCCTGAGACCGGTATGATGATTTACGAGGATCGTGACGGTAACGGAAAGATAACTGACTCCGACAAGACCTGGATTGGTGACCCTAATCCTGACTTCACATTCGGTATGACCAACAACTTCAGTTACAAGGGATTCAACCTCAGTTTCCTTATCACGGGTTCTGTCGGCAACGACATCTACAATGCCTCAAGAGTCGATATGGAAGGAATGGTGAACGGTTATAACCAGACCACAGCAGTCCTCAGGCGCTGGAAGATTCCAGGACAGATTACCGATATTCCTAAGTCCAACGAAATGTACAATGTGAAGGTGTCTTCCCGTTGGGTGGAGGACGGATCTTTCCTCAAGGTGAAGAACATCACCCTGTCATACGATTTTTCCGGACCGAAACTCAAACGAATCTATATCTCGAGAATACGTCCTTACGTTACATTGGACAATATGCTGACGTTCACCAAGTATTCGGGCTATGACCCTGAGATGAGCCAGTATTCCGCATCGACTCACTTCGGAATCGACTGGGGTACATATCCTTGCGTCAAGACCGTGACCTTCGGTGTGAATGTTGACTTCTAAAAGTGATGAGTAGTATGAAAAAGACATTTCTTATATTGATGATCGCCTCGACGGCGTCATTCGCCTCCTGCAATCTGGATTTGTATCCGGAAACGGGCTACAACGAGGGCAATGTTTTCGTCCCTAAAGACACCGCGTCATCCCAATATACGAGCGCGGCGCAGATGGAAAGTCTGGTAAAGGGATTCTACAACGGAGTGCTGAAAAACGACAGGATGCAGAGACTTCAGTTTATGGACTGGCTGGTCTATTCGGAAGTCCGCGCGGACAACGCATACAACGGCTCTCCTAGTACTGCGGAGCTTGTCGGCATTGAATCCAACAAGATAGACGGAGCCAATCAGAACGTGGGACGTGACTGGGATGACTTCCAGATAGCAATCAATGCGGCAAATCAGGTTATCTGCAACATTGACCGCATCCAGAAACTCGACCCCTCGATGACGCAGTCACAACACGACAACTGGCTTGCTCAGGCTGACCTTCTGAAAGCGTACTATGTGTTCAGGGGCACCCAGCTTTACAACACCATACCAGTCATAAATTCGATTCCGGACCCTATTACGGCGGAAAATATCGAGGAGGTCTATCCTTCCTATTATCCTTCGCGTCCGGAGAGGGCTGACATATATTCGCAAATTGTCACTATGCTCGAATTTGCAGCTGAGAACGCGCCTGACCTTTCCGCAGACGACAAGTTCGTGCTTTCCAAGACTTTCGCGAAGGGAGTGCTCGCTCACGTCTATGCCGAGAAATCAGATATCCAGGACTGGAACAAGGTCGCGCAGTGGTGCGATGCGGTCGAGAAGGATATGAATGTCAACAACGGCAGTGCAGAGTCGCTGAGAGCCTCACTTTGTGAGAATTACCGGGATATGTGGTCCTATGATGTGACAGCCAAGACTGCTGCGAAGAACACTAAGGAATCTATTTTTGAGGTGACTTTCACGGCATCTTCAGGAAACTGGCTTCACATGATGTTCCACAGAAACCAGTTCTCTCCTATGGACAACTACACTTGGTCAAAGTGGATTACCCCGTCCAGAAATCTTGTGAAAGCTTACGATGCGGCCGGTGACACGGAAAGGAAGAATGTCAGCATTCTTTGGGATGCCTGCTCCTGGAGCCTTTACTACCCTGAAAGCGAATATGCGTTTATGGGCAAGATGGAGACCAACTCCACCAGCATAATCCTGATGCGTCTGGCGGAAATCTATCTGCTTCACGCTGAGGCACTTGCTATGAACGGAGACAGCGCAGGAGCATTGAAATATGTCAATGCCGTGCGTCTGCGCGCGAAACTGTCTTCACTGAGCGGCCTTTCCGGAGACAAACTTATGGACAGTATACTCAATGAACGCCGTCTCGAACTTGCGTTCGAAGGATTCCGTTTCTTCGACCTTGTACGCCACGATAAAGCCATCGAGGTGCACAACAATGTCTGGAAGGATGACTCCTATTATCTGACAAGGGACCCTCTCGATCAATATAGCATATTCCTTCCTGTGCCTACCACAGTGCTGGACACCAATCCTAATATCGAACAGAATAAAGGCTATTAGAATTATGCGCAGCAACAAATTGATTATGATATCAATGCTTTCGATTCTCTGCTCTTTCTGCGGGAAGAGCAGCGGAAGCGCAAACAACGGCGGAGGCGGCGTGCCAGATCAACCGGAAGACAATGCCAAGGCGACCGCATACGTGACCACTGCGGATCAGACCAGACTCTTCGAATCGGAGAAACTGGAAATCCGCAAACCGGGCTCGATGTCGATTAACCTTGTCAAAATCGATTCCACCGTAACATATCAGACCGTAGACGGCTTCGGGCCGGCCTTGACGGGCAGTACGTGCTACAACCTCAGAGCCGTTATGGAACCGTCGGCAAGAACCGCCTTCCTTAAGGAAGTCTTTGACCCTAAGGACGGACTCGGCTTCAGTATGGTCAGAGTCTCAATCGGCTCTTCCGATTTCGGGCTCGATGAATATACGTGGTGTGACAAGAAGGGAATGGAAAACTTCGCGGCACACGAATATGACACGCGTGATTTGTTCCCTATTCTCAAGGAGGTGAAGGCCATCAATCCGGATATAAAGTTTATAGCGAGTCCGTGGACGGCTCCGCGTTGGATGAAGAGGGGAGTGAATGATGACAAGGACTTCTATTCCTGGACAAGCGGAAGGCTCAAGCCGGAATGCTATCAGGACTATGCCGAGTATTTCGTGCGCTGGATCAGGGTGATGAAATCGCAGGGAATTGACATCTATGCGGTTACTTTGCAGAACGAGCCTCTCAACAAGGGCAATTCGATGTCGATGTGTATGACCTGGCAGGAACAGCGTGATTTTATCAAGACAGCTGTCGGCCCTGCATTCAAGAAGGCCGGATTGGATACGAAGATTCTGGTGTATGACCATAACTACAACTACGACAATATCTCCGACCAGCAGGGCTATCCGATGAATATCCTTTCAGATTCCGAAGCTGCAGATTATGTGGCTGGTTCAGCGTGGCATAACTACTATGGAAAACCTTCCGAACTTGACAATATGCTGAAAAGATTCCCTGACAAGGAGATATATTTCACCGAAGCCTCGATAGGCGGATGGGCACCAGACTTCGCCACCTGTCTGCTCAAGGACTTTGACAACATATTCATCCAGACGCTTTCGCGAGAGAATAAGGGCGTTACGCTTTGGAATCTTGTGCTTGACGAAAACTACGGACCTAAGCGTCCGGGCGGCTGTCAGAATTGCTATGGAGTAGTGATGTGCAGTACAAAGACCGGAAAGGTGACGGAAAGGAAAACCCAGTACTACAATCTTGCGCACGCTTCCAAGGTCATTCGCCCGGGTGCACGCAGAATTGCCGTGGATGCCAGTCTGAAAGACGGAGTTTCTTGTCTTGCATTCCTGAATCCCGACCATTCCTACGGTATAATTATGGAGAATACGCTTGCGGAAGATTGTCCGCTCACATTTTCCGATTCCGGGCATTCGGTGAAATTCACGATTCCGGCCAAGTCCATTGCCTCTATAAAATGGAACAACTAACACAATGATAATGAGTATGAAAAATATTGTAAAATCCTCTCTGGCCGTTTTGGCAGCCGCTTCCGCTTTGTCTTCCTGCTACAAGGAACCAAAACTGAAAGTGACCGACAAAGGCCCCGAGATGACGTGTGAAATCGCGCAGAGCGCTTTGATGGGGGAGAGGTTGCCTTTCAAAATTACCCTCAAGGACAATATCGCTCTTTCAACCGCGCAACTCCATCTGTTCTTTGACGGAACAGAAGTCAGCAAACAGGTGATACGTACCAAAGAAAACGGCACTTACGAGGGAACGCTTGACATTCCTTACTATGCGGACATTTCAGACGGTGTGGCAGACCTTACCGTAACAAGCCAGAATATCGAATTCGGTCTGACGGAAGAGAATAAGACTTTGAATGTGTCACGTCCTGTGTTTGAATACCTTACCCTTGAGACGGCAGACGGTGGAAAGTACCGGATGAACAAGGTGGGTGACTATGAATATTCGTGCACGGCAGAATTTCCGAAGGAGTTGAACGCCAAGATTGTCTCAGCGCCGTTCGGCTCCCTTAAAGAGACGATGACGTTCGGCTATGACGGAAAATCCATTGCCGTATCCGGTGCTGACTATATTCCGTTCACATACGGCTATGCCGGAGAATATACAGTCACTCTCAATACCAAGACACTTGAAGGTGCACCTTTCATAAAACTTTCTGTAAATGGCGAGACTCCTGTCCAGATGGAAAAGGCTGAGGAGATTCCTGCAGGAAGTTATGGCGTGAACATTCCTCTCAAACAGGGCGAAACCCTTACAGTATTGGGCTTTGACCTCAGCGACTGGACTATTGACTCCGACTATCTTGAGACAATTGACATCAAGAAAGGACAGTTCAAGTTCCTGCCTATTACAGGACAATACAGAGTCGTGCTCCAGAGTTCCAACAAATTCATCAGAATCAATCCGATGAAGCCTGGAGCGTTGACCGGTAAAGACTATTTCCCTGTGCTTGGCAATGATTTCTCAGGCGCTCTCTGGGCAATCGGCGACGGAACGATAGGCAAGCCGGAAGGTTCTGGTGCAGGATGGGCTCCTGAAGTAGGCGGCCTTTGCTGTGCTCCGATAAAGGACAAGGTGTTCCAGCTGACACTTGTGGCAGGACACGGACTTGGCGTTGAGCCTGGCAGTAACTTCAAGTTCTTCTTCCAGAGGACTTGGGGCGGTGAACTGAAAGGAAATTCATATTCCGAATCCAGTCTTCCTGATGAATTGGGAATGACCACTGATGGCAATATCGGTGTCGTGACGGCTCTCAATACGGGTGATGTCTATAGATTTACTGTCGATTTCACTTCAGCGACCAGAGCCGGCAACACTGCAACCGGAGTCAAACTTGTCGCAGTTAAACTGTAAAAAATTCGATAACACTATGATTAAGAAATTTCTATACGCAATATGTCTCTGCTCCGGGCTCCTGGCCTTGGGAGGGTGCGATGACAAGGTCGCAAAAGGAGACACATATCTCGATTTTCTCAATGATGAGGGCAAACGGGAGTCAACTGTGACATTCGCCCGCTCTGGCGGAGAACGCGTTCTGAATATGGTGTCCAATACGGACTGGACCATCAATGTCCCTTACGAGGCAAAGTCCTGGCTTGAGGTTACTCCCGTGTCGTCATCCGATGACAAGAAGGTGACTGTAAAAGTTTCATCCAATGATTCTTACGAGCGTTCAGCTGTTCTTACTCTGAAAGTCCGTGACAAGGCGGGCAGTATGCTTGTTACTGTTAAACAGGACGGCGATATGCTTCCTGCGGAACCGCTGCCTGACAATCTGAAGAATGACTGTATCCTTGACGTTCAGTTCAATCAGGACGGAACCGCAGTTGATATTTCAGGTAAGGGTGTTGAGGTGAAAACTGTCCCTGGAGCCGGTCTTGTTACATACGAAAGCAGAGCTACAAGGTCATATATTGCTCATTTCAACCAGGAACCGGGCTCAAGTTTTACAAGCGGCTATTATAGAGTCGATTATGCTGAGGACTCCGACCTCTGGAAGAAACTTGCCGACGGTCATTCATTTGAAATCCTCACCAGATTTGATGCGGATATCTCATTATGGAACAAGGAAATCAAGCCTTTCAGCGCTATGGAGGCAGGTGGAGTAGGATTCCTTATCTCCAAAGGTGACCAGGTCCTTACATTCCTTCCTAATGTGAGTGAAGACGGTAAGAGCGTCTGGAGATGGGCGAAGAGTGGCGTGAAACCGGAATATGGGCGTTACTATCATATTGTCGGAGTATGGAACAAGAGCGAAAAGAAAGCCTATGTCTATCTGGACGGAGAACTGAAAGGTACTGTGGATGCACCGGGTGAACTCAAACTTCCTGGCAATGCGAATGCACGCTGGATCTGTATCGGCGGTGATGCCGGTCCGAATGATGCGCAGGCGGCTTGGAAAGGCGATATCGCCATTGCCAGAATATTCGATTCGCCTCTCACCTCATCTGAAGTGACGACTCTGTACAACCGTGTCAAGGCATATTCTCTCCCTGTCTCGACAATACAGTTGGAAAATGTGGTCGTGCCTTCAGGTATTCAGGTCAAGGCAGGAGGTAAGTTCACTGTTCTCGGAACAGGATTCAGGAACGGGGACGTCATTTCCTTCCAGGCATTGACCGGCAAATATGTGCAGACTGCTGCTTGTGAGGTTTCTGCGGAGAAGATTGTCATCACTCTTCCTGCCGACATCGTGACAGGCTCATATAAAGTCGTGCTCCAGCGCTCCGGCTCATTCTATCCTCTCGGGGTTGCAGACCTTACAGTTACCGACAATCCGGCCGGAGTAAACATTCCTGACATCGTGGCTCACAGGGGATTCCACAAGAATGCTCCGGAGAACTCGATAGCGGCAGTGAAGGCTGCAAAGGAGTTGGGCGTGTTTGCAGCTGAGATTGACGTTTGGAGAACTACCGACGGAAAACTGGTGATTCATCATGATGCCAAGGTGAATAATCTTGAAATCCAGAACTGTACGTATGACCAGTTGAGTGACGTGAAACTCTCCAACGGAGAGAGCTTACCGACCCTTGAGTCTATGCTGGACTGCATTGGGAAGGATTCCAAAACAAAACTCATAATCGAAATCAAGACACACAATTCCCAGGAAAAGCAGCTCGCAGTTGCCACTGATGTGTTGACTATGGTTAAGTCCAAAGGGATGGACTCTGTAGTCGAGTACATAGCGTTCAATTTCGAGACTTGTCAGGGAATCGCGGCGGCGGACAAGTCGGCTGTGGTCGGTTATCTCAACGGAGACAAGTCCCCGGCAGAGGCGGAGGCTGCAGGAATCAAGAGCATTGACTATCAGATGGGTGTGTTCAATTCCAATCCGACCTGGATTGAGGATGCCAAGGCAAAGGGCATTGTGGTCAATGTCTGGACCGTGAACAGCGATTCCGAGATTGTTTCGGCTGTCGCCAAGGGCGTTGACCGTATCACGACAGACAATCCGGACAGAATTGCAGAGCTCGCGGAATTGTTCCAATAAAGAGAGACTAAATTGAGAGAGGGTGGCTGAAAAGTCGAATGACTGATCGGTCGCCCTCTCTTTATGTCTGTTCTTGGCCCGGCTTATGAGATATCCGGGAATGAGAGCCGTTTGACGGCATCCTCGAATCTGTCTCGCGGTCCGGCAGCCTTGTTTCGGATTTTTGCCCTGTAGTTATAGACTGTGTTTGCAGAATAGTGCAGTAGCGATGCAATCTTTCCCGAATCCGTGACTCCCAGGCGTATCAGTGCGCAGATTCTCAGCTCCGGTGTCAGGTCACCGTCCTTGATTGTTATCTTTTCTCCGTCGGCAAGAAGAGAATTGACTTGTTCCACAAAATCCGGATAAAGATTGAGGAATGCCTCGTCAAACATTTTGTAGAACTGTCGGATGTCATCATCTGCCGAAGGAAGCGACTCTATTTCGTCAATAAGATATTTGTAGTCACCCCTGCGGAGATATTTCAGCAGATGGTTCTGCCTTTTGCGGTTTTTGCTTATGTTGTCAGATACCTTCTCCAGGAACCTGGCGATGTACTCCTCCTTTATCTTGTCCGATTCTTCAAGCTTGACATTCAATGCTTTCAGCCTTGCGTTCGTGTGTTGTAGAGTTCTGTAATAACGGAGAAGGTCCGCAAGAAGGAATGCCAGCATAATCAGCAGAAGGCTAACTATGACCACCGAAGTGACAAGTATGTATTTTTGCTCCTCGCTGCGTTTCTCGTATGCGCCTTCTATCATCGGGAAGAATTGCGCTATCTGCCACGGCCTGAGTTTGCCGTTGAATGCCAACGCATCCGGCAGACCATAGTCAGCCACATATCTGAAGGCTCTGGTTATGTCACCCTTCTCGAAAAGAACGCAGGCGATAGTGTTGAGCGCGGCATAGTCTCTGGTTGCGCTCATTGCATCGGAAACCGCAGATTTGCATAGCCATTCGAGCTTCAGATCGGTATCCTTCGCGGAAATGCCTTCCGCATAGTACCAGCACGCGGCTGCATAGTCTTTGGAGTATTCCTCTGTCTTTGACAACATTTTCTCTGTCAGAGAACGTACGGAAGCCGAGTCTCCGGCTGACAATGCCGCCTCCCTGTGCAAATAATACCAGTCGTAAGAGTCCGGTTTGACGTAGTGCAACAGCGAGTCCCTCAATTCGTTACGCTCGGCGAATTTTACATTGTACAAGTCGAGTCCTCCTGAATACGACATCATTTCTCCAGCCAGAAAGTGACGCACGGAAAACCACAGAGGCTTCAGGTTGGGGGTTACATACTCAGGTCTGATTGTCTCCAGTAGGTTTGAAGCTTCACCATGGTAGCCGCCGCGGGCATATTCTCGCACTTTCATAAGGTCGCTTTCCGTCAGCTTCTCCTCATCGTCATTGTCGATAGCTAGAATCACATTCCTGTTGAGATACGCCATCGTGGAGTCGAATTGGTAGGAAGAGTATTCCTCAGCTATTCTGGCATTCAGACGGTACTCTTCTGCAAATCCCATATCTTTCATCCGCATCTTTTTCAGCGCATTGATTTTGTCAATAAAGGATTTGTTGTACGTCTCCCTGAGACTTAGAGCTTCGTCCAGTCTGTAGATGGGATCGCCCGCTCCGGCAGAACACGAGATTGCCAAAGCAAGTGCGGATACCAATGGAAACACTGCGAGTTTATTCATACAAACAGCGGGATATCAGTTTATTGCGTTGCAAAAATAAAAAAATGACTCCGTAAAAAAAAGGCTGTTATGAATTCGTTTGCAGACCAGGAGTTTATGGATAAATTCGATGCTGAATATGACAAGGCGGTTTATGGCAACGCGACTTCGGATACTTATGTTTATTGCGGTTACTTCTCTGACGGTTGGCCTATGGAGTTTATTTCACAGACCGCTTTTATGCTGAACAGCCAGGGTAAACTAAAGCAGAAATACATAATCTGGGACTATCGCGCTGTTGCAAATCACTGAGCCGACCTCGTTGTGGCTTAACGTCCCGCTCCCTCTTATTTGTTGAGCCTTGCGGTCTCCTCCAAATCAAGGGCTTCTGCGAGGATGCTTATAGGATTCTTTACTGTGTATCCAGTGGACATTTCAATCTGCCATTTACACGTCTCGCAATCGCAGGCAACGAAATCCGGAGAGACTTTTCCTATCTGGTCGAACAAAGGTTTTCCAATCGCCTGGGAATTTTCGTAATTCTCTTTCTTGAAACCGTAGGTGCCGGATATGCCGCAGCAGTTACTGTCAAGCATTGTGAACTCCAGACCCGGTATCATTTTGAGAAGGGAAGTGGAGAAAATACCCCATCCCAGTTTTTCGAGGTGGCAAGGCGTGTGATATGCAACTCCTGCCTTCCAGTCTTTCTTGAATGCCAGTTTCACTTTGCCTGAATCCACCAGGCTGAATATGAATTTTGTCGCCAACAGCAGGCTGTCCCGTACACCTGAATTGTCCACGTTGAGTAGTTCCGGATATTCGTCCCTCATTGTAAGAACACAGGTGGAAGATGTCGTGAGAACCTTCATTCCCTTGTCCACAGCCTTCTGCAATGCTGTTACGTTCTTTACTGCGTGCTTTTTTGCGCCCTCGGTCAGCCCATTCACAATCATTGCCACACCGCAACATTTCTCCTTGTCAAGCAGATTGACTCCGTATCCCAAAGCGTTCATAACTGCCACGAAATCCTTCCCCAATTGTGGATAATTGTAATTCACATAACAACCGTGGAAATAGGCAATCTGATTTTTGAATCCGGACTGTCTGGATTCGGCATTCCGTCTGAACCAGGTTTCGAACTTGGTGCCGGAATACTTGGGGAACGTCCTTCTGTGGTCAATTCCAAGAACTCCGTCCAATACAGCTTTGACTGGCTTTATAGGCAACGTCGCATTTACAATCGGTGCGAACGGACTTGCCAGTGACCCCATTATGTCAGTGCTTGCCAGCATTCTGTCGCGCAGTTTCGGTTTGTGTGTGCTGAAGTTTATCTTCGCTCTCTGTATTAGGTCGGATACCTTGACACCGGAAGGGCAGGCGACATCACATCTCTTGCAGTTGAGGCAGTATTTCAAGGACTCGTCAAAGAAATAACCGTTCTTAAGCCTTAGCCTTTCCCCATCAGGTCCGGCCTGCTTAGGCCCCGGATAAAATGGATTGACCGGCACTACAGGACAATATATTGTGCATATCGTGCATTTGATGCACTGCTCGAAATTATTTTCTTTTGTATCTGTCGTCGTCATATCCTATCTTCCTAATATTGTGTCTGATACGCTGAATGCTGTCATTATTGCAACGCCGGCTCCGCATCCTTCGTAAAGCGGATTGAATCCGCCGAGAATCGAGCCTGCGGCAAACAGGTTTTCTACAGGCTTGCCGCCACGCATTGCCTTGAAAGAATTGTCAGTTGCAACGCCGAAACTGATGTAGTCCTGGCGCTTGAAGAAATCCTTGTCGAACCAGCTGTTCCTGTCTGTGTCGAAGATTACATCGGTACCGAAAACAGGTTCGTTTACTTGCTCTGCATCTGCCACGAGTCCGTGTCCGAAATAGCTCCCGGTCGCCAGAACATAGTTGTCAGCGCTCACTTTCACATCTCCAAGATTTGCTGTCTCCACGGAAATGACCTTGTTACCGTCGAAATTCGCGTGTTTGGCCTCGTCTCCTTTGAGAAATGTGCCGCCTGCTGCTATGAATGCTTCTTTCAACTGCGTCTGGATACGAACACCTGCCACGGAAGGAGGAAGTGTTCCTATGAACAACGTTTTGACTCCCAATTGCTTGCGCAGGGATGCCACAGTGTCGTGGCTCTTGATTCCGAACACTGCCGGCAAGGCTATTGTATCCTCGTCTTTTAACTGTTTCTTTACTGCATCCGCGAGTTTTGCAAGGCATTCGGCTGATTCCATAATTTTGGCTATGTTCGTTGACCTCATCTCGGTCGGATTTAGCCTCAATTTACTGAGCTCTTCAGTGGAAACGGTTGTTATCCTGCATTTTGCCCCGCGCTTTTCAAATGCGGAAGCGATGAAAGACGTGTTGAAGTCCAGGAATCCTTCGATATTGACTACAAGTATCCTGTCTCCGATTTTTTCATTCTTGTCCTTTATGCTTGCGATCTCGTCTGTTGTCAGCCAGGTCGGTTTCAGCGCACCGGATGCGGATATCAAATAACTGTTTTTCTCGGCGTTTCCCTCTACTGGAATTCCGTGCGACTTGAAAAATTCTGCCGCGTCGGAAGTGTATTCAGTCATCTTTTCGATACCTATCTTGGAATATGGATGGTTGGCGTCAAGTGAAGGAATTGCCTTCAGAGGTTCTTCTACTGCGGTTCCGTCTGCCAATCTTGAGAGGAGTCCGAATCCCCCGGAGAAGAAGTGCATTGCATTCTGACCGGACGACAGTATTGCGCATTTCTGCCCGGCTTCCTGAAGACGCAGTCCGCATACCAGTCCTGCAAGACCTCCACCTGTTATCAATGTATCAAATTTCATTTCTGCTTCTCAATTTTATTGTTCAAGAACTTGGGCTGTGCAGTCAGTCTCGCCGCACTCGTCAATTCCGAGGCATTCTGAATATATCCACGAAGTGAATTCAGCTTCGCGCAGTGTTTCTCCCCAAGCTATCGGATACATTCCTTTCCATCTTTCGTTCAGGAAGTTACGAAGGTCTGCACGCGATTTTTCCGCGCATCCGTGCGCCTTGGTCATCAGCCCTACCGCCCTGCAGGCGCACAACTCTCCCTGGCAAGTGCCCATTCCGACTCTGGTCCTGCGGCGCAAATCCACAAGATTGTGCACGTCCAGATTGTTTATGGCGTTCTCGACTTCGCTTACAGCGACTTCCTCACATTCGCAAACCAGGCTCTTGTCTTCCGGATTTCCGAACTTTATTCCTTCGGCTCTGCTTCCAAGTCTTCCAACGGTAGCTTTCTGTGCTGTCGTAGGGCTTGTCCATATCTTTTTTGAGACTTCCTTGACATTGCCTTCGCCTGAGCCTGGCAATGGGGTAGTCCTCGTTTCGCACTTCTTGCCGACATTCAACTTCTGGCATACAAGGTCTGTGGCCATCTCAGCCATAAGCCTGTAAGTCATCAGTTTACCGCCGGTTATCGTGATGAATCCTCTGATGCCGTCACGTTTCTCGTGGTCGAACAGCACGATTCCGCGGCTTATGTTTCTGCCGCTTGTGTCTCCTTCAGCTGCCACGAGCGGACGTACACCGGCGTATGCCCTGAGTATTCGCGTGTTGGCAAGACTTGGCGCAAGTTTCTCGCCCTCTGCAAGAAGTAGCTTGACTTCGTCCGGTGTGACTCTCATATCGTCGCACTCTTCGTACGGAACTCGAGTAGATGTTGTTCCGATTACGCATACGGTGTCTCCCGGCACAAGAATATCCGCGTTGGCCGGTTTGCGGCAACGGTTAAGCACGATGCTGTTTACTCTGTGGGCGAAAATGAGAAGTGCTCCCTTTGCCGGGAACATACTTATCTTCGCACCTGCCTTTTCGGCAATGAGATGCCCCCAGATGCCGCCTGCATTGACTGTAATAGGAGCGTAATATTCAGCGACTTCACCTGTCTTATGGTCAAGAACCTTCACTCCGATGATGGCGTCCTGTTTGCGGATAAATTCTGTAACTTCCGTATATACAAGCACTTTGGCTCCGTGGAGTTTTGCGTCAACGATGTTGGAGGAGCAAAGTCTGAACGGATCGACAGAACCGTCAGGTACTCTAACTGCGCCGATGATATCGTGATTGACGGACGGTTCAAGTCTGATGGCCTCTTTCGGGTCAATGACTTCCGCCTTGATTCCGGCTTTTGTGCAGGACTCCACAAACTTAGCCTGATAGGCGAGGTCGTCTTCAGGCAACGTGATGAAAAATCCGCTGGTGTCATCCACGCAGTGGCTTGCCACTTTCTTGAGAATCAAGTTCTCCTGGATACATTCAGATGCTGACTCCTGGTCGGTTACGGCATACCTTGCTCCGCTGTGCAGCAAACCGTGATTTCTTCCCGTGGCTCCGTCGGCGATGTCGTGTCTTTCAATCAGAAGGACCTTCAAACCTCGCAGGGAACAGTCTCTCGCCGTGCCCGCGCCGGTTATTCCGCCTCCAATGATAATGACATCGAATTCGTTATTCTTTGTTTCAGCCATATTGGCGCAATTCAGTTAAAGTAATTTGCTCAGCCACTGTGCGTTCAGAAGGAATACCGTCAAATGTTATGCTGTGTCCGACTGGCAATGTGGCGTTTTATGGAAATGAATGAAAGGATTTTGTTCCTTCCTGGTTTCATTTCAAATGCAAATATACTAAAATGAATTTCATTACGAAAATGAAATAGCTGAAATGTGCGCGCTTCGAAATCTTTTCCGAAACTTGGCGGACCTTTCTAAAAGACGGTTGTCACTTTAGCGAATGGCGCTTATCTGATTGCCCTAGTATTTACCGTCTGATAATATGCCTGCGCTTCCTTCTCAAGTTCGGCGTTTATGCTTTCCATCTGATTCTCAGAATGTTTCCACTCCGATGTGCTCTCGACAGAGAATTGCTGAACTCGTCTGACAGGAGAAAGGACGGTAAGAATGCCGTCTCTGTAATATCCCAAATCCTGATATGTCGCCATAAATGCCCGTTCGTGAAAATCCTGGTCAAGAATGTTCTGACCGTAGAATTTCGATTCGTAAGAGAAATGCAGAAGTGAAAATACAGTCGGCATAAGGTCTATCTGTGAACATAGCTTGTCTATGTGACGCGGCTGTACAAATCCAGGGGCATATACAAGTGCCGGAATATGGTATTTGTCAACGGGTATGCTGGTCTTGCCGGCGCTAGAGGCGCAATGGTCCGCCACAATCACGAATACGGTATTGCTGAACCACGGCCTTTTCGCGGCTTCCTTGAAGAATTGTCCGATTGCATAGTCGGTGTATTTCACGGCAGCCTTTCTGGATTTCATCTCGCCGTCGAAAGTGATTTTGCCCTCCGGGAACGTGTATGGCCTATGGTTGCTAATCGTGAAGATAATCGAATGGAACGGCTTTCCGCTCGTAGCTTTCTCATCGAAATCTTTAAGCGCAACGCGGTAGGAGTCTTCATCGCAGGTTCCCCATATATTGCTGAACGTGATATCCTCTTTAGGGTAGGACGCCTTGTCGATTATCTCGAATCCGTTGCCTTCGAAATAGGTCTTCATATTGTCGAATTCGCTGTTTCCGCCGTAAATAAATGACGTGGTGTAACCGTTGTCTCTCAGTATTTTACCGGTAGAGAACAGGTCTGCATTATCTGGTCTTTTGATGAGACTTTCACCTGCGCTAGGCGGAATGCAGAGCGTCAGCGCCTCGAGTCCGCGGACTGACCTGTTGCCTGCAGCGTAAAGATTGTCGAAAACCAGACTTCTGCTGACCAGAGAGTCGAGATTCGGGGTGATTCCGTCTGTGTTGCCGTATGTTGCAAGGAACTCGGCACTCATACTTTCTATTGCTATAAGTACGATATTTTTCTTGACTGGCGCAAGTGAGTCGCTTATATGACGCACGCCGTCTCCGTCTTCACGGCATAGCGCGGCTTTGGTATTCAGAGCCTCGTCTTCCGGCATCATCTGATAGAATTTGTCATATTCGAGAGTGCTGCTGCCGTAGGCTTCCAGAAAGTTCCAGCAACCGTTGCATTGAAGTTCTGTGGCATAACTGTTCTTGCTCTGCAGATGCCTGTAACTGAAATCCAGCCATAATATGCTGACTGCCAGCAATGCGGCGTATGCGACGAATGTCAATGAGAAACCTTTGAGTCCTCCGTTTCCGACTTCGCTGACGTCCTTTTTGCGGAACATAACCCAGCTCACGGCCACGGCTACAGCAAGCACGCCGAGGAACATCGGGACGATAGGATAGGACTCCATAATGTTTCCGATGACTTCATTCGTATATACAAGGTAATCTACGGCGATGAAATTGTATCTCACTCCGAACTCGTTCCAGAATACGAACTCCGACGCCATATTTACGAGCAGTAGCAGAACATACAGCCCCATAGTGAATTCCAGTCCTATCCTGCACCAGACTCTTCTTATGGACGGAAGCAGAAGCCTGATGAGAAAGCAGATGAGCAGCAGTGACGAAAGCGCCCGTGCAATCGCAGGCACTACCGAGCCGTATTCAACGAATATGTTGGACGGTAACCAGGAATAGACTGTAAATGCCGCCAGCAGGATGCCTATGATGTAATTTGCAGGTTTTGAATATTTTGTATCATTCAGAGTTGCCTGTATGAGAAGTGCGGGAGCCAATGCGAGAATTGCGAACGCGATGTCATTTATCGGACCGAGAATGAAGATTTTCAGCCATTCGACGGCGGTGAAGCCGATGACGGTAGGTGGGATGAACAGCAGCGCGATTCTTGTGATGAAACCGAGGATTACTGTAAGCAATATGATTTTCGGGGCGAACCAGCGGAACCAGTCAGCTACCTTGTTGTTTTTTTGTCTGTTGTCGTTCAATACTATCCAGTCCATTGTAGAAGTTGATTTGAAATTATACCTCTCTTTATGTACCAAAGGCACAAATATAATATATTTATGCTAACTTCGCAGAGTTGAAATATATGGCGGGACGTTCTGCCGCGCCGGCTTCCGGCCGGTGAGGAAAGTCCGGACAGGGAAGGGCACTCCGCTGCGGAAAGCGCAGATGGGAGAAATCTTATGGATTCGTAACAGAGAATGACTGCCTTCCGATGTATTTCGGGAGGTGATGGTGAAAATGTGAGGCAAGAGCTCACGGCGGCCTGCAGTGATGTATGGCCGGGTACGATACCGGAGCCTGCAAGACCAAATATACTGACAGATGAGGACTGCCCGTCCGATGTCAGGGGGTAGGTTGCGAAGATAAATGGCAGATTAAAACAGAAACCGGCTTATGGTTCCGCCTCAATTCCAGGGAGTATTCTACACAGTTGGAGTACTCCTTTTTGTGTACAAATTACTGAACAAAACAGTCACAAATTACTGAATAAAACGCTCACAAATTACTGAATTTTTAAATAAATCTTTGATATTCAGGATAAAAGCCATAACTTCGTTGCCAGAAATCAAAGCAATATGGCAAAGTATAAACATCGCATAGCAGATAACCTTCTGAAACGCAAAGTTTTGGGAAAAGGTGCCGTCCTTATTGAGGGGCCAAAGTGGTGTGGCAAGACAACAACTGCCAAGCAAATGGCAGCCAGCGTACTGGATTTGGGAGACTCGGCTATATTATTGCAAAGCTCTCAAATGATAGAACTTAGTCCACAGACTCTGCTTGAAGGTGAGACACCGCGTCTTATTGACGAATGGCAGGCTCTTCCGCCAATATGGGACTGCATAAGGAGTGAAGTGGATAGGAGAGGGAAACCGTCTCAATTCATATTGACAGGTTCTTCAGTGTTGCCTGAAACAGATGAAACAATACATAGTGGCACAGGGCGTTTTGCACATATGAAAATGCGCCCTATGAGTTTGTATGAGTCAGAGGAGCCATCCGATACTATAAGTTTGAAAGACTTGTTTGATGGGAAAGATATTGAAATTAAGATAAATAGTTTGGATATCGAACACCTTGCATTTCTAACTTGCCGTGGTGGATGGCCCTGGGCCACCATCATATCGGAAGAAGTAGCTCTCGACCAAGCTGTAGACTATTACGATTCTGTTGTTAATTATGATATTCAACGAGTTGATAAAACCAAACGAAGTGCAGAACGCGCCAAGTTGTTACTGCGTTCCTACGCTCGAAACATCTCTCAACAAGTGTCATTGGCAACCATACGAAAAGATATGCTTGCCAACGACACAAGCACCTTGGATGAGAATACCATAATTGACTATATAAAGGCACTGAAAAGGCTTTATGTCATTGAAGACCTTGCAGCTTGGAATCCAAACATAAGGAGCAAGGCATCTATACGTACCAGCGATACTCGGCATTTCGTAGACCCGAGCATTGGCACTGCCGCCCTTGGACTTGGTCCAAAGGATTTGATAAACGATTTGCAGTCATTTGGATTATTCTTTGAAGACCTTGTTGTGCGAGATTTGCGTGTCTATGCAGAGTCTTTGGATGGCACACTATATCATTACCGAGACAGCAGTGGACTTGAATGTGATGCTGTCCTTCATCGTCGCAATGGCAGTTATGCGCTACTTGAAATAAAACTAGGAGGCACAGAACGCATTGAAGAGGGCGCATCTAACCTCATATCACTGTCCGAAAAGATAGATACGGAAAAAATGCCGGCGCCCTCCTTTATGGCAGTAATCATTGGCATAGGCGAATACGCATACCTAAGAAAAGACGGAGTGTATGTCATTCCGATCGGATGCTTAAAAGACTAGAAATTTGAGTCTTACAGCTGCTTCAGGACCGATTCGACGACATTGGGGAAATGCTCCATCTCGAGGACGTGCTCTTTCTCCGCTATAGTGTCGGGGGTGTCGTCAGGGGTGAGAGGGGTGGAGAACTGCGCGATAATCTCGCCGCCATCGACCTTGTTGCTGACATAATGAACTGTCATACCGGTCTCGGTCTCCCCGGCAGCCTTGACAGCCTCGTGCACGTGATGCCCGTACATACCGATGCCGCCGAACTTAGGCAGAAGCGCCGGATGCAGATTTATCATACGCCGAGGATAGGCATCTATAAGAAAATCAGGGACAACCAGAAGAAAGCCGGCAAGCACTATGAAACTGATACCGAACTGCTTCATCAGCGGAAGCACTTTGCTCTCGTCATTGAACTCCTTTTTGGGCAGTACTACAGTGGGGATCCCGAGGTCCTGTGCACGCACAAGGGCATAGGCATCAGGCCGATTGCTCAACACAAGTGAAATCTTGACATCCTTTGAGCCCGCGAAGTGCCGGATGATGGCTTCGCAGTTTGTCCCGCTGCCGGAGACGAAAATAGCAACATTGGTCATATCGAGTCTGTTTGTCGAGGGGCAAAGATAACACCATTTCCCCAAAATGCCTATCTTTGCGAGATTTATATAGTGACGATATACATCGGTTATGTGCTGAAAAAGGATTATGGCCATTAAGAAGTTGTCATACAGAATCTTCAAATTTGCGCTCATTGTAGCAACGGTGATTGCATCGGGACTCAGCCTGTCCGCCCAGACGACCAAGGTCAAGGGACGGGTGACCGATGCGGACAACGGGGAGCCGATCCCGTTTGCAGCCATCTACTTTGAAGGCACGACCATAGGCGTCTCCACGGATATGGACGGCTGCTATCTTATGGAAACAAGGGACTCCTCGGCCAGCATTCTTTGTGCCGCACTTCTCGGATATGAGACACAGGCAATAAAAATCAGCCGAGGTGCCTTCAGCGAAGTGGATTTCAGACTGAGGCCTATCACGTCTTCCCTTAATGCTGCAGTAGTCAAGCCTGACAACCGATATATGAAATGGATATTGTCCCAGATAGATTCCAGCAAAGTCATGAATGACCCGGAAAGGCGCGGAAGCTACATCTGCGACACATACACCAAGATGGAACTGGACCTGTCCAATGCAGCCACATATCTCCACAACCGACTGATACGCAAGAACTTCGGCTTTATATTCGACTATATGGACACTTCCGTGGTGTCGGGACAGTCTTACCTTCCGGTAATGATTTCGGAAACGCGGGCAAAAAGATATCACGGCACTTCCCCGACAGTCAATAAGGAAGTCATCGAGGCCTCAAGAATATCAGGCCTGAACGAGGACAACGCAGCTTCGCAGTTTACCGGAAGTATGCACTTGAAGACCAATTTCTACAACAATTTCATCAACGCATTCAATATAGAGATTCCTTCCCCTCTTTCTTCCAACGGAAACGTTTACTACAACTATTATCTAATTGACAGTCTGCAAGTTGATGGGCGTAAAACGTGGAAAATCAGATTTCATCCGGTAAAGACCATTTCCTCGCCGGCATTTGACGGAGAGATGGCGATTGACGCGGAAGATTTCGGGCTCAGGGAGATTCACGCGAAGTTGAAGAAAGGATCCAACATCAACTGGGTCAGGGATATGATGATTGACAGGACCGACCAGAGACTTGGCGATTCGCTGTGGTTCTATAAACAGGACAAACTGTACGTGGACTTTTCTGTCACGATGAATGATTCGTCCAAATTTATGTCTTTCCTCGGAAACAGGCAGATTGACTATATGAACCCGGTCGTCGGAGACAAGATCAGGAACGAAGTTCAGAAGGCCAATTCCACAATTCAGGTTGCAAAAGATGCAAGTAACCACGATGAGCAGTGGTGGGCGCAGGCACGGCCATACGCATTGTCGCAGAAGGAGCAGAATATCTATGTAATGGTGGATTCCATAAAGAACGCTCCTTTGTACAACACCATATATAACATAGTGAACACCGCCCTGTTCGGGTATCTTGAGACCAAATATATAGGATTCGGACCATATTCAAGACTATATAGTTTCAATAATCTTGAAGGAAACAGAGTCCAGTTGGGCGTCAGGACCACATCCGATTTGAGCAAGAAGTTCCGCGTGGGCGCATACCTCGCCTACGGATTCAAGGACAAGGAATTCAAGGGCGGCGGCTCATTCGAGTGGATGTTCAGCAAGCAGCCCACCAAAAAGCTGACTATCAGCGCCAAACACGATATTCTCCAGTTGGGAAAGGGTCTGAAGGCATTCAACGAATCGTCCATTATGTCTTCCCTGCTCAGCAAGAGAGGCAGCGCGAAACGAAGCGCAGTCAATGAATATTTCACAAGATTCGACTGGGAGATTGCGCCTTGGCTCAACACAAGCACATCACTGGAGTTCAACAGGATATTCTCGAACAGATTTGTCCCGATGATGAGGGTTGTCCATAATGAAACTCCCGGAATGCCAAGCCTGAAAGACACCATTGCTGTCAATTCCGTTGGCGCAAACGCGTTCAGATTTGTGGCAAGGTTTTCAAAGGACGAGACCGTGAACAGGGGCACCTTCGACAAGACATATCTGCATTCTGCATACCCTGTAATCACGCTGGACCTGCTCGGTTCGATAAAAGGAATCGGAAGAAACGAATACAGTTACTTCAGGACAGAATTAGGTGTGGACTACAAGTTGAGAGTTCCTCCTGTCGGCACATCTGACATCCAGTTTACCGCAGGCAAAATCATCGGAAGAGTACCATATCCAATGCTGAAACTCCACGAGGGTAACGGTACATATATTTTGGACAGGAGTTCGTTCTCCTGTATGGCATTTTATGAATTTGCGTCCGACACGTGGGCCACGTTCTCTCTAGAGCATAATTTCGGCGGATTTTTCCTCGGAAAGATTCCCGGCGTCAAGAAACTGCAGCTCAGGGAGGTATTCACATTGAAAGCCGCATACGGCACGCTTTCCGACAAGAACAACGGCATACTCGGAAGTCGGTATTCAGGCAATGCGCCGATGCTGTTCCCTACAGGAATGCGTTCTCTGAACACGCCATACGTGGAAGTCGGTGCGGGCATAACCAACATACTTAGGCTATTGCGCGTGGACACTTTCTGGAGGCTTACGCACAGATATGTCAATATGCCTGACGGAACCGTAAAGAAATCACCGAACTGCTTTGTTGTAAATATCGGTCTTGAACTTAATTTCTAATGTCGATGAACAGTCCCAGCACCAATAAAACAATTACGCCGATTGCCGTATTCCGGTCGCCGTTTCCGTCCAAATTCGGAATACCGCGTCAGAGCGGAGTCGTGGACGAAATAGAGGGACAGATAGTGTTTGAGCCGGAATTTGCAAGGGAGGAAGCATTGCGGGGTCTTGAGAATTTCGAATATATATGGATAATCTGGGGATTTTCGGGTAATGACGGAAAATGGAGTCTGACAGTACGGCCGCCACGGCTTGGAGGCAACAGAAGCGTGGGAGTATTCGCATCCCGTTCGCCCTTCCGTCCCAACGGAATAGGGCTTTCGTCAGCAAGGCTCGTAAAAATAGAAGATGGCAGAATTACCGTGAGCGGTGCTGACCTGATGGACGGCACTCCGATTTATGACATAAAGCCATATATTCCATATACTGACTCGCACGCAGGTGTGCGCGCAGGATTCACCGACACTGCCGAATGGAGAGAGTCTGAAGTGGAGTTCCCAAAAGAATTGCAGGACAAATTTGGGAGGCTCAGCGGTTTATGCGTGAGCGAAAGAGGGAAAGCAGTCTCTGCCCTTATGAGCGTATTGGCGCAACGCCCTGTGCCTCAATATATACACAACTCCGAGCGCATATTCGGAATGCCGTTTATGGGATGCGACATCCGGTTCCGGATAAAGGATGACGAAATCATCGTGACCGACATTGTCCAATATTCTGGGAATAAATCATCAGAACAATAGAATAAGCAACACAACAAAATGACACCGGCAACCATAATTATCACCATACTTGCATATTTTGCAGTCATTCTCCTAATTTCCTGGTTTACAAGCAGACGGGCTGACAATGCCGCATTTTTCTCAGGAAACAGGAAACAGCCGTGGCCGGTCGTGGCATTTGCGATGATAGGCTCTGCAATGTCCGGAGTTACATTCGTATCTGTCCCGGGTATGGTCGCCACTTCGGGATTCGGATATATGCAAATGGCGCTAGGGTTCATCGCAGGGCAGGTTGTGATAGCGTTCGTGCTTGTGCCGCTATTCTACAAGATGAATCTTGTATCGATATACGGCTATCTTGAAAGCCGTTTCGGTATGTCGTCATATAGGACAGGAGCCTGGTTCTTCTTCATTTCCAAGATGTTGGGCGCTTCTGTGAGACTGTATCTAGTATGTATCGCACTGCAGTTTATGGTATTCGGGCCGCTTGGACTTCCATTTGCACTCAATGTCGCAGTCTCAATACTCATACTGCTTGCTTACACTTATCGTGGAGGCGTCAAGGCCGTCATCTGGATAGATTTTCTTAAGACATTCTGTATGCTTGCGGCGATTGTCCTATGCACGGTTTTCATCGGCAAATCGCTGGGATTCGAGTTTGGAACAATGTGCAGTGCTGTTGCCGGGAGCGATATGTCTCGCATTTTCTTTTTCGATGACCCGAACAATCCGCAGTACTTTTTCAAGCAGTTTTTCGGCGGAATGTTCACGCTCATAGCGATGACGGGACTTGACCAGGATATGATGCAGCGGTCATTGTCCTGCCGGAACTTCAGGGATTCTCAGAAAAACATTCTTACAAGTGCGGCGCTTCAGACCGTAGTGATTTTCCTTTTCCTTGTTTTGGGAGTACTGCTTTATCTTTTTGCGGGGAAAAACGGGATTGACGCAACGGGAGACCGTCTGTTCCCGGCCGTAGCGACAAGTGGAATCCTGCCTGCAGTGGCGGGAATAATGTTCATTGTCGGACTCGTGTCCTGCTCATACGCAGCCGGCGGTTCAGCATTGACAGCATTGACAACCTCGTTCACTGTTGATATTCTCGGCATAAAAGGAAAAGAAGAGAAGGAGATTAAGTCAACCCGCGAGAAGGTACATATCGCAATGGCGCTGCTGATGGGAATTACTATTCTGATATTCAATTTCTTGAACAGCACAAGCGCTATCGATGCGGTATATAAACTTGCCAGTTATACCTACGGGCCGATACTTGGAATGTTCGCTTTCGGCATTATGACCAAAAGGCAGGTAAGGGACAACGCTGTCCCTGTGATTGCAGTGCTCGCCCCGGCATTGTGTCTCGTACTGCAACTCAACTCCGAAAGATGGTTCGGCGGTTACAAATTCAGTTATGAAATCCTTATCCTAAACGCCGCCTTCACGTTCCTCGGTCTCCTCCTCTACAGCCGTTCCAACCATCTGGAGAGGAAAACAGAATAATGCTGCACGTTCAAGACACTTGCCTCACTATACAAATTGTATTATACAAAATGTATAGCGAAAACAACTCGTCTATTATAATAGTCTAATAGATAAAGCCGAACATCCAGAGCGGAATCTGGTTCTCGTAGGCGTATTCTATGTCGTCTTTTACTATGTAGCCCTCTTCTGCCGAGACAATCTGCTTCTTTCCTTTTGACTTTCCGCCTATCTCAAATGTCTTTCCCTCCAGTTCGAAATCTGACACTGGCGACTCATAAACCTTGAAAGCTCTTTTCATCCAGCAAAGGAAAAGAGTCTCGCGGATATTGCCGACATTTGAATCATCACCGCCGAGCACCCAAAGCATATTACTGTTTTCAAGATAGAGTTTGTCCATTTTTCTCAAGATGGAATCTCCGTTTGCCTTCATTCGCAACGCCGCCACAAGTTCAGCCTTTTCCAAGTACTCTATGTATTTCGGAAGTTCATTCCTGTCCAGTCCGAGATCGCGCTCCATTTGGGAATAATTGAGCTTTACTGGAACGCTTTGGGATATGTAATACATCAACTTTTTAAGCTTGTCTGTTGAAGCGAGAGTCATTTCCGCAAATTTCGGAATATCAAACTCAACTGTTGTGTTTATGACGCGCCTAAGCCTTATCGCGAACTCCGGTTCGTTAAAAAACGGATAACATCCATATTGTTTGTATTCCTCAAAGTATTTCAGTGGACGATGCTCACCGTATGGAAAATCCACTTTGCCCTGCAGTATTTCATCCAGACTTGCACTTTTCAGTTCCCAACCGTTTCGCAGATTAAGGTACTCGCGAAAGGAAAGTACGGGAAGATGATATTCTACTGTCCTCCGACTCAAATCGCCTCCGCCTCTTTCCAGATCAAGGATTGAACTTCCGGAATAGACAACCTTCAGCAATGGCAACTGATCGTAAATCTGCTTTATCTGCTGACTCCACCCCTTATATTTGTGAATTTCATCGATATACAGATTCTTTCCGCCCTTGGACGAAAAAGCGTACGCAAGTTCAAAGAGGGAATGAGATGAAAAATACATATCGTCCGCCGAGACATAGAGTGTCTCGGCAAGCTTATCGTTCTGCTTGATATGCTGAAGGATAAGCGTGGACTTACCAACTCCCTTCTGCCCCAAAATGCCAATTAGACAGCAGTTCCAATTGATTTGCTGATGAAATGAGCGGAAGAATGACATCGGAGTCAGTTCCAGCCTTTGACGAAAAAGAGTTATCAGTGTCTGCATATTGCCTATAGTTTCAGGCACAAATATAAGAAATCTGCCTGAAAGTTACAGCAATTTTTGCGAGAATCTGCCTGAAGGTTCAGGCAATTTTCGATAATTATACTGCAGAAATCAAATGCAGGTTGGCCTTTATTCAGTAATTTGTCGCCGTTTTGCTCAGTAATTTGTGACCTTCGGAAAATTTTTTGCTTAGTCATATTTATTCTCGATTCGACCAATGGGACATTTTTGAAAATATTGCCGAATTTTGGCGCGACCCTCGCTAGAATGCACTATAACGGATAAAATTAGACCAAATGTAAGAAAGTATGCGCTAAAAGTAACAAAATCGTGGGGGGGGGGTAGAGTAAAAAAGCATTTTTTAAGATATGCTCGTCGTCTTTTTTGAATAAATATAATTGCAAAATCCAATATTACGATATATCTTTGTGGTGCTTTAGGAAATTAAGGAAGGGCAAGTCCCTCTTTGTAGGGAATTTTATAGAACTGATATAGATTAGGTATGCGAGTAGTCATAGAGCGGCTTTTTGTGGCCATTGCTCTATTGATATCAGCTCTGGGCTTGGGATTCACTGCAATGGCGCAGGAGTCTGTGAAAGCAGACCATGAGCAAGGAATAAAAAAGTCTGTAGCGCGCAAGTTCGCGATTTACTATTGGCTTGACAGAGTTGATATCGATGAGCAATATCTTGATAATGAGTGGCAGATTGCGCAAATACGCAAGTACCTGCTCATTTCTCCAAAGATAGACAGTATCACAGTTCTTTCGTACGCATCTCCTGAGGGTGTGTACGAGAGAAATGTGTGGCTTGCCCGCAAAAGAGCCGAGGCTGCACGCCGCTTCATCGTGTCGAATATTCCTGAAGGCTCCTCTCTTACGGGAGACAATATCCGTCTTCGGCCGGTAGCCGAGAACTGGGAAGGCCTTAAACAGGAAATCGAAGCCAACTATACTCTTCAAAATAAGGATCGGGTTCTCCGAATCCTCAATTCAAATGTCGGAAACGATACCAAGAAATGGCGCATCCGCAATCTTGACAACGGCTACACCTGGCACTACATCATAGTCAATCACATGCCCAAGCTGAGGCTTGCGACCTGGATCTGCGTATGGGTGGATCCTGAAGTCCCTGTCCTTGAAGCCATGCGTCCGACGGAGCCTGCATCGCCTCTTAGCATTGCAGCACTGCCAGCACGCACGTTCGGTGACAGTCAGACGCAGACCTCCCAACAGTCAACTCCTGAATGGGAGCGCCAGATGATACTTGCCGGCAGAACCAATCTTCTTGTTCCCGGCCTCAATGCCGGAGTGGAAGTTCCGATTGGCCGTCATGTGTCCATAGGCGCTGATTACTGGTATCCTTGGTGGCTTGCCAAGAGCAACAAGTACTGCGGTGAGATGCTCGGCGTGTTTATTGATGCAAAATACTGGTTCACAGGAAAGAACGGCAAATACGCCTGGACTCGTGCGGACAAGCTGAAAGGCCACGCCTTCGGAGTCTATGCCGGAGCAGGATACTATGACTATCAGAGACTTAAAAGCGGTTATCAGGGCGAATACATAGACGTCGGTGTGGACTACACATTCGGCCTGCCTATCGGAAGGCGCGACCATAAATGGATGCGTATGGAATTCAATGTCGGAGTCGGCTACATCTGGACGCAGGCGCGTCACTACACTCCTACGTCAGATTATTCAGACCTCATCAAGGACCCTGGAGTCAAGCAGAGATATTACTCGTTCTTCGGCCCGACCAGAGCCGGCGTGTCATTTGTCCTGCCGATTATCGTGAAACATAAGGTGAAAGGAGGTGCGCGATGAGAAAGATAATGGCAATAATGCTCGTCCTCGCGGCGGCTTTCGTGGCACCGTCCTGCAAGAGACGTCCGCTCAACAAGGCTGATTACAATGTCAATGTCGTGATAAATATCGATAAGGACATCGTCAATTACACCTATCCGGGCGACCCTGAAGCGATGCGCGTGGCTTTCTTCAATCACAAGACAGGACGACTTGCGGCTCACGCCTTCCTTCCTGCATCGGGTGGCAAAGTCAGTGTGCTTCCGGGCGAAACCTACGACGTGATAGCATACAACTTCGATACACAGGTGACCCTCATAAAGGACGAGAATGATTTCAACAAGATACTCGCCACCACGAACAAGATTTCGGACTCGTTCAAGAGTAAGCTGAAGAGCCGTGGTACCAAGAGCGTTACCAAAGAGGAAGACGAGGTGATTGTGTACGACCCTGACCATCTGTACGTTGGAAGGCTTAATAATGTCAATCTTCCGGCGCGAACGGTGGATTCACCTGAAGTGACCCTCACGATTGACTGCAAGACAGTGGTGCAGAGCTGGATACTTGAAGTGGACAAAATACGGGGTGCCGAATATGTGGGCTCCATCTCGGCGGTGATTACTGGACTTGCGGAACACAACAAGATATCCACAGGCGAGAAGTCAAAAGACTTTGCTACAGTGTTCTTTGAAGTCGCATCGCTCGAGAGTGACGGAAAACTACGGACAAAGTTCAATACGTTCGGCCAGAATCCGGAATCGCCGGAGAAACAGATTCTGTCGCTAGTAATCACTGACACGGGAGGTAAAACCTGGATCTTCAATGTGGACGTGTCGTCACAGTTCCCGGACAACGCTGAACAGATAATCCGCGTCAAGACTGATGAGATTGTGATACCGGAGCCGGAAAAGAAAGGGGGAGGCGGAATCGCGCCGGATGTGGACGAATGGAAAGACATAGTGTCGAGAATCGACATATAATTATAAATAACAGAAAATCAATTATTAACTATTTCGGTATATTATGAAAAAATCAATCGCAATTGTACTTGGAGTTGCCTCATTGGCGGCTTGTACAAAGTCTTCTGTTTCCTATGAGCAGACTGACGAGATTTCTTTCGCGCCCGTGGCTAGTGTAAACAAGACCAAGGCGGCAGTTGACGGAACAGAGTTTCCTGATGCAAATCTGATGGGAGTGTATGCTTACTACAAATCAGATCTTGCTGCAAAAACGTCTAATACAGCGTTCGTAACTCCTGACAGTTATCTTGCTCAAGCAACATTCAAGAAGAACAATAATGGCGTTTGGGCAGGCTGGAATTCTACCACAAGTTCAAGCAATCCATACTACTGGCCGAAAACCGGTTCTTTGCTTTTTGCCGCTTATTCTCCAGAAACTCCGGCATTGACTCACACTTTTGCCGTGAATGACTCAAAAGTTACGGATAAATTCGCTGCAAGTGATTATGTTCAGTCAAGTGACTTGTCAAAGACTGTAGATTTGCTTTGGAGTCCGGTTACTAACATTTCCTACGATAAGGCAACAGGTGCTACAGGCGTGCCGATGACATTCTATCACGCTATGTCCTGGGTGACAATAAATGTCAAAGCTGCTTCTTCTACAGCAGAAGATAAATTTGCAATTAAGTCCTTGAAACTTAAAAGCGTTGCCGGAAAAGGCGATCTTACAACGGATGGTAGTAAAATTACCTGGACTAATTTAAGTACCGAGGCGGACTTGGACGTATTTGCAAGTAAAGAGCAAAAAACAACGGTAAAAGAAACTGCGGCAACTTTGGAAACAGTGTCTAAGGGAACAGTAGTTATTCCTCAGAACCTTACGAAGGTGAAATTGGAAGTCGTTTTCCAGCAGGCAAGCGGCGTTGCCAACTCTTGGACCAAGGAGCAGACTGTCACTATTGATCTTAAAGATTGCAAGAGCGGTGATACACCAATTTCAGCTTGGGAGAACGGAAAACACTATATCTACACTCTTTCATTCGGACTGGATGAAATCACCATTGCTCCTAATGTCGATGATTGGACGAAAGTTGAAGTTCCTGCCATCACTGTACAGTAATCGTTAAGAGTACAAAGCTTTTTAATTATGAAACACTTTTCCAGAATACTCGTGCTGATGCTTACGGCGGGACTTTTTTCCGGTTGTCTCGCTTCCACGAAGTATGACAAGAATACCGGTGATATCAGGTTGCGTCCTGTCGTAGGCCTCGGCACGAGAGCTGGAGAAGATTTCGTACCTTTTCCGGAAGACCGGGAGTTCCGCGTTTGGGCGGTCTCCCAGCAGTCCGGCAATAAAATTCTGGACAATGTCCTCGTCTCGGCGGGCAGTACAGGCTGGATTCCGGCAAACAGTCCGAAATGGCCTTACGGAGAGTCCCTGAGATTCGCCGGATATTATCCGTCAGACCTCGATATGACCTGTGACAGCGGTTGCCGTATGAAAATGAACTCATACAGCATTACCGGCAGAGGAACAGACATTCTTATCTCTGAACCAGTGCGAACATACAATCAGAACGACAGCATAGTGGGTCTTCCGTTCTACCACGCTCTCGCCAAGATAGACTTCAGAGTCAAGCACGCATTGAACAGTGCCACACGCGTCAGAATCGAGAAAATCGTATTGGAAGGAGTCTGCACACAAGGCGGATTCGATTCATCTTCAGATCTCAAATGGAGCGCCTCCGGAGACCGGACCTCATTGGTAGTCTTTGAGCAGGACGGAGTGGGGACTGAAGTATATAACGTTCCTGCATATTTGGGCGACAGCCGGTTTGTCATACCGCAGAACGGCGGTGCGTCCATAAAAGTTACCTTCGCTTTCAGTACAGGCGGGAGCGGATGGCTTACAGGACAGAAAGTGTCCACGCCTGCAGTTATTAAGGAATGGTTGCCTGACAGGCACTATACCTACACCCTGACAATTCAGGAACCGGGTTCCGATGACTCTTCCGAATCGTCATTTGTGCTGAAATACACCACTGGAATCAGCAGTTGGGATGAACAGATCTCCGATTAAGACAAGGTGATGACTACTGACATTAAAATATATATATTGGCAATGTGCTGTCTGGCGGCGTCCTGCACGAGTTCCCGTGTGGAGCCTGAAGACGTGCCGCACTCTCTCGGCGATGAAATCCTGTTCTCGGCGAGACAGTCCGGTATGGTCACGAAATCTATGCTGGAAAAGGATGATTTCGCTGCGGAGGGCAGTTGCCTTAGGGTTTACGACGCATACACTCCGACTACCTGGACAAATGCCGACTTCTACATCAATGACGCATACGCCGTGAGTCTTGGTGACGGAGGTATCTGGCCGTTCAGAGCCGGTGCCGATGTCGCTTCAGCCGAAGAACACTATTACTGGACCAAGACCGGCAAACACCGTTTTTATGGAGTGCTGGGAAAAGACAATTCAGGTCTCGCCACTCCTTCAGAATGGGGATTCGACAGCGCTCGGAAGGTGTTCAGTGTCCCATCATCGGATACGTATACGCTTGGACTAAATGCCACGCAGTATGATTTTCTGTACTCCAACATTGTCGAGCGCGATCTTGACAATGGCGGCAGCAAATCTTCAGTGCCGCTGGAGTTTAGCCACCTATTCTCAGCGTTTGCATTCACACTTCAGAATGACAGCCCTGAGTCCCTCACTATCACTGACGTGAAACTCAAAGCGGGAAATGTCGGAAGCGCCAAGATAGATTACAGCGTTGCCTGGCAAGACAAGGATTATGAAGATTCCAAGGCTATTCCGGCTGTGACCTATTCTGAACTGACTATGTCGCCTGCGACCGGTATTCAAGGCGTTGCGACAGAATCCTCTCCTAAGACTATGGATGCTGAGGCGATATCCAATTTGTTAATTGCCAAGGACTATGGGAAAACAGCCGAGGTGGCGAAAGACGATTATTGTCTTGCCTGGCCTCAGGACCTCAAGGGCAAGACTTTGGAGGTTACGTATCAGTATTATGAGACTAGGACTTGGACTACTGAAGAAACGGTTGAGTATTATGTGTACTCAAAAGGTAAGGGTCAGTATAATGTCACTTTCACCACAACGGCGACAGGCTCAAAGGATTATAACCAAAGATCAGATTACCAAGGATATGTGTATGTGGCAAGAGGGCAGGGGAACTATGCTGTAGAGAAAGTGACTGAAGCGGATTATTCTTGGTGGAGGTATAATGGTAATTATAATAAAGCCACCAAACGCGAAACCATTACACATTCAGAAGAGGTGGCAAAGACTAAAACCGTAACCATCAATCTCTCTGACATTACTCCTGAGGCAAAATGGGTTGCAGGGAACCGCTACCTCTACTCGCTTGTTTACAGTCACAATCAGATTTCTCTCAAAGTCACTGTGATGCAGTGGGAGACCGGCAAGGGAGGAGACGCGATATTTGAGTAATTAAACCGGGAATGATAATTCTGGAAACTATGAAATTGAATATAAGACATATAGCATACGCATTGACGTTGATTTCGGTGTTTGCCTCAGGCACTTCCTGTATGAAGGAAAATGCCGGAGGAGATGCCCCAAGGAGTGGCGAAAAAGCGTTTTTGTCGCTTAAAGCCCTGGCTGGCAATCTAGATAAAGTCGTGGTCAAGAGCTGGAATCCGAACACGGAAAATGAGCGCTTTGTCAATAACTTGAGAGTGTATGTCTTTTCAGAGAGCGGTAGTCTAGTCGGATATAAGTATTTCTCCAATGAAGATTTGAAATTTGGTAATGATTTCAATTCAGCCACAGGCTATGACTATTCTTCAGAATTGACCGGGATTCCTGTCACGACCGGAAACGTATATATATATGGTGTGGCGAACGCTGTTACGACGCAGTATTATGTCGAGGATCAGTCTCTTCTTGATGGAAACGCATCTCTGACTCGCGAAAAATTCCTCAAAGCCACGTTTACAAGACAGCAGGGAGCCTACAATCCGCAGGACAATACATTCATTATGTGCGGTGAAGTCAATGGCGGCAAACCGGTCACCGTACAGCGCGAAACGGGCACTGTCAATGCTGTGATCACATCTCCTACTGATGACGACAGCAAACGTCTGAAACTCTATAAGACAGTTTCAAAAAACACTTTCACAGTCAAAACTGCAGAGGGAATAACCTTCACGCCGGACTACATAGAAATACACAATGTGCCTCAGTATATCGGGCTGGCGCACGAAACTGAGGCAACGGCGTCAGACTTCGAAGATTTCGACCGAGTAGTCGTGGACGAGAGCACTTTTACATTCTATCTTCCGGAAAACATCCAGACTGCCAATGATGCTTGCTCATCATTCAACGACAGGGAGAAGAACTCTTACAGCGGCGATGCCAAGTCGTTTGTCAATGCTCCTGAAAATGCGACATATATCGTTGTACACGGGCGCTTTAACTCAAATGATTATGTGGGAGATCTTGCCTATACTGTCCATCTCGGTGATTTTTCGCACGATTTGTCAGACTTCTCGGTGAAGAGAAATTGCCATTACGAATATACTCTTACCATCAATGGTGTGAAAAATTTCATTGCGGAATCCAAGAAAACCGACGGCGCGGATGATCCGGGTTCCGAAGGAATGATCATTAGTCCAAATTCAGGTGAATTCCTTGAAGTTGACTGCCATTATGAGTCTCGAGTGCTGAAATTCTCGATGGATGAGCTTAACAAACTTGTAGTTACGGATGGATTCGGTTACATTCTGAAGATTCATACTCCGTTCTGCGAGACGATAAGTATGCTGGTTGACGGAGACGGAAATATCTACGATGCGGTGGATTATAAGGCAAAGAAGCAGGCAGGCAATACACCGGTTGCGCTGACGACGCTGGGCACTGATGGCCTGCCGGCTGACCCGAGCGCGATTCTTGTAAGCGGCGAAGCGGACTATAACTGGATTCATTTCGTGCTCAACACCTCGAATTATAAATATCCTGTGTCATATCCGGGATCAAAAGAGTTGATGACTGTGTTCCAGGCTCTTCAGAAGATGTATACGGCCGGAAAGAATAAGGATACAAATTTCTTCAATAACGGCGGAACTGCTTATCTCACGTGCTTTATTGATGAGAACTACTACGCGGACAAGAACTGGACTGAATATGTAAATCAGACACAGGACAGAAAGGTTTATTTCGCAAATGAGTTCTATACAAGCGAGGATAAGAAGAGTTCCTACGCCGAGGCGAAATACCTGATTTCGCAGAAGTCCATCTGGACTTTTTATGCGCAGGACAGCACTCTCAAGCCATTCGGTACAGAATCAGTGTCTGAAGAGTCCGCAGAAGGTAAGGTAGTCCGCAGCGGAAATAATGTTAATCAGCAAAACTGGAAAGCCAGAGCGTCTGCGATTTCGAATAATCGTGGTAAAGAGTGGACGTCGCTGAGTGCGACAATGAGGGAAGAAAAGCAGAGTCTTTATCTTTCTTCTGCCTATAATACCTGTATGAGCCGAAATAGGGACGAGAACGGAAACGGGACGATAGATGAAGATGAAATAAAGTGGTATCTCGCCTCTGTGGACCAGTACAAGGGACTCTGGATAGGGGAAAAAGCACTGCCTACAGCTATAAAATTGTTTCAGCCGACTGAAGCGAATTGGACTGAGCTTAACGAGAAGTATAATAAAAGTGACGCGAACCTTAAACCTTGGCATTTTTTCACTTGCTCGGCACAGAATACGTTTTGGGCTGAGGAGGGATGCTCCACTGGCGCAGACAACTCTGCTGAAAAAGTGAGGTGTGTCCGTACGCTTGAGTCAAAGGGTGAAGGTCTTGAAGATGCAGATGCGTTTTACTCGACAACGACTAATACTGACAATACAACAGACATAACATTGAAAATCTCAGATGACGTCAAGCGTGCATATCAGAGTAGCTCGATGTCTCCAAGTTATGAACGGGGAGAAGAGACTACCAATAATGTCTATACCAAGTTTCGTGTAGCATCTTCCGATCTCAGCCGTTCTTACAACAGGTCTGAAATTATAAATTCAACTAATGGCGGGGATTTTATTAAAGCTTCAACTGATGTATGCAATACTACTAAAGGCGGTGCTTGGCGCGTCCCTAACCAGAAAGAGTTGTCAATTATTTCTATTTCTGGCATAAGTCTGACAAATAATATATGGAGTAATACATCGTTTACCGGTATGAAGACCGGCTATTATAAGAATGGACAGACCACAGCAACAGGATTTAAGCTTCTTTCAACTTCCCAGATGACAATTGCTAACGGGGAGACTGCTTATGTCCGCTGCGTGATGGATGTGAAGGATTAGAAAGATCGTTTACCAACGATTATTATATACTATTTTTGTGAGGCCCGCTTCCGAAGTGATTCGTGAGCGGGTTTGTTTGTACTCGTCCGTAACTCGTTTTGTATACATTATGTGGACAAAGAATTTTTATGCAATTTTTATAAATTATAAATTTTTTTACTACTTTCTCATCTTTGACACATCCGATTTGATATATCAAGTCCCCAGACCGCTGTAGTGGCGATTTGGGGACTTTTTGATTTTTCAAGTATGTAATGTAACGGAGGCTACGTTGCTGCTCGCTCCCTGTTGCCTCCAGCAGGA
>CAVJKV010000010.1:0-99801 GCA_963650425.1 Oscillibacter sp. | reverse complement strand
TATGCTCAATATAAACTACAAAATGCTTGAAAAAGCGGTTGTTAAGGATTGACTAAGTATGCAGTAGTGCCTAATTATCATACAGATAAGCCCTATTGAAATGTGTGAAATTTTATGTAAATTCGGAATGTTACTCCGAAATTGCATAAAATATGGATAGCAAGTACATATCAAGAGAGATGGAAAGTCTGCTATCTATTAGGTATTGAGAGCCGAAGCAATTGGAACGTGCCACCAATGTGTAATAACAACAGTTGCGGAATTTCGTCCCCAGTGTGGACTTCTACCGCGCGTAACAATTGAGCTACGAAAACGACACTATGATATATTTTCGATTAATGTTATGTATAATAGCTAATGCGGTCGCAGTTTTGCTATTGCCATCTTGCGACAAAATAGAACTTAAATCTGTTATGGATTCTGCAGAGAATCTTATGTGGGTAAGTCCTGACAGTGCGCTGAATACATTGGCTTTGATTGATACTTCGAAACTTAGCAGTAAATCACTGATTGCCAGGTATTCGTTGTTGCATACTATGGCATTGGATAAAAATGGAATAAAAACGATAGATTCGCGAGAAATCTTACCTGCAGCAAGATATTACGAATATCACGGATCCGACGAAGATAGGATGAGAATGTACTATTATCTTGGTCTGTTGCAAAGTCGTAATGGAGACTTGAAGTCAGCAACTGATAGCTATATCAGTGCGAGAGATTTTGCTGTAAACTTGGATAATATGCTCGCAAGAGGTATGATTTGTTCTGCAATTTCCGATCTCTATACCAAGAATGGCAATGTGTCGGAAAGTATTGTATGGGCAAAAGAAGCGTGTAATTGTTTCTCTCAAAGTGGTGATAGTCTGAAATTATGGATGTCAACAGGGCAATTGGCAAATTGTTATTTAAATATATGTGATTGGTCGAAAGCGGACAGTACCTATTCAATCTTTTTCTCTTATCCTGTTAGGGATTCAGTTGTCTATGCAAAACAATTATTAAGTTTGGCAAGCGCAAATATTTATAGACCTATAGCTAATCCTTCAAAGTCAATCGACCTGTTTTGGACTGCCGTTCGAGATTATAAGGCGATGCCATCCATTGAGGACTATTGCGTATTTGCCTATGCTTCTGAAATTAACGGTGATACAGCGACTGCCGATAATATGATTGATAGATTGATTAGAATAAACAAGGACACCACCCTGCTCAAGATATATCGGGCAGGAATATTTGAGCATAGAGGGGATTATAAACAGGCGTTAGATCTCTGTAAACAGTATATTGATGAACTATATCTAGACGCTTCACTTTCTTCAGCTCAGATTGCCGTGTCGCAGTCGGACTATTATGAGAAAAAATCGGAATTCTTGGATATGGAGCGAACTATAAGAGGTTTGATTATAATGGTGCTTGCGTTGTTAGCCATAATTTTAGTCTTTTCTGCGCTGTGGATATATTTGAACCATAAAAGGCGGTGGCAACTTCAGTTTGAGGAAATGTCGGCAGTCAATGAAAGTGTTAACAGAAAGTTATATGAACTGTCTTTACGTGAAACTGAACAACTTCATTCTATTAAATCCTTGACAATGGAAAATAAACAGTGGAAAGAAAAGATATTCAATTTGACAGAAAGACTTGCAACTGCAGAATGCGACGCTATTTCAGTCGAAAAGCATATTAAGGAAAAGCGGAATATGTATTTTCGACTTAAGGACCTTTGTTATCAGTACTTCGTTTCGCAACAATCTTCTAAACGTGGTAAGGAATATATCTATGCTGAAGTTAAAAGCTTTTTTAAAATATTGGATGAGGCTAATCAAGATATGTTGGAGCAGAGACTCGATGAAGATATGAATGGGATTATGTCTAAATTGCGGACTTTGATGCCTGATTTAACGAATGGAGATTTTCGTTTTATCTCTTTATGTATTTTGACGTTGGATGCAAAAACGATTGCCCGCATAACCGGATATACAGTAAGTACCGTTTATAACAAACGCTATAATCTAAAAGATAAAATTTCAAGGCTAGATAGTGTTGATAAAGAATTCTTCTTGGGGTTGATCTTTGAATAATGTATTGAACCTTTTGAATGTGAATGTTTTACCAGATTCTAAGTGAAATTGGTGCTTTCTATTCTTTATTTAACTAATTGATAGTTATATAATTGTCCTTAGTGCTGAGTGAAACCGTAAATTGTTAAGATTGTAAAAATAAAGCCTAACTTGCCGGCTGAAAAGTACAGATAATGGTTAGGCTATCAAAAATAGTTTTCGTAATGATATTCTGTAGCGTGATTTCCGTTGGTTGCAGAAACGGAGAGTTGCGTAAGAAGATGATATCATTTATGTCGCATAAAGTACTATTGCCCGAAGAGTTAGTGGAAGTAAAGAATGGGTATATTAACTCATCTAAAAATATTCTTGAATTCCCTGCTTTTGTATTGTTCTATGGTAAGGATGAGTGTACTTCTTGCGCAATGAATCACTTGAAGGAGGAATTGCCCAAATTTGAGAATATTGAACAAAATAGCAAATGTAAGGTGCTAATTCTGTTTTCTCCGTCAGAGGATGAGATGTTGGACGTTCAAGAGCAGATTCGAATTCTAAAAATTCAATTCCCGATATACATCGATTTATACGGGGACTTTTATCGTATCAATACGGATTTTCCGTCGGATAGAAGATTTCATAGTTTTTTGTTGGATAAAGATGGGTATCCCGTTTTTGTCGGTAATCCATTATATAGCGAAAAACTCTCTGTGCTATTTGAAAAGGTTCTTAAAAAGGTAAACTAAATCTATAAACATATGAAGAAGAAAATGCTTTTATTGTCAATTCTCTTTCTTATTGGATGTGCTGTTACCATTACAATTGTATCTACTAAAAAGGTAGAGTTCTACCTGTTTTCTAATGTAGAAGCTCTAGCTAGTGGAGAGTCTTCAAGTGGTGGCGGTGAGTGTTACAAATCTTTGATATATGATCCTTCAGATCAGGTAGTTTATTGTGGAACTTGTTCATATATGCCTGGACGAGGACGCAAAAAAAGTGTATGTTATAATTTCTAATGCTTATGAAAAGAAAAATCTTATTGATTTGTGCGCTGTCTTCGATAGCTATATCCTTCTTATGCGTTCTGACTAAATATGCAAAATTGTCAGTAAATGAGATTGTTTCAGTTAATGTGGATGCCTTGGCTCAGGTCGAACATAGTAAATATAATAGATGTTGGAGACGTATTCGTTATGATATTTCTGATACCGTATTATATTGTGGAACTTGTACGGAAATTCCGGGTACGTATACTGGCGCAATGGATTTCTGCCAATGAAAAAGCGGTTGCTGATACTTGCAGTAGTGTTAGTTGGCTTAACATCCTGTGGGAAAAAGGAATATTTTGCATTCGACAAAGTCGTATATGTGCACGATTTTCCGAATGAATATGAGTTGGGAAAAGCCGATACATTGGAAACAGGATTGTTGGGAATTCTTGGACTCAAATGTTATGGAGATTATATGTTGGTATCGTGCTCAAATGCTAAAAGCTGTCTAGCAACGATATCATTAGGTCAAAATCTTGAAATTACGAACAATTTTTTGATGCTCGGCTCCGGACCCGGGGAAGTGATATATCGTCCTTTTGTTTCCTGGATGAGTTTTTATGAGAAAAGCGGAAAGCAAAAGGCCGGTGTGTATGACTACTCCGGTTCGTTCCTTGAACTTGACATATCGCAAGATTCTCTTTCAAATTCCTATAGATATTTGTCGCGTAATCTTTCGACCAAATTGGGCTCCAGATATTTTTATATTTCACCTGACAGGTTTCTGTGCAGGCGTTCGAGAGTCGATGGGAGAGGGTTTGAACGATTGGTAGTGGACTCATTGGGACGTGAAAGTCGTTTGTTATCAATGAATTTTCTCAATGGAATTTCATCATCGGAGCATAATCTCCTTTCGTCTTCTTTCGCTATCGATAAAAATGGTGAAATCGTGGCTGAATTGAGTTCGTATGCAAATGCTATTCACCTGTATCCATTGGATTCCTTAAATGAAATATCTGCAAAGACAGTGATCTTTGGGGATAAACTTCAGAATCTTAGGGATATGGAGAAACAGGGAATAGATGTTACGCGTAGAACTTATTACGATGTGCATCCGTATGTGAATTTTTTTGCAGCTCTTTATGTGGGCACAACGATGGATGATTTTTACGAGGGAAATTGTAATAATCCGGCCATACACTTATTCAGTTGGTCCGGTGCGCCTATTGCAAGGATTCAACTGCCTGTAAAGGCCCTTCTTTTCGATATCGATACGAAAAACAATGCTGTTTTTGTTGTAGAGAATGACTCTGAAAAAATTCTAAGATACGATTTGCCGTGTGGGAGTTGGTGTGAACCTGTAAATTGAATTAGTGTTTCGAAAAAAAACTTATGATGTTTTGAAATAAAATAAAAATGTTTTAGTTTTGTTTCAGCATAATTAGATGGCATTCTTTCTGTAGCCTATTGTCGGAGCAATTCTCTGCGCCAATCGGATATGATTTAACGCCACCGTAAAACACTAGAAATGATACACCTATGGATGCTAAATTATACAGATTTGGCTTGCTTCTAATCGTACTCTCGTTTATTCAATCCTGTTCCGACGATAGGGACGCTTCAAATGTTATAAAGACGATACGTGTAGAAAGTTGTCAGGTTAATGAATTTACTTGGGAATCTTGTTGGAGTCAAGATTCTCAAGTAGTTGATTTGCAGGATACTTCCAAGAAATTTTCTTTTACGGAAATTTCAAAGCTTATATGCGAGAATGACAAAATCTATATCCTGGATTGGAGAATGAGGCGGATTATTTCCTTCGATATGTCTGGGAAACCATTAGGCGTCTTGAATAAGAGGGGTAGAAGCAATGCAGAATATCTTCAAATCAGTGACTTCGATGTTGACCCTACTGGTGATTTTTGGATTTTGGACGGACAACGGGATGCTGTTATTCATTATTCAAAAGATGGTAAATTTTGTGACTTGCATAAACTGGATGGAAAACAATGTTCATATTTGTCATATAATACAAGACGCTTGCTGTTGGGAATATCAAGATGGGATAAATCCGATAATAAAGTTATTGTGGTTGATACGAACCTGACGGTAATTTCCAAATACGGAGTTATGCCGAAAAAGTATGATGCTGATTTTTCATTTCCTTGTGTAGGGTTCTCATTAGTGAATAATACGTTTCAGTATAATAATCCAATTGACGATAACGTGAGTGTTATGAACGGAAATGAATATGTTGGAGAATATCATTTCGATTTTGGCTCAAAGAGTGTCCCGGACGAAATAAGGGCTGACATAGAACCGCATCGGAAGGATCTAGCTGGTTATTCGTTTCTGACTAATGTCATAGGAGTATTTGATAATTTTGTTGTTGGCACTTTGCACGAGGGCAGCGGATACGTGGATTTTATACTTGATATGAAGTCTGAGAAAATCTTTAAGCAGCCATTAACGCCTAACAGTTACCATCTGACGGCTATTTGTGGCGATAAAGTCTTTTTGTCCGGTTACGATATGAATGCTGAAAAAATACGCATTGCCTATATTCCAGCTGATTCCATTCTTAAATCTATTGAAAAGTGAAATATGTCCAACTCACTGAGAAAAGATAAGAATTATTTCAAGACGGCATCTAAATTCTTAGCCATAATTATAACTGTTGCTGCAGCCTCTTGCCATAGCGGTCAGGTGGAAGTCGCCTTGCAGATGGCAGGCGAGAATAGGGGCGAATTGGAAAAAGTTCTGGATTACTTTGAAAAAACTGGCGATAAAGAGAAAATTTCTGCCTCCCGTTATTTGATAAAGAATATGCCCGGACATAAATCGATGAGGGGTGACTATAAGGAATATTGGGAAGAAGCTGACCGACTGCTTTCTGTATCAGGTGGCTCTCTTTCTATTCTTGATTCGCTGGAAAGTCTGAAGTCGAAATACAACAGTCGGATTTATTATGATTTCGACTTGAATTATATTTCTGCTGATTATCTTATCCAGGACATTGAAACAGCATTCAAACAGTGGCGAGAGGGGGAGTGGGCGCGTCATCTTACGTTTGACGATTTCTGTGAATGGCTCTTGCCTTATACGTGTACAGACAATCAACCTTTAATGAATTGGCGTGATAGTCTATCTGATTTCGCCAGGGGGTTCATCGATCACCTTAATGAGTGTGACGAGTTTATCGGTAATCCGCGTGCTGCAATCACCAGAGTTAATAATAAACTGATTCCTTTGATTGCCAAACAGAAGTGGGTGCATTCCGGTCACGGATTTCCGATATATGATCCTTCTGTTTTTGTTAAATTGCCAGGTGCTTCTTGTGATGAGTATATGAATAACGGAATCCTGATTATGAGGAGCAAAGGTATTCCTGTCGGGATGGACTATACGCCCCAATTTTCGGATCGCAAGTATGGGCATTATTGGAATGTCTTTCCGAATATGAGGGGACGTACAACAGTATTCACATCGTTTGGAATAAATCCGGACTATCCTCATTACGCTCAGGCGAAATTTGCAAAAATATTCCGTAGAACTTATGCCCCGAATAAAGATTATCTCGCTTTGCTGAATCGGAATTCCGGAAAAGTTCCAAGGATGTATGATTCTCCGTTCTTTAAAGATGTAACCTCTGAATATCAGGAAACCTCCGATCTTGAAATCGTTCTGAAGAAAAACGTGAAACTTAGGAGTAGGGACGTTTATATTGCCGTGTTTGACAATTCTGAATGGAAAGCTGTTTTATGGGGAAGAAGGAGAGCTGGGAAGGCTCTATTTAAGGGAATGGGACGAAACATAACTTATATGGTGTTCGGATATGAGAATGAAACACTTGTCCCAATCAGCGAACCTTTCTTTGTGGATAGTTTCGGGAATGTCTCGTATATCGGACCGAGTAACGGAACTGTAAATGAGACGATTAGTTTCAGATTATATCGGAAATATCCGATGTTTCAGCACGTGATGCTTACTCAGCCAAGTCTTCACGGTGGACTGTTGATTGGCTCGGACGATAAGAAGTTTTCGAATCCTGACACCGTAAGCGTTTTACCAGATTGGGAATTGACTTCCGGAGTCGTTCCTACAAATCAGAGAAAAGCGCACAGATATTGGCGATTTGTTTCTGACAGAAGAGCCTTGTCAGATATGGCGGAGTTGTATTTATATGAAAAGAACGGTGGAATATTGAACGTGCAGTGCAATGCTGATCCCTTATACAAAATGTTCGATGGTGACCCGCTGACATATTTTTCCGCAAGAAGAGAGAAACCCGAAGGGATTATCGATGTAGGAAAGCCGGTAGAATTGGAACATATATCATATATCCGCAGAGGTGACGGAAATGCGATTGTCCCTGGCGATACTTATCGGGTATCCTGGTGGAATGGCGCTGGTTGGACTACTCATTGCGTGGTGGATGCTGAGGATGTTTATATTCAGATAAATGATATTCCTGCTGATAGATTATACTATATTGAAGGACTTTCCAGAGGCGAGCAGAACAGAATATTTACCTATAGTCCAGACGCGACTCGGCCTGTCTGGAGGTAATTTCTTACTATGAAATATTGTGGAGACAATGAAAAATGATAATAAGAAAATTAAGATAATAAAAGGACTGCTCGTCTTGGTGACGGTATTTGCAGTTTTATGGATTATACTTCTATTATATTCTGAGAATAGATCATCAACAGTGCTTTTATCGAGGAGTATTCAATCATCTCATGGAGAATCAAAGCCGTTAACATCAATGGTGATTGTGGATACTGTCACGAATATAAGGGTTGAACAAGGAGATACATTACTCGTAAGATATGAAGTTGTAAATACAGGCTTGGATTCGTTATTTTTACTAACTATCAATCCGGACTGTATTTGTACGGATTATAAAGTGAGTACGAGAGTTGCAGCTCCAGCTGAAACTCTAACCATTGATGTCATTGTAGACACAAAAGATAAGATAGGAGACAATTTAATACATATAGTGCTAGAGGCAAATACTCCGGAGAAAATGTATATGATTAAGTTGCCGTTCTTTGTGCAATCACATTTGACTTCAATAGATTCCCTTGAAACTAAACGGAATTTTAGATTTTATAGAATGCGAGTGGGGGAATCCAAGATTATCTATTCCAAAATAAAGAACAATTATCATAGAGATATCCTTCTTAGTCTAGCAACTTCTTGTGACTGTATTGATGTTACTCCTCATAGCCTTTATGTTAAGTCTGGTGAAAAATGTGAATATGTCATAAAAGCCTGTCCTGCCATAGAAGGAGATTATTCAGAGTATGTAATTCTTAGTGTGGTCGGTACAAATCATAGAATTAAAGTTGACGTGTCTGGAATAGTAGAATGATTCTGCCCAGTGAGGGGGGATTCCTCACGCATATTAAATACTTTACGTTATGAAGAAATTCATAGTTATTGCAGTGATTGCCGTTATGGCTGCAGCGACAGCAACGTTTGTCGTCGGCACGAAACGAGTTAGTACTAATCTTGAACTAATTTTCACTGACTCGGTAGATGCTTTAGCCGGTAGTGAAGGTGGAGCAATGGTTATATGCCGTTGTGGCTCTTTTCTTGGGAGAGGTTGTAAGGCATCGCATAAAGGTAGTACGTGTGCTGGTGGAGACAATGCCAGGTGTTGGGATTATGATGGGAATTGCTAATTTGTATGTTCTTTCATGACAGAGATTAAAAATTATTTTTGGAGGCTGCTCGGAGTAGCCTCCATTATGTCGGCAATATCCCTGATGAGTTCTTGCGATAACAATAAGAATATTTATGATTCGATGCGCAAGATTGTAGGTGATAACGCCTCGGCCTGTAAGTCTTTGCATTTGGAACAGATTCAATTGGATTCAGTACGTTGTTCCGGCGAGTCTTTTTCTTGGGTGCAAGAGGGGCAAGGAATATATTATCTGGATAGATTCTATGGTTGGCTATATGAATTTGATGCAACTGGGCATCTTGTAAAGAGGTCTATGGGCTATGGTAGAGCCGCCAATGAATCAACAATTAAGCATTGTATGGTCGGAACAATGTCAAACGACGGGGAATTGGCAATAGCCGGCACCAGTCTTGACTTTGAATATTTCTCAAAAGACCTTACCGCAGCTAACAGATTTCTTATCGTCGTTGATCAGAATAAAGAATACGCCACCTCGGATTTCCTGAATTATACGACTCCTGACGATTGCATTGCAAGATTTCATAACGGTAAACTCTATGAAGGATTGTTGACTGATGACCCTGATTTTATGTTTGGGCCTGATTATGAGAAAGAAGTCTATCATATCGGCGTTGTGGATATGAAAGAAGGAAAAGCATTGAAGTCTGAAATTCAAGGTCTTCCGTCAATGTTCAGTGCAGATAGAGCAAAGTACAGAGCTCTGGATTTTGTGTCTTTCGATATTGACGATAAGGATAATCTCTTTGTCAATTTTGCTGCAGATTCGCTAATTTACGTTTTTGACCATAACCGTAAACCAAAATATGCGTTCGGGTGTGCTGGAGTGGATATGGATACGGATTATGAAAGGTTCGGTTCTTTGGATGAAATGGATGCTTACGGCACAAATCTTACGCAAAAGGGATATTACTCGTGGATTGAATATATAGATCAAACTGGAGTATGCTGCAGGTCGTATAAGAAAGGTGCTAAATCAGAGTTTGATGGGCTTCAGGTTTACAAAGATGGAAAGTTGATGGCTGATAGCGAAGTCCCTAAAAACTTTAAGGTTGTGGGCTATATCGCTCCGTACTATTATTCTCAAGTTGTTGATGGAGAAGACGGAACTTTGAATGTTTTCAGATTTAAGTTAGACTAGAGTTACCAGGGTGTGTTTCCTTTAGCAATAACTTTGAGTTCTCTGGCTTTGTTTGTTGGCCGAAAGAAGTTTGCTGAACGAATGATTGCCGTAGGTCTGGCGTTTTGGCTTGGATATGAGTCTGTGCTAGGTGCAATGCAGTTGTTCGGTCTTGCTGTTTCGCATAATAATATGTGTCCGATGACAGGTAGTTTTGCGAACTCCGGACCTTATGGCGGATTTCTTTCGGTCTGCATTGCAGTTACATTTGCGATGGCGTGGGAGCTTCGGGATTCAAAGAACTTATGTGACAGGATAATATTTGGGATATCAGTTGTTTCTTGTTGCTGTGGACTTATAATGCTGCCCGCATCAATGAGCAGAGCCGGTTTTGTTGCTTTAGGAGTGTCTGCAACCGTCTTCGCTTTTAACCATAAAGTGATAATCTCAAAATTGAATGCGCCCAGGTGGCTTACACTGTCGGTGTTAGCCTTGATGGTTGCAGCTGGGATAGTGACATTCTGTCTGAAGAAAGATTCTGCTCTTGGACGCTTGCATATCTGGGAGATTGAAATACGGGCAGTAGCGGAGAAACCTTTGACTGGTTACGGATATGGTAATGCTCTTGGAGCGTATGGCGATGCGCAGGCAAAGTATTTCGAAACCAAGGAACGTTCTCAAGAGAGAGTTAGGATTGCCGGATGCCCGGAATATGCTTTCAATGAATATCTGCGTTTTGGGATGGAATTCGGTATCCTTGGCTTTCTTTTGTCGGTAGCGGTGCTTGTTGTCGGAATATTATTGCTGCTTCGAGTCGGTTCGCCTTTGGCTTGTGGCCTGATTGTATGGGGAACATTTGCATTTGCTTCATATCCTTTGGCAGTATGGCAACTCCGTGCACTATTGGCAATTTTCTTAGGCGCAGCGATAGGAACAAATATGAATATCGGAATAAAATTGCGCCCGTTCCTGACTTCGTTTCTCCTTATTGCGGTGGTCGGCTTGATATGTATATGGACTCCTGGGTATGTAAGAAAAAAAGAAGCCGAAAATGAATGGCTGGATGAGCAAAGTGCCCTTAAACTTGAGTTTTATGAAGGCGTAGCAGGCAGGTTGGCATTACTATATCCGCAACTTGATGCGAATTATCGTTATCTGTATGATTATGGATATGTTCTCCACAAAGAAGGGCGTTATGCAGAAAGTAACGAGATCTTAAGAAAAGGGGCTTCACTGTCATCTGATCCGATGTTCTACAATATCATCGGCAAAAATTATGAGTCTATGGGAGATTATGTGGAGGCGGAACGGAATTATCTTCATTCGCATTATATGGTGCCTTCACGTTTGTATCCATATATCTTGTTGATGGAGTTGAAAGAAAAGCAAGGCGATTCGGAACACGCATTGGGCTATGCGCGGAAGGCCTTGTGCCTCCCGGTGAATTATAAGAATATGTCTATGCGTGACTTGCGCGACAGAGTAAAGGAATATTATGATGAACACTCGAAGGATAATTAGGCTTTTGAGGATTTGTGGGGCGTTATTGCTCGCGGTTGTCATTCTTCATTATGCCGGCAGGATATTTATATGCGATTCGTTTGTGGTTAGCGGGACCTCAATGGAACCTGTACTCCATAGCGGTGAACGAGTGTGGGTTAATAAACTTAAACTGGGTGCGAGAATCTATACTGACTATGATTTTACAAAACCGGATTTGGCTAGTTTCCGGCTTCCGGGCTTTTCAAAAATAATGGTGGGAGATCTTGTCGTTGCAAACTATCCTTATGCCAGGTCGAAGGATACAATAACTTTCAAGATAAACTATGTATATCTAAAGCGTTGCTATGCGGCTCCCGGTGATACGGTGCGGATTGAGAATGGATATTATGTGGATTCCAAAACAGGAGGAAATATAGGGACCTTGAAATACCAACGGATTCTGGCTGAAACACCGGATTCTATTCTGCTCAAGGAGGGCGTAGTGTTGAATGCCTTTCAAGTGAACAAAAAGCTCCAATGGACTATACGTAATTTCGGACCGTTGCCTGTTCCCAAAATAGGTGATGCAATTGATATCAACATTGACAATTATAAGACTTGGCGCAGACCAATACTTTATGAAAGCGGTAAGCGTCTTAGTGTGAGGAATGGTCAAGTCTATTTGGGGGAGAATAAGATAAACAGCTACACGTTCTTGACTAATTGGTACTTTCTGGGCGGTGACAATGTCCTGGATTCCCGTGACAGCCGCTATTTTGGACTTGTTCCGGAGGATTATATTATCGGGACTGTGATATGATATATTTATTACGGATATTATTCAGTAAATTAGCGAATATAGAATACTAGACTAAGATGACCGTTATTCACAAGATAGCCATAAATGCATTCGGCATATTAGCTCTTCTTCTGGTGATTAAACCTGTTGAGGCTCAGCAAAGAATGTCTCTTTCCGATGCAATCGGCACAGCGAGGAGGCAGTCGGTGGCCGCATTGGAAGCCAAACACGCCTTCGTGTCAACTTATTGGGCTTACCGGTCTTACTTGGCAAGCCGGCTGCCTTCGCTAAATCTGTATGGCAACCTGATGGACTTGGACCGCTCCCTTGCGTTGCTGCAGAGTTATGAAGACGGCTCTTTCAAATATACAAGCACTTATAGTCTGCAGAATAGTCTGGGCCTTCAAGTGTCTCAGAATGTGACATTTACCGGAGGAAAACTCTATGTTTATTCCGATTTGTCACGTATCGACCAGTTCGGGGCAAACAAAAAACTTACTTGGTATTCACAACCGATTACCATCAGGTATGTGCAGCCGCTGTTTGCTTATAACCAGTTCAAATGGGACAAACTTATCGAGCCAAAGGAATATGAGCGAGGTCGTCGCCGTTATATCGAATCAATGGAGCAGGTTACGATAGATGTGGTGTCGGCATATTTTTCTCTCGTCTCTGCTTTGAAAAATCAGGAAGTTTCCAGATCCAATTATGAAAATACGGAGAGAATGCGCTCGGTGGCAGCAGAAAGGATGAAACTTGGAAGCGTCACAAGAGAAGAATATCTCCAGTTGGAACTCCGCGCTCTTAACGACAGCATATCGACAGGGGAGAGCCTTGTCAAGGTGCGTCAGGCGCAGATGGCATTGAATTCCATTCTCGGTTATGATGAGTCTGTTGAGGTGGAACCTGCCCTTGAAGGGGAATTGCCGGATATTTTGATGGACTACGATTTGGTGATGGAAAAATCGCTGAATAATTCGACATTCGCTCTGGATAACCAGATAAATGAATTGAATGCTGCTTCCGATGTTGCAAAGGCAAAAGCCGATAGGGGTATATCGGTAAGCTTGAATGCACGTTTCGGTTTGTCGCAGACGGGAAAAGGCTTGCCGGAGGTTTACAGGAAACTCCTTAATCAAGAGATTGTCGGACTGTCCTTCAGTGTGCCGATATTCGATTGGGGACTGGGTAAAGGTAAAGTTCAGAAGGCAAAGGCTGCAGAGGAAGTTGTAAAGGCTCAGACCCTCCAGAGCGAGAATGACTATCGCCGAAAGATCTTTACGGCTGTCAGTCAATTCAATAACCAGCGACAGCAGTGTATGGTCTCGCGAAAAGCTAAGGAAATAGCAGCAGAGAGGTTTGAACTAATGATGGACAAGTTCCGCAGGGGTTCCGCCACGGTTACCGATTTGACCAATGCCCAAAATGACAATGAGACGGCGAGTACCAAGTATATTGAAGATTATGCCAATTTCTGGAATTATTACTATGCCCTCAGAAAGTATGCACTTTACGATTTCATAGAAGGGAAGGATATTGATGTGGATGTCAAGGAAATGGTCGAATAATCCAAATTTGATGAATATGTACAAGAATAGAAAAATACTAGCGTGTGTCTTTATATGTGTGCTGGCGGTAGCGCTTGCATCGTGTAAGGGCGGTAGAAATACAGAAGATGCCAAAGACGGTAAGCTGGATTATTCCCCTCAGGTGAACGATGTTGGCGTTATGAAGTTGGAACGGACTGATTTTGCACGGCAGCTACTGTCCAACGGTAAATTGGTGGCATTGCGCAAAAGCGACCTGCAGTTCAGAACTACAGGGAAGATATCCTCAATCAACGTGCATAATGGTGAACGAGTGACAACCGGAGCTGTTATAGCCACATTGGATAGGCCTGATCTCAAGATAGCGTTGGAAGCATCTGGACTATCGCTCAAGAAAGCGGAACTTGATATGTATGACTATCTCGTAGGTCAGGGATACGCAGCAGGCGATACAATATCAGTTTCTTCAGAATTGTTGTCCACGGCTAAGATGAAATCGGGCTATTCTGTTGCAAAGAATGATTTTGCGCGTGCTTCATACGAGGTTGACGGAACCATTCTCACTGCGCCGTTCTCAGGCAGAGTCGCCAATATCAAACAGAAGCCTTTTGACGAAACGCCATCCGGGACATTTTGTACTATAGTTGATGACCGCTCTTTCGAAGTGGAATTTTCTGTTATGGAGTCAGAGTATTCTTTTCTTTCTGTAGGGCTTCCCGTGAGGGTAGCCACTTTCGCTGATGAGTCTAAAGAATACTCTGGAAAGATAACAGCCATAAATCCGGTTGTCGATGAAAAAGGTCAGGTCGCTGTTAAGGCGCAGATACTCAATGACGGTTCGCTTATCGACGGGATGAATGTCAAGGTGATTGTTGAGAGGATGATTCCTGCCCAGCTTGTCGTGCCTAGAAGCGCTGTGGTTATCAGGGATAATATGGACGTCCTGTTTAAATATACCGATGACGGCAAAGCACACTGGACTTACGTCACGATTCTGTATTCAAACGGAGAATCTTATGTGGTTGAGGCAAATAAGGACAGGAATGCGGAACTTAAAGAAGGTGAACAGATTATTGTGTCCGGCAATCTGAATCTGGCAGATAATTCGGATGTCCATAAAAAACAGTAACGATGCTTAAACATTTGATAGACCGTCCGATAACAGTGACGATGATAACTCTTGTCATCGTTGTGCTCGGTCTTGTCAGCATCCGAATGCTGCCGGTTACATTGATCCCGGATGTGGATATTCCTTACATTACTGTGCAGGCAACATCCTCGGAACTTTCCGCCAGAGAGATGGATGACAATGTGCTTAAACCTTTGCGGCAGCAACTTATCCAGATTAACGGTCTTGAAGACATTGTAAGCGAGGCGAAGGATGGTAGCGGAGTCATCAGACTTACATTCAGCCACGGGGCGGACATTGATTATCTTTTCATCGAGGTAAATGAGAAAATAGACCGTTCTATGTCGGCCCTGGGCAGCGTTGGACGACCTAAAGTGATGAAAGCCAGTGCAACGGATATACCGGCTTTTTTTGTGAATATTACGGAGAAGAGTTCGGAGGCTGCAGAATCGTTCCCGCAAATGAGCCGCTTTGCCGAAGATGTCATCTGCAAACGGATTGAGCAACTTCCAGAAGTGGCTATGGTGGATGCGAGCGGTCTTGTGAATGAAGAGATTCTCATAATTCCGGATGAGTCCAAAATGCTTCAGTTGGGTATGACGATGTCTGAGTTTGAGAGTAATATAAAGAGTTCAAACATACGTCTAGGGAGCCTGACCATAAGGGACGGAGAGTACAGATACAACGTGAAGTTTGATTCCCGTGCGTCTTCCGGTGAAGATATAGCGGATCTTTGGTTCAAAAATGATGAACGGCTGCTCCAAATAAAGGATATTGCAAAAGTAGTGGTGCATCCTGCAAAAAGGACCGGTTTGGTGCGTTCCAACGGTGAAGACGCCGTGTGCCTTGCTGTAATCAAACAGAATGAAGCGAAGATGTCGGATTTGAAGTCAAGCATAAACAACTTGATGGACAATTTCGAGGCAGATTATCCTCAACTTAACTTTGAAGTCACTAGAGATCAGACGCAACTTCTGGAGTATACCATAAACAATCTGATCCAAAATATCATAGTGGCCCTTCTGCTGGCAAGTGTAATAATTTTCCTTTTTATGAGGGATTTCCGTTCACCTATGCTGGTCGTCCTGACTATGCCTGTGTCACTCGTGTTTTCTATGCTGTGCTTCTATGCTATGGGGTTGACCCTGAATATCATATCTCTTTCAGGATTGCTTCTGGGAGTCGGAATGCTGACGGACAATACTGTCATTCTTGTCGATAACATAACGGGGCGCTGGCAAAGAGACGGAGACTTGCGCACGGCTGTGCTTAAAGGCACGGAAGAGGTGAGGGGCGCAATGCTCAGTTCCGTGCTGACAACCTGTGCTGTATTCGTACCTCTTATATTCCTCAGCGGTATTGCCGGCGCAATGTTCTATGACCAGGCAATGTCAGTTACAATAGTGTTGTTGACCTCTTATGTGGTGACGATTCTTGTGATTCCGGTTTTCTATTATTGGTGGTACAAGGGCTCTGAAGGTTTTCGTCCAAGCAGGTTTTTGGATAGAATCAACTTCGACGAACTGATCAGACGCTGTGATGAGAATGGACTGGAGTGGTTTCTGCGCCATAGGCCGGTAGCGTGGGGAATACTTGCATTTTCGACGGTGGGCTTGGTAATTTGCTTTATGTGCATGCGGAAAACCCGTCTGCCTGAAATGACCAGAACGGATACGATAATGAAGATTGACTGGAATGAGCATATCTCTGTCGAAAGCAATACTGTAAGAGTCCGGGATCTTGAAAAAGTTCTGTCAGGAAAGGCGGAGCAGGTGACAGTGCTTGTAGGCTCGCAGCAATTCATTCTAGATCATAGCGGCGATATGGGAATTTCAGAGGCTGCCGTCTATGTTAATTGCAAGGATGAAAGTGCTTTGAGAAAGGCGCAGACTGAGTTGAAAACTATAATTGGAAATAGATATCCCGAGGCTGTGTATTCGTTTGAATCGTCCGGAAATATATTCGATATGGTTTTTGCCGGAAATGATGCAACTCTTACAGCAAGACTTCGTCCGGTGAATTCACGAGGTGTTGAAATAAATCAATTAAGAGATATTCTTTCAAGAATCAGGAAGAAATTGCCTGCACTGACAGTCCCCGAACCTGCTGTCAAAACCGACGCGCTTTTTGTTGCTGCGCCTGAATTGCTTGCCCTCTATGATATCGGGTATGACGAACTTGTGTCAGTGCTGAAAAATTCGCTCAACGAGAACAGGTTGTTTAATATCGTTCAGGGTAATTCCAGTATACCTGTAGTGACCGGATCAAATGCAAAGTGCCTTTCTGAGGTTTTGCAAGGTAAGTTCATTGAAAAACGTGATGAGAATGGCGAAGTGCTCAGAATTCCCGTCTCGGAACTGATGCGTCAGACATTCGTGGAGGATTTGAAAACCTTGACGGCGGGATCTGAAGGGGATTTCTATCCGTTGGCGCTGAATATTGCGTCGAAGGAGGTGAAGCCTGTGATGGCAGCGATAAATGATGTCGTGAAAGAGGACGGAGATTTTGAAGTCGGATATTCCGGTTCTTGGTTCTCCAACAACAGGATGGTCAGGGAGATGATAATCATTATGTTGGTTGCCATAATTCTGTTGTACCTGATTATGGCGTCTCAGTTTGAGTCACTGGTGCAACCGTTGATTATCTTGTCAGAGATTGTCGTGGATATTTTCGTCGCGTTGCTTGTCTTGTGGGCATTTGGAGTCAGCATCAATTTGATGTCGCTTATCGGTCTTGTCGTCATCACAGGAATAGTCATCAATGATTCCATTCTGAAAATTGATACGATTAACCAAAGGCGCAAATCCGGAGAAAGCCTGAAGCGGGCGATAATAGACGCTTCATCATTGAGAGTTAAGGCGATACTGATGACATCGCTTACCACAATATTGGCGGTGTGCCCGTTCCTTTCTCGAGGAAGTATGGGTGATGACCTCCAGTACCCGATGTCGCTTGTGATAATCGCAGGAATGACGGTCGGGACGCTTGTGAGCCTATTTGTCGTACCTACATTGTATTATTCAGTTTACAATGGAAGAAAGAGGAAATAGACTTTCGAAATTTTCGGTCGTTCTGATTATGGTGGCGCTGTCCCTTGTGGGGCTGGCCTCGTTGCCGCGTCTGAACATCCAGTATGCACCTATGACGGAAGGCCGAACGGTTACGGTGTCGTTTTCCTATCGCAATGCCTCCCCTGAAGTGGTGGAGGGCGAGGTTACTTCCCGGATAGAAGGTATGCTTTCCGGGTTGCGAGACGTTACGGATATAACCTCTGCGTCAAAGAAAGGCTCAGGTTCCGTGTCGGTAAAGTTCCGCAAAAGAACTGATATGGATGCCGCCCGTTTTGAAGTGGCATCGGCCATAAGAAATGTGTATCCGAATCTTCCTGCAGACATAACTTATCCGCGAATATCCGTTTCCGGAGGCGGCCGCGTGTCAAAGATTTCATACCTCGTCAAAGGCGGAATCCCGTCGCGGGAAATCTCAAAGTATGTCAAGGAACACGTGCTGAGCCCATTGTCGACCATCCCGGGGGTGGAAAGAGTGAATGTGGGCGGTGGTGTGCCTTTTCAATGGGTGATTACTTTCAATGCTGACAAGATTCAGTCCTGCGGTATTACTGCCGAAGAAATAGCCTCAGCTTTCGATGCGTATTACCGTGAGGATATCATAGGTATGACGGAATCTCCAGACGGATTGATGACGGTGCGCCTAAAGGAGAATTCCGGTAAAGACTTCGGAGAGATTCCGGTGAAGAAAGTCGAGGGGCATACGATTTATGTGAGGGATATCGCTCAATGGCGTTATGAAGAATCGCTGCCGTCAAGTTATTACAGAGTAAATGGCCTTAACACCATTACTCTTTCCATTGACATATCTTCCACGGCGAATCTGCTGACGGTGGCATCTGCGGTCAAAGAGCGTATGGCGGCGCTTCAGAAATGTTTCCCGTCAGAAATTACCGCCGGCATTGCTTACGATTCCTCGGAATATGTTAGCCGTGAACTGAATAAAATCTATGTGCGCACAGCTCTCTGTGTGCTGATACTGATGCTGTTCGTGTTCATCATCAACAGGTCGTGGAGGTATATGCTTATCATAGTGTTTACCTTGACTGTCAATGTGCTGACGGCACTGATGATTTACAGTTTTGCGGGGATTCAGATTCATATCTATACTCTTGCAGGAATAACGGTCTCGCTCGGCATAATCATCGATACCTCGATAGTGATGATCGACCATTATGCCCATTACAAGGACAGGAAGGCATTCCCTTCAATCCTGTCTGCCGCCGCAACGACTGTCGGTGCCCTGATTATGGTGCTCCTGTTGCCGGAAAAGGAGAAAGCGAATCTCGTCGATTTTATTTGGGTTATTGTCATTAACCTGGCTCTGTCGCTGCTGATTTCATATCTTTTCATTCCGTCTTTGATGGAATATGTGCCTGTGAAACTCTCCGAAGCGCATCGTTCCCAAAGGAAGCTCCGTTTCGCGCTATGCTGGAACAGATTCTATACTTCGTATATCGGATGGGGCGTGAGGCATCGTTGGGTATATGTGCTCGCGTTCATAGTTTTGTTCGGTATTCCGCTCTGCGTTCTTCCTCAGCGTTTGACCGAAAAAGAGAAGGCTGCGGCGAGCGGATTCGACAGAATGTTGAACAGGATAGTGACTTGGAAGCCTTATGAAAGAAACCGGACGACTGTCGATGCGATTGTGAGTTCGTCATTAGGATTGTTTTACAAGTCTCTTAACAGATCAAACTTTTACCGCGAACCGGAGAAAAAACGCTTGATAATCAATGCGGGGATGCCTGAGGGGTGTACCGTAAATCAGCTCAATGAGGTGGTCAAGGCGATGGAGAACTATCTGTCTCAGTTTGACGAGATTTCCACATTCATAACCTCGGTGTCTTCCTATGACAATGCGGAAATTGAAGTGGAGTTCAAGCCGGAATATGAGAATACCTATTTCCCTGTCGCACTGAAGGCGGATGTGACAAAGATGGCGATAGATTTCGGAGGTGCGAATTGGAGGGTTTCGGGAGTGGATGACAATAGCTTCAACAACAATATCGTCTCGTCCGTCAAGAGTAGCCGTATTTCGCTCAAAGGATACAATTACCGCGAGCTCACGCGCTATGCGGATAAGTTAGTGGCCTGGCTGTCCGCAAACCGGCGTGTTCAGGGGGCGGAAATCTGGTCCGGAGGTTGGAATGGACGGCCTTCTACCGAGTTTGTGCTTGACTATGATTTTTCAAAAATGACTCTCGCGGATATAAACCCGTACACATATTACGAAACACTTTCTTCACTGCTGTACGAGCATAATATCGGTTCTGTGGAATATGACGGAGAGGAAGTTGATGTAGTCCTGCGTTCGTCCGATGTTGACAAATACGATCTGTGGCACGTGCTGAATTCTCCAGTAGATGTAGGACAGAAGAAAATGACGCTTTCAAGTGTTGGCGGTATTGAAAAACAGCTTTCAGGACTTACAATCAAGAAGAATAATCAGTCGTATGAATTGTTTGTCTGCTATGACTTTATCGGAAACTGGGAACTCAGCCGGAAATTTGCGGGTGAGGCGGTAAAATATATGAATGAGGAGGTGCTTCCAATCGGTTTCAAGGCGGAAGTCCCTGATTGGGGGTGGTTCGACACCGCAAAGAAGCAGTATGTGTGGTTGTTGTTGCTTATCATTGCCGTGATGTATGTTATGTTGGCGATGACATTCGAGTCGTTCCGTTACCCGCTTGCCGCGATATTTATGGTGCCTGTCTCTTTCATCGGCCTGTTCCTTGCGTTCGGCCTCTCGGACTTTTCCTTTGACCAGGGCGGGTTTGCGGCTTTTGTAATGCTCAGCGGTATAGTTGTGAATGCCGGCATTTATCTGATTACGACTTATCAGTCACTTCTAGTCGGACGGGAGCGACCTCTGGCTCAGCGCATTCGTCTCTATGTCAAGGCATATTCCCGCAAAATAAATCCGATAACATTGACAATAGTATCCACTATTCTCGGACTTCTTCCTTTCCTGACGGACGGCCCTGAAGAGGTGTTTTGGTTTGATTTTGCAGTGGGTACCATTTCCGGAATGGCGGTCTCAGTCATTGCCGTAATCTTCGTTCTTCCTGTATTCTGCGTCAGACGAAAATAGTCTCGCGGCTCCAGTCCAAAGCAGCAGTTGTCCGGAATAATAGGGAATCATTATGAGCCATTTATGGGCAGCAATCGGTGAAACGAATTTGTTCCACGAAAGAACTATATCCGAAAAAAGGAACAATGCCGCTCCGACAAACAATATGGGGCGTTTCAATGTTATTGTTATACAAAACATTGCGCATATAAGGCCTGCATAGATTCCGCATCCTGCGCGTATGGCTCCCGAAGGCGTGCTTGGTATTATGCAGGTGAACGCGAATGATACGAGGACAAGGAATATGACTGACGCGGTCAGAAGCCGATATGTGCGGGATTTGTCTTTCGGTAATGTCTTGAATTGCGATAAAAACCAGATAATCAGCATTATGTGTGCCAATGCGAAGAACCCCATCTGACCGGGGAAGCTGCCGTATGCTCCCATAAAGTCACCAAACGCGGAGAAGGTCATAGCGAGTGTCATCTGCCACGGCAGTGTGAATATACCGGCAACGGAAAGGACAAGAAGCGGCCCGACTATCCGGTATTTGACGGCGAGCTCCGGCAATGTCGAATTCAATATAGGTTTCGGAAAAAAATATATGGTGGCCAATACAATGAATATCAGCACAGTGATCGGTTTAAGGCTGTTTTTTGAACTCATATCCTGTGGTTGTACTGCGCCAAAGATAACTCCCTCGCAGATAAATTCAAAATTGCTTCAAAATGTTGGCGCTTGCCAAACGCACTTCCGTTAACCTTCAGTCGCTCTAGTTGCAAAGTCAATGACAAATTGGTATATTAGATTCCTTAAACCTTATCTATTATGGAAAATGTGACACCCGAAAGAATCAAGGCCGTCTGTGAAAAGCAGAGGGCGTTTTTTCGTAACGGATTCACGCTGGATGTCAAGACCCGGAAAGCCAATCTGAAACTGCTTGAAAAGGCTGTGCTGAAATGGGAAAAACCATTGTGTGATGCCTTGTGGACGGATTTGCACAAGTCATATCAGGAGGCCTATATGACTGAAATCAGCATCCTTCTGGGGGAAATACGCACTCATATCCGCAAGATACGGCGCTGGACAAAACCTGAGCGCGTTCATACACCTTTGAAACTGTTCCCGTCGTCGAGCCGGATTGTAAGTGAACCGCTTGGCAATGCGCTGATTATATCACCGTGGAACTATCCTGTGCAACTGTTGCTGACTCCGCTGGTCGGTGCTGTTTCGGCAGGTTGTACTGCAGTGCTCAAGCCGTCGCCATACGTACCGACCGTCTCTCAAGTCATATCCGATATGATAGGGGAGGCGTTCCCGGAGGATTATATTGCCGTGATTCAGGGACATAGGGATGTGAATGAGGCTCTTCTTGCGCAGCGTTGGGATATGATATTCTTTACCGGAAGTCCTTCGCTCGGACGAGTTGTTATGACTGCTGCGGCGAAGAATCTTACTCCTATTGTGCTGGAACTCGGAGGGAAAAGTCCGTGCATTATAGACAAGGATGCGAATTTGAAAGTGGCGGCGAAGCGCGTGGCGTGGGGAAAACTCCTGAATGCCGGGCAGACTTGCATTGCGCCTGATTATCTGATGGTTCATAAATCTGTCAAAGAACAATTCCTGACGGAGTTGAAGTCTGAATTTAAGTCTCTTCTGGGTGAAGATGCCTCCAAGTCGGACTATTTTGTCCGGATAGTGAATGACAGTGCATTCGCCAGGTTGTCCGGATATCTTGCTGACGGAGATATCGTGTATGGCGGTCACACGGACGCTGATGCCCGATATTTTGAACCGACAATTTTGGACAATGTCAGTCCTGACTCGCCTGTGATGCAGGAAGAGATATTCGGTCCGATTTTCCCTGTGCTTACGTTCAGCGACACAGATGAGGTTATATCGTTCGTAAAGTCGCGGGAAAAACCTCTTGCGCTGTATTATTTCGGAAAAAACGGTGATGGAATTATAAGGAATACATCTTCCGGTGGGGCCTGCATAAATGATACGATAATGCACATTGCCAATGAAAATGTACCGTTCGGCGGTGTCGGCAATTCGGGTATGGGCAGTTATCACAATAAGTTGAGTTTCGATGCCTTTTCGCATAAACGTGCAGTCGTTTCGACTTCTGTCGCTTTGGATATGCCGTTCCGCTATATGCCTTATTCTTGGTTCAAGTTGGTGAAAAAAATATTATGAATAAAAAACTATCAAATCTTGTCAAGCCGCAGGAAATGGGCGCGGAAGAGTGGCAGCGAAAATTGCGCAGTCAGTTTGCCGCCAAGGAAATGCTTTCTGTCATACCGAGAGAACAGGAAGAAGCCTACGGATATTTCGATGTCCGGAATCCCAAGACCAGAAACAGCTACACTGTAGTTTACCGCGGACTTGACAGCCGGTGGAACTATTGTTCGTGTATGGATTTCAAGACCAATCAGCTTGGCACTTGCAAACACCTGGAGGCTGTTAGGCAATGGCTCGAGGTGCATCATAAGAAGGTTGCGGTCGTGAATCCGCCGTATACGTCTCTATATGTTTCCTACAGGGACGGCCGGTCCGTCTGCTTGAGGATTGGAAGCAGTCATTGGATTGAGATGAAAGAACTGTCGGCAGGCTACTTTGATTCTGATGGCGCCGCGCTGCCGACGATGCTGACTCATCTGCCTGATTTTATAGCCAAGGCAAAGGAAATCGACCCTGATTTCAGGTGCTATTCGGATGTGATTGATTATCTTGCTGAAGTCAAGGATGCTCAGTATAGGGAGCGCTATCTGTCCAAGGTGACGGATGGCGACCTGGACAAATTGCTAAAGACGAGGTTATACGAATATCAGAAAGAAGGCGTCCGTTTTGCGTTTGCCAAAGGAAAGTCAGTGATTGCAGACGAGATGGGACTGGGAAAAACGGTGCAGGCAATAGCGGCGGTGGAACTTATGAGAAGGGCGGGGCTTATCTCTTCGGCGTTGATTCTTTGCCCGGCTTCGCTCAAGTTTCAGTGGAAAACGGAGATTGAGCGTTTTACGGATTCCGGTGCGACTATCATAGAAGGGGCGCAGAGCAAGCGCAAGGAATTGTACGCATCTGAGGCGTTCTACAAGATTGTATCATATCACACTCTCAGCAATGATATCCGGGAGTTGGCGAATTTCAGGGCTGAATGTCTTGTGATGGATGAAGTGCAACGTATAAAGAATTGGAATACACAGATTTCCAGAGCTGCAAGGAAAGTCCGGTCGGATTATTCGATAGTGCTTTCGGGGACTCCGTTGGAGAACAAACTGGAGGAACTTTATTCCGTGATGGAATTTGTGGACCAGTATTGTCTGGGACCGTACTATAAGTTCATTGAAACAGCCACCGTAAAAGATGAGACTGGGAAGATAGTGGCGTACAAAAATCTGAATCTTATCGGAGAGCGGTTGTCCAGCAGGCTTATACGAAGACGCAAGGCCGATGTGGCCGTGCAGCTGCCGTCCCGTACTGATCAGAATCTGTTTGTGCCGATGACTCCGCAGCAGCAGGAACTCCACGATGAATACAAGACCGGTGTGGCTCAGCTTGTGTCCAAATGGAAACGCGCACATTTTCTCAGTGATACTGACAGAAAACGTATGCTCTTGTTGCTCAGCCAGATGCGTATGGTGTGCGACTCGACTTACATTCTCGATCAGGAGACGCGGTACGATACGAAAATCGATGAGGCAATGAACATAGTGCGCAATGTGATAGAGAGCGGGGATGAGAAGATTGTGATTTTCAGTCAGTGGGAACGTATGACGCGTCTGATCGCTTCGGACCTGGAAAAAGATGGCGTGGGATATTCTTCTCTTAACGGACGAGTGCCTTCTGAAGCGCGCAGTGTGCTGATAGGCAAATTTCAGGAGGACCCGCAGTGCCGCGTGTTTTTGTCAACCGACACCGGAAGCACGGGGTTGAATCTGCAGGTGGCGTCGCTTGTCATCAATCTCGACCTGCCGTGGAATCCTGCCGTATTGGAACAGCGAATCGGACGTATATATCGCATAGGACAGAGTCGCAATATTCAGGTTATCAATATGATATCCAAGAATTCATTTGAGGAGCGACTGCTTGCGACATTGAATGTGAAATCGGCTCTTTGCGATGGCGTATTGGACGGAGGAGAGGATTCGGTGGTGCTTGACGACAGCCGGATGGACAAGATTATGGCTTCCGTTGCTGAATATGTCGAGCCGGAGGAGACGGAGATTCCGGATGTGTCGGGCAACGGCAATTTTGAAATGCCGGCTTCTGCCGATAATAATGATATGGAAAACGTTGTCAGTCAGGGCGTCACATTCCTGTCCAATATGGCTGAGATATTGGAGTCGCCAGAAAAGACGTCCAGACTTGTACGTACTCTTGTGCATACTGATTCAAAGACAGGTAAATCGGAAATCAGGATTCCGGTGCCGGGAGAAGATGCTGTCGCTTCGATTCTTTCCATTGTCGCGAAATTTATGAGCCGGAAGCAGTCTTGAAAAATTTTCTAACTTTGCAGGCTGATGTGTGCAAAGAAAGCGCTTGCGTGTCATTTATACCGAATATGAGAGTGAATAAACGATATGTGGAATTTTTAAGGTTGCCGGCAGTCTTTTGCTTGTCGGCAATTCTGTTGTTGTCAATATTTTCCGCCTGTTCCAAGAATCCGTTGGGCGAGGAGACGATTGACAACGGAAAGGCAAGACGGGAGAATCCGATAAAGCGCAAGGTGTTCATCATATATTCGGCTGGGCGCAATAACCTCCAGAGTAATCTGGATGCCAATCTCAGTGATGTGTTTTCCGGCGAATTGCCGCGAAAAATGCCGTCGTCCAATGTCCTCCTTGTCTATTCGAGACGCCCAATAAGTTCTTCATACAGAACTGCCACTCCGTCATATCTTTATCGTGTAAGTCTGGATATGAACGGCGAGGTGGCGTTGGATACTCTGAAAACCTGGCCTGAAGATACGTCTTCCTGCTCTGCAAAGACTGTCCGTTCAGTCTTGTCGTTTGTGAAAAGCAGTTTTCCGGCGAGCAATTACGGTATGCTGTTCTCTTCTCACGGCACAGGATGGTTGCCAGCCAAGAAAAGTCTTGCTTCTGCCTCATCTGCGAGCCTTTCCAGTATAGGTGTCGATGATGTCTCTCCTTCAGATACTTACGATATGGACATCGAGGAGTTTGCTGATGCCATTCCCGGTAAGCTTGACTATCTTATTATGGATGCGTGCCTGATGGGAGGGGTTGAGGTTGCCTATGCCCTCAGGGAAAAGTGCCATTACCTCATTTCTGCACAGACCGAGACGATGGCAGATCCTGGACTCTGTGACTATACTAAACTTGTGTCACGACTGTTTAACTCCGATGAACCTGACCTTAATGCAGTCTGCCGCGACTCTTACGACTGCTATGCGGCCAAATCCGGGCTGAACAAATCTCTTACAATTTCGCTTGTGGATTGCTCGAAGATGGAGGAGTTGGCATCTGTGTGCAAGGGGATTTTCGACAATTTCCGTGTCAGGATTGCGACAGTTGATCCGGCAACCGTGCAGGCATATTATCATACCTATTTCACTAGTAGCGCACGGAATCACTATTATTATGATTTTGAGGACATTCTGATGAAAAGCGGAGTCGGTGAATCTGATATGTCGGCGGTTCGCGCCGCGCTCGACGACTGCGTGCTGTACAAGGCGGCTACGCCATATTTTCTCGACAGGCGAATCAATGTGCATTCAGGCCTGAGTATGTATCTTCCGTCAGACGGTACTTCAGACCTGAACGAGTTCTACAAGACTCTGTCCTGGAATAAATGCACGAAACTTATCGAGTAAGTCCTTCAGATTCAAGAGCGGCGTTGAAGCACTGGCGGCAAAGCGGCTCGTAAATATCCTTTTCTCCGAGGACCACGAGTTTGTGACTCTTTGTGAGACGGTGCGAATGGTTTGCGAGATTGCCGCATTTTACGCATATCGCGTGGACTTTCTGTACGTCTTCTGCTACGGCCATCAGACCAGGAATCGGGCCGAAAGGCTTGCCCATATAGTCGGTGTCGAGTCCCGCTATGATTACCCTTTTGCCTCGGTCTGCAAGGGTCTGAGCCACTTTCACAAGACTTTCGTCGAAGAACTGCGCTTCGTCCACTCCCACTACCTGCACATCGTCTTCTATCTCGAGCATTGCCTTGGCCTCTTTGATAGGGGAGCAGGGAATGCTGTGAAGATCGTGTGAGACGACATCCATATCCGAGTATCTGACATCCACAGCGGGTTTGAAAATGCGTATTTTCTGGTTGGCAAACTGCGCTCTTTTGATTCTTCTGATTAGTTCTTCTGTCTTACCTGAGAACATAGAGCCGCATATAACCTCGATGCAGCCGGTTTTTTTAGGATTTTCCGAGTACATAGTCTTGTGATAAAGGATTGCGAATTTAGTGTTTTTCCCCTTTCGATGCAATATGCCGAACGTTCTTTTCCTTTTGTCGTATTTAAGATGTATTTTTGTGGGCGGACATTGATTTTTATACGATATGGACGAACGTCTTGAAACTATATTGGCGAAATATGAGCAGGAGGTGAGCTCCCTGCGCAAGAGAGTTGAAGAGTTGGAGAAGAAGGTAGAGGCTTTGACTTCTGGTGTTGAGATTGCCCCCGCAGAGTCTATTGAACTCGTGCACGAGGATTTCCTTCCGGATATTACAGAAGCGCCTGCGCTTGAAAGTCAGGAGCTTGCCGGCGAGCCCCCTAAGACTTCTGAGCCGTCTGAAATTGCCGGAGTGCCTGAAGAAGGTCAGGAGCCTGTGGCGACTAGTGATGTGGATAATATGGTTGAAACTGAAGTGTTGGACAATACAGCCGGAGACGTTGTGACTGATGATTCCGATGCGTCGGGCAAGAAGATAGAAACAGTCGAAACTGCAGATGCCGACAAGTCAGACAAGACTGTTGAGGTGGTTGATATAGCTGAGGCCGAACCTGTTTCCTCCGCGGAAGACGATGTGACTCTTGAGGTGCACGATAGTTTGTACGACCTGCCGGAAGGAGATGAGGAATTCTCCCTGTTCGGTGGCGTGCTGGAAGAGCCTACGGTTAAGGCTGAAAAACCTAAGCCTGTCCGTACGCTCAATGATGCGAATGCGGCCAATGTCCATAAGTCCATAAGCGATGCCGCTGCCGGGAAACAGGCCTGGCGCAAAGATATTCCGGGACCGGAGGTCAAGGATGTGAGAAGTGCAATATCCTTGAATGACAGAGTGATGTTCATAAGCACCCTGTTCCGCGAGGATTCTATGTTGTTTCAGGATGTGGTCAACAGAATAAACTCGTTGAATAATCTTGACAAGATTGTTTCCTATCTTGTGGAGACTTTCCCGGAGTGGAATATGGAGTCTGACCTTGTTTACAGGTTTATGATGGCAGTACGCAGGAAAGTCAGATGATGGAGCAGGGAAAGTTGTTCATAGTTCCGACGCCGGTCGGAAATCTTGAGGATATGACCTACAGAGCAGTTCGTGTGCTGCAGGAAGCCGATTTGATTCTTGCGGAAGATACGCGTACCAGTTCTGTGCTTCTGAAGCATTATGGCATACAGGGTAAGCTCCAGTCCCATCACAAATTCAATGAGCATCAGACAGCGGCCGTCATCAAAGACAGGATTCTTGCCGGGCTCAATGTCGCATTGATAAGTGACGCCGGAACTCCTGGAATCTCGGATCCCGGATTTCTTCTGGTCAGAACGTGCGCGGCGGAAGGTATTGAAATACAGACGCTTCCTGGTGCGACGGCTTGTATTCCGGCTGTGGTTTCATCCGGCCTGCCGTGCGACAGATTCTGTTTCGAGGGCTTCCTCCCCGTGAAAAAAGGCCGTCAGACAATGCTGAAGGTGCTTTCTGCTGAGACAAGGACAATGATTTTCTATGAATCCCCGTACAGGTTGGTAAAGACATTGGATCAGTTTGCCGAATTTTTCGGGGCAGAAAGGGAATGTTCTGTGGCGAGGGAAATTTCAAAACTTCACGAGGAACACAGAAGAGGAAGCCTTTCCGAGGTTGCTGACTGGTTCCGCGAGCACGAACCGAAAGGCGAGATTGTCATAGTCGTAGCCGGTGCTCCAAGTCGTAAGCATAGAGAGGACAATGCTGACGACAACCTTGATAACATTGTGGCAGGTGGCATTGAGGAATAATGTCCAATAATAATCCGGAAACTCCGGGAAAACTTTCACGTTCTTTTGTTACCGGAGCGATTGCTCTGGCTTTCCTCGCGGTAGGTTATCAGACAGCTCTCTTTATCCACCGGGCTGCGGCTCTGAAGATAGTTTCATCGGAACTCCCGGTAGATACTGTCTATGTGGAGGTGCCGCACGATATTATGGGAAAGGAAGACTCTGGAAAATTTGACATAGGACGATGTGACAACAGGTCGGCAGTCCGTAATGCTGGCAAAAATGCCGGGACCAGTGCCGCTACCCGCAGCAGATTGCGCGCACAACTTTCCGAAGTGGTTACCAAGAAGTCCTGCGAATCCTTTGCTTTCAATCCCAACACCGTTTCTGTGACGGATTTATGCCGTCTCGGATTCTCGGTCAAGCAGGCGGAGTCTATAGACAACTATAGGCGCAAGGGCGGTAGATTCAGGCGCAAGGAGGATTTTGCAAAGTCGTATGTTGTGGCCGATTCGGTATTCAGACGGCTTGAACCTTACATTGACATACCTCTTCTGGATATCAATGCGGCGGATTCAGCAGCATTTGATTCCCTTCCAGGTATTGGCGGATATTTCGCGTCCAAAATGGTGGATTATAGGGAAAAACTGGGCGGCTACTCATATAAGGAGCAGTTGATGGATATCTATCATCTGGATGAAGATAAATTCCAGAAATTCAGTGATTTGATAACAGTAGGCACTACTCCGGAACCATTCAGGCTCTGGTCTTTGCCTGCAGATTCGTTAAAGCGTCACCCTTACATAAGAAACTGGCAGACTGCAAGGGCGATAGAACTGTACAGAAAAAATAATCCCCGCAGCCGTTGGACCATTGCGGGTCTTGCAGATGCGGGAATAATTGACAGCGACATCGCCTCAAAACTGGCGAAATGCCGGATAGCTGATTAGTCTTCCACGTGTTTGAGCGCTTCTCTGATCTTGGCCTCTATCTCGTCGCAGAGTTCGACGTTGTCGGCGATAAGCTGCTTTGTCGCTTCTCTGCCCTGTGCGAGTTTCTGATCACCATAGCTGAACCAAGAACCGCTCTTTGCGATTATGCCGTATTCGACACCCAAATCGATGATTTCACCGCAATGTGAAATGCCCTCACCATATACAATATCGAATTCGGCTTTCTTGAATGGCGGAGCCATTTTGTTCTTTACGACTTTGACCTTGGTGCGGTTTCCGAGAGCCTCTTCGCCGTCCTTGATCTGAGTCGTCCTTCTGACGTCGAGCCGGACTGATGCGTAGAATTTAAGGGCATTTCCGCCTGTGGTAGTCTCAGGATTTCCGAACATTACGCCGATTTTCTCACGGAGCTGGTTGATGAATATGCAGCAGGTGTTTGTCTTGCTGATATTTGCAGTCAGCTTGCGGAGAGCCTGGCTCATAAGTCTTGCCTGAAGACCTACTTTGTTGTCGCCCATTTCGCCCTCAATCTCGGCTTTCGGAGTAAGAGCCGCAACTGAGTCAATGACGATGATGTCGATAGCTCCGGAACGGATAAGATTGTCTGCGATCTCCAGGGCCTGCTCACCATTGTCAGGTTGTGAAATCAGCAATGTCTCCAGGTTTACCCCGAGAGCCTTTGCATACGATCTGTCGAATGCGTGCTCTGCATCAATCATTGCTGCGATTCCGCCAAGTTTCTGGGCCTGTGCGATGGCGTGGATTGCCAGTGTGGTCTTTCCGCTGGATTCCGGTCCGTAGATCTCGATGATTCTTCCCCTCGGGTATCCTCCGATTCCAAGGGCGTGGTCAAGAGCGATTGAACCGCTCGGTATTACTTGATGTTCATCCCATTGTGGCTGATCTCCCAACTTCATAATGGTGCCTTTCCCATAGTCTTTTTCAATCTTGTCGATTGTAGCCTGCAGCGCCTTGAGTTTCCCGGTATCTACCTGCGCATTGGCATCTTGTACTGCTTCTTTAGCCATAATGTATTTATTTTTGTTCTATTGCACGGATTTGCCCGTGCGTCTTACAAAGATAGGAAAATTCGCGTCAATCAGCATTGAAAAAATAACTAAATTTGCAACGGAATTTTGGACAACGAGAGAGGAAAAGTATTTTTATGAAGCACAAGCTTTTAGGAAAAACGCCGGAAGAATTGAAAGCGATTGCGGTCGAATGCGGACTGCCGTCATTTGCCGGGGGACAGATTGCGCAGTGGCTATACAAGAAGAAAGTCAAGACCATTGACGAGATGACAAATCTCTCAAAGTCGGGGCGTGAAAAGCTTGCTGAAAAGTACGAGACAGGTGCTATTGCCTATTCCGGTTGTCAGGAATCCGTTGATGGGACGAAGAAGTATCTGTTCCCTGTAGTCTGTGCATTTGAGAATGGACTTGACAGGATAGAAAAGGATGGACAATGCCGCGTGGAGGACAGTTGCGTCGAAGCTGTGATGATTCCTGAACTTGACAGAAAGACATTGTGCGTATCGTCCCAGGCGGGATGCAAAATGGGCTGCAAATTCTGTATGACCGGAAGGCAGGGATTTCACGGGAATCTTTCGTCGGCGGACATTCTGGCTCAGTTCGTGTCCGTGGATGAAGCTGAACAGCTTACCGGTACTGTATTTATGGGAATGGGTGAGCCTCTTGACAATTATGAAAATGTGAAGAGGGCCATCGATGTGCTTACGGCGGACTGGGGATTCGGGTGGAGCCCCAAGAGGATTACTCTCTCGTCAATCGGAGTGCTTCCAAATTTGAAGAAGTTTCTGGATGAGACGAGATGCCATCTAGCGATAAGTATGCACGATGCCTTTCCCGATGAGCGCGGGGAACTTATGCCGGTCCAGAAGGCGTATGCCCTCAAAGATGTGGTGGAACTCATCCGTAAATATGACTTTACCGGCCAGAGGCGGGTGAGTTTTGAATATACGATGTTTTCGGGGCTCAACGATGACAAGCGTCACGCTGATGCCATTATCCGGTTGTTGTCGGGTCTGGAATGCAGAGTGAATCTGATACGTTTTCACAAGATACCGGATTTTCCGTATGTGTCTTCTGCAGAAGGGGTTATGGAAGTGTTTCGCGACAGGCTGAACAGGGCTGGGATTACATCTACGATACGCGCTTCTCGAGGAGAGGATATTTATGCTGCCTGCGGTATGCTTGCAGGAAAGCATCGCGACAAGAATCAGAATTAGTTAAACGGCTTCTAACGATATGGGAAAATTTTTTAGATGTTTATTGACCGCGTCGGTACTCTTTTTTGCGGTGTCAGTGTCCTTGTCCAATGCCGAAGACAAAAAGGCGCTCGACTCCAAGATGTACGGTATTGATCCTCAGCGGGATTCTATCGCGATGAGCGATTTGAGACATTATCTGGACGGTATTCGTAAAAAACGTCCTACGGTGGCTCTCGTGCTTGCCGGTGGCGGAGCCAAAGGCCTTTCCCATATCGGAGTAATGGAATATCTTGATTCATTGGAAATCCCTGTGGATGTGGTGCTTGGAACCAGTATGGGCGGTCTGATGGGCTCGCTGTATGCTCTCGGATATACTCCTCACCAGATGGACTCGCTTATGCGGTCGATAGATTGGACCACTGCGCTTACAGACAAGGTGCCGAGAAACTATATAGCATACAGCTCAAACAAATACAAGGAAAAGATACTCCTTTCGTTCCCATTCTATTACGCAAAGAAAGATTATGAACAGAAGTTGGATCAGGACGAGCAATATGCCAATCCTGAACGTAAACACGGCAAGATACATCTTGGAGCGCAGAGAGGGGAAGATCCGACTTCCCTCGTGCGCAATAATCTGTTGGGTAGCCTTCCTTCCGGATTTGCTTACGGACAGAATGTGAACAATATAATAAGTTCATTGACAGTTGGTTATCAGGATGAGATAGATTTTATGGACTTGCCTGTACCTTTCGTTTGCGTGGCGACGGAGATGGTGACTTCCAAGCCTAAAATCTGGTACAGCGGTAAATTGAATACCGCCTTGAGGTCCACTATGTCCATTCCAGGTGTTTTTGCTCCGGTAAAGATCGGCGGTATGGTATTGGTTGACGGAGGAATGAGGGATAACTATCCCGCTGACCTTGCGCGTCAAATGAGAGCGGACATAATCATAGGCGTGGACCTTTCTTCAGGATTCAGGGATTATTCCAAACTCAACAATATCGGCGACATCATAATGCAGGGTGTCGATATGCTCGGCCGTCAGGCGTATGAGAACAATGTGAGCATTCCGGACGTGACTCTGAAACCTGTACTTGACGAATTCACTATGATGAGTTTCGATGACAAGAGCGCGTCAATCATTATTGAAAGAGGTCGTCAGGCTGCAAAGTCTCAGATTCAGGCACTGGATAGTTTGAAGCGGATAATCGGGCCGTATAAGTCTGCGAGAAAGCATAAAAAGGCGATAGACATCAATATGGAGCCCGTGAGGATCTCCAATGTGCAGATTAACGGAGTTTCGGAAAATGAGGCCAAGTATCTTCAGGGAAAAATTGGAATCGAGCCGAATTCCAAGATTAGCAAAGGTGCGATAGAGAATGCAGTGGCGACTATTTTCGGAACTAATGCCTTTGACTACGTTACATACGAATTGCTTGGTGATGAGGAGCCGTTTGAACTTGTCATCAACTGCAAGCGTGGTCCTATTCATCAGTTCGGTATCGGCGGACGTTTTGATACTGAGGAAATTGTGTCGGTGCTGCTGAATTTTGGACTGAATGTGCATAAACTTCAGGGACCGGCCTTGGATTTTACCGGAAAAGTGGGCTTGAATCCTTACGCGAAGGCGCATTTCTATTTACTTGCGCCGAAAGGACCTACTTTCAATGCTTCAGCTTCATTCAAATGGACCGACAGGAATCAGTTTAAGTTGGGCACAAGCGATTATCAGATAGCTTATTACAATTTCCAACAGGAGATATATCTGTCGAACATAAGGCTTCGCAAAATGGATTTCAAGGTTGGAGTCCGCAACAACTTCTTCAAACTGAATTCTGCGATGACAAACAATGTGAACGGAGATTATGACCTGGGTTATCTCGCCAATGATTTCCTGTCTCTGTTTGGAAATGTCAGGACGGAAACTCTGAATGACGGATATTTTCCGACTAAAGGATTTTCGCTCGGTCTCGGTTATGAATGGGTGTTCAAGGGTCTCAAACATCACTCGGAGCCGTTCAGTGCAGTTACTCTGGATTTCAAGACTGTTGCGCAGACGCGGGGATGTTTTGCTGTTATTCCGTCAGTTTATGCCCGCTATATGTTCGGTGGAGATCCGTCGCTGCCTTATGTCAATACGATGGGCGGTGCAATTGCAGGAAGGTATCTTGATCAACAGATTCCGTTCATAGGCATCAACTACGCCACAGCAATGGCGAATTTCCTCGGTGTGGTACGTGCCGATTTCCGGTTCCGTCTGTTCAAGAACAACTACCTTACTGCGATGTTCAATTATGCCGTCAGCGTGGCGAATATGCGAGATTTCGGAAATGTTGACGAAACTTACGGCGTCTTCGGTGCCGGCCTCAAATATTCGTATGATTCCATCGTGGGACCGGTCGAACTTGACGTTCATTGGGCTTCCCGCTACCACAGAACCGGCCTCTACCTCAACATCGGTCTGTATTTCTAGGAGCTGTTTAGTCGAACTCTTTATAGCGCGAATGCCATAAAATGTTGAATTATGAGTCCTGATGAAACGAGGAAAATACTGCTGCGGCTGCAGACATTGTGTTCCAGAAAGGAGTGTTGTGTCGCAGAGATAAGGGAAAAGGCGTTGAAGCTTGCTGAAGGGGATGAGGCTGCAGTTGAAGACATCGTGAAGTCTCTCATAGATGACAAGTTCGTGGATGATTTCAGATATGCGTCGGCTTTCGCCCGCGAGAAATCAGCATTGTCGGGGTGGGGAAGTCAGAAGATACTCTTTATGCTCCTCAGGAAAGGCGTTGAGCGCAGCACGGCACAGTCAGCATTGGACGAAGTGGATTCAGAGGCGTCCGTCAAGAAACTGGAGTCTGTAGTTGCGGCGAAATACAAATCCCTAGCAGATGATCCGCAATGCAAATTGAAACTAATCAGATTTGCTCTCGGACGCGGCTACGGATATGACGAGGTTAGACCTGTAGTGGAAAAAGTGATGCGGGAAGAATAACGTGTGGTATGTACGCGTGTCCCGACTGTCTGTCTAGTCGTGCCGCTGCTGGTTGTGAACTTTCTTTATTATATAGGTGACCACGCCCCAGACTGTGAAATCATTGCCCTCCGTCACGTGAATCGGACGGTATGCCTTGTTAGCCGGCAGGAGCCACATTTCCTCAGGAGTCTTGAGAATTCTATATGAAATTTTGGCTTTCTGAGCCTCACAACTCTTGCAGTCTCCAAATTTTTCCGGGTCGTGGAACGATATGTATTTCAGGGTGAACTCGCCGTCTATGAAACATACTGCCATATCTCCTTCCTGGGCAGTCAATGCCTTGTCAATTACCAGAATATCTCCTTCTTCGACACCGGCGTCAATCATAGAGTCCCCGACTACGCGTCCATAGAAAGTCGCTGCAGGATGCCGGACAAGTTCGGCGTTGAGGTCGATGCACCTGCTCATATAGTCTTGCGCCGGGGACGGAAATCCTGCGTGAATACCGTCTTCAGCCATTGCGGGAAGTGCGCTGCCTTTTGCTGTTTCTCCGATAGACAAAATGTCTATTTCGGAAGATATGCCGGCGGTTATGTTCTTGTCCTTTTTCATAGTAAAAAGAGATTATTTAAGTCTCGCAAGTATCCTGATTTATTGATGTTCTTATCATTAACGCCTATTGTCCAATCCATTCCGGAAAGGAGAGGTTTTGCTCAAGTCTCGAAATCATTGCCGCTCGTTTGCGTATGTAGTCGGTGGGTTTCCCGGCATTGCGTTTCAGCGGATTGGGTAGGCAGGCTGCTATCAGACACGATTCGTTCTTAGTCAGCGAGGATGCACTTTTTCCGAATATCTGCTGTGCGGCCGCCTCTGCGCCATATATTCCTTTTCCCATTTCGGCAACATTGAGATAGACTTCCATAATCCGTTTTTTACCCCAAATAATTTCAATCAGCACTGTGAAATACGCTTCGAAGCCTTTGCGGACGAAACTCCTTGATGGCAGTAGAAATACGTTTTTTGCAGTCTGCTGAGATATTGTGCTTGCCCCGCGTACCCATCTGCCTTTCTCTTCATGCTCTTTCACGGCATTGTCAATCTGCTTCCAGTCGAAACCGTTATGCGAGTCAAACAGGTTGTCCTCGCTTGTGATTACCGCTTTCGTGAGCTCAGGAGAAATCCTATCGTAGCTAACCCAAGTCTTGTGAGTGTGGAAACTGCTGTCGCTGAAATATTGGATGGAGCGGGAAGCCATCAACGGAGTGTACAATACGGGTACCCATTTGAGTGCGACTACCCAAAGCACGGTTATGACGATGAATCCCAGCGGAATCTTCACCAGGAGCCAACACAACACCTTTCTTGCCAATGTCCTTTCTTTCATCGTCTTAGCCTGTATTTTCTGCTGCCCAGATTGACGTGGAAATATGCTTCGCTCAGTCCGGACTCGCAATTGATGCGCGTGAGAGCTGTCCTCTCCCAAGTGTCGGGATTTACGCTGAATGCTACTGGCTCACGGACTCCGTCCGGAATGAATCCCAAACGTTCATATACTTGTCCGTCAGTCCATTCCAAATCAGCATAGCTCATCACGTCATCCGGGTGAAACTCCCCGATAAATGTGCTCAGAATTTTTCCCATTCCGCCCACGACCCTTGTATCCGCTAATGAAGCGTAGCGTACCCATTCGTATGAACGGATTGTCACATCTTCCTTTTTCCACGTACGTCCCGACGAAAAACTGCCGACAGCCACAAGTTCTCCTTCTTTTGTGAAAATTCCGTACCTATAGCGTGCTGAAGCATCTCCGTAGGTATGGCATCTGCCGAGAAACTGTGAAGCCTGCGGTTTCGTGATTCTGCGCACCTGAGTGTTGCGGGCGAATACCGACCTGAATTTGCCAAGATGAGCAAGCAGCCTGTTTTCAGTCATTTCGCGTGCTCTTCTCCAGATGTCTTCCGGAACTATTATTGTCTTCTTGTCGTGCAGATCTGAAAGCATTAGCCTGAGATTTGTCCCGGCATCTTCCGCTTCTGCCAATGTCTCCGACCTGATTTCCACGGGCACAATAATTACACCACCGGAGCATTGCAGTACAGAGACACCGCACATATCTTCTTCTGATGCCTCTATGCCTTTGCCAAGTAGGAAGTTATGTATTTCATCACAGAAACTCATTGTCGGAGGTTGCCGTTATGGACAATGCGAAGATAGTTCAAGTTGCCGAATATTGAGGAAATATTTTATACTTATCCGTGCTTTAGTTATCTTTGTGCGCCGTTCGCAGAGCCCGTTCTCCCGCCATACGGAAGTTGAGTTGAAAGAACTTAAACACATATAATACAATGGACGCAATTGTAAAGACCGATTTCAGTTTTCCCGGACAGGTCGGCAAATATGTCGGGAAGGTACGTGATGTGTATGATATTGACAGCAAGTACCTTGTAATGGTGGTTTCGGACAGGATCTCCGCTTTTGACGCCGTGCTCCCGAAAGGTATTCCTTACAAAGGACAGGTGCTGAACCAGATTGCATCGAAGTTCCTTGATGCTACGTCCGATATTGTTCCGAACTGGAAGATCGCAACTCCGGACCCGATGGTGACTGTCGGTTACAAATGCGAACCGTTCCGCGTAGAGGTGGTCATCAGAGGTTGCCTGGCAGGACACGCCTGGAGAGAGTATCAGGAGGGAAAAAGAACGCTTTGCGGTGTTGAATTGCCTGAAGGTATGGTAGAAGGACAGGCTTTCCCTGAACCGATCATCACTCCTGCTGCAAAGGCTGAAGAAGGTCACGACGAGGATATCACCAGGAATGAAATCATTGCCAAAGGCATTGTGCCCGAGGAAGATTACATTCAGATTGAGAAATATGCCCGTGCAATATTCAAGAGAGGCCAGGAAATTGCCTCAAAGATGGGTCTTATTCTGGTCGATACCAAGTATGAATTCGGCAAACGTGACGGAAAGATTTATCTTATGGATGAGGTCCACACGCCTGACTCTTCGCGTTATTACTATGCCGACGGTTACGAGGAGAGACTCAGGAAAGGAGAAAAGCAGAAACAGCTGTCCAAGGAATTTGTGCGTGAATGGCTGATGGCCAATGGATTCCAGGGATTTGAAGGACAGAAGATTCCGGAAATGACGCCGGAAGTTGTGAAGAATATAGAAGAGCGTTATATAGAACTTTACGAGAAAATTACCGGCTCAAAATTCGAACGCAGAGAATACAGTGCAGCCGACATTGAGAAGAATGTCGCAGAGTATCTGAAAACTCTCAGGTAGCCACCACTGCGCAAAAGCTGCATAACAATGTATGCGTTAGTCGATTGCAATAATTTTTTCGTGTCTTGCGAGCGGGCTTTCCAACCTGAACTGGAGGGGAAGCCCGTTGTCGTATTGTCCAACAACGACGGATGCGTTGTCGCGCGCAGCAATGAAAGCAAGGCTATGGGAATCAAGATGGGCACTCCTTTCTTCAAGGTAAAGAATCTGGTGGATGCTGGACATCTTTTTGTACGTTCTTCCAATTATGCCCTCTATGGTGATCTGTCTTCCAGAGTTATGTCCATACTTGCATCTGCAGTGCCTAAAATCGAGATTTATTCCATTGACGAAGCCTATCTTATAGTGGATGGAATAAAAGAAGATGAGATTAGAAACCTGTGCACGGGTATTGTCCGTCAGGTTCGTCAATGGGTCGGCATTCCGGTAAGTATCGGGATTGCATCTACAAAGACTTTGGCGAAAGTCTCAAACCATTTCGCAAAGAAATATCCAGGGTATCGGGGAGTCTGCGAAATACGGACTGATGAGCAACGTGTTAAGGCACTGTCTCTTACGCCGATTGATGAGGTCTGGGGAATAGGCAGGAGAGTGGCGCCAAAACTCAGGGAGATGGGATTGACGACGGCTCTTGACTTTACTTCCAGGCCTGAAGACTGGGTGCGGAAAGTGATGGGCGTTGGAGGCGTGAAAGTCTGGCGCGAATTGAATGGGCGAGAGGCGGTCGAGAGTGAAAGTCACGAAGCCCGCCAGTCGATATGTACTTCGCGTTCGTTTGCAAATACGATAACCGATATCCAGGAACTGTCTGGCAGAGTCTCGGATTTCGCAGCGAAATGCGCGGAGAAGTTGCGCAAGGAAGGGACTTTGGCAAGGTGTGTAAATACGTTTCTCTATACCAATCGTTTCCGGGAGGACAAACCGCAGGATTTTCCGGATGCGACAATCCGTCTTGATGTGCCGGTGAGCAGTACGCAGGAGGTGGTTGCAGCCGCCCTCAAAGCCTTGCGACTGATTTGGAAACCGGGTTATGAATATAAGAAGGCCGGCGTGGTGGTGTTCGACATTGTGCCGAACGGTGAATGCCAGATGTCGTTGTTTGATGACGGCGAGAAACTGCGCGAACGCAACGATACCTTGTCGCGGGTGATGGATGCAGTAAATTCTTCGGGGTACAATATGCTCAGGGTAGCAACACAGCGACCTGGACATTATTCGGACGGAATCAGAAAGGAACATACCTCGAAGCCGTATTCTACAGATTGGGACAGCCTCATCGAGGTTCGCTGACGCGAAAATTTAAGAGAGCCACTCAAGGGGTTCGAACCCTCGACCTGCGCATTACGAATGCGCTGCTCTACCAACTGAGCTAAAGTGGCGTTTGATTAAGGATTGCAAATGTAGTGCTTTTCCTTAAAATCTCCAAAAGATTTTGGATGAATGAAGAATTGTTTCGCATCAGCGAAATGCTATCTGAATCACTGAATTCTTCAATTCGTGACTATCATTGCCCCGAAACCGGCCGCCAATGCGAGCACGGTCTTTATACCCTTGACGACAAGCCAACTTTTCTTGTTCTCAGCCAGAAGTGGAAGGCACGCGTGTCCGTCCTGTGATATGCAGTTGGCCAACAGAACGGGGAACGGCAATATGCCGGCTGCGAACATTGATACGAAAACAAGATGCGGACCTGATTCGGGGATAAGACCGACTGCGGTAGCAAGAAGTATCATCAGCCAGATGTTTCCGCTTATCCAACTGTCCAAATCTATGTGTAAAGACACGATACCGAAAACTGCAAGCACTCCGAATGTCCAGGCGAATATTGTCGGAAGGTGCCTTTTGATTACGTGTTTCCAGATGTGCTCTCTTAAAAAATGCGCAATCTTGTGATGCCACATTTCCTCCTCGTCGTGATGGGTGTGTGAATGGGTGTCATGTCCGGTCGCCCCGTGCTCGCAGTCGCATTCGTGAATTTCATAACTGTCATCAAGATGCCTGTCCGAACCGATACTTACGCGGTGGCCATTTCTTTGCAGCATAGATGAGGCTAACTCTGCAATGCAGCCGACTGTCGTCCCCAGAATGAACAGTCCGGCCATTATAAGCAGTGTTGTGCCCGGAAACTTTGCCAACATGACGAACGTTTCGTCTCCGGTCGTTGCAATGAGCATTGCGATGAGAGCTCCGAATCCGATGAGCCGGTGCGAATACAGTGACACTCCTGCAAATCCTCCAAGGCACCCCGGAATCAGTCCAAGGGCTGCCGCTATGGGAATCTGCCCGTATCTGTATTTTCCGAGTCCGCCGAAAAGCCTTCCCTTCGTGCAGACATTGAATATCTCGATCAGGGTCATCATCGCAATGACCATAAGGCAGATTCCGGCGCTCTCAATCAATGCGTCAAGAAGTACTTCTGGTATGTTTTCTGCTGCGTGTACGGCTTCTCCGTGAATGTGCAACGGGTAAATGTTCATAGGTCTTTATAAAATGTAACCTGCTATGTGCAGGCTTATTATAGGTCTTAACGGTGAATTTGTGGTGAGAATTATGGCGACTTCGTTGTCTCCTGATGACAGTTTGCTTGTGTCCAGTTTACAACTGAATGAGCCGGTTTCGCCAGGTTCTACGTCCTTTATTGTTTCCGGCAAGGTTATGTCGTCAGTTTCGGAGTCTGCCTTGAAAATATGGAAAGTGCGTCCTCCAAGATTCCGGTATGAAAATGTGGCCGTCACGACCGTTCCACGTTTTGCTTTGTCAAAGTGGAAGGTGCTGTAGTCAAAGGCTGGCTGTGCACCGTTGGACTGTTCTTCAGCGGTCAATGACGAAAAATCCTCTTTCGTGAATGCACGGATGTCTATTGGCTTGTAACTTTTCCCGTTTACTACCGGGGTCGCGAAGTACAGGTTCTTACCCCAGCGGCTTCTGTCGGCCGTGACTATATATGTCAATTTGGCAGTGCTCCCTGCGGGAATGGGATTGGGCATAACCGACAACGCGAGCCCGGGAGTAACATTTGCAAATGTGACATTTATGGGGGTAGTTCCGAGATTGGCTACGGTCGTGGCGTCACTGCGCTGTCCGCCCTGTGTCAGATTTCCGAGATTGTAAGATGTTTTTCTCAGTGCGAAAGAACCGTTGTGTATCGGGTACAATTCATTGAGTGAAAGTTTTTTTTCGTGGACTATTCCGCGGAGTCTCAATATGACTGGTTTCTTTACTCCCGAGATGTATGCAGTGAGAGTCTTGTCAAACGGATATGGACCTTCGTCGTTGGAGTAAGTAGCAGTGATTGTGCCGGTTTTGTCCGGAAGAATCGGCTCTCTTGTCCATTTTACATCGGTGCACCCGCAGGATGATACGACATTGTATATTACGACAGGCTTTTCGGAAATGTTCTTCACGGTGAACGAACACTTCAGCGCGCCCTGTCCCAATGTTACATCTCCGAAATCGTGGATTGTATTGTCTAAGCGGACGACTTTGTCAATGTCGGTAGTTTTGCCGTCTGTCTTGACTTGGGCGTCTGACGGCAACGAAAATACGACCGCAACAATCGCTGCAGCCACATATCTGAAAAATCTCATCATAACGTCATTCTGTTCTGCAAAAATCTTTCCACTCTTGCGTATTAAATTTAATTCGCATACATTTGTAGGGTGGTTTGCTGCATTGTGAACCACGGTAATGACAACAATCAAAGGATTTATATTATGGCTTACAAAATTTCAGAGACAGATTGCGTCGCTTGCGGTACTTGCATCGGTGAGTGCCCTGCAGGAGCAATTTCAGAAGGCGATGTTTATCACATCGATCCTAACATTTGCGTTGATTGCGGCACTTGCGCAGGCGTTTGCCCTATGGGCGCTATTCATCCGGAAGGAGAATAATAATTCTGTACAGAATCCAATTACGGGGAATGAATGAAACTTGTTTTTGTTCATTCCTCTTATTTTGTCGTCGAATTCTGACGGAAATTGGAAAATATTGCATATATTTGGCGAAATGTGCTCAAGGTTATTTTTAATAGCCTGACGTTGAACAACAAATATGAAACGAACATTTTAATTATATGAAATCAACATTATTCAATGCGTTCCGCAATGTGGCATACGCTGTGACATTCGGAATTCTTGCCTTGGCAGCAGTCGGCTGCGGTTCTTCAGAAAAAGGCAAAGACAAATCACTTACAGTTTCTGAAAAATCAGTGATTCTTGATGCTGAAGGCGGCTCACAGAAACTTTTAGTCTCGGCCGAAGGCTTGAGCTGGATTGCTTCAGCGAGCGATTCTTGGGTTAAAGTTACTCCGGAATCCGGTACAGGTGATTCCTATATGGTCATTGCGGCTGAGTCGAATCCTTCGGCAGACGTAAGGACGGCTACGGTTACAATTGAGGCTCCCGGCGTCAGCCCTGTCTCAATTGTGGTTCTCCAAAATGAGGGCAGTTCTGCAACTGCGACATTTGATCCTCAGGCGGTTATGTTTACCTATTATGGAGATTATTTCGAAACCGGCAATAAGACAGCGGCTGTTGTTATGAACATACTCAACAAGGATCTGGATTCAAATTATCAGCTGTCATATCCTTACAGTTTCATCCAGTTGGTGTTGAATGTGCCGTATTCGTCTGATTATTCGACTGCGATAAATTCCGCACTCGGTCATACATACACCACAGGCTCCTCATACGCTGAATATACTATAGATTTGGAGACTTCCGCTTATGCTACATTGAACAGTTCCAGTACAAGTGACGCTGTCACTGTGAATGTCAAGACTGCGACAGTGAAAGTATCATCAGCTTCAAATACCGGTTCATTGACGGTTACTTATGATGTGAAACTTGAAGATGGAACATCGCTTGTCGGTTCATATTCAGGTACTTCTGTATATGCAGGAGACAATACCTCATCTTCTGATGATTATGAAGAAACAACTTTGACAGGAGATGTGGCTCCGGAATTTACATCGGCAGAAGCTGTGATTTATTTCAATATACCTCTCTCGTCAGGAACTATTGTGAAAGATTTTGCATTGTGTGAATTGAGCCTGGACTCTAAAGTTTCCGGTTCTACTAAGGAGAATCTCACGGCCTCCCTGTATATGGAGTATAGTGCTGCTTCAGCTAAGGAACTCTCAGAAGGAACATATTCACTTGCACCGTCTGAACCTCAAAGCTGGGCCGATTACAAATATTCTTTTGATGCCGGTTCAATAGAAGATAACTATTTCTATCCGACATATTATACGCAGATGGAACAGGAGAGCGGTACGTGGTATATCGGCGAGACATACGCGCTTATCAGTGACGGAAAGATTGTTGTTTCCAAGTCAGGCAACAATTACAAGTTCGAGATAAACCTGACGGATGCTGAAGGTCACAAGGTTACATCGACCTGCACTCTGCCGGTATCCATAACTGTGAAGAATCTCGAAAACGCAACATCTGCAGTTAGCCGTGCGTCGTTCAATCGCGTTTCACGCAGCGATGTGCTTATGAACTCTGCAACTACTTACGCTCGTCTGAAGTAAAAAATCATTTTACCGTAGCTTCTAATTCGAGCGGTGCATATACGAAAGAGGGTGACTCTCAGCAGGGTCATCCTCTTATTTTGTTTTTATTGCGCCTATATGTCAATACTCATAACTCGGCACTTTGCCGTCATCAATCAGGTCCCTGAGAATCGACAGATAGCGCGGGGAGTAATTGGCGGCTGGATTGGAGAACTCGGCTGTGATGTCACGCAGCGAGTAATGTCCACGGCATTTTTCGTTGATGAATGAAATGAGTGCGTCCGCCGTTTCTTCGTCTGAAAGGACAGAGGGTGCGGTGAGGGAACTGGTTTTAGGAGCTGAGATGCCCTTTGCCCGGCACAGATCGCACCGTCCGCAATCGGCGGATTCTTTCTGTCCGAAATATGCCAGCAGAAATCTTGAGCGGCAAGTGTCCGACTCGCTTACGTATTCCACCATTGTCTCCATACGTTTGTGCCACGTTTCCTTTAGCATCCTGTATCTGTCAGGTGACAGTTTTACATTGCCGACTGCCAGATGTTCGCTATGCAGTGTCATTACATCAGCCCTGTCTCCAGGAATATAAGAAATGATATGCTCCAGAGACAAATTATACAGAGCTTCCCTCAGTCTCGGAACCGGCATTCCGCATCGCGCCGCCACATAATCCTCTTCAATCGGCACAGGGAACGAGAAAATGCCTTCATACCTGCGCATCAGCACTTCCATAACATCTAGCTGTTTTCTGTCGCTGACTTCCACGTCATATAGCGAGTCCCTGTCTGTCAGGAACTTTATCCTTGTAGGCGTATCAATATCCTCGGTAAAAGTCCAATGTCCTTCGCGTTCCAGGTAACGTATCGCATAATAGGCGGTGGAACGGTTGAGCGAGAATCTTTTGCAGAATGCGTTGATGTCAAACTTGACCTGTCGTCCCAATCCCTGACCGTAAGCGATGTTGAAGAATGCGTGTACTTTGTGGTAAATGTCCTCGATATATTCCAGAGTAGGGAAGGAAACCGTCTCCAACTGGTGCAAACGTCTGATGTCGCTGTCGTTCCACAACAGAACCGCATAGGAATTTTTGCCGTCTCGTCCCGCTCTGCCGGCTTCCTGGAAATATGCTTCCGGAGAGTCCGGCATATCAGCGTGTGCCACGAAGCGTACGTCTGGCTTGTCGATTCCCATACCGAACGCATTTGTACACACCATAACGCGGGTTTTGCCTGATTTCCAGTCTTCCTGTCGCTGCATTCTGAGATCGTGTCCGAGGCCGGCGTGATAGAAGGAAGACGATATGCCTGAAGCAGTCAATGCGGCTGACAGTTCTTCAGTTTTTTTTCTGCTGCGTACATAGACTATTCCTGTGCCTCCCACGCCGTTGCATATATTCAATATCTGCCCGAGCTTGTCTTCGCATCTGCGTACGATATATGACAGATTCGGTCTCTCGAATCCCGTTCTCAGTACGGTCTTTTCTCTGAAACCAAGTTTCAGCATAATGTCGTCGGCTACTTCCGGAGTTGCTGTGGCGGTGAGTGCGATCACGGGTGCATCTGTAATCTCGCGCAACTTGCCTATCTGCAGGTAGTCGGGCCTGAAATCATATCCCCATTGTGAGATGCAGTGGGCCTCGTCAACGACGATGAAACTTACATTGAATTGCGGAAGATAAGACTGGAACAGCCTGGTATTGAGACGCTCCGGTGACAGGTAAAGGAATTTCGCATCACCGTATGCTGCATTGTTGAGTGTCAGGTCAACTTCGCGTCCGGACATTCCGGCATAAACGGCAAGAGCCTTGATACCACGCGAGTTAAGGTTCTGAACCTGGTCTTTCATCAGGGCGATGAGCGGAGTTATGACCAGTGCGATTCCGTCCCGCATAAGCGCAGGAACCTGAAAACAAACGGACTTTCCACCTCCGGTCGGAAGAATGGCAAGCACGTCTTTGCCGTCAAGTGCGGTGCGGACAATCTGCTCCTGCATCGGGCGGAAAGACGGGTATCCCCAATATTCTGACAGTATATCTATCGGCTCCATAAAATCCATTCTCGTTTTCTACAAAATTAGCAAAATTCGGAACGGAAATTCCGAAAAAATCTTAACTTTGCAAATTGGATTGAAAATTAGTTATAATATTTAAAATATTATTTATCATTATGCCAACATTGGATTTAAGCAAGTATGGAATTAAAGGTGTAAAAGAAGTCCTTTACAACCCATCTTATGAAGTTCTCTTCGACGAGGAGACAAAGCCGGAGCTTACCGGTTATGAGAAAGGTCAGGAGACCGAACTCGGTGCAATCAACGTTATGACAGGTATTTACACCGGCCGTTCTCCTAAGGACAAGTACATCGTTATGGACAAGACCTCAAAGGACACCGTATGGTGGAACACCCCTGAGTATCCTAATGACAACCATCCTGCTTCAGAGAAGACTTGGAAAGAGTGCAAGAAACTCGCTACAAAGCAGCTTTCAGGCAAGAGACTTTTTGTAGTTGACGGTTTCTGCGGAGCAAACGAGAACACCAGAATGAAGGTTCGTTTCATTATGGAGGTTGCTTGGCAGGCTCACTTCGTTACCAATATGTTCATCCGTCCTAAGAACCAGAAAGAGTTCGATCAGGAGCCTGATTTCGTTGTATATTGCGCTGCAAAGGCAAAAGTTGAGAACTATCAGGAACTTGGTCTCCGTTCAGAGACTGCAGTCCTCTTCAACGTTACTTCACACGAGCAGGTTATCCTCAACACCTGGTACGGCGGTGAGATGAAGAAAGGTATGTTCTCAATGATGAACTACTTCCTGCCTCTCAAGGGCATCGCTTCAATGCACTGCTCTGCCAATACCGATATGAACGGTGAGAACACCGCCATCTTCTTCGGCCTTTCAGGAACTGGTAAGACAACACTTTCAACAGACCCTAAGCGTCTCCTTATCGGTGACGACGAGCACGGCTGGGACAACAACGGCGTGTTCAACCTCGAGGGCGGTTGCTATGCAAAGGTTATCAACCTTGACAAAGAGTCTGAGCCGGATATCTACGGTGCAATCACCCGTGACGCTCTCCTCGAGAACGTGACAGTGGATGCAAACGGCAAGATCGATTTCGCAGACAAGAGCGTTACCGAGAATACCCGTGTATCTTACCCTATCTATCACATCAAGAACATCGTTCGTCCGGTATCTCACGCACCGGCTGCAAAGCAGGTTATCTTCCTTTCAGCTGACGCATTCGGAGTACTTCCTCCAGTATCAATCCTCGATCCTGAGCAGACGAAATACTACTTCCTTTCAGGTTTCACAGCTAAGCTTGCAGGTACAGAGCGCGGTATCACCGAGCCTACCCCTACATTCTCTGCTTGCTTCGGTCAGGCATTCCTCGAGCTTCATCCTACAAAGTATGCTGAAGAGCTCGTTCGCCACATGAAGAAGAGCGGTGCAAAGGCTTACCTCGTAAACACCGGATGGAACGGAACAGGAAAGCGTATCTCAATCCGTGATACACGTGGTATCATCGACGCTATTCTCGATCACAGCATCGACAGCGCTCCTACCAAGACTATCCCTTACTTCAACTTCGTAGTTCCTACACAGCTCCAGGGCGTAGATCCTAAGATTCTCGACCCACGCGACACTTACAAGAACGCTTCAGAGTGGGAAGTTAAGGCAAAAGACCTCGCTGGCAGATTCATCAAGAACTTCGCAAAATACGAAGGAAACCGTTCCGGCAAGGCTCTCGTAAAAGCTGGTCCACAGCTCTAGTCGAAAGTATATAACCGAATAAGGTTATAACACATAGTGAAAGGGGGTAACTAAAATCCATTTTTAGTTACCCCCTTTTCTGTTATTTGGCGTGTGCCGACGTGTACTGAGCTAAATTTTCTTATTTTTGCAGGCGGAAATGAAGGTTGATATGGAGAAAATAATAAATCAGGAATTCGGCGGGGAACGTCCGCTGTATTGCAGACGGGACTTGTATCTGGAAGGCGTGAAAATACATAAGGGTGAGTCCGCGCTAAAGGAAACAGCCAATATAACTGCGGTGAATTGTGTTTTTGAGGGAAAATATCCATTCTGGTGCTGTGATAACTTCGTTGTGCGAAACTGTCTCTTTACCGGAGGTGCACGTGCCGCATTGTGGTATTCAAAGAATCTGGAAATGACTGACACGTATGTTGACGCACCCAAGATGTTCCGTGAAATTGATGGCATGAAACTGAAGAATGTGCAGATACCCGGTGCGGCGGAAACGCTTTGGCATTGCAGAAACATTGAACTCGAAAATGTCAGCGCAGACCACGCGGACTACATTTTTATGCACTGCAGCGACATTAGGATAAAGAATTTCCGTCTGGACGGGAATTACTCGTTCCAATATTGCAAAAATGTGGAAATCCACGATTCGATTCTCAATACGAAGGACGCATTCTGGGAAACTGACAATGTCGCAGTCTATGATTCTGAAATCAACGGGGAGTATCTCGGCTGGTATGCTAAGAATCTCAAACTTGTGAGATGTAGAATTACCGGGACTCAGCCGCTTTGCTATGCGGAAAACGTGGTAATGGAGGACTGCACTATGGGAAATGATGCAGACCTTGCGTTCGAATACAGTTCCGTGGACGCTGACATCAAGGGCAATATTGTATCCGTAAAGAATCCGCGTACCGGACATATTAAGGCTGACAGTATCGGCGAAGTGATTCTTGACGCGAATATCAAGGCCCCCGGTGACTGCAAAATCGTAATAAAAAAATAAAATCAGTATCGATATGACTTTCAATAACTTTGACACGATAAACGACAGGCGCGGTACAGGTTGCGAGAAATGGGATGGCGACAGCAGAGATGTAATCCCTATGTGGGTGGCTGATATGGATTTCCGTACGGCTCCCAGCATAATTGAGTCGCTGCGCAGACGTATGGAACAGGGCATATTCGGATACACGAGTGTGCGTAAAGAATATTATGACGCAATCTGCTCGTGGTTTTCGCGCAAACACGGATGGAAACTCAAGAATGACTGGATATTATATACGATTGGCGTTGTGCCTGCGCTTTCAGCTGTCATCAAGGCTATGACCAAGCCTGGAGATAAGGTGCTCATACAGACTCCTGTATATAACTGTTTCTTCTCTTCTATCCGTAACAGTGAGTGCCAGATGAGTGAAAACAGGCTTGTGATTGCCCCATCCAATAATACTGAAGGTAACCTGTTCTCATACTCGATTGATTTCGACGACTTTGAAAACAAGGTGAAAGATGCTGCAGTCTTTGTACTGTGTAATCCTCACAATCCGGCAGGCCGTATCTGGAGCAGGGAAGAGCTTCAGCGTATGTCTGAGATATGCCTGAAATACAATGTCCCGGTGATAAGCGATGAAATTCATTGTGAGATTGCTATGCCAGGATACAGTTACACTCCGACAGCTTCTCTTTCCGATGAAATTCAGCATAATACCGTCACTTTGTGCTCTCCTAGCAAGGCTTTCAATATAGCCGGACTGCAGATTGCAAACATTATAACCTCACGTGATGATTGGCGCAAGGCAATTGACAAGGTCCTCAATATCTATGAGATATGCGGGGTCAATCCATTCGGCGTTGAGGCTCTGATTACCGCATATTCAGACAGCGATGCGGAGCGTTGGCTGGATGAAATGAATGCTTATATTCACGGAAACTATCAGTATATGCTAGACCTTTTCGGCAAGGAAGTGCCGTGGCTGCCTGTAAGCCGGCTTGAGGGAACCTATCTTGTATGGTGCGACTGCCGCAGTCTGGGAATGAGCTCGGAAGAGATAGCGCATATTCTGGAGGACAAGTTCAAGGTGCATATCAATGCCGGATCAATGTACGGTGATGCCGGAGAGGGATTTATACGGGTAAATCTCGCTTCACCGCGAAGCCTTGTCGAAGATGGTCTTTCCCGCATCTGCAAGGGACTGAACGCATTGCGTTAAACAAATAAAGTTGTGTCAATCCTCTATTACCAGCCCGTCGAAAGCGGGCTGTATGTCAATGTCGGGTGACAGTCTGCGCAATTCTTTGCAAAAGTCGGGATATGTGGGAAATGTGTGCGACAGATGAGTAAGCCAAGTGTGCCTTGCTCCTATGCGGTGAGCGATGTCGATTGCCTCCTGCAACGAAAAATGCGAATGGTGACGCTTGTAGCCGACAGAGTTGAGGGTTACGTGCTCAAGCCCCTGGAGTTTGGCATATTCAGAATCGGGAAGCAGGCTCATATCAGTTATATAGGCTATATTACCGAATCTGAAACCCAGAACCGGCAACTTGTCGTGCATACCTCGTATCGGAATGATTTCGCGGCCTCGTCCTGAAGATGAAACCTTAGAACCGGAATAGCTCTCATCTTCAGCAATTTCCGCGTATGCAACACGGCTGTCATCTGTTGGGATCAGGGTTCCGTCTGCATTTTCATAGCAATATCCCTTGTCGTGCACCCATACGAGTTGTTTGTCATCGGAACTGGGTTCAACGAAAAAAGGCCTGTCATCAATCAGATGCACATTCCACTCGGGAGCTCCCGGGTATTTGTTTTTTGCGAATACGTATGCGTACCCTTCTTTCAATGAGTCAAGTACCAGCCTTTCGCAGTATATTTCTGCCGCGCGTCTGTCTATGTAGTTGAGAGACCTGACATCGTCAAGCCCTCCTGTGTGGTCTCTGTGGCTATGGGTCAGCAGGATTGCGTCAAGATGAGAGACTCCTTGCCCGAGCATCTGCATCCTGAAGTCAGGGCCGGCATCCACCAGAATCTTCAATCCTTTGTAATCCACCAGAGCGGCTGACCTGAATCTCTTGTCGTGCGGGTCATTGCTCCGGCAGACTGCGCAGTTGCAACCTATTATAGGTACGCCCTGCGATGTTCCCGTGCCGAGAAATGTCAGCCTGGCATTGGTCATAACGTTACCTCCACTATTTTTCCGGCAAGGTTTTCGTCCCATTTCCGTTCGACTCTGATATAGTTGCCTGTATATCCGCCTATGATGCCGTTGTTGTTGCTGTCCTCAAACAGTACACGTTCGCGCACGCCCTTCTGTGAACTTATGAATTCCTCGTTCAGCGACTTGCACAGTTCCTCAAGCATTGCCACCCGCTTGGTCTTCACGCAGTCCTGAACCTGGTCTTTGCGGACGGCTGACCTTGTTCCCGCCCTTCTGGAGTAGGGGAATATGTGTATGAATGCAGGACGGATTCTGTCCCTTAGAAAATTGTACGTTTCCATAAATAGCTCGTCAGTCTCGCCCGGAAGTCCTGCGATTACATCTATACCGAAAAATACTGATGGCTTCAGACTGCCGTCCGGATAAGTTTCTCCAGGCTTTGGATTCATCCTTTCGCGGATTTTGTCTATTTTCTCCGCAAAAAATGCCGTGGTGTACTTCCTGCCTACATCCTTAAGTATCGTATCACTGCCGCTTTGAAGCGGAATATGGAAATGCGGCTGGAATTTTGTGCCTGAAGCTATCCAGTCAATGATCTCGTCAGTCAGCAAGTTGGGCTCTATGGAAGATATGCGGTATCGTTCAATGCCTTCTACCTCGTTCAGCCTCTTGAGCAGGTCGAGAAAACTCTCTCCGCTCTTTCTGCCGAAGTCTCCTGTGTTCACACCTGTAATCACAATCTCCTTAACTCCGGCGCTGGCGATTTTCTCGGCTTCCGAAACTGCGGTATCTATGCTGATGCTGCGGCTGCGGCCTCTGGCGAACGGTACAGTGCAGTATGCGCAGAAATTGTCGCATCCGTCCTGCACTTTCAGGAATGACCTGGTGCGTTCTTCTCCGCTCGAATATGCGGCGAACGTGTCGGCATCCTGTGCGAGTTTCCTGTCTATATCATCTTCTGCTTGGATTCCGGCCCTGCCGTCAATGAATTCAAGCGTGCTCTTGACCAGAGAACTTTTTTCGTTTGCTCCGAAAACGAGGCTGACGCCCTCGATGGCTTCTACCTCCTGCTTCTTGAGCTGAGCGTAACATCCTGTCACAATGATGGTTGCGTCAGGAGAAGTCCTATGTGCCTTCCGTATCATATTGCGCGATTTTCTGTCGGCGTGTTCCGTTACAGAGCAAGTGTTGATAACGTACAGATCCGCCTTGTCATTCCATTCGACGGATTCGTACCCGGCTTTTATGAAACTTCTTTCATAAGTCGAGGTCTCCGCATAGTTGAGTTTGCACCCCAGTGTTATATATGCTGCTTTTTTCGTCATTGTCGAAGCGTAAAATGTGTGTCAATGTCCCAAAATTAGGAAAACGCAAGGCCGTTTGCCGATCAATTCGTTCTTTCCGCTCACTTGCTTTTTCCATTCAGCGACGGTCATTGTCCTGATGTATGCGTCAGGCATCGTTATGTTTGCTGCAATGCAAAGTTCCGTGCCGTTCTGGCAAATCGTCAGTATGTCAGCGAGAAGCGAGTCGTTCCTGTAAGGGGTTTCTATGAATATCTTAGTCTGTCTTTCTGCTGCGGAGTGCTTTTCGATGCTTTTGAGCGCAGCCCTGCGTTCATCAGTCTTGGCGGGAATATATCCGAGGAATGCGAATGACTGCCCGTTAAGTCCTGATGCCATCAGTGCAAGCATCAAGGATGACGGACCGGAGCACGGAACCACCTCTATCCCGTTTTTGTGGCAAAGATTTACAAGTTGTGCCCCCGGATCTGCCACAGCAGGGAGACCGGCTTCGGTTATGAGTCCGACATCGTTACCGTCATTGAAAAGAGGCAGGAGTGACCTTACTTCTTCCGGCTTTGTGTGCTCGTTAAGCTCGTGAAAATCAAGGTCTTGTATATGTCCTTTCAATCCGGCTGCCGACAAATAACGGCGTGCGGTGCGAGTCGCCTCCACAACGTATGTGTGAATCTTCGGCAATAATGCCAGGACGCCTTCAGGGATGACCTCACGCGGATCGTTTTCTCCAAGCGGTGAGGGGATGAGAAACAATCGTCCCTTATTGTTGTTTTCCATTTCTTTTCGATTTTTTGTCCGGCTCGGTCGCCGTTATATTTATGCTTTTCTTCTTCTCAGACTGCATTTCCTGCTGCCTTGCCGCTTCCATCTCCTGCCTCTTCTTTTTGCTTCTGAACAGATTCCTGATGAATTCACCGAAAGAATCGTACTCTCTACGGTATGTGAGACCGACTCCGTTCCTTTGGGAATTGTCAAGGTAATTGGTGTACTGGTCAGCGGAATGCGAGAATAGGTTCAGCCTGAATGAGCCTGTCTTGTCAATCTTTACGTCAATGTCAAGGTCTCCTACAACCTCACTGCCGGAGGAATTGGATGAATTGTATTGGCGGTTGCCTATCGTACCGTTTACCAACACCCTGTTGTTGAACAGGGCAGTGGACAATGCGACGTCGAATATGTCCGTACCTCCCGAGTTCTGCTGATAGTCAAGTCCGAAATCGACAGGAATATTCAATTTCTGCAGTATGTTGTTCAGCTGGCCTGCCATAATCTCGGTCACATTCGAGTACAGCATCGACGAAGACGAGTTGGTGATTCCGGATTGCTCGTCAGGCATAAAACTGTTGGAAATGAGAAGTGCCAGCAGCTGTTTCTGTATCTTGTCCTGAGTGTTGAGCGCACTTTCCACAAGGCTTTGAGTGCTCGGATCCAGGTCCGGAATGTTGATTGTAAATGCCAGATGCGGGTTGCTCAGTTTGTCGGAAATGGAAATTCCGCATTCCACTGTGCGCCTGGAAGTTGAAGTCGTGTCGGAAATCAGCCTCCCTATGGACGCTTTTGTCTTATACAAGGCATTGATATTCAAGTCGCTGTCCATAACGTCCCCATTGAAGTGCACGGAACTGCCCTCCTGAATTGTGAAATCTCTCTTGGCGATGCCGAGCGCGACAAAGTGGAACAGTCCTCCGGTGATGTTATAGTTTCCGTTAATCGTGAAATTGCCTGAACTTGGATTGACGTCAAGGTCAATCTGTCCGCTGCCGGTTCCGCTCAGCACATTGCCGGCGTCCTTGTCAATTTCGATGCTTGCTGTCACATCAGGAGTTGCATAGAGCCGTAGTTTCACGCCGAACTCGCTGGATTTGACATCCTTTTCCTTGATTCTCGACATCAGTTCCTCGTATGGGTCTATGCGGACCTCCCTATATGGTTGAGTGAATGTGAGGAGGTCAGACTGTCCGGCGGAAGATGAAGACGAAAGCGGGATGTGGAAATCTCCCTTCTTGACCGTGCGTGCGTTTGCGCTTATCAATATGGAACTGAGTGGCCCTGTAACAGAAAGGTCTCCAGTTGCGAATATGTTGCCGTAGAATAGCGGATTGTCCTGCTCCTTCAGATTGAGCGCTTCCATCCGGCTGAAACTTATCTTCGTGTCGAACGCCATATCCTTCAGATGATTCCACAGAATGCCTCCGCTAACCGAGCCTTTTTCATTGAACCTGTCTGAAACCTGCACGTCGTCGAAAGTCAGACCTTTGCTGCTTACTGTCACAGGACCGGAAGCGGTATATTGAACATTGGTGAAATCAACGCCTATCTTGACATTGTCCATCCTTAGTCCCTGGCTGGTGATATCCATTTCCGAATAAGGACCGTTAAATGCGAGATTTCCGGAAATGTCTCCCTCCAGAGTGTTGAATATGGAGTTGAGGAACGGACTTGCATAGCCTATGTTGAACCTGTCGAGGGCTATTTTCCCTTCGACCTTTTTGTTCTTAGGGTAGAAATTGCCTATGGCGGAGAAGGTCTGATAGCCGTCCAAAGTGTTGCGGCAGAAATAGTTGAATCCGTCTTTATCTTCGTCCCATACGCCTGCAGCCCTGACGCTCCCGACGCGGTAGCCGCCGAATTCGGTGGAGTCGCAGGTCATATTCATAAGAATACCGACCCTATCGTCAGTCGGAGATATGAGCATCGCATTTCCTGTCATAAGACCTTTAAGTCCGAGTTCGGTGGATGAGAAAGCATTGGCAAGCGAGATGTCAAACTTGTTGAGCGTTAGGTTGATAGTATCCGCTTCTGCAGTGGCTATGCCACCATCGACTATGATTGACTGCTCGTCGGAGTTTATCAGCAATGAATCAACTGAAACCTTGCCTCTTTGAAGGAGAATGTCGGACGATGCTATATTCCAGAGCCTTGACTTAAGGTAGATATAGGAAGGCCTGAAATTGGCCATAATGGCGAGCGAGTCGTTCGAGTCTCTGGATAGAACGCCGTCCGCAAGAATCTCACCACGGTTTTCGAGTTCAGTCTCATTGTTATAACTGAACCCGACGCTGAGTGTGTCGTTTCTTGCGAGAATGCTCATCCTGTTGTTTCTAGTGAGCACCGGAGAAAGTTTGATTTCTTCCGCTTGCAGATTGCCGTCCAGGCTTTCATTGCGGTTGTCGATGCTCAAGTCTATACCCTTGAGATATTTGTCGTTATAGGCTATTCTTCCCGATTTGACTTTGGCTTTCAGTTTGCCTGACTTGTCCACATTAAGGTTCAGTGAGGTGCTGTCAGCGATGTATACTCCCGGAACAAAGAATGAAAGAATGTCCTTGGTGTCGTGCAGATGCAGTGCAATGTCATATCTGTTCCTGTTCCAGACGCTGTCCTGATCAGCGTAGATGGACGGGAGATTTCTTGCCGTGGTTATGGTCTGGATGTCGTGCCAGAAACTTGCGAGGAACTTGCTGCCCACGTAAGTTCCGTCAGCGAATTTTGAATTGAAACGGATTCTGTTCAGGTCGTTTCCGGCGTGCGAGGATATGTCAATGTTTCCGATGTCGTGGCGTCCTCGTTCATCTTCAAGCAGGAAATCGTTGATGCTTATATTGCCGAGTATGTCCTCACCGCTCACTCTTGTGAAATTGGCCCTCGTGGTGAAACTCATCTTGGATGTGCCGCGCTTGTCGATGTTGAGGGCGTGCAGGTCGGCATATCCCAAATTGGCGTAGAACCTGTACAGGGCGTTTTTGGTCTTTGAGGACAGTGAGAATATGCCCTGGAACAGGAAATTGAGATTCGGATCGCTGCAGACGATTCTGCCGTTGAATGCGTCCTGGCTGTATGTTCCTGCGGCTGCAATGCCTGTGTAGCTGTAGCCGAGTACGTCCAGGCGGTCAATCTTCACGGAATCGATTGTGACTCCTATCGTGTCTTTGTCAATCACTGCGGTAAGTCCGGTGTGCATATCGCATTTGCCTACGGGAATTGATTCGCCGGCAACTTTGCCGATGTCCAGACCGTCTGTGGAAATTTTGCCTGCGAATGTGAGTGGCCGGATGCTGTCAATTACATTGCGCATATCCACGTCTGCCCTTGCTTTTCCGAATCCGGTTCTAAGCGTGCCGTTGATTCTCATTCTGTTCAGCAGACCGCTGACTTTGCCGCTGAAAGTGGCTGTGGGGCCTTTGCAAATGTTTGATATGCTTAGTCCTATTTGTGGAGCCCATCCCTTGACGAAATGTTCGAGTCCGCGGGAGGTGAACGAAAGGCTCTTTACATCTGCGGAGGTCAACATTGTCTGCACATCTGGAAGTCCTGTGAGTGAGCCGGATACTGTGCCGCTAATTCCTCTTCCGGCCGCCTTGTCCCAATCAACGAACCCGTCGGCATCATTTGTCTCGAACTGTATGTCATTAAAGTGCAGGTCATTTACATATCCGTTCACGGAACCCTTGACTTTGGCGGTCATTCTGAAGTCCTTCAGTGCCGGGGCGAAATACCGCAATGTATTCATACTCACGAAACTGGACTTGATGTCCCCTTCCATCCTCACTTCGTCGATGAATTCCGTCCAGGCGTCGGTGTCTTTGTAGAGCATTCTGAACTTGGGGATGTCAATGTTGGACCACCTGTCGATGAGTCTGAAATTGTTTATGACAGTCCTGCCGTTTCCGACTTTCGCGGCTCCTGCGATATGATAGCAGACGTATCCGCTTTTCTCCCGGAATGACATCAAGTCGCACGTTCCGGACATTACCCCGCCCTTCATTTTCAGATTGCGGCCCTTGACCTGTATGTCGGATACGTCCATATCGAACCAGTTGATTCCTTCATATCCGAAGTCATCCGGATCCTTTCTGAAATTTCTCATTATGAATCTCATTCCGTCGAGTTCGACATCGGATATGGAGAATATTTCTTTGTCGGATTTCTCCTTGTCGTCCGGATTGCTGCCGAGACGGAAAATACGCTTGAGATTGACTATGCCCGAAGTGTCGGCTTCGGCCGGGCATCCTCTCCGCTCAGGCTCAATCGTGAGCAGAAACTCTCCGTCAGTGACCTTGGCGGATGAAATGTGTATGCTGCCTTCGCTCAGCAATGTCTTTGCGCTGAACGTCGCAGTGACATATTTCGCTCTGAACATCGTGTCCGCCCTGAAACCGGTGGAATCAATGTAAGGGTTTGAGTCTATGATTGCCAAATCCTTGATTACTACTGCCTTGAATGGAGATATGTGGATTTTGCCGATGCTGATTCTGCCGTCGATACTTTTCTCCAACAATGCCAGGGCCTTGCCGGCAATATATGTCTGGACCTTCGGGGACTGCACGGCTATGGCTGCCGCGGCTATTGCCGTTGCCAGTATGACTGCCAGAAGGTAGAATATTTTCAGCGTCTTTCTCAAAACCAAGTCACATCGCTTGCAACCTACAAAAATAATGAAAATACGCCACTGCGGCAAGATGAGAGTTTTGAAATGGTTACCGAATTTTATTAACTTTGCGCGGTAGTTTTTTGAAAATCGAATGGATCGTTCAGATATTATTCTCGGAATTGAGTCATCTTGTGATGATACGTCCGCAGCAGTCATCAAGGATGGCTATCTTTTGTCCAATGTGATTGCAAGCCAGCAGGTTCATAAGGATTATGGCGGAGTCGTGCCGGAGTTGGCATCGAGGGCTCACGAACAGAATATCGTTCCTGTAGTAAGTCAGGCTTTGTCCAAGGCGGGAGTCAAGCCGGAAGAACTTACGGCAATCGCGTTTACCCGCGGTCCCGGGTTGCTTGGCTCATTGCTTGTAGGCACCTCGTTCGCCAAGGCGTTGAGCGTTTCTCTTGATATCCCGATAATTATGGTAAATCATCTGCAGGGGCACATCCTTGCGGATTTCGTGAAGCAGTATGACAAGGAAAACCATCATCCTGAGTTTCCTTATCTGTGTCTGCTCGTGTCTGGAGGCAATTCGCAAATTGTCAAGGTGAACAGTCCGCTTGATTATGAAATACTCGGACAGACGATAGACGATGCCGTAGGGGAGGCATTCGACAAATGCTCCAAGATGATGGGGCTCGGATATCCTGGCGGTCCTGTAATCGACAGACTTGCAAAGACAGGAAATCCGGACAGGTTCAAGTTTGCGAAACCTCATATTGCGGGATTGGATTACAGTTTCAGCGGAATAAAGACATCCCTGCTGTATTTCGTGCGTGATGAAATTGCGAAAGATCCTGATTTTATGGAGAAAAACAAGGAAGACATCTGCGCAAGTTTCCAAAAAGCGTTGATAGATATCTTGATGGACAAACTGATAAAGGCTGCGAAACAGACCGGGATCAAGGAGATAACGATAGGAGGAGGCGTTTCGGCGAACAGCGGATTGAGGGAACGTATCGTGGCGGAGGGGCAGAAACGTGGCTGGAATACGTATCTTCCGGAGTTCAAGTTTACGACTGACAATGCGGCAATGATTGCCATAGCCGGCTATTATCATTATCTTGCGGGCGAGCGCACTCCTCTCGACGTCGCCCCAGTCTCCCGTATGGCCGATTTTTAACGAATAGAATTTTATGATAGAATTTGAAGTGTCCTGCAGAATGGGACGCGAACCTAGGCTTGATGACATTAGAACGGCGGCAGCCGAAGCTCTCAGGCTCAAACCGAATGCTGTGGTCAACGTCATTGACCCGACCAAGTCTTACCAGCCGGCGATGGTGAACGCTGATGCGGACTGCTACATAGTGCACCGTTCGATAGATGCCAGAGGCGATGTGACAATGCGTTACAGAATTGAGGCTTACAGGAAAGGTGAACCATATGAGAAATACGAATTGCCTGAATATCAGGATGTTCACGACGCGGAGCCTGTTATTGTAGTTGGCTCCGGACCTGCCGGAATGTTCGCAGCACTTAAACTTCTCACGCTTGGACTCAAACCTGTGGTTCTTGAACGCGGAAAAGACGTAAGCGGAAGAAAGCCAGATATCGCCAAGCTGTCCCGTAGCGGAATCGTCAATCCGGATTCCAATTATTGCTACGGTGAAGGCGGAGCGGGAACTTTTTCTGACGGCAAGCTCTTCACCCGTTCGTCAAAGCGTGGCGACAACAGGGAAGTGCTGTACCAGTTTGTCAAATTCGGTGCTGACCCTTCAATTCTCATTGATGCGCATCCGCATATCGGAACAGACAAACTTCCGAGACTTGTGAGCAATATACGCGAGTGCATCCTTGAGCACGGCGGTGAATATCATTTCCAGACCCGCGTTTCAGATATAGCCAAAAAGAAAGACGGTATTATAGAGGTTACCGCAGTCGATGACAGTTCTTCCGACAATAATAAAACAGTATTCAAGGCGAAGGCTGTAATCCTTGCCACAGGCCATTCAGCACGCGATATCTACAAGCTTTTCGAGAAGAAGAACTGGGCTCTTGAAGCCAAGGGATTTGCAATGGGAGTGCGCGTGGAACATCCTCAGTCCCTGATTAACAGAATCCGTTACCGTGGACAGTGGGAGCCTGGTATGCCTGCGGCTGAATACTCGTTTGTGGAGCAGGTTGACGGTCGTGGAGTATTCTCTTTCTGTATGTGCCCTGGCGGAATACTTGTGCCTTCATCCACGGAGGACGGTTATACAGTACTTAACGGTATGTCCAATTCTGCCCGTAATTCCAAATGGGCGAATGCAGGAGTCGTAGTTTCCATCGAGCCTGATGACGTGCCAGAGGAATACAAAAAGTACGGTGCGCTGTCACTGCTTGAGTTCCAGCACGATGTGGAGAAGAAGATGTATGACTATGCAGAGAAGCACGCACAGCCTGACGAGGATGGCAATGTGAACAGATTTGCTGCGCCTGCCCAGAGAATGGTTGATTTCTGCGAGGAACAGGTTTCGGAGACATTGCCGGAGACTTCGTATCGCCCCGGAGTAGTGCCCGCACCTTTGCACGAACTTCTTCCGGAATGCGTGGCTTCCAGACTTCAGAATGCTTTTCCTCTGATAAACAATAAGATGCGTGGCTATTACACGGAGGACGCTCTGCTTCTTGGCGTCGAGTCCAGAACATCGTCCCCAGTCCGTATTCTTAGAGATTCCGCTACATATCAGTGCCCACAGGTGCCGGGTCTTTTCCCTTGCGGAGAAGGGGCTGGATATTCAGGGGGAATCGTGTCTTCCGCGATTGACGGCATAAATTGCGCTGCCGCAGCTGCATCTTTTCTGACGCTGTAACAGTATTGTAACACTTTCGCAACGTTGATATAATATACGGCAGGTAACTTTGTCGCGTTAATGGACAAAGTATGGAAACTGTTTATTTGTTTTTCGTTGTGCTCCTGTTCACGCTTGCGGTTTTTGACCTTATGGTCGGCGTGAGCAATGATGCGGTCAATTTCCTTCAGTCCGCGATAGGAGCGAAGGTCGCCAGATTCAGAACAATAATAATCGTCGCCGCAGTCGGAATATTCCTGGGCGCGGCAATGAGTAACGGTATGATGGAAGTCGCCAGAAATGGTGTCTTCCATCCTTCGTTTTTCTCATTCAAGGATGTGATGTTCATATTCCTGGCGGTAATGGCGTCGGATATTGTGCTGATGGATATTTTCAATACGCTGGGGCTCCCGACTTCGACTACCGTTTCGATGGTATTTGAACTTCTGGGCGGAACATTCGCACTGTCCCTGACTAAGATGGCTTCTGAATCAGGCGTCGGGATAGCGGATATGATGAACACCAGCAAGGCGCTGACTATGATTATGGCGATATTCGTGTCTGTCGCAATTGCATTCGTGGTCGGAACTGTGCTGCAATATGTTTCAAGGCTCGTCTTTACATTTGCCTACAAAGGAAATTCCCTGAAATGGAAGATAGGCATCTTCGGAGGTCTCGCTTTCACAGCCATAATCTATTTTATGCTCATAAAGGGACTCGGCAGCGCGTCATTTATGAACGACAGCATCAAGCAGTGGATAGATGCCAACCAATGGGTTATATGCGGAGTATGTTTTGTGGTTACGGCGATAGCGTCGCAGATTCTGTATTTCCTGAAAGTCAATGTCTTCAAGATATTGGTGCTGACGGGAACATTCGCATTGGCGATGGCGTTCGCCGGCAATGACCTTGTGAACTTCATAGGTGTCCCGCTCGCGGGTTTTTCTTCCTATCAGGATTTTGTGGCGAACGGAAACGGGGATTTGAGCGGATTTATGATGGATTCCCTCAATGGGCCTGCCAAGACACCGATTATCTTCCTCATCAGCGCAGGCGTTGTGATGGTAGTATCGCTTGCCACTTCCAAAAAGGCGTTCAATGTGGTCAAGACCTCTGTTGATTTGGCAAGGCAGGATGCGGGAGACGAGATGTTCGGCTCTTCTAAAATGGCAAGAATACTTGTCCGCTTCAGTACCGGTGTGGCGTCTGGTATCTCGGAACTTGTCCCTGAAAGAGTTAAGCGTTGGGTGGAGAAGCGGTTTGACAACAGCGAGGTTGTACTGCCTCAGGGAGCAGCCTTCGATGAGGTTCGCGCGACAGTGAATCTTGTGGTTTCCAGTTTGCTGATTGCACTGGGAACATCGCTGACACTACCTCTGTCCACCACTTACGTGACATTTATGGTGGCTATGGGCTCGTCTTTGGCTGACCGTGCGTGGGGACGCGAAAGTGCAGTGTTCAGAATTACCGGTGTAATCTCCGTTATCGGTGGCTGGTTCATAACAGCGGGCGCAGCGTTCATCCTCTGTTTCTTCGTGGCTCTTCTTATGAGTCTTGGCGGACTGACTGTCGCATTGCTGCTCATTGCATTGTCCCTTTTCCTGCTCATAAGGAGCAATATCCGCTACAAGAAGAAAAAGGATGAAGAAAACGGCGATGTCATCTTCAACAAGATGATCACTTCGGAAGATCCGGCTGAAACTTTGAGCCTTTTGACAGACCATATCCGCAAGGGACAGTCCGAGTTTCTCGACTTTGTCAATACCGCTTATCTTAATGTGACTGAAGGCTTTATGTCTGAAGATTTGGGGAAATTGCAGAAGGCCGAGAACGCTATGCGGAAAGAACGTCAGGAACTCAAGCAGCTCCGGCGCAAGGAAATGCTCGGTCTGAGGCGCATTGACCCTGGCGTGGCCATTGAAAAAAGTACATGGTTCCATCTGGGCGTGAACAGCTGCGAGGATATTCTGTACAGTTTGAGGCGTATCTGCGATCCTTGTGAAGAGCATATCGACAATAGTTTCGTGCCGCTTGGGCAGGACAGAATCAAGGAGTTTCTCCCTCTGAGAGACACGATGCTCTATATGCTCAAGCGCTCAATGAGCGTGCTGTCCTCCGGCAATTACGGTGAGGTGGACAAGTTGCGTGAACAATGCGAAGAGTTCAAAAGCTGCATCGCACAGACGCGCAGGGAGCAGATGGAGCGTATGCGTTCCACCAAGGACAATATCACTGTCGCTTATGTGTATCTGAACATTCTCCAGGAGACTCACGAGATAGTAAGCTCGTTGCAACACCTTCTGCGTGCGGCAAGACATTTTGCCGTCAATTAGTGCGGCCAAATCGGCTGTCGTGATGTTTTTGTCGCGGGAAAAATCTATCTTTGCACTCGTACAAGAACATTGAAAATGGCAGAACTGACGGTTTGGGATCCGTTGAGGAAAAAGAATGTTCCGCTGACTCCTGAAGAGCGTGTGCGCCAGTGGTTTATAACTGTACTTAGGGATATGGTGCACGTGCCGGAATATATGATGATGAGCGAAGTCGGCATCAAATACGGTGACGGTCCGGTAAAGAAAGAATACCGGGCCGACATTGTCGTGTATGACAGGACACTCAGCCCGATGCTCATCGTGGAATGCAAGCGTCCGGAAGTGACTCTGACAAAGGAGGTTATGGAACAGGCTATGAGATACGATATGGTTATGGATGTCAGGTATCTCGCATTGACCAACGGAAACAGTACGGTATTCTGTGTGAAGGAAGGTGGCTCGGTGAAATTTCTCACTTCCGCGCCGACATATCAGGATATGCTCTCCGTAGTTTCCGCCGAAAAATGAGAATAACTTAGGTTTCGCAAATGCGAAACACCGCTATTAATGGAGCGAAGCGACAGAAGGGGTATCGGGGTGACTAAAAAGTTCCTTTAACTTTTTATCACCCTCTTTGAGGCCTATTAACCCCCGCAGGCTTACCTGCGACCCCTATTAGGGGGACCTTGCACCTATCCGGTGCGGTCCCTGGGGGACTATTTAGTCCCCGTGCTCCTGGGAGCTGTCGCTATGGCGACTGAGGGTTAACAGAAGTGCGTTGGGTAAGTGTGAATGTGGAGGTTGGAATTAGTATAAAGGTAAGAATAGCAAAGATTAGGATACTTGCGAAACTTGAATGAGAATAATATATATATGACGATAGCGCAGGGATATTTGGATAATCCGGTTTTCGGGATAGTGTCATCGGTGGCAGAATCGATGGGAGTGCGGGCATTTGTCATCGGCGGATTCGTGCGGGACTGTTTTCTCGGACGGCCTACAAATGACATTGACATAGTGGTGGAAGGCAGCGGAATAGCACTTGCCACGGCTGTCGCCGAGCATATAAAATCTACTGAAAAACACGGATGCAGGGTTTCGGTGTTCAAGAATTTCGGTACGGCGATGCTTAAATATCACGGCGTCGAGGTTGAGTTTGTGGGCGCGCGCAAGGAATCATACAACAGAAATTCGAGGAAGCCGATTGTGGAAGACGGGACTCTGGAAGATGACCAGAAACGTCGTGATTTCACGATAAACGCGATGGCATTCAGTCTCCAGAAATCAGATTTCGGGGCATTGGTCGATCCGTTCGGAGGTATAAAAGACCTTGCCGCCGGGATAATCCGCACCCCGTTGGATCCCGAGACTACATACAGTGACGATCCCCTGCGTATGCTCAGGGCAGTGCGTTTCGCGGCGAAATTGAGCACTCCCGAGATGGAGTTCAAGATTGTTCCGGAATCCATTGACGCTATGCGCAGGATGCGCGACAGGATGAGTATTCTGTCAAAAGAGCGTATTGCGGAGGAGCTTAACAAGATGCTGCTGTGCAAGAGACCGTCGCGTGCGTTCAGACTGCTTGACGAGACTGAACTTCTGGAATATGTGCTGCCGCAGCTCGCCAAACTCAAAGGTGTGGAGACCGTTGACGGAAGAGGCCACAAGGATAATTTCTCCCATACGATTCAGGTTGTCGACAATGTCGCGGCTGAGGAACTTTCCGCTATACAGGCTGGTACGCTCAAGGATTATGTACCGGTGGAAGACGGAGACGGATTCACTGAAGTCGTGCGCACGGAACCGTGCCTTTGGTTGCGCTGGGCAGCATTGCTCCACGATATAGGAAAGCCTGTGAGCAAACGTTACGATCCGAAAATAGGATGGACATTCCATGGTCACGAGGTGGTTGGAGCCCGTATGGTGCCCAAGATATTCCAGCAGTTGAAGATGCCGCTCAACGAGAAAATGAAATATGTGCAAAAGCTTGTGGCCCTTCATCACAGACCGGTGGCTCTTGTCGATGACGAGGTGACTGATTCTGCAGTGAGAAGGCTGCTCTTTGATGCCGGCAATGAAATCCAAGACCTTATGCTGCTGTGCAATGCGGACATAACTTCGAAAAACCCGGCAAAGGTGGAGCGCATAAGAAGAAATTTTGAACTTGTCCGCGGGAAACTTGTGGAAGTTGAGGCTAAAGACCAGATTCGCAATTTCAAGAATCCTATTACAGGCGAGTATGTTATGGATGTGTTCGGCATTCCGCCTTGCAAGGAGATAGGTGAGCTCAAGGAATATGTGAAGAATGCCATTCTCGACGGTGTGATAGCCAATACATTCGAGGAAGCCGACGTCCTTATGCGTGCGAGGGCGAAAGAGATGGGGCTCAATGCCATCAAGTAAAAACTCATTATGCTGTCGGATGAATTCATACAGTATATTGGCGGAGTAAAGCGTTACTCTCCGAGGACCAGGACGATTTATGCCGATGTCCTCGGGGACTTCTTGTCGTTCTGCGATGCGGTGAACGGTGAAGAGCCTGTTCAGTTTCTGACTCCCACTGTCATACGTAATTATGAATTCCATCTTACGGAAGATAGAAAACTGAGTGCGCGGACGGTGAACCAATATATGTCTGTGTTGAGCAGTTGGTGCAAGTGGCTGATATCCAATGGAAAACTGCGGTCCAATCCTGTCCGTCTCGTCAAACGCCCCAGATGTGGCAGCCGTCTGCCGGAATTTTTCAGGCAGGAATCGATGAGGGATTACTTTGAGCGCACTGCGTCGGTGGCTGATGAGGAGTCTTTGAGGATGCTGAAAGATTCTGCATTAAGGGCAGGGGACAGTCCGTCCCATTCGTCGTCTGAGAGTAAACTTCAGGCGGACCTGTACAATAGCAGACTCAGACGACTGATAATCAGTATTCTCTATGATACGGGAATACGTCGGGCCGAACTTATAGACCTCAAGGTAGGTAGCGTGGATTTTCGGCGTGAAGTGATTACCGTTCACGGAAAAGGTGACAAAATGCGTGAAATTCCGATGACCGCTTCTCTTTCCAAAGAAATTTCGTTATATTTGAGTGCAGTGGAAACGATAGTGGGCAAGAGTCGAACGCCTGATTCCGCTCTTCTGCTGACAATCGGGGGCAAACCTTTATACCCCGTTTTTGTCGACAGAACCGTGAAGAACGAACTCGGACAGATTGACGGCGTCACCGGCAGGAAGTCACCGCACGTGCTCAGGCATACTTTGGCGACGGAACTGCTTGACGAGGGATCGGATCTGTATTCCATCAAGGAATTGCTGGGGCATTCTTCACTTGCCGCGACTCAGGTCTACACTCACAACACTATCGAGAAACTGAAGAACGTATATATAAATGCCCATCCAAGGGCAAAAAGAGGAGGTAAAAATGGAGATTAGAGTACAATCCCTGAAATTCGATGCGGATCAGAAACTTCTGGATTTTGTCGAGAAGAAAGTTTCAAAACTTAACCGTTTCGATGATGCAATTACCGATGTGGAGGTGGTTCTTTCGCTTCTGGAAAAACCGGACAACAAGAACGTAAGATTACAGGTGCACGTTCCGGGCGGCTCTCAGGTTCTTGAGCGCAATTCAAGGACTTTCGAGGATGCGGTCAATGAATGTGTGGATGCAATGAAAGAAAAGCTGACGCGCAATAAGGAGCGTAAGGCTTAATTCATAAAAATGAATGAGGGTGGCTAACAGTCGTGAGACCAATAAGCCGCCCTCTTTTTTATGCTGTCCGCGCCAGTTCAGAATGAAAACTTGTACCCTATGTTTAGAGTGAAGTATCTCTCGGTTTCCCAACCGAGATTTTTCAGCTTGGTGCCGGACTTGTTGGTGTCAATGTCCCGGTCGTGACACCTGCTGTACATAGCAGCGACACTTATGCTGTTGTGCTTTGAGAGCTTCCAGTCCAGACCGATGGCCCCACGCAACCTGTTCACATATCCGTCATCGTATCCGAGAAATTCATAATCGCTCCATTTTCCGGTTCCGGTGTTGTATGTTGCGCTGCACCTCGGAGAATTGAATATGTTTCTCATTTCGAAATAAGTGAAAGGGGCGATGTGCTTCAGTCCCCGGTACTTTACAGTGAACTTGGACTTAAGTTGCAACGGATTCCTGACCTCCTGAAATCTGTTTATTTCGTATGCCTTGTGGGTCAGCTGCAGTTTCTCCGTAAGCGAAAATCTCCAGTCTCCCAAGTCATATATTCCCGTCATATTCAGCGAGAACCTGTGTCTGTTGCGCAAATTGCCGGAAGAATTGTAGTGGCCGATGTAGATGTAGTCCGCTCCGGCCTTGAAATATCGGCAGAATTTGTATTCCGTTCCCACAGTGACTTGATGTCTTTCTATCCCGTCGAGGGAATTCTTGGTTCTCAATTCATATTCGGCATTGACGTGCAGCCCCTTGATTACCTTCCAGTCTACGGCAGCGGATGTCCTCATATTGAAGCCCGTGTCCTGTGCGTGAAGCGTGCCGGACAGGAGCAATGTTCCTGACAATGCCGCCATAATCAAAGGCAATGTCTTCAATTTCACGAGATAACGTCTCATAATTCCTGTCTTTCTATGAACTGTTTGTTCTTTATTATCGAGTCGATGGTTGAAGGGCTGTGTCCGTCGGATTCGTAGTGAATCTTGATGTAGGCTGAGTCCTTCAGAAAATCTATGTTTCCGATTTCAACGTCAGTGGGCTTGACTCCGCACCGCTTCTCTATATCCTGGAACAATTCGTCTTTGCGCTGCGGAACAATCAAATCAACTCTGTCGTAAAGAATGATTTTGGAAGATGCTCTCTTCAAAGCCCTGCTGCTTTCCAGAATCCATATCAATATGATGGACAACAGGTTGGCACATAGTATTATCGAAAAATCTCCCCACGCAAGCGCATAATGGGCGTATGTCTCACCGAGTCCAACGACCTTGAATATCGGCGTGATTCCGTTCACTGCCGCGATTGCGATGATGACGAACAGATAGGTCATTTCTCTTATCGGGACGGTCTCTGTCCTGTAACGTATAACTCCGAAAATTGCGAAAAGCCCGAGTGTAAGTCCCACTCCTACATCTACTCTGCTCATTGCGTACAGGAGCAGCAGCATTGCCGATGAGAAAATAAGGAACGTGAACACATAGTCTTTCCTTCGGCTCTTGGGATAGTAGAAGAATCTGACTATCAGCCAGCACGACAGGAGATTGATGAAGAATCTCAGTCCGAGCTCTTCAAGGCTCTGTGCCGCCGTCATCATAGGATCTGCAAGCGCCTGAATGCCCAAAAGATCCTTGTCTTCTAGAGCGGCTGCAGTATAATCGGTCTGTAACATTTGAAATAATAATTTTTGTTCAGTTTGTCAATTTCTCTAAGTTTTGTCTTGAATCTGCCGGGGCTGATGCTTGAGTCCGTGGATGCGATTCCGATGCAGTATTTGCTGACTCTCACCGGTTTGACTCTGTGTGTGAGCAGAATTTCCTTCATCTGGCTGTTGCATCTCCCGTCCTGTTTGAGCTCGATAATCACCGCCGCTCCCATATCTCCTACACTGCCCGTTCTCAAATTTCGGAACATTACCGATGTGTCAATCGTGATTCTCTCGCTCAAATTACTGTTTACCAGGGTTATGCGTTTGAAAATTGTCTCAAGCGAAGGAGAAAGCGCAGTTGCGTTGTAATCGGAATGCCCGTCAAGCCAACTGCAAGCGTCGTTGTTGTCCCTGAAGTCACAGAAGCAGTCCGCCGAAATGTCTATTCTCTTTTTCTTTGTCCGCCTGTGATTGTCCTTTCTCTTGACCTCTAGAAAGCAGAGACCGGAATCTTTGTAGAGCCTTGTTCTGATTTTCTCGCGTGTCGCCTTGCCGCGCCGGTGGTCTGTGAACATCCGTATGTCACCTGTGTCGAAATAGATGCTGTCATATCCGAGAAGCCGTTTGCCGCTGTTCTCGAAAATACGGTAGCCTCCACTTAGGGCATCCTCGAGAATATCCTGCAGTATCAAGGTGTCTGTCAGATACTTGCTGTCGATTCGGTTCATCAGTTTTATTGAGTCCATCTCTTCGAGGTGTATCTCCCCGAAACGGCTCAATGTTCCGCTGAAGTCAGTCCCGTCGTCATTCGTTCTTTCCGGAGATGTACTCATAAATCTTGTACTTTTTCAGTTTCCCCTTGGCATCATAAATGTACTCGGTCTTTTTGCGTCCGGAGTCGTCGAAATCGAATTTTCTGATGTTGTCCAGCTTTTCAGCGGAATTGTATATGAGTATGCGGGCGACTTTTCCGTCAGGTCCGTATTCAAATTTCTTCTTCCATTTCAGCCCCTTGCTGTCATATTCGCATTCTTCCACTTTCTTCCCTTCCGCATTGTAAACCGTGAGGTGATCCAACACTTTCTGATTTGTTGCCAAATCTACGTTCCATTCCTTTACACTCAGGTTGGACTTGTTGCCGGGTCCGGCATTCTGACCTGTGAACGGCTGTGCTGCAGTGCAGACAAATATACCGGAGTAAGACAATGTCAACGCAGTGAGTATATACAAATAATGTCTCATATCCGCCCCTCCTTACCGTCTTCCTCCTCCGGGACCGCCAGGTCCACCGTGTCCGTCATTGCCGCCACCGCCTGTTCCGCCTTGCGCTGTCATTGACGCTGTTACGGTCGTGCTGGTTGAACCGCTCTTGAATGTGTAGCTACTCCCGCTTTTGAGGTCCGGGTGAGACAGAATGATGCCGTTGCCGCCCTTTGACGGGGAAGTGAACTCCAAAAGCAATGTACTTCCGTTATAGAGAGAGTAGGAAGTGTTTGAAGTCCAACTTGATATGCTTATGACCGGCTGGGTTATGCTTGAACCTGATTCAATGCCTCCGAATGCGACCAGAGAACCTCCGCTAATGTAGAGTTTGTAGTTCTGTTCAGTGTTTGCGTCAAGTGCCACTTCAGGGCTTCCTGAACCGACAGCATAGACGTAACCTCCTTTTATATACATGTTTCCATTGGCGTCAAGTCCGTCGTTTCCGCTTGAAAACGCGTAGATGTTGCCGCCGGTTACTGTCATATCGGAACCGGAATTGATGGCGTCATCGCTTGATGTGGCGTTTATGTTGCCGGCTGAGATTTCGATTGTGCCTTTAGCTTCTATCGCTTCGTGACTTGATGCAGATGCTGTGACATCCGCTCCGTCAAAATACAGATTGCCATCGAACTTCAGTCCCTTGGCTGCCGATGTGTTGTCGCTGCTGCTGTCATTGCCACCCCATCCCGGACGTCCGCCGCTTGAACTGCTTCCGTAGTTGGAACCAGTGGCTGTGACCTTCACGCTTCCGGAATTGAAGTGTCCGTCACCGTCGCAGTTTATGCCTTTGGCCCCTGTTCCCTTTACCGTTATTTCAAGGTTTCCTCCGTTTATATTGACTGTGCTGTCAGCCTTTATGCCGGCTGCTCCCGTCAATTCTCCGTCCACAAGCCCGGCTGCGCTAGATGATGTTATCGAGACATAACCGTCTGACATATTGAAGTTTCCGTCTGTGGATATGCCTTTTTTGCCGGTGCCTGAAACTGAAATGACTGTGTTTCCGCCCTTTATGACAACCTTGTCCTTGCCCCTTATTCCGTGGCCGAGTTTTGATGATACATTTATCGTCGGAGTTTCTGTAATCCTGATATAATCGTCGCTTGTGATTCCGGCTTTTCCTGTTGCTGTGACTGTCAGAGCTCCGTCTCCGCTGAATATCAGCTGCCCTTCGCTGAAGAACGCCGCCTTCATATCCTCGTCGGATGTTTCGCTGTTGTAATCTCCTGATGAATTGACACTTCCGTCGGCGAGATAATTCTCTCCGGAAACAATCACCGATGTGTACTTGTGGCTTTGGTTGTTGATTGCAGCTCCGTTGGGGTTAGTGAGATTTAGGCCGTTAAGCGAGATGGTCTGTTTCACGCTGCTATAAAGCTTGAAGAATCCGTCTGATGCCTTGCCGCTCAGCACGTATGTGATGCAGCTCTCACCGGTGTTGGCGACTGTGACCCGGTTTCCGCTGACAGTGACGATTCCCAACGAGTCTCCGGTGACTTTTGCTCCGCTCTCGGAGTACTCAATATAGATAGTGCCGTCCACGACAGTGATTCCGCTGCCGTCAGTTTCCGTTCTGTCGTCATCCTGATCGTTGTCCCGGTCGTCACTGTCCGAATCTGTGTTACCGGATGTGTTTTCTTTGCCGGATGGGTCCCCGTCAATTGTGGTAATCTCATTCTTGCCGCAGGCAGACACAAGCAGCAGAATCGCAAAAAGGTAATTAAGAAGTTTCATAAGAATCCGTTTTTAACAATAATTCCTCTTCGGCGTCAAATATGGAAGTTCTTTATTGCTATGCAAATTTTTTTCAGCGAACGGGCGGAATTCTTCAACGAACGCTTCTTACGGAATTGAAACTATGTGCTAATTTTGTCTTTAACTTAAGTTCGCATTTGCTAAACTTGAATCATTTACAATCGATATGACGATATTAAGAAATACCAGGTCTTTGGCGATTAAACTGACACTTTTGATTCTAGTCTTTGCAGCGGAAATGCTGATTGCCTTGATTACGTATGACAGTACTGCGGATTCCGGATTTTGGCTGCAATATTTCAGACATTTCTTTTTGCCTACCCTTCCTTTTGTCGTGCTGTATGTGGTGCACGATATGTTACTGGTGGGAATTCTTGTGAACAAACGGAACCTGCCTCTGTATCTGTCATTGACTCTGATGCTTCTGTGCGTATTCACGGCGTATGTGTTTTGTCTTGACAATAATGGTCCCGATAGCGGCCCCCGTCCGGAGAAGATGGAACAACATCGGAGCCGTGGTCCCGTGCATCCTGAGAACGGTGGATTCCGTCATCCAGAGGAAGACCCGATGGGATGGCCGGACGGGACTTCAGGGATAATGCCTCCGGAGGAACCCGGCAGACTGAATCCGAATCATAATCCTGAACACGGAATGAACGAACGCCCGGACGGAATGAAACCCGTCAATCCCGCTGTGTTTAAGGTGATTATGGCGTTGCTGCTTATCGGAGTTAATATCGGGATTGAATACTATAAGCGTTATTATGCGGAGAAACGCAGACTGCAGGAACTTGAAAAGGAAAATCTGCGCTATCGGTTGGAATATCTCCGCTATCAGATCAATCCGCACTTTTTTATGAACACTCTGAACAATATTCACGCGCTAGTTGATATTTCGCCGGAAAAAGCGAAGGAAAGCATTGTGGAGTTGTCAAGGCTTATGCGCCACGTTCTGTACGATAGTAACGAACTGACAGTCAGCCTTTCCAAAGAGATAGCATTTCTGAATCACTACATTTATCTGATGCGTCTCAGATTTACTGACAAAGTGAAGATTGAGTTCTCGTATCCGGAAAATGACAAAGGGGCCAAGATACCTCCGCTTCTTATGACAACGGTTGCGGAAAATGCGTTCAAACACGGTATAAGTTACGAAAATGAGAGTTTTGTCAGGCTGTCGGTGACCGAGGATGAGCATCACGTCATATTCAGGTGCGTGAATAGCATTACTCCTCAGGTTAGGGAAAAATCTGACGGAGGTATCGGTCTTGAGAATATAAGGAAAAGGCTGTCACTGCTTTACGGCGATGATTATATTCTTCATACGGAACAGTCGGAATCTCAATTCGAAGTGCTTGTGGTGCTTCCTCACGAAAGTGGTTGCGTAAGCAGTACGGAATAATTATCTTCAAAGATGCCATATTCAATATCAGTCATAGCGGTGGATGATGAGCCGCTTTCGCTTGCACAGATAACCAAATATATTGCAAAGGTTCCGTTTCTGGAGCTGGTCGGGTCATTTACAAATGCTTCCGATGCCGGGAAATTTCTGTCTGCAAATTCTGTGGACGCGATGTTTCTTGACATAAATATGCCGGACCTGTCCGGGCTTGATTTTGTGAGGTCGCTGAAGAATCCGCCACTTGTAGTGTTCACGACTGCTTACTCGGAGTATGCTGTTGAAGGTTTCAAAGTCAATGCTGTGGATTATCTTCTTAAACCGTTCTCTGTCAGTGAGTTGCTTGTGGCGTCTGAAAAGTTGAAATCCAGATTGGAATTGATGCGCGCGGCCAACTCTTCTTCGGAAGGTTCCGTGCGGCAGGATAGCTCGGTGTTCTTCAAATCCGGATATAAAATAGTGAAGGTCAATGCTTCCGACATAATCTATGTTGAGAGTATGAGCGAATATCTGAAAATCTACGAAATCGGAGAAGAAATGCCTAAGGTGGTCCTGTCGAGTTTTCAGAAACTGCTTGAAAAATTACCTTCGGACATCTTTGTCCGTGTTCACAGATCTTATGTTGTCAATCTTTCCAAGGTGCGGGAAATCAGCGGTGGCACTCTTAAAATGGAAGATGGCCGGGTGATCCCGATAGGGGACAGTTACCGCAGTGCGCTGTCAGGTGTGCTGAAGTAGACGTTTGCCGATAATTCTGCCTGCAGACTTTCCCTCAAGGTTTTCCCTGAAGATTGCCAGCCGAAAATTTCTGAAGTTTGGAAAAAATTGCCTAAATTAGGGGCTGTAACTGTTTGTGCAAATGAGTGAGATTATTGCTTCTGACGATGTCGTGGGAAAGGTGACGAATCCTGTCATTTCGTTCAAGAATGCGGAGATTCGGAATGGGGAGACTCCGGTGATATACGGCTTGGATATGGATGTGTATCCCGGTGATTTCGTGTATATTGTCGGCAAGGTCGGTACCGGCAAGACATCCATAATCAGGACTATCATAGCTGAAAACAAGTTGGGGAAAGGCAGCGCAAAGGTCTGCGGCTTTGACTTGGCTACTATCAGGAATAAGGATATACCTTTTCTTCGCAGAAAGATTGGCGTCGTGTTTCAGGATTTTCAGCTTCTTATGGACAGAAGTGTGGTAGATAACCTCGAATTTGTACTCCGTGCAACGGGATGGAAAGACCGTGATGCGATAAACAAGCGGATTATGGAAGTCCTGGAGAATGTCGGTATGGAGAGCAAGTCGCACAAGATGCCTCATCAGCTGTCCGGTGGAGAGCAGCAGAGAATTGCCATTGCGCGGTCTCTCCTGAATGAGCCGGGAGTGATAATAGCAGACGAGCCTACAGGCAATCTTGACAATGAAACGGCTGACGGAATTATGAAGTTGCTCTCGGGAATCAACAAGACCAAGGGAACGGCTGTCCTGATGGTGACGCACAACAAGTCTGTGTTTGAGAAATATCCGGGTAGGGTAATGGTGTGCAAGAACGAATCCTGTACTGAATTGAGATAGATAGATTGAAGAAGATGACTAAAAAAGAACGATATGCTGGAGTAGTTGGCTGGTTTGAAGAAAATATGCCAGTGGCAGATACAGAACTGCACTACGATACGCCGTTCCATCTTCTTATGGCCGTGATGTTGTCTGCCCAGTGCACTGACAAAAGGGTCAATATGGTCACTCCGGCATTGTTCGGGAAATATCCGGATGCCCGCTCTTTGTCCGAAGCCTCATTTGATGAAGTGTTCGAGCTGGTGAGGAGTATTTCTTATCCGAACAGCAAGGCGCGTCATCTGATAGATATGGCGGGAAAACTTGTGAACGATTTCGGCGGAGAGGTTCCATCCGATATCGATTCTCTGTTGAGTCTTCCCGGTGTGGGCAGAAAGACTGCCAACGTGATTGCCTCCATTGTCTATGACAAGCCTGTCATAGCTGTAGATACTCACGTGTTCAGGGTGGCTCACAGGATAGGGCTATCTGTCGGACGGACTCCGGAGTCTGTCGGCAAGGAACTTGAAGCGAATATTCCGGAAAACAGACGCGCCATAGCGCATCACTGGCTCATTTTGCAGGGACGTTATGTGTGTACGGCGCGAAAGCCTTTATGCGCGGAATGCGGGCTTACCTCGTGGTGCCGTGAATTTGTTAGAATAGCTAAAGATTTATAAATCAATACGTCAAATGGGTTCGATTATTCAGTTTACTTCCGAAAATATCTTCCTGCTGGGATCTGTGCTGGTCTTCACCGCGATTCTGGTGTCAAGGACGGGAAACAAGTTCGGTGTACCTTCACTCCTCATATTCCTCATTGTCGGAATGCTTTTCGGAAGTGACGGTCTGGGTCTTGTTTTCGACAATTACAATCTGGCTCAGTTCCTCAGTATTGTCGCCCTGTGCGTGATATTGTTCACGGGCGGTCTGGAGACAAAGTTGAAAGAGATACGGCCTGTTTTGGGTCCCGGAATTATGCTGTCCACTGTCGGAGTGCTTCTGACTGTGATATTTACGGGCTCATTCATATTTTTCCTTTCACGTATCGAGCGTTTGGGACTGTCGCTTTCCATAGTGATGTGCTTCCTGCTTGCCGCCGTTATGTCTTCCACCGATTCAGCATCGGTGTTCAGCATATTGAAAAACTGCAATCTGCGGCTGAAACAGAATCTGAAGCCGCTTCTTGAGTTGGAATCCGGTAGTAATGACCCGATGGCCTATGTGCTGACAATCGTACTCATACAGGTAGCGCAGCTGCTGTTCGACCCGGTTTCCAGTACGGAAGGCATCAACTATTCGCAACTGATATTCGGCTCGCTTAAGACATTGGTTCTTCAGATGTCAATAGGCGCGTTGGCCGGTGTGCTCATCGGTTATGCGACTGTGTGGGTGGTTGCCAGAGTTAAATTGAACAGTGCACCTCTGTATTCGATTATGTTGCTCGCAGTGAGTATGTTCGCCTTCTCAATGACGCAGATGATGCAGGGTAACGGTTACTTGGCAGTGTATATTGCAGGCTTCATCATCGGTAACAAGCCGATGAATCAGCGCCGTGAGATAATTTCCTTTATGGACGGTATGACCTGGGTGATGCAGATCGGTATGTTCTTGAGCCTCGGTCTTCTGGTCAATCCTAAGGCTATGATGGATGTGGCTCCGATTGCCCTGCTCATCGGTCTTTTCCTCATATTTGTCGCTCGTCCGCTCACGGTTTTCCTCTGCCTTATGCCGTTCCGGTCTATTTCGATTCGGGCAAAGTGGTTTGTGTCATGGGTCGGATTGAAGGGTGCGGTGCCGATAATATTCGCGACATATCCTATCGTCGATAATATCCCGGGGTCGGAACAGATATTCAATATCGTGTTCTTCATCACTCTGCTATCCTTGATTTTCCAGGGAATGTCCATACCGAGGGTTGCAAAGAAGCTGCATCTGGATCTTCCGTCAAAGCCTGCTCCGGAAACTTTCGGAATCGAGATTCCGGAGGAAATGGGCAAACTTCAAGACTATACGCTTACGGATGATGACCTGCAGTTCGGTAATACCCTGAAAGAGATAAATCTGCCGGAGGGCGCACGTGTCATCATAGTAAGGCGTGAAGGAAAGTTCATAGTTCCTGACGGACGTATCCGTCTGAGGTCTGGCGACCAGTTGCTGTTGCTTTTCAGCGGAAATGATGAGGAATTGCCTGACTTGAAAGACATTGTGGCAAAGTTCAAATCGGATGACGCCAAATGAAAAAAATTCTTATAGTCGATGATGAAGCGGATATCTGCAATATCCTGAAATTCAATCTTGAAAAGGCAGGGTACGGGACTGTCGTGGCGCATTCTGCTGAGGAGGCTATGATGGCAGGCATTTCAGGCTGTGATCTTGTCCTTCTGGATGTAATGATGGATGGAATTTCGGGTTTCCGTCTCGCTGAGATTATGAAGAAGAACCCTGATACGGCGAAGATTCCGATTATCTTCGTTACTGCGCTTGATTCAGAGGATGATACTGTAAACGGATTGGGCATAGGTGCTGACGACTATATCTCCAAGCCTTTTTCCGTGCGGGAGGTCGTTTCACGGGTCCAGGCAGTACTAAGGCGCACTCAGGATTTGCATCCGGATTCGGATACTGGGGATAATCGACTGTCGTACAAGTCCTTGGCACTCGATGATGACCGCAAGTCTGCATCTGTTGACGGAGAAACTGTGGAATTGACCCGGATTGAATATGGTATTCTGCATCTTCTGTTGTCAAACCCATCCCACGTGTTCTCAAGAGAGGAAATACTTTCAAAGGTTTGGCCGGAAGAAGTGATAGTTTTGGGTCGCACGGTGGATGTGAATATAACAAGATTGCGCAAGAAACTTGGTAAATATGGCCCCTGTATCGTGACAAGACATGGCTACGGCTATTGCTTCGACGAATCTGTGTGAGACAGAGCGGAAATAGTCTTAAACTGCTTCTTAAATATGCGTCCTCAAAAAAACATATCGCTGAGCTCCAAGCTTTTTATTGTTGTCCTTTCACTGTTCCTTTCCTTTTCTCTGTGTTTTCTGTTCTTTCAATATCAGAGAGAGAAAATTTACAGGTTCAATATCCTCAATACCAGGCTTCAGGATTGCAACAATGACATAAGAGATCTGCTGGTGTCTTCATCGCAGTCGCTGCCTGCATTTGAGAATCGGCTGAAGAAAGAGGGCATAAGGGTGACTGTGCTGGATATGCAGGGACGTGTGCTGTCCGACAGCCAGGCAGCGGATTCAAGTACATTTGAAAACCACATTGACCGAAAGGAGATACGCGATGCTCTGACAGAAGGAACGGGCTATGACATAAAGCGCGCTTCCAGAACGATGGGCGGCAATTGGTTCTATTCTGCAACCGCATTTCCGGAGGATAATTTGATAGTGCGCACAGCACATCTGTATGATGTGTCAATGACCAGAATGCTCGCGTCTGACAGAGGTTTTCTCTGGGCTGCATTGGGATTTGCATTGATTCTTATATTCATATATTATCTGTATGTCCGGAAAATCAAGCGGAATATAGCATATCTGCGGGCATTTGCGGATATGGCGGAAAAGAATGAAGATATAGAAAATGCCGACATAGAGTTCTCCGATGACGAACTCGGTGAAATATCCAGGAATATAGTGCACCTCTATGCAAAGCTTCAGAACAGCGAAGACGACAAGACCAGGCTCAAACGCCAGCTGACCCAGAACATTGCTCACGAACTCAAAACCCCTGTGAGCAGCATACGCGGCTATCTGGAGACTATTAAGGATAATCCGGATATGGACGAGTCAATGCGAAATGAATTTGTGGCAAGGTGCTATGCGCAGAGTACACGCCTGGGAAATCTGATATCAGACATTACGCTGCTTTCCAAGATTGACGAGGCTTCCGGAACTTTCACTACGGAAGATATTGATGTTGAACAACTTGTCAGCGAGATAAAGAAAGAGGTCGAGCCACAGCTTGAGGCCAGAAGAATGCGATTCCTGGTGCTTATCCCACCCGATATTGTGGTGAACGGAAACCAGCTGCTTTTGTATTCCATCTTCAGAAATCTGACTGACAATGCAATAGCCTATGCCGGTGAAGGCGCGACGGTTACGGTTCAATACCTTGACGAGGAGCAGGGGCACTATGTGTTCAGTTTTGCGGACAATGGGGCAGGCGTGCCGCCGGAGCATCTGCCGCATCTTTTCGAGCGGTTCTACCGTGTGGATAAGGGGCGTTCAAGAAAACTGGGTGGAACTGGACTCGGGCTTGCCATCGTCAAGAATGCAGTGATCCTGCATGGTGGAAAAATATCGGTGAGAATCGCAAAGTCAGGCGGTCTCGAATTTACCTTTTCCCTTACAAAAGCGGGGACTACAGTTGCCTGAGGTCATAGTCAGCCTTGATTTTGTCGATGATGCTGCATACTACCTTGAAAGTCCTGCTGTAGTGGCTGTAGTTGGCTGGAGTGATGAAGCTCACGCGTTTCTGCTTGAGTAATTTTTCCGCAACTGCCTTTTTCTGACTGTCTTCAGGATTATAAACGGCTATCGAGTGGCCTCCGAACATTGTCACAATCTTCATACAAGGTACATCTGTCTCACCGTCACCGACATAGATCATCTGTGAGAACGGAATGCGTTTCTTGTCCTCTGCGGTGCTCTCGTTGACTTCTTTTGTGTCACGCGCGCTGAAGATACCCTTGTTGATTTTGAACAGGAACTGAGTCTTGGCCGTATAGTCCACTGCAATTCCAGGCCACTCTGCTTCGCCTTTGGCATTGTACAGGAATGAACTTGCAAATATGTGCTTGAACTCTCTGGCTATCGGGCATCCTTCGATAATCTCCTTGAGCCCAGAGGAATTGATGTAGTGCTCAACTTTTACGCCTTTCGCTCTGCCGTATTCATTTACCAGATCGAACCACGTGGCGAGTCCGTCGAAGAGTCTGATGTCTTTTCCGAATTTTTTGAACTCGCTGCGTCTTAGCCTGATGCCGCTTTCCTTCGCCTCGTCCACCATCAGTTTCATATATGACAGAATGTTGCTCGCGTCCTGTCCGCAGGCGATCTGATTGCTCTTGTCCCAGAATTCCTCAGGCGTCTTGCCGATAGCCTGGATGAATCCGAACTCCTGCATGTTTCCCGGCGACAATGTGCCGTCAAAATCATATATCAGTGCAACGATAGGTCTTTTGGCCATAGTATAAAGTCGTTAAATGTCTGTGATAGCCTGAGTTATGAGGCTGTCAATGTCCAAATGGCGAATATAACGAAAAGTTGTTAAATTTGTGCGGAAAGAAAACATAAAAACAGATTATTAGGCTTTTACGAATATGGAACATTATTTTGCACGTCTTCAGAATGCCGTAAGGCTTTATTGGGACAAACCTGCTGTCTGCAATTATCGCGGAGAGTCATTTACATACGGACAACTTGCCACTCAAATCGAGCGTTTCCACATTTTCTTTGAATCGTGCGGCTTGAAAAAGGGCGACAGAATAGCGATTTGCGCCAAGAATACAGCACGTATGGCGGTGTCTTTTCTGTCAGTGAACACTTATGAGACTGTTGTGGTGCCTATCCTTTCTGATTTTACTCCGGAAAGCGTCAATCATCTGGTGGACCATTCGGAAAGTCTCATCTTGTTTACAGACAATGATATATGGGCAAAACTGGACAAGTCCAAGATGCCTGCAGTGATTGCAGTTGTGAGCGTAAACGATTTCTCCTTGCTTTATGCCGGCAGCGATGAAGTCAAGAATGCGTATGCTAGCGTATCGGAGAAATTCGCGGCGAAATATCCTATGGGATTTACAGGAGAAAATGTCTGCTACAATACCGACAACTGGGACGACCTTGACATAATCAATTATACTTCAGGTACAACCAGCGCTCCGAAAGGTGTTATGCTGACCTACAGGGCATTGAGTGCGACTGTGGATTTCGGTCAGCGCTATATCCCGTCTTCAAATAAGTTCACGATGGTGTCAATGCTTCCGATGGCGCATATGTACGGACTTGTATATGAGTTTCTGTACCCGTTGTGCAACGGAACAAGCATAACATTCCTTGGTAAGACTCCGTCTCCTACGCTGTTGCTTGCTGCGATGAGGGACGTGCGTCCTTACCTTCTCATAACTGTACCGCTTGTTATGGAAAAGGTGTTCAAAAGCGCAATCAAACCGGTGCTCGAAAAGCCTGTTATGAAGGTTCTTACAAAGATACCTGGCGTGAATTCACTGCTTTTTGCCCAGATTCGCAAGAAACTGCTGGGCGCATTGGGCGGAAACCTTCAGATGATAATAATGGGAGGAGCTCCGCTTAATCCGGAAGTGGAAAAGTGGTTCAAGAGACTCGGACTTCCATATACGGTCGGTTACGGAATGACAGAGGCTGCTCCGCTTCTCGCATATGAGGCTTGGGATAAATATGTGCCGGGCTCGTGCGGAAAATCGGTTGACTGTGCGACGGTACGCATTGATTCAGAGGACCCTGCACACGTTGTAGGAGAGATCCAGGCGAAAGGGGCCAACATCTGCCTGGGCTATTACAAAAATCCTGAGGCTACGGCAATGGCGTTCACCGAAGACGGATATCTCAAGACCGGAGACCTCGGAATTATCGATGCGGAAGGTAATATCTTCATCAAGGGCCGCAGCAAGAGTATGATTCTCAGCGCAAACGGACAGAATATCTATCCTGAGGAAGTTGAGGCTGTGGTGAATAATCAGGATTATGTAGTAGAATCTGTGGTTGTGGACCGCGCCGGAAAGCTTGTTGCTCTTGTTTATCTGGATGCTGATGCCATACGCAAGAACGGTCTTGATGCCGAGGCTATCGCAGATATACCTGAACATATTCGCGTAAGTGCCAATAAGTCATTGCCTTCGTATAGTCAGATACAGAAAGTGGAGACGGTTGACACTCCGTTCGCCAAGACTCCGAAGATGAGTATCAAAAGATTTATGTACAAATAATGCAACGAATACATCGGTTTCTGCATCTTACGGTTGTTGTAAAAAAATAATCTATGAGCGGTAAATCGTACATTACCAGAACGGCAGCCGCGATTTCGGTTGCCGTTCTTTTGTTTATGTCCAATTCTGCCTACGCATTCCGTGAACAGAAGCCTTACAAAATGGACATTTCCCTTTCTGTGACTGCAGGAGTTGCATCAACTCTTGAGAATAGATTTCAGGGCGGATTCAATGATGCTTCACGAGCTGACGATAAGAGGTATCCTGATGTTGAGCATTACTATGCGGATTATCTGAAGGAGGTATGGGCCAGCACTCCTCTTTTCAGTCTGAAGGCAGATGTGAAAGTCCTCAAGTGGCTGACGGTAGGCGGTAATCTCAGTTATCAGCAAATAGAGGGTACAGCATATCACGGATTCCAAAGCAGAAATACTAAATCAGTGGACGGACGTGCTCTGTACATTATGCCGGAAGTCCGCTTCGACTATTTCAGGACGAAGTTGTCAACACTTTCCTCTGCGGTAAGCGTGGGCGTCGGGATTTATGAAGGCTTTGAACATAATTTCTATCCGGAATTTCAGGTGTATCCTATCCAATATTCAATAGGAAATGTAGTATATGGAAAGGTTGCATTGTCGTTAGGAACACTTGTAAACGGAGTTGAATTCGGGGTAGGTATAAGATTTTAATTCGGACTATATGAAGACTATGAAATATAAGGCATTGCTTGTGGCAATGTCAACAATCGCACTTACTGCGTCGGAATGTAATCATTATCATTATACGGAAGGTAAAGAGTATGAACTTTATGCTCAGTCTGTAGTTGAAAATGTGGTGAGAAAGTCGGCAAACGGGCTTGACGGTGTATTGAAAGTATATGAAATCACTGATGGAAAGCCGCAAACCGGAAAAACTTATACGATAAGTGACGGATTGTACTCTACATACTCGCCAATTGTATGCAACGTTGAGGACCGTGACACGGTATGGACCTATGGAGATATGCGTATCAAGCATTCAGCATTGGCAGATGATATCTGGAATGTTGAAAACAAGGATGAAAAGTTCAACCACGATGGTCATAAGTACAATTTCACGGTTGAGGCAAAACTTGAAAGCGAACCTGATTCTTCGCACGTAAGGCATCCGTGGACTATGACTTTCAATGGTACCCGTATCGAGAAGACTGAATATTCGATGCAGTACAAGTCGGAGACTCCGATAAATGTTACGTGGGATGATTATAGCTCTTTTTACTGGAGTGGCTTTAATATGTACGGTGAGTTTATAATCAATTTCGTAAAAGGCGGAAGCAAACTAGACTGGATTCGTGCTATTTACTCAGAAGCAGGACAGACCTACGTGACTTCTATGTGATTTGATATGACAAATTGTCACTAAATGTTAATTGGAACATAATTTGACTCTGAGAAGCCGTCCGGATTTGCCGGGCGGCTTCTTTTGTCCGCGTGGGCTGAAGAAGCAGTTTTTCTGAATTGTTAAAATTTATATACTATGGCTGAAGTAAAAGGCAAAATAGGTGTCACTACGGAAAATATCTTTCCGGTGATTAAGCAGTTCCTGTATTCCGATCACGAGATTTTTCTGAGAGAGTTGGTCGCAAATGCGGTTGATGCGACGGAAAAGATGAAAGCGCTCGCGTCTTCCGGTGACTTCAAAGGCGTGCTCGGAGAATTGGCTGTCCGTATAGAACTTGACGAGGACAAGAAAGTGCTCAAGGTTATCGATAACGGTATCGGAATGACTGAAGAAGAAATTGACAAGTATATCAATCAGATAGCATTTTCTTCAGCGGGAGAGTTCCTGGAAAAATACAAGGACCAGATAGGAAACATCATCGGTCACTTCGGACTTGGATTCTATTCCGCATTTATGGTTTCCAAAAAAGTTACCATTGAGTCGCTCTCGTGGAAAGAAGGAGCTAAGGCTGTGAAGTGGACTTGTGATGGAAGCCCTGAATATGAGATGGTTGAATGTGACAAGACTGACAGGGGAACCACCATCACATTGTATCTTGATGATGATTCAACTGAATTTGCGACGAAAGGAAAGATTGAGTCCTTGCTCAGCAAGTACTGTAAGTTTATGCCATTCCCGATTGTATTTGGCAAGGAGCAGGAATGGAAAGACGGCAAATATCTTGATACAGACAAGGATAAGGTTATCAATTCAGTTGAGCCTTTGTGGACTCGCAAGCCGTCTGACCTGAAAGAGGAGGACTACAAGGAGTTCTACCGGGCATTGTATCCTATGGCCGAAGAACCGCTGTTCTACATCCATCTGAATGTGGATTATCCGTTCCATCTCACCGGTATCCTGTATTTCCCTAAGATAAAGGACAGAATGTCCATAGAGAAGAACAAGATACAGTTGTACTGCAATCAGATGTTCGTGACGGACCACGTGGACAATATCGTGCCTGACTTCCTTACATTGCTGCACGGTGTCATAGATTCTCCTGATATTCCGCTTAACGTTTCCAGAAGTTATCTCCAGAGTGATTCCAATGTGAAGAAAATCTCCGGATATATTACCAAGAAGGTTGCTGACAGGCTTGAGGAGATATTCAATACCGACAGAAAATCGCTTGAAGAGAAATGGGACAATCTCAAACTCTTCATCGAGTACGGAATGTTGTCAGATGAGAAGTTCTGCGAGCGTGCAATGAACTTTGCGTTGCTGAAGAATACTGACGGCAAGTATTTCAGCTTTGACGAGTATCGCAAGGCGATTGAAGGGGAGCAAACTGACAAGGATAAGAAGGTTGTATATCTTTATGCAACCGACGCTGATGCCCAATATTCATTCATAGAGGGTGCGAAAAACAAGGGCTACGATGTGCTTCTGATGGACTGTGAATTGGATTCGCACTACGTCAACCTGTTGGAGCAGAAATTGAAAGACTGCCGTTTCAGCCGTGTCGATTCAGATGCGGTGGACAATCTGATACAGAAGGAAGACAGGATGAAGCCGGAATTTACCGAAGACGAAAAGAATGATATTTCAGATCTGTTCAAGTCCGTGTTGCCTAAAGAATATGACTATGTGGTTTCTGCCGACAATCTTGGAAGCGAAGGTGCGCCTATTCTCATTACGCAGAATGAGTTTATGCGCCGTTACAGAGAGATGAGTTCGATGGGCGGAGGTCTCAATTTCTATGGCAATATGCCTGCATCGTACAATATTACCGTCAATGCGGAGAATCCGCTTGTGGTCAAGATATTGGAGTCTGAGAAGAATGCTGTCAAGCCTTTGGAGAAGGTTGCCGATGCTGATCCTGAGATTGTAAAAGCCGGTGAGGCTAAGGATGCCACCGAAGAACAGAAGAAGGCGGCGCAGGATGCCAAGGATGCTGCACGTGAAGCAAAAGACGCTGCCAAGTCAGTGCATAAGGCTGATATCGAGGCGTTTGCGGCTGATAATGAGGCCCTCCACCAGATCGTTGATTTGGCACTGCTTGCCAATGGACTCCTGAAGGGTAAAGCTCTGAGTGACTTTATCGTGCGCAGCCAAAAAGTCGTGAACGATGCTTTTCTGAAAAACGCGGAATAAACTTCAATGCATAACTAATTATGAGAATGGTATTAAAAAATGCAGTCGCAATGGGAGTGCTTTTCCTGGCGACTTTTGGACTGGCAAATGCCCAGACTACAGAATCAGTAACCATCAAAGGCGCCAAAGGCAATTTGGCAGCAGTTGTTCAGAAGCCTAAAATGTCAGAAGGTCAGCAGGTGAGAGTCGCGATTCTTTGTCACGGATTTACATCGAACAAGGAATACAAACTCCTTTGCAACATCGCTGACAGTTTGCAGCAGAGGGGGATTGCTTCTATCCGCTTTGATTTCAACGGTCACGGTGCAAGTGACGGAAAACTTGAGGAAATGACCGTGGTAAACGAGCTTGAGGATGCAAGGAAGGTCGTTGCATACGCTCTTCAGCAGCCGTGGGTGAAGGATGTCAGTCTTGTCGGCCATTCTCAGGGCGGTGTAGTTGCTTCTATGATAAGCGGTGAAATGAACGGAACTATCCGTTGCGCAGTACTTTGTGCCCCTGCGGCAGTGTTGCGTGAAGATGCACTCAGAGGCGTTTTGATGGATGCTATGTATGATGCAAACAATCTTCCGGATTATGTGCAGATATACAAAGGTAAGTTGCGTATCGGAAAAGCCTATCTTGAGTCAGCGCAGACCCTGCCTATCTACGAAACCGCAAGCAGATATGACGGTCCGATGCTAGTAGTTCACGGTATGGCTGACACCATCGTTCCTTATACCTATGGTGAAAGGTACAAGAGAGAGTGCCGTAATGCTGAGCTGATTCTACTCCCGGGTGTTGACCATATGTTTATGACTCCGGCGATTGTCACCAGAGTTGCCGGTACTGTCGCTGATTTCATAGATAAGCACTAGCGGTATCGCCAATGCTATTGCCTTACGACCTTGACAACGTTTTTCAGGGTCTTGAGTTGAGATATGATCTTGTCGAGTTCCATATTTGAAGGAACTGACACTTTCATCGAAATGTCATACGTTCCGTTGCGCTGATTCTCGTTCACATTGAACTGTCTCATTGTCGCGCGGAACGTATTTACTATATCCATTATCTGATTGATAATGAACGGTTCTATCGCTGTTATGACGCGGAGAGTCGCCTGGAATGTGCCGCTTGTGGGTGTTTCTGCCCAGCGGACGCGCTGAATTCTGTACGGATACATTTCCAGAAGACGGGCTGCATTCGGGCACGACATTCTGTGAATCTTGATGCCTTCCGTCCTTGTTACGAAACCGAACACGTCATCGCCGAAGACCGGATTGCAGCACTTTGACATCTTGTAGTCCAGGCCTTTGAGGTCTTTGGCGTTGATTACCAATATGTCGTCGGAAGATTTCCCGGAAATCCACTTGTTCCTGGACTCCTCGGCGGCAGCCTGGTCAGCAGCTTTTGCAGCTTCTATAGCCTTTGCCTCATTCTCGTCGTGGCTTATGATGAAGTTCTTGATCTGGTCGATGTCCAGAGTGCTGTCACCTATGGCAGCGAAGAAAGCGTTGACAGTCGGAATCTTAAGCTTCTTCATAAACTCTGCCATAATGTCGTCCGGGAAATCGAGTTTCCAGTTCTTCAGACGTCTGGTCAGCAGTTCCTTGCCTTCGGCTGCGATTTTGTATTCCGCTTCGCTCAATGCCTGGCGGATTTTGTTCTTTGCCTTCGTGGATACGACGAAATTTATCCAGTCCGATGACGGCTTCTGGTTCTTTCCGCTCATGATTTCCACGATGTCTCCGGTCTTGAGCTTCTCCTTGATAGGTACGACTTTGCCGTTTACCTTGCCTCCGGTGCATCGTACGCCCAGATTTGAGTGAATGTTGAAGGCGAAATCAAGCACTGAAGACCCGGTAGGGAGGATTCTTAGTTCTCCGGATGGAGTGAATACGAAGATTTCCTTTGACGGTGGCTGTGGGAGGTCTTCTGCAGATGTGTCTTGAGGATGCTCGAGATTGTATCTGACGGAAGTCAGCCATTTGTCCATTGTCGCTTCGTGCTTGATACCCTTGTATGACCAATGGGCGGCGTGACCGTTCTCAGCGATATCGTCCATCCTCTTGGTGCGTATCTGAACCTCTATGAACGCGTTGTCCTTGTTCTTGACAGTGATGTGAAGGGACTCGTAGCCATTGGACTTAGGAGTGGACAGCCAGTCCCTTAGCCTCTGCGTGTCAGGTTCGTACTCTTCAGTCACGTAGGAATATACCTTCCAGCAGAGGTCCTTTTCCGTCTTGCTGTCCTCATCGCAGTCGATTATGAAGCGGATGGCGAATACGTCATAGACGCCTTCAAACGGGACTTTCTGCTTCTGCATCTTTTTGTAGATGGAGTAGGCTGTCTTTGTCCGAAGTTTGAGTTTGTATTTTATGCCCGCATCCGAGAGCTTCTTTTCAAGAGGCCGGATAAACTCTTCGGTGAGTTTTATCCTGTCTTTTTCGGTGGCTTTCAGTTTGTTGGTGATATGCCTGTATTCCTCGGGATCAGCGAACCTGAAGTAAATGTCTTCCAATTCGCTCTTGACATTGTACAAGCCAAGCTGATGTGCCAGAGGTATATACAACATAAGAGTCTCAAGAATCTTCCTCTCTTTCGACAGCTTCGGGAACATCTCGAGATTCCTCATCACCTCGAGTCTGTCGGCAATCTTGAGCACCGTGACCCTCGGGTCTGTGGAGTACTGGACAATCAGTTTCTTGTAGTTCTCGGCTTCAAGACGTGTGTCCTTCGGCTTTATGGTCGCAATCTTGTCCAGGCCGTCCACCATCTTGTAAACTTCTGACGGGAATCCGGCCGATTTTATATCGAAATCCGGATGCTTGCGCAAAGCCTCGTGAAGAAATACGGCGGTCACACACTCTGCCTGCAGGCCGATTTCATCGGACACGATAAGTGCCACGTTCATAGGATGTTCCAGAAAAGGATGCCCATTGTCTCTCAAATCGTCCTTCAGGGCTTCAGACGCCATCTTCCAGGCCTTGCGAATCATCGCCTTGCCCTTTTCGTCGTAGTGCGGAAATTTTTCGTCGATCAGATCCATATCTCCTCCTTCTTCTTGTGTCAAGTCCGATACCAAAGATAATAATTTCATCGTCGTTAAAAAATATCTTTACGATGAAATTTTGGGAAGCGAAACGCCATCTCGCCAAAAATGTCTAATTTTACGTAATCCGCGGAATGCATCTGACGCCCTCCGCTCAGAGAAAATTTGCTCTAGTCGTCAGATGCTTTCCGCTGAATAGTAGGGTAAGATTGCGTGAATTCGTCAATACAGTTGATACCCGTAGTGAATTTTTCCTGAACGAAGAGTGCAACTGTATTGACGGAGAAGAACGAGAAGAATAATGCTGTAAACTGCGTCAATGCAGTTGATATCCGAAGCGAATTTATTCTGAGAGGAGGATACAATTGCATTGAAGGAGTAGGAAGAGACGAATAAAGCTGAAAGTGGCAATGCGTTTGATGCCCGAAGCGAATTTTTCCTGAGCGTAGGGCGCAATCGCATTGACACTGGACAGAATGACAGAAGGACAGAGGAATATATGAAAATTGGTATTGTAGGAGGCGGAGCGGCAGGATGTTTCGCTGCAATATGGATACGGACAATTTCGCCAGAAACGGAAGTGTCTGTCTATGAAGCCGGGCGAAAAATCCTTGCGAAAGTGGCGATAACCGGAGGCGGCAGATGCAACCTGACCAACTCCTTCGCCGACGTGCGCAGCATCGAGTCCGTCTATCCCCGCGGTCACCGCCTGATGCGCCATCTCCTCAAGGAATTCAGTAATCAAGACGTCTGCGAGTGGTTTGAAAGCAGAGGAGTGCGCCTGGTTACTCAGCCTGACAACTGCGTTTTTCCAAAGTCCCAAAATGCCTTGGAAATAGTACATCTCCTTGAAAACCAGATGTGTGAAAAAGGTGTAAAAATCTATGTAAACCAGAAAGTCTCGAAGATCGAGCCTCTGGATACTGATGGCAAAAATTGTTTCCGACTAACCTTCGGAAATCAGTCACAATCCGATTCACGCCTCACTGAAACAGTCGATGCCGTGTTGGTGACAACAGGCGGAAGCCCGAAGCCGTCAGGACTTTCCCTGCTGGATTCGTTCGCTCTAGAGATTGTGACTCCCGTACCTTCGTTGTTCAGTTTCAACATTGGCGCTCGCAAAGACTCCATCGCCGGTGTCCATTCAGTAAATGCCAATGCGGCGCAGTCCCGGGATGCTGAACTTTCAAGCCTTATGGGCACGGTGGTTGAAAATGCCGTCACCGGAATGGTCGGAACAAAATTTCGTGCGAATGGACCTCTGCTTATTACAGATTGGGGAATGAGCGGCCCTTCAATCCTGAAACTATCGTCCTACGCTGCGAGATTTCTTGCTGAAAATGACTATAAAGTGCAGCTGATGGTGAATTGGCTAGGGGAACGGGCTAATGAAAATGACGCTGCGCAGATGTTGAGAGAACTTGCCGCTGACAATCCTCAGAAGCAGTTGTCCAATGTGTTTCCAAGTGCGTTCAACAGCAGGCTGTGGACATTTTTTCTGCATCGTGCAGGGCTTGCGGACGGCAAGCGCTGGTCAGAACTCGGCTCCAAAGGAATTGCCCGTCTGGCATCGGTTCTTACCTCGGATATCTATCCGGTAATAGGACGAAACAAATTTAAGGGCGAATTCGTTACCTGTGGAGGTGTCGCCCTGTCAAATCTTAATCCCAAGACTCTGGAATGCAGAAACTGGACAGGATTGTACTTTGCAGGCGAAGTGCTGGATGTCGATGCCGTTACAGGAGGCTTCAATCTCCAGGCTGCATGGACTATGGGCTATGTCGCCGCAAAATCCATTGTCGCCAATAACCATTTCAAGACAGCTTCTAACTCTCTTTCCAAACTTTGAGGTATTCCTCAAGAGCCCACATCTCATCGCGGTAACGTGCTGCAGCCGCATAGTCAAGATCCGCTGCGGCCTTTTTCATCTTGCGGCGTGCCTCTTCGACTGACTTCTCTACCTGAGGACGTGACATTGACCTGATTACAGGGTCCTGAAGCACAGCGGCGAGGTCAGCGTTGAGGTAGCCGTCCGTGTATGCGGAATTGGATTCGCGCTTCGAGTCGTCACCAAGTCCGACAGTTATCCTGCCTTTGCCGAGTGCGCTTGGATTCGGAATGAACGTAGGCGAATCGTATGAATTTGAAGCGGTGACACGTCCGAGATTCTTGCCTGAATCCGCAGTCGAGCCTCCAAGCTCTGAAATCAGAGCATTGTGCTTTACCTCGACCTGCTTAGGAGTTATGCCGTGCAACTTGTTGTACTCTATCTGTTTGGCTCGTCTTCTATTTGTCTCGTAGATAGTCTCCTGCATAGACTTCGTGATGGAGTCCGCATACATTATCACCAGTCCGTGCACATTTCTCGCAGCGCGTCCTGCCGTCTGAGTCAATGCGACATTGGACCGTAAGAATCCCTCTTTGTCGGCATCCAAAATGGCTACCAGCGATACCGTCGGTATGTCCAGACCCTCACGAAGAAGGTTTACGCCTATCAGCACGTCGAATAGTCCGTTCTTGAAATCCTCTATTATCTCGACACGCTCCGCTGTGTCCACATCCGAGTGGATATACCGGCATCTCACCCCGCGTTTTCCGAAGAAATCGTCAAGCTCTTCAGCCATTCTCTTTGTCAATGTCGTGACCAGCACTCTCTCGTCTATTTCCGATCTCTTGCGTATTTCTTCGAGAAGATTATCGACTTGATCGTGTGTAGGCCGCACCTCTATCGGTGGGTCCAGAAGTCCTGTCGGCCGCACAACCTGCTCTACTACAAGCCCTTCTGATCTTTTCAATTCATATTCTGAAGGTGTGGCGCTTACATATACAGTCTGCCCGGTGATTGACTCGAACTCATCGAATGTGAGTGGCCTGTTGTCTGCGGCCGCCGGCAGACGGAATCCGTATTCTATAAGTACTGACTTTCTGGAGTGGTCACCTCCGTACATAGCCCTGATTTGGGGGATTGTTACGTGACTTTCATCAATGAATGTTATGAAATCCTGAGGAAAATAATCAATCAGACAGAAAGGCCTCTGTCCCTCTTTTCTGCCGTCCAGGTATCTGGAATAATTTTCCACTCCGGGGCAGTAACCCATCTCCTTGATCATTTCAAGGTCGTATTCTACCCTCTGTTTCAACCGTTTGGCTTCAAGACTTTTTCCGATGCTTTCGAAATATTCTATCTGGCGCACAAGATCGTCCTGAATCATACTTACTGCCTTGATAGACTTCTCCTTCGTTGTTACGAAATTTCCGGCAGGATAGATAGGAACCTCAGTAAGCTGTTCGATTGTCGCACCCGTAACAGGGTCTATCAGAGAAAGCGCGTCGATTTCGTCTCCGAAAAACTCTATTCTCACAGCTTCGTCTGCTCCACCGAGATATACATCCACTGTGTCGCCTCTGACACGGAATGTGCCGCGCTTGAAATCTGTTTCGGTTCTGCTGAAAAGTGCATCTACGAGGTGATATAGCAGTCTGGTTTCGCTGATCTGCTGTCCTACGCGCACAGTTACGGTCTGTTCGTGAAAATCCTGCGGATTGCCGATGCCGTACAGACAGGATACGCTGGAAACTACTATGACATCCCTTCTCCCGGACATCAGAGCAGACGCGGCACTTAACCTGAGCTTGTCAATCTGTTCGTTGATGCTCAGGTCCTTTTCTATATATGTGTCGGTCGATGGGATGTAAGCCTCAGGCTGATAATAATCGTAATAAGACACAAAGTACTCCACGGCATTGTTGGGGAAGAATGATTTGAATTCTCCGTACAACTGTGCCGCCAGTGTCTTGTTGTGGCTTAGAATCAAAGCCGGCCTCTGGAGTTTCTCGATGACATTCGCCATAGTGAACGTCTTGCCTGAGCCTGTCACGCCCAAAAGTGTGACTGCATCGGCATTCTGACTGATTGCGGAGCATAGTCCTTCGATTGCTCCGGGCTGATCTCCGGCCGGCTTGTATTCGGATGATATCTTGAACTGCATAACAGTCCAAAGGTACGCAAAAAGCGTGAATTATCACCAGTTGTCTGTCCTGAACGGGATGGCAGGAAGATTCATTGTGCCAGTCAGATTGCCGATCTGGAAATCGCGGAAGCAATAGCGTACCGCCACAGGATTCGGCACCTCATCGCAGGTCAATACCACAGAATTGTCTTTGCGCTCTGCCTTTGCAGTGTGGAACACTTTGTCCTCGCCGGCGACTTCAAATCCCTGGATGTCGTGCCACGGGCTGAGACCATCATTCCTCGTGTTTGTGAAATTGACAGTTACCTCGTTTTCATTAACGGTAAAATCCTTGAATACAGGGCCTTCGCAAGGCAGACCGGACATTCCGTATGTCTTGTTGAGGGCTGTCAGTGCAAGACGTTCCCCGACCTCTTTTTTACGGCAAGGGTGAATCTGGTCGAATTCGTATGGATAGACAAGGTCGTTCGTGCAGATGATTCCGCTGTTCGGGATAATATTGACTGCGTTGTGCTGAGCCTCGCGCAGACGTGCTCCCCAGATGCCGTCGCCTCTATATTCCCACGGAGCGAGTTCTACTTCGTAAAAAGGAATGTCTCCCTGTCCCCAGAGCCTTCTCCATTCACCGACCATTACGGAAAGTCTGTCAGCATAATAGTCTGCAAATCCGACATTGGTCTCTCCCTGATACCACAGAAAGCCCTTTATGGTGTAATTGCGTACAGGATAAATCATTCCGTTGTACATTACGTATGAAGACTCGTGATAATACCACCCTCCTTTGGTCACTATAGGCTCGTGCGATTTTGTTGGAATGGTGTTTTCCGGATAAGAATACACGATATCTTTAGGAAGCCAGCTTTCTACTGCGGAACCGCCCCAGTTGCAGGCGATTATGCCTACCGGTATGTCAATGGCAGAGTTCAGTGCGGTTGCGAAAAACCATCCGGTGGCAGTGAAATCCCTTGCTGTCTCCGGCGTTGTTTCAACCCATTTTCCGGCTACGGTATCCTGAGGCGTCAATGCTCCGGTCTTTGGTACCTTGACCTCACGGACCTTGTTTTTCCATTGGCCAGCTGTCATTATCGCTTCTGCGGAACCTTGTACAGGGCAACTGTTGAATCCGTTGAGAGGCATCTCCATATTTGACTGTCCCCCACAAAGCCAAACTTCGCCTATGAGAATGTCTGAAAGTGTAGTGCTTCCGTCTTTGTCTGATATGGTAATTGTCTGGATATCATAACCTCCCATTGGTGTCGGAACTGCGATTTTCCAGTTGCCTTGACTGTCGGCTGTCGTGTTGAAACGCTCCTTTGTCCAGGATGCCTTTACGCTTACTTTGGATGACGCTGCCGCTTGTCCCCAAAGATTTACATTGCTCTGCTGTTGGAGAACCATGTGGTCTCCGAGAATCTGCGGTAACTTGATTTTTGCATCCGCGTCTGTAAATGACAACGCGCACGCTACTGCGATTGCCAACAGTGAAATAATTTGTCTTCTCATAATGTAATTATGTGATTTTCGTTTAGATGCGCTCGATGACTTCCAGGCACATTCTGGTATTGTGGTAAGGACATTTCCAGAATCCGGCCTTGTCGTCAGTCCTATTCTGGGTGCCGTCCGCCTTTAGGCTCCAGAACCATTCCCCCTTTTCTTTGTCCACGATGTGCTCACGGATGAATTTCCAAGTATTCAATGCTTTATGTAGTGCTGAAACATCATCGCATAGTTCGTAGATGTTGAGATAGCCTACAACGGTTTCAGCCTGAACCCACCAATGCCTGTCTGCATCCAGAGCACCGCTGTCCTTGTGGAGCTCATATATCATTCCTCCGTCCGGGATATAGCCTTCTCCTGCCGCGTCAGCAATGAGTTTGATGTCGGACTTCAGTTCCTTGATGTCCTCTCCGATTACCGTGGCTGCTTCGTGCAGGAGCCAAGATGCCTCAATGTCGTGCCCGAATGAAACGATATTGTATTTGCTGTTCCAGTCGTCATCGAAAAACAACTGGAGATGTCCCGTCTGCCTGTCAAGGATTTTTTCGCGGAATATATAGAGCAGATTCTGTATGCGCTCTTTCAGTACATCATCTTTCCATATTCTGTAAAGCGCTGTGTATGGCTCGATTATGTGAAGATGCGTGTTCATTGTCTTGTGCTCGTTGGCATCCTTTGCACTTAATCTCATATCTGCAATCGGATTCCACTCCCGAGTCAGCGCTTCAAAATAGCCGTTCTTCTCTCGGTCAAAACTATGCGCCTCGATGTCGTTGAAAAGTTTGACGGCATATTCCTTGGCCTCTTCGTCTCCGGTTGCCCGCGCATATTCGCTGAGCCCGTATATCGCGAAGCCGATGGCGTATATCTGTTTCTTGGTATCCAACGGATTGCTGTCTTTGTCCAGACTCCAGAAAACTCCGCCGAACTCCTTGTCATAGAATCTGTCTATGATTTCACGCTTGGCTCTTGTTGCGGTTTCCAGATATTTAGGATTTCCAAGTACTCTGTATGATGCAGAGAATGCCCAGAGTATCCTTGCGTTTAGAACGGCACCTTTTTCGGCATCAGGCTCGACTGTTCCGTCGCCCTTGATTCTGCCTATGAATCCTCCTTTGGGGTCGATACATTTGCCGCTCCAGTAGGGGAGTATGTTGTTTTTGAGTTCGCTCTGCACTTCATTGCGCAGCGATACCAGTTCCGGTGATGTGTATGTAGTCATATCGCGAAATTAACCAATAATGTTTCCAACGGCAAAAAATACGGGCTATTCTTCCGAAAATAGATAAAATAGTATCATAGTTCCGGATTTATGCTAAATTCCGCCTTTCCCGGGTTGCAGTGAGACCTGATTTTTTATACATTTGCAAAGATTGCGTCAATAACGCTAAAACCGATTTTATCAAAAACATAGACCATAGATTATGCAAAGAAAAACACTGATTGCGGCATTTGTCGCTTTGTCCGTTTCCGCTACGGTTGGTGCGCAGACATTCAAATCGCAGCGTCCTGAACCACAGAACAGGCTTTTTACCTCTGAAACCGTGGAGAAGGTCATCGATGAAGTCACGGCTCAACTGACAAATCCCAAACTCGCCTGGATGTTCCGTAACTGTTATCCCAACACGCTTGACACGACAGTTCATTTCAGAGAGGATAGCGACGGCAATCCGGATACATTTGTATATACAGGAGATATTCACGCGATGTGGATGCGCGATTCCGGCGCACAGGTCTGGCCATACGTGCAGTTTGCAGGTGTGGACGGACACCTCCGCAGGATGATAGCGGGAGTCATCAACCGCCAGTTCCTTTCACTCAGCATTGACCCGTATGCCAATGCGTTCAACGACGGTCCGACAGGAGGCGAATGGCAGAATGACGGCACTGATATGAATCTTAATGTTCACGAAAGAAAATGGGAGATTGACTCCCACTGCTATCCGATACGTCTTGCATACGAATACTGGAAAGTTACTGGGGATACTTCTGTCTTCGGAGACAAGTGGATGTCCGGAATGAAGGCTATTCTCGCGACTCTCAAGGAGCAGCAGCGCAAGGAAGGTCATGGAAGCTATGTGTTTACTCGCGTCACCGACCGTCAGTTGGATACCAAATGTTGTGCAGGCCTCGGTAATCCCGTGAAGCCTTGCGGATTGATTGCATCTTCTTTCCGTCCGTCTGACGATGCGACTACATTTGAATTCCTTATCCCGTCCAACTTCTTCGCAGTCACCTCATTGCGCAAGGCTGCCGAGATTCTGGAAACAGTGAATAAAGAGACTGAAATGGCATCGGAATGTAGGGCTCTTGCTTCAGAGGTGGAAAATGCCATCAAGAAATATGCTGTCGTAAAGCATCCTAAGTTCGGCAAAATCTATGCTTTCGAGGTGGACGGATTCGGCAATACATATCTGATGGACGATTCAAATGCTCCTAGCCTGCTTTCGCTTGCATACCTTGGAGATGTTTCTGCTAAAGACCCTGTCTATCGCAATACACGCCGTTTCGTATTGAGTGACAGTAACCCATTTTTCTTCAAAGGAACTGCGGGAGAGGGAATCGGCGGCCCGCATATCGGTTACGATATGATTTGGCCTATGTCGATAATGATGCGTGCGTTTACTTCTTCAGACGACAAGGAAATCCGCGACTGTATGGTCACCCTTATGAATACGGATGCCGGCACAGGATTTATGCACGAGTCTTTCAACAAGAATGACCCGACCAACTTTACCAGAGCGTGGTTCGCCTGGCAGAATACACTTTTCGGAGAATTGGTTCTGAAACTTGTAGATGAAGGAAAAGTAGGTCTGCTGAATTCCATTAGTCTGGATAAGGACGGCAAGGCTGTTGTGCTATGAGTGAAGTCCTGACAGAAATTACGCAACTTTCTGAGCTTGACTGCTTTCACATCGTTGACAGGCACAAGACGGAATTTACTTACCCCCTGCATCGTCACAGAGAATTTGAACTGAACTTTGTTGAGCACGGGGCAGGGGTTAAGCGTATTGTCGGCGACAGTATGGAGACTATCGGTGAGTATGATTTGGCATTGATTGGTGCGGAAAATCTGGAACACGTTTGGGAGGACGGTACTTGTCAAAGCCGGGATATCCGTGAGATTACCATACAATTTGCTCCCGATTTTCTGTCGGAGTCGTTGCTTGCCAAGAATCAGTTTGACTCAATAAGGAAAATGCTGAAGGCAGCGGACCACGGAATAGCATTTTCTTTGGAATCCATAATGAGGGTGTATCCTTATCTTGACGGGCTGGCCTCGGAAGCGGACCATTTCGTTCAGTTTCTGAAATTTCTGTGGATTCTGAATGAACTCTCCAGATGTCAGTATAAGATATTGGCCAGCAGTTCATTTGCGCATTCGACCAGAAATCAGGAAAGCCGCCGTGTCACCAAGGTGAAACAATACATCAATGACCATTATTCGGAGCAGCTGCGTCTGGATGACCTTGCTTCGATGGTTGGAATGAGTCCGTCGGCATTCAGCCGCTTCTTCAAGATGCGCACCGGTAAATCCTTGTCTGACTATCTGTTGGATATCCGGCTTGGATATGCCGCGAGGATGCTGGTGGATTCGACCAAGAACATTTCTGAGATATGCTACGAAAGCGGTTTCAACAATCTGTCCAATTTCAACCGCATTTTCAAGTCGAAGCGCAATATCACGCCGCGTGATTTCCGGGCGCTGTACAAAAAGACAAAGGTTTTCGTATAGTGGCGTTTGATGTCATTATATTGGAAAATGTCAATTTTGTATTTGTTTGGGCGTCGTACTCTGGCTAATTTTGCGTGTTGTAAAATTATAGCACTAAAGCGATGAAGAAATCAATAGCATTGGCACTGGCATTGACAATGATGTCGTGTTCGGAGAAAGTGGAATTCTGGAAAGTTCAAGATGGAAAATTTGTACGTGGTGACGAGCCTTCATATTTCATAGGAGCTAATATGTGGTACGGCCCGCTTCTTCTGTCCGATACCGAAGCAGCCGATCCTGAAAGGGTATATGCTGAATTGGATTCGCTGAAATCCATTGGAATTACAAATCTGCGAGTGCTTGTCGGCGCTGACGGCAGTGCCGGCGTCAAGTCAAAGGTGGAGCCTGTCCTGCAGTACGAGCCGGGCAAATACGATGAAAATGTATTCGTCGGACTTGACCGTTTCCTTGCTGAACTCGGGAAACGCGATATGTCGGCAGTGCTTTATATAAACAATGCCTGGGAATGGTCCGGTGGATTCGGACAGTATCTTGAGTGGGCAGGTGCCGGTAAGGCGTTGAGTACTAACGATGCCGCTTGGGACGACTATCGTGCGTTCACATCTCAGTTTGTGACGAACAAAAAGGCGAAGGAGCTTTTTGCCGATGACGTGCGGAATATCATCACCAGAATCAATACTGTTACAGGCAAGCCGTATAAAGACGACCCGGCAATCTTCTCGTGGCAGATATGCAATGAGCCGAGATGCTTCTCTGAGTCAGACTCTGTAAAGGCAGCATTTGTTGATTGGCTCTATGAGTCTGCGGCTCTTATCAAGTCTTTGGATAGTAATCACTTGGTGTCTTCAGGAAATGAAGGCAGTTTTGGATGCGAAGGTGATATGCAGCTTTACGAAAAGATTCATTCGTGTCCGGATATAGATTACCTTACGATCCATATATGGCCGTTCAACTGGAGCTGGGTCAGACGGGAGACTCTTGCGCAGGATATTCCGGTTGCCATTAAAAATACGAATGACTATATAGATCAGCACGTTGCGCTTGCTGATAAATTGGGTAAGCCTGTCGTTCTGGAAGAATTCGGATTTCCTCGTGACGGTTTTCAATTCGCGAAATCTTCATCTGTTAATCTGCGCAATGAATACTATGCCAATGTTTTTGACCGCATTGTAGAATCCGCGTCCAAGGGCGGCTCTCTCGCAGGTGTTAACTTCTGGACCTGGGGAGGTCTTGCGAAACAGTCGCCGGTAAACGTTTATTGGCAGAAAGGAGATGACTATTGCGGTGATCCGGCGCAGGAGCAGCAGGGGCTTAACTCCGTGTATCTGTCCGACACTTCGACGGTAAGTCTGATTCGCGGTAAAATCGCAGAAATCGGCGGACATTCCAGGTCCTGTTCAAAGTAGCGGGACAAAAAATTGATAATCACATATATTATAAATGAGCACTATAGCAAAAGCAAAATTGTCTGAAAAGATAGGTTACGGGTTCGGTGATATGTCGTCATCGATGTTCTGGAAAATATTTTCCTACTATCTGCCTTTCTTTTATTCAAATGTATTCGGATTGAGTCTGGCGCACGCGGGAACTCTGATTCTCGTGACCAAACTTTATGATGCGATATCTGACCCGGTGATGGGACTTATCGCGGACAGAACGCATACGAAGTGGGGTAAGTACCGTCCATACCTGTTGTGGATAGCAGTTCCGTTTGCCATTGCGGGCGTGCTTACGTTCTATACTCCGCAGACGAGTAGCGAGACGTTCAAGCTCGTATATGCCTATGTTACATATATATTGATGATGACAGTCTATACGGCAATCAATGTCCCTTATGGCGCGATGCTTGGCGTTATGACAGATGACTCCAGAGAAAAATCGGTGTTCTCCTCATTCCGTATGTTCTTTGCCTTCATCGGCAGCTTCATTGCGATGGGTGCGTTTGAACCGCTGTTGAGGCTGCGATCTTCCATTCTCGGGACATTGCCTGAGAAGTGGACACTGGCTGATTCCACGCCGTGGGACTGGACATTGGCTATGGTCATCATCGGTCTTTTCTGTACTGTTCTCTTCTTGCTGTCGTTCTTTATGACCAGAGAGCATGTTACGGAAGCGGAGATGAAGAAGGAGGAGAACTCTCAAACAGATTCGAAAACTCGGAGCGCTGAGCAGAAATCAATTTGGGAAGACCTTAAATGCTTGGTATCCAACGCTCCGTGGTGGATGCTTCTCGGCGGTGGTATAGCAGTCTTGCTGTTCAACTGCATAAGAGGCGGAGCTGCGGCATATTATTTCTCCGATGTCCTTGGCGTCAATGCTGTATTCACTTTGGCTGCATTTCTAACTGTTGGCGAGATTTCCCAACTTGTGGGTGTTGTCGTTACGGTGCCGGTTTCCGAGAAAATCGGAAAGAAAGCTACATTCCTTTCTGTGCTGTCCATAATTACAGTGCTGAGCATCGTAGTTGTGCTGTTGCCGGAAACTCCTGCCGGAATGTGGACGCTGATGGTGCTGCAGATTCTTATATGTATTGCAATCGGTGTCAATTCTCCTCTTTTGTGGTCAATGTTCGCCGATGTCGCCGACTACTCCGAGTACAAGAACGGAAGCTCATCTACGGGCCTAATCTTCTCGTCTTCTTCAATGGCACAGAAGTTCGGTGCTGCTTTCGGCAGCGCTATCGTGCTCTGGGTACTTATGGCGTTCGGTTATGACAATGCAAAGGGTGCTGTCCAGACACCTGAGGCTCTTTCTACTATCAAAGCGCTCATTAGCTGGATTCCTGCAATCGGATCTGCGGCAGGTATCCTGATTATGGCGATGTATCCTTTGACCGACAGGCGTATGTCCGAGATTCGCGAAGAACTGAGAAAGAGATATTAGAAA
>CAVJKV010000009.1:0-105176 GCA_963650425.1 Oscillibacter sp. | reverse complement strand
TATGCTCAATATAAACTACAAAATGCTTGAAAAAGCGGTTGTTAAGGATTGACTACTTACAACGCTCAGAAAGACACGCGGACTTTTTCCTTACGGTATATTGCGAAAGGACAACTCCCAGACAGGCTATCACGATGCCAGCCCACTGAAGCGGAGTAAGAATTTCCGTACCCAAAGCGCAACCTGCCAATGCCGTGAAGACCGGGATTGTGGACATAAATATGCTCGATTTTGCAACTCCAAGAGACTTTATTGTCTGAGCCCAAAGTCCGAATGCTACACTTGAACAGAGCACTGCAAGACAAAGAAGCGGCTTCCATACCGACCACGAGAAATAGACTTCAGCATTGAAATCACGAATTCCACGGAACAAGAAAAGCGGCAACAGATATACCGATCCGATGAGGAACTGATACATCACTATCACAAAAGGGGCATAACTGTCTGACAGGCACTTGGTAAACGAAGCGTGCCCAACTTCCGCAAGCACTGCTATAAACAACAGCACCATACCAAGCAGAAATTCCTTTCCTATACTTCCGGCACAGAAAGTCACCATAGCAATACCGCCAAGGCACACTGCTATTCCAAACATATTGAGCAAGGAAAATTTCTCCTTGAACACCGCAACCCCTACAATTATCGAAAATATCGGACTTGAGGCAATCAGCATAGAACTGATGGTAGGAGATTCCGTAAAACGGATTCCGTATGTTTCGCAGACAAAGTAAATGAACGGTTCGAAAAGCGCGAGAGCCAGGAATTTAGGCAAGTCCTTCCTGTGAATCTTCAGTTTATTCCCGACTGCAAGATTGAAAACAAGAAGCACAATTCCGGCTATGATGATTCTTACAAATACTATATATTCGACCGGAATGCCCTGAGCCAACAAAGAACCGCTCCAGATGTAGGACATACCCCAGAGCATTATTGCCACAAGAGACAACAGATAAACAACCAGCATTTTCATCCTGCAGTTCAAAGATTCCAAAATCATAAGACCGTTCGATAAAATTGATTGCGAATTTACTACATTCAGCGCAAATTCCGAACAATCTTTAAGAATTTTAGTGAAATAACTTATTTTTTGCAAGAATATGGAGTGGTAAAACGTTTACCTTACCAGCCTCAACGAAATACGCCTGCGATCCAAATCCACACCTATGACCTTCACCATAATCTGCTGATGCAGTTTCAAGGTAACCTTGCCGTCCCTACGGCCCATCTGGGAAATGTGTATAAGCCCGTTCTCGTGAACACCAAGATCGACAAACGCTCCGAAAGCCGTTACGTTCGTAACTATTCCGGGGAGCTCCATACCTTCGTGCAAATCTTCAATAGAATGCACATCATCTGCGAAAGAAAACTCCTGCGCAGTTTCGCGCGGATCTCGACCCGGCTTTGCCAGTTCCTTCAGGATATCATTTACAGTCGGAAGGCCGTAATCGTCCTCAACATATTTTTCAGGATTGATTTTTGAGCATAACTCCGGATTACCGACAAGTTCTTTGGTTGAAACGCCCATATCCGAAGCCATCCTGTCCACGATATGATAGCACTCCGGATGGACTGCAGAATTGTCCAGAGGATTGTCTGCATCAGGTATTCTAAGAAAACCTGCGCACTGCTCAAACGCCTTGGCACCCAACCTAGGCACGGATGTCAGATCCTGTCTTGAACGGAAACCGCCCTTGTCAGTACGCACGCGGACGATTGCAGAAGCTAGCGATGGGCCGATTCCGGATACATAACTCAACAAATAGCTGCTCGCCGTATTGAGATTCACGCCGACAGTATTGACACAACTCTCCACAGTATTGTCAAGTTTTTCCTTCAACAGTGTCTGGTCCACATCGTACTGGTACTGTCCCACACCAAGAGACTTGGGGTCAATTTTTACAAGCTCCGCAAGAGGGTCCATCAGCCTGCGGCCAATGGATACCGCTCCCCTTACCGTGACATCCTCGTCCGGGAATTCCTCCCTTGCCACATCCGACGCGGAATATATGGATGCACCGTCCTCGCTGACTATGAACACCTTGCATCCTTCCGGCAACGGCACGCGCTTTATAAACTCCTCAGTCTCTCGGCTTGCTGTACCGTTTCCTATCGCAATCGCCTGAATGCCATAATCCTCAAGCATTGCAGACACTGAAGTTATGGATTTTATCTTCTCGTTCTGAGGAGGATGAGGATAGATTATTTCGTGATGCAGAAGGTTTCCGTGTTCGTCAAGACAGACTATCTTGCAGCCGTTTCTGAATCCCGGGTCGATAGCCATAGTGCGTTTCTGACCGACAGGTGCCGCAAGGAGAAGCTGGCGAAGATTCTCCCCAAACACTCTAATCGATTCAATATCTGCCTTTTGCTTGAACTCTTTTAGGATTTCACCGGTTATGGACGGTTCAAGAAGCCTCTTATAGGCATCATCCACCGCCATACGTATCTGCTCAGCAAGAGGTCCTGACGGATATCTGTGTTCCTGGCAGAAGTCGTAGTACAGTTTGTTGCCGCATTTCTCAGCGTCGGCGTCAATTTTCACTGACAGCCATCCTTCCGACTCACCGCGCAAAATGGCAAGAAGCCTGTGCGCAGCTATCCTTGAAAGCGGCTCCGCATAGTCAAAATATCCCTTGTACTTCTGTGACTCAATGTTGTCTTTGGCCGCACGTGTCGATTTTGACATCACCCTGCGTGTCCGGAATATGGACCGGACTGTTTCTCTCACTTTTGCAGACTCGCTCAGCCTCTCAGCAATTATATCCCGTGCACCGGCTAGAGCCGCGTCCACATCAGCAACCTTGTCATTGACATATTTAGCGGCTTCCGAATGCAAATCTCTCACATTGACCTCATACATTCTGTCAGCCAACGGCTCAAGACCAGCCTCTTTCGCAACCGTAGCACGGGTCCTCCTCTTCGGACGATATGGCAAATACAAGTCTTCCAATTCATTGGCATTGACGCATACCTCAATGACTTGCCGCAGTTCAGGTGTAAGCTTGTCCTGCGAATCAATGGTAGCCAATATTGATTCCTTGCGCTTTTCCATCTCAGTGAAGACATCTGTCCAATGCCTGATACCCGCAACCTGCTCATCATCAAGACCGCCTGTACGTTCCTTGCGGTAACGGCTGATGAACGGGATAGTGCACCCTTCCTCAAAAAGAGCCGCGCAATTCTCTACCTGCCAATCCTTTATCTGCAGACTGGAGGCTATGTATTTTACATAAATCTGTTTCATTTCAATGTTCTGTAGTTTTCAGTGTTACTGCAATCCTCAATCCTGGGACAATTCCTTCAATTCATCCCTGTAGGCCGAGAAAATCTTTGACTTTGAGACAAAGCCGACATAACTTCTGTCACTCTTCACCACAGGAAGATTCCACGCATCTGTATTCTCGAATTTTTTCATCACGCTGTCCATCTTCTCTCCCTCGAACACGTATGCAGGAGAAGACTTCATATAATTGTAAACGTGCATTTTATCATATAACTCTGTCCGGAACATATCTTTGCGGACATCCTCCAAAGAAACATATCCCTGGAACAGACCTTTTGAATCAATCACCGGAAAGAGGTTTCTCGCTGACTTGGAAACAACCTGTACAAAATCTCCGAGCGTAGCATCGATTCTCACGGGACTGAAATTCGTCTCGACTAGATCTGACACCTTCAACAGCGTAAGCACAGCCTGGTCACTGTCGTGCGTCAGCAAATCCCCAGTACGCGCAATTCGCTTGGTGTAGATGGAGTATTTCTCAAAAAACCTTATTGTTCCGAATGCTATCGTTGAGGTGATGATAAGAGGAATGAACAGTTCGTAACCTCCTGATATTTCAGCGATAAGGAAGATTGCGGTCATTGGTGCCTGCATCACTCCCGCCATAAGCCCGGCCATTCCGACCAGCACGAAGTTCTGTTCCGGAACGGTAAACTCTGTGCCTGCCATAAGCAGATTGGTCACTCTTGCCAGCAGAAATCCGGCAATAGCTCCCACAAAAAGCGTCGGACCGAATGTTCCTCCTACTCCACCGCCAGCATTTGTCAGCGTCATCGAAAACACCTTGAGTATCAGAATCATAGAAAAGAACACCGGCACCAACCACGGCTTATGGAGCATAAAAGCCAAAACTGTGTCCCCGTCGTATAAAATTTCCTGCCCATTAAGCAGCGGACTCAACGCATCATATCCTTCACCGTACAAAGGCGGAAACAGGAATATAAGAAGTCCAAGCCCAACTGCGCAAATTGCCCATTTGATATATGGATTCTTCACCTTTCCGAGCTTGTCTTCAAGTCTCAGAGTCATCCGCAGGAAATACAGCGAACAGAACCCGCAGAAGAAGCCAAGCAGGACATAGAACGGCACATTATGTATATCAAACGGCGTAAGTGTGCACTCAAACGGCAGACTGTCGCCAAGAAAAATGTACGAAATCATTGTGGCTGAAACCGTTGACAACAAGAGCGGCATCATTGATGTCATTGAGATATTGAAGAGCAATATCTCCAGAGTAAACAGCACACCGGCAAGAGGAGCCTTGAAAATACCGGCAACCGCTCCGGCTGCACCGCATCCAAGAAGTATGGTAATGTTTCTGTAAGACATTCCCATATACCTCGCGAAATTGGATCCGATTGCCGCACCTGTATAGACTATCGGAGCCTCGGCTCCCACAGAACCGCCGAATCCGATTGTCAATGAACTGGTCACGATGGACGACCACATATTGTGGGGCTTGATTCTGGATTCATTTCTGGACACTGCCACAAGCACTTTCGTAACTCCGTGACCGATATTGTCCTTTATGGCAAACTTGAGAATAATCAACGACAACAGCATACCTATGCCCGGATAGACAAGATACAAATAATTGTCCGCCCCGCCCGTAAACCAGGAAGTAAGGCCACGATGAATGGTCTTGACCAATGTCTCGAGAACGACTGCCGCCAGTCCGCTGCTGATACCGACCACAAGCGAAAGCATAAGAAGTTTGTTCTTCTCAGACAAACCTCTCAAAGCATCTCTCAATTTGACAATCAATCTTTTCACCATATAAATGCAAACATACGCAAAAACAGCCGACAAAAAAAGAATGGCTGACAGGTCTTGCAACTTTCAGCCACTCTGAATTACTATTATTATGTTCCGGCTTTTGCCCGGCCTTTAGAATTATTCCGCGGAATCGTCGTCTCCTGAAGAATACTGGGAAATATTGTCGTCAGGAAGAGTATCGCCTCCATCTTCCGGTGTAGAAGGTCCGCCCTCTCCGGACTGCTCCTCATCCTCGTTAAGCCATTTTTCAATGTCGTCCGCCGTATCGGTCTTTATCTTAATTTTGACCAAATATATCGCATCCGGAATCTCGACAGAGACTGCATAGAACGATGTACCGTCCGGCTTGTCATATTTTATAAGGTCTGGCAGATAGTCACTCAATCCCTTCGGATACTTCTCTGCGAATGCTGCTGCAAGCTCTTTTGACATATTCTCGTAACTTACAACTGCTCTCTTTTTCTGATTAGTTGCCATAATATTTGTTTAGTTCTTTTTGAATCCGTTATAAAATAACTCGCTGTCATTCAGAAGCTGACGCAATCATTTAACACGATCTTGGAGACCTCCGAATTTCGCGTTGCAATAATAAGACATTTTTTCTAATCGAAAATGTGTTTGATCACTTTTTTTTGAAGAAAAATGATTTTTGCATCTTTTTCTTCTCCGGATCGTGCTCTGTGAATACAGGTTTCATTGTCCGAGGATCATATCCGGAATAAAACATTACGGAAGAAGTCGTCATAGGCGTAGGCGTAAAATCCTGCACTTGGTCCATATACAGGCCCTTCAGAGCCGGATTTGCCGCAAGTTTCTCCATATCCGCCATTCTGCATCCAGGATGAGACGATATGAAATATGGCACGAGACCGACGTGGGTTCCCGCCTGTCTGTTAATCTTGTCAAACTCGGTCCTGAGCCTGTAGAACAGCCGGAACGACGGCTTGCCCATATAATAAAGGACATTGTCCTGAGTATGCTCCGGGGCAACCTTCAGACGGCCTGAAGTATGCTCCAGCACAAGCTCTTTCAGATATGGATACGAAGTCTTGTCCACGAACCCGTCCTCATTCAAGAACAGGTCATATCTGATGCCGCTGCCGATGTATGCGTGCCTGATACCCTTGACTGAGGTTACACGATGATACAATTTGAGTACACGTTCGTGGCTTCTGTCCATATTGGGGCACGGTGCCGGGAACAGGCAGGACTTTCTGCGACAGACATTGCACAGTTCCTGATTCTTGCCCTTCATCCCATACATATTCGCAGTCGGCGCACCCAAATCCGATATGTTTCCAGCAAAGCCCGGAACCTTCAGAAGTCCTTTCACCTCCCTCAGTATCGAATCTTCTGACCTGGACTGTATGAACTTCCCCTGATGCGCCGCGATAGTGCAGAAATTGCATCCTCCGAAACATCCGCGATGGGTGTTGATGGAATACTTTATCATATCGTACGCCGGTATCCGCTTTCCCTTGTAGCGGGGATGAGGCAACTTGGTAAAAGGCAGGTCCCAAAACGCATCCATATCCTTCTCGCTCGAAGGCGGATAAGGCGGATTAACCTGAACGTAGCCGTCACCGGTCTCTTCTATAAGAGTATCCGGATGCAGCATATTCGCGTGAATTTCAATATGATGAAAATTCTCGGCGAACGCCCTTTTGTCCTTGACACACTGCTCGAACGAATTTAGAATCAACACTCCGTCCTTCTGTTTGGGTTTTCCGGATTTATAAAATGCGATCTGTGGAATCTTCTGCATATCGTGCCGGCTTCTTCCGGATTCGATACCGCGCGTGAGTTCAAGCATAGGCTTTTCGCCCATCCCATAACACAGATAATCCGCGCCGCTCGTAACCAGCACGGACGGCATTAGACAATCCTTCCAATAGTCGTAATGTGTCAGTCTGCGCAATGAAGCCTCAACACCGCCTATTATGACAGGGATATCAGGATAAATTTGCTTCAGAATCTTCGTATAGACCGTAACCGCATAATCCGGCCGCTGACCGAATTTTCCATCAGGAGTATATGCGTCATCGTGTCTGAGACGCCTGGATGCGGTGTAGTGATTCACCATCGAATCCATTGCACCGGCATTGACCCCGAAATATAGACGCGGAGCCCCCAATTTCTTGAAATCGCGAAGGTCATCTCGCCAGTTCGGCTGAGGCACAATGGCAACGCGCCAGCCCCATCTCTGAAGCCAACGCGCTATACAGGCAGTTCCGAAAGAGGGATGATCAACAAATGCGTCTCCTGTGAACAGAATTACATCTATATAATCCCATCCCAACGCCTCGACCTCTTTTTTCGAGGTCGGAAACATATATGACTCCCCCTTCGTATCCATTTCAAAACGACTAGCGAACTACATCCTATCCGGCAGAGTGATGCCGAGGATTCCCATAGCCTTGGAAAGTACACTGGCAAGTGTTTCGATAAGCACCAGCCTGAATCTCAGGATATTCTTGTCCTCCTCCTGAAGAATCCTGGTCTCGTGATAGTACTGATTGAATTCCTTGGCAAGGTCGTATGCGTAATTCGCAATTATTGCAGGCGAATATGCCTCACCCGCCTCAGCTATCTTTGACGGATAGAGATTCAGCAATTTGATGAGACGAACCTCCTTAGGTGAAGGAAGCACGTTTCTGTCTATGGAAGCTGCATCGTGTGCAAGTCCCTGTTCGTCAGCCTTTCTCAGAATAGACTTAATACGGGCGTGGGTATATTGGATGAAAGGTCCTGTATTTCCGTTGAAGTCAATGGATTCCTTAGGATTGAAAAGCATCGTCTTCTTCGGATCGACCTTCATTATGAAATACTTAAGTGCACCGAGCCCGATAGTGTGGAAAAGTTTGTCCTTCTCCTCCTCAGGCATATCGGCAAGCTTACCCGATTCCACGGATGTCTCTTTTGCCTCTTCGTACATCTTCTCGATGAGATCGTCGGCGTCAACAACTGTTCCCTCACGGGATTTCATTTTACCCTCAGGCAGTTCCACCATACCGTATGAAAGGTGGAAAATATTGTCAGCCCAAGCGAAACCGAGCTTCTTCAGCACAAGCTTGAGTACCTGGAAATGGTAATTCTGTTCGTTGCCGACCACATATACGTGCTCGTCAAGGTTATATTCAGAAAATCTTCTTTCGGCAGTACCCAAATCCTGTGTCATATAGACTGACGTTCCGTCGCTGCGGAGAAGAAGTTTTCTGTCAAGTCCGTCCGCCGTGAGGTCGCACCATACAGACCCGTCCGGATCAGTCACGAACACGCCCATATCCAATCCCTTCTGCACAAGTTCCTTTCCCAAAAGATATGTCTCGGATTCGAAATATGTCTTGTCGAAAGATATGCCGAGAGCCTTGTAGGTCTCGTCGAAACCTTCCATCACCCAGCCGTTCATCGTCTTCCAAAGGTCACGGACCTCCTTGTCGCCGTTCTCCCACTTTACGAGCATCTCATGAGCTTCTTTCAGGCAAGGCGCCTCTTTCTCGGCTTCCTCCTTGCTCATTCCTCCGGCTACAAGTTCATCGACCTGCTGTTTGTATATGTTGTTGAACGCAACATAGCAATCACCGACCAGATGGTCGCCCTTCTTTCCTGAAGTCTGCGGAGTCTCACCATTGCCGACTTTCAGCCAAGCAAGCATAGATTTGCAAATATGCACGCCACGGTCGTTGACAAGAGTCACCTTGGTGACATTGTTACCGCACGCCTTGAGCAACCTTGAAACAGAGTCTCCAAGAAGATTGTTTCTGATATGGCCGAGATGCAACGGCTTGTTGGTGTTAGGAGAAGAAAACTCCACCATTATGTTCTTTCCGGTAGACGGAAGGATTCCGAATCCGGCATCGCCAGCTATCTCGGTAAAAAGTTCATTCCAATACAGCGGTGAGAACAATATGTTGAGATATCCTTTTACACTGTTATATCCTGCCACTTCGGAGACATTGGCTTTCAACCACTCTCCTATTGCATTTCCTGTATTTTCCGGTGAGGCGTGGGTGATACGCAAAAGAGGGAAGACAACTAACGTGTAGTCGCCTTCGAACTCTTTTCTTGTCACCTGAACCTGAAGCGAGTTAGCCTCGACATCAGCACCGTATAAATTCTTTATGGCCTCCGCGGCCTTGTTCTGAATAAATAATTCGGGTGTCATTGATTTACAAACTAAAAACGAAAAACTGCAGCCGCTATCCAAGATAGCCCTTGAGGAGTTTGCTTCTGGACGGGCTCTTGAGCCTTCTGATAGCCTTCTCCTTGATCTGACGGACACGTTCTCTGGTAAGTCCGAAACGCTCGCCAATCTCCTCCAGTGTCATCTCCTGACATCCGATTCCGAAGAACGACTTGATAATTTCGCGTTCGCGGCCGGACAATGTGGACAATGCCCGCTCTATCTCAGTGTTGAGAGACTCGTTGACAAGACCTCTGTCGGCACTTGGAGAATCATCGTTAGGCAACACATCCAGAAGGCTGTTGTCCTCGCCCTCAACGAAAGGAGCATCCACGGAAACGTGCCTGCCGGAAACTCTCAGTGTATCCGAAATTTTATCCTTCGGCACATCAATCATTTCAGAAAGTTCCTCGCTTGAAGGCTGTCTTTCATTCTCCTGCTCAAATTTGGAAAGAGCTTTGTTTATCTTGTTGAGCGATCCTACCTGGTTGAGAGGCAGTCTGACGATTCTTGACTGCTCTGCCAACGCCTGGAGAATGGACTGACGAATCCACCATACCGCATAGGATATGAATTTGAATCCTCTGGTCTCGTCAAATTTCTCAGCCGCCTTTATCAGACCGAGGTTTCCCTCATTGATAAGGTCAGGCAGGCTCAATCCCTGGTTCTGGTACTGTTTCGCAACAGACACCACAAATCTTAAGTTCGCTCTTGTCAGTTTTTCCAATGCGCGCTGATCACCTTTTCTGATTCTCTGAGCGAGTTCCACTTCCTCTTCCGGGGATACAAGTTCCTCACGTCCAATCTCCTGGAGATACTTGTCCAGCGATGCGCTCTCACGATTGGTGATCGACTTTGTAATTTTCAGTTGTCTCATCTAAACATCAGTCTTTGCCGAATGCAAAGTAAGCAGCCTTTCCGTACTTGGTGACGCCCTCTACGTAAACAGCCCTCTTTGCCTTCTTGGCAATGTTAATAACGTCCTCAGGTTTGCTTACAGGTTCATCATTGACATAAAGAATAACAAATCCTTCTTCAGCACCGGCCTCCTGGACTTTGCCCGGTCCGACTGAAACAATCTCCACTCCGCGTTTCAAACCCAGTTGAGCGCGTGTCTCGTCCGAAGCGGTCATCAATTTGGCGCCGTAGAACGCCACTGACCCGTCGATGTCCTTAGAACCGGTTTCCATAGATGTGCCTTGGAATGTCACTTCCAATGTCTTTGTCTCACCATCTCTAATCACCGTAAGTACGGCTTTATCGCCAGGATGATAAGAACTTACTTTTTCCTGTACAGAAGAAGGCGACGTGATTTCAGTGGAATCTACGGAAACTAGAACATCTCCCTTGCGAATTCCTGCCTTATCAGCGGCTCCTCCCTTTGAAACCTCCTCTATATATACACCTTTCGGAGAAAAAAGTTTCAATTCTTTTGCTCTTTTATCGTCAATCTGCGACATTGACACACCGAGGATAGCTCTCTTCACACTTCCGAAGTCAATCAGGTCTTCTGCAATGCGCTTTACAATATTTGAAGGCACCGCGAACGAATAACCGGTAAAAGAGCCTGTCTGAGAGATAATTGCAGTATTCACACCTACAAGTTCACCTTTCTGGTTCACAAGTGCACCGCCACTGTTGCCGGGATTGACGGCAGCATCGGTCTGAATGAATGATTCAATCTTGAATTCACCCTGCTGATGAGGCATCTGACGTCCTTTCGCACTCACGATACCCGCAGTAATTGTTGAACGAAGATCATACGGACTGCCTATCGCTATAACCCACTGACCGAGTCTCAGTTTGTCAGAATCACCGAACGGCACAACCGGAAGGCCTTGAGCATCAATTTTCAGGATTGCGACATCCGTTGCCGGATCGGTTCCGACCACCGTTGCCGGATATGTCTTGTTGTTATTCAGAGTCACTTCCACTTTTGTCGCTCCGTCAACAACGTGATTGTTTGTCACAATGTATCCGTCAGAACGGATAATCACGCCTGAACCGCTCGCCTGCTGTTCTCTGGACTGAGGTGCCATCTGATCTCCGAAAAAGAATTTGAAGAACGGATCTGACATCGTTGAAGTCTGCTGACGGATAGTGACTTTCACATATACGACAGCATCCACGGCAGACTCGGCCGCGTATGTAAAATCAGGATATTCATTTTGTGACAGATTGACAGTCCTGTATGCCGAGCCGTCAACCGGAACAGTACTGCCGTCAGGCATAAGTTTTGGCGTGCAAGCTTTCACTACACCGAATGCTGTGAGTCCGGCTACTACAGCGGACGCAAGCAATGATACTACTACTTTCTTCATATTATAATCTGTTTTAATTTATTCAAGTTTTGCAAGTATCCTAACCCTTGCTATTCTAATCCTTTACACTAATTTCAACCTACGTATTCACACTTACCCAACGCACTTCTGTTAACCCCCAGTTTATCATTTCCCCTCCGGTCTCCTAAAGGGGAAGCGTTCCTCCAGGTTTTCCAACAGTCTTTCAGATTCGGACAAAGGGGATATCCCCCCGCGAACCGAAGACTTGAAAAATCAAATTATATGCCACAAATCAGGAAAAATTTCTACCTTTGTGTAGTGTGGCTGATTGGCTAAAATCACCGTCGCCGCCATAACACGACAAACAATTAAAATACAGAAATATGAGACTTGTCATATCAAGTTCGGAACTGCTGAAGGGACTGCTTACCGTTTCCAAGGCGCTTCCATCCAAGACAACCGAGGCCATATTGGAAAACTACCTGTTCGACTTGAAAGGTAACACTCTCGAGGTCAAGGCATCCGACAAGGAAATAACGATGAAGACTGTGATCGAGGTGGAGACTTCCGGTCCTGAAGACGACGGAAGAATCGCCGTTCCGGCCAGACAGCTGAATGACTTGTTGAAGGAGCTGCCGGACCAGCCTATCACAATCACCACTATGCCGAACAATCTTTTTGAATGCGCGTGGTCAAGCGGTGCATCCACATTGCCTTATTTCAACCCTGACGACTATCCTGTAAGCCAGTCCACAGGCGAGAATGCGACCACAATAGAATTCCCGGGACAGAGCCTTATCGACGGCATAAGCAAGACCATCTATGCGTCTTCGGACGAGGACAACAGACCGGTAATGAACAGTATTTTCTTTGACATCGCCCCTGATTCCACGACATTGGTGGCGTCAGACCTGCAGAAACTCACCTGCTACACAGCTGATGACGTAAAGGCTGAAGCTCCTTGTTCATTCATTCTCAACAAGAGGCATGCAGCTGTGCTGAAGTCGGTCATCGGCAAGGATGTGGAAAATGTCCAGATAACCTTCGATGAAAAGACTGCGGTATTCAAATTCGACAATACGACAATCATCTGCTGCCTCGTGGTAGGAAGATATCCGGATTATCGTACCATCATTCCGCAGAATAATTCCAATATACTCAGAATCAACAGAGTACAACTTTTGAACACGGTAAGGAGAATCGCTGTATGCTCTCCTAAAGGCTCAAATCACATCAAGTTTGAACTCACGGCCGGTTCACTCGAAATTTCCGCACAGGATCCTGGATTCGAGATTGCCGCGCACGAGAAGATTTCCTGCCAATATGACGGCTGCGACCTTTCTATCGGATTCAAATCAACCCACATCATCGAGATGCTTTCAAACCTCAGTTGCGAAGGCATTGTGATGAAATTCGTTGACAAGAGAAGATCCGCGCTCCTTCTTCCTTCCGAAGAAGAGGCTAAGAACGAAAAAGTATTCGGCATCGTTATGCCAATAATGGTCAAGTAGTTATGGAACTGTCACTTGAACGTCCACTCCTGTTCTTTGATATAGAAAGCACAGGACTTAACATCGTGTCTGACGCCATCGTCGAGTTGAGTTTCGTCAAGGTATTTCCCGACAATCACCACGAAGTGAAGACTTGGAGAGTATGTCCCTGGGATTATGCAGCTGGAAAGCAGAAAAGCATTGACCCGGGAGCAAGCGAGGTGAACGGCATAAAGGATGAGGATGTCGCGGGAGAAAAGAAATTCATCGAGATTGCACCGGAGGTTGTCAGTTGGCTGAAAGACAGTGATCTTGCAGGATACAACTCCACAAAATTCGACCTTCCGATGCTTGCAGAGGAAATCGAGAGAGTACGTGCTTATTGCAGACAAAAGATTGAAAGTCCGACGGCAAGTGCGGACCGCAAGGCTAAGGCTCAGGAGATGCTTGACGCGACGGATATAGACCTGCATTCAAAGCAGATGATCGATGTGCAGACAATCTACCATTACATGGAGCCGCGCAACCTGAAGGCTGCATACAGGTTCTATTGCGGAGGAGAAGATTTCGAGAATGCGCATTCTGCCGAAGCCGACACAATGGCCACGTATGAGGTACTGAAAGGGGAACTTGAGAGATATCAGAAGCCTGACAAATATCACGAGAGCGTACTCAAGAATGATGTCAATTTTCTCTCAGGGGTAGGCGGAAGGCCCAAGACTGTGGATTATGCAGGACGGCTTGTTCTCGGAAAAAACAACGAACCGACAATCAGTTTCGGAAAGCATAGAGGCAAGACCGCCCGTGAGGTGTATGAGACTGAGCCAGCCTATTTTGCGTGGATTGAGAGCGGCGAGTTCACTATGGACACGAAATGCCAATTCGCAAAGTTGAGAGAAAAGTTTGAAGCGGAGAAGAAAAAGCCGTTGGAAGGCAAGGAACTCGACGATGCTGTAGGGATGCTGAAAGGCAAATTTCAGCAGGGCAAGTTGTTCTAATTAGGATATTTGCTAAAATTTAATTATGAACGTAATTGTCAAGACATTTGCAGGCAATATCATCGTGCGTCCTGACACCACGTGGGAGAAAGACAACGAGGACATTTTTCCTCAGGATTTCATAGACAAGCTCACATTGACGCCTGTATTGTTCGCAAGAATCTGCAAACCGGGACGCAGTGTAGGATTGAGATTCTCGTCAAGATATTACGATTCAGCAAATTACGGAGTTCTCCTGTACCCCGAAAATCTTATTGGAAGCGGAGCTGAAGATTTCGCATCAGCATCGTGCATAGACCATACATCTTTTTTGCCAGCGCCACTTTATCAAAAGTGCGTTTTCGGAAATCCTGAAAATGAATTCATCCTCAAACGCGTCGAAGAGGAAATATTTCATACAAATACGGAGGGAACACTTCGACTCGAACAGGCGATTGAAGAGGTAACAAAGAGGATATATATAAGGACAGGAGACCTTATAGCGATAGAACTTACGCCGAGAATCCCTGTCTGGAGCAAAGAAGAAGGTGCAGTGAACATTCACGCCACATTCTGCGGGAACGACACTATAGATTTCAATATCAGATAGATATTTCGGACAAATTCGTGCAGCATTACGACATCATAATAATCGGAGGTGGAGCAGCCGGACTTATGGCAGCTTACGGTGCCGCTTCTGGAAGGAAACGTTCTGTTCTAGTTCTGGAAAAGATGCCAAGACCAGGCAGGAAAATTGTCATTACTGGCAAGGGAAGATGCAACTTCACCAATATGAAGGACTGGAGTGATTTTGCGCCTCACATAAGGAGCAATTCCAACGTCCTAAGACCTGCATTTTACAATCTGACACCGGAAAGATTATTTGAATTCTTTGAGCGCCAAGGACTTGCATCTGTCGTGGAAAGAGGCGACAGAGTATTTCCGGCATCACACAGGTCAATGGATGTAGTGGATGCACTTGTCAATGCGGCGGTAAAGTCCGGGGCCCGGATTGAAACTGACGCACAAGTATCGGAAATACACACGGAAGATTGTTCTGACGGTAAGATTTTTACAGTTTGCACTGTATCAGGCAAAGAATTTTCCTGCTCAAAACTCATTATAGCCACCGGAGGACTCTCCTACCCCGGCACTGGCTCAACTGGAGACGGTTACCGATTCGGACAGGAACTTGGACATACAGTGACAAATTGCTTTCCATCACTGACCGCTTTAGTCCCGGAAGGATACAAACTCGAAAGCCCCGGGCGTGACAGCAAATTCCACATTGACAGAAGCTTACCACTGTCCGATACTGGCGGCGCACTGTGCGGATGTTCACTGAAGAATGTCGGTGTACGTCTGGAAGCCAACGGCAGCACATTGCAGGAAATGGAAGGAGACATTGATTTTACTGACGGAGGCATAGAGGGTCCTGCCGGATTCGCAGTCAGCAGAAACGCAGTCAAGTCATTGATAAACGGAAGCGAAGTAGTTTTTCATCTTGACTTGAAGCCTGGAGTGTCGCAGGATGAGTTTGCCGAAAGGACAGCAAAATTGTGGGACGAGGTTCAGAAAGATCCGCGCAGCAGGGGCAAGTCCGCAAGAGTCATAGGCAAGATTCTGATAGGCAAATTATTGCCATGGGAACTTATCCCTGGTTTCCTGAAATGCCACCCGGAGATATATTCCGGAAATAAGGGACGCGAGGTACTGAAACTCAAGGCATTGGTAAACGGGCTGAGGGATTGGAGTTTTCCTATTGCCGGATATGTGGGATACGAGAGATGCGTAATTACGGCGGGCGGGATTTCCTGTAGCGAAATTATTCCCAAGACTCTTGAATCCAGGAAATGTCCAGGTCTGTATTTCTGCGGAGAAGTGCTTGATATCGACGCAGATACCGGAGGATACAATCTGCATACAGCCTTCGCGACCGGACTTCTTGCCGGAGAATCGGCTGCCAAGTAGATTTTGGCGAGTGCTCGCCAAATATTTTACTTACCCATGACTTTTAGGCTGGAGAGCAGTTTGGCTACGACTTTCTGTGCTTTCTTTTCCGGCAGAATCCATATATATACGGTCTCTGCAATGGCCACAAGATATATCATAACATCCAGCACATTCTTCGAGCACACCAACATTGCCGTAACGTATATTGCAATGAAAAAGAGAAAACAACACGCACGCAGAGGCTTGTTTTTATTTCCTTCCTTGAATGTAACCGCATAACGGAAATAAGTCTTTCCGTCACGGCTCACCTCTCCTGCATTTTCTAAGCGACACGATATGTAACGGACACGAAAGACATTGGACCAGTCCATAAAAAGGTCACATTCGCCGGTTGACTCAGGAAGCTGAACTTCACTTATTTCAGACGGCCGGAGCACTTTTCCGTACACCTCCATCTCCGCTTTCACCTGCCCCAAAGCATTACCATAGTTCTGGTCAGACTCGAACATTACCATTCCAGCATCCATCATCTGAACCTTTCCGTTATACGATGCCATACTCTCAAATTTTTTGAAATCTGTTTAGGAAACTTTACTAAACAAATTCCTAATTCACAATCATAAACCTTGCGAATTTACGCAAAAAAGAGCATAACTTTGCCAAAATGACGCACATCGCGATAGCGATAAATTTAGATACTTGCGAAACTTGAATATTTATGAAGCGATATATACTGCTAATACTGCTGCTCGTTGCAATTTCAGGATGCAATGAACGAAAGCAGCACACTCCACCAGTCGATTCCGCCAGCACACTATACAGCATCACTCACGGCTCGGAGGGACTGAATATCCATACATTAAACACAGACGGAACGATTGCCGACAGCATTTTCGCAACTGGAAAAGCACGCAGAATCGTCTGTATGTCTTCAAGTTATGCCGCATACCTTTCAGCCCTCGGATGCGATTCCACCATCTGCGGCATCGCCGGGGCCAAGTATATTTCAGACTCTGCAGTCACCAAAAGGATTGACACCGGGCAGATAGCAGAGGTCGGTTCAGACACATATCCGGATTACGAGAAAATAATATCATTACACCCTGACATAGTGGCAACTTATTCAATGCCGGGTTCCGATTTCGCCCCTCATTTGAAGACACTCGGAATAAGTGTGCTGACATTGAATGACTACCTCGAAAATAATCCGCTTGGCAGAGCCTCATACATCAGGATATTCGGTGCGCTGACCGGGAAAGAGACAGAAGCTGACTCCATATTCAACAGTATCGCTGAAAGATATGACAGTCTGAAAAACATAGTCGTCCGTAGCATCAAGAAAGACGGGAGAAAAAAAGTGCTTATCAACATTCCGTTCTCCGATGTGTGGTACATTCCTGGAGGAGACAGCTATATGGCGAGGCTTGTGTATGACGCCGGTGGCGAGATTGTGGGAGCCATTCCCGGAAAGACTGTTTCCGGAACAATCTCTATCGAAAAAGCATTCGAATTGTCAAAAAATGCAGATATCTGGCTTAATCCGGGATGGTGCAATTCGCTGAATGCCCTTTATGGAGAAAATCCGCTGTTCGCATCGTTCGGATGCGCAAAAAATGTCTATAACAACACCCTACGCACAACTCCACAGGGAGGCAACGACTTTTGGGAAAGCGGAGCATTGCGCCCTGACCTTATTCTCTCGGACCTTATCAGGATTCTCCACCCGGACTTGCTTCCAGAGGCAGAGCTGAACTATTATATCCCTGTCCTGTAAAGCGTTACCCTCATTTTATTATTCCCCCCGGTTCCCTAAAGGGAATTTCAGTCCGCGGACTCACGCGATTGTCCGTCCTTCTCCAGGCATTTTCTATACTCGCTTACTGATTTACCTGTGAATTTCTTGAAGTCGGTATGGAAATTACTGCTGTCACTGTAACCCACCGTCTCGCTAATCCGTTCGGCATTAAGTTCCGGTTGGGCAGAGAGCAATTCGCAAGCATCCTGAAGTCGCAGTCTGTTCCGCCAAGTCCGGAAATCCATTCCATACTCATTCTTCATAAACGCCCGCATTGTAGAAGCGTCAGTCCCAAGAGCCGCAAGAATACCACTGTAAGGAATATCCCTTTCTCTGTATTTACGTTCAGCAACCCATTGAGAGACATTGTGTTTCAATTCTCTCTCCTGAGACTCTGATAATTCAATATGCACCTTGGCGTTCGAATTGGACATCTTTTCCGCCGCATTGCCACTGATTGCCGGAAGAATGAAGGCGGTAGTATTCACATATCTGAGCATACATATCGCCACTATGGTATAGCATACAAGATATGCAGGGACAAACACGATATAGAACCAAGGACCGGCAAACAGCGTACTGAACGCCATCACGCCTATTGCCAGCATAAGAATGAAACCCGCCCTGATACCATCAAGCCGGGGAGAGCAATCTTCAGCATAATAAGCATTTGCATCTTCGAGTGTAACCTTCAGAGACCGGAAGAACTGAAAGCTGTAAAGTACAAGTTGAAGCACAAGAAGTGCAGCTCCTATGTAGAACAAAGTCCCGTATATCTTAGGCAAAAGCAGCATAAACGCATACAGGACAGCAGTCAATCCTGTAATGATCACAACTTGTGAGACTACCCATTTTGTAGTCACCACGTCCGGCCTGATAAAAACCAGCAGAGTGCCGGTCAGCAGAAGAGCCTGGTATGATGCGACTATAAGAGTATTGAGACGGTCAAGGTCTTTGTCATATCCTGTAAAATAGCAGACAAAGTTGAGCACTGACAGAGTTATGAATGAGGCGACCAATGTCGCCCTAGCCTTCTTCAGTTTTTCCAGTTCCCGTCTATGCGGAATTTTCATTGTGATCAGAGTCACTGCAAGAACGGCTATAACGCCGGAGGCAAGAAGCATCAGATCACAATATATTCTGTCCATACTAAGAGTCTGTTTTCAAAATCAATGACAAAGGAATGCTTCGTCATATTCCAATGTATCAAAGTTACTATTTTTCATTAAAAATAGTGGTATTGACTGCTGTCCTGAGTACTTTCGTCAATCAAAAAAACTTGATGGATATGAAAAGATTCAGAACGATTGCGATTATTATGGGACTCTTCCTGATTATCGCGGGATGCAACAAGAGCAAGGTGGAACCGCAGCAGGATCCTACACCTCCGACAGATGAACGAATCAAGGAGATACTTGTCAAACTATATAACTCGACCGACGGTCCTAATTGGAACCATCAGCCGAATTGGATAACCGACAGAACCTTGCCCCTAGGTGAATGGGATGGCGTTTATCTGAATCAGGATAGCGATTATGAAGACAACTACGGCATTTGGATTGCATTACCGGGCTTGGGACTGACAGGGGAAATTCCTTCAGAACTGTTCGAAATAAACAATCTTACGCTCCTCGAATTGTCTGGAAACTCACTGTACGGCAAGATTCCGGACGATATCGGAAAGGTGCGCAACCTCTGTTATCTTGGTCTTACGCAGAACAATCTGGAGGGCAACATTCCAGCATCGCTTTCACAACTTGAAAATCTAAAATATCTGGATGTGGCGGCAAACAGGTTATCCGGTAAAATTCCGTCTGAAATCTGCGCAATGCCGTGGTTCCGTACTTTTACGTTTGGCCCTCAGCAGGACGGATATAGTCTTGAATATGATGAATTTAAGGAAGACGCTGAAGAACTGGAAAAATTCCGAAAATTCTATGACAATCTACCTACGAAAATCCAGGAGGCATACCCGTGGGACGGCGAGTCATTGACAACATCTGAGATGGTGACACTCAATAATTCAGGAAAGATAATAGCGCTGATTTTCACTGCCCCATACGGATACGATGCTGTCATAAGGACTCTGCCTGAAGAGATTTGCGAACTCACCAACATACGGGTTATGGGAATAACCGGCCTTGAGATGAGATCCCTTCCAGACAATTTTGACAAACTAGTCAATCTGAGAGCTTTGGACCTTAATTACAATTCATTCTTTGACATTCCAAAACAACTTTTCGGAATGAAAGGATTGAAACATCTGTATATTACCGATAACGGGATACAGTCAGTGCCTGATGAAATCTGCGGAATGACCGGACTCCAGACACTTATTCTCGACTGGAATCCGATATCCGGAAGCATCAGCGACAAACTTGGAGAATTGCCGCTCAAGTGTATTTCCATTATGACATCAAGCGAACATCCGGAAGAAAGGGAATTTCCGGCATTTGTCACCAAGCTTTCAAAACTGGAACAGCTCTGGCTATGTTATCTGAACATACACGGAGAATTGCCCGAAGAGCTCGCTGAATCGGCTAAAGAATTGAAATATTTTGATATGGCAGGCAACAATCTTACCGGCAATATACCCGCATCGTATGGCGGAATCAAGCACCTTATAGACTTTAACGTCAGGAGTAACCGCCTTTCCGGAGAGTTGCCACAAGCCATCCTGGACTCACCGTATTTTTCATACTGGATAGTGGATGAGATGCAGGACGGATACGGATTTTCCAATCTTCCGGAAAGCTCGGCATACGCCTCTCTTTACTCCTCTTCCGCAGACGCACACAAAAAAGTCATCGACTCATATTGGCAATCCGCCGTACGCGAATGCCTGGAGGAGGAATAAGCGAGTTTACACAGAGTGTCAGCAGCCAATTCTCACTAAATCTGCGCAAAGGCCTGGTCAAGGTCAGCGATGATGTCGTCGGCGTGTTCAATTCCGATTGACAAGCGCACGGTAGATGGGGATATGTGCTGCTGACGCAATTCTTCAGGCGACATCTGGGAGTGAGTTGTAGTAGCCGGATGTATCACAAGGCTCTTTACATCTGCCACGTTTGCAAGAAGAGTGAACAATTTAAGCGAGTCTATGAACTTCCAGGCATCCTCCTGTGTTCCGTTGATGTCGAATGTGAATATCGAACCGCCACCGTTAGGGAAATACTTTTTGTAAAGTTCGTGAGTAGGCTGTCCCGGGATTGACGGATGCGAAATGCTTTTGACCTTAGGGTTCTTCTTGAGATAATCAAGGACCTTCTGGGCATTCTCAACGTGCCTTTCGATACGCAGTGGAAGAGTCTCGGTTCCCTGAAGCAGGATCCACGCATTGAACGGACTTATGCACGCTCCGGTATCCCTCAAAATCACCGCCCTTATTCTCGTGACGAACGCGGCAGGCCCGGCGACATCAGCGAATACAGCACCGTGATAACTTGGATCAGGTTTCGCCAGGGTCGGATAACGTTCAGCGTGCTTTTTCCAGTCGAATTTACCGCCGTCCACGATTACACCTCCAAGAGACGAGCCGTGTCCGCCGATGAACTTCGTTGCGGAATGGACAACTATGTCAACGCCGTGTTCAATAGGTCTTATCAACACCGGAGCAAAAGTATTGTCCACAATAAATACGATTCCGTGTCTGTGGGCAACTTCCGCAATTCCGTCAAGGTCTGCGACATCCGAGTTCGGATTGCCGAGTGTTTCGGCATAAATCACCTTTGTCTCAGGACGAATAGCCGCTTCGAGAGCTTTCAAGTCATTGACATTGACGATAGTATAATCCACACCCTGCGTTGTAAGCGTATGGGTTATAAGATTATACGTACCGCCATAAAGATTGTCTCCAGCAATCACGTGATCGCCTTTCTGGAGAACATTCTGAAGAGCATACGTCACTGCTGCAGCACCGGACGCCACGGCAAGTCCGGCAACTCCGCCTTCAAGGGCTGCGATTCTATCCTCGAACACAGCCTGGGTGGAGTTGGTGAGACGTCCGTAGATATTGCCCGCATCGCGAAGGCCAAAACGGTCTGACGCGTGCTGGCTATTGTGGAAGACATAAGATGTAGTTTGATATATTGGTGTTGCACAAGCGTCAGTTGTAGGGTCTGCGGTCTGACCTGCGTGCACAGCGATTGTCTGAAGATGTAATTCGTTTGCCATAATCTTATAGTTTATTTGAACTGTGGCAAAGTTACATTATGTAGATAAACACACCAAACAAATTATAATATTTGGATAAATTATCTATTTTTGCAGAAATAATAATATAAATTTTATTAAAAATGGCGGCAAATCTCGATAAAACAGATATTCTTATTCTCCAGACGCTTCAGAAAGACGCATCTTTAACCAACAGGCAGCTCGCTGCTAAAGTGCACCTCTCCCCCACACCGGTCTATGAGCGTGTAAAACGGCTGAAGGATGAAGGCTATATAAAAGGCATAACAGCAATTCTGGACGTCGAAAAACTCGGATGTTCTATCGCCGCATTCTGTTTCATAAAACTGAAGCAGCACACATACGAGAACGCCAACAATTTTATGAATGCGATACAGGACATCAAGGAAGTCGGCGAGTGCTACAACATCACCGGAGACTATGACTTTATGATGAAAGTCTATGTGTCAAGCATGAAAGAATATCAGCAGTTTGTGCTCCGTATTCTTGGAGATCTTGACTGCATCGGCGGATTGAGCAGTTCTTTTGTCATCGGAGAAGTCAAGGATACGCACTGCATTCCGGTGGAATACTAAAGGATAAATAGTTACTACAGCCCCAAATGCAATTTCACTATGCGGGAAGTAGATTCAGACACTTTTACAGCGTCATCGATGCGACAGTAAAATCTGCCGGCAGAATAACCGAAGACTGCAGCCACATGCGCACCTTCTTCCACATCACCAGTACTGCCGTCATACGGAAAGACAACAACTGTCGCGTTGGACTTGTCGGTTATTGAGATCTTCAAATCGGTGAAGATATCGCTTACTTTCTTCCGTCCCTTCAATCCGAGAGGGCGCATCCAGTCCCCGTCCATCCATGGCCTCAACAAGAACGGGTATGCCAATGCAGCCGCATCCGCTACAACGGTATTTTCTTTGGACAGCGATTTCGCCAAGTCTCTGGCATCTCCGCACACATCAGATGTCGAAACGTTTACGGTCCTATTCGAGAACTTGTATGAAGAATCCCCCTCGACTACAATGCACCCCTCATTCTCCACAATCGAGGATATGCCTTTCAGCTGATTTCGTTTCATCTTCAGAGCAGAATATCCTGATTCAGTACGAGCACTCCCGCATTCACGGACAACCAGAAAAGCGCCTTCAGTCATCAGCTTGTATCCAGGAGCCTCAAACACCTTTCCGGACAACGTCCCAGACTCATCTTTCAGCAGTTTCACGACCGGCTCAAGCAACCTTCCTTTGAATCCGTATGGTTCCAGAAGCCTATACAGGACATATTCCCAATGTTTCTCAGCAGTCAATTCACGTAAATTCACACAAAGAAGCTCATCTGGAGTTCTCACGGAGCGCACTACCTTCCCCTTTACCGAGCAGAAATAATCATCCGCGATTGCCTCTTCCCTGGAAAAAGATATCATTTCCCTACCGAAAGTCTTAAGAAAAGAAGGATTGATGCTTTCAAAAACAGGGAACACATTGTGCCGTATACGGTTACGTTTATAGACTGTCTCTGCGTTGGTGCGGTCATTATGATACTTAACCCCGTTTTTAGCTGCATACTCTTCAAGTTGAGCGCGAGTAACTGCAAGCAGTGGACGCACAAGCCTTACTCCAGCGACTCCATTGCAAGTAACAGGAACAAGAGATTCCTGACGCATTCCAATCAGGCCCCTCAGCCCGGTTCCGCGTAACAGATTAAGAATCAAGGTCTCTGCATTATCGTTCGCATTATGGGCCACCGCAACAGCATAATAGCCATCTTCGCTACATAACCGGGAGAACCAGTCATATCTCAGTTCCCGTGCAGCCATTTCAATGCTTATTCCTCGGGAAACAGCATATTTTTCTGTATCGAAATCCGTCTTGTGAAAGCGCACGCCGTTGGCAGCACACCATTCCGCCACCATTTCCTCATCAGAATCGCTTTCTGCTCCGCGCAGATGAAAGTTGCAATGAGCCACGGCAAAATTCTTCGCACGGGGCGACTGCAGGAAAAGCGAGGCAAGGCACATTGAATCGATGCCGCCGCTTACAGCAATAAGGGCCGTTTCCGTCTCCGGAATCAGCCCCGCTATCGTTCTTTCAAAAACAGATTCAATCATACCGTCATTTTGACCTTGAGGCAATCGTATAAGAAAATCCGAAAGCCAAAGACTCCTTGAACTGTATAGCCCTGTATCCGTTAGGATGCTTTTTGATTGACTTCTCAGTCTTGACAAGAACCTTGTCATCATAGATGAGGTTGGTCGTCAATGTCAACGAGAAATATTTTGCGATTTTCCAGTCAAACCTGTTATCCCAGTTTACACGGATATTCTGAGGCTTGTTCAGATAATCCGAGAAAAGCACTACCTGAGAGGTATATTTGAAATTGTCGTTAATCTGAAGCTTTCCATCTATCTTGATCTGAGCACCAAACTCGAATCTCGCCGGTCTGTAAGCGTCACCTGAGGTCTTCGCTTCAGTAAAATTGTCGTAAGCGACCTTGTCAGCACCCGTCAGAGCCTCAATCTCGTCTACTGTCATAGCGTCAAACCTCCTGTACTCTTTTTTGAGAGCCATACTGTATGTCTTTCTGAGGCTTTCATCGGTAACGACGACAAAACCGCCGGTAAGAGGTGCGATATTGACGGTGAGCCATTTGGTAGGCACCCAGTCAATACCGAGTGCTATGTTGGTATAGGCCGGCGATATGAAACCGGACTTCAGTTTTCTTGCACTTTCCCACTCTTTCTTGCTCGGCTCCCAATCATCTCCGGCATCCGAAGGCTTGGAAGGCATCGGATAGTTATAACTGTTGGAAAACTGAGACTTGAAACTGAACTGAGCTGAATAGTTCAATGTATTGGTTGCTTTGTAGCCAAATTTACCTTCATAGTAGATACGGTCATCACTTTTCTGGATAAAAGGCTTATCCTCCGAATAGAGGAATCCGTAATCCAACTGAAGACGATTGTTGAAGAACAGATCGTTCTTCTTGTAGTTGGCATTGGCATCAATGAATGACTTGAGCGTCACGTTGTTATATCCGCCGGCAGCCCAGTTTGTAAGGCTTGTCTGTCCAAAGTCAACCTTCGTCAGAAGGGAATTCGTCCAATATCTCGGCTTGGGTGACTTCACTTCCACTTCAGAAGCACCGGCAATCGCTTTTGCCGCTTCTTCCGCGGCTTTCTGCGCATCCGTCACGTCCTGTGCAAACGCGGTCGCGAATGTCACAGCCAATGCTGATACGCAAAGAAGGATTCTCTTCATATTAATTAACATTTAACCTAATTTATTACTATTCTACCCTTAACGCTTCTTTCAACCTCCGTATTCACACTTACCCAACGCACTTCTGTTAACCCTCAGTCGCCATTGCGACAGCTCCCAGGAGCACGGGGAAAGGTTTCCCCGATACCCCTTCTGTCGCTTCGCTCCTTAATCAGCTGTGTTTCGCAGTTGCGAAACTTAAGTAATATAGTTTCTTAAAGAAGTATTTAACCGTCAACCGATTCGCATCATAAAAGCATTAGTTCAAAATGTGCGGATCAATAGGCGATTGCGAATACGACTCTCTCGTGCGAAGGCTTGCCGGAATAGATATCCACGCCCTCTTCCTTGCAGACAACGCTGTCAATAGGAATACACCTTATCGTAGCCTTGGTCTCGTCCTTTATCTTCTGCTCGGTCTCTGCCGTGCCGTCCCAATGGCAAAGCAGGAACTTGCCCTGAGTTATCTTCTCCTTGAACTCCTCCCACGAATCACATTTCTCGACGCGTGAAGTCCTGAAATCCAGAGCTTTCTGATATATATTGTTCTGAATATCGACGAGCAGATCTTCTATATACTTGTCAATGCCTTCAAGAGCAACGGTCTTCTTCTCAAGCGTATCACGGCGATGCACCTCAACCGTATTGTTCTGAAGATCACGAGCACCTATAGCAAGCCTTACAGGCACGCCCTTCAACTCCCACTCCGCGAATTTGAATCCCGGACGCAATGTGTCACGGTCATCAATCTTGACGGAATGTCCGGCAGCCTCAAGCGCTTTCTTTATCTCGCTCATTTTGCTTATAACTGCATTGTGTTCCTCATCGCTCCTGTAGATAGGAACCATTACGACCTCGATAGGCGCGAGCGCAGGAGGGAGAACAAGTCCGTTATCATCCCCGTGAGCCATAATCAGCGCACCCATCAGTCGGGTAGAAACGCCCCAGGAAGTAGCCCAGACATACTGCTGCTTTCCTTCCTTGTCGGTATATTGAACATCGAATGATTTTGCAAAATTCTGTCCGAGGAAATGTGAAGTACCTGACTGCAAAGCCTTTCCGTCCTGCATCATAGCCTCAATCGTAAGCGTATCCAACGCGCCCGCGAATCTTTCGTTAGGGCTCTTGTGGCCGATAATGACAGGCAAAGCCAGATAATTGCGGGCAAAATCCGCATAGACATTCACCATTCTGACAGCCTCTTCCTGAGCCTCCTGGGCAGTTGCGTGAGCGGTGTGGCCCTCCTGCCAAAGAAACTCAGCAGTTCTGAGGAACAGACGCGTACGCATCTCCCAACGCACGACATTCGCCCACTGATTGCACATAATAGGAAGATCGCGCCAAGATGTTATCCAGTTCTTGTATGTACTCCAGATAATAGTCTCCGAAGTCGGACGCACTATCAGCTCCTCTTCCAATTTTGAAGAAGGATCCACAACGACACCGTTGCCGTCAGGGGCATTCATAAGCCTGTGGTGAGTAACCACAGCGCACTCCTTGGCAAATCCGGCAACGTGCTCAGCTTCACGGCTGAAGAAAGATTTAGGGATAAACAGAGGGAAATATGCGTTTACCGCACCCGTCTCTTTGAATTTCGCATCCAATATTTTCTGCATCTTCTCCCATATCGCATACCCGTAAGGCTTGATGACCATGCATCCCCTTACCGGAGACTGCTCCGCGAGGTCCGCTTTGACCACCAAGTCATTGTACCACTGTGAGTAATTGACTGATCTTTTGGTTATCTGATCTGCCATAATAAGTAAGTATTTATATTTTTTAAACTAATTTCGCTTTCACTATGCAACAACATTCATATCTTTGCGTTTAATACCAAGAGGTATGAATATTGCTATGTGTACCTTTTGCTGCATTGCAGCTCACAAAGATACAAACTTTATGTTAAAATAGGAGGTCGGTATATGAAAAAGGACATCTTGACATTGGCCGGGGCAATGATTGCACTGTCCGCCTGCGGTTCCGCGTCACAGTATGCGTCTTCGCAGCAATTCCAGGACGGATTTTACAGCAGACCTGCCGGCAGCGAAACCAGAGCTGAAGCCCAGGCTTCCAGAAACGAAGTCAACGAACTGGTCAAAGAAACGGAGAGTTCACAGCTCTTCCTTACAGCGGGACAGACCGACACGCTTTATGTGCCGGAGGGCATGTCCACGACATTGAAATTCAACAAACAGGATAACAACACCGAAGTAACAGTTACCAATTCGCCGGCATATTCCCTTTACCCGGACAGTTATGCGGCAGGGTTTGCAGCCGGCTGGACATCGGCATATTGGCCCGGAATGTACAGTTGGGATTGGTACAGACCATACTGGTACTGGAGTTTCGGACCGAGATTCTATTCTGATTTCTATTGGGGCAGATGGGGATTCTATGACAGTTGGTATTGGGGTTCAATCTGGTGGGACGATCCGTGGTACTGGGGCAGACCGGGATACTATTGGGCATACGAGCCTTGGTATTATAGACCTTACGGACCTGGATTCGGGCCTCATCATCCTCACGATTACGGTTGGGGAGGTCCAGACAGGCACGACTTCTACTGGGGCGACAGAGGTACGACAAACTCTTATCGCAGATCCGACGGTATGGGCGTAGCTTCAAGCAATGTCAGACGCAGCGGCGGTGCATCTTCTGCAACCGGTATAAGCAGGACATCGACTGGGGGCACCGGAGTCAGACGTTCTTCCGGAACCATCGCAGCATCAGGAAGGAGCGGAAACAGCGGAATATCTTCAGTATCAAGGACATCAACCGGAAACATCTACAGAAGTTCTTCCTCCGGAACAGCATATCGCGGCTCGACAAGCGGATACAGCGGCAGTTCAACAGCAAGGGCTACTGCACAGACATCCGGCAGAACAGCCAGCACAACTGTTTTCCGCAGACCTGCGACATCTCAATCAGCAGGTTCTTCCTCATACGGGACCGTATCACGTTCTTCCGCAGGAAGTTCATATAGCGGAAGCACTTCAGGATATCGCAGTTCTTCCAGCGGCAACAGCTACCGCAGCAGTTCATACGGCTCCGGAAGCGGAAACACCTACAGAAGTTCTGGAACCTCCACGAGAAGTTCGTATAGCGGAGGCGGCTCATTCGGCGGCGGCAGCTCGGTACGAAGCTCCGGCGGATTCTCCGGAGGCGGCAGTTCCAGCGGTGGAGGCAGCGTAAGAAGAAGATAACCACCGCATTACAAAAAAACAAAAAAGATTATGACCAATAAGATGAAAAAGACTATGACGGTGTTGCTGCTTGCAGCCACCTCAGCCAATATGTTTGGCCAAACGGTGCAGGACGCACTTAGATTCGGAGAAAACAGATATTATGGAACTGCAAGGACAGTTTCTATGGGAAACGCATTCACAGCACTTGGCGGAGACCTCGGTTCCATAGGTATAAATCCTGCGGGCTCAGCCGTAAATAATTTCTCACAGTTCACCATAACGCCAGGAATCAGCATTGTATCGACAAACGGAGAATACAACGCAATGCCCGTATCAGGCGCGGCACCGACATTCAACTCCAGCACCCACAACAGCAAGGCAAGATTCACGATGCCGAACGTGGGATTTACAATCAACTGCAAGACCGGCCGGAAGACTGGTCTCAAGAATATCACATTCGGAATAGTGGCAAACGGAACGTCCAATTTCCTTGACAATATGTCAGCGAGCGGACGCAACACATCGACCACTTATGCCGGAAGCCTTGCGGCCCAGGTTTCAAACGCGGGCATCGCATCTTCCGCACTGAACGGAGACAATGCGTACAACGGAGCAGCAGCCTGGAATTACATCACAGGCTACCAGTCCGGAATCATATCCACATTCAACAATTCCGACAAAGACTATATCGGAGCCACGGAAAAAAATTATGATGACGGCACAGGCTCTCAGATAGTGTCACTTGCAGACGCAATAGACCAAGTATATGGACGTCAGGCCCACGGTTCCAAATATGATTTCGCATTCAATTTCGGAATGAATTTCTCCGACGTCGTCTATGCGGGACTCAATATCGGCGTAACATCCATCGGATACGAGATGAACGAGTATTTCAAGGAATTCGCCGTGGACCCTTCCAAATTCGACATCACGTTTGAGGACGAAAGCGGCAAGACGAGCACAACATATTTCAATTCATTGCGTTACAGATACGCATACGATATGCAGAGCGCGGGCATCTATGCCAAATTCGGAATTATTGCAGTTCCTACACGTTGGCTGAGAATCGGAGCTGCCATCCAGACTCCTACGGCAAACTATGTAACAGAGCATTGGCAACACGCCGGCGAGACCTATTTCGAGAACAGTTCTTTCAATGCAAGCGCGACTTCACCAAAAGGCGAATATAAATACAAGATGGTAACGCCGTTCATTGCAAATGTAGGAGCAGCAATAACATTCGGTTCACGCGGACTCATCAGCGCCGATTATGAACTCTGCGACTACAGCACTATGAAGTTCAAGGATACAGAGACCAATGACAACAGTGCATTTTCCGGTGTCAACCAGGACATCAAAGACTTTTCAGGCGCGTCACATTCTCTCAGAATAGGCGCGGAATACAAGCCGTTGGGACTTCTGGCGATAAGGGTCGGTTACAACCTGACAACCTCCGGAGAGCGCTACTATGATGACAATAATGTTAAGCAGACGCCTTCCGCCAACACAAACGCATTTTCTGCCGGACTCGGATACAGTTCAAAGGGTTCATTCTTCTGCGACCTCGCCGTCAGGGCAACGACATTCGCCAAGAAATACACTTATCCGTACGACAGTTACAGCTACGACTCCAACAACAATCTGGTACTCTCACCTGAACTGCGTTCCAGCAGAGCACTGTGGGATGTCCTCTTTACTTTCGGCTGGAGATTTTAGCGAATGCCGAAGCCGGATTTGAGATACATTATTGAATCCGGTCCTTCATTGAAAAGCAAGTCCATAATGGAGAGGTCCGGCAGAAAGCCGTGCTTGGCGGAAAAGACCTGCCAATAAGGTTTGTCCAGCCCCAGTCTCTCCAATATCTGATTCGGACGTTTGGGATGAATCATCCCTCTGTAATCCAAGCCGTGACGCCAATCGCCGCGGCTTGTGTATTCTTCGGTGAACCTCACATCCGCCATAACACCGGTCTTCTTCAAAAAGAATTGCAGTATATCCAAATCGAGGTCAAAAAGATACTCGTGACGGGCGTCCAATACGGCGAACAGATCATCCTTGTAATAGTCATACCAAGGCGAAGATTCGTACGCGGACATTATAGTCCGTTTCATAGCTGTAAGCCAGGGCTTTGTCCAATCTATACGCAATTTTCTGATAGGCAGCGCATACGTGCCGTTCTCGTGGACGATCGGCACAGACAAGGCTTCCCTACCTCCTGTCGCATAGATATGGCAGCGGTTACGGTAGGACTGCTTCTGATAATTTTCACAAGCCTCAATATAGACCTGTGCTGGCACAAAAGAGTTTACCCTGCCGGGTGACAGGGTAAATTCTTCAGCTATTGCCGCAAAATATGACACGGGCGGAAAAAACGCAATTTCCAACAGCATCAGCAGCGGTGTGTTTATGGTTAGTCGATATCGCCTTTCTCTCCAGGAGTGTTGGCTCTCACAATTCCTCGTTTGGACGAACGGATGAAGTTCAGGATTGTGGACTTCTCATCTGAGTCAGGGAATCCGGCCTCAACCTTAGCGCAACCGTCTGTGATGTTATAGCCCTGGAAATAGATCGTGTCGTACATATCCTTGATGTTTCTTACGACATCAGATGAGAATCCCCTTCTCCTCAAGCCCACGATATTCACTCCGGCGTAGCAGATAGGGTCGCGTCCGCAAAGTGCATAAGGAGGAATATCCTTGTTGATTTTTGACATTCCGCCGACCATTGCGTGAGCACCGATCTTTGTAAACTGATGCGCCTTTGCACCGCCACCGAGAATAGCCCAGTCATCAACCTGAGTCTCTCCTGCAATGCCGACATAACTTACCAGAATGCAATGATTGCCGACCTGGCAGTCGTGCGCGATGTGCACGTAGGACATAATCAAGGAATTGCTTCCAACCCTGGTCACTCCCTTTCCGCTCGCTTTCGTACCGCGATTGATTGTAACACATTCACGGATAGTGGTATTGTCACCGATCTCAACGTATGTTACCTCTCCGTCAAACTTGAGGTCCTGCGGAACTGCACCTACTACAGCGCTCGGGAAAATCTCGCAGTTCTTGCCGATTTTCACGTATGGGAAAATCACCGCGTGAGGATAGATTTTGCAACCGTCTCCAATCTGCACATTCTCGTCGATGAATGCGTATGGACCAACTTCAATATTGTCACCGAGAACAGCTTTAGGGCTGACCGTTGCCAAAGGATGAATTTTATTCATAATACTTTACTTGTTATCTATTTCAGCAGGGCTCTTACGGCCTTCGCTGTATTGGTATTTATGGTATGTCCAGGCTTGAATGCAGTAATCTTGGCATTCAGATAGCCTCCGGCCAATCTCATATCTCCTATCATATCCAGCAGTTTGTGGCGCCCGCATTCATTAGGGAAATGGAGAGTCAAATTGCTCAGATATCCGCTTTCGCTCACTCCAAGCCTCGGCTGATTGAAAAGTGCAGCCATTCTGTCGAGCTGTTCCGCAGAAACCGGATGCTCTACAATGACAATGGCATTGTCCACATCCCCGCCTTTCACGAGATTGTTCGCAAAAAGATACTCCACTTCGTGAAAGAAAACAAACGTACGGCAAGGTGCAATCTCGTCCGCATAATTTTTAGACAAATCCCATTCTGCACTCTGCACACCAAGAACGCGGGAATTGAAATCCACCGTAATTTCATAGGACGGAGCATCAGCAGGCGTAATCTTCACCCAAGATCCTGTCTTTTCGTCCTTGATTTCCACTTCTTCAGGGATGTCGATATAGATCCTGTCAGCATTCTGTTCCACAATCCCTGCCTGAGAGAACGCCTTGACATACGGCAGTGCACTTCCGTCCAAAATCGGAACTTCGACATTGTTCAGTTCCACCTCAGCATTGTCAATGCCCATTCCAGTCAATGCAGACATCAGATGTTCAATTGTGGAAACGGACACATCGCCTTTGGATATCGTGGTGCTGCGCGCTGTGCTTGACACATTTTCAGCAAACGCTTCAACTATTGCATCCTGACCGATGTCAGTCCTCCTGAATACTATTCCTGTGTTTTCCGCCGCCGGCTTTACAACCATCTCGGCCACTCTGCCGGTGTGAAGTCCTTTCCCGCTGAAATTGCAGGAAGCCTTTAGAGTATGCTGTTTCATCAATATTTTCAATTCCAAAAACTTAGAAGCTGTCAGTCTTTCAGTCTGAAATACCGGCAGACCCTTTTGTAATAACTTGCAAATATATGGAAAAAATCCGCTAACAAGCAAATGTCAGCGGATTTTGAACAGAGATATCTACCTTATGACAACTATTCCTTTCCCTGAGAACGGAATATTGCATAACTGCGCATATAATTCTTAACTGGAATTGCAGGTGAACCGAGAAGCACCTGACCGGATGTCTTCACGTTGCCTATGACACCTGCCTGAGCACCTATCGTGGTATTGTCGGCAATTACAAGATGCCCCGCAATGCCGACCTGACCTGCCAATATGCAGTTCTTGCCTATTTTGGTCGAGCCGGCTATGCCGCATTGCGCAGCCATCACGGTGTTGTCCCCAATCTGCACGTTGTGAGCTATCTGGCACAGATTGTCAATCTTGACCCCGTTTCCTATGATAGTCGATTCCATTTCCGACTTGTCGATGGTAGTTCCGGCACCAATCTCCACATTGTCACCGATAATCACATTCCCGAGATGTTCAATCTTCTCCCAGGTACCGTCAGGCTGAGGTGCGTTGCCGAAGCCGTCAGATCCGATGACCGCATTGGAATGGATAATCACATTGTTTCCGATTTTCATTCCCGGGTAAATGCTCACCCCCGGATATATGATGCAGTGAGAACCGATCTCAGTATTGTCACCTATATATACATTCTCATAAATCTTGGTGTAATCCCCTATCACCGCGTGGTGGCCGACATAAGAATGGCTGCCGAGATATACTTTCTTGCCGAATTTGGTGGTAAGGAACCATGAGGAGCGGAATCCGCGATGGCGTCTGTCCGTCCTTTTCTGCGTGGCCACATATTTAAGCAGTTCAGCGACTGCGGTATATGCGTTTTCCACACGGATCATCGTGCAGGAAACTTTCTGTTTAGGCTCGAATGTACTGTTTACCAAGAGAATACTTGCACAGCACGTATAAACATAATGTTCGTATTTGGGATTTGCGAAAAAGCAGAGCTGACCCGGTTTTCCGTGTTCGATTTTCGCGAAAGAAGTCACTTTTGCTTCCGGATCGCCATCTACTGTACCCTTCAGAACTTTTGCCAACTGTTTGGCTGTAAATTCCATAACTTATTTATTTTTCTAAATTTCACTACAGGAAAGCCTTCACGCACAACGAGCTCGGGCCGCCCGACAAATTGTTTTAGATTTGCAAAAGTAAGAATTTTTCAAATAATCCAAGTTTCGCAAGTATCTAAATTCATAGCTATTCCCGTCTTTCGCGCCTGTTTCTGCCTCCGTGTTCGCAAGCGTTGGAGATATTTTTTCCATTTCAATAATTTTGATTAACTTTGCAAAGTGAGATGAGATAGGGGACGGGCGCGTCTCCTATCTTTTTTATAAAAAACTGCTTTGGAACAGTTCTTATACGAAACACGACAAATGAACAAACAACTCATATACGATGCAATGACCGGCCCGGTAGAGGCCATCGGATGCTTCATTACCGACGTAACAGTAAGCTCAGACAACGATATCGTCATAGCCATCGAATCAGAGAACGGGACAGTGGATATGAATGACTGCGTAGCGATAAATGACGCATTTCTCGCCGCATTCGATCAGGACAAGGAGGACTACTCTCTTACCGTGACATCAGCAGGACTTGACCAGCCTTTCAAGATTCTCAAACAGTACATCAAGGCCATAGGGACGAAAGTCATCGTGAAGACACGTGACGGCAGAAAGCTCTCAGGGATGCTTGAAGCAGCAAACGAGAATGCGTTCACATTGTCATACGAGGCCAAGGAAGCCGTCGAAGGAAAAAAGAAAAAGGAACTGGTGAAGCATACGGAGACATTCGCATATACCGAAGTGAATTCCGTAACTCCGGACATAGATTTCGAATAAAAATTAAAAAAAATATACAGATGGAAACAGAGAAGATCGACCTGAAGACAGCGTTCGCGCTTTTCAAAGATGAAAAACACATTGAGCGCCCTATTATGATGGGTGTACTCAAGGATGTATTTATGACACAGCTGACCAAGACTTTCGGTTCGGCTGACAATTTCGATGTCATCATCAACGTGGACAAAGGTGACTGCGAGATTTATCAGAACCTTGAAGTCGTTGAGACCGTAGAAAATCCGAACACTCAGATTTCAATCAAGGAAGTGAACAAGAACGGAGATGACTATGAACTCGGAGAGACATTCACCAGAAAAGTCGAACTCAAGGATTTCGGCAGAAGAGGCATTCTGAACATCCGTCAGAACCTTCAGGGAAGGATTATGGATATTGAGAAGGCTAATCTCTACAACAAATACACCGACAAAATCGGCGAGATTTTCACTGGCGAGATTTACCAGACTTGGGCAAAGGAAGTGCTCATCCTCGATGAGGACGGAAATGAGCTCAGACTGCCTAAGTCAGAGCAGATTCCAGGCGAGCATTTCAAGAAGAATGACACGGTGCGCGCGATTATCAAGAGCGTGGAGATGAAAAACAACACCACGCCTTACATTGTGCTTTCCAGAACATCTGACGACTTCCTCAAAAAACTTTTCGAGCAGGAAGTTCCGGAGATATTCGACGGACTTATCACCATCAAGAAAGTTGTCCGCATCCCAGGAGAAAGAGCGAAAGTCGCAGTTGAGTCATACGATGACCGCATTGACCCTATCGGAGCCTGCATCGGCGTCAAGGGTTCACGTATCATAGGCATCGTCAGAGAGCTCAGAAACGAGAATATCGACGTTCTCCAGTGGACAAACAACACTCAGCTCCTTATCCAGAGAGCTCTGAATCCTGCTAAGATATCTTCTATTGATATGGGCAACAGCGAGGACGACAAGATAAAGGTGTTTATGTTGCCTGACGAAGTGAAGAAAGGTATCGGAAAAGGCGGCTGCAACATCAAGCTCGCAAGTCTCCTTGTAGGCCGAGAGATTGAGGTCTGGCGAGAAGTTCCAAATGAGAACGGTGAAGGCGACAGCGACGAAGAGGACGTACTCCTCAGCGAATTCAGCAACGAAATCGATCCTTGGGTTATAGAAAGGCTACAGTCTATCGGATGCGACACCGCAAAGAGCGTGCTCGCGCTTGATCCTGCTGACATCGCCAAGAGGGCTGACCTCGAGGACGAGACAGTGGATGAGGTAATGAGAATTCTCCGCGCTGAATTTGAAGACTAATCGGCTCGCACAAATACAAACAAAGTAACATCGTCATAAAGGGGTAATTATATATGGGAGAAATCAGACTAAACAAACTAACAAAGCAATTCAACATTGGCCTGCAGACGCTGGTCGACTTTCTTAACGGCAAAGGCATTGAGGTAGAAATGAACCCTAATGCAAAAGTAACGGAGGAAGTTGTCCCTGAACTTGAAAAAGCGTTCGGCGGTGACCTGAAGGCCAAGGATGAATCAGAGCGCGCCCAGATCAAGATCAAAGAGATTATTGAGAAGGGCACCAAAAAGAAGAACGATGACGATGAGGACGAGCAGAACGGCAGCAGCACCGTTATAATACGCGGCACGTCCGACGGCTACCGTAAGACAAGTACAGAATCCGCACCTGAGACAAAGGTTGAAACCAAAGAAGAACCTGAGGTCAAACCGGAAATCAAAGAAGTCAAAGAAGAGTCATCTGTTTCTTATAAATCAGAGCCTGTCGAAGAGCCTGCACCAGAGGTGCACGTGAAAGACACAAATCCTGCGGAAGAAATCAGGCCGGAACATACAGTCAGCACCGAAACAGCTCCAGAACCAAAGCCGGCAGAGCACGCAGAAGTCCTTGAGAAAAAGATTGCGGACGATTCCGCCGCAAAAAAAGAAGTTACAGAAGATACGAAACCTGTTTCTGAGCCTGTGGAGATTGCACCAGTGACAGCAGTTGCCAACACCCATAACGATGAACAGCCATCCGCCCAGACCCCTTCGGACAAGGCTGAAAATCATAGGGCGACAAAGTCTGAACTGAAAAAAGGCGACCGCAAAAACGACGACAGAGAGTTCAATCCTGTTGTAGATAAGGAAAAGCTCAAGACACAGCACCAACTCCAGAAGGCTGCTTCCAGCACGTCAGAAGATGAGAATGCAACATCTGCCGGCGGACTGAAGATTGTCGGAAAAGTTGACCTATCTCAGTTTGAGCCGAGAAAGAACAAGAAAAGAGAGCGTATTGCCAAAGGCGGAAGCCAGAAAGTTGATGTCAATAAAATTGACAGCGAGGACAAGGGAGACCGCAAAGACGGCAACAAGAAGAACAACAATAACCGTCAGGGCAACGGAAACGGCCAGAACAATAACAACGGCCGAAAAGACTTCCGTCAGCAGAACAACCAGCAGCAGGGCTCAGGCAAGAACCGCCGCAGAGACCGCGGAAACGACAAGTTCAAGCCTGCAATGACAGAGGCTGAGCAGGAGGAGATGCAGAAGGAAATCCAGAAGCAGGTCAAAGAGACCTACGCCAGGATGAACGACAACAAATCCAAGAACAATTTCGGAGCCAAGCACAGAAAGGAGAAAAGAGAGCTCGCATCTCAGAAACTTCAGGAGGAAATGGCTCAGGAGGCTGCTGACAAGAAAATTCTTAAAGTTACGGAGTTCGTCACTGTAAACGACCTCGCAACCCTGATGAACAATACTCCGGTAAACAAAGTCATCGAAGCCTGCCTGAATCTCGGTCTGATGGTGTCCATCAACCAGAGACTGGATGCGGAAGCGCTTGTGCTCGTAGCCGAGGAATTCGGATATAAAGTAGAGTTCGTCACGGCTGACTTGACCGAAGAAATCAATCAGGAGACTGACGAGGCGGACAATGAGGCAAATCTCGAGACCAGGCCGCCTATCATCACTGTGATGGGTCACGTTGACCACGGTAAAACTTCCCTGCTCGACTACATCCGCAAGACCAATGTAATCGCAGGTGAGGCCGGAGGTATAACCCAGCACATCGGAGCATACAACGTAGTGCTGCAGGACGGCAGAAGAATCACATTCCTGGATACCCCTGGACACGAGGCCTTTACGGCGATGCGTGCCCGCGGTGCACAACTTACCGACCTGGCAATCATCATCATCGCAGCCGACGACGCGGTTATGCCTCAGACAATCGAGGCGATAAACCACGCACAGGCAGCAGGCGTTCCTATGGTATTTGCTATCAATAAGATAGACAAGCCAGGCGCACAGCCTGAAAAGATTCGCCAGCAGCTCGCACAGATGAACATCCTCGTAGAGGACTGGGGTGGAAAATACCAGTGCCAGGAAATTTCCGCGAAGAAAGGACTTAACGTGGACAAGCTTTTGGAGAAGGTACTTCTGGAAACAGACCTTATGGACCTGAAAGCAAATCCTAAGAAACTCGGAGTGGGCACGGTAATCGAGTCATCTCTTGACAAGGGGCGCGGCTATCTGGCTACAATCCTCGTGCAGGACGGAACAGTACACAATGGAGATATGATGCTCAGCGGCTGCTATTTCGGACGTATCAAGGCTATGTTCAATGAGCGTGGACAGAGGGTAAACGAGGCCGGTCCATCCACACCTGTATCAGTGCTCGGACTTAACGGAGCACCGAGTGCAGGCGACAAGTTCAACATTATGAGTGACGAGAAGGAAGCGAAATCAATCGCCAACAGGCGTGAGCAGCTCATACGCATCCAGGGCATCAAGACCCAGAAGCATATGACTCTCGAAGAGATTGGCCGTCGAATCGCCATAGGAAACTTCAAGGAACTCAATGTGATTGTCAAGGGAGACGTTGACGGTTCAGTGGAAGCACTCTCCGATTCATTGATAAAGCTCTCTACCGAGGAAATACACGTAAATGTAATCCACAAGGCAGTCGGAGCAATCTCCGAGTCTGATATTATGCTGGCAACGGCTTCTGACGCCATCATCATCGGCTTCCAGGTACGCCCGTCTGCAGATGCAAGGTCGCTTGCTGAAAAAGAGGGTATCGAAATCCGTCTCTACTCCATTATCTATGACGCGATAAATGAAGTCAAGGACGGTATCGAGGGTATGCTTGAGCCTGAGAAGAAGGAAGAAGTTACGGCTACTGCCGAGATTAAACAGACATTCCATATCTCCAAGGTTGGCACAATCGCCGGCTGCCTCATCAAGGACGGTAAGATGACCGCGAAGAGCAAAGTCCGCCTGATCCGTGACGGCATTGTAGTTTACACAGGTGAGCTTTCATCTCTGAAGAGAGGTAAGGACGACGCCAAGGAGGTTGTAAACGGAATGGAGTGCGGTATCGGAATCGAGAAATACAATGACCTCAAGCCTGGTGACATCATCGAGGCCTTCCAGATTGTCGAAATCAAGAGAACGCTGTAAACTCAAAAGGAGTCAACAAGAAAAAGGGCTGACTAAAAATTAGTCAAGCCCTTTTTTCATTTAGAACCATTCCTCGAGCAGGTTGGTCATACTCTGAAAGTAGAGTTCAGATAACCCTACCTGCGATGCTTTTTGCCGGATTTCTTTCGGCGGCTGAAGACTGCCACTCCGATTACGGCTACCAGTGCCACTCCTATGCAGATGTAGGTAAAATAGCTGGCATTGTCGCCCTTGACACGAGACCACATCTTGAGGAGCTCTTCAGTACGCTCGCCGCTGTCGTGCATAGTACCGCATTTGGCGATTATCGATGCTGACGGATACATTATCGGATTGAGACATACATTCTTGCCTTCCTCTCCGAAGAAATAGCTTGCATCTTCAGGCTGATATGAAGTCGAATCGGACATTGCCTCAAGAATCTCGTCTCCTCCGATGGCACTTACGTAACCGATTGCGTCCATATTGCGAAGAGCATTGTCTTCCTGGCAAAGGAAATTGATGAAATAGCGGGCAGCCTGTACGTTCTTGGCGTATTTAGGGATAACCCAACCGTCGAACCATACTGCACTTCCCTCCTCCGGCACTGAATAATCCAAAGTAACACCGACCTTTGCGGCCTCTTCTATCGCCCACTGGGCGTCACCGCTCCAGGACAGATTCAGCCATCCTTTCTCCTTTGTCATAGACTCCTTGCCAAAATCAGCCTCCCAGCCAAGCACATTGTCCTTAATGCTTGTAAGATAAGCCTCTACCTCAGCTATAGCCTCATCGGAATAATCGTTGCAAACCTCCTGAAGCGTTACCTTTCCGGAAGCGATTTCATCCTTGCGGAGAGCTATGATAAGGGAAATGAACACATCCCTGAACGCATCCTTTATGAACACCTTGCCCTTGAACTCAGGATTCTTGAGGCAATCCCAAGTGGAAGCCTGCTCCTTTGTCACATACTTTGGATTATAAAGAAGCCCGACCGTACCCCACATATATGGCACTACATATTCCTCAGGATTCTTGTCGGATATGATATTGTGAACCATATCCGTCATAAACGGAGCAACGTTCACTGTGTAATCCGGTGTATTTCCGAAATTGCGGTCAATCGGCAGGAGAAGATTCTGGCTGAGCATACGCTCGATAATGTAGTCAGAAGGACATACGACATCGAAATCCTCGTGCCCGAGTTCAATCTTTGAAAGCATCACCTCATTGACATCGAAGAGCTGATAGATAATGTCAACATCCTCACCGGTCTGTTCCTTGTACCAGGACTTGAATTCCTCCAGAAGTTCCTCGTCAATGTAATCCGCCCAGTTGTAGATTTTGAGCGTGTGCTCTCTGTCGGCGGCACTGCACATCATTGCAGCGCTGAAAAACAGGCAAGCGACTGCGGTTAAGATTTTTTTCATTTCTTGTTTGAATTGTTTGATTTTATTGACCTTATGTTGATTACGATGAGAAGCAGAAGGACAGCGATGAAGATAAGCGTCATAATCGGCCTTATCTCAGGCGTAAGACCGCCTTTTCGCGCATCTGCATAAATATATGTGGACAATGTCTCAAGTCCTCCATTGCCCTTGGTGAAGAGGGTTACCGCGAAATCGTCTATTGACAACGTAAACGCCAGTATGAACCCGGAAATCATACCCGGTTTCACCTGAGGGACAATGACTTTGCGCATCGCCTGACTCGGAGACGCACCAAGGTCCAATGCAGCCTCATAAATGTTCGCCGGCATCTGCCTGAGTTTCGGCATAATGCTGAGAATGACATAAGGCGTGCAGAACGACACGTGGGCGAGAATCACCGTCGTATAACCCTGAGACACACCTAAAGCCACAAAGAGAATGAACAGCGATATACCGGTGATAATGTCCGGGTTAAGCATCGGAATGTCATTGAGGAAAGTCATCGCCTTGCGTTTCCTTCCACGCAAGTTATAGATACCTATCGCTGAAACAGTTCCGAGAATAGTGGACAGAAATGCGGACACGATGCCTATGAAAAGAGTGGATTCAATGGCACGTATGAGCGAATTGTTCAGTCCGCCTCCAAACACGTGCTTGTAGAGGTTGAACGAAAAGCCTGTCCAGTTGCCGAGGACTTTTGCCTCGGTGAACGAATAAATCGCAATGATTACGATAGGGGCATACAGCATCACCAGCAGAAGCCAGATATATGCCTGGGCAAAAAATTTCTTCATTACAGCAGCCCTCCCGTTTCATTTGCCTGCTTGTCGTCATTGTCCGAAAACAGCGTTGTAAGACCGATTATCACAAGCATAATCAAGGCAAGCGTAGAACCGTAATTCCACATTCCGTTATTGATATTCTCCTGTATCGTGGTACCGAGCAACTTGACCTTGTTCAGCGTGAGAAGCTCGGATATGGCGAAAGTGGAAATCGTCGGCATAAACACCATCATAACTCCGCTCATTATTCCGTGCATCGATAGCGGCACAGTTATTTTGGTAAACACCTTTGCCGGACTCGCGCCGAGATCCTGTGCTGCCTCAAGGTAGGACTTGTCCATCTTCTCCAACGTATTGTAAATCGGATATATCATAAACGGAAGGAAGTTGTAAACCATACCGAATATGAGAGCGCCCTCACCTAGCGGAATTCTAAGGAAATCGAACAGCGCGACAGTGGCAAGCGTACGAATCAGCATATTTATCCACATAGGAAGGATGAACAGCATAACCGTCACCTTGGATCTGTTCAACTTAGCATTGCTGAGAATCCAGGCCGCAGGATAACCGATGACAAGACAAAGTATCGTCGTAATCATCGCGACCTCAATGGAATAGGCAAACGTATTGATATCGTCAGACGACGAAAAGAAGCGTTTGAAATTGGCTAGCGTGAATGACCCGCCGGCATCGGTGAACGCATAAATCGCAATCATCACCAGCGGCATCACCACAAATATCAGCATAAAGATAAAATACGGTATCGACCAGTATGATCTCTTGAATGTCTTCATCTTCAGTTATCACCCTCCTTTGCAATATCCGCTTTTCCGAGTCTGATATTTTCAGGCTTGATTCTTATTCCGACAAGGTCGCTCTTGTCCCAGACATCGTCAGTCTGCACAAAGACCTTTTCTCCTTCCTCAGTCTTGACCGTAAGGAAATAGTGGTTGCCCTTATACAATATGAAGAACACCTCACCGCTCACGGTACCGTCATCCTCTTCATCCATAAGTTCCACGTCACGGAACTCCACTTCAGCCTTCAGCTTATCCCCTTCAGAAAGGCCTGCAAGCACATCCGCATTGACTTCGGGGCTGACCTCCCACTCCTCGCCGAGGAAGCTGACTGTGTTGTCTCCGACGAACTCCGCATCGAAGCTGTTGCGCAGACATTCCTTGTGCATAACGTGAATATCGTTCGGTCTGATGAGCATTCCGACCTCGCTGCCAACCTCAAAGGCATTGTAGTCCTGAATCATTATCTCATAGCCTTCCTTGGTGAGGACAGTCATCTCATAATGCACGCCCTTGAATATGCAGGACTGCACAGTGCCGGTAAACTGGGCCTTGTCGAGATGGTCATTGAAAATGTAAATATCCTCGGGACGGATGACGACATCGACGTGTTCGTTTTCAGCGAATCCTTTGTCCACACATTCAAATTCGTGGTAGATGAACTGCACCTTGTCGTCACAAGGCATAATGCCGTTCAGGATATTGCTTTCGCCGATGAAGTCAGCTACGAATGAGTTAGCCGGTTCGTTGTAGATATCAGCCGGAGTGCCTATCTGCTGGATAACGCCTTCATTCATCACCACAATCGTGTCGGACAGGGTCAATGCCTCCTCCTGGTCGTGAGTGACATATATAAATGTGATACCCAGTTCTTTGTGCATCTCCTTGAGCTCCATCTGCATATCCTTTCGCATTTTCAGGTCGAGCGCCGAAAGAGGCTCGTCCAACAGCAGAACCTTAGGCTGGTTCACTATTGCACGTGCAATCGCGACTCTCTGCTGCTGCCCACCCGAAAGTGAATCCACGTCGCGCTCCTCATAATCGGTCATAGTCACCATTTTGAGAGCCTTGCGGACGCGCTTGTCTATCTCCTCGACGGGAAGTTTCTGCAGCTTGAGCCCGAATGCGATATTGTCATAAACATCCAGATGCGGAAAAAGCGCATATCTCTGGAACACCGTATTGAGGGAGCGATGGTGAGGCGGCACCTCAGTGATATCCTGCCCCTCCATAATTATCTGTCCCTCATCAGGTTGTGTAAAACCTGCCAACATACGGAGCATTGTCGTCTTGCCGCATCCTGACGGACCGAGCAATGTAACGAACTCCCCTTTCTTGATTTTCAGATTGATGTCCTTGAGCACCGGTACTCCGTCAAATGATTTGGAGATATGCTCAATGTCAATAATAATATCGTTTGCCATTTACCCTAATATTGTCATTTATTCCAGAAATCGCTGAGACACAGATTGTATGTCACGCCGAGATTGACTGACAGCTGATTATAGACATTGTTTGCCGCAATCACTGCGTGCACTCTGAGAGCCTGCGAATCCTTGAGCGGATACCAATGTGCTCCCAGGCCACCGAAACAGGTATGAAGAGGCTTTACTGAAGAATTGTTGTCGTATCCGAACATCTCCCATCCGCCTTTCACGAAAAGCGAGAGTTTCTCACCGAAATCGTACTGCACCTTTGCTGTCGCGAGAGTTTCCTGAAACGGATTTTTCCAAGTAGTACCGCGCATCATAGCGTCAACACTTATGTTAAGATCGCCGAGGTCAAAATTCTCTCCCACAGCAAGATAACGCCACCAGCTTGTGCCGAAAGCATTGTCATCCTCATCATAGCCCCTGTACCCCTCAACTGCATTGAGCGAGAGACGTCCGTTCCAGCATCCGGCACTCTCGTCCCACTGTAAAGCAAATGCTTTCTTGAAATCCTGATACGGTCTGACTGAATAAGGCGACGAGCTCATCTGGAATTTGAACCCGGTGGACTCGCTCTGCGATAGCCAGGCTACGCTTGCGCCCCACTGGTAAACCTGCATACCGTTGTCAAACCACACGCCGTCTTCAGTTTCCAACGGAGCTCCGTTCCAGAAAAATGAAGAGAGATCGAAATGGCAGTCAACGTCATAGTCGTCCAGCTCGGTGAGGCCGATTGCCATCATATCCTTGCCGAGAGAGAATGACCATGTGCCGGCATTTTCCGTTCCGAGTTCATAACCGATTGTAGCCCAATCAAGCCAAGTCGTCTCATCGGAATGCCAAGTGTTGCGGTAGAGAGGTGAAAGTTTGTCGTCGGGAGAATTCTTGTACCAATCAACTCCAAGCCAGTGATTTGAGATGGAATATGTCCATCCACGCCCGAAAGTTCCGTCTATAAATGTATAGACAGAAGTGTTGCCGAAACTGAAGTCAGTTTCAGAGCCGCTTTTTACCGGAAAATAGGGATTCGCATCGAATCGTGCGACCGCACTTACCTCGATGCCGTTTTCTACAGCGGAGCTAGCCTCTTGAGCGGAGGCAGCCAACCCACAGAGTGTAGCGGCGGTAATTGAAAATATGAGTCTTCTCATTCCTCATAAAAACAAAATTAAATTAAACATACGATGTGGCTGCCTAAATGCCGCAATCGTTGATGCAAGGAAGGTTTTTGGAGGGTCTTTCCCGCCTCACCGACACTTTTGCGCTGCAAATGTAAAAAAAAATAATTTCCTACAACTATTTCAACGCTTCTTTTTCGTTTTATGATTTATGATTAGGATTGGGCGTCCTGCGGGACGAGTTAACTACAGACCTTTCGACTTCGCCTCGTCCCAGATTTCATCCATTTCCGCAAGGGTCATATCTGACAGGTTTCTGCCCTGCCTTATCGTATGCTCCTCGAGGTATGTGAAACGGCGACGGAATTTGTCGCAGGCACGGTTAAGCGCCGTGTCCGGATTAAGTCCGTAAAGTCTGGCTGCATTCACTACGGAGAACATAAAATCGCCGAGTTCCTCCTCGGCCCTGTCGCGTGCTGAACCCGGCACAGGTGTCATCGTGTAGCCGGCAGGAGCCTTGTCAATGGAACCTTCCTCGCGTGCCATCTCCTCAAGTTCCGCCTGAAATTCGCCCTGTTCTTCCTTCACCTTATCCCACACCTGAGACGGACATTCCCAGTCGAATCCTACGCCGCGAGCCTTGTCCTGCATTGAATAGGCCTTGAGAACGGGAGGCAGAGAATCCGGCACACCTGAAAGAATGCGCTTGTTGCCGCCCTTCTCCTTCATCTTCATCATTTCCCAATTCTCGGAAACCTGCTCAGCATCAGCCGCTTTGGCATCCGAAAAGACGTGTGGATGACGGAATATCATCTTTTCGCAGAGTCTGTCAAGCACGTCAGCAATGTCGAATTTTCCCTGTTCTTCCGCAATTTTGGAGTAGAACACAATGTGCAGAAGCATATCGCCCAATTCTTTTTCCACATCGGCGTCTGACTTCTTCATCACAGCGTCGCTGAGTTCATATACTTCCTCCACGGTCATTGACCTGAGGGTATCCCAAGTCTGGGCTGCATTCCACGGACATTTCGCCCTGAGTTTATCCATAACGTCCAGCACCCGGCTGAACTGTGCAAGTTTTTCTTCCCCTGTGTGTGCCATAGTGGCAAAATTACGAATTTTCCGGGAAAAGGGTTATCTTTGGAGGATGTCATTCACATAAATTGAAACTGAACTATAATATTCGAAATTCAATGAAACACCCTATCTACGTCTCAGCCGACGAAGCTGTCAAGGCTGTGAAATCCGGAGACCATATCCACCTGAGCAGTGTTGCCAGCGTGCCACACGTTCTCATTCAGGCATTGTGCAGAAGAGCCGATAACGGAGATATACGAGATCTTCATTTCCATCATTTCCATACTGAAGGTCCGGCTCCATACTCTGAGCCAAGATACGAGGGCATATTCTTCGACCAAGGCTTCTTTCTCGGTCCTAATGTCCGCGGAAATGTCAATGCCGGATATGCTGACTACCTCCCGGTACACTTGGGAGAGTCACAAAAACTGTACAGGAGCGGCGCACTCAGGTGCGATGTGGCTATGGTGCAGGTGTCACTGCCTGACGCGGACGGAAAAGTTTCTCTCGGAACGTCAGTGGACTGTTCGCTTGCCGCTGTCGAGAGCGCAAAGACTGTGATTGCCGTAGTGAACGAGAATGTCCCTTACGCTTACGGAGACCTTGTAGATCCGGGACTCATCGACTATTTTGTGAAGGACAACACTCCACTGGTTACCAAAGACTTCGCAGAGCCGAACGAGACCGAGAAACTGATAGGAAAGAATTGCGCGGAGCTCGTCCCTGACGGAGCTTGTCTGCAAATGGGCATAGGCGCACTTCCGAACGCGCTCGCCGTGGCATTGGAGGATCACAAGAATCTCGGACTCCACACGGAAATGTTCGCTGACGGTATCTTGCGACTTATAAAGAAAGGTGTAATCAACGGCAGCCGTAAGAAAATTGACACCGGAAAGGTGGTTGCATCTTTTCTGCTAGGTTCCGAAGAAGTGTACAGATTCATTGACCACAATCCGGATGTCCTTATGAAGGACATTAAATATACAAATGATCCGTGGGTTATCGCCCGGAATCCGGATATGATGGCAATCAACTCAGCCACAGAGGTGGATTTGACCGGTCAGATCAGCGCCGACTCCATAGGGACAAGGATTTTCTCCGGCACAGGAGGACAGGTGGATTTCGTAAAAGGCGCCACTATGTCCGAGTGTGGAAAATCTGTAACCGCCTTTGCATCAAGGACGAATAAGGGAATGGCGAAGATTGTGCCGACACTCAAAGTCGGAGCCGGTGTGGTCACGCCAAGGGCTGACGCACATTGGATAGTCACAGAATACGGCGCGGTTGACCTGTACGGCAAGTCATTGCAAGAGAGGGCAAAACTGCTTATCAGCATTGCTCACCCTGATGACAGGAACGACCTGGACCGCGCGGCATTCGAGAGATTCGGTCCGCATTATCACAATTTCTCCATATAGGCCCTACCCTCCCCGGCAATTTACAAGTAAAATTCGTCTTATGCGTCAATTCAAGTGTTTGTCCATATTTTTCATCGCCATAGTCTTGCTGAGCGGATGCAATTCTGAAGAAAAACAGGAGCAGAAGGCTATGGAGTTCCTATACAAGTATATGAGTATCGCTGACCAGGGCGACTACAGCATAGACTTCTTCCGTGAAAATGTACAGACCGCGCTCCGGGCCAGAAAAGAGATACCGTGGGGAAAACAGGTTCCTGACGAATTATTCAGACATTTCGTATTGCCTGTACGGGTAAACAATGAAAGGCTGGACGACTTCAGAATAATGTATTACGACACGCTGAAGGCGCGTACAGCAGGTATGTCAATGCACGACGCGGCGCTTGAAGTGAACCATTGGTGCCACGAGAAAGTAACATACACGCCATCGGATGCAAGAACTTCCTCCCCTCTTGCAAGCATTCTCAATGCCGAGGGACGCTGCGGGGAGGAATCCACATTCACAGTCGCCGCGATGCGCACAATAGGTATACCGGCTCGTCAGGTATATACACCGAGATGGGCGCATACTGATGACAACCACGCCTGGGTGGAGGTCTGGACAGACGGAAAGTGGTCATTTCTCGGAGCTTGCGAACCGGAGCCGGAGTTGAATATGGCGTGGTTCAACGAGCCCGCTTCCAGAGCTATGCTGATGCACACGTTGGTTTTCGGTGACTATAACGGTCCTGAAGATGTCATTAGACGCACTCATAACTTCACTGAAATCAACGTAATAGGAAACTATGTAAAGACCAGACTAAACACTGTGCAAGTACTTGACACAGCAGGAAATCCTGTCCGGGGAGCAAAGGTGGAATTCTGCATCTACAACTACGGAGAGTTCTATCCTGCCGTCACGCTGATTTCCGACAACAATGGCAAGGCTTCACTTCACAGCGGAATCGGAGATATGCTTGTATGGGTCAGCAAAGACGGAAAATATGGCCAGGGCTTTCTTGGAACTGACGGGAAGCAAACCGATACCGAAGTCTGCGTTGTTCTGAACCGGACAGGCGCAGATTCTGTTTCATCTGACATTGACATAACGCCTCCTGCAAACGGAAACATTCCTGCCGAGGCAAGCGAAGAATCAATTGCTCTTAATAAGGCAAGGCTTGAGCACGAGAATGCAATCAGAGCCGCTTATACGGCCACATTCACGAACGAACTCAATGCTGCGGAAAGACTTGGGATTGAAGGCCACGCCATCGGACAGGATGCTGAAGCGTGCCGCCAGCTGATTGACGCGAAAGGCAACTGGAGAGAGATTAGCCGTTTTATCCGCACTGCTACAGACAGTTGCCGGAAAGACGAAGCTTTGGCATTGCTGAAGACATTGAGTCGCAAGGATATACGCGACACCAAGTGCGATGTTCTGACTGATGCACTCTACACTGCCGCTCCATTCGGCAACTTGTGCCCCGACCTTGATACATACAACAATTATGTGCTCTGCCCGCGCATCAACGGTGAGTTTATACAGCCTTACCACAAAGCAATACGCGAATGCCTTGATCCTGCACTTTCGGCGGACATTGTCGCCGGTAGAGAGAACAATGCAGTGAAGATTGCGAAAGAAATTATGGCTTGGACTGCACACTATATTATAATAGCCGACAGTCTGAATGCACGTCGTCTTCAGGCAACACCTGCCGGTGTACTCAGAATAAGAGTTGCTGACACACGGTCACGGTATATTTTCACGATTGCAGCAATGCGCACGTATGGTCTACCAGCCAGAATAGACCAGATGACAGGAAAAGCGCAATATCTGTCCGGGAAAGAATGGATGGACATATCGCTGGAAGGACAATCTGCAGGTAGTGCAACATCACCGAAAGGGACACTCACCCTGCATTACAAGCCGGAAAACGGCAATCCGGGCAACCCGGAATACTACCGTCATTTCACGCTGTCGAGAATAATTGACGGTTCTCGCCGTCTGCTTGATTTTGAAGGCGGAGACGCTACAGAGTTGGGCGCAGAAGTCTCTGCTAAAAGTTTCCGGAGGCCATTCACACTTGATGCCGGGACATATCTTCTGACAACCGGGACCAGACTTGCCAACGGAAGCGTACTCGCAAAAATGTGTGAATTCGAGATACTGCCGGGACAGAATACTGATGTCGAGCTTACGATGCGTCAGACTTCTTCTGAGATCTGCGTCATCGGAGCGATGGATCCTGAGGCAGTGTATATTCCTGTCGATGCGGACGGTACAGATACCACACCAACATCTATTCTGAGCACCACTGGACGAGGATACTTCCTGCTGGCGGTAATGGGCGACACGGACGAGCCGAGTAACCACGCAGCAAGGGAAATTAAGGTAATAGGAGACATTCTGAATAATTGGGGACGCCCGGTACTTATCCTCGGTCAGTCCAAAGAAGCCGCACGCCGCATTTCAGAGAAATTCAATAATCTAAAGCTCAGCGGCCTACATTATGGAATTGACTCCAACCGCTCGATCGTGAAAATGCTTTGCGACGGATGCCACAGCACTTCGCAGACGCTTCCGGTCATAGCCGTATGCGACAGTTTCGGACGCATCGTCTATATTTCCACCGGCTACAACACCTCGCTTGCAACCCAGCTCCGCAATATCTTGGAAGGGATATAAGGCAAGAATTGCGGATTTCATTTGGCATTTTTGCGGTAGAAAACTACGCCCCGACTAGCATTTTTACAATGTTACGCGAGGTGCGGAGAACCTTTCCATCAGCGTTGCACTCGTCAAAGCCCAATTCAGGAATATGGCGAAGCGAGAGGTCAGACACAAATTGACGCGCAGTCGAATGGAACTCGGACGCACCGGTAATTCTCTCTATTTCAAGTATATTGGCCGGACAAATCCCAGAGCCAGGCATTACCGAAATACGGCCTGCACTCTGAATAACAAGCGACCTAATCAGTTCCGCACCTGAAAGCGCATCAGGTTTCTGACCTGAAGTCAGCAATCTGTCACATCCAAGAGATATTATCTGCTCCAGCGACCTGTAAGGCTCAACGCACACATCAAATGCTCTGTGGAACGTCACGCTCATACCATCTGCCGCCTCAATAAGCTTCCTGCAAGTCTCCATATCGACATCACCATCCGGCGTCAGCACTCCGATTACAACACCGTCAATCCCCGACTCCCGGCAAAATCGCACATCCGAAAGCATAGTCTCGATTTCCGAATCCGAGTAGCAGAACCCCCCTTCCCGAGGACGGACAAGGACATTGACTTCAAACTTTCTTTCTGCATCTCGCGTCAATGGACCGTATACAGATCCAACCGAATCAGAGAGTTTCCGTACCGTACGCATAACTTCTTCCACAAGTCCACGGCTTGGAGTAACGCCCCCGCAACTTATCGCAGAGCAGAGTTCCACTCTTACCGCTCCGCCGTACCACGCTTCTATGACATCCGCAACAGACGTGCAGCATACTTCTATATTTCTCATTCTACAAATTTTACAGGCATTCAACTTACGCTAACCGCGAGATAATACGCACCTCGGAGACAGACCGAGAAACGGAGTTCTACAGAAGACACGCCATGTACATAGGTAGTATGGTAGTCTGTTCGTCCTTGCTGAAATCTTTTGAACAAACCAGATATCTATGTCCGATTCTCGATGAGTACTTAATGCAGAACTCGTCCAGCGATTTGTGCACAGTATTGTTGGATGACTTGACTTCTAGAGGGCAAAGTTTGCTACCTCTAGACAGAAGGAAATCAACCTCGTAATAGTGCTTGTCATCTTTCTTCCAAGTATGATAAAACAATCTGTCTCCTTTTGCGACCAGCGTCTGCGCTACCATATTCTCGTAGACATAGCCCAAATTAGCAGGAAGCTTATCATTGAGAAGTTTCTGATAAATAGTATTCTCTACAAAAGACTTTTCCCAAAAGGCCAGTGTTATGAAAAGTCCGGTGTCGCTGGTAAACAGTTTGAATTGGTAAGGATTTTCTGTCAGTCCCATTCCTATGTTGGGATCATCCACATGATGGGAGAAGAGCACCGTCTTACTGTCTTCCAAACTGTCCATCAATTCGTTTCGGACACTGTCAGACGTTTCTCCTATCGTCGAATATGGTACATACCTTGTCGTATTCCGGCTAAGTTCTCCCGGGATGGACATAAACATCTTCCCCGCGCGACCAGAAGGATCAATCTTCTTGAAATCATCTATATACAGCTGAATTATAGAGCGCTTGACTGAATCCACCTTGCTAAGGTCATTAGTATCCAGATAGGAACTTACAGCCTGCGGCATACCTCCTACCAGCATATACAATCTGAAATCTCTTGCCAACTGCCTGTGGACAACTCCTGCCGGCCTCTGCAAATCCCACAACTGCTTTATGACAGGTATTGTCGCACTGTCACCCAACGCCCAACGGAACTCTTCATAATCCAGAGGATACATTGAAATCCTGTCTTCCTCGCTAGGGATCGTTATTCCTCTCGTATTCTTCTTTATGCTTATGAGAGAACCTGTCTCAAGATAATCATAGCGACCGTCCTTGACAAGATACTTGATAGCCTGACGCGCAAGTGGGCATTTCTGTACCTCATCGAAGATTATGACTGATTTCCTTTTCACCAACGAAGTATGAAACTTGGCTTGAAGACTCAAGAAAAGAAAATCCAAATCAGATATATCATCAAACAAGGATTTAATGTCAGATGATACCTTATTGAAATCTATGAGAATATACGACTCATACTCATTTTTTGCGAACTCCTCTACCAGAGTTGACTTGCCGACTCTTCTTGCCCCTTCAATCAGCAATGCGGACGAACCATTTTTATCTCTCTTCCATTCCAAAAGTCTATCATAGAGTTTTCGCTTGAAAATTCTTTCAGTCATATCGCACTCATTTTGGTTCAAATATACAAAATTCCTATTTCCCCAAAAAATATTTTATATCAAAACCGAATTTCCCCGAGATTTTTATTGGGCTACAACCCCATTTCCCCAAAAACACTAATGCAACATTGTACCGGACGAGAAAAGTAGATTTTTATGAAAATTTGTCTTTATCTTTGCAATCGCAACATAAAACCATTTAATTCATAGCTAATCCCTATGCTCACGGAACAGGAAGAGAGACTGCTGATGGAACGCACTGCCGCAGGCGACAGGGGCGCTTTCAGGCATATCTTCAACGCATATTATCCTCAGGTTCACGGTTTTATGAAAAGTCTGCTCAAGACTGATGCCGACATTCTCGATGCCGCTCAAGAAGTATTCGTCAAGCTTTGGCTTATGCGTGCGGCACTCCCAGACATAACATCTCTCCACTCCTATATCTACAGAATGAGCCTGAACCAGGCCATCAGCCACATAAGGAAAAACAGGACCGTCACGTCATCAGTCCTTGTTGATATACCGTACGATCAGATGGTAGAGAATAGGATTGACACGAAAGGCAAGGAAGCACTCATTTCAGATCTCGTGTCAAAAATGCCGGAAAAGAGACGGAAGATATTTATATTGAGCAGATTGGAGAACCGTTCCAATGACGAAATAGCTACGGTACTGAATATCAAGAAAAAGACCGTCGAAAATCATCTCAATCTGGCATTGAGAGAACTCCGCACCGCCCTGTCCGCACTTGCCCTCACACTGATAACCATTCTTACTAGTCATTAAAACCCCTCCTATCCCCTAAAGGGAAGTGGGCCTACAGGCTTTCCATAATCGCTAGCCCCGGCCGTCGTCCGATTACTACCTCTCAGCTCTTAGGCGCACCTAAACTAGGTAGTCCCATAGGGGCCGCACCGGGTAGGTGCGAGATAATCCCTAACAGGGGCCCTAAAACAAACTTTTTAGTCACCGCGAAACATAAGTAAAAAAATCAAATTTCGCTTGGGTGCAGGCTACTGTTTTCGCGTCTTGATTGTGGAAGTTTCCGTTTACGGAACTCTGACAATACAAAATAAAACATTTGCAACCACATTTATGACAGATAACGACATTCGGCAAGAATGGCACAGACACTCTGACGATTCACTTTCAAAAGAACAGCTTGACGACGCATTCGACAGGATGATGGCCTGCGCGGACGCTGCAGAAAATTCATATAAAGGCAACAGGTCCGGCTATGCACGACGCAGATTTGCGCGCACCACGTGGATAACCGTAGCAGCTGCCGTTACGCTTCTTATCGTACCGCAGATAACACTGTTCGTACACAAATCAATACATAAGGAAGATTCCCTGCAGGCAGTCTCCGGACAGACCTTCGAGCCTGTCCACCTCTGCGAAGTTTACACCAACAACGGCGAAACTCGCGAAATCGTACTTCCGGACAACTCCAAAGTCCGACTCAATGCAGGTTCAGTACTCATATATCCGGAGAAATTCTCTTCTGCCGAAAGAAATGTATATCTCAGCGGAGAAGCGGTATTTGAAGTTACGCACAGCGACAAGTCATCATTCACCGTCAGCACTTCAGACATTGACATAAAAGTCTATGGAACCACTTTCAACGTCAATTCATACCCTGAAGGAGACCACACATCTGCAACACTGTGCGCAGGCAGCATTGCCGCACATGTAAAGAAAAGCGGAGAGCTCATCAGCCTTGTCCCAAGCCAGAGGCTTGATTATCTGAGAGGTAGCGGCAGCGCAAGCGTTAGCCGGGTAAACGCATCAGAGGACACCGCCTGGACAAGGGGCGATATGTGCTTCAGATCAGCCAACATACACGAAATTGCAAAGTCCATAGAAAGAAAATACGGACTGGAAACATACATTACATCCGGCAGATATGACTCCACTCTACTGACGGCCAAATTCGTGCACGGAGAAACACTTGAAAAGATGCTTGATGCAATATGCAAACTCGTTCCCGGAATGACTTACCGAATCGAGAACAATTGCATTTACATACACTAATGACAATAAATCACATTAAACCAAGTCTATGAAGCAGATCAAACATTATCTGATTTCGCTTGCTTTGGTCATACTAACCTCGGTGGCACTTCACGCCCAAAATCAAACAGTGAACTTCCCCGAAGGTGCTATAACCGTACGGCAGGCATTCGAAGCCATTGAGCATCAGCTCGGTGTAACAGTGGCTTATAATGAGAGTCTTCTCGACATCAACCGAAAGGTGACACCGCCTTCCGGCAAGACGCTGAACGAGGCACTCAGTTTCATTCTCGCAGGCACCGGAATGCAGGGCAATCTGGACGGCAAGATGATTCTTATCGTTAAAACTCCGCAGAACAAAGAAGAAAAAGTGGAGTACTCCGGTAAAGTCCTTGATTCCGCCGGCCCGGTCATCGGAGCGATGATTATTCCGGAAGACAAGAACACGGACTCCGTCACAATGACCGACATTGACGGAAATTTCTCCGTCAAGGCAGTACCCGGCACGACCTTCACCGTCTCTATGATGGGATACAAGGAGTACTCTGCCACATTCGGAGCTCAAACATCCGGGTTGGTAATCACCCTGCACGAAGATGTCGACCTTTTGGAAGAATCAGTCGTAGTGGGTTACGGCGTACAGAAAAAAGTTAATCTTACCGGAGCTGTAGGCGTCATCAGCGGCAAGGACCTCAACAACAGGCCTGTCACCAATGCAGCCCAGGCACTCCAGGGTGCTGACCCGTCACTCGTAATGAGTATGGGCAACGGCTCTGTCGAAGGCAAGGAATACAGCGTACAGATTCGCGGACAGGTCTCCCTCAACTCCGGAAGCCCTCTAATCCTTGTCGATGGCATCGAGGCCTCGCTCTCACAGGTAAACCCGAATGACATCGAGTCCGTATCCGTACTCAAAGACGCATCAGCGTGCTCCATCTACGGTGCGACAGCGTCTGCCGGAGTCGTTCTCATCACCACAAAGAACGGTAAGTCAGGAGATCTGAAAATCAATTATAACGGTCGCGGCGGCGTAGCGTTCAATACCACAAAGACTGATTTCATCACCACCGGTTACGATTATGTAAACCTGTCAAATGAATTCACCCTGCACTCTGCCAAAGGCTACAACGCCTGGAACTATACAGACGAGGAAATGCAGATGCTCTACGACAGGCGCGGTGACAAGACCGAGAATTCAGCCAGACCTTGGGTATATACCAACGAGAACGGCAAATACCGCTACCTCGGCAACTTCGACTGGTACAACTACATATTCAAGAAAGTACGTCCGGAGACTGAGCACAACATCACCATAAACGGCGGAAACGACAAGATAAACTACTATGTCAGCGGACGTTACCTCTATCGCGAAGGCGTGTTTGACAACGCATCGGAAGATACGATGAACGGATATTCTTTCCGCGCCAAGGTCAATGCCCAAGTAAAGCCGTGGCTGAAATACACCGGCAACATCAGTTATGAGGGGTCTTCCTACGACTACGGCGGCTATTGGGAGCAGGACGGTTCAGAAGGACTTGTTTCCCACGGTATTCTCTGGAACATCACTCAGAATATGAGCCCGACGATTGTTCCTGTAAACCCGGACGGCACGACCACAATGTACACCAACGGCATCCAGTTCGCGGATTCCCCTATCGCGTCCGGACGAGGAGGAGTGCTGACAGACGGAAGAAACAAGAACTCCCGCAAAGTCAACTACCTTATGATGACCAACAGGTTCGTGTTCGACATCACCAAATGGCTCAACATAACGGCTGACTATACATACCGTCTGAGGGACAACAACAACAGCTACCGTTCATATCCTACGGCCAATACCTGGGACAAGAATATGAAGAACATCACGGACTTCACAAACGGTTCAATCTACGATTTCTACCAGGAAGTCCGCGGACGTCTGAACGCGCACATCGCCAACGCCTACCTCAACGTAAACAAATCCTGGGGCAAGCACAATTTCACGGCAGTTGCGGGAGCACAGTTCCAGGACTACCATACATCTACTCTTACAGTACGCCAGAAAGGTTCCATTTCCGACAAGCTCGCATTCATAAATATGGCTCAAGGAGTCATTGAAGCGGCATCCGAATCCAACACGGCTTACAGGACTCTCGGTTTCTTCGGAAGAGTAAATTACGACTACGCCGGCAAATACCTCTTTGAAGTGTCAGCCCGTGAGGACGGTTCGTCAAGATTCGCGAGAGGCAGCCGCTGGGCATTCTATCCGTCCGCATCCGCAGGCTGGAGAATGTCTGAGGAGCAATTCTGGAGCCCGCTAAAGAATTGGTGGGATCTTGCCAAAGTCCGTTTCTCATACGGTTCGCTCGGAAACCAACAAGTAAGCAACTACTCATATATCAGCACGCTTACAACCTCAATGATGTCCTATACATTCGACGGAAGCACACAGGCACCTAAGGTCAGCACCCCGGGAGCAATCACCGATGGGCTTACTTGGGAGACTGTCGTCACCTACAACCTCGGTGCGGACCTCGGATTTCTCAACAACAGGCTAACCGCCAACGCCGACTTCTACATCAGGGACACCAAGGATATGCTCACATCATCCCAGGAACTTCCTGCTGTATTCGGCACAAGTTCACCTAAAATCAACGGAGCTAATCTCCGCACCAAAGGATACGAGATTTCAGTTGCGTGGAAAGATCAGGTCACTGCAGCAAGGAAGCCTCTGTATTATTCCATTTCCGGTTCCATCGGAGACTATGTGACAACCATCACCAAGTTCGACAACCCGAACAAGTCGCTAAGCCAGCATTATGTAGGCAAGAGACTCGGCGAAATCTGGGGCTATGAGACCGACGGCCTGTTCAAGACTGACGCTGAAGCGGCTGAATATCAGTCCCGCATCAACGACAAAGCCGTCAATAAAGGTGTATATGAATGCGGTGTCGCATCAGACGCGAAACTGCGCGCAGGTGACGTCAAGTTCGTTGACCGCAACGGTGACGGTGTCATCAACACCGGTGCAAACACTGTTGACAACCCTGGCGACCGCAAAATCATCGGAAACAGCCTTCCGCGCTATACCTATTCATTCCGCGGCGATATCGACTGGTACGGATTCAATCTTTCCGTATTCTTCCAGGGAGTCGGACACTGTGACTGGATGCCGTCATCCAACTGCTCCTATTTCTGGGGCTTCTACGGATTCCCGGCCTCATCATTCGTTCCTACCGACTTTGAATCCAAGGCGTGGAGCACGGACCACCGCAACACCTATTTCCCGCGCCGAAGAGGTTATTCAACTTCGAGCAACAATGCACTCGGCGTAAACACCGACCGTTACCTCCAGAACGCGGCTTATCTGCGTCTGAAGAACATTACACTCGGATACACTCTCCCGCTCAAGAAGAACAAAGCCGTCGAGAAAGTGCGCTTCTACCTTACAGGAGAAAATCTCTGGTATTGGTCACCGATGAAGAGGCACTCAAAATATATAGATCCAGAAGTTGCCACAGCATCATCAAGCCAGTCCGACGACTGTATCTATCCGTTTTCAAGGACAGTTTCTTTCGGAGTTGACATTACCTTCTAATTGAATATGAATATGAAAAACACATATAAGATTCTTATAGCAGGACTGTCCATTCTTGCAGTATCCTCCTGCAGCGGCTACCTCGACAAATTCCCGGAAACCGCGCTGTCGCCAGAAACGTTCTACACAAATGAGAACGAGCTCAAAATCGCGACCAACGGCTTCTACGCAATGCTGCCGACACCTGACGACTCGCAGGACGGCGCCCTTCAGGACAACGACCTGCAGTATCACATATCGCTGAGTTCAGTTCAGATGGGCACGCGTTCCGCAGAGACGGAAACCTGGAGCTCAAGCACCTGGTCAGACCTCAGAAACATCAACTACTATCTCGAGCACTCTGTAAAATGCGAGAATGAGAGCGTACGTGCCAAATATGACGGCATCGCCTGTTTCTTCAGAGCACTGTTCTACTATGAGAAAGTGCGCAAATACGGAGACGTTCCTTTCTATGACAAGGTCATTTCCGACAAGGATACCAAATCATTGTACCGCCCGCGCGACAGCAGAGGCTATGTAATGCAGAAGGCTATGGAAGACCTTGACCGTGCAATCAGCGGACTTCCGGAAACTTGGGACGAAGGCGTATATCGCATAAACAAATATGCAGCATACGCGCTCAAATCCCGTATGGCTCTTTTTGAAGGCACTTGGAGAAAGTATCACGATGTGGCAGATGAAAGCTATACTACCGAAGACGGTAACACTGTGATCCTGTCTCCGGAATATTTCCTAAGGCTTTCCGCAGATGCGGCAAAAGCCATAATGGACAGTGGAAAGTACAAGATGTACACCGGCTCCACTCTGATAAAGGATGAGCCTTACCGTGACTTCTTCATCCTTGAGGATGCTGAAAGTTCCGAAACCATACTCTCCAGAAGATATGTATATTCAGACGAACTGAACATCCGCCACGGACTGCAGTTCAAATACAAGAACCAAAGGTACTCATTAACGAGAGCCCTTGCATATCACTATCTTATGGTCGACGGAACTCCATTCCAGAGCAAAAGCGGATGGGAGACTATGCAGTACAATCAGGAGTTCTCAGGACGTGACCCGCGTATGTCGCAGACAATAGCCGCACCTGACTATGTCGCACTGGGTACTGACGCATCCACAAAGTACTATCCGAACTGCAAGGACTATGACCGTAGCGGATACAGGCCAATAAAGTATTTCTCAGACGACACCCACGACGGTGCCACCACTTCGACTACTGACTATGCGGTTTTCCGTTACGGTGAAGTTCTTCTCAACTATGCTGAAGCAAAGGCGGAACTCGGAGAAGCTGACCAGAGCGTAATCGACGCTTCTGTGAACGTAGTACGTGCCCGCGTCGGAATGCCGGCGCTTGACGTTGCAGCAGCAAATGTCGCTCCGGACTCGTTCCTCAGTTCCTATTACACAGATTCCCATCTGAACGTTGCTGACAAGGGTCTCATACTTGAAATCCGCAGGGAAAGGACCGTGGAACTTGTAAACGAGGGAACACGCTTCTGGGATATGCTTCGCTGGCACGAAGGATCGCAGCTCTGCCCGGCATCAAACACGCTCGGACCAGGATTCATCGGCTGCTGGTTCCCTTCTCTCGGAGAATACGATATGAACAATGACGGAAAGGTCGATCTCTGCATCTATCAGGGAAGCACTCCTGCCACAGACTGCGACAATACGCTCAACGTTTCCGAAGGCAAGGAGAACACCCTTTCCGAAGGCACAAGCGGATATCTCGTGCAGTTCAAGGACCAGACCTACAAATGGGAAGAGAAAGACTACCTCTACCCTATTCCTATTAAGCAGATTCAGATATATCCTAAGGATGAAACCACAGGAGAAAGCGTCCTGACGCAGAACCCGGGATATTGATTCAGATAAGACATATTGTTGATAAATTCTACAAAAATGAACAAGAACAGAATATCGGCTCTGCTGTGTTTGACACTTGCACTTGCAGTCTCCTGCAAATCCTATGACGATTCTTCGCTCTGGAAGCAGGTGGATGAAAGCGAACAGCAGATTTCGGATCTCAAAGCATCCCTGTCGCAGCTTGAAGGCCAGATCAGCCTCCTCGTTGCGGCAAAACAGGGAGGAACCATAACTTCCATAACAGAGAAAGCCGACGGCGGGGTGACTATCGTCTATACTACAGCAGACGGCAAGTCCGCTACTGCTGAAATAGCATCTCCCGATGAAATCAAGGATATCGACATCATCGGCACCAAAGAAGAGAACGGCGTTCTCTACTGGACAATCACGACCGGAGGAAAGACATCCGTTCTCACAGACAAGGACGGAACCAAGATTCCGGTTTCCGGACGCACGCCGAGTTTCACGACCGACAAGGATGGTTACTGGATGGTGAACGGAGACTATGTCCTGGACGCATCCGGCAACAAAGTCAAATCATCAGGCCACAAAGCTTCTCTTATATCATCGGCAGTCAGGAATGAGGACGGCACAGTCACATTGACTTTGGCTGACGGCTCCACTTTCACAATGGACACAGCCGGAAGTTTCTCGCTCAAGGTATTCCTCAATTCCGAAGAAGTATCGGGAGAACAGAAGGTGGCTGACGGAGTAACCGCGATTGAATTCACATACCAGCTCACCGGTACATCATCAGAGGGTGCGGTAGTGAATGTAACACGTACGGAAAACGTGGAGGCCGTTGTAAACTCCAACTCCGGGGTTATCAGCGTAACTGTACCGGAGTCCTTCCGCAAAGGAAAGTTCACCGTGATTGCAGCAGACGAGAAAGGCCACTTCGCGGCACGCACCGTTCAGCTTCGCGGCTCATTCTCAGTTGAGATGGAAAATGATCTCTGGAAAACTTCAGAGTCAGCTTTGCTTGCGCCAGGATGCTACTACTACGCAATGGAGTTCAAGACATTGGCCCGCAAGATGAAAGTCCTGGAAATCGACCTTACCAATCCGGCCATCGAAATCACCACGGCCATCGCTGATGACGAGATACCGAACCCGAATGCCAATGCGAATAATAACAATGGTTTCATTCTCCGCGAAACACTCTCCCAGCTCTGTGCGCGCAAGACAGCGGCAGGAGAAAATGTCATCGCGGGAGTCAATACAGGTTTCTTCGATTCCAATGACGGAATCCTCCGCGGAGCTCACATCGAGAACGGAGAAATCCAATACATCGCGGCTCCTGATGTCGTGAAAAAACTCACGAACCACTCTTGGGCATTCACCGTATATAAGGACGGGACCGCTTCCTGCGAAAAGAAAACCTTCAAAGGAACTGTCGAGATAGCCGGCAAGGAATATACCTATTACAGCGTGAACGATACGATTGCCCGCGGACGCAACGTCTCCGAGATGCAGTCATATCCTGTAAATATCTATAATTCCCGTTATGTCAAGACACCTCATTCTTCCCGTACAGACATCGTAAACACCTTGTCGGACAACGCATTGTATATCGTCGCAAAATATAGCGGAGACAATATGCAGGTAAATGGAGGATGGGCTGACGCCACGGTAACCACTGTTCTTGACAAGAGATCCGCAGGCAGCGGAGAAACACCGTATCTTACTGACACGAAAGAAGTTGCAGTACAGATTTACGGTTCCGCAGCCGACCCTGTTGCATCAGCTGTAAAAGTAGGTGACACCATCCGTCTCAAGGCTGAAATGGTCGTGGATGGTGAAGAGACAAGACCAATCCTCACCCAGAACTCCACAATGTGGCATTTTGTCTCGGACGGGGAAAACGCATTGTACACCGTACCGGCAAGCCACGACTTCCGTTTGAAGAACGACCCTATGACATTTGTCTGCGTTGACAGGACCGGAGCGAGAGTAATGATTGTAGAGGTGGACGGCAGGAGCACAATTTCCACGGGAATCAATGCTGAAGAGACCACTGAAATCGCCCTCCGACTGGGAGCCTGGAACGCTACGCGCTTTGACGGCGGCGGTTCAGCTGCAATGTGGGTAAAGAAAGACGGCGTGTCTGGACTTGTCAGCGTCCCGTCAGACTCCAAAGGCGAACGCAGCTGTATGAATTATATTTATGTACGACAGAAATAAGGTATTATTATGAAAAGAATATCTACGATAATATCATTTTTCCTCGCGGCCATTGTGCTTTTCAGTTGCAACGGATACGATGATTCCAAAATCGACAAGAGCATCACGAACATAGAGAACAGTCTTGCAGCTCTCGAGCACAAGGCGGACAGCCTCAACAATGTACTTTCCGCTGTTTCGGACTTCTTGAACAGCAGTTATGTTTCCCGTGTCGGCACAGATGCAAGCGGCAATTTCATAATCACCTACCGGGACAAGGGCGGCGAGAAGAAGACGGTGACTTTGACCAAGGCATCATCTATTTCAAAAAACTCAATGTTCGGCACAGCCGAGGACGGCGGAGTCATTTACTGGAGATTCACCGCAGACAACGGCAAGACCTGGCAATGGCTTCTCGACAAGGACGGCAATAAAATGCCGATTTCAGGACCTGCACCAGTCGTTGGCATAGACGCGAACGGATACTGGACAATCGACGGAGAGAGCACAGGAGTGCTTGCCAAGGACATCACCTCCGATATATTCAGCAAAGTGGAGACAGACTCCGAGAGCGGACTTGCAGTGTTCACTCTCACTGACGGCAGTTCTTTCTCCGTCACCTACAGCGAAGCGCTCTCCCTTGCGTTCTCCACGCCTTCATTCCTGGCGGTGGAAGACTACAGCTCAACGCTTTCCATTGGCTACACACTGGGCGGTTCTCTTGCAAAAGACGCCACAGTGGATTATCTGACAGCCTACAATGTCAAAGTTTCAGTAAGCGAGACTCTCAAGACTATCTCAGTCTCGATGGACGAAGGTGCTGAAGAAGGCAACGTTGTGATTGTCGCCACAGCCGGAGACGAGATTGTTTACAAGCCTCTGTTCTTCTCCTACGGCAAGACAGTCATCGAACTTGAAGACTATATAAAGGACAATGAAGTCATTACACCGATGGGCGAACCTGTAGTGAAACTGACCGGAGATATGACAGCATTCACCATCAGAGTCGCACACAACATCGACGTTGAGGCTTCTGTCGCTTCAGAATGTTCTTCCTGGCTCAAGAGACTGTTCACGAAGGGCACTGTGACATCGGAATTCAATTTCGTCGCAGAGTATTTCGAGAGCAAGACCAACGACGCCCGTGAAGGACGCATTCTGCTTAAGAACGCACTCTACGACGTTTCCACAGCCATTGTCGTAAAGCAGACTCCTATCGTAAAGGGAGGCGGCTCTGATGATCCTTCCGCAGAGAAAGGCATAGGTGACGTAAGTACATTTATGGAATTTGTCCGCAGCGTCAATGCCGGAGCATCCACATCTAGGTGGGAAAATGAAGACGGAGAGGTATGTCTGCTCGCCGATCTCGACCTTACAGGTGTTGATTGGACTCCTGCAGGCAGCGCCACAAGCGAATCGACAGGCGCTCCGTCACTGACATTCGGCAACGCTTTCGTCGGCAAGTTCAATGGCCTGGGACACTGTCTCTCAGGCATCGCGTGGAGCGCAGATATCTCAAAAACAAGCATTTACGGACTGTTCGGAGCTGCAAAAGATGCTGAGATAAAGAATCTTGTACTCGGAGCATCAGGTGACGCCATCACTGTGACCGGCACACCTAAGGTCACTCCGTCAATCGGATGTCTGGTCGGCTATGCCGAGGGTGTTACAATCACTAACGTAACCAATAACGTAAGCATCATCTACTCTGCTGAATGTCCTCAGGCTATGGCAACAAGCCTTGCAGGCATAGTCGGCAGCGGAAAGAATCTCATCCTGGGCGGCAAAACCAAGGATGAGGGCGTCAAGAACAATGGAGATGTGCTTGTAACCTCCCAGGTTGCCAATGCGCAGGCAGGAGGAACCGGTCTTCAGACTGCGGGTATCGTAGCCTACGTCCTGAACGGCACGCAGACGACAATCACGAACTGCACCAACACGGGACATATCACCGGTCCTAACGGACGAAGCGGAGGTATTGTCTCAACCATAAACGGAACAAGCGAGAACAAGACAATCATAAGCAAGTGCGTCAATTCGGGATTGATTGAAGACAATTATCTTGATTTTGACGGATATACCAATGCCAAACGTATGGGCGGCATTCTCGGCGGCTCCGAAGCAAAAGAGGTATCAGTAGAATCCTGCACGAACAACGGCAACGTGTTCTCACACACGGGATGCCGATGCGGAGGATTCGTAGGACACTTTAAGGCCGGTGCCATCAACGGATGCACCAATGCGGGCATCATCCTCAGCAAGATTACCGCTCAGGAAGAAGACCACAGCGGCGGTGACGGTCCAGGATGGGCTGCAGGATATTGCAATATCAAGATTTCCGGCTGCACACGCGGAGGAAAGGTCGGCGAATGGGAGACCTACAAAAACGCCCCTGAGTCCGCACCTGACGCCACTGTTTACAACGCATACGGATACAGGAACTCACAATATTTCGATGCTTCGGATAACCAATAAGCCCGACACCGGATTTGAAAACTTTTTGACAGTATGAAAAGATTCATAAAATATTCTTTGTCTATTCTGCTGGCGGTTTCATCGATTGTCTGCTGCACATTCGATGACAGTTCGCTTCAGGACAGGCTAGACAAAATAAAGGACAGAATTGCCGCTCTCCAGTCAAGGATTGACGAGGCCAACACGCAAGTGGAAAGCCTGAGCATCCTCACCTCCGGCAATGTCATCACTTCCATTGACAGGAACTCCGACGGGAGCTATGTACTTACATATCTCGACGCTGAAGGCAAAGAGAAAAGCCTTGTAGCGGCTGCGGAAGACCAACTCATCAACGTCCCGGTCATAGGTGTCCGCAAGGATGAGAACGGACTCTACTACTGGACAGTCACAACAGGCGAAACCACCGCAGACATTCTTGTGGACGGCGAGCCTGTCCCGGTTGCGGGAAAGACGCCGAAAATATCCGTTGACTCCGAAGGATACTGGACTGTAAACGGCGAGCGCATCCTCAATGCCGCAGGTAACCCTGTCGAGGCGGCTGACGGAAGGTCATCCATATTCAAGGAAATCGGCAAGGACGCTGACGGCAATCTTGCCATCACTCTCGGAAACGGAAACAAGATTACAATCCCGGTTCAAAACACACTGAATCTCACGCTTTCTTCCTCAGTAAACATTACTGTCGCAAATCTCTCAGCGACCCAGACAATAGGCTACGAAGTTTCCGGGGCAAGTGCGGAGAGCGCGATTGTTGCCATAGCGGAAGCAAAGAACGTGAAAGCCGAACTCAACAAAGAACTGAAGGAGGTAGCCGTTTCTTTCCCGGACAATTTCACATCCGGACATCTCATTATGATGGCGACAGACCTTGACAAAAACACCGTGCTGCGCCCTGTATTCTTCGAAAAGGCGAAGGAGACCAAGCTCCACATCACAAGCGCTGACGAACTTGTGGCTTTTGCAAACCGCGTGAATACCCAGGACGGAACTGAAAGTATGGAGATATATCTTGACAAGGATATTGATATGTCATCAGTCTCTTCCTGGACACCTGTCGGAAACGGCACATTCTCCGGAACCGCTGTGACGGGAGCCGCTTTCAAGGGCACTTTCTACGGACAGAACCATACTGTCAAAGGACTCAAGATGAGTATCGGCTCAGATGCCGCAAGCGGAACAGTTACCGGACTCTTCGGTGTTCTTCAAGGTGCTACAGTCAAGGATGTTACAATCGGTGAAGGCTCAACTGTGACATCATCTTCCGCAGCTTTTGCCTGCGCGGGCGGTATTGCCGGTGCAGTAGTAAACTCTACTGTTGTTCACTGCACAAGCTATGCTTCATTCAACATTTCCGGAGGAAAGGACAATATCAGCCAGAGATTCGGAGGCATCGCCGGAAGCCTGTATTCTGACGGTGAAGTTGTTTCGATGATAACCAACTGCGTCAATTACGGCAAAATATCATCCGTCAATACGACCAACACCAAGAACGGAGCTACTGCATTCTCTGAAGGCGGTGTAGTCGGGCTTGCAGAAAGCGCCTCAAGTGAATTACGCGTACTCGTGACATCTTGCGAGAACTACGGCGAGATGAATGTACAAGCCTCACGAAACGGAGGCGTAGTAGCAACGTTGAACAAGAACGTCACGGTCGAGAAGTGCTCGAACCACGCGGACATCATCAACACCGACATCAAAGCTTCCAATACCAGAGCAGCCGGTATCGCATCCGCAATGGGCGTCCAGACTTCCGTCCTCAACTGTGTAAACAAGGGAGACGTCAAGTTCGCCGTTGCCGGAAACACCACTCAGGGCTATGCTGGAGGTATTGTTGGACAGATCAATGACAATTCCGCCGTTGTCAGCGGATGCGAGAACTACGGCGCAGTACTCTCTGACATTTTCAATGCCACAACTGCTGCAAAACGCTTCATTGCAATCATCGTCGCCAATACCAACAACAAGACCTGCACAATAACCAACAACAAGGTAGGCGGAAAGATCGGACCTTACTCAAGCGAAAGTGCTGTCGTCACCATCACTGCCGACAATTTCAGCTCCTATGTTTACGTCACTCCTAAGACTGCTCCTGCCACTGCAACAGGCAACGAGTTCGCAGGTGAAGTTCTGAGCAAGGGCATCGCCTCCGCACAGGATTTCGTGGATTTCGCGGCTGCCGTAAATGCAGGAGAATCCATCGAGAAATGGCAGGATGAGGCAGGCTGTGTAAACCTTCTTAACGACATAGATATGACTTCCGTTACCGATTGGACACCGATCGGCAACGGTACATATTCTGTCGCTTCCAACAAAATCACCGTAACAGGTGCCCAGTTCACAGGCAAATTCAACGGACAGGGCTACAAGATCCGCAATTTCAAGGCCGTTGATGCTTCCTCTACTGCAGGAAGCACCTTCGGACTGTTCGGAATTGTCGGTTCCGGCGCGACTGTCGAGAACTTCACATTCGAATCTTCCTGCTCGCTTACGGTAACAGCCACAGTCAAGAATACAGCCAGCGGACTTATAGCCGGGCTTGTGCTCGACGGCACCGTGCGCGATGTGCACAGCTACGCACCTATGACCTTCAAGGGAAAGACAGGAGCAAACAACTCGGCCCAGTTTATGGCGCTCATCGGCTATGCTTTCACTGAAAAGTCAGCAGTTACGATTGACAGCATCTACAATTACGGCGAAATTACGGCTGAGAATGCGGACAACAATCAACAGGGCGGTGCGTCCGCCCAGCATATAGCCGGAATCGTCGGTTTTGCAAGTTCAGATGCTTCCGCAACCACTTTCGTGACTATTTCGGATTGTTCCAACAACGGAAATATGACGTCCGCAACTTGCCGTACGTCAGGCATCTGCGCCGCCGCTAACCGCTCGACAAAACTTGTCAACTGCATAAACAGAGGCAACCAGTTCAACACCTGTCCGGGCTCTGACAAGGGACGTCTGGGGAACATTACCTGCAACACGGGAACCGGCTCTTCAGTAACCGGATGTATCAATTACGGAGACCTCATTTCGACATCAAGTTCAAGAGTCGGAGGCATCACCAGTCTCTCAAACACAGCGACATTCACAGGTTGCGCCAACTATGGAAAGATCCAGTCTGACGGAAAACGTGGCTTATTCTGGGGATACAACGGCGGAGTCGCAACTTGGACGGACTGCATCGCAGGAGGCACTGTAGGCACATACAACAAGGGAGAAGGCGTGGACGATTCCTACACAGACGCTGAAAAGTCCAACTATCTTGGTTCCGAGGGTACTACAAAATCAACCCTCACGAACATCACATACCTCATCGGCACCAAGGAGCCTGCTGCCCTCAAGGCCGCACGCTCCGCGCTGACATCTCCGTATGCTGTAACAAGCATTGAATAGCGCACTTTAGAGTGGATGAGCAGAACACCCACCTATCAACCAAATAAAAAGAGGATGGCTTATAAGTCCAAGACTTAGAGGTTATCCTCTTTTTATGTAATGTACAGCCTGTGAGCATCTACTTGTAACGGACGAGACAGCGGCTACTCCCTTTCAGTCGTTATATTCACACTTGGAAAAATTTCGCTATATTTACCGGGCAAAAGGTCAAAGGAATACGGACTACTATGAGCGGAAAGACATCGGCTTTGGATTCGGAATATATCATTGACGGCGTAAGGAAAGAACTTACACCCAGGCAGATTTTGAATGAAGCGGCAGGGATAAGGACAACAGCGAAAACGGAGATTCAACCTGAACCGATTGTGGACGAGACTACAGATCCAGACATCTCCAGCGAAACTTTCAATCCGGCTCTCATCCCGTCATATCTTGAAACAGTCAAAGGATCTTGCACTGCGGAAAGGGATATTCCGACGTTCTATGCCGACAGTTGCACAAGAAACGTCATCGCCTCAGCACTGCTCGACGCGCTTTGGAGAAAGGGGCATTTCCGCCTGGACGATTTATCCGTCAGCATCTTATGGAAATGGGACAGCTCACTCATTGGCAATATGGCGGCGTTCTATCTGTCTGTGGAAGCGGCTTGCAGCTACCTTGATATGCTGGGAGTCAAAATCTCCGGATACAGATTTCAGGATTGCCGTGAGGCCCGCAGCATAAAGGTCCGGGTAGGTCTGGAGAATTGCAACAATGAGACGGAAACGGATATCGACGACGAGCCTGTGGATATCGCAGAAAGCATTGACCGTGAAATAATCGGCACTCCGGATATTGACAATTCCGCATTATTGTGCGAAATCCCGTTCAAAACAGCCCATCCTGTTCTCGGAAGAGGCCGCAAATGTACGGACAAAGTCTCCGGAAATCAGAGCAACTGGCTGATATACATCCCTTTCGACACTTGCAAATTCCGGCTTGGAGGTTCTACCCTATCGGAGCGGACAGGTATTTATGGAGGAAAGGCTCCCAACAATATTGATTCAGATTATTTCATTGACTGTTACGAAGTTCTGAGGGAGTTTGTCGAAGACGGGGTCATAGTGTCAGGTACCACCGTATGCTGCGGAGGACTTATGACGGCAATTGACCGGATGATGTCTGACAATGGGAACGGTCGCGCAGAAGCGTCATCCCGAAGCGAAATAGACATTTCCTCCATTCTCAAATCATACGAAGGGGCGGGCAGAGTGGAAGTGCTTTTCGCTGAAGTTCCGGGAGTCCTCATAGAGATAAGCGACAATGACTTCGATTATCTGGATGCGGAAATGGTGCTGCAGGATGTAGCCTACTACCCTATCGGCCATCCCGGCAAATGCGGATTCAGGTTGTCCGACAGTCGCACTGACATTTCCACGATACTCCAGTCGCTTATCGGTCAGCAGGATACAGCCGCAGAAGGAGAAGATTAGATTTAAACATATATGGTTAGCAAGTACGCCAATATCCCAGTCAAGGGAGAAGGTAAAAAACCTAAGATTTTTGTTCTTGACACCAACATCATTCTGCACGATTACAAGGCCATCCACAAATTTCAGGACAATGACCTTGTCATCCCGATAGCAGTCATTGAGGAACTGGACAAGTTCAAGAAGGGAAATGATGCGTTGAGTTTCAATGCACGCGGGTTTATGCGCGACATTGACAAGCTCACCGAAGGCAAGATGTTCGGAAAATCCGGAGTCCCGATCGGAAAAGGAATGGGCAACATCAAGATTGAGCCGAACCATCCATTCCCCGATGATATGAAAGAGTTGTTCCACGATGACATTCAGGACCACAGGATACTTGCAACGGCGATATGGGTACGCGACAACAATCCAGGACGTTTCGTCGCACTGGTCACCAAGGACATCAATCTCAGGATGAAGGCCAAGGCGGCAGGAATGGTCGCACAAGACTATCTCACCGACAGGATCGAGGATCAGAAATTGGAATTCGCCCAAAAGGAAGTCGTGGTATTGGACAACGTCCCGAATGAGATAATCCAGGAACTTGCATTCGGAAAAGACAACACAGTCGATTGGAGGCGCGTCTGCAAGTCACGCCCTTCCGCCAACCAGCTTTTCAAATTCAGGCGCGGCGACGGTGAGGATACGATATGTGCACGGTTCGATGAGGATTTGGACAGGATTGTACTTGTCAGGAAACGGGAGGCGTGCGGAATAAAGCCGCGCAATGACGAACAGAAGTTTGCGCTGGACGCATGCCTCAACAAAAAGATACAGCTCGTCTCGCTGACCGGAGGAGCAGGAACAGGTAAAACTCTTCTCGCATTGGCGTCAGCATTGGAACAGGAGCGAGATTTCGATCAGATAATCCTGTCCAGACCAACCGTCATTCTCGGCAATCAGGACATCGGATTCCTGCCGGGCGACCAGAAAAACAAGATGAGTCCTTTCCTTCAACCGCTAATGGATAACCTCAATGTAATCAAGGCATTATACCGTCCAAGCAGCAAGGAGTACCAGCGGTTGGAAAGTCTAGTGAAAGACGAAAAACTGCTTATCACGCCTCTCGCATACATTAGGGGACGCAGCCTCGGAAAATCATTTTTCATCATAGACGAGGCGCAGAACCTTACTCCGCACGAGGTCAAGACCATTATCACACGTGCCGGAGAGGGGACGAAAATGGTATTCACCGGCGACATTTTCCAGATTGATCAACCATATCTAGACCAATGGTCGAACGGCTTGACGCACATCGGAGACAAAATGTCGGGACAAAAGTTGTTCGAACACGTATTTCTGAAAAAAGGCGAGCGGAGCGAACTGTCCGACCTTGCCGCCAAACTGCTGTAAGTTAAAAAAATGCTCAGATTCATAAAGGACTGGATGCTGCCGATAGCCATAATTGTCGGAGTGGCATCATACCTTATATTATATTTCATTCCGCCGTTTGCCGAACACATCGAGCCGAGCTTTTCCGTTTTTGCGAAAAAAATCCAGCCTGCGCTGATTGCAACGATGCTTTTCCTGCAGTTCAACAAGATTTCACCGCACGATTTCAGACTGCGAAAATGGCATCTTGCAGTTCTTGCTTTCCAGTTGGTGACATTCATCCTGCTGACTTGGCTGTCCGCGATACTGCCTGACGGAAACGCCAAGATATTGGCTGAGAGCGCAATGCTCTGCTTCATCTGCCCGACCGCTGCAGCTGCAGGAGTCATCACAAGCAAACTCGGAGGCAGTCTGTCCGACACGGTATCATACGTAATGCTCATCAATGTGGCGGTAGCCATTGTCATTCCGCTGATAATCCCGATTTTCAATACATCCGCGGACGTATCGTTCATAAGCAGTTTCTTCGCTATCAGCAGAAGGATATTCCCGATTCTGGTTCTGCCGCTTCTACTCGCCTGGCTGGTAAGATACACTATGAAAAGATTGCAGCACAAATTGTTGCGCTTCGTTGACTGGGCATATTACTTCTGGGGGCTTTCTCTCGGATTTTCGGTATATATCGCCACCAAATCCCTGGTGGACAGCCATATATCCTTCTGGATCGTAGTTCTGATAGGAGTGGTTTCCCTCGCCAGCACCATTATTCAGTTTGCCGTCGGCAGAGGAGTCGGTGCTGTCTCGGGAAAATCACATCCGGAATGTGCAAAAGCAGACATCATCACTGCCGGACAGTCGCTTGGGCAGAAAAATTCCGGCTTCCTCATTTGGCTCGGATGCACATATCTCACCCCTGTAACTTCCGTCGCCGGCGGTCTTTACAGCATCTGGCAGAACATCATCAATTCTATGGAATTATATCATAAAGCGCACGAAAAGTAGTCAGAGTATTTTTAATCCTTACTAAAATGATTAAATTTGCGACCTGTCTCTTGAAGAAAAAAACAGAAAACAAATACAGATTATGCTAGAAAACAAGAAAAGGGTTTACCGTTTCGGAGGCAAGACAGCTGAAGGAAACGGCAATATGCGGGAACTCCTTGGAGGAAAGGGAGCCAACCTTGCAGAAATGAGTCTTCTCGGAATGCCGGTTCCGGCAGGTTTCACAATCACGACAGAATGCTGCGCTGAATATTATGCGCTTGGCGGAGGTTATCCTGAAGCATTGAAGAAGGAAGTTGCAGAGGCACTTGCTGCCACTGAAAAGCTGATGGGCAAGAAATTCGGTGATCCGAACGATCCGCTTCTCGTAAGTTGCCGTTCAGGTGCAAGAAGTTCTATGCCTGGTATGATGGACACAATCCTCAACATCGGACTTTGCTCAGCTACACTTCCTGGAATGATCAAGAAGACAGGCAATCCCCGCTTCGTTTATGACGCATACCGCCGTCTCATTATGATGTACTCCGACGTAGTTATGGAGAAGGCTGAAGGCATTGAGCCTGAGGACGGTAAAGGAATACGCCAGCAGCTTGACAGAATGATGTCCGAATTGAAGGACGCAAAAGGCTACAAATCCGACACTGAAATCACAGCTGACGAATTGAAGGACCTTTGCGACAAGTTCAAGGCAAAAGTAAAGGAAGTTCTCGGAGTAGATTTCCCTGACACCGCAAAGGATCAGCTTTGGGGCTCAATCGGAGGCGTATTCAAGTCTTGGAACGGAAAGCGCGCTATCACATACAGAAAGATTGAGAAAATTCCTGATGACTGGGGCACGGCTGTAAACGTACAGTCAATGGTCTTCGGAAATATGGGCAATACATCAGCTACAGGTGTCGCATTCTCCCGTAACCCTGCCAACGGAGACAACAAGTTCTACGGAGAATGGCTTATCAACGCCCAGGGCGAGGATGTCGTAGCCGGTATCCGCACTCCTAATCCGCTCAACGAGGCCACCAAGACAGACAAGAACAAGGACCTCGAATCTCTCGAGAAGGCTATGCCTGAGGTTTACAAGGAATTGGATGAGATCAGAAAGAGACTTGAGGACCATTTCCATGATATGCAGGACATCGAGTTCACCATTCAGGAAGGTCATCTTTGGATGCTCCAGTGCCGTATCGGCAAGAGAACAGGTCTCGCCGCACTTCAAATGGCAATCGATATGCTCGAAGAGGGTATGATTGACGAGAAGACCGCAGTAATGCGCGTTTCCCCTGCACAGCTCGACGAGATTCTCCACCCAATCCTCGACCCTGCTTCCGAGAAGAAGGCAGAAGTGATGGCCCAGGGTCTTCCTGCATCTCCGGGCGGAGCCGTAGGAACACTCGTATTCACACCGGAAGATGCTGTCAATGCAGCATCAGAGGGCAAGAAAGTCATTCTCGTCCGCGAGGAAACTTCTCCTGAAGACATCGAAGGTATGAGAGCAGCTGCCGGTATTCTTACCGTCAGAGGAGGTATGACTTCCCACGCAGCACTCGTAGCCCGCGGTTGGGGAAAATGCTGTATCGTAGGTTGCGATGCAATGAAGATAAATCTTGAGGCCAAGACAGTAACATTCGCAGGACACGACAAGACCTTCAAGGAAGGCGACTGGTTCAGCCTCAACGGTTCAAAGGGTCTTGTCTACAATGCCAAGATTGACACTATGGACGCTTCCGAGAATCCGCTCTTCGTCAAATTCATGTCATTGGCCGACAAGTTCCGCAAACTCGGCATCCGCACCAATGCAGACACGCCTGAGGATGCAGCAAAGGCGCTTTCATTCGGCGCTGAAGGCATCGGTCTGTTCCGTCTTGAGCACATGTTCTACGGAAAGAATTCAGAGACACCTCTCGCAAAACTCCGCAAGATGATTCTCTGCGACACTAACGAGGAGAGAAAATCAGCACTCAACGAGCTTGAGCCTTTCATCAAGGCATCTGTAAAGAGCACTCTGAAGATTATGGACGGAAAGCCTGTCGTATTCAGACTTCTTGACCCGCCTCTCCACGAGTTCGTTCCTCATACAGAAGAGAAGAAAGCAGAGCTTGCAAAAGAGCTCGGAGTCACAGTCGAGGAAATCGAGAAGCGCGGTGAATCACTTCACGAGGTTAACCCTATGATGGGTCACAGAGGAGTCCGTCTGCACGTTTCATTCCCACTCATCGCTGAAGTCGAGTACAGAGCAATCTTCACGGCAACCGCAGAGCTCCAGAGAGAAGGCCTGCATCCGATGCCTGAAATTATGATTCCTGTGACAATTTCAGCCCGCGAGCTTAGCTTCCAGAAGGCTATATGCGACAGAGTTAAAGCAGAAGTCGAGGGCAAATACAGCCTTACCATCGTTTACCAGTTCGGTACTATGATCGAGATCCCTCGTGCAGCCCTGACCGGTGACAGAATGGCACGTACTGCAGAGTTCTTCTCGTTCGGAACCAACGACCTAACCCAGATGACATTCGGTTTCTCTCGTGACGACGTAGGAACATTTATGGGTGAATATCTTGGAAACAAGATTCTGGACGCAGATCCGTTCAAGACCATTGACACCAAGGGTGTCGGCAAGCTTGTGGAATACGGTATCCAGACCGGACGTTCCAAGAGACCGGAACTCAAATGCGGTGTCTGCGGAGAGCACGGTGGAGATCCTGATTCAATCAAGTTCTTCAACAAGATCGGCATCGACTACGTTTCCTGCTCACCGTTCCGCGTGCCTATCGCACGTCTCGCAGCGGCACAGGCAGCAATCGCACAGAGCAAGTAACTGATACTAAATCCTATATAAAAGAGGCTGGCAGTCTTTCAACTGTCAGCCTCTTTTTTGCATACAACCTGTTGTAACAGGCTGAGGTCTAATTCTACTTCAAGGTTCCTTCTTTCCAAGTAAGTTTTTCTCCCCAGAACGGCATATAAGTGTTGGCGCAGTCCAGAAGAGATGCCCTTGTAAGACCTTGTTTTAGAGTCCATCTCGACGAATCCGGGTCAGTATGGGACAGTTCAAGTATATGGGACAAAAGCACATACTTAGGAGTGAACACCTTACCTATCACATTATTCTCCGTGTGCACTTGTGGCAGCAATGTGGCTGAATCTTAGCGGCAGAGTCGGAGGAAACCTGTTCGCAAAGGCCGAGACCGTGGAAGTTCACGCAAGCTATGGCGAACGCAAACAAGTTGTGTTCCAAGACGGTACGGTTGTATATCTCAATGCCGGCTCAACAATCAGTTACCCACAGCATTTCGCTCTTTCCGAACGGCGTGTAAAACTTGAAGGAGAGGCTTACTTCGAAGTCAAGCCAAACTCAAGAAGGCCATTCGTGATTAAAACGGACAATGTCGCAAGCGTGAAAGTGACCGGCACTTCGCTGGATGTGCGCTCTTACAAGAATGAACCTACAATCAATGTCGTGCTTGTCAATGGCAAAGTAGAATTCTGGAGCGGAAAGGAAACATTCAGATTACAGCCTTCAGAAAAATTGGTTTACAATAAAGAGGACGGCAGAGTCAGCATTACCACAGAAGAGGTAGCAGACAGAAACAGTCTATGGAAGGACAACATCATAATGTTCCGCGACACTCCGCTTAAAGAGGTAACAGAGATTCTGTCACGCTGGTACAATGTTTCATTCGAAGTTCAGAATCCTGACGCATATTCAAGCCGTTTCTCTCTCAAGACCAAAGAGATGCCTCTACCGGAACTTCTCAACGAGATGCAGCTTATATCGGATCTGTCATTTACTCTACTGGGTAACAAAGTTATAGTCAATACAAAATAGACGTTTCTGACTACAGTCTGCTGAGAGACAAAAAGGGAGGGTAAAAAGTCGGTATAACTTTTTACCCTCCCTCGCTTTATCATTTATTTCCGATTACTGCTCGTCCGGCTGATTGTCAGGACCCTGCTGAGGACCTGGCTGCGGCCCCTGAGGGCCTTGCGCTCCGCCCTGAGCACCGGCATTCATACTTTCAGAAGCAGCATGCCAAGCTTCCTCAAGAGACTTTGTATATGTCTCGATATCAGCGATATTCTGAGTCTTGACAGCCTCCTTCAAGCTTGTGAGAGCTGAATTGATGGCATCTCTCTTGTCTGCAGGAATCTTGTCGCCATAGTCCTTGAGATTCTTCTCGGACTGGAAGCAAAGTGCATCGGCACCGTTGATCTTGTCAACTCTTTCCTTCTCTGCCTTGTCTGCAGCCTCGTTTGCCTTTGCCTCGTCACGCATTCTCTGGATTTCGTCCTCGCTCAATCCGGAAGAAGCCTCAATACGTATATTCTGTTCCTTGCCGGTAGCTTTATCCTTTGCGGACACGTTCAAAATACCGTTTGCATCGATATCGAATGTAACCTCAATCTGAGGGATTCCTCTCGGTGCTGGAGCGATTCCGTCAAGATGGAACACACCGATCTGCTTGTTGTCCTTAGCCATAGGACGCTCGCCCTGAAGAACCTTAATCTCAACTGAAGGCTGATTATCCACTGCCGTAGAGAACACTTCAGACTTGCGTGTAGGTATAGTCGTATTTGAAGCAATCAACTTCGTCATAACGCCGCCGAGAGTCTCGATACCGAGTGAAAGCGGAGTGACATCCAAAAGGAGCACGTCTTTCACATCGCCTGCGAGAACACCGCCCTGAATGGCAGCACCGATAGCCACAACCTCATCCGGGTTCACACTCTTGTTAGGCTCTTTTCCGAAGAACTCCTTGACAACTTCCTGCACCTTAGGAATACGGCTTGAACCACCCACAAGCAGGACCTCATCAATCTGAGAAGCACTCAGATGAGCATCCTCCAGCGCCTTGCGGCAAGGAACGACAGTTCTCTGGATAAGGTCATCGCAAAGCTGCTCGAATTTAGCCCTTGTCAAAGTCTTGACCAAGTGTTTAGGAACGCCGTCAACAGGCATAATGTATGGCAGGTTTATCTCCGTAGAAGTCTGGTTTGAAAGCTCGATTTTTGCTTTCTCCGCAGCATCTTTAAGTCTTTGGAGAGCCATAGGATCCTTTTTCAGATCGGCACCGCCATTCTCCGCAGCAAATTCCTGAGCAAGCCAGTCAATGACTTTCTGATCGAAGTCGTCTCCACCGAGGTGTGTATCACCGTTAGTTGACTTAACCTCGAACACGCCGTCACCAAGCTCCATTATAGAAATATCGAATGTACCGCCACCAAGGTCGAACACTGCGACTTTCATATTCTTATTCTTCTTGTCAAGACCGTATGCAAGCGCAGCTGCAGTAGGCTCATTGATGATTCTCTTCACATCAAGACCTGCGATTTTGCCGGCCTCTTTTGTTGCCTGACGCTGAGAGTCAGAGAAATATGCAGGAACCGTGATGACTGCCTCTGTTACAGGCTGTCTCAGATAATCCTCAGCCGTTTTCTTCATCTTCTGAAGAATCATCGCTGAAATTTCCTGCGGTGAATACTGACGTCCTTCGATGTCAACTCTCGGAGTATTGTTCTCACCTCTTACAACTGAATAAGGCACTCTCTCAATCTCTTTAGTTACCTGATCGTATGTCTCACCCATAAATCTCTTGATAGAGAACACTGTATTCTTCGGATTGGTGATAGCCTGACGTTTTGCAGGGCTGCCGACCTTTCTCTCGCCGCCGTCCGTAAATGCAACGACTGACGGTGTGGTTCTCTGACCTTCGTTGTTGATTATGACTGTAGGCTGATTACCTTCCATCACAGCTACACAGCTGTTGGTTGTACCCAAGTCTATTCCAATGATTTTTCCCATAATATTTATCTCCTATTTTTATTCAATTCTACGGTTGCGGCACCCGCCGACATCCGGCTGTCTGCGTTTAACCCGACAGCGACTTACCGATTATCCAATGCCGTGCCAATGAATGGAGTTCGCTATTTTTCTGCCAAATTGTCATAAAATACCTATCTTTGTCACCGCTGCAGAATGCCCGCACCAAAGCGGAGTCATACACCAGAACAACGGTCAATGCTGACAGCGATACACAACGGAATCATATACAAGATGTACTACAGACAACTTCCCGAAGACGAATACAAGGACCTGGAGTCCAGGATTCTTTATGAAGACAACCACCTGCTCATCGTAAACAAGAGAGTTGGCGAAATCGTGCAGGGAGACAAGACAGGGGACGAACCGCTTGGCGAAAAATACAAGGCATTCATAGCAATGCGCGACTCCAAGCCCGGGCAGGTGTTTTTAGGCATACCGCACCGACTCGACCGTCCAGTATCGGGAATCACAGTACTTGCAAAGACTTCCAAGGCTCTTGAGCGGATGAACGCGATGTTCCGGGACGGCGAAGTCCACAAGACCTACTGGGCTCTCGTGTGCAGCCGGCCGGATCCGGAAGAAGCCACAATCGAAAATTGGCTGACAAGAAACGAAAAGATGAACAAGTCATTCATCTGCAAAGCTCCGGGAAAGGACAAGGAAGCCAAATTAGCCAAGCTTCACTACAAACTTATCGAATGCACTGACAGATATTTTCTGCTGGAGGTCCAGCTCTTCACCGGAAGACACCACCAGATACGATGCCAGCTTTCAGGCATAGGATGCTGCATAAAGGGCGACCTCAAATATGGTGCACCACGCTCCAACAACGATGGAGGCATATCTTTGATGGCTAGAAACATCCGTTTCGTTCATCCGGTCAGCAAGATAGATGTGGATGTCACTGCACCTGTACCGCCTGACTGGAAAGGGATCTCGATGCGATAATCTTGTCCCGCACATCCTTGCACCACAGCCCAGGCGTGTCAGTGTAGAAGAGTTTGAACGCCATTATGAATGTCACTTCAGAACGGAAACCTGACATCATAGCCAGGTCCTTGACTTTCAACTCGGGATTCCGCATAAATTGCTCGCGCGCGTAATTGACCCGATAGCGGTTTATGAACTGATTGAAGTTCAATCCCGTACACACATTGACAAGCCTTGAGACATAAGACTTGTTGGACGCCACCTCAGACACAAGGTCTGACATTGAATATGACGGATCAAGATACACCTTCGAGTCCTCGACCACTCGGCATATCTTGTCATACATCTGCCTGTAGTTGTTTCGGGAAGATTCCGGAAGATACGCACATGATTCTATATCCTTCTCCCCTACTGGAATACCTGACGAAGAGAATGATATTATCGGCCCCGCAGTAATACATCTTACATATACGACTGCGAACAATGTCCACGACACCGCCATTGGCACCACTGAAAACCAGCCGATACGGTTTCTGAACACCACGGCATAAAAAGCCACCAGAAGAAGCACAATCACATAGAACAGCATAAAGCAGCTTTTCATAACGCACAGCAACATCTCCCAACCTGACACTTTTGCAGACAGATAGCATATATCCTTCATCATCCGGAAAGACCTGGCTGTCAGACACACCGCAATGGGTACAATTGAAAGGAACGGAAATATGAAAACCACAAGCGTCAGCCGCCCGAGCAGAGACAACGCCAGTGCACTGCACACGGACAGAAGAAAAGTCGTCCAGGCAATACGCCCGGACATCTTCCAATCCTTGTAAGTATCAGGAATCATTAGCACCATAGATATGGAGATTCCGGCGCCGCACGACGTCATTACCGCGAACAAATCCGGTTCTGCCACAAGACAGATGAGAGATACCAGAAACAGGTGGACTGCTGAAAGAATTCTTATCGATTTTCTCGAATAGGGATTAAGATTTTTGATCATTATTAGTTGATATCAGGTGTTATCAAGTTTTGGGTTGCGGCTACAAAAGTATATAAAAAAACCGCTCCTGAAAGGCTTCAGAAGCAGTTCAACTGAAATTTTTACAATTCTTAAATTTAAGAATCGTAAACAATCAAGAGTTATTACCACCCATAGGCTTGGCCGGTCCGCTCTTGATAGTATCGAAACCTTTGCCGTAAACACCTGTGACAGAAGAAACTGAAAGAAAGGCCTCCTTGTCGATAGCCTTCACGAGCTTAAGCAGGAAATTAAGGTCAGTCTTTCTGGTAATCACTATGAGCATATGGCTCTGCTCCTTTGTGTACCAGCCGACCGCGGGCACGACAGTCACTCCCCTGTGGATATAACTTACTATTGCAGCCGCGATTTTCTCATATTCCTTGGACATTATCAGGAACTGCACAGACTGCTTCGACCCCGCAAGATAAAGGTCAATCACATATCCGTTGATAGTTACTACAATCAGACCATAGACGACTGTGGTTATCTTTTCAGCAAACGGCACAAGCGATCCCGAGGCAGTGTACGAAGGAACGGCAAGCGACGACATAATGATGACCACATCCATAGCCAGAATCATTCTGCCGGGAGAAATGTTGCGGTACTTGCTTACTATCAATGCAATAATATCAGTTCCGCCGGTACTTCCGCCCTGGGAAATAGACATACCGATGCCAAGGCCTATCATAATTCCGCCCATTATCGTGGACATCAGTTTGCCGTTCTGAATGGCAAGCGTATCGATTATAGACGGCGGAATAAGCCCCTGAAACACATTCAATCCTATCGAGGCCAGCACAATGGCATATATGGTCTTTGCCCCCATATTGGTCCCGAGGACTATGAATGCGGTAAGGAGCAGAATAGCATTGATGACAAAATAGGTATAACCCATCTTGATGCCGACGGCATACTGGATAATGGAGCTGATACCTGTCACGCCATTGCCGATAAGGTTATTAGGAGTAAGGAATATAACCCAGCCGAGGACATAAAGCAATATTCCTACAGTCAGAATGCAGTACTCTTTCAAGAGTACCCATATAGATTTGTTGTTCAGCATTACGCGTTATCTGCTACTTTGTCTTTCTTCTTTTTCGACAAACCTGTCTTGATCTCATCGAAGCCTTCACCGTAAACGCTGCTTGCCGGAGAGACGCTCACAAAAGCCTTGTCGTCGATTGACTTGATTGCCTTCGACAATTCCGGCATCTGGGATCTTCTGGCAACAATCAGGAGCACATTATTCTCCTTTTTCGTGTACCATCCTACCGCTTTGAGAGCGGTTACTCCCCTGTTCAACTCGTTCATCATATAGTCCGCCATCTCTTCCGACTTCTTGGTAAATACCATCACCTGCACACTGGACTTGCTTCCAAGCAGCACAAAATCAAGCATAAACGAGAATGTCACCATAGCGATATATCCGTAAATCATATCCTCGAATGTCTTGCCAGGTATCAGGAGCACAGAAGCGATGATGAACATATCCGAATACAGATAGACCTTGCCCGGAGAGATAGGCCAGAACTTGTTCAAAACAAGAGCCAGAATGTCAGTTCCACCTGTACTTCCGCCATGCTTGAATATAAGACCGACACCTACGGCCTCCAGAAGGCCTCCCACCAATGGGAGCAACGCCTTATTGTCGATAAAGAAGAAATGCCCGGAAGTCGCCTGAAGCCAATCGTAGTCCGGAAATATCTTGAAAAGAAATGACGACAACAGCACCGCATACACAGTCTTTACACCGAATGCGTTTCCAAGCACAATGACGCCCACGATAAGCAGTGTCACATTGAGTACAAAATAAGGATACGCCATCGGTATGAATCCGTTGGTCGCAAACTGAATCACAGTACAGGCACCGGTAAGTCCTCCTGCAGCTATTCCGTTAGGTATCAGAAACGTATCCCAGGCGATACAGTACATCGCCGTTCCCAACGTCAGCACCAGATAATCCCAAATTACGGAAAGGATTTTCTTTTTAGTTATCATTTCTCTACTTGACTACGATATTGACAATTTTTCCCGGCACCACAATGACCTTGACAATGGACTTCCCGGCAAGATACTTGTCTGTGGACGGATTCTTCTTCACCTCAGCCTCTACCTCCTCCTTGTCCATTGACTTCGGAAGTTCAACGGTAAATCTGGTCTTTCCATTGAAAGACACTGCGTAAGTACACGTATTCTCCACCGTATATTCCGGATGATATTCCGGGAATGACGCCTTGCTGATGCTCTCTGAATGACCCAGACTTTCCCACAGCTCTTCACAAATGTGAGGGGCAAACGGTGAAAGCAGAACCGCAAGTGGTTCAAGTATCTCTCTCTTGGAGCATTTCTTGTCGGTCAGATCATTGACTGCAATCATAAACGCGCTTATGCAGGTATTGTAAGAGAATGTCTCAATATCAGACTGTACCTTACCTATAAGTTTGTGCAGAATCTTGAGTTCGTCAGCATCGGCTTTCCCGTCATTTACAATTAAACCGTCCGCACCGCAATACAATTTCCAAAACTTCTTAAGGAATCGGTTCACACCGTCGATTCCCTTCGTATCCCAAGGCTTGGACTGCTCGATAGGACCGAGGAACATTTCGTAAAGCCTAAGAGTATCAGCGCCATACGAATTGCATATATCATCCGGATTCACCACATTGTACATTGACTTGCTCATCTTCTCCACGGCCCATCCGCACACATATTCCCCGTTTTCAAGGATAAACTCCGCATCAGCAAACTCAGGTCTCCATTTTCTGAACGCCTCAAGATCAAGCCTGTCATTTCTGACAATGTTTATATCCACGTGAATCTCAGTCGTTTCATACTGGTCTTTGAGACCGGCTGACACGAACTTGTTGGTTCCTACAATTCGATAGACGAAATTGGACCGTCCCTGAATCATACCCTGGTTCACAAGCTTGCAGAACGGCTCATCTTCGCAGACATAGCCCATATCATAGAGGAACTTGTCCCAGAAACGCGAATAGATGAGATGGCCTGTAGCGTGCTCTGTACCGCCTATGTAGAGATCAACCGCCCTCCAATATTTGTCCGCTTCGCTGCTCACGAGATCCTCAGTGTTCTTAGGATCCATATATCTTAGATAATATGCGCTCGATCCTGCGAATCCAGGCATTGTGCTTGTCTCCAATGGACAGCCCTTGTAAGTCCAGTTCTTTGCCCTTGCGAGAGGAGGCTCCCCGTTTTCAGTAGGCTTGAACTGGTCAATTTCAGGCAATCTCAAAGGAAGCTTGTCATAAGGAAGCGGTGTCGCGATACCGTCTTTGTAGTAAATCGGGAAAGGTTCGCCCCAGTAACGCTGGCGTGAGAATATGGCATCACGCAGTCTGTAATTGACTTTTCTGTGTCCTATACCGTGCTCTTCCACATAATCCATTGCGGCAGGAATAGCCTCCTTGACATCCATTCCGTCAAGGAAACCGGAATTGCACATTTTTCCCTCCTTGGCATCGAAACTGTGTTCGCTAACGTCACAGCCTTCAATGATTGGAATTATCGGAAGGTCGAATTTCTTTGCAAAAGCATAATCGCGGCTGTCGTGCGCTGGCACTGCCATAATTGCACCGGTACCATATCCCGCAAGCACATATTCTGAAATCCATACCGGTACTTTTTTGCCTGTCAGCGGATTTTCGGCATAAGAGCCTGAGAATACTCCCGTGACAGTCCTTGTCTCGGAAATGCGCTCACGTTCAGTCTTTTTCTTCACATAAGCGAGATATTCATCCACTTCAGCTTTCTGCTCTGCTGTAACCAGCTCCGGAACAAGATCGCTCTCCGGTGCAAGTACCATAAACGTAACTCCGAAAATCGTATCCACACGGGTAGTGAAAATCGTCACATCCTTGCGTTTAGTTCCGTTGAAAGTCTTGAAAACCACCTCTGTACCGAAAGAACGGCCAATCCAGTTCCTCTGCATCTCTTTCAGCGAGTCGGACCAGTCCACTTTCTCAAGCCCGTCAAGAAGCCTACCTGCGTATGCCGAGACTCTCAGCTGCCACTGCTTCATCTTCTTCTGCTCGACAGGGAATCCGCCTCTTATCGAGAGCCCCTCTTTCACTTCGTCATTCGCAAGTACGGTTCCGAGTCCGGCACACCAGTTCACTGCCGTTTCTCCCTGATATGCAATTCGATAGTTCATCAGTACATCAGACTTTTTCTTTGCGTCCCACGACTTCCACTCGCCGGCTGTAAAATGCAACTCCTCTGTGCACGCTGCGTGAATGTCTCTTGTGCCGGATTCCTCAAATGCGGCTTCAAGTTCAGTAATCGGACGTGCTTTGTCGAGCTGCGTATTGTAATAGCTCTTGAACATCTTGATGAACGCCCACTGTGTCCATTTATAGAATTCAGGATCGCTGGTACGCACCTCACGGTCCCAATCGTAGGAGAATCCGATACGGTCAAGCTGCTCACGATACCTCGCGATGTTCTTTTCAGTAGTCACCTCAGGATGTTGTCCGGTCTGTATGGCATATTGCTCAGCCGGAAGTCCGAATGCGTCGTACCCCATCGGATGAAGCACATTAAATCCCTTCAGTCTCTTGTATCTTGCATAAATGTCACTTGCAATATATCCTAGTGGATGCCCCACGTGAAGTCCCGCACCTGACGGATACGGAAACATATCCAACACGTAATATTTCGGTTTGGAAGGATCCTCTACCGTATGGAATGTCTTCTCCGCAGCCCATTTGGCCTGCCACTTCTGCTCAATTCTTCTGAAATCGTAATCCATTTCTTATTGTTTCTTAACACCGATTATTTCTTAATACCGAATTTTCCTTTTTTCGCCAATCTGAAATCCACCGCAACAGTCTGTCTTGACGCCACCTTAACGCCTTTAACCTGAGCCGGCTTCCATTTCGGCGAAGCCTTCACCACCTTGACCGCCTCGTCATCCAACAGCTGATCAGCACTTCTGACAACCTCCACATCGGATACAGAGCCATCCTTACCCACCGTAAACGAAACTATCACGCGCCCCTGTATACCATTCTCAACAGCCTGTCTAGGATATTTGAGATATTGATATACCCACTTTACGAGGAAAGCTGTCGGATCCGAACTTCCCATAAACTGAGGCCGCTTGTCGCAATCTTCCGCATTGTAGATTTTGTCATCACTCTTCGGCAAGGTAACATCATTGCGGAACTGCGGAGGATTCTCCACGTTGGAGATATATCTCGTGAAATTATATATATATTCCAATTCACGCTCCATCGGTTCATATTCAATGATTTCAGGAGTATCCTTGACCGTATCGTATTCCGGATAACGCCCGGTGGTAAACATCACCGAAGGAATTTCCTTTGAATAAAATGCCCTATTGTCAGACGGATAAGGCTCCTCTGACGTCAATTTAGGAAGCACCGGCTGCAACTCCTCCGAGACCTGACGGAGAACGTCATTCATATCATCATTGGAAGACGTATAAGCATAAAATCCGCCGCTGCCAGTACCGAGCATATCCAGGTCTATCATAGCGTCAATATGTCCCGCATCGGAAAAAGAGCGGTTAAGGAAATACCACGCACCTGCATTTGACTGGAGCGAAGAGCCGAAAGCGATGAAAATGACAGATCTCCGGAAGAGTATGGAATTGGTACTCACCATTCTGGCAAGTTCCATCAGCATCGCTAGCCCTGAAGCATTGCCGTTGGCCCCGCTATAGACCTGACGTTCACGTATTCCGTCAACATCCACGATGTTTGTGCCCAGATTATCGAGCCTGGCGCCTATAACTATGTACCTGTCATATTTTGTGCGGTCATATCCCTGTACGAAGCCGACCACATTGCGGGAAGTCAGAGTATCTCCTGACGGCTGCGCTATCCCGAACAAATCGCCTTTATCTCCGCTAAGAACATCCACTCCATATTCACGGAACATATCACGCACATACTCAGCAGCAGACAACTCGCCATCCGAGCCCGCTTTTCTACCCTCAAATGCATCAGAAGCGAGATAAGTAATGTGGGATTTCAAGGATTTAGTGACGTCACTGTCATTAAGATCGGAATAACCGCCCAAATACTGCGCGCTGACATTCAAGCCAAAGAAAAACATCGCCAGAGCGCAAAAAAACACCTTTATCTTCATATTCGGCTATTTTGACAGAATCCACTCATCTTTGGGGCTGAACGGCTCTTCTTTCACTTTCTTCAAGCTGTCGAAAGCCTCCACGATATTGTCCGCCGGACATATACCTACAGCAGTATAGCCATTTCTGAAATTTATCAGCGTCGCTGTATAACCGTGATTTTCAACTTTTTTTGCAAGATATGCCGCATTCCCCTTGTCCATAAACGAGCCTACAACCACATAATATCTATGCTCCAGCATATCTGTGTCCAGGCCACCGTTTATCGTCGGACGGCTCAGAGTGATTTTCAATGTTTTCAACGAATCCAGAACTGCCAGAGAATCAGCCACCTGCTTCTCGACTCTTTTTAGAGAATCAAGCCGTGCCTGATGTGCCGCCTGCTGAATGGCAACAATCTCTGCCCTGCGTGCCTCGATTTCGGATGAAACAGGCCTTCCCGCCAGCCTACGGAAAGCGTCGCAGCCCGTAAAAAGGACCGCAGACAAAATAACTGGCAACAGCAAGAACCGTCTCATCGGCAAAAAGCGTCTAAAATCAACTTCCGCAAGTATCTAAATTGTCACAAATTTAACAAATATAATTATTTTTGTAAGCGTTAAAAAACAAAAAGCACACCATTGAAGGGGATATTGACATTTGCATTTACAGGATTTCTAATCGCGGCGACAACGTGGCCAATGAAAGGCCCTGATTTCCGGCACGCGGCAAAAGAAACCATAGCCCCGGCACTCCCCCTCTATGGTCCTCCGGACACGGCCACAATGCTCATAATCGGCGACGTGATGCTCCACTCAAGGCAGATGAATTATGATTACGGCCCTTTCCTGGAACACATCAGCCCTATGCTGAAACGCGCGGATGTGAGCATTGCGAATATGGAATTCCCGCTTGCAGGCGAGCCCCACACCGGTTATCCAGCATTTTCCGCTCCAGACAAGTACGCAGAATACGCAAGCAACTCTGGCATAAGCATATTTCTCGCGGCAAACAACCATATTCTCGACAAGGGAGATGACGGAATCGCACGCACCTTGAAGACTTACAGAGAGATGGAAAATGACGGCAGGATAAAATTTACCGGAATCAGTGCTGACAGTCTGGACAACAAATCACGTTATCCCCTGACAGTCAATATCAGAGGTACGCGCATCGCACTGCTTAATTTCACCTACGGTACAAATGCAGGCAGCCGTTCCTCTTGGCCCAAAGTCAACAGGATGGATACCACCGACATCGCTTCCGCACTTCTCAGAGCAAAAGAAGTGAAGCCGGATTTCATCATCGCCCTGCCGCATTGGGGAACAGAATACAGTCTGAAGCATTCTCCACGTCAGGAAGCCATTGCAAAATGGCTTGTCAAAAATGGAGTGGATGCAGTGATAGGAGCCCATCCGCACGTAGTTCAGGACTCGTGCACCATCGACGGAGTCCCTGTATTCTATTCCGTCGGCAATGCTGTATCCAATATGAGCGCTGCAAACACCCAGATAGAACTCGCCGTAACACTCTCGTTCGCAAGGGATTCCAACGGGCAGAAGTCAATGCTCAAGCCGTGCGTGACCTACCTGTGGTGCTCATTGCCGGACAGATTCAGAGACAATTACGCCACTATACCTGTGGCTGAATATATGGGAAAGAGGATGCTTTGGAAAAGTCCATCCGACTATGATAAAATGATGACATCCTACAGACGCGTAAAATCGGCCACAGGAGTGGACGACGGCGTCTTGTAACGCACGGCACGGAATGATGTCAAACCAACAAAGAAAATGAACAAGACAATAACATTGGAAGCGATTGACCCCATCGAGATATACGGGGCCGGAAACAAGATTCTCGAAGAATTCTGCTCATACTTTCCCGGGCTTAAAGTGGTAGCCCGCGGCAACCAGATAAAACTGGACGGACACGAGAACCAGATAGAAGAATTCTGCACAAAACTTGACGAGCTCATCGAAAGGCGCAGGCACAAGATGAATCTCACCAAATTCGATGTAGAGGACATTTTCGACGGAGAGACATCTCCTGACAGTTTCGTCCTCAACGGGGACGCAGTGATTGTGCACGGTACTGACGGAAAACCTATACGAGCAAGGAACAGGACACAGCAGGAAATGGTAAAGTCATACTTCTCCAACGACCTGACATTTGCGGTCGGACCTGCCGGAACAGGAAAGACATATATAGCCATAGCATTGGCTGTCAGGGCATTGAAAAACAGGGAAATCAAGAGAATCATCCTCACGAGACCGGCCGTGGAAGCCGGAGAGAGACTGGGATTTCTGCCGGGCGACCTGAAAGACAAGCTGGACCCGTATCTTCAGCCGCTTTACGATGCTCTCGGAGATATGATTCCGGGCAGAAAGCTTCAGGAATTCATAAATGAGGGCACTATTCAGATTGCTCCGCTGGCATATATGCGAGGAAGAACACTTGACCGTGCCTGCGTAATCCTTGACGAGGCGCAGAACACCAATCTCGGACAGCTGAAAATGTTCCTGACCCGAATGGGACCCGATGCCAAATTCATTGTCACAGGGGATGCCAGCCAGGTGGATTTGCCGCGTAAGGAAGACTCAGGACTGCTTAAAGGCATAGCCCTGCTTAAAGAAATCAAGGGCGTCGGCACCATTTTCTTCTCGAACGAAGATATTGTGCGACACCCTCTCGTATCAAAAATCGTAAAGGCTTTCGATTCGGAATCCGATTGCTAAATTACTTCACGAACGCAATGTGTCCCGGAATATCTCCGGTGCGGACGCTCCATTTGTGCTTACCGTCATTGGAGTAGCAGTGAAGTTCGCCGCTTGAAGTGTAGTTCTTGGCATCTGTAATGAATATGTCTCCGGACTTAGGATTTACAGCAATGCAGTACGGTGCAGTGATGGAGCTTTCAGTGCCGTCTGTGATGAGGTTGTTCGTATATTTTCCGGTCTTGACATCGATTACATTGTAGGAATATGTCGAGGTGTAGGTTTCATAGCTGAATGTTGAGCTGTAAGTGTAGAGTTTATCCTCGTACAGAGCCATTGCAGACACTGCACAGCCGACATTTTTAGCGACCTCGTACTTGCCGTTCTTCTTCACAAGTTCATAGAGGTCAGACGCTACATCAAAATAATTGCCGTTGGAAGACACCCAGATATTCCCGTCATTATCCATTTCCATTTTGCTGAGATTGACAGCCACGTCAATTGTATAATCCACCTTCATTGACGCTAGATCCACAACTGAAACAGTAGAATCATATCCTGAGTGGTATCCGCCGGAATTTGCCACGTATGCCTTGCCGTCAGCAATGACGAACTGCTCAGGCTGATAGCCCACCGTGACAGTAGCATCGACAGTGTAAGATTTCAGGTTGATCTTGTATAATGCGCCCAACTGGTCGGCAACTGCTGCAACATCTTTTGCAACGTATGACGTAACATAGGCATAGTCACCGTCAAAGCGTATGAAACGGCAGTTAGGCACGTCCACCTTGGCAATTCTCACAAGTGAAGAAGCATCCAGAATCTCCACCTTATGGGATCCGTTCACTACAACGAAGAGTTTGTTCTTATACACCTGAATGTCGTTTCCGGTGTCACCGAGACCGTCTGTAATCTCAGGATTTTTCTCTGAATAGAGATTTCTGCCATACCAGGCGTTCACATAGTCAAGGTAATCGATGCTAGCTTTGTTTGCGCCCATATTTCCCTCGTTAAGGACATACATTCCGCGAGGAGATGCCTTGGAGTCAGCCTTGATTGCATCAATTGTCTCATAATCTGACGGAGGAACAACCTTCTCCGGTTCATCTTTGCGACAGCCCGCCAGAGCCGCCAATGCAAGTACCGACACTACAGCGGCCCTGCCAATCATCAAAAAGTTCTTTTTCATCGTAAATTTGATTTGTAATAATTTATATTTCAACACTTAACGTTATTCTGAAATTTGTCTTGGGCATAGGATAATTCCTTATCACCTCGTAGTCCTGCCCGAAAATATTGTTGACTTCCGCAACCGCCCTGCACCGTACATTCCTTATGCTGAAATTTTTCTGCACAGACATATCGCTCGTGTACCAGGGCTCAGTGTAATTGGCCTGGATATTTTCCTGCTGGTGATAGCGTTCTCCCGTATAAATGAAGCTGTAATTCACTTCCCAGCCTTTCCACATTGCCGACAAAACCGCCGTACCGCTATGCCACGGAATATACGGAATCTGATTGCGATAGTAGAAGTCGGATTTGTCGGTCACGTCAATCGCTCGCTGATAAGTATATTGCAACCTCGGCACAACTTCGACATTGCATATATCAAAACGGCAGTTGAATGCAACGTCCAACCCTCGGATATCAACCTTGCCGAGATTGATCATAGTCCACCTGAACTGCTGTCCCTTAGGATAGGCTATAATCTTGTCCGTAACCTTGTTCCAATAGCCGTCTATCGATGCTTCCATTCCTCTGAAGAAATGCCCAGCGGCAAAGTGCTTGTCATATTTTATCCCCAAATCGGTCTGGAACGTGTATTCCGGCTTCAATGAGCCATTACCGAAATCCGTATAATACAGGTCATTGAACGTCGGCATCCTGAAACTGCGTTTGCAGAACGCCCTCAAAAAAAGCTGTTCACTCCGCAAAACACGGAAAGAAGAGAACGCTCCCGGAGAAAGCACGGATTTGTCAGGGCTTGCAGTGAATCGCTTGACTTTATCATTGACAAACGTCCCGAGAAGACTTCCCTGCATACGGAATCTGCCCCATTCATAGGCAGTTGCAAATGAAACAAGATGGGTAAATCTGGTAGGATACGGGAACGTACCGTCGCCAGGTATAGGAAGATAATAATATGCGTCCATCGTATTCCATTGAAAATCATAGGACAACGACGCCTGCCAATGAGGAGTTATTTCGTACAGGTTCGCAAGCGAAAGATAGAGTTCGTGCTGACGATAACGGTCTTTCACCGGAATAAGCCTGTCATCCTTGTTTTCATACATAGTGTAATCGTATGAATACTTGGCATTCAGCATTGATCTGAATGAATGAGTCCATCTGCGGACAGCAGAGCCTTGCACGAACGCATTGAAATCCCTAAGCCTTTCTCCACGCCGATAGACATTGCTCACAATGGCTCCAGGAATTCCCCTTGCAGTCCTATAGACATAGGCACGCACATTCCAGCTTGACTTGTCGGAATAACCATGCAAAGCGCCCTCTACCCTGAATGTGGACACATCTCCGTTATGTCTCCACGCGGTTGTATCGTATGCGAGACGTCCCTGGCTGTCATAACCCTTACGGTGAAATTTATAACGGCCGTTGGCCCTTATCCATTCACCGCTTATGGAAGCGGAGATAGTCTCTGAAATTTTCATCTCAGACCTTAGAGACGGATTGACAAGTCCGAATGAGCCGCCTTTCACAGCAGCCTTGAGGTTGAAGCGTTTACCCTCTGAAAACCTCGGAACCCGAGTCCTTATATATATTGAACTGGATGAGCCGAAGTCTTTGGCGGACTGAAAAATGTCGCTTTTCTGCCCATTATGGAGCGAAATCTCCTCGACATCGTCAAGCGAGAACCGCCCCAAATCGACCTGTCCGTTCTGCGCATTTCCCAATTGGATTCCGTCATAGAAAACAGCCACGTGATTTGTTCCCATAGACCTCACATTCACTGTTTTAAGGCCTCCGATTCCGCCATAGTCCTTGAGCTGAACACCGGAAAAATAGCGCAGCGCATCAGCGACGGAAAAACTGTTAAGCGCTTCCAGTTCAGGTCCTTTAAGAGATTGGGACGGAATTGTCTCAATGTATCTATCCTGACGTCTAATATCAGTAACGACAGATTCTTTAAGCAATCTTGTTGAATCAGGAGAATGGAAGAACACTGAATCCGGAACGACAGCACTCGCCGACACCGAATACAGGACAGCAATTGCAGCAATTGCCGAAAATATGCAAGACGATAATAACTTGTTCACTCTACCTCCTTTGCCCGTCCTCCGCAGGCAAATAGACGCTAAATGCAAAGGCAGGCATTCTGACTCATCATCTGCAATGATTCACAGTAGCGGGAACTGTCCCGGATTCACACCGGGTTTCCCCCACGGTCACCGACGGATTCGGCATACCGGTTGAAGCGACAGCTTCAAGCCTTCACAACAATTCCGCAAATTTATTAAAAAGAAGCGAAAACAAGAAAAGGGAATGCCCGAAATATTGTTCCGGTCATTCCCTCATTTATATCTGCCGTCCAATATCCGACGGCCCTATTGATACGTAGAAGAGTATTTCCTACGTCCTTGAATTACTGAGCCTTGAACTGAGAATACTTCTCGTAGCCTGCGAGATACTCTGGAGACTCGTCACGGAAACGGTAGTACGCATTCTTAAGATATTCAGCGACACCGCTCTTCACATTAGGATCCTTTGTAATCTCAAATGCCTTCTCGAACGGAGCGATACAAGCCTTGAGGCTGGTCTCGAATTCTTTCACGAGAGCCATATACTTGGCATCGTCAAGCTCTTCCTGAGCTTTTGTCTGGATAGCGATGGCATCATTGTAATACATTGTGCCCTCACCGATGTAACCATACTCGTAAGAAGGATTGATCTCAGCGCATTTCTCGTAAGCTGCCACAGCCTGCTCTTTCTGACCGAGCTGAGCGCGGATGTTACCCTCTACATAATAGAGTGAAGCATTGTCCGGCTCGTTTGCCTTTGCCTTGTCGAGAAGTTCGAAAAGTTTGTCAGGATTCTCGTTGTTCTTCAGATAATAGTTGATGAGACCGATGAGAATGCTCTGGCTCTGAGGGAATTTGGTGAAGCCTTCCTCAAGATATCTCTTGGTGTTGAGAGTATCTACGTCAGCAAGCTTTGCGAACACCTCGCCTCCCTCATAATAATATCCGAGGTCATAGCATTTCTCGAAGAGCTTCTTTGCCCTTGCATTGTCCTTGTTATACCAAGCGGTGAAACCCGCATTGTAGATGGCGCTGGTATCGATTTTTGAAAGAGGAGCAAGTGCCTCAACCTCAGCGGCCTTCTCAAACAATGTGCTGGCAGCAGCGATATCTCCGAAAGTGTACTTGTTGTAAGCCTCGTTGGTATATTTCTGTGAGATATTGTCCAACGCAGCAGCCACATCCTTTGTTTTTGCGCCCTTGGTATCCAATTCGAATGCCTTCTGGTATGCCTTTGTAGCTTTCTCAAGAGCATCCTCGAATACAGGCTTTGTCACCTCTACGATGGCAAGCTGATTGTTCTGGTTGAAATAAAGGTTCTTGTCTGCATACACATCCTTTGTGTACTGAACTCCACCTACTTCCACAACTTCAGAAGATACAGGTTTCTCCGAACCGAGCAAAAGTGCAAGTTCAGTTCTGTTTGAACCCGGGAGAATATTTCCGGTAGGAGCATCATACGCTTTCAAGTACTCCTGACCGAGTTTCAGCCAAGTAGCAGTCTTGATCGCCTTCTTTTCGTTGTTAGCGGCAGCCTCGGCAGCCTCAACGGCCTTTTTCGCCTCCGCAGCTGATTTTACCTGTGCATTAGCCACCTGGACTGAGGTGAGAATCGCCAATGCGAGAAGAATCTTTTTCATATTAGATGTTGTTATGTGTTTATAATCTATTCTGCATTATCCGTACCGGACTGAGCACCTTCGTTTTCAGCGTTCTCTGAAGCCGCATCACCCGTGTTCTCCCCCTCTTCTTCACTCTTCGCCACTACGGAAACCGACGCGATGGAATCGTTATCCTTGATGTTTATCAGTTTCACGCCCTGAGTGTTTCTGCCGGCCTGCTTGATATCCTCCACAGCCATACGGATAATCAGTCCGCTCTGTGTAATAATCAGCAGGTCATTGTCTTCAGTCACATTCTTCAGAGCCACCAACTTACCGGTCTTGTCTGTAATGTTCATCGTGCGCACGCCCTTGCTTCCGCGGCTTGTCTTGCGGTATTCCTCAAAGTCGGTACGCTTGCCGAGTCCCTTTTCACCGATAACGAGGAGCGTATGACGTGAAGCATCTTCAGCCTCAGGCTCATAGCAAACCACTCCTATGACATAATCGTCCTCATCGAGATTTACACCCTTCACACCGGTGGCTGTTCTTCCGAGCGGTCTTGCATCCGACTCGTCAAATCTTACACAACGTCCGTTGCGAGTTGCAATCAGAACCTCTGACTTGCCGTCCGTAAGTATAGCCTCAAGAAGTTCGTCCCCTTCCCTGACATTCACGGCATTGACACCCTTTGTCCTCGGCCTTGAATAAGCCTCGAGGGAGGTTTTCTTGATGATGCCGTCCTTTGTCGCAAGTATGATGTAATGGCTGTTCACATAGTCTTCGTCAGACAATGTCGGAACATTTATGATGGCCTTGATCTTGTCATCCGGGATACTGAGCACATTCTGGATCGCTCTTCCTTTGGACGACCTCGACCCTTCAGGAATCTCGTAAACCTTCAGCCAGAAGCACTTGCCCTGCTCCGTGAAGAACAGCATAGTGCTGTGCATATTCGCGACATACAGGTGTTCAATGAAATCGGCATCCCTAGTCGCGCTGCCTTTCATACCAGTGCCTCCGCGGTTCTGGGTCTTATATTCTGCAAGAGGAGTCCTCTTGATATATCCGAGATGAGATATGGTAATCACCTCATCGTCATCTGCATAGAAATCTTCAGGATTGAATTCGTCGGCATTCGGCACAATCTCCGACCTTCTCGGGTCCGCGAACTTCGCCTTCAGCTCCTGAGTTTCCTTCTTGATGATATCCATCTGCATAGACTCGTTGGCAAGAACGTCATTGCACCAGTTGATGAATTTTTCTATTTCTTCATACTCTGCCTGCAACTTCTCGATTTCCAAGCCTGTCAACTGACGAAGCCTCATCTCCACGATTGCAGATGCCTGGGCATCGGAGAAACCGAATGAAGAAATCAATGCGTTCTTGGCCTCGTCCGTAGTTTTGGATGCACGTATCGTCCTGATTATCTCATCGATAACATCGATAGCCTTGATGAGTCCCTCGAGAATGTGCGCCCTCTTCTGTGCTTTTTCAAGATCAAACTTGGTTCTGCGGATAACGACTTCGTGTCTGAAATCCACGAAGACCTTGATAATCTCCTTGAGACTCAACGTCCTAGGCCTGCCGTTCACAAGAGCGACATTGTTTATCGCAAAACTTGACTGAAGCGGTGTGTATTTGAACAAGGTATTCAGAACTACATTGGAATTGGAGCCCTGCTTAACCTTGAAGATGACACGCACGCCTTCACGGGAAGTCTCATCATTCATATAGGTAATGCCGTCGATCTTCTTGTCGTTCACCATCTGACCGATCTTCTCGAGCATTTCCTTTTTGTTCACCATATACGGAATCTCAGTAACGACAATGGTCTCGCGGCCGTTGTCATCCACCTCAATCTCTGTCTTTGAACGGATTACAACCTTTCCGCGTCCGGTTTCATAGGCCTCCTTGATTCCCTGGATACCCTGAATGATACCGCCTGTCGGGAAATCAGGTCCCTTGATGTAGTGCATCAGACCGTCAACGTCGATATCAGGATTGTCTATATATGCGCAGATTGCATCACAACACTCGCCCAGATTATGCGGCGCCATATTCGTGGCCATACCTACCGCAATACCGGAAGAACCGTTAAGAAGAAGCAGAGGAGCTTTTGTCGGCAATACTGTAGGCTCCGGGATGGTATCATCGAAGTTCAACTGAAAATCTACAGTTCCCCTGTCCATATCTCCCAGCACGTCATCCGCAATCTTTTCCAGCTTCGCCTCGGTATATCGCATCGCCGCAACCGGGTCACCGTCCATAGAACCGAAGTTACCCTGACCGTAAACGAGCGGATATCTCTGATTCCAGTTCTGTGCGAGCCTTGCCATAGCGTCATATACGCTCGAATCTCCGTGCGGGTGAAATTTACCGAGCACGTCACCGACTATTCTGGCAGATTTCTTGGTCGGGCCCGAATAATTCAGTCCCAGTCCCTCCATTCCGAAAAGCACACGCCTCTGGACAGGTTTCAAACCGTCTCTTGCGTCAGGAAGCGCACGGGAAACAATCACCGACATTGAATAGTCAATGTAGGCAGACCGCATTTCCTCGTCAATATTGACTTCCTCAATGACACCGGTCAGTCCTGTCCCCTCCTCCTGCGGCTCGACACCGCTCTTATTCTCCTCAATTTTATCCATTTCTTGTCTATATTTTTCTATTCTGCTGTCCTATGCCAACGACATAAGACAATACACCTAAAACATACAAAATTAGAAAAAAAATATGATTGAAGCAAACAGGGCAAGCGATACAGATTGTCCGGAATTTATTTTTCAAGGACGTACACATCGTCCCCCGGAGCGGCGAAGTAGAAAGTTTCGCGTGAAAACTCCTCAAGCGTATCCCTCTCCGTGGACAACATCTTCACCTGTTTGTCCATATCCGAAATTTCCTTGCGAAGACGCTCCATCTGACGGTTCTGCTGGCGGATTTCTATGCCGGCGCGGACCCAACGGACCACATTGTTGTCCCGGACAAAACAAATCAGCACAAGAAAAACCGCGGTCGCACAAATCGCAAACCTCAAAAAGCCTTTTTGAGGGTCGTTCATTATATTCTTTATTCCATCCTGCAGTTTTCCCATTACGCAAAATCAATTCTTGGCAAATTTAACTAAATTTGCGATACGTATTGTAAAATAATTTTTCAAAAATACACACAAATGAAACCAACATTACTTGTTCTCGCAGCCGGAATGGGCAGCAGATATGGAGGACTAAAACAGATGGACGGCCTCGGCCCTAACGGGGAGACAATTATAGACTATTCCATCTATGATGCAGTGCAGGCCGGATTCGGCAAAGTCGTTTACATCGTCAGGGAATATTTCAAGGAGCAGTTCGAGCAGACCGTAAAGGAAAAATACAGCCACGTAAAATGCGTTGACGGAGAGCCGCTCAAGTTCGAATTTGTCACACAGGAGCTCAACAAGATTCCTGCAAGATTCACATTGAATCCTGAGAGACAGAAACCTTGGGGCACAGCACACGCCGTTCTGATGGCAAAAGACGCCATTCACGAACCTTTCGCAGTCATAAACGGAGACGACTACTACGGAAAGGACTCATTCCGCATTTTGGGCGACTGGCTGAGAGCACACGAAAACAGCAAGGGCGTGTTCAGCATCGTCGGATTCGAACTTGACCACACTTTGTCCGAGTCCGGAAGCGTATCCAGAGGCATCTGCTCATACGACAAGGATTCACATCTCACCAACATCGTCGAGTTCCTCAACATCGCAAAGGAAGCTGACGGAAAAGTTTATGGAGACAATTCAGTTTCAGGAGAAAATCACCTTGAACTCGTAGCTAACGATCTTTGTTCTATGAATATGTGGGGATTCACGCCTGACTATTTCGAGAAGAGCGAGAAGATATTCGAGGAGTTCCTTGAGAAGAACAGCCAGGAGCTCAAGAAGGAGTTCTACATTCCGTTCGCAATAAACTGTATGATAAAGTCAGGAGAGGCCAGCACAGACGTACTTTCAACTCCTTCACATTGGTTTGGAGTAACTTACAAGGAAGACAGACCTGCAGTCGTAGCTAAGTTCAAGGAATTGGCTGACAAGGGAGTATATCCTTCACCGCTTTACAATGGGCAGGCCTAAGAACTACGACCTGCTTTCAGGGTTCAATTACTTTGTCCCGTCTCCGGTACAGATTTTCGCACTTCTCCTGCTGTTTTTGGGCGGAAGTCTGATCGGAAGCGGCATTTCGGCCGTGTTCCTTACGCTGATGCCCGGAGCGACCACTGACGCAGCAATGCTCATCGCATATCCAGTGTCATTCATTCCGGCTATGATTTATGCCAAGTTCCTGAGCCAACGCAATTTGTTCCAGGGAGAAGGCATCGCGTTGGACAGCAACGGACATTTCGGCAGACTGGGCGCCCTCGTTGCGGCCATTATGGTAATTGTAGCCACGTTTGCGGCTGGATTTCTCACCGACATCATCAATGCCGCAATGCCGATAATGCCGGACTGGCTGGAAAAAGCATTAAGCTCGATAACTCAGGGCAATATCATAATCAGTTTCATCTGTGCCTCGCTGTTCGCACCGTTTTTCGAGGAATGGCTCTGCAGGGGAATCATATTGAGAGGACTGCTCAACTACAAAAGGACCGCATCCGCAGACGGCACCGTGAAATACGGAATAAAGCCTGTCTGGGCTATCGTAATTTCAGCGGCAATCTTCGCCCTCATACACATGAATCCCTGGCAGGCAGTGCCAGCCTTCATCTTGGGCTGCATTTTCGGCTATGTGTATTACAGAACGGGCTCTCTGAAACTCGCTATGCTGATGCACTTCACGAACAATACATTCTCGCTGGTAATCGGCCACATTGACAGTCTGAAGGATTATGACAACTGGGCCAATCTTTTGCCTACTGGAATATATATATCAGTGGCAATTGTCTGCGTCCTTTATCTTTGCGCTTTCTTCAAGGTATTCAACACGATAAAACTTGACAGGGCGCAGGGGAACTGCGACAGGATAACTATTTGACATTCTTACGGATAAAAGCCTCGGCAGAGGCCAATGTTTCCGGCTTGCCCGCATCAATAAGTGTGAGGTGAGCCGGAGCCGTTATATATACCGGGAATTGTGCCGCCGCTCTGAGGTAACAGTCCATAATCGGAAAGCATTGTTCCAAAGCCGCTTGCGATCCTCCTATAATATTGCCGGCAGCATCATACAGTGGAAAATGCTCCGGGGCTTCATTCATTTGCTTGAGCATATCGAATATCTTCTCCGAAGCGCAATGTATTCCTGCAAACGCCACTTTCCGACAAGCAGTCACATCCAAGTCACGATATGGAGTCTTGACCGCACCTGTCGAAATGTTTGTCCAACCGACCAGACGCATCTCGTCATTGCAGAGCAGATAGCGTTGAGTCAGTCGTTCGCTAGCCAGAAGAGTGGACACAGCATCCGGTCTTATCTGATTTTCAAACCATTTCAGATCAAGATCCGAAACTATATCCACATTATGTATCAGGAAACGGCCCTCCGTGGAATGCAGAAGGGGTTCCGCATAGATTATTCCGCCTCCTGTATCCCGCAACAGATCTGATTCATCTGAGAATTTTATATTCAGTTCTGCCAGAGCCGGGGTTTCGTGGACATAATTCACAATCTTGTCCGCAAAGTGATGAATATTGACGACAAATTCATCAACACCGGAAGAAGCGAGACGCATAAGCACGTGATACAGAAGCGTATGTCCAGCCAGAGGAGCAAGAGCCTTCGGCAAGTTGTCCGTCAGAGGTCTCAACCTGGTGCCTAGTCCGGCAGCAAAAACGAGTGCTTTCATATCCCTGCGTCAGAATGATTTTTCAATATCCAATTCCCTGTGGGTCACACTGAGACGGATATCGAATTTCCTTGCAAGATGCTCCGCGAGATGTTCCGCGCTGTAAACCGAGCGGTGCTGTCCACCGGTACAGCCGAAACAGACTTGCAGATTCGTGAACTTCCGTTCGATAAACCTTTTTACGTGGGCATCCACAAGCGCATATACATTGTCAAGAAAAGTCAATATTTCCCCGTCATCCTCCAGAAATTTAATCACTTCCTTGTCCATTCCGGTAAACTGACGGTAATACTCGTATTTACCCGGATTGTTTACCGAGCGGCAGTCGAACACATATCCACCGCCGTTGCCCGAAGTATCCACAGGAATGCCTTTCTTATATGCAAAGCTGAATATCTTGACTTTCAATCTCTTGTCTTCCGCATTTACGTAGAACTGCTCCATTTTGGTCAGTTTGTCCAGCACCTCCGACAAATACGGATATTTGACGAAAGGAGTCAGCATCAGACGCCGCAAATTGTCAATTGCATAAGGAACGCTCGCAATGAAATGCGGTTTCTTCTCAAAATATCCGCGGAATCCGTATGCACCGAGCACCTGCAGTGTTCTGAAAAGCACGAAAAGCCTTAGCCTTTCGTGGAAATATTTCTCATCAATGTCGGGCATATAAGTCCTCAACGAACGCAGATACGTCTCAACAAGCTCACGTTTAAGATCTTCCGGGTAGCGGGAACGCGCCTGCCACACGAAAGAAGCCACGTCATAAAAGACAGGCCCCTTGCGACCTCCCTGAAAATCAATAAAATATGGCTCACCGTCCTTAATCATCACATTCCTCGCCTGGAAATCCCGATACAGGAACGTGTTGGTATTTTCTCCAAGCAAATCGTCCCTGAGACGTTCAAAGTCATCCTGAAGCCGGACTTCGTCGAACTCCATCCCGGTCGCTTTCAGAAAACAATACTTGAAATAATTGAGGTCGAACATCACCATTCTGCCGTTGAATTCCGGCTCGGGGAAACACATATTGAAGTCAAGCCCATCCGCACCCTTACACTGGAGTGCAGGAAGCATTTCCATCGTGCGGCAGAGCAGTGCACGCTCGTAAGAGGAGTATTCCCCGCTTTCACGTCCCTGCGACACTTTGTCATACAAAAGGACATCGCCGAGGTCCTCCTGAATGTAACTCATCCCGTCATCACTGACTGCAAGCACTTTCGGAACCCTTATTCCCTTCTCCCTGAAATGGTTACTCAGATAGCAGAAAGCCCGGTTCTCCTTAAAGTCAAGTCCGACCACACCTACGAGCGACGTGCCGGTCTTACCTGTCATTCTGAAATATCTCCGGTTGCTTCCGGACGAATTGAGTTCATTGATATTTGCGCATTGCTGCCCCGTATATTTTTCAAACAGAGCCTTAAGTTCTTCTGTCATTTTCGTTTATATTCAATTTATAGATTTCCGTTTCACCGACCTCACTACCAAATATAGTTTTATTTCCCATAGGAAACAAATTCAACATTCTTGGCAAAATTATCGTCTATACAAAACAAAACGGTGACTGAAAAGCCATAAGACTTATCGGTCACCGTTTTGTTTCAATGGTCCGGAGCGTTAGCGGACGAATGTAGCGTTGCGGAGATATTCCGCGCTCTGTTTTGCAGCCTGAAGCATAGCAGAGTCAATCTGCTCCCTTGTATACGGAGTGCCGTCTGCGTTCTTGAGATAATCCTTAGCCGCTTCAATCTCGACAAAATAATCCTTCATTCCGTTGGCATAGAACTGATTGAAGATAGCCTCAAAATCCAGTTCTCCGCTCTGTCCGATAACGAATTCGTCCTTGATGTGAAGGGCCTCTATTCTATTCGGATACTTCTTCAGGTATTCAACAGGATCCTTACCTCCCTTCGCGCACCAAAAAACATCGAGTTCAAAGCAGACATATTCCGGATCGGTATTCTCAACCAAATATTCCCACATCACCTTGTCGCTATCCTTGAGAGTCTGGAACTCGCGTGCGTGGTTATGATAACCAAGCTTGAGTCCGTACTCCGCAGCCAAGCGGCCAACACGGTTGAAATAATCACACTCCCTCTGCACGTCCTCAACAGTATAATCAACCTTATAGCTAGGAATGATGAAATATTTTCCGCCGCATTCGCTCTGGATTTTGAAGAGTTCTCTCCAATTGTTCATCACAGCCTCCTCATTCTCCAGGTCCTCTGCAAGGGAAGAGTGAGTCGAAACTATTTTTGCTCCGAGACTATCGCAAATTCCCTTGAATTCAGGAGCTGGAAGCCCGAAAACTTTAGGATCCCCGCCCCACTGAACAAGTTCGTATGCGTTATAGCCATACGATGCAAGCGCTTCGAGCGTACCCCTGGCATCGGTTTGCATAGAATGCATCACGGTATACAGCTGGATTCCGATAGTCTTCTGATTCTTCTTTTCGCAACCGGAAGCAGTGAAAACGAGCGCCGCAGCACCAAGAGCAAACAATAATGATTTCAGTTTATTCATATCCGAAAATCATTAGTCCATCACTTTCACACGGATGTTCTTAAACCACACCTCGTCACCATGATCCTGGAAGCCAATGTAGCCCTCATGGTTCTCTCCGCCGCAATTATTGAGCAACTCAAAAGCAAGAGGCCATTTTTCCTGACTGAACTTGCTATTCTGAAGCATTTCAGTCCACTTCGGAGTCCACAAATGGTACTCGAGAACATTCTCTCCGTTCTGATAATGAACCACTGTGCCCTTATAAACCATAATTTTTCCTGTCTGCCATTCGCCATACTTTGTAAAGTTCTGCGGTTTTGCAGGAATCATATCGTAGAGAGATGCTGACTTGCGGTTGCCGTCCACGCCAAGAAGCGCATCCGGATGATTCGCATTGTCAAGAATCTGATACTCAGGGCAGGAAATGTAGATTGGCTGAAGCTGTTCTTCACCCTTGGAATCCTTTGCAGAAATCTCCTGGGCAAGGTAAAACACACCCGAATTGGAACCTTTTTCAACCTTCCAGTCAAACTCGAGGATGAAGTTCTTGAACAGATGTGCAAAGATGATATCACCGCCTTCTGCTGTCTGGCCTTCACCTGTACCGGTTCCCTCAAAATGGAGACAACCGTCTTTGATTGACCATCTCTGAGGAACATAGTCTTTTCCATATCCTCTCCAACCGTCAAGGGATTTTCCGTCGAAGAGCACATAATAGTCCTCAGCATCCTTCTGGAACTTGGACAGGTCAACGCTCGGTTTCTCTATCTTGGTATATTCTGGAGCGGCCGGCTCTGAGGCCTGCTCAGCTTTCTTTGAGTTGTTGTTGCACGCGCAAGATGCCGCCATCAAAGTGCCGGCTATGGCAACTGATGCCATAATGATTGCTTTTTTCATTGTGTTATAATTATTTAAGAAATTTTACTATTCCGGCATTGCAGGCAGTTCATACCCATTGTGATAAGTGTGGCGAATCAATTCTTCGGCGAACTTGTTAGCATCGACTGGATCAGTATAGGTATTCTGGAACGTCGGATGTCCATCCTTGATTGAGAAACCATCCTTAATCATCGCTTTGACTGTCGCACCCTCAGGAATGTTGGTAAAACGCATATTTTCGCCATCCCAATCGAGTACCTGGTTGAGTCCCTGGAGACGCACTGCAAGTACGCCCATTACAACCATCTCGTTGAAAGGACCTGCAACACTGAAGTCAGAAGATGATGGAACACGTACTGATGCGTCCTCCTTGCAAGCTCTCACCCAATCCTGCTGATGATTAGTAGTCACACGACGAAGAGTCTTAGGCACATTCGGCACTCTGCCTGAAACAAGATAAGGGTTACGTCCGTAACAACCGCAGATAAGCGTATCTTTTGTACCGTGGAAGATTACGCAACCGCCCATATCATTGAGATCCACCCCGGCAGGAAGTCCTTCAGGACGATCCGGAAGAAGTCCTCCGTCATACCAATTGACCTCAACTTCCGGCATAGCGACCTTAGGCATATTGTCTCTTGCAGGGAAGATATACTTCACATGCTGTGCTGAAGGACAAGACTCGTTCAAAAGTTTTGTCGAGGATCCTTCAACGTGCGTAGGATAGCCGAGTTTCAATGCCATAAACGGCGCGTGGAGAATGTGGCAGGCCATATCACCAAGTGCTCCTGTACCGAAATCCCACCAACCTCTGAAGTTCCAAGGAGTATAAATGGAGTGGTATGGACGCATCGGAGCAGGTCCGATAAACGCTTCCCAGTTGAGGGTCTTAGGAACTTTCATCACTTCCTCCGGACGCTCCAAGCCCTGAGGCCAGATTGGCCTGTCAGTGAACGCGTCAACGCGTGTAACTTCACCAATCTCTCCGTTCCAGATCCATTCGCAGGCAAGACGCACACCCTCTTCGGAAGCGCCCTGGTTACCCATTTGGGTGGCAACCTTATGCTTTGCAGCAAGTTTTGTCAAAAGCCTTGACTCATAAACTGAATGAGTAAGAGGTTTTTCGCAATAGACGTGCTTTCCGGCAGCGATTGCCTCGGCACATATAATTGCGTGAGTATGGTCTGCGGTCGCACAAACAACGGCGTCACACTCAGGAAGAAGTTCCTCGTACATCTTACGATAGTCGTTGTACCTCTTGGCGTTCGGATATTTCTTGAATATATGGTCTGCATATTTCCAGTCAACGTCACAAAGACCGATGATATCTTCGGTCTCAAGCCCGCTAAGGACACTTGCACCTCGTCCGCCGATACCTACAGCGATAATCTTAAGTTTGCGGTCAAGAGGTTTTGGAGCCTCCGGCATCATTGGATTGTCCTTACCGGACACCTCAGCAAAGATCGATTTCGGCGAGATAGCCAGACCGGCAGCTGCAGCCGCGCCTACCTTAAGGAATGATCTTCTTGAAAATTCTTTTGACATAACTTTTTGGTTTTTAGTGTTAGTTATATAATATCAATGTTTTTGTTTCCCGTTATTGAAGCATTATTTCTTACGCAAAAGGCCATAACCGTTGGTCGCCGTAGCTCTGCGGTGCCAGATACGCTCCAATTCAGCGTGAGTCCCCTTCACTGGAAGGTCGTGGGTACGGGCATCGTCAAGCATCTTCCAAGCGAAGTCAGAGGCAATCGTCGCATCCCTCATCGAAGGAAGTCTCGGATCCGCCTTACCGGTAACGATGCAGTCGGCAAACTCGTCAATCAGTTTGTCTATGTTCTTGCCTCCATAAGGCAATTCTATGCGTTCTGTAACATTCTCGCCTCTAACCTCCACCACGGCGGTCTTGAAATCGTGGCTCATCCTGACTATGCCACGTGAACCGATGATATCCGCGTAGGAATTATGCGTCTGATCTTTAGCAAGCTGCCCATAGTTATGGCCCTGAGTAATGTCGAAGACCACGCCATTCTCAAATGTACCGTGAGCCTGCAACCACCACGGATCTTTCCACTCCCACATTCTGACAGCTTGAGCATTCCAAGTCTTGAATTCACTGCCGGTAAGCCAACGGGCGATGTCCACATAGTGCATTCCGCAGTCGTGGAAGGCTGGGCCTTCGTATTCGTGCCCCTCACCAGGAGACAGTCCCGGGGTCATGTGGCAAAGACGTACAATGGCAAGTTCTCCAAGTTCCCCAGAATCAATCACTTCCTTTATCTTATTGAAATACCAGGAATTGCGAAGATACAGGTCAACAGCAGACAGGAGCCCTGACTTCTCGGTAATATCAACAGCTTCCCATTCGCTCTGAATGCACTCTGCCACAGGTTTCTCCGCAATTATATGCTTACCGGAAGATACCGCCTTGCGAATCAGACTCAGACGAGTGTCAGCAAGGGCCGTAAGAGCGACAACACGCACTTCCGTGTCATTGAAGATTACATCTTCATCGCTTACGACTCTGACGTCCGGAAATTTCTTGCGGGCTATGTCAAGGGAAACATCAGAGACATCACAGATATATTTCAAGTGCCATTTTCCGCTTTTTACGAATTCGTCGGCAAAAAAGCCTCCCATTCGCCCATAGCCGATAAGGCCTACTGCAATTCTATCGTTATTCACGTTCAAGTGCCTTTATATTATTGGTGTATATTATTCGAAGTTATCAGTACGTCACCCGCGCTTATTATGTGGTTTCCTTTGCGGTTTCACTCAAAAATCTCTTAAATTTAGTAACATTTCATCGCATATCCAACATTTTGAAGAATTTGTTTAGTTCACTTCAAAATTAGCGGTTATATCAAAACTTCTCTTGTCGCATTTATACAAATTATTGTCGTTTCTTTGCTATACGACATTTTATTACGCACCTCGCCCAGAGAAACCAGAGAAAAACGTATCGCCTCGGCTATCGGAACAAACCGAAACCTACCTTGTCTTCATCAGTTATAGCGCGCAACACACGGCAGGGATTACCGGCAGCGATTACTCCAGAAGGAATGTCGTGCGTGACCACGCTCCCGGCACCGATAATGGAGTCATCTCCGATGCTCACTCCTGGCACGATGCACACGTTTCCGCATATCCATACTCTGTTTCCTATAGATATAGGTTTAGGAATAAGCCCCCCGGCAGCACGCTCCTCGGCATCTGTCGTATGATTACCCTGTAGATAGTAACTGAAAAGTGTACCAGATTCTACTTAAAAAGTGTACCACTTGAAGTGCGCTCAAAGATAGCAAGAGTCGGTTGATTTCATAACAGATTGTTGAGTAATTTCTGA
>CAVJKV010000008.1:0-108168 GCA_963650425.1 Oscillibacter sp. | reverse complement strand
TAATTTAACCGCCGTTAATTTAATGTCGGTTAAATTATTTATAGAAAACATCCGAAAGAGTCTCAGTATCACTGAAAAAGTATTACCTTTGGGAGAATTAATGTAACGCGTGTTAATTTAATGGCCGTTAAATTAGTGGAGATTTATTTGTAACTGTTTCTGAATTATGAGATTCTACGATAGAGAAAAGGAAATAGAGATGCTGCGGAGGAATTGGGAGATGACATCAGACAAGTCCCTGTTCACCGTGCTGATAGGCAGAAGACGTATCGGCAAGACTTCATTGCTGCTCAGAACAGCCTATGAACAGGATATGCTTTATCTCTATGTATCGAAAGACAATGAACGCGTGCTCACGGAGAAATTCCAGAAAGCCGCGGAGGAGAATCTTGGAATGCCGGTATATGGAAAGCTGGAAACATTTGCGCAGTTCTTCGAAGAGATTATGAAATTTGGTCAGGAAAATCACTTCACGATAGTGTTTGACGAATTTCAGAACTTCCTCAGAGTTAATCCTGCCATTCCGAGCCATATTCAGGACATTTGGGACAGATATCACAACGAATCGAAAGTCAATCTCATAGCCTGCGGCAGCATCTACAATATGATGCACAGGATTTTTGACAATGAGGATGAGCCTCTTTACGGTCGCAAGGATTGCGAGATAAAGCTTAAGCCCTTCAAAATCAGTGTAATAAAACAAATCCTTGAAGACTATAATCCATCATATTCTCCGGAAGATTTGCTATGCCTGTATATGCTGACAGGCGGAGTCGCCAAGTATGTTGGACAGCTGATGGATGCAGGAGCCGTCACAAAGGAACTGATGCTTGAATGGGTTACGGCGCAAGGCAGCCCTTTCCTTACCGAGGGGCGGGAGCTGGTCATCTCAGAATTCGGAAAGGACTATGCCAACTATCTCAGTATCTTGCAGTTGATAGCCGGAGGAATGACCGTGCAGAGTCAGATTGATGACATAATAGGCAAGAACACAGGGGCATATCTGAAAAATCTGGATGAAGACTATGGTTATGTGGAAAAGCTTCATCCGATGTTCAGCAAGTCGGGGAGCCGAAACATAAGATGGTGCATAGAGGACTGTTTCCTGCGGTTCTGGTTCAAGTTTGTTATGCCAAATCAGGCTCTCGTGGAAATGGAGCGGAACGACCTGCTGCTTGAGATTGTAAACAGGGACTATAACGAATACAGCGGACATATTCTTGAAAAATATTTCAGGCAGAAAGCGGCAGAAGAAGACAGGGTGACGGCTGTAGGGCAATATTGGGGCAGAAAAGGGGAGAACGAGATAGACCTCATTGCATTGAATGAAATCGACAAGACAGCCATAGTCGCCGAGGTTAAGCGGAATGCTGACAAATATGACCGCAAGGCTCTGCAGAAAAAATACGATTCGATAAAGTCCAATTTCGGCAAGTACCGTTCGGTCGAACTGAAAGGATTGTCTATGGAAGATATGTAAAGCGTGTAAACGCACGGGTTCAGAGGGCGGTTGTACAAAATCGAACCATTTCCGAATGGATTGAGGAGCGCGTGGAGAAGGGGATTTCTATTTTTGCAGTCGATAGCATAATTGACAACTGCAAATGGAAACACTAAGACGAATTTCTCTGGCAATATCCGCGCTTCTCTCCGTATCGTTTCTGGAGGTTAATGCACAATGCCTATTTCCTGACCATACGTCACCCGTCGGTAAAGACACGGCGCAAATCGATATGCGTGCCTGGAATCTGGTGTCCAAAATGACTCTGGAGGAGAAATGCGACTATATAGGAGAATTGACATCGTTCGTGATACGTCCGGTTGAGAGACTCGGCATCCCGCAACTGCTTATGGCAGACGGCCCTCAAGGAATCCGAAATATTCGCAGAACCAATACGGTCAGCACACTGTATCCTTGCGGGGAACTGTCAGCGGCAACCTGGGACACAACCCTTGTCAGGAAACTCGGCAATGCTCTCGGGCAGGACGCCAAGTCAAGAGGCATCTCCTTCCTTTTGGGACCGGGAGTGAATATCTATAGGGCCCCGTTCTGCGGAAGGAACTTTGAATATTTCGGTGAAGACCCGTTCCTTACTTCTGAAATTGCAGCAAATTATATTCTCGGAGTGCAGGAAGAAGGCGTCATAGCTACTATCAAGCACTTCGCTGCAAACAATCAGGAATGGAGCCGTCATCACACAAGCTCAGACGTGGATGAGCGTACACTTAACGAAATTTATTTCCCTGCATTCAAAAAAGCGGTTCAGAAAGCGCACGTCGGTGCCGTAATGGACAGCTACAACCCCATTTTCGGTGTACACGCATCGGAGCACGGTTGGATGAATATCGAAGTCCTCAGGAATACGTGGGGCTTTGAGGGAATCGTTATGTCGGACTGGACATCCGTTTATTCTTCATCGGGCGCGGCCAACGGCGGACTTGACCTGGAATGTCCGCGCGGAGTCTATTTCACGGCCGAAAGGCTTGTGCCGCTGGTGAAAGCCGGTGTCGTTTCCGAGGAGACAATAGACAACAAAGTATATCATATTCTCCACACGCTCAATAGGTTCGGCCTGTTGGACAAAGACATCAAGGATGAAACCATTCCTCTGGACAATCCCGAGAGCGACAAAACCGCTTTGGAAATAGCGGAAGGAGGAATCGTAATGCTTGAGAATAGAGGCGGCGAACTGCCTTACGGAAACAGGGACAAGATACTTGTGCTTGGGCCAAATGCCTGCATAACTCCGACCGGAGGCGGAAGCGGTTTCGTGCAGCCATTCCATTCTGTGACCGTGGCTGAAGGCTTAGTCGGAAAATTCGGAGCGAAACGCGTGACAGTCCTGCCAGACAGCGTTCTTTTCGCAGGAATATCGGCCGATTCGGCGAAGGTCGGTGTGATAAATGAAAAAATACTTGCGGATGCCTTGAAAAATGTGGGAAGGGTTGTTTTCTGCGGCGGCTTCAACTACAAAGTTGAGGGCGAAGGTTTTGACAGACCATTTGCAATTCCGGCTGCCCAGAGAAGAATAATCCGGAAACTCACAGATGCGCATCAGCATGTGACAGTAATTATCAATTCCGGCGGCGGAGTCAATTTCAATGACTGGAGCGAAGGAGTCGAGGCAGTCCTTATGGCGTGGTATCCTGGCCAGAGGGGTGGAGACGCCATTGCGGAGGTCCTTTCCGGAGCGGTGTCGCCGAGCGGAAAACTCCCGATGAGCATAGAAGACAAATGGGAAGACAATCCTGTCCACGACACATATTATGAGAATACTCCGGTATTCACTCAGAATACGAAAACAAAGAGAATCGAGTACAGGGAAGGCATATTCTACGGCTACAGAGGCTATGAGAAAAACGGAGTCAAGGTAAGATATCCTTTCGGTTATGGATTGTCCTACAGCAAGTTCAACTACTCGGACCTGAAAGTGGAACGTCTTTCACCCGATAGTGTGAGAGTGTCCTACACAATTTCCAATACAGGCAAATATGACGCTGCCGAGATTTCGCAGGTCTATGTGGCAGACAAGGCTTGCTCAGTGCCGCGTCCGGTCAAGGAGCTCAAGGGATTCAGCAAGAACTACATAACTAAAGGTGGTAATGCGCATGTCCAGATGACTTTAGGTAAAGATGCGTTTGCATTCTATGATGTGAAGACAAAGTCATTCGTAGTGGAACCGGGAGAATTTACCATCTCGGTGGGTGCATCCTCTGCCGATATCCGTCTAGAACAGAATGTGATGCTTGGAGCATCAGCGTATTCCACAGTCGCCATAGAGCCTGACAGAACTAGTGTCATCAAGAATCCGCTGAATGGCTGGGTGATGTATCTGGGACGCAGTTGGGACGAGAATTTCGGTTCTGAGACAGGTTATGACCATTGGCCGGCAGATGGTGGCCGCGAATATGTCAGGGTGTCTGATTATTGCGGAACGGCATACATCCGCACAAGCTGGTCGTCAATGGAGCCGCAAGAGGGCAAGTATTTCTGGAATGACCCGTCCTCAAGGCTTTATGGACTTCTTCGTGAAGTGAGGAACAGGGGTATGCGACTGGCTTTCCGTATCGTTGTGGACGGGCGTGACCAGGGGCAGAATACTCCGCAGTATGTGATAGATGCGGGTGCCAAGTGCTTCACATCCAAGGTGAACGACGTTGACGTATATACTCCTTATCCTGATGACACAGTGTTCCAGCAGAAATACGAGAAATTCCTCACCGCATTTGCCGGACGCTTCAATTCTTCAGACGAAATAGATTTTATCGATGCTTATGGGCTTGGAAAATGGGGCGAGGCACATTCGATGAAATATATGGATGGGAAGAATAAAATCCCTGTGTTTGAATGGATTACAAGTCTATATTCCCGTCTGTTCACCAATATCCCTCTAGTGATGAACTACCACAGGGTGCTGGCGGCGCAGACGATTGACGGTTGGGAAGACGCTCCCAACCCAGACACGGAAGGACTTCTGAAATCGGCAATAAAGAAGGGATACATTCTCCGTCACGACGCTTTCGGAATGACTGCATATTATAAGGACTGGGAAAAGGCTTTCGCGGAAAAATGGCGTTATAGACTGCCAATCATATTTGAAGGCGGTTGGATTACCGGGGCGCATCACCGTTATTGGATTGACCCGAGTGGCGCTTACAGGGAAGGACATTCCGAGGACGTGAGAAGAGGCGAAATGAAAGCTGCCGAGGAGGCACACGTCAATATGATGGATTTCCGAGTCGGGGATGAGACCAGAAGCTGGTTCGCCAATTATGACCTTGTGCAGAAATTTGTCAGCGAAGGCGGTTACAGGCTTTATCCGTCAAGCGTCACATTGCCGACAGAGGCGAAATCCGGCGAGAATGTCTGTCTGTCGCAGACTTGGGAAAATCTCGGTTGGGGCTATTGCCCGAACAACATACGTCAATGGCACTATAGATATAAACCTGCGTTTGCCCTGATGTCCGAAGATGGAAACATAGTCAGAACTTTCGTAGACAGAACGATGGAGCCGTCCGAGTGGATACGGGAACATCCGTGCAGTCACAGTCTTAATGTCGAGCTCTCCGGCATCGCTCCCGGAAAATACGTTTGGCTGATAGGTCTTATCGATACGATGAAGGATAATCAGCCAGGACTCAATATCGCGGTGGACAAAAAACTTCTCACATCCGACGGCTGGTTGGAGGTCGGAAAAATCAGTGTACAATAACTTCTGAGGGGGATTGTACAAAAACAAACCCTTTTCGTATAAAACGGAGCATTTATTAAATCGTAACAATAGTAAATTTGCGCCGAAACTAATAGCTGACAGATATGACAGGTCACACACTCATAAAGACTAATTTTCTGCTTATTGCCACGCTTGCGATGTTGGTATCCTGTTCCAAGAAGGATAACCCCGACAATGGAGGAGACAAGAGCGACAATGTATCAATAAAAATATCTCCGGATCGCACCTCCGTGCTCCGCAATCCTCTCAACGGATGGACACTCTACATAGGGCGCAGTTGGGATGAGAACTTCTGGACGACCAAGGGTTATGACAATGTTTCCGTGGCGTCTCTAGGTACGACTGTCAAGGTCTCAGACTATGCCAGTACGGCATATCTCCGTACTACTTGGGCTGCTCTTGAACCGACCGAAGGTAATTATGTGTGGAATGACCCTCAATCCACATTCAGCAAGATACTTGAGTCTGTGAAAGCGCGCAATATGCGTTTCGCGCTCAGAATTGTGGTCGATGGACGCGACCAGGGACAGAATACGCCCCAATATGTGTTCGACAAGGGCTGCAAGTATTATGATGACCCTGATTATCCGGGCAAAGGGCGTATATCACCGTATCCCGATGACCCCGTGTTCCAGGAATGTTATTCAAAGATGGTGAAGTCTATGGCAGAGAAACTTGATGACTCTGATGTGATGGACTTCATCGATGCTTTCGGACTCGGCAAATGGGGTGAGTGTCATACTCTCGTATATTACGACAATAACAATAAGGAACAGGTATTCAATTGGATTACAAGCCTTTATTCTGAAGCGTTCAAGCACGTTGCCTTACTTATCAATTATCACAGGATGATAGGTTCCGCCACTACAAGCGGCTGGTCGGACAATGTGCCTTCAGACACTGAAAAGTTGCTTGACAGTGCAGTAGGGAAAGGCTATAGCCTTCGCAACGATGCTTTCGGTATGACGGGTTATTACAAGACCTGGGAGAAAAATTACGCGGCCAAATGGAATTTCAAGCGTCCTGTCGTGATGGAAGGCGGATGGATAACTACAGGTACGCACCGCTATTGGATTGACCCGAGCGGAAAATATCGTGAGGGACATCCGGAGGACGTTCGCCAGGGCGAGTTCGATGCGTGTGCTGAGGCAAAGGTCAATATGATGGATATCCGCACCGGCGAGATGACATCGTGGTTCCAGGAGGCGTTCGATGTGTTCGAGAGGTTCATACAGGAGGGAGGCTACAGGCTTTATCCGGACATCGTGGCACTGCCGCAGAAAGCATCTGCCGGTTCAAATGTACAGATTACCCACAGATGGGTGAACCTCGGCTGGGGCTATTGTCCAAACAACATTCCTCAATGGAACTACAAATACAAGCCTGCGTTTGCATTGCTTGGGACTGATGACAAACCTGTCAAAGTGTTCGTTGACACTGACGCTGAGCCTTCCGAGTGGATAAAGGGCTCTCCTACGCAGTACAAGTTTAACATATCACTTTCTGGCGTGCCTGCTGGAAAATACACTTGGGCTGTCGCCATTGTGGACACAACCAAGACAGACTCGGTGGCCGGGCTGGAAATCTCGACGAAGAAATCTTCTCAGACCTCCGACGGCTGGACAAAAATCACGGAAGTAAATATTAACTAATCGATAACAAAGATGAGACACACTAAAACTCGGCTGATGGCAATCCTTGCGGCTGCTGTATGCTATTTATGTCTCGGTATCACTCAGGCTATGGCTCAGAGCGGTATCGTCAGTGGACTTGTCAAGGATGAATCCGGAGAACCTCTGATAGGTGCCGGCGTCTTGATAAAGGGCACTACGACAGGCGAAATCACAGATATTAACGGACAGTTCAAGATAAAGGCTGCCCCGGATGCGGTACTTGAAGTGTCATTCCTCGGTTTTGAGACTCAGGAGGTCAATGTTGCTTCCCGTTCAAATATCGAGATAACTCTCAAGGCTGACAACCTGCTTGAGGAAACCGTGGTCATCGGTTACGGCACCGTGAAGAAAAAGGACCTCACTGGCTCTGTGGCAGCTGTCAATGGCGACAATCTTGCAGCCAAGAAGACTACCACACTTTCCACGGCTCTCCAGGGAACGATGTCCGGTGTCCTTGTACAGAGAAACGGTAATGCGCCGGGCGCTGCAGCAAGCAGTATCAGAGTGCGCGGTATCACGACAATGGATAACTCCAATCCGCTCATCATCGTGGACGGAGTGCAGTGCAGTGACATTGATTATGTCAATTCAAATGATGTTCAGAGCGTGTCCGTTCTTAAGGACGCTTCCGCTGCATCAATCTACGGTTCCAAGGCTGCTGCCGGAGTCATCCTCATCACTACCAAGCGTGGCGAGGCATCCAATCTCAGCCTCAGTTACAATGGGGAAGTAGGTTGGGAAATCCCTACGACACAGCCGGAAATGGTGGGCGTAACCCGTTTCCTTGAAATGAGCAACGAGCTCCTCTACAATGACAACAACGCAGCGGGATTCTTCCAGCTTTACACTGCAGACCAGGTGAAGAACTGGGTTGAGTACAACAAGACAGACCCTAACAACTATCCTATCACGAACTGGCGTAAGCTCATTCTCAAGAACAGCGCTATGCGTCATTCGCACAATGTGTCTGTAACTGGCGGTAATAAGTCCGTAAGAACCAAAGCGTCAATTACATACGATGATGTGGACGGTCTCTATGGAAACCGCAAGTACCAGAGATGGATGCTCAGGACCAACAATGACTTCACAATCATTCCTCAGATTCTTTCAGCGTCACTCGACCTCAATATCCGCAGGGCGAAGAATACCAGTCCTAACTACGACCCGTTCGACACGATGAGAATGATGCCTGCTGTCTATGCGGCAACGTGGTCAGACGGAAGATATGCGGAAGGTAAATCAGGCTCAAACCCTTATGCTCTTGTCAATGAGGGTGGCACATACAGGGCCTGGAGTACGCAGATTGGCGGTAAGGCATCTCTTGACCTCACTCCTCTCAAAGGACTTAAAATTTCCGGCATTGTCTCTCCTTTCATAAACTACACTAAATCAAAGAGATTCAAGAACGCCTGCTGGTACACTCTCGCGGATGACCCTGAAACAAGAGGAGGCTATTTCGACAGCGGTACTACGTGGTCCACGAACAGCCTCTCTGAGAACAGAAACGACAGCTACACCATCACTTCCCAGTTGCTTTCCAATTACAACCGCACATTCGGAAAGCACAACGTGGGCGCTATGGTCGGCTACGAGAACTATGTGATGCGCAGCGAGACACTCGGTGCTGCACGTGACCAGTATGAACTTACAGGTTATCCTTACCTCAACATCGGTCCTGAGGACTATCAGACAAACTCCGGAAGCGGCACAGAATACACTTCAAACTCTGTGTTCGGCCGTATCACATACGACTATGCCGGCAGATATCTCGTACAGGCGAATGTCCGCCGCGATGGTTCATCCCGTTTTGCCAAGAGCTACAGGTGGGGTACATTCCCTTCATTCTCAGCTGGTTGGGTAATCTCTGAAGAGAACTGGATGCAGTCTGCAAAATCATATCTCTCATTTTTGAAGGTTCGCGGTTCGTGGGGTAAGCTCGGAAACGAGAGAATCGGTGACAACTATTTCCCTTATATGGCGTTGATGAACTTCAACAACGCCCTCTTCTATGAGAACGGCGAGACGGTTTCAAACAAGACTGCTGCGCAGAGAGCACTTGCAGTTGAGGATATCACCTGGGAGACCACCACATCCACGGACTTTGGTCTCGATCTCGGATTCCTCCGCAACAGACTTACAGCCAACTTTGACTGGTATTGGAAGAACACAGATGATATGCTTCTCTCCATCGAGATTCCGTATATGATGGGTTACAGCAACCCTAAGACCAATGCCGGAAAGATGGCTACCAAGGGATTCGACTTCGAAATCGGCTGGAACGACCACGTGGGAGATTTCTCTTATAGCGTCAGCGCCAACCTTTCGGACTTTACCTCTAAAATCGTGAGTCTCAACAACTCTGATATCATCAGCGGAGGCAAGATTCAGCGCGAAGGCGGATATTTCAACGAATACTACGGCTATATCTGCGACGGAATCTATCAGACTCAGGAAGAGGTGGAAAATTCCGCAAGACTCAACGGTTCGGTGACTGTCGGCGACCTCAAGTACAGGGATATTTCCGGTCCTGACGGCGTTCCAGATGGAGTTATTTCGGCTGAATATGACCGTGTGCCGCTCGGTAATTCCCTGCCGCGTTTCCAGTATGGCGGAAGATTCAACTGTGACTGGAAAGGTCTGGACTTCTCTCTCGTTGTCCAGGGCATCGGAAAGCAGAATTCATATCTTTCCGCAGCATACGTCCAGCCGCTCCGAAACAACTATGGAAACATCCCTGCCATCATAGACGGCAAATATTGGAGTCCGTTCAATACTGACAAGGAAAATGCTGCAGCTGAGTACCCTAGACTTTCAAAAGTCAGCAGCGGAAACAACTATGCCACATCATCCTTCTGGATTTTCAACGGCGCATATTTCCGTCTCAAGAATGTAACCCTCGGCTACACTCTTCCTGGCAAATGGATTCAGAAAGCCAAAATGTCGAGACTTCGCGTCTATGTCAGCGCAAACGACCTGTTCTGCCTGAGCCACTATCCTAAGGGATGGGATCCGGAAATGGGTACAAGCGCATATCCTATCACGACATCCGTTCTGGTTGGACTTTCCGTCAAATTCTAAAAAATGGACTGCAATATGAAAAAGAATATATTGTCTTTGACCGTTGCTTCAATCATTCTTGCAACATCCTGCACATCAATGGATATGACTCCGAAGTCGCAGGGTAATAGCGAATCGTGGTACACAACGGAGACAGAACTGAATATGGCCGTGAACGAATTCTATATTCTCGGCTATTGGCAGGAGCCTCTGCTCGCATCTGAGCAGTGGACCGACAACTTCACTTACAGAAACACAAACCGTGGCGAGGGCGGTTCAGTCCTTGACGGTACACTTACGGGTCAGACCTGGTACTGCTACAATCTGTGGCAGCAGAGCTACAAACTCATTTCCCGTGCTAATTCCCTTCTGAACAATATCCACAGGGCTGAAAGCGCAGGACTAAGCGAGAATCTCATTGCACGCTACAAGGCTGAGGCCTGTTTTGCAAGGGCCTGCAAATATATGGATTTGCTGTTCTTCTTCGGCGACGTTCCGTACATTGACAGGTATTACACGATCAAAGAGACTGAGACTCAGCTGAAAAGGACTCCTGTTAGCGAGATTATCCCCAAGGTATATGAGGACTTTGACTATGCCATCGAGAATCTTCCGGTGTCATACAGCCCGTCATCTTCCCACGCGACAAAAGGCGCTGCGCTTGCTATGAAGGCACGCTTCGCGATGTATATGAAGGACTACGCTACTATGGCTGAGGCCGCAAAAGCCTGCATCGACTTGAATGTATATTCTCTTGAGCCTGATTTTGCGAAACTCTTCCTTCAGAGCACAAAAGAGAATGCGGAGAAGGTATTCTGCATACCTCGTTCGATCACGAGCAGCGTTGTGCTTGACCAGTGGTATGTAAAGAACGGACTTCCGAGAAATGCCGGCGGTTATGCGGCAGACACTCCGTCCTGGGATTTGCTTGCCAGCTTCCTCTGCACGGATGGACTCCCTATCGATGAGTCTCCGTTGTTCGATCCTCACAATCCGTTCAAAAATCGTGACCCTCGTTGCGCTATGACCATCGTGGAGTTTGGCACAGAGCATTGCGGATATATCTATGACCCGTCTCCTGCGGCAAAGACGACCACCAACACTACGACAGGTGCGAGCCAGACCAATCAGGATAGCCGTATCAACAATCAGTACGCTTCATTCAACGGTCTCGTATGGAAGAAAGGCATTGACGCAAGCTGGACTGAAAACGGTCTTCAGGTTGAGAATGACTATCTGATAATGAGATATGCCGAGGTGCTTCTGATGTATGCCGAGGCTAAGATAGAACTTGGCGAGATTGACGACAGTGTTCTTGATGCCATCAATCAGGTACGCGCAAGAGCATACGGTGTAAATTCGTCAATGATAGATTCTTATCCTGCAGTTACAACGACAGACCAGGCTTCTCTCCGCAAAGCGGTGCGTATCGAGAGACGTATGGAATTTGCCAAAGAAGGCCGCCGCTATATGGACCTTATAAGATGGGATCTAGCAAAAAAGGCGTTGAACTCTTACAATTACATCAATCTTGCTGCCAACGACTGCCTGGAGCAGGTAGTGAACAAGGGCCTGTGGTTCTGGCCTGAGACTCCGCAGATTGACGAAGACGGACTGGCTGACTTTGAGCCTATGGCGGAGAAAGGTCTGATTCAGAGAGGTGCGCAGAGAGTGTTCCCTGACAGGCAGATGCTCTGGCCTCTTCCTACTCACGATGCCGAACTCTGCAACGGAAACCTTGAGCAGAACCCCGGATATTAACAGATAAATGACACATTCAACCATGAAACACATATTAGGCAATATATCTGTTCTCCTGTCAGGCGCTCTTGTCCTGAGTACGGCAGTTTCGTGTCAGCAGGAGATTGACAATGAATATTCCAGGCATCATTTCTCCATTGAGATGACAGCTTCTTCGGAGAACATTGTCCTTGACGAAAGCAAGCCGGACGAGACGGCATTGACCATAAGCTGGACCCCGGCTGCAAGCTATGGCGACGACTATACGACGACATATCTCTACACTATAAATCACACCACTAGCACGGCTGCAGGAGTGAAGGAATATGAGGATGACGGCAACTTCACCAGAAGTTACACGAACAAGGAATTGCAGACCCTTCTGACAGGCCGTTTCGGTCAGCTCACAAGCACCAGAAGCAGTCTGAAGTTCAGCATTGCCGCGTCTTTTGAAGGCCCGAGACTAATCATCCCTGACGAGTCAAGCGTGGTCGTGACGGTTAAGACCTATGGTGCCAAGCAGTTCGCTGCTGACAAGGTATGGCTGGGAGGCAGCGTGGTTTCTGAAAATATTGAACTAATTGCAAGTTCCGGCAATCCTGACGTATATGTATGGCAGGGCAATCTGAAAGCCGGTCAGCTTAACTTCCCTGTTGAATATGGTGACGAAAGCAATCTTATCGTTCCTGAAGTTGCAGGGCAGACAGTGTCTGGCACTGATGCGATGGCAGCGAAGATTGTGGATGCCAAGGACGGCGGCGGATGGAATGTGACAGCGGCAGATGCGTATAGGGTGACATTGAACTTTGCTACCAAGACAGTTGCTGTTGTTCCTGTATCTTCTATCGTGGAAATTGACAGGATTCTCCTTGCAGGAACTTCAGTCGCATCAGCTTCAGAGGAACTCGAATTCACAAAATGCCTTGAAAGAGACGGACTGTATGCGTTTCGTGGCGAACTCAAGGCTGGTACACTGTATCTTCCTATCGAATTTGAGGAAGCCCGCACTGTGGCAATTGTGCCTAAGGAAGGGACTACTGTAGATGACGGAAATGCAGTTGTATTTACTCAGATTTCCGCTTCCGGTGCAGCTGCAAAGGCTTGGAATATTCCTTCAGACGGAACATACCGCATCGTTATAGACATTGAGGCTAAGACAGCTACTATCTATTCTTCAGCTACAGACCTTACAAATGTCTCAGTTAGTTACAACAATACTGTGGATAAGATAAATCCTTATACTCAGGAAGTTACTGAACTATGGATGTTTGGTGGCGCTATCGGCTGGGATCACGATTCTGACCTCAAGACCGGATTCCAAAGGAAATATATTTTGACACAGAGTCTTGCTGATCCGGCAGTGTTCGTTTACTGTGGAAGCGACATTCCTCGCAAAGCACAGGTTGATGACAACAACAAGACCGGTGACTATAAAGGACAGACCATCACAGGATTCATGAAATTCCTCGTGTCAAGCATCGAGAATAATGTCTGGTCTTATGGTTCAAGCGCAAGCGCCAAGAGAAATTCTTATTCTGGATATGTGGAATGTGAACTCGGGCAGTCTTACAGTTCAGTCGGCGGACAGGGAGACAACCGCTACGCTTATTTCATTGTTCCGGAAGGAGCAAACTGCGTGGTTGTCACAATAGACAGGACTGATGTCAAGAAGGCGACAGTCAAATTTGAAAAACGATAATTCATCCGATCGTGAAGCGCGAATAAGGACAAGCGCGGAATCGGGATTCTCACGAGACTTTATATAAGAGAACGAAATTATGAACAATATTGAAGCAAATAAGGGGGGACAGAAATACGTCTGTCCTTCCATAGAGATAATGAAGATTGATATGGAGGATGGCCTTTGCCAGGCCTCACAGCCGGGGACGCTCAATAACGGCATTTATTGTGATGACTTTGAGGATGGTGATGAATTTTAAGGAGGTGGGATTATGAAGCGATTATTTGTGGCGTTTTTTGCAGCGGCAACATTGTTCGGCTGCGCCAAATCAGAAGTCGATACTGTTGAGGGTGAGAAAGTTCCATTCACCATCTATGTCACCTCATCTTCAGATGCAGACACCAAGACATCATTCGACGAAGATAAACATACTGTCAATTGGAGCAAGGGTGATGCCATCGCAGTGATGGTAAACGGCTCGAAGCCTTATAAATTTACAAATCAGACCGGAGAAGACAATGCTTTCACCTGCGATGACTTTATGAATTTGGAGGAAGGGAAAGAATATGAGTATGAACTCCTTTATCCTTATTCCGATGAGCTTAAGTTTACAATGTCAGGCGGAATAAAGACTCCGATGTACGGTACCGCAACTGTCACAGGCAGTGCGTCTCCTGAAGTCCGGATGAAGCAGTTGTCCGCGATAATCAAGGTCACTGTCAATAACGAATCTGCGCAGGCTGTAACGCTTTCGTCATTGCGCATTGAGCGGGCGGATGGCGGTGTGCTCGGAGGTAAACATACCATTGATGGCGGAGTAGTAAAGGTTGTTGAGGGCTCTACGGTAACTTACACGGAAGTGAACGGTCAAAGCAAGAAGATTGCTGCGGGAGGCAGTGTAGATATGTATCTGCAATGCGCTCCGTTTACGGCAGTGTCCGGAACATCGTTGAACATCACATTCTCTGTCAGTGGTGTGGAGTATTCTGCAATAAAGACCTTCGCTAAGGATGTGGAATTTGCAGCCGGCAAGATAAACCGCACATCTGTGTCTTTTAAGCAAGAAGAAAGCAAGGCGATAAAAATTGATTTCGGAACTTCTAATAAGACGACTGCGGGTTGGAACAATGTCACATCAACATCGGCAGAAGATGTTTTCAGTCTCAAATATGCCGATGATACGGATTCTGGCATAACTCTTTCTGTGGGAGACGGTTGGGGAATCCAAGACGCTGTGGGTGGCGAGCCAAATACGAGTGTGACGTACAATGATATTCAATATCCGCTTACTGCTTGGTCAGATTCATTTACTTTCAGTGGGGAGACAGCAAGAACGATGACTTTCTCTGGACTGAATCCGGAAAAAACATATAAATTTACTATAGCTGCATATCGGTGGAATGGAACTGAGTCGGCTCGCATCACCTGGGTATCATTGACAGGAAGCACTGGTACTGAATCTGAATCAAAGAAACTATACCAAGGTGTAAAGGATAAAACCAGATTAGAGGTATTTGATGACCATTTCGCAGTGTTTGAAAATGTGGTTCCTGATGCAGAGGGAAAGGTTGTGCTTAATGTTACCGCAGAAATGGCTACAGTGCAGCAAGCCCATATTTCAGCAATGGTCATAGAATAACCGAATATGAAGAATTTTACACGGATATTTTTCGTGGCGACGCTGTCTCTTGCTCTGCTTTCTTGCAGCAAGGGACAGCCTGCCGATGATAAAGGCGCCAAGGACGGCAAAGTCGTTAACTTCTCGCCTGACAGGAATGTCGTGCATTCCAATCCGCTCTGCGGCTGGGTGCTTTATGCCGGACTCGGAAGCGAGCTGTCGGATTTCTGGGAGAGATACGATGACTTCCCGACATCCGCAGGCGATGTGTGCCTGACAGACTATGCCAGAACGCTGTTGATACGCACCACCTGGGGGCAGCTGAACCCGGAAGAAGGTGTCTATATCTGGCAGGATGACTGCAATACGGTATATGCGCAGCGTTATCGCAGGCTGGTATCAGAGGCCAGAAAACGCAATATGCGCATCGGCTACGGCTTCTGTATAGACAGCCGTGACAAACACGAGTTCTGTACTCCGCTCTATGTCAGGGACAAGGGAGCAGCAGGCTATGCCACGAAAACAGGTTCGATGGAGGTATGGTCTCCATATCCTGACGACCCCGTGTTCCAGCAATGCTACGAGAAATTCATACACGACTTCGCTGAGCATATAAATAATCCGGATTCAACGGAGTTTGTCCACGGAGTCGGCATCGGTAAATGGGGCGAGTATCACACCTGTATCTATTCAACAGGAGACGACACTCCGAAGAAGCCTGTATTTGAATGGGTTACGTCATTGTTCTCCAAAGAGTTCACAAAGATTCCGATATTCATAAACTACCATCGTTCGATAGGTTCTACAGATGGCAGCAAGGCAAGTTCCGATTCGGAGGGAATGATAAATTCTGCCGTCAGGAAGGGTTTTGGAATCGGTAGTGGTGCATTTGGAATGAAGACCTATTACGGAACCTGGGAGAAGAGTATAGCGGCAAAATACCGTTATCAAGTGCCTCTTATAGCTGAAGGCGGATGGGTTAAAGCCTCGCACGGAGATGCGCCTATGCGTTGGGAAACAGAGAGTTACAAAGACTGGGCTGATGTCCGTAAGGGTGAGTTCGATATGGCAAGAGAGGCGTGTGCAAGTATGATGGATCTCCGTTACAACGACAGTGTGGCGATGAGCGAAGCGTGGTCTTGGCTTAATGAGGCATACGATTATTTCATCCAGTTCATCCAAGACGGCAATTATCGCGTATATCCTTCAAAAGTAACTGTTCCTCAGACTGTTACAAATGGCTCTACAATCAGTCTTCAGCATCGCTGGACAAACCTTGGCTACGCCTATTGTCCGACAAATTTCCGTCCGTTTGTGGACAAATACAAGGTTGCTTTCGCCCTGTTGGACAAGAAAACCGGCAATCCTATGAAGTTGTTCTATGACGACAATGCGTTGCCTTACAAATGGATAAAGGGGACTCCTGTGCAGTACGACTTTTCCGTTAAAGTTGAGGATGTCCCTGCAGGCACCTACACTTGGGGAATCGGCATAGTTGACTATGCGTCTGCAGACAAAAAAATTGGTATCTTTACTTCCGCGAAAGCGGATTATACCGACAGCGGTTGGCTTGAAATAGCTGACGTGACGGTGAAGCAACCATAAACACTGACTGATAATGAGACTTTCAAAGACATTCTCCCGGATAATTCTCGCGGTTGCCCTGATATTGGCAGGCTTGCCGCTAAGAGCAGGTGTCGGACAACCGGTCGCTGCATCTTCCAATACGGATACACTGCGCATTCTTGCCATCGGAAACAGTTTCTCACAGGATGCGGTGGAGCAGTACCTGTATGAATTGTTTGCGGCTGACGGTCAGGAAGTTGTCATAGGAAATCTCTACATTGGCGGCTGCTCTCTGGAGAGACATTGGGGAAATGTAGAGAACGGCAAGAAGGACTATTATTACCGCAAAATTGTGGGTGGAAAAAAGGTGGAAACTGCCAAGACAACACTTGAATACGGACTTTTTGATGAAAAGTGGGACGTGATAAGCCTTCAGCAGGCAAGCGGCCTTTCAGGACAATATGCCACCTACAATCCGTATCTTCCAGCGCTAATCTCTTATCTGAGGGAGAATGCCCCGAAAAAGGACTTCATCCTCGCCTGGCATCAGACCTGGGCTTATGCGGAATCATCTGACCACAAGGCATTTGCCAATTACGGCAAGAGCCAGAGGACTATGTATGAGGCGATTGTGGACTGTACTCGGAAATTGTTGAAGGACAATGATTTTGACCTTCTGATTCCTTCGGGAACGGCTATCCAGAATGCCAGGACGTCGTATTTTGGAGACAGTTTCAATCGTGACGGCTATCATCTGAACATAAATGTAGGGCGATACACAGCGGCTTGCACGTGGTATGAAGCGATTTCAGGGAAAACAGTTCTCGGGAACAGTTATGCTCCGGCCAAGGTGGACGAGAATGAAAAGAAAGTGGCTCAAGAGGCTGCCCATCTGGCAGTCAAATCTCCTTTCTCCGTGACGGATCTGTCAGATTTGAAGTATTGTCCACATTGTCATTGATGTCGTGTCTATGGAAAGGTCGAATTGCTCTATCAGATATTTTCTAGGACTTGCCGCATCCATTTTCCTGCTGTTTGCAGGAACTGTGATGGCGAGAGCCATAAATATAAGCAGTTACCGTTTCCATCAGATGCCGGAGACCTCGTATTACGGAGGAATCAACAGCATTGCCAAAGACAGTATAGGCAGAATGTGGTTCAGCGGAACCGATGCGCTGTATATGTTCAACGGGCGTGCATTCAAGAACATCCTTGTCCCTAGCCCTCGTCCCGATGTGGCTATCGATTTCAGGGCAATCAAAGTAAGCAGAGGAGGAAAACTCTTTGTCGCTACCAATGTGGGCCTATTTTCGTTTGACTATACCACGGAATCAATGGTTCTTGAGCGTAGGGGAGACATTACCGCGATAGATTCCGATTCGGATGGTCAGGTATGGATGCTTGCCGGTGGCGGACTGTTTCGGATTGACGAGAGCGGAGAATATAGGGAATATCCATTGCCTCAGGAATGTGGGAGAGGAACTGTAACTCTCTCGTGTGCAGGCACATCCATATATGTCGGAAATTCAGGGAAGCTCTTCCGTCTTGACAATATCAATGGCGGCTGGAATCTTTGGGCAGACTTTGGTAATCCTAACATTCAGTTCTCGGATGTGCTTAATTCCGGAGAAAATGTGTTTGTGCTGACTTTGAAGGATGGCTTGTATGATTGTAGTAGTGACGGGGCAATATTGGATTCGTACCGACTTCCTCAGGGGTATGACAAATCCAGCACGGCAAAGGAATTGTTTCTTGACGAGAACGGAGTTGTGTGGGTCGCCACGCAGTCCGGTCTCCAGCTCATAGACCTTCGCTCAGGCGAGTCTTATATGCTCAGTTCCAATCTTTTCGATTCATTCGCGCTTCCTAATAATTCGGTATGGTCGATATATCCGGACCCCGACGGAGGCGTGTGGGTAGGCACCTATGGCGGCAAGCTGGCATATCTTTCGTTCTCGGACAATGACATACGTAGCGTGCACCCGACTCCTGGCGGGCTCAGTCATCCTATTGTCAGCTCGTTTGCAGAGGACAATGACGGAAATCTTTGGGTAGGAACTGAAGGCGGTGGAATCTCAATATGGAACAGGAACGGCGGTAATTTTACGGTTTTGCGTCAGGAAGACGGCAAGTCTTTGAATTCAAATATGATAAAAAGACTTGTATGCGATGGTGACTATATGTGGATAGCGGCCTTTAACGGAGGCATAATGAGAATGAATCTCCGTACCCATAGGTTCGAGGATATGAAGATTCTCAACCAGTCCACGGGGCGACCGCTTGCAGTCTATGATTTTGAGAAGGATAAAGACGGAATCTGGATTGCAGACCCGGATGCCGAGCTGATGTATTGGGATGGCAACAGAACCGAGAATGTCATATTCCGCGACTCTGATGGTAAGAAAATCCGTATGAGAGTCGAAGCTCTCTTTCACGACGGAGATGATAATCTTATGCTGGTGACTCATTCCGGACTTCACGTAATGGACTTGAGATCAAGAAGACTGATTCGACATTATCAGGTTTCCAGCGAGTCGTACGCAGCAAACAATCTGTGCTGTTGGTGCCGTACTTCATCAGACGACCTTTGGTTCGGAACAAGGGGCGCAGGCGTGAACAGGCTTGATGCCAACGGGAATTACACCAACTTGAACAACTCCGAGGACGGGCTGTTTGAAGGAAGGACAGTTTTCGGCATTCTGGATGATAAGGTTTCCGGAAATGTGTGGTTCAGTACGGATGCGGGCCTTTTCTATTATGATTCAACGACAAAGAAGATAGTACATTCTGACATTGACGAGACAGTCCGTTGCGGAGCATATTATGTGCGTTCCTGCTTTATGACCTCACGTTCCGAAATGCTTTTCGGCGGTACGGACGGCTTCATAATGTTCAATCCGGAGAATTTCAAGAAGAATCCGCAGAAGCCGAGGGTGTTTTTCACTGATTTGAAGATAAACGACAGGGTGCCTGACCCGGAAGACTCGGATTTCCCTCTTGCGCAGTCAGTCTCCACGCTTAACGGGCTTGACGGAAGAAAGTATGAGATAAACCTGTCCCATCGTCAATCGAATTTTGAAATAGGCTTTGCTTCAGACAGTTATCTTGAACCGCAGCGTAATCGTTTCGCTTACAGGATGCGTGGAGTGTCCGACACGTGGACGGAGTTGCCGGCAGGGCAGCAGAGTGTTCGCTTTGTGAATCTTGCTCCCGGAAGATACCGCTTCGAAATACGCGGAGCAAACAGCGACGGTGTCTGGGGCGACAAGGTGAGCTCGCTTTCATTCAGGTTGCGTCCTTCACCACTCCTTTCCCCGGTTGCATATGCTCTGTACATTATTCTGGCTCTATTGTCCGTGCTGGTAGCCTGGGTTTACACTACCAGAAAGAAGATGCTGGAGAAGAGCCTTGAGGTGGAAAAAGAGAGGGAAAAGAATCTCAGGGAACTGACTCAGGCAAGGATAAATTTCTTCACAAACATTTCCCACGACTTGAAGACTCCTCTTACGCTCGTGGTGGATCCCCTGAAGCAGCTGGAAAAGAAATTGCCGGAAGACGCACCGTATAGAAAATATGTGGACGCCATCGGACACAATGTCGTAAGAATCCGGAGAATGATAGATGAGCTATTGAAATTCAGGCAGATAGAATCTCTGAAACTGCCGATGGATCTCAAGTCGGGCGATATTGTCAAGTTCGTTGAAAGCATATTCTCGCTTTTTGAATTCTACGCATCGTCGCGTCACATAGAGACTGAATTCATCTCCTCGCCGGACAGCTATATGACGAAGTTCGATTACGACGTGATAGAGAAGATATTCACGAATCTGATGTCGAACGCTGTAAAATATACCACGGAAAACGGCTATGTCAATGTGCGTATTTCTCTTGCCGATGCGCCTGAGTTACAGGGGGTTAAAGGCGGACAAGGCGTTGACTGGCTGTCGTTTGTTGTTACCAATAGCGGTTCCGAAATATCCAAAGACAGATATGAAACGATCTTCGAGCCGTTCAATAATTCAGGCAAGGTGAATTCCGGATTTGAGAGTCATACCGGGCTGGGACTTGCGATTGTCAAGGAGCTAGTGAATGACATGAACGGAACAATCTCGGTGTCTTCCGCTGACTCTACGGTGTCGTTCACGGTACTGTTGCCTTTTATTCATTGTGCAGATGCGGTGGTTGATGAATCAGCGGTTGAGACGGAAGGCTCTGCATACGAGTACGCGGCATCCGAGATTGACAATCTTATTTATGACACCAGGGAGAGAGAACACGTTGAGGAAAAACATGGGCGCAAGCAGTATGATGTGCTAATCATAGAGGATGATGCCCAACTGCGCAACTATATGGAACAGAGACTGTCACAGTCATACAATGTCTATACGGCTATGAACGGCAGCGATGGAATTGCAAAAGTGGAAAAGATAATGCCGCATATTGTCGTTACTGACCTTGTAATGCCGGAGATGGATGGATTCGAAGTGTGCAAGCGCATAAGGGAGGATATACGGACTTCCCATATTCCAGTGATTATGCTTTCAGCGGCCGGGGAGAATAAGAATGCGCAGATAGATGCTTTGGAATATGGAGCCAACGTGTTCATAGACAAGCCTGTGGATATAGATTTTCTGCAGAAGCAGATTGACAGTCTAATTCGTAGCCAGAACAAACTGAAGGAAATCTATAGCAAGAAGTATGTGGCTGAACCGTCCAAGATAACGATTTCGTCAGTGGATGAGGACCTTATCCGTAAAGCTGTGTCATTCATAGAGAAAAACTTTGAAAATGAGGACTACGGAGTGGATGACTTCGTCTCGGATATGGCGATAGGAAGAACGCGACTTTATCAGAAGATAACTGACCTTACAGGAATGTCCATCAAGGAATTCATACTAGACATAAGGCTTAAGAGAGCGGGCCAGTTGCTTAAGGAGTCGGAATATACCATAGCGGAAATCTCCACGATGACCGGATTCACGAATCCGAAATATTTCAGTGTTTGCTTCAAACGCCATTTCGGACAGACTCCGACCGAATTCAAGTCCAACTCGGAGGCGAAATAAAACTCAAAAACACTGTCAGTCAGTGAATAACATTTAGAAGTATGAATCTGAAATCTATATTGACAGCATTTTGTCTGGCATTTGCCTCATTCCCGGGGCAAACGTCTCTTGCTCAGTCATCTAATTCTCAAACTGGTAAATCCGCGATTCTCATTGAGGCGGAGAATTTTACTGACAAAGGCGGTTGGTGCATTGACCAGCAGTTTATGGACCAGATGGGGTCGCCATATCTGATTGCCCACGGAATAGGGGTGCCGGTTGATGATGCGACTACGGAAATAGAGTTGGGCAAGGGCGTCTGGTACGTCTGGGTGCGGACATATAACTGGACGTCTCCCTGGACGGAAAAGGAAGGGCCCGGTGCATTTGCTTTGTCTGTCGGCGGAAAGGAACTGAAGGCCAGGTTGGGTACAACCGGAAGCGGATGGGAATGGCAATATGCTGGAAGTGTGAAACTTCGCGGAGGTAAGACCGAGTTGCGTCTTCACGATCTCACTGGATTTGACGGTCGTTGTGATGCCGTGCTATTTTCCCGAAATGCAGATATGAAACTGCCGGATGGAGCATCTGAACAACGAGAATTACGTATCGGCATTTCCGGAGAACCTGCAAGAAGCGAGGCGTCTTTTGACTTTGTCGTGGTCGGAGGCGGAATTGCCGGAATGTGTGCGGCTGTGAGTGCTGCCCGTAACGGGCTTTCGGTTGCGTTGGTAAATGACAGGCCTGTCCTCGGAGGAAACAATAGCTCTGAGATACGTGTACATCTTGGAGGCAGCATTGAACTGGGGCCAAATGAAGGTCTGGGCAGAATGATTCGCGAATTCGGGCACACGAAAAAGGGAAATGCCGCTCCAGCATCGAACTATGAGGATGACAGGAAGCAGCAATTTATTGATAATGAGCAAAATGTAAAGCTGTATGCGCCTTATCACGCAGTAGCCGTCAGAAAGAACGGTGACAAGATATCGTCTGTTACGGTTAAACATATTGAGACTGGTGAAGAAGTGGAACTGTCAGCGGCTCTCTTTTCGGACTGCACGGGCGACGGGACTATAGGCTATCTTGCAGATGCAGATTGGACTCAGGGTAGAGAGTCAAGAAGCGATTATGGAGAATCTCTTGCGCCCGAGACTGCCGACAGTATGGTTATGGGTGCTTCGGTGCAGTGGTATAGCAAGGATTGCGGAGTCCCTACCACATTTCCTGAATTTTCATACGGACTTGAAATAAACAAGGACAACTGCGAGCGCGTGACAATGGGCGAGTGGACTTGGGAGACCGGAATGAATCGCGACCAAGTGCTTGAGGCTGAACGTGTAAGGGACTACGGGCTACTTGTGGTATATTCCAATTGGAGCTATCTGAAGAACCATTCGGGAGACAGTAAGTTTGCGGACAGATGTCTTGACTGGGTGGCATACGTGGCTGGAAAAAGGGAATCACGTCGTCTGCTTGGTGACTATGTGCTGACGCAGAAGGATATAGACGGAAATGTGCAGCACGAGGATGCTTCATTTACGACAACGTGGAGCATTGACCTTCATTTTCCGGATGCCGCAAATTCACGGAAGTTCCCCGGCAATGAATTCAAGTCGGCAACGGTGCACAATTGGATTTATCCTTATGCAGTGCCGTATCGCTGCCTGTATTCGCGCAATCTCGGCAACCTCTTTATGGCAGGGCGCGACATAAGCTGCTCTCACGTGGCACTTGGAACTGTGCGGGTTATGCGTACAACTGGGATGATGGGCGAGGTGGTCGGACTGGCAGCTTCCGTATGCGGAAAATACGGCTGCTCTCCGCGCGAAGTCTATGAAAATCATCTTGACGAACTCAAGGCTTTGATGAAGGACGGAGCAGGACGCAGAGATGTTCCGCTTTCCAATCAGAAATTCAATGAGCAGAATCGTCTTCTGATAGCTCCGGCTGACGAAAATCCTGGTAGGGAAACAGTTCCGACTAACGTCTTTTTGGAGTGCCGTGCCTCTCTTGAATCGGATACGCTTCATATCGGCAATTCACGCATAGGACGTAAATTTCTGTGGAACGGGGGAGATTTGATAAATCTCGAAATGACTGATTTTCAGAGCGGACGCAGATTTGTCAACAACTCAAAAGAGCCTTCGTTTGTGGTTACTTCCGCTCCGGTGAAAGCGACAGACGGTAAGCTGACTACACGATGGGTAATCTCCGACGGCATTCATCCAGACCATCTTGAGGCCGAAATAACATATGCTCTAGGAACGACACGTGTACGTAGGGTATTCCGCATTTACAGCGGTTGCCCGGCCATCGCCTGTGACAATTATGTGTGTGGGGCAGAGACCTCGGTGGAGAAAGAAACCGGCAATTCCGCGGACAACAAGAACATAGAATCGACCGCAGATATGCGTCAGAAGAAATCGCGTTCCCCATATCTTGAAAAATTTTCCTTCGATGGAGTCCATTGGCAGGCTCGGGCTGTTGAATTTTTCGATGTGACTGATTGGAACAATAATCTCGTTTCAGAACGCAGTTTCATTCCGTATCGACGTCAGGGCTATCGCGGCAATCTGCTTTTTGCTCGTGACGGAAAAGACGGCAACGGATTCTTCTTCCTGAAGGAGGCACCTTGCTCAAATGTGCAGCTAGGATATCCGGGATCGGATTTCGTCTGCGAATTCGGGAATTTCACAGTTACGGGAGTGGGCGCGACCGAAGAAGAAATGAAGTCCACAGAATGGGTCAGACTCTATTCTTGTGTAACCGGAGTATTCTCTCAGAGCAAACTTTCTCCTCTTTCAGCCTTGCGGTCTTATCAGAAAAATATCCGCATACACCGTCCCGACAGAGATGAAATGATAATGATGAATACTTGGGGCGACCGCAGTCAGGATTCAAAGGTTAATGAAAAGTTTTGTCTGGAAGAGTTGGAAAAGGCTGCAAGACTCGGCATTACGTATTTCCAGATTGATGACGGATGGCAGGAGGGCAAGAGTCCTAATTCCGCTGTCGCAAAGGGCTCGTTCAAGAATATATGGGACAACCCTCTTTATTGGACTCCGGCGAGGGATAAATATCCGTCCGGTCTGACACCGGTGGTCAATAAGGCTAGGGAGCTGGGCATCAAACTCGGTCTCTGGTTCAATCCGAGCGTTCAGAATGACTTCGAGGACTGGCAGAAGGATGCCGACGCGATAGTGAAACTTTACAATGAATACGGCATCTGCATCTACAAGATTGACGGTCTGTCAATACCGACCAAGAAAGCCGAGACCAATCTTCGCAAATTTTTCTCGTCAGTTCTTGAACGTACTGGCAACAAGGTAGTATTTAATCTTGACGTGACTGCAGGACGCCGTGGAGGCTATCATTATTTCAATGATTTGGGCAACATTTTTCTTGAAAACCGCTACACGGATTGGGGGAACTACTACCCGTATCAGACTCTTCGCAATGTGTGGTTGTTGAGCCGATATGTGCCTGCAGAATGCCTTCAGGTCGAGTTCTTGAATAAGTGGAGAAACGGCGGAAAGTACTCTGACGATCCGTTTGCGCCACAGTCATATCCGTTTGAATATATCTTCGCCACTGCGATGGCCGGGCAGCCGTTGGCTTGGATGGAAGCGTCAAACCTTCCTGACGAGGCCTACGGCATAGACTCTCTAGTAAAGTCTTACAGCAAACTGATGGCTAATTTCCACAAGGGTATGATTCTTCCGATAGGCGAGGAGCCGTCTGGAAGGTCCTGGACCGGGTTCCAATCAATCCTAAGCGATAAAAAGGGCTATTTCATAGTTTACAGGGAACTTAACGACAGAGCGTCGTCATCGCTTGAGACTTGGCTCGAGGCCAATGTCAAGGTGCGTCTGGAAAAAGTGCTTGGGGATGGTAAGAGTTTCGAGTCGGTTTCGGATGAAAACGGTGTCGTGAAGTTCTCTCTGCCGTCTGAAAACAGTTTTGCCGTGTATAAATATGAAATCGTAAAATAATGAAAGCTAAACATTTGATAATATCTTGCTTTACAGCACTTGCTTGTTCCGTTTTGTCTGCAGCTCAGAGCGGCTCGGAGCTCAAGGGTGATCTGGCGAAATATGGTCAGCCGGAATTGATGATAAATGTCTATGGCCGTGAACGTCAGTCTCTTAATGGCAAATGGTCTGCAATTATTGATCTTTATGACAAAGGGCGTGGCAAAAAGGTTTGGGAGAACCGCAAGGCGCAGTCCGACACGGAGTTTTTCGAGTATTCGTTTGACGGAGGCCTTAAGCTCAATGTGCCGGGCGATTTCAATAGCCAGTTGCCTCAGCTTCAATATTATGAAGGCTCAGTATGGTATGCGCGTCATTTCGACGCATCAAAGCCGGCAGCTGGCACGAGGCTGTTTCTCTATTTTGGAGCAGTAAGTTACAGATGTACTGTTTGGCTCAACGGCAAGGAAATCGGCAGTCATGAGGGCGGATTCACTCCGTTCCAGTTCGAGGTGGGGGAGAATGTTGTGGACGGGGATAATTTTCTGGTAGTTGAGGTAAACAACCGGAGGACCGTTGATGCTATTCCGGCAATGTCTTTTGACTGGTGGAATTACGGCGGAATTACCCGTGACGTATTCCTGGTCAAGACACCTGAATTGTATATCAAGGATTATATGGTGCAGCTGGACCCGCATTCGCCTGCGATGATAAACGCTTCAGTACGTATGTCAGGATCTGTGCCGGCCGGTACCGTCGCAGAAATCAGCATACCGGAACTGAAGGCAAGAGCGAAGGTGCAGCTGAATTCGGATGGATACGGAGAGACTTCATTCAAAGTCAAAGGATTACAGCGATGGTCCCCGAACTCTCCGAAGCTTTATGATGTGACTGTGTCATATCAGGGTGCGGATTCTATATCGGAAAAGATAGGCTTCAGAAACATCAGTGTGGACGGCACTAGTATTCTTATGAATGGAAAGCCGGAGTTTATGCGCTGTGTTTCATTTCACGAGGAGATTCCGCAGAGGATGGGACGTGCATTCTCCGAAGCAGATGCCTATATGCTTCTTTCGGAGGCCAAAGCATTGGGCGCCAATATGGTGCGTCTTGCGCATTATCCCCAGAATGAGCATACAGTAAGGCTTGCAGAGCAACTTGGGATTATTCTTTGGGAGGAAATTCCGGTATGGCAGGAAATAGATTTTGACAATCCGCAGACGATGGACAAGGCTCTGAAGATGTATTCGGAGATGATATTCAGGGATAAAAACCGTTGTGCCATAGGCTTTTGGGGCGTTGCCAACGAGACCAGACCGTCTCCGTCGCGCAATGCTTTTCTTCGCAGAGAACTTGCGCTAGGCCGTAGCCTTGACTCAACTAGACTTTACACTGCGGCGTTCGATAATGTCTATTACAAGAAGGAATATGGAGAATTCCGTATCGAAGATGAGTTTACGCGAGACCTCGACGTGGTGTCGTTCAACAAATATATGGGATGGTATGCCGCCTGGCCGGATGATCCTTCGGAGTGCAGATGGAATGTCGTGCCGGACAAACCTGTGATAATTTCGGAGTTCGGGTGTGAGGCGCTTAGCGGAAAGACAGGTAACCGGACAATGGCAAATTCCTGGAGCGAGGATTTTCAGGCTGACCAATATCTTAAAAATCTGGAGATGTTTGACCGGATTCCAAATCTTGCAGGCATCTCGCCGTGGATTCTGTTCGATTTCAGGTCGCCGTTCCGTTTCCATCCGGATCAGGATGGCTGGAACAGAAAGGGGCTTGTGTCTGACCAGGGAATAAGGAAGAAAGCTTGGTACATAATCCACGACTATTATCAGAAAAAGGCTGAAGAATATGGGAAATAGATTGACAATCAAATTGTTGTCCGCCTGGGTGCTTTGTGGCGGGGCTCTAGTTGTCTCAGCGCAACCTGTCTATAAGAATCCGGATGCGCCGGTGGAGTCGCGTGTCGAGGATTTGCTCGGCCGTATGACGAGGGAAGAGAAGATTCTGCAGCTTAGCCAATATACTCTCGGACGTAATACGGTTGAGAACAATCTTCGTGAGATGGTGGGACAGGTGCCTGCCGAGACTGGTTCGGTGATATATTTTTCAGACGATGCGGAACTTAGGAATGCTATGCAGAAACGCTGTATGGAAGAATCCCGTCTAGGAATTCCAATGTTGTTCGGTCACGATGTGATACACGGATATAGGACCATAGCACCGGTTCCGCTTGCGCAGGCTGCATCGTGGAATCCGGAACTTGTCAGCAAAGTGTGCTCAGATGCGGCAACGGAAGCCTCAGCTTGCGGTGTGGACTGGACTTTTTCTCCGATGCTGGACGTGGCGCGAGACCCAAGGTGGGGTCGGGTGATGGAAGGATATGGAGAGGATGTGTATCTGACCTCAGTCCTAGGTCAGGCTGCAGTCAGGGGTTATCAAGGTGATGACCTTTCCGCGGAGGGTAAGATAGCAGCGTGCCTCAAGCATTTTGTAGGCTACGCAGCTTCTGAGGCAGGACGGGATTACGTCTATACAGAGATTTCGGATCAGACCCTGTGGGATACATATCTGCCGCCTTTCAAGGCTGGTGTAGATGCTGGTGCGGCTACAGTTATGAGCTCGTTTAACAATATCAGCGGCATACCTGCATCTGCAAACCGCTATACGATGACCGATATTCTGCGGAATTTGTGGGGATTTGACGGTTTTATCGTGTCTGACTGGGATGCTGTGATTCAACTCTGCAATCAGGGATATGCCGAGACAGGCAAAGATGCCGCCACTCTTGCAATCAATGCCGGTATAGATATGGATATGATGGACAATCTGTATCGCAAGCATTTACCGCAACTTCTTGATGAGGGCCGTGTAAGCGAGGAAACACTTGACGAATGTGTAAGACGCGTTTTGAGGGTGAAGTTCCGTCTTGGTCTTTTTGAACATCCATATACTGAAATTAAAAGCGCGGATGAAATATATCTTCAACCGTCTTCTCTTTCTGATGCTGAGCAACTTGCGCAGGAGTCAATGGTGCTGTTGAAGAATAATGGGCTGCTGCCTTTGTCCAAAGGCGTTCACATTGCCCTTATAGGTCCTCTTGCTAATACTCAGGCTGAACTTATCGGTAATTGGAAAGCGCGAGGAAGGGCGGAGGAGGTGGTCTCCATATTGAGTGGAATGAATGGTGAATTTACTGAAAACTCCATTACATACGTACAAGGCTGTGATTTTGAGACAGGGTCTTCCGAATTGACTTCTGCGGCTGTTGAGGCAGTGAAAAAGTCGGATGTTGTGGTCCTCTGTCTTGGAGAGAAGGCGAAATGGAGCGGCGAGAATTGTTCCCGTTCAACTATCGCTATACCGCAGGCGCAGGTGCAGTTGTTGCGCGACGTTAGGTCTGCCGGAAAACCTGTGGCTGTGCTTGTGGCAAGTGGCCGTCCGGTGGATTTGACAGAAGTAGAGCCTCTTGCAGATGCTTTAGTGGAGATATGGATGCCTGGCACGACTGCTGGCAATGCGGTGGCGGGGATATTGAGCGGCAGATATAATCCTTCGGGGCGCCTACCTATGACATTTCCATACACGACAGGGCAGATACCTATTTATTACAACCGCAGAAACAGTGCGAGAAGGGGCACGCAGGGACTTTACAAGGATATTCAGAGCGAACCTTTATACGGATTCGGATACGGCTTGAGCTACACGTCATTCGAATATTCTCCTGTTACATTGTCGTCCGACAGCGTGACTGCGGACGGTACGGTGACTGCGATAGTTACTGTGACCAATACCGGTTCTCGAGACGGCAAAGAGACTGTGCAATGGTACATCTGCGACCCATATAGTTCCATAACAAGACCGGTTCGCGAGCTCAAGTATTTTGAAAAGGCACTCATCAAGGCCGGTGAGTCAAAGGCGTTTACATTTGAAATCAATCCTTCCAGAGACCTTGCATTCGTTGACAGAAACGGAAAGCCGTTCCTTGAAAAAGGAAGTTTTAAGGTCATAGTAGGAGGAAATGAAGCGGAATTCAGCCTTATAGATGGCCAATTATTTGCCAGGCAGGAAGTTGCCTTAACGGAGGGCTGGAAGTTCCATCTCGGAGATGTTAAAGGGGCAGAACTCGCAGGCTTCGATGATTCGGAATGGTCATCAGTCACAGTGCCTCACGACTGGGCTATAACGGGGCCTTTCAGCATTGAAAATGACCTTCAGAATGTGCAGGTTACCCAGAATTTCGAGACAAAGGCTTCGCTGAAGACAGGGCGCACTGGAGGACTTCCGTATGTGGGTGTCGGTTGGTATAGAAGGGAGCTGCCTGCTGCTGACGGGCGTGACGTGGTGCTGCTTTTTGATGGGGCGATGAGCGAGGCACAGGTCTACATAAATGGAGAAAAGGTCTGCTTCTGGCCTTATGGTTATAGTTTATTCCATTGTGACATAACACCTTACCTGAAGACAGGCGTCACCAATACTCTTGCGGTGCGATTGGAGAATCTTCCATTTTCGTCGCGATGGTATCCAGGAGCCGGGCTATACCGCAATGTGCATCTTATATCAACGTCTCCGCGTGCGCATATCCCGGTTTGGGGGACGTTCGTGACCACTTCGAATGTATCTTCTTCATCGGCTGCCGTATCATTGGCTGTTTCGGTCGATGGCGTTTCTGACGGCGATATGGTGGAATATTCCACAGAGATATATTCTCCGGACGGCAGGGTGGTGGCTTCAGACAATTCGTCATCTGCATATCACAAGGGCGCTGCGTTTTCGCAGCACTTTTTTTTGAATAATCCCAGTTTGTGGTCTCCCGAATCTCCATCGCTTTACCGCGCTGTCACTGAAATCAAGATGGCTGGCATAGTCTGCGACCGATATGAGACAGTGTTCGGCGTGCGGGCAATCGAATTTGTGCCGAACAAAGGTTTCTATCTCAACGGACAGCCTTGCAAATTCAAAGGCGTTTGCAATCACCATGACCTTGGACCTCTCGGCGCAGCAGTCAGCGTGCCGGCTCTCCGGCATCAACTGTCGCTTCTTAAAGATATGGGCTGCAATGCAATACGCACTTCCCACAATATCCCTGCGCCGGAGCTTGTAAGACTTTGCGACGAGATGGGGTTTATGATGATGGTTGAGCCTTTCGATGAATGGGATGAGGCTAAATGCCGTAACGGCTACCACAGATTTTTCGATGAATGGGCGGAGAATGATATCGTGAATATGATCCGCTGCTACCGAAATTCGCCTAGCGTGGTAATGTGGAGTATCGGTAATGAGGTCCCTAGCCAAAATCTGGTTTCCGGATGCAAAACCGCTGCGTGGTTGCAGAGTATATGCCACAGGGAGGACCCCACAAGGCCTGTGACTTGCGGGATGGATCAGGTGAGTGATGTCCTGTCAAACGGTTTTGCTGCTGTGCTTGATATTCCCGGTATCAATTACCGCACGTTCAGATACGGAGAATGCTATCAGACTCTGCCTCAAGGTTTTGTGCTCGGCTCAGAGACTGCCTCTACGGTAAGTTCGAGAGGTGTTTATCATTTTCCTGTCGAAAAGGAGTTCAGCGTGCTTCACGATGACCATCAGTGTTCGAGCTATGATATGGCGTCTTGCAAATGGTCAAATATACCTGAAGTGGATTTTGCACTTTCGGATGATTATCCGTGGGTGCTTGGGCAGTTTGCCTGGACCGGATTCGATTATCTCGGTGAGCCGAGTCCGTACGACAAGGACAGTTGGCCGAATCACAGTTCAATGTTTGGAATCATTGACTTGGCCTCGATTCCAAAGGATCGATATTGGCTGTACAGAAGCCAGTGGAATACATCTTCGCCCACACTGCACATTGTTCCGCATTGGACTTGGCCGGGCCGTGAAGGCGAGGTGACTCCGGTCTATGTTTATACTTCTTACCCGGAGGCGGAGTTGTTTGTCAATGGTGTTTCGCAGGGACGTCGCCGGAAAGTATCAGTCTCTTCGCTGACTGATGGTGCGCAGGATGCGGCCGTGGAGGGACGTTATCGGCTTATGTGGAATGACGTTGTCTATCAGAAAGGAAATCTGAGGGTGGTAGCATACGATGATGCAGGGAATCCGGCTATGGAAGAGTCTGTGGCGACAGCAGGGAAGCCTGTGGCGTTGAAGGTTACTTGCGACAGGGCTTCTCTCTCGGCAGACGGGGAGGATCTTGCGTATGTGACTGTAGCTGTGGTCGATAAGAACGGGAATGATGTGCCGTACGCTACAAACGAGGTTTCAGTTGAGGTTACAGGAAATGGTCGTTTTCGCGCGATTGTGAATGGGGATCCTACTTGTCTCGAGTCATTTCAGACTCCGCTTATGCACCTGTTTTCCGGGAAGCTTACAGTTATTGTCCAGTCCGACAAGGTTCGTTCGGACGAGCAGCAATCTGTTAACGTTCGTTCCGGCAGCTCCCGGCCTGACGCAGTCCAGTCTGGTTCCATCCGTCTTAAAGTTTCAGCCAGAGGCCTGAAGCCTGCCGTACTTATGCTGAAATCTGTTTTAGAGGCCGTCTCGAACTGATTTCTTGTCCTTTCTTTTTGCCCTTTCCGCAAAATTTTTGTGAATGTCGAATATTCGTTTTATATTTGCAGTCCTGTGAATTCGGAAACGAAACCCAGATAACCTTTGGAGAGGTGGGTGAGTGGCTGAAACCACCGGTTTGCTAAACCGACGTACGGGTTATTCCGTACCACGAGTTCGAATCTCGTCCTCTCCGCATAAAATAAAATCTCAAACTCTTTGATAACCAAGGGCTTGAGATTTTTCTTTTATATCTATACTGCCCCGAAATAGCAGCTACAGTAGCCATTCCGTCCAATTTGCAGGCGTTATGACCGCAGATTGTTCTACATCGTATGTCTCCAAAAATGCCTTTGGCGGTTTGACTGTTGATTTTTTAGGATTGAATTTCATCTCAAAAAGCGTGAAACGTCCGTCTTTCTCCTCGATATAATCAATTTCCTGTTGCCCGGTTGTTCTCCAAAAGAAGCTTTTTGCGAAACTGCCAGAATAATGGTTCATCTTTATTCTTTCGCTTATGACAAAATTTTCCCACAGCGCTCCAGTGTCCTGCCTTATAGCCAATGGGGCGAAGTTTTGCAGGATGGCATTGCGGATACCATTGTCATAGAAATAGATTTTCTTGCTCTTCTTCAGCTCTGTACGAAGATTTCGGTTAAATCCGTTGAGCCTGAATATAACAAAGCACTTCTCAAGCAGGTCAATGTATTTTTCGACAGTTTTGTTGTCTGTGCCTATCGTCTGCGCCAATTCATTATATGAAACTTCCGATGACAGCTGAAGAGCAAGCGCGGTAAGTAACTTCTCGAGCAATGCAGGTCTTCGTATATCTTCCAAGGAGAGCAAGTCTTTATAAAGATAACTTTCAGCAATGTCCATAAGAATGCGTTTTGCGTCCTCTTGACGAGAGAAAACCTCAGGATAAGAGCCGTAGATGAGTCTCTGCTCAAGCGTTTGGCGTAGATTTAGAATCCCGTCATTTGCACAGATTTCACCTGATGATAGTGGAAAAAGGTGATATTCGAACTTTCTTCCGGTCAATGGCTCGTTCAATTTGTTTTGTAACTCAAAAGATGACGAACCGGTGACGAGCAACTGAACATCCTTAAAATTATCAACTATACGTTTCAAGGTTATTCCGATTCCAGGAACTGACTGTGCCTCATCAATTAGGACTATCTTGTTTTGTCCGATGAGTAACTTAAGGTCGGATGAGCCGGCATCAGTCAGCAGAGTTCTTACCTCAGGTTCGTCACAATTGAGCCGAAGGATTTTTTCTGTCCTGTGCTCCAGAATCATCTTGAACAGTGTACTCTTTCCTACTTGCCTGGCTCCGATTACGACAATTGCCTTGCCATGGAACATATCTCGTTGGATGATATCCTGTAAAGCTCGCTCTATCATAATGTTAGGTGCTTTTATCTGTCTTGGCAAAGATAGATAATTAAAATGCTAATCCCAAATTTCGTATGATTTTTGGGATTATAATCCTAAAAATTGCCTCAATTTTAGGGTTAGTGGCTTATGCTTCGTACGCTTTTTCGAGGTTTATTACCCCTCCCCGCAGGCTCGCTTCAGTTTGGGCGGTGTGATGCAAAATTCCGTACCACGAGTTCGAATCTCGTCCTCTCCGCATAAAAATAAAGTCCTAGAACTCCTAAAAAAGGGTCTAGGACTTTTTCGTTGCAAACTCAGTAATGGCTCAAGGCAAAACTGCTACGGTTCATAGCAGTTTCTCACTCGGCCGAAAAGAGCTGTCAGTGTATTATACTGTGATTTCCAACATTATTCCTTCAGGACCTTTCACACAACTCTCGTAGTAGCCATCGCCTGTGGTTCGCGGGCCACTGAGTGTCTCATAGCCATCGGTGCTGAGCTGGGCCGTTAGGGAAAGTGAGGATATATGTTCGGAGGTTGGTGCGGGGGTTGTGATATATATTGTTGGGAACTCCTTGGAAGTATTTCTCGAAGAAACCTTTCATTCCCTCCAAGTCTCTACAGTACAATGCAATGTGTTCTATTTTCATAGCTATTATGACCGCGATTACATTTTTGCTGCTTTTTTCACGTCCTCTTTGTCTGGCGTGAATACGTGGTTTAGCAAGCCGACGGAAACAACCTTTGTCTTGCCGTCATAGGTGATTGTGCCTATGCTGCAGACAAAGTAATTGTCGACCTTCAGTTGATTGTCGATAACAAGTCCGCCCAAACCTGTTCCAATCATTGAACCAAGCATAACAAGCGAAGCGTCATCCTCGTCGCTTGATAATTCTTCTGTCAATGCGGTGTTCAGGACTTCTTTCAGAGCCTCTTTATGTGAGGCCTTATCCGGGCAGGTGACTACGCAAACACTTGCGATAACCACCAATATCAAAATGAATATCAGAAATTTCTTCACGGTATGAATGATTAAGATTAAAATCTAATTTAAGTTTCACATTTGCGAAACTTAAGTTGAATCTATTCCTTCCAGAGCCCCGAAATCCAGGAGATTATTTCGGAGAGGACTGAAGGAGAGAAGGTCTCCTCGATAGTTTTGTACTCATCGAGCTCGCCGCTTTGGCAATGCTGGAAAAGATGGTTCAGGTCCGGCTCAGCCTTGATTATGCTCCGGCTGTCTGCTGGCAGGCATTCAGACAATGCGTTGAGGTTGGCATCGCACTGCACCTGAGTATCCTTTGTGCCGTTGAGGGCCATTACCGGGCAAGAAACCCTATGCGCCAATTCGGAAACATTCAGGCGCACAAAATATTTCATATAAGGAGTCTGGAACTGGAGAAGTGCCATCCTGTAGTTCTGCTTCATCGCATCGGGAAGGTCGTATGACTCTGCATCTGGAAGCGGAGAATCAGTGCTGACAGCGCTGAACGTATCCTCCAACAACTTACAATATGTATTGACCGTTTGCTCATCCACTCCTGCACGGAGATATGCGAGCCTGTTCTGCCAGACAAGCAGATCGCCTCCTGAAATGAACATTCCCGCTAGGCTTATGGCGAAATCCACTTTTCCTTCAGCGGCAAGCATCAGCGCAATACTTCCGCCTTCGCTGTGGCCGAGAATTCCCACATGGTCAAACCTTGCGCGGAGAAGCTCTATGCCGGACAGCGCATCGTTCTTCAGGTCTTCGGTCGTGCAGTATATGACATCTCCGGTAGATTCACCGAATCCTCTGTCATCGTATCTCAGCGTGGCAATGCCTGCCCTGGCGAAAGCGTCTGCGATGACCGCGAAAGGCTTGTGCCCGAACAGCTCCTCATCCCTGTTCTGAAGTCCGCTGCCTGTAACCATTATTACTACGGGAGTGGATTTGTTGCAGCCGGAAGGAAGCGTGAGCGTGCCTTTAAGCATAGCTCCACCGTTCACAAACGACACATCTTCAGTCGTATATGGGAAAGGACCTGTCGGTGTCTGGGGACGGTTGAACTTGGGCGCACCCTCTGTAAGGGTCATAGGGAACGACATCCCGTGCTGGGTATATGTGCCGACGACGGACTTCCCGAGCCATACGCCTTTGAATGTTGCATTGATGGCTGGTATCCCGAGAGTCAGCTCGCCTGTTGCGCTCCTGGTTACCTCGACAGGGATTCCCTTTGCGCCTTGATCCGGTACGTCCAAAGTTGCTCCATCGCTTTCAATGTTGAACACAAGGTCCATAGATATCCCCGATGCCTCCAGTTTTCCGGTCCAGATGCCGGTCTGTGCATTTGCGGAAACGGTGAACAATGTGGCAATGAGCGCAGTCAGCCACACAAAAGATTTACTTCCTGACAAGGTCTTCAATCTCATTCCAAGGTACGTTTACAGTGATGATTCCCAGAGAGTAAGGCCCTATTTCATACTGGCCGTAGATATATGACACGCCTTTTTCGGATACCATAAAATTGCCGTTAGGCTCAATGTCTTTCAGGAACAGCTCATCGTAAGACTCCTGATCCGGCATAGCGTCGTGCAGATGTGCGGTAAGCAATTTTGAGAGGGCTTCCTTGAATCCTGGCACGAAGAAATCGTCTTCCGTGACAGTCTTTCCGGTCTTGAGATTCATATTCACGACAGAGTATCCTGTGCTGCCGTGCGCGCCGCCTTCGTAGGTGTAATTGGTTATGGCATAAGAAACTACGTCATTATGCCTTCCGACGAAACTGCCTGAAACGCTATTCTCCCAAGCCAACATTTCCGGGCTATAGTCGTATTCTTCAGAGTTGGAAGCTGTTCCGTCAAGATGTGCCAGCAGGTCTGCATTTGACTTGCGGTATTCCTCTACGAAGTCCTTGGTGTATTTATCTGCGGCATCTTTCAGGCTAAGTCCCGTATAATCTTCGCCAAACGCGGCAGAGACAATGTTTTCATCAAACGCTCTCTTTACGCTGTCGCGGACACCGGATACAACATATTCCATTTCGATGCTGACCTTTACGGAGTCTGTTCTGTCGGCCGAGATAGGCTCAGCAACGGAAAGCGTGAGTCTGTCCACTTTTACATCCTGGTCCGTGCAGGATGCTATTGTCAATGCTGCGGCGATTCCGCAGGCTGCAAGTCTAAAATTAAGTTTCATATTCAGTCGTTATTTAATTCTTTGATGTCCACTTCGTGACGTTTGCTGCTACCCATAAGCCATTCGCAGTAGTAGTCCGCCATTCTCCAGAAGAAATACTCGTTCATATTTCCGAATCCGTGGCGCTGTCCTGGAAGAATCAGCATATCGAAACGCTTGTTGGCGCGGATGAGTGCGTTCACCACCCTGATAGTGTTGGCAGGGTGTACGTTGTTGTCAATGTCTCCGTGGACGAGCATCAGATGCCCTTTCAAGTTGGATGCAATCTGAGGATTGGTCTCAATCGAATATACGAATGTCGTGTCTCCGGCTTCCACTTTTTCAGTGATTCCGTGATGCTGCTCGCTCCACCATCTATTATATATGCTGTTGTCGTGATTTCCGGCGCAGGAGACTGCAACCTTGAAGAAGTCCGGATATTTGAGAATGGCTGCTGTGGACATAAATCCTCCTCCTGAGTGCCCGTGAATGCCCACCCTGTCAAGGTCAATCCAAGAATATCTCGCACCAAGCTGCTGGATGGCATATTTCTGGTCCTCCAGACCATAGTCTCTCAGGTTGCCGTAGCCATAGTTGTGATACCACTTTGACCTGTCCGGGTGTCCGCCTCTGTTGCCGACGGTGATGACGATGAATCCGAGCTGCGCAAGACGGTCAGTCCTTGTAAATCCTCTGCTCCAATATATATTGTTGGCTTCCACTTGCGGCCCAGGATATACATAGTCGCAGATAGGATAGACTTTGGTGGAGTCGAAGTCGAAAGGCTTGTAAATAGCACCGTATAAATCTGTTACACCGTCTGCGGCCTTAACCTTGAATCTTTCCGGGAATTTGTATCCGGCTGCGAAAAGCAATGAAAAATCCGCTTCCCCGAGGTCGCATACCTTGCGGCCTGTGGCGTCGAACAGTGCTGACGCCGGTTTGTAATCCACGCGTGAGTAATTGGCGATGAAATACTTGCCATCCTCAGTCGCGATAGCATCCACATACATATCCGGGATATCAAGCATCCTAGGCTCACCACCCTGAAGGCTGACCCTGTACACGTGCATCTGGTAAGGGTTTTCGCCTTTTTCCTTTCCACAGGCACGGAACAGGATATATCCCTCTTTTTCATTGACAGCAAGAACGTCATCCACGTGGTAAGCACCTTCTGTGAGATTGCGGATTACGGAACCGTCTGAATTGCAAAGGTACAGGTTCGCCCATCCGTTGCGCTCTGACCAATGGATAAGTTTGCGCCCGTGGTCCAAAATTCTCAGTTGTCGGCTCTCCACGTATGTGTTCATCCTTTCTGCAATCACCGTCCTTGTCGAATCCCCGTTTACGTCCACCTCGCAGATATCCAATCTTTTGAGGTCGCGGCTCATTCTGGTGATGTAGAACTTGTCGTTGTCCCCAAGCCATTTATAGCCGAAAAATTCATTGAACTGGTCAGCGATACCGCTCTCAGCTGTATTGAACTGTATGTCCTGGTCCTTGAATGCGTTGCATTTGACAATGTGGGAAGTCCAGTCCTCTGCGTTGAACACATAGAGATGTCCGATTGGACCTGGCTCTCCAGGCATCTGATATTTGTATGTTTCCAAAGTCGGACGCGGCTTGCTCAGCGAATTGATGACCCAGAAATCCTTGAGCGGTCTCATATCCCAGCGCATAACCGCGAAATGCCTGGAGTCCGGAGCCCACACAAGGTTGCTTGGAAAGACTCTTGCCGTCGTGTCCGTCTCTGTATTGCCGGTATAGTTGTCTGAGCCGTAGCAGAAATCCTTAATTCCGTCGCTGGTGATTCTATGCTCCACAAGAGTACTGTCCTTCGGATCCTTGGCAGCCTTGCGCATATTCAGGGTGTCCATATAGAACAGGTTGGAGTTCTTTATATATATGCCAATGAGTCCGTCAGGTGACACGTGCGCCCAGTGGGGATATTTCTCCTTTTCGTCGGCATTGTCATACGTCAATTTCTTGGAGGAGAGGTCATACTTGAAATGGAATACAATCTTCTCGTCTAATGCCTTTCCGGTGCTATCCTTCTTGAATTGAGAGCTTTCTATATTGAATTTCAATACTTTGTCATTGTTCTTGTCTATATTCAGTTCCCGAATTGGAAGGTGCTGCGCATCGAACGGGTCTTTGGTTATCTCCGTAATCTGCATTGCGAGTTTCTCGATATCGAAGGCTGGCTCTACCTTGCCGGCCTTTGGATCGGCTATGTAATACTGTGTGCCATCGGATGTCTTCCAGGAGTAGAGGAACTTGTCGCCCTCGTGAAACCAAATCGGCCGCACGGATGTCGTGAATACCATTTGGGATACGCGTTTGGCTGAAAATCTCTCCGCAAGTGCGTAGTTCGGAGTCCTGACCTTGTTGTCCTGGGCTGAAACCACCGGCATCAGGAATGATGTGCCTAATGTCAATGCTGCAACACAAAGACTGATTTTGGAAAACAATGTATGGGCCATATCTTCTATAATATAGGTATATATGAATAGTGACAAAAACATACAAAAGTACCTAATTGGATTTCCATTGGCAAATCTTTTTGTCAGACACTCACGGAGTTGCCGGCGTATGAGCAAAATAAAAAATTGTTGTCAATATAAAAATAATGTGTAAATTTGTAGTCCCCAAAATTGGGGAAAGTAACATAAATTAAAGATTTACAATCATTTATGCCAACAATTCAACAATTAGTTCGCAAAGGACGCGAGGTTCTTGCTGTGAAGAGCAAGTCTCGTGCGCTGGATGCTTGTCCTCAGAAAAGAGGTGTTTGCGTACGTGTGTATACCACTACACCTAAGAAACCTAACTCAGCAATGCGTAAGGTTGCCCGTGTACGTCTCACCAATGCTAAAGAGGTCAACGCATACATCCCGGGCGAAGGTCACAACCTCCAGGAGCACTCAATCGTGCTTGTTAGAGGCGGTCGTGTAAAGGACCTCCCTGGTGTACGTTACCACATCCTTAGAGGAGCTTTGGATACCGCTGGCGTAGAAGGCAGGACACAGTCCCGTTCACTCTACGGAGCCAAGAGACCAAAGAAATCTAAGAAGTAATTTTCATTACCAATTTTCACTTTAATTTTTCACAAAAATGAGAAAAACGAAGCCTAGAAAGAGGATTCTACTTCCTGATCCTAAGTTTCACGATGCAAACGTAACCCGTTTCGTGAATAATCTTATGTTGCAGGGGAAGAAGAGTATCGCGTATTCTATTTTTTACGATGCCATTGATATGGTAGGCGAGAAGATGAAAGATTCTGACAAGGCTCCTCTAGATATCTGGAGGAAAGCTCTCGAGAACGTAACCCCGCAGGTTGAAGTAAAGAGCCGCAGGGTTGGTGGAGCTAACTTCCAGGTGCCAACAGAGTTGAGACCGGAGAGAAAGATTTCACTTTCGATGAAGAACCTGATACTCTTTGCACGTAAGCGTTCCGGCCACTCGATGGCAGAAAAACTGTGCGCTGAAATCGTAGCCGCCTATAACAATGAGGGTGGCGCATACAAGAGAAAAGAAGATATGCACAAGATGGCAGAGGCCAACAAGGCATTTGCTCACTTCCGTTTCTAATTCCCGCGTAAAATGGCAAAAAGAGATCTTAGATTTACCAGAAACATCGGCATTATGGCGCACATTGATGCCGGTAAGACAACCACATCTGAACGTATTCTGTTCTACACAGGTAAGACTCACAAGATTGGTGAGGTTCACGATGGTGGCGCTACAATGGACTGGATGGTTCAGGAGCAGGAAAGAGGTATTACCATCACTTCTGCTGCAACCACAGCCTTCTGGCATTACAACGGGGATGTATATCAGTTAAACCTTATCGATACTCCGGGCCACGTGGACTTCACCGTTGAGGTTGAGCGTTCACTTCGTGTGCTTGACGGAACTATCGCAACATTTGATGCTGTAGGTAAAGTGCAGCCGCAGTCTGAGACCGTTTGGCGTCAGGCTGACAAGTTCGGCGTTCCTAAAATCGCTTATGTCAACAAGATGGACCGCGTTGGTGCGGACTTCCTCGGTTGCGTAAAGGATATCAAGGACAAACTCGGTGCTACAGCAGTGCCTATTTCTCTCCCTATCGGTTCTGAGGACAAGTTCCTCGGTATCGTTGACCTTATCGACAGAAAGGCCATCGAGTACGAGGCAGACAACACCAAACTCCAGAACTATCACGAGATTCCTATCCCTGAAGATATGAAGGGTGAGGTTGAGCTTTGGAGAGACAAACTTATCGAAACAGCTGCAGAGTGCGATGACGCACTTATGGAGAAATATTTCGAGGATCCGGAGTCTGTAACCAAGGACGAGATTATCGCTGCTATCCGCAAGGGTACAATCGCGATGAAGATTGTTCCTGCTACTTGCGGTTCTTCTTACAAGGACAAGGGCGTTCAGTTCCTTCTTGACGCTGTCATCCGTTACCTGCCTTCACCTATCGATATCGGTGCCGTTAAGGGTACAGATCCTAAGACTGGTGATGACGTTAAGGTTGAGCCGGATGCAAGCAAGCCTTTCGCAGGTCTTGTATTCAAGATTGCAACAGACCCGTTCGTAGGTCGTCTCGCATACGTGAGAGCATATCAGGGACATCTCGATGCCGGTTCATACGTACTCAACACACGTACAGGCAAGAAAGAGAGAGTTGCCCGTCTGTATCAGATGCACTCAAATCACCAGAACCCTATCGATTTCGTTGAGGCCGGTGATATCTGCGCAGCTGTAGGTTTCAAGGATCTCCGTACAGGTGATACAATCTGTGCTGAAGATCATCCGGTTACTCTCGAAGCAATGGAATTCCCGGATCCGGTTATCGGAATCGCAGTTGAGCCTAAGACCCAGGCCGATCTCGAGAAGCTCGGAGTTGCTCTTGGAAAGCTTGCTGAAGAGGACCCTACATTCACAGTCAAGTCAGATCACGAAACTGGCCAGACAGTCATCAGCGGTATGGGTGAGCTTCACCTTGACATCATCGTTGACCGTCTCCGTCGTGAGTTCGGCGTAGAGATTAACCAGGGGGCACCTCAGGTTAACTACAAAGAGGCTATCACTTCTACTGTTCAGCATCGTGAGCTCTTCAAGAAGCAGACCGGTGGTCGTGGTAAGTTTGCAGATATCGTTGTTGAAATCGGCCCTGCAGACGAAGGCGTTACAGGACTTCAGTTCGACAATCAGGTTAAGGGTGGAAATGTGCCTAAGGAATATGTTCCTTGCGTACAGAAAGGTTTCGAGTCCGCTATGGCAAACGGCTGTCTCGCAGGATATGAGGTTCCTTCACTGAAGGTTACTCTCCTCGACGGTTCTTACCATCCGGTTGACTCCGATCAGCTTTCATTCGAAATCTGCGCCCGCAACGCATTCCGTCACGCTTGCCCTAAAGCACATCCGGTTCTCCTCGAGCCTATTATGAGCCTAGAGGTTGTTACTCCGGAAGAGTATATGGGTGATATCGTCGGCGACCTGAACCGTCGTAGAGGTCAGATCAATGCTATGGATTCTACCGCCAACGGTGCAAGAATCATCAAGGCATTCGTTCCGCTTTCAGAGCAGTTCGGCTATGTGACAGTCCTTAGAACTCTGTCTTCAGGCCGTGCAGCCAGCACAATGACTTTCGATCACTATTCAGAGGTTCCTGCAGCTTTGGCTAAGGAAGTTATCGAGAAGAGCGGTTACAAGTCATCTGATGACGACGAATAATTATTAACGGTAAAAAGAGTATTGATATGAGTCAGAAAATCAGAATAAAGCTCAAATCATTCGATCATATGCTGCTTGACAAGTCAGCAAAGAAGATCGCTGAAACAGTGTCTTCTACCGGTGCTAAGGTTTGCGGACCGATTCCACTTCCTACAAGCACCAAGATTTTCACTGTGAACCGCTCAACCTTCGTTAACAAGAAGTCACGCGAGCAGTTCGAACTCAACTCTTACTGCAGACTTCTCGACATCGACGAATCAAATGCAAAGACAGTTGATTCGCTTATGAAGCTCGAGTTGCCTTCTGGAGTAGAGGTTGAAATCAAAGTCTGATAGAAATCAGCATCCGGGACGCTGAATGACTTTCAGAATACCGGAAAAATGTCTATATTTGCAAGACTGGAGTTCGCTCCAGTTTTGCATCTTGGTCCCATAGCTCAGTTGGTTAGTAGCATCTGACTCATAATCAGAGGGTCACAGGTTCAAGCCCTGTTGGGACCACAAAAAGAAAATCACCCGGTCTGTCTTTATGATGGACCGGGTTTTCTTTTTATGTAAGGCCCCTTCAAAAGTGTCTGCAAAAGATGCAGTTGTTCGGAATTTCCGAATAACTGCCGCAGGTATCAGGAACTATCTTGACGGAGAGGACCTGGAAATCCTCAATATTCTCGTTTCTGGATATTTCGACTTTGACGAAGCTCAAGCGAAAAAGCATCGGCCAATGTATATGGCTGATTACATAGAATATCTTGACTGAATCCTTACCGCCAACGTAACGTATGGCAAGGTGGACAGTTTCGAGACACTGATGAATATTGTGAAGTGAGTACTTTTCAATTCTTTTCATTATCTTTGTGTTGATAACCGATTATTTTTCGAAACTGAAAATATATTATATAAAACTATGGCAAATGTCGATGAATTGAAAAGAACTGCATCGCAGGTGAGACGCGATATTGTCCGTATGGTTACGGATGCGCAGTCCGGCCACCCGGGCGGTTCCCTCAGCAGTGCGGACATTCTTACTGCACTGTTCTTTAACGAGATGAAGATTGATCCGGCAAAATGGAGCAGAGACGGTAAGGGAGAAGATGTATTCATCCTTTCTGCCGGTCACATCACACCGGTCTATTACTCGATTCTCTCGAGACGAGGATTCTTCCCTGTTTCAGAACTTGCAACCTTCAGAAAATTCGGTTCTCGACTCCAAGGCCATCCTTCAGTCGAGAAAGGCCTTCCGGGCATAACTCAGGCTTCCGGTTCTTTAGGACAGGGACTTTCTGCAGCTGCCGGAGTCGCTCTCGGTAAGAAACTGGACGGTGAAGACAGATTCGTTTATGTGCTTTGCGGAGACGGTGAGAGTGAGGAAGGACAGATTTGGGAGGCCGGAATGTTTGCAGTGCATCATAAACTCGGCAATCTCATCGCAATGACGGACTGGAACGGCCAGCAGATTGACGGTCCGGTATCTTCAGTTGCCGGAGAAGGTGATTTGGAAGCTAAATGGAAAGCATTCGGATGGAATGTCATCGTTGAGGACGGCCATAATTTCGACTCGATACTCGGAGCGTTTGAAAAGGCAAGAGAAAGTAAGGATTGTCCTACGATGATTCTCTTCAAGACAGATATGGGGCACGGAGTGGACTTTATGTCAGGCACTTGCAAATGGCACGGAAAGGCTCCGTCACAGGAACAGTGTCAGGCTGCGCTCGCTCAGTTGGAAGAAACACTTGGGGACTATTAGAATCTGTTTAGTTGAATAAGTTCAGACAGTTTCTTAAACGAATATTGCATTATGACAAAATATACTGATACAGGCAAAAAAGATACAAGAAGCGGTTTCGGTGCAGGTCTTTATGAGGCTGGAAAAGCTGATCCGCGGGTGGTTGCGCTCACGGCTGACCTGAAAGGCTCTCTCAAAATGGACGCATTTGCAAATGAGTTTCCGGAGAGATTTATCCAGTGCGGAATCGCAGAGTCCAATATGATTGGCGTAGCTGCCGGTCTGGCGATTACGGGCAAGATTCCGTTCGCCGGTTCGTTCGCCGAGTTCGTTACAGGCCGTGTATATGACCAGATACGTCAGGAAGTGGCTTACGGCGAGACCAATGTAAAGATTGCAGCATCCCACGCCGGAATCACCCTCGGTGAAGATGGCGCTACACACCAGACAATGGAAGACATTGCGCTTATGCGTGCGCTTCCTGGTATGGTCGTTATCAATCCGTGTGACTATAACCAGACCAAGGCTGCCACAATAGCGGCTGCAAAATACAATGGCCCCGTATATCTGCGTTTCGGCCGTCCTTCAGTTCCTAACTTTACACCGGAGGATAAACTGTTCGAGATAGGTAAGGCGTATGTTATGAACGAAGGTAAAGATGTGACAATCTTCGCAACAGGACATCTGGTATGGGAATCACTCAAAGCCGCAGAGATTCTCGAAGGCGAAGGCATTTGTGCAGAAGTAATAGACATCGCCACAATCAAGCCGCTTGACGAGACTGCAGTGGTCGCTTCAGCGATCAAGACAAAGGCTGTGGTCGTGGCAGAAGAGCACAATATGGCAGGAGGCCTCGGAGAACTTATTGCAGGCGTACTTGCGGCAAAAGCTCCTGTGCCTATGGAATATGTGAATGGAGGTGACCGTTTCGGCGAGTCAGGCACACCGGCTCAGCTGATGGCTTCCTATGGCCTTGATGCCGAGCATATTGCGGAGGCTGCCAAGAAAGCGATATTCAGAAAGTAAGTCTGCATTGGCAAGCGACGCGGAAATAATTCGCTTGTATAGAAATGGCGAACACGAAAGGGCATTTTCCGAGATAGTCAAAGCTTACAGCGAACGACTCTACTGGCTTGTCCGCCGTTTCGTGTGCTGTCACGAGGATGCGGACGACCTCGTCCAGGAAATATTCATAAAGATATGGGCTGCACTTCCTTCCTTCCGGGAGGAGGCGCAGCTTTTTACTTGGCTTTACCGCATTGCCACGAATGAGGCCTTGAACTTTCTGAGGAAGAGGAAGATACGCGCCGCGCTCAATTTCACGAGCATTGACGCCGAAATGGAGAGAAAAATTGACGATGACCCGTATTTCAACGGAAACGAGGCTCAGCGTCTTCTGCTGAAATCAATGAACAAACTGCCTCAGAAGCAGCGGGTGGTGTTTTCCTTGAGATATTTCGATGATATGAAATATGAGGATATAGCCAAGATTACAGGGACGTCGGTCGGGGCGTTGAAAGCATCGTATCATATTGCGTATGAAAAAATTAAAAGCGAAATCAAAGATTTGATTTAACTTTTATGCAAATAATGTGTCTAACGTGTGATTTGTGAAAAAACTGCTTATGTCGGTTGAAAAGACAGATATGAAAAAGATTCAGTTCAGCGTACCTGAAGGCTATTTTCAGAAGCTTCAGGGAAGGCTTGAGGCTATTCCGGAGAAGTCGGCTGAGATGAAGCCGTCCAGATGGAGTGTTGTCAAGCCGTATCTTGCAATGGCTGCGGCGTTCGCAATGATTCTGACGGGTGGAACTGCAGTACTCAAGATGACTACAGATAAGGTTATTGATACAAGGATGTCCGATTATGACGAGATTCGTATGGCGGATTTGGTGCCTGTCACCGAGCCATACCTTGTCTATCTGAACAAGTCCGGTGAGTCGGATATTACTGATGAGGATATTACGGCATATCTGATAGATTCCGGGATGTCATTGGATCATATAAGTTATTATGAATCAAAATAAAAATCAAGCGATATGAAGATCATAGGAAAGTTGTTGACAGCGGTTGCCGCATTGTTCATAACATTCGGTGCTGTCAATGCCCGTTCAGGACAGGACAAAGACTGGCAGGACAAGATGAAAGCAGAACGTGTGGCTTTTCTTACCTCGTCGATGGAACTGACACCTGCGGAAGCGGAGAAGTTCTGGCCGATTTACAACAGTATGGAGAGCGAAAGACGTGCATCGTTCGGCAAGATGATGCGTGCGTACAAGGCTCTTGAGGATGCTTTGGAAGCCGGAAAAACCGAAAAAGAAATAACTGAGCTTCTGAATGCGTACCTGCAGACCAACGAAGATACTCACAATATAGACGCGAAGTACGTGCCGATGTTCAGAAAGGTGATTTCAGAGACGAAGATTGCAAAACTCTACGTGGCTGAAGAACAGTTCAGAAGACAGCAGATAGGCCGTTGGGGAGGCGACAGAGACGGCAAAGGCGGCAAGCCGGCCAAATAATCTGGGGCGTCAGTGGACCGTCCTCTAAACGGAAGGCTTAGGCAAACAGATAAAATTCTTTTACAAGGGAGATATACTCGTCGGTATATTTCCCTTGATTCATTATCGTGAGCATAGTTTCCTCCGTCTGGGCAGAATCTCTTGAAAATGTGACAACTATTCTTGATGGCTTTTTGCGCTCCACTGTCCTGACTCTGACGATGCTGTTTGGATGAAGTCCGCACATTCTGCCATAACGGAGCATAGCGGCTTCTTGATCAGCGGGCAGAATAATCGACAGCCTGCCGTTGGGGGACAATGCGGTTTGTGAATAGTCCATTATTTCTCTGTAAGACAGTCCGGATTCGTCTTCCCCCGTATGTCTGGCCGTGGCTCTGCGCGCCTCGGGATTTGTCAGAGATGAGTCGAAGTAGGGGGGATTCGAGACGATAATGTCAAATTTTAAGCCGACATTGCTGTTTCGCCATTCTTCAAGCGATTGATTTTCAGCATGCAGAACTTTGCTCCATTTCGATTTGGTGAAATTTTCTCCAGCCTCGTCCGTTGCGTCTTTGTCAATGTCAATGCCTGTAATGCGGACAGTTTCCGTGGGAGTGTTTTCAGAGGTGTCAGTTGAAGCGGTGTCGGCGGATTCGCATAATCTCTGTGCCAGCATAAGGGCGATAACTCCGGTGCCTGTACCTATGTCAAGAACTGAATGAGTCTCAGCGGATAGGGGGGTATGCGCGCCCAAAAGAACAGCATCCGTGTTTACTTTCAGCGCGGACTTTTCGTTTATGACATCGAACTTCTTGAAATGGAAGACGCTCATAGTAAGTTACTTGTCAATGAATACTCCGTCTTTCATAAACAGAGACCTGTCGCACATCTTTGCCAAGTCCGGGTCGTGGGTGACTATTACTATGGTCTGACCGAACGTGTCGCGCAGTTTGAAAAACAGATTGTGAAGGTCGGTTTTAGTGGCGCTGTCGAGATTTCCGGAAGGTTCGTCAGCGAAAAGCACTGCAGGATTATTCACAAGAGCCCTGGCTATTGCCACGCGCTGTTGTTCTCCTCCTGACAATTCCGATGGCTTGTGACTGGTGCGTTCCGACAGTCCGAGAGTGTCAAGCAACTCGAGAGCTGACTTTTTGGCATCTTTCTCGCTTCTGCCGGCAATCAATGCAGGAATCATCACGTTCTCCAAAGAAGTAAATTCTGGCAACAGATGATGGAATTGGAACACGAATCCTATTTTCTGATTTCTGAATGCGCTCATCTGGCGTTTGTCAAGGGATCTTGTCTCTATGCCGTCTATGATGAGTGAACCGCTGTCCGGGGTTGAAAGAGTGCCGAGAATCTGGAGTAGAGTGGACTTGCCTGCTCCGGATGCGCCCATAATGGATACGACTTCCGATTTCTCCGCGCTGAAGTCAATGCCCTTGAGAACTTTCAGTGCGCCGAACGATTTCTCGATATTTGTCGCTTCAATCATCATAAGAGTGAGAATATGTTTATTGTCCGCAAGTTACGTGAAAAATATTGATATTTCGGCTGAAAATTTTGCAAAAAAGAAAAAGAGCCGTATATTTGCAGTCCCATTCGGAGAAATTGTTCTCGTGGAGCGGGACCTTAGGAGAAAATCCGAGGGTTTGTTTATCGGGGTGTGGCGCAGTTGGCTAGCGCATCTGGTTTGGGACCAGAGGGTCCTGTGTTCGAGTCACAGTACCCCGACAAAAAAGGATTGCTGAAAAATCGGCAATCCTTTTTTTCTTTATATGCTATTCGGGTGGCTATGCAAGAAGCTTCTTTACGACAGCTGAAACAGTCTTGCCGTCAGCCTGGCCTGCGAGTTTCTTGGTTGCTACACCCATAACCTTGCCCATATCTGACATCTTTGTGGCGCCAACTTCGGTGATAATGCCCTTCACAATTTCTTCCACTTCCGCCTCGCTCAACTGCTTAGGAAGATAAACCTCCATCTCGGAAGCTTCAGCCAACTCATTGTCGGCAAGATCCTTGCGTCCGCCTTGTGCATACATCTCCGCAGACTCCTTGCGCTGCTTTATGAGTTTCTGGATGAGTTTCAGAATGTCTCCGTCTGTCAGTTCGCTACCGGACCCCGATGTCTTTGCGAGGAGAATCTCTGACTTTATTGCTCGTACCGCATTGGTACGCACGGTATTATGGGCTTTCATTGCCTCCATAATATCTTTCTGGATCTGTTGTTCTAATGCCATAATATTATTTTTTAGAGTCTATCTGTATTTGTCGAAGCCCGGCATTCGAGTGCCGCTTATAAGTTCCTTGTACTGCTTGTCATCGCGCGGGCATATCAGCAATACGTCATCGGTGTCCACCACAATGTAATCTTCAAGGCCGCGTATTGCCATCAATTTCTGTTTATTGCTTGACAGGATGATGTTACGCTTTGCGCCCTGCAGAAGCTTCTCGGTAGCATTGGTGATGTTGCCGTCAGAGTCCTTGTTCTGTATGCTGGTGTAGAAATTCTCCCAGCTGTCTATGTCTGACCAGCCGAAATGAACCGGAAATAGCCACGCCCTGTCGGTTTTCTCCATTACACCGTAATCGATGGACAACTTGACGCAGTCGGTGTAGGCTCTTTCTATGAACGCATTTTCCGATGGGCTTCCAAGTGCGCCTTCCCATCCGTCAAACAGGCAGGTTACTTCCGGAATATACTTTTCCATTTCCTCCCTGATGACATTTGCCTGCCATACGAATATTCCGGAGTTCCAGAAAAATTCTCCGCTGCGGTAAAATGCCTTGGCTATCTCCGCGTCAGGCTTCTCTGTGAACGTCTTGACCTTCATCGGCCTGTTTTCAGTGCAGGCTTCCTTGCCACCGGATACCTGAATGTAGCCGTATTCTGTGTCCGGCCTGTTTGGGCGGATGCCGAGAGTGAGCAGTATCGGATTCTCTGACGCATAGTCGAGAGCATTCGTAAGTGTCTCTTTGAAAAGCCCTTCGTCATTGATAATCAAATCGGCGGGAGTCATTGCAACGACTGCAGACGGGTCTCTCCTGAGCAGTTTGTATGTGGAATATGCAATGCAGGGGGCTGTCCTGCGGGCGTAAGGTTCCAGAAGCAGGTTGCTTTCGGGAAGTTCGGGAATCTGTTCCCTGATTATGTCCTTGAACTTTGCCAATGTGATTATCAGAATATTCTCGCTCGGAACTACACCGACACATCTGTCGTATGCCATTCTTACAAGAGACCTGCCTGTTCCGGAAATATCTCTGAAGTGTCCCGGCAACCCCTCTCTGCTGATAGGCCAGAATCTGTTCAGATGCCCTCCGGCCATAATTACGCAATATTGATTATTCTTCATATTTGAAGCGGTTTTAAACACATACCGGCATAAATGCTGCCGGAAAATAGGTTATCGTGCTCTTTCCCTTGTCATATACGACTGCCGCGACATCGAACCACACCTCTGAGTCATTTCCTATATGCTTGGCTTCCATTGCCATATATCTGTTAGCGGCGGCAGCGATATGTCTCTGTTTTAGTGGTGTGACAGTGTCCTGAGGCTCTCCCTGAAGCGGAGCCACACGGCTTTTGACTTCTACAAAATGTATTCCATCATGGGCAAGCGTGATAATGTCAATTTCGAGGTGTCCCGCACGCCAATTCCGTTCGAGAACAGTATGTCCCTGCGCCATAAGATACCGGCACGCCTCATATTCTCCGCGTTTGCCGACATTCATTCTTCCCGTCGTTCCCATAAAAGTCTCGTTTATCTGTCGAAATTCACGACCGTCACGCCCGAGCCCCCCAACTGCACACTTTCGTCCCTTGCTGAAACGACACCCGGAGTTACCTTGAGGAACTTCTGTATTTCTTCGCGCAGCGCGCCCGTGCCTTTGCCGTGGATAATCCTGACGGACGATACATTCAGCATAATGGCATCATCTATATAGTGCATAACGTTCTCAAGTGCTTCGTTGACTCTCTGCCCTCTGACGTCCAGTTCCATCTTGAAGTTGAGTTTTCTTTCGGAGATGGATGAGTCCATAGACGCAGCCTGCACCGGTTTTATAGTGGCCTTCAATGCGCTCTTGAACTCGTTGGAAGTGATGCGCTCAACCTTGTCAAGCGGCATCTTGCTCTTTATGCTGCCGACGATGACTGTGACTGCCTTGTCTGACACGATTGCCACCTCTCCGACCATTCCGTTGGACTTGATACGCACTTTTTCTCCCACTTGAATTGGCCCGTTGCGGAATGCGGAAATTTTCTTCGCCTTCTCCTGCTCTTCATTGAACTTGCGTTCCTCTTCCGTTCCAGCGCGTCCTGCTTTTCTCTGCTGCTGACGCTTCTGTCTTTCGTTTACCTGGCGGAGTTTGTCCTCCAGATAGACGTCGTGGTCCTTTTTGTCCTGCTCTTTTTTCAGGGCAAGCGCATTGACAAATCCCTGAAGATTTTCTCTTGCCTTTTTGGTCTCGGCTTTCTCGGCCTGCTTCTCCCGGATAGTGCGGATAGTTTTCTCGACCTGTCTGTTGGCGCCTTTCACGATTTCTTCCGCCTCTTTCTTTGCCTCGTCGATGATGTCCTGCCGCATTTTCCGGATATCTTCCAGTTCCTTCTGGTATTTTCCGGTAATGCTTTCCAGAGTTTTGTCTGTGTTGCGAATCTTCTGGATTTTCTCGTCCAGTACGCGTCGGTTTCTTGCAATCTTCCTCAGATTCCGTTCTATGCCCACGAATTCTTCGCCGGCGCGGGACTCCGCGTCTTTCACAATCACTTCGGGAAGGCCAATCTTTCTTGCGAGCTCAAATGCGAAAGAATTTCCCGGCAATCCCATCTCAAGCTTGAACAACGGGGCAATGTTCTTTGCGTCAAACTGCATTGCACCGTTGATTACACCGGTCTCCGCACCTGACGCATACAGTTTCAGATTTGTATAGTGGGTCGTGATGACTCCATATACACCTCTCTTGTCAAACTCACTTAGAATGGCTTCTGCGATGGCTCCTCCTGCGGCAGGCTCAGTTCCAGAACCGAATTCGTCTATCAGTACCAACGTCTTGGAGTCTGCCTGCGCCAGCATATCTTTCATAGATACGAGGAAAGAGCTGTATGTGCTTAGGTCATTGTCAATTGACTGTCCGTCACCGATGTCTGCCATTATCCGGTCAAAAATCATCATTTCGGATGTCTCGGATGTCGGAATGAGCATTCCCCATTGGAACATATACTGAAGCAGTCCGACAGTCTTGAGACAGACTGACTTGCCGCCGGCATTCGGCCCGGATATAAGGAGAATGTGTTTGCCTGGTGTAAGTGTGACGGTGAGAGGGACTATTTCCTTCCCGTCCTTCTTCAGAGACCTCTCAAGCAGTGGATGCCTTGCCTTGCGGAGATTCATTTCGTTCTCATCCGAGATTATAGGCATTCCTGCGATGAATTCCAGAGCGGTCTGTGCTTTGGCTATAATGAAATCCAGTTCTCCGATGCACTCCGCTCCGCGCAATAATTCCGGTACTGATGGCCGTATCCAGTCGCTGAATGTATGCAGGATATTGGCTATTTCTCTTGTCTCGGCGAAATGCAGTTCGCTTATCTCATTGCTGATTTCCACGATTTCGGCAGGCTCGATGAATGTCGTCTTGCCGGATGAAGACTCGTCATAAACGAATCCCTGTATCTTTCTTTTATTGGCGGAATTGACAGGTATCAGCATCTTGCCGTCTCTCATCACTATGGCAGCGTCGCTGTCAACGATTCCGTCTGTCTGGGCCTTCTTCAGAATGGCTCCTATGCGTTTTGAGATGGCTCCTTCCTTGTCCTTCAGCCGTTTGCGGATGTCGTACAGCTGATCAGAGGCGGTGTCCTTCACATTTCCATATTTGTCGAGAATGGTGTCGATTCTTTGTTGGACCTCGGGAAACAGAGTTATCCCTTCGACCATTTTCTTGAGATTGGGATAGACTCCGTCCTTTATGCCGCTGAAGAACAATGATATTCTGCGGATTGTCTCCAGCATTGTGCGCAGCTTGCCCAGAGATGTAAGGTCGATGTTTGCTCCGGCATTCTCAAGCATTTTCAGAAAGCCGACGCAGTCGATGTACCCGCTTGACGGGAATGATTCCTCGAACATTACGATAAGTCTCATCTCGTCGGTCAGCAGCAGCCTGTGGCGTATTTCTTTCCTGTCAGTGGAGAATTTCTCCTCTTCAGTGCGCTCTGCCGCATAATCCGTACTGCATCTGTCGGATATGATTTTCCTTATTCTGTCGAATCCCAGTATCGCTTCAATTCTCTCTTGCGTCATAACCCTCTAATCCTTGGAATTTTCCTGTTTCTTGTCCTGCCCGGACGACAATGAATTGCCCAGTTTCAGTTTCAATTCATTGATATTGTTGATTTCCGTCAGTTCTCCTCCGTGTCCGAACGAGATGCCTCCGGTCTCTTCCGAAACGACAATGACGTCTGCGTCTGTCTCCTCGGTTATGCCGATTGCTGCTTTGTGCCTCATACCGTATTTGGCCGGGATATCCGTCCTCTCTGTTATCGGGAGCGTGCATCTTGCTGCCACTATGTGGTTGTGGTCTATGATCATAGCGCCGTCGTGCAGCGGGGAGTTTTTGAAGAACAGATTCATTATCAGCCTTCTGTTTATATTGGCGTCAATCCTGTCCCCGGTCTCTATTATATGGTTGAGGTTCACGTGGTGGGGGATTACGATGAGCGCTCCGGTCTTCTGCTCGGACATCGTCCTGCAGGCTTCGGTTATCTCCTTGACTGCGGCGTTGTCCATAGTGTTGTCCTCGTTGCCGAAGAATCTGTTAACGAATGCGCGTGTCTTCAGTCCGAACTGCGAGCCGCTGCCGAATTTCATCAGGAAATGCCTTATCTCGGGCTGGAAAATGACGATTACAGCGAGCACGCCCACATCAATGAATGTGCCCAAAAGCGCGCCTATCAGCTTCATTTTCAATGCGTCGGCGACGACTTTCAGTACGTAGATGGCAATGATTGCAGTGAATATGTTCATTGCGGCGGAATCCCTGATCCACCTGAAAATGAAGTATATGAGCAGTGCCACCAACAGAATGTCCAGGACGTCGGTAGGGCTGATTCTGAGGAATCCGAATATTTCCAGAGGCGAAAGCATTTTCGTTGTCTTTGTCTGTTCTTAATGCTCTTAATGCGAAAGAACCGGTTCAGGCGCATCGCGTCTTGCAAAAATAATAAAAAATTAGCGTCCGAGGAAGTTAGCCGCCATTAAAATTTTACCCAAAATCTTTCGGAAATGATTGAAAATAAGAAAATTATTCGTACATTTGCGGTCCGCAAAATATGCGGAAATACGATAAAGTATTAACAAACAATTAATTATCAAACCAATGCCTGGATTAATTGGAAAGAAAATCGGAATGACTTCCGTTTTCGGTGCTGATGGAAAAAATATTCCATGCACCGTTGTTGAGGCTGGTCCGTGTGTTGTTACGCAGCTCCGTACGGTAGAAAAAGATGGTTATGCCGCCGTACAGCTTGCCTATGACGAAACTACAGAGAAACACGCCAGCGCCCCTCTCAAAGGGCATTTCAAAAAGGCAGGAACCACTCCTCATCGCAAGCTTGCAGAATTTGCTGCAGACTTCAAGGGAGAGCTTAAATTAGGTGACGTCGTTACAGTTGCTGACATCTTCGAAGGTGTTGAGTATGTGGACGTTATCGGTACTTCTAAAGGTAAGGGATTCCAGGGCGTCGTAAAACGTCACGGATTTGCCGGTGTCGGTGGTGCTACCCACGGTCAGCACAACAGACTTCGTCACCCTGGTTCTATGGGTGCATCATCTTGGCCTTCACGCGTATTCCCTGGTATGAGAATGGCTGGCCATATGGGCAATGCAAGAGTTAAGGTGTTCAATCTTCAGGTGGTTAAAGTTATCCCTGAGAACAACCTTCTCGTATTGAAAGGCTCTGTACCTGGAGCTAAAGGTTCATATCTAATGTTGGAGGATTAATTTATGGAATTGTCAGTTTTGAAGATTGACGGATCTGAGTCCGGAAAGAAAGTTGTCCTCGACGAGAAGGTCTTCGGTCTTGAGCCGAACGATCACGCTATCTACCTCGATGTGCTTCAGTATCTCGCTCATCAGCGTCAGGGTACAGCAAGAACCAAGGATAGAAGTGAGGTTGCGCACAGCACAAAGAAGCAGGGTCGCCAGAAAGGCGGCGGAGGAGCTCGTCACGGTTCATTGAAAGCCAATATCTATGTAGGTGGTGGTCGTGCACACGGTCCTAAGCCACGTTGCTATGATATGAAGCTCAACAAGAAGCTCAAACAGCTCGCAAGATTCTCAGCTCTCTCATACAAGGCAAAAGAGAACAAGATTGTCCTCGTAGAGCCTTTCACAATGGAGGCTCCTAAGACAAAAGAGTTCCTGAACATTCTTTCTGCCATCAAGGCAGGTGACAGGAAAGTGCTCTTTGTTCTTCCTGAGAACTCTGCCAATATTTACCTTTCATCACGTAATCTCGAGCAGGTGAATGTGATCACAGTCAATGAGATCAACACTTATGCTATTATGAACGCTTACTCAATGGTTCTCGTTGACGGCGTTCAGGATATCATCGCCTCAAGAGTTGCACGCTAAAAAGATTGAGAGATGGGAATTATCATTAAGCCAATTGTAACAGAAAAGTTGACGGCTCAGGGCGAAAAGTTGAACCGTTACGGATTCATTGTGGACCGCGGTGCAAATAAGATTGAGATCAAATCTGCAATCGAGCAGATGTACAATGTCTCTGTCGCATCAGTTAACACATTGAACTATCACGGGAAAAGAAAATCCCGTTATACAAAGGCCGGTATGCTCAGAGGCCGTATGAATCACTTCAAGAAAGCATACGTCACTCTTGCCGGTGAAGATAAGATTGATTTCTACAGTAATATTTAAGGGATAAGGCAATGGCAACAAAGAAATTCAAACCGGTTACTCCTGGTCAAAGGAACAAGGTAATCAGCGCTTTTGACGATATCACCGCCAAGAAGCCTCAGAAATCATTGCTCGAGCCCCTTAAAAGCACAGGTGGTCGTAACAATACAGGCCAGATGACTATGCGCTATATCGGCGGCGGTCACAAGAGAATGTATCGTGTCATCGACTTCCATCGTGCAAAGGATGCTTGCAAGGCAACTGTTCTTACTATAGAATACGATCCTAACCGCAGCGCACGCATCGCGCTCGTTCAGTACGAGGACAATGAGAAGAGATATATCATTGCTCCTAACGGACTGAAGGTAGGTCAGGTAATCGAGTCCGGTTCAGGCATTGCTCCTGAGCTTGGCAACACTCTTCCTCTTGGGGAAATTCCAGTAGGTACGCTCGTACACAATATCGAGCTTCGTCCTGGCCAGGGCGGTGCTATGGCACGTTCTGCAGGTACTTATGCTCAGATTGCCGCACGTGAAGGAAACCACGTCATCCTTCGTCTGCCTTCAGGCGAGACAAGAATGGTGCTTGTAACCTGCCGTGCTACAGTAGGTGTCGTATCAAATCCTGAACACAATTTGGAGTCTTCCGGTAAAGCCGGTCGCAGCAGATGGCTCGGTAGACGTCCTCACAACCGTGGTGTTGTAATGAACCCGGTAGATCACCCGATGGGTGGTGGTGAAGGTCGTGCTTCCGGTGGTCACCCTAGGTCTCGTAAGGGACTTCCTGCAAAGGGATACAAGACACGTAATCCTAAGGCTACTTCAAACAAGTTCATCATTGAAAGAAGAAAGAAATAACAGGAATTAAACTTAAGAGATTATGAGTCGTTCATTAAGAAAAGGTCCATATATCCAGGAAGCTCTGGAAAAAAGAATCCTTGCTATGAATGAAGGTAGCAAGAAGAAAGAGGTCGTGAAGACCTGGTCACGCGCAAGTATGATCTCTCCTGACTTCGTTGGTCACACCATCGCGGTTCATAACGGGAATAAGTTCATTCCTGTATATGTAACTGAGAATATGGTAGGTCACAAGCTCGGTGAGTTCGCTCCAACCAGAACTTTCAGAGGCCATTCAGGTAACAATAAGTAAAATCGCTTAATTGATCAGAAATTATGGGAAAACGTAAAAGAGAAATGGCCGAAAGACTGAAAGAGATTAAGCGCCAGACTGCCATTGCGAAAGTGAAGGACGTTCCTTCATCTCCTCGCAAGATGCGTCTTGTTGCAGACACTGTAAGAGGTGTGGAAGTTAACCGCGCCCTTGATCTGCTCAAGTTCTCAAAGAAGGCTCCTTCTAAAGTGCTTGAGACTCTTCTTCGCAGTGCAATCGCTAACTGGGAGGCCAAGAACCAGGACAAAACAAAAGAACTGGACAACGGTAATGTAATCGTCAAGACCATTATGGTTGACGAGGGTCGTACACTCAAGAGAATCCGTCCTTGCCCGCAGGGTAGAGCCGGCAGAATCCGCAAGCGTTCCAACCACGTTACTATTATCCTTGATGTAAAGAAACCAACAACAGTGGAGGACAATAAATAATATGGGACAGAAAACTAATCCTATCAGCAACAGAATCGGTATCACCCGTGGTTGGGTCTCTAACTGGTGTGGTGGTAATTACGCTGAGAAAATTGCGGAAGACTACAAAATCCGTAAATATCTTGTGAACCGTCTTGCAAACGCAAGCATCTCCAAGATTGTTATCGAGAGAACTCTTAAACTTATCACTGTGACCATTCAGGCTGCAAGACCTGGTGTCATCATCGGAAAGGGCGGAAGCGCTGTCGATAAACTCAAGGAAGAGCTTAAGAAGGTTACCAGCAAGGAAGTTCAGATCAACATCTTCGAGGTAAGAAGACCTGAGGTTGATGCCAATATCGTAGCAGACAGCATCGCTCGTCAGATCGAGGGCCGTGTTTCCTACAGAAGGGCTATCAAGATGGCTGTTTCTACAGCAATGCGTGTTGGTGCTGAAGGTATCAAGGTTCTCATCAGCGGCCGTGTAGGCGGTGCCGAGATGGCAAGAAGCGAAATGTTCAAGGAAGGTCGTACACCTCTCCACACATTCCGTGCTGATATTGACTATGCACTTGCAGTTGCTCACACAAAGGTTGGTGCTCTTGGTATCAAGGTTTGGATCTGCAACGGTGAGGTTTACGGTAAGAAAGACCTTTCACCTAACGCAGGTATCGCTGCAGCATCTGCTCAGCCACAGGGTCAGGGCCGTTCATCTCGCGGTGATCGTGGTCCTCGTCGCGGTGGTCGCGGACGCGGTGACAAGAAAGACGCAAGAAACTAATTTTTTAGTTCTGAATATTTAGAGGAGGGCGGAGTTTTCCGGTCCTCCTCTTTTTGTGTCTATAGATTGTCTTGATTTTTTGCACAGGCTCTTCATAATATTGCCACTGTTGCTGTGGTTTTGCGAAAGTGGGATTTATTACGTAATTTTACGCGGTTTGTGTGGCTTGCCGACAGCCATTGTTTTGAATAATTTTTTACGATATGAATAAATATTTGACACTCTCTTTTGTGGCTCTTGCGGCTGTTGCCTGCAATTCGGTTTCCACAAAGACCACGCTTCAAGGAAAATTCTCCGGTGCTGACGTTCCTGAAGAGATAGGAATTGTCGTTCCCGGTGTTGTAGATACCACAGTCAAGTTGCAGAATGCCTCTTTCAAATTGGAAGCTCCTGTAAACAAGACAGTTGTCGGAACAGCTACTGCTGCTGGTTCAAGAACCGCTTTCATCCTGGACGGAACAGTACTTAATTTCGCCATTGAGAACGGTGCGCTCACCTGTAAGTCCGACAAGCCGGCTGTATCACTGACGTCAAGACTTGACGAGTTCTCGCAGAAGGACCGCGAACTGAATATGGAATATCGTACCGGAATGTCTGCAATCGCTGATTCTACAGGCATTTCTGACGAGAAGAAGGAAGAACTTCAGGAAGAGTTCTACAATTCGTTCATTGAGAAATACAAGAATTATAACTTTGGCGTCGTAGATGCCAATAAACACAATATTCTCTCAGTTTACGCGCTGCAGAATGTCTATAGCGAACTTTCCGACGATTCACTTGAAACCGTAATAGCATCGTTGGACTCTGCAGTAGTGGCAGGAAACCGCTTCGTGTCATCTGTCAAAAAGAGTATCGTCTCCAGAAAATCAACGGCAGAGGGTATGCAGTTTACGGATTTCAGCGTAATGCAGCCTAACGGCAAGGAGGCTAAGCTCTCAGATTATGTAGGCAAGGGAAAGTATGTCCTTGTTGATTTCTGGGCTTCTTGGTGCCGTCCTTGCAAGCACGAAATTCCGAATGTGAAAGCTGTTTATGACAAACATCACGGAAAAGACTTCGATGTTCTCAGTGTTGCAGTTTGGGAAAAGACTCCAAAAGAGAGCCTTGACACAGCGAAGGCTTACGGCGTGAACTGGAATCAGATTGTGGATGCCAAGTCTGTCCCTACAGATATCTATGGCATTGTAGGTATTCCTCACATCATTCTCTTCGGCCCAGACGGAGTTATCATCAAGAGAGGTCTCTATGGTGACGCCATTGAAGAGGAAGTTTCCAAATACGTGAAATAACAGCAGCTTCGGCATTGACCGTAAGAGAAAAAATAGCATTATTCCCACATTCCCCCGGAGTTTACAGATATTATAACTCTGAGGGGATTGTTATATATGTGGGGAAGGCAAAGGACCTGCACAAAAGGGTGGCGCAGTATTTCGTTCCGGCGGAGCGCCTGAATGTGAAGACGCGTATTCTTGTCTCTAAGATAGCCGATGCGCAGTATTCTGTAGTCGATTCCGAGGCTGATGCTCTTCTGCTGGAGAACAACCTCATCAAGCAATACAAGCCGAAGTACAATATCCTGCTGAAGGATTCCAAGACTTATCCCTGGATATGTGTCACCGGAGACGAGTTTCCGAAGGTCTATCTCACCCGCAGGGTCGTCAAGGGTAACAGATATTTCGGCCCGTATAGCTCGGTTATGCACGCAAGGAATCTGATAGAATTCTTTTCCGAGAATTATAAGATACGTTCCTGCAACAACAAGATAACATCGGACGCGGTACTTCGCGGCAAATTCCGCCCTTGTCTGGACCTGCATATCGGCAGATGCTCCGGATGTTGCATAGGCAAGATTTCCGCGAAAGAGTATAATGCTGAGATAGAGGAGATTGTAGGTTTGCTCAAGGGTGGGGCGAATGAAGTTATCCAGTACTACAAGAAAATGATGCTTGAGGCTGCGGATTCGCTTAATTTTGAGCAGGCGCAGGTCTATAAGCAGAAGTTGGACTCATTGCAGAAGCATTATTCGAAGTCGGTGATTACTTCCGCCTCCGATACCAATGTGGATGTGTTTTCGCTTGTCATAGATGCAAATGAGTCTTTCGGAAACTTTATGCGTGTTAGGTCCGGGGCGATAATCCAGTCGCTAAATCTGGGCTTCAGAATGAACATAGAGGAGGAACCGGCCTCGATTCTAAGCGAATTCATTGCGGAGATTGAGTCGAAGTTCGGGAAAATAGAGGGCGAGGTCATCGTGCCGTTCCTTCCTGACGTTCAGATGCCTGGCGTGACATTCCGGATACCGGCGAAAGGCGACAAACTTGCCATTCTTACGCTCAGCACGAAGAATGCAAAGGAATTTCAGTTCAATTCCATCAGGCAGAAAGAGCATACTGATCCGGATCAATACCGGGATATGGTTCTTGAGGAAATGAGAAAGGCGATAGGTATGGCGGAGCTTCCCAGACATATCGAGTGCTTTGACAATTCCAATATTCAGGGAACAAATCCCGTGGCGTCCTGTGTGGTTTTCAGAAATGCAGTGCCGTCCAAGAAGGATTACCGCAAGTTCAAGATAAAGACGGTGATAGGAGCGAACGATTACGCGTCAATGAAAGAGGTGGTCAATCGGCGATATTCCAGAATGTTGCGCGAATGTCCGGAGGATTTGCCGCAGCTTGTTGTCATAGACGGAGGTAAAGGGCAGCTCGATTTTGCATATCAGGCTTTGGCGGAGCTTGGTCTCACGGATAAGCTTACAGTAGTGGGACTTGCAAAGCGGCTTGAGGAAGTCATAAGGGTAGGCGACCCGTATCCGCTGTTTATCGATAGAAATTCTGCCGCATTGAAGGTCTTGCAGCAAATTCGTGACGAGGCTCACCGCTTCGGAATTACATTTCACAGGAATCTGAGGAGCAAAAGCCAGATAGAATCCGCATTGTCACGAATCAAAGGCGTGGGGAAGCAGACGGAGAGGCGTCTTATTATGCACTATGGAAGCGTGCCCCGCATTGCGGCGGCGCCTTTGTCTGATCTGGAGCAGTTTCTGGGACGTAAAGATTTGGCGGAACGCATTCATTTACAACTAAATGCTGAAAATAATAATGAAGAATAGCGACAAATTCAATCGTTGGTTTAACGTGTTCATTCTGGTGGGGATGCTCGTGGCGGTTGTAATAACAAATATCTACAAATTCAGTCAGCCTGGCGCCCGCTACTTTATGCTCATACTTGCGAGCATTGGCGCACTTATGGGCGTTGTCAATACCGTGCTCTCAGCCAATGGCAATATATGGACATTCCTGTTCGGTATTTTGGATGTGTCAATTGCCTCGATTGTGGCTCTAGACAGCAGTTTGAGACCGGGAGGGGATCCGGTGTGGGGGAATTTTGCACTGCACGCGTTCTATTTTCTGCCAATGCAGTTCGTCGGGTGGTGGCAGTGGAAAAAACGCGGAGCGGGAACGGAAACAAAGGTGAGGGCGAGAAGGCTTACTGCAAAATCTGGGATGCTGACAATTGTCTGCACTCTTTTTGGTACGGCTATGGCTTATTTCGTGCTTTGCTTTGTCGGGGGGCGTGATGACGCTGTCAGCGGAATACGTTTCATCATATTGTTCGATGCGCTCGTGTTTGTCCTCAATGTCCTGGGGCAGGTGCTGATGTCCCTTGCCTATATGGAACAGTGGATTGTATGGATTCTGGTCAATGTCTTTTCGGTTCTTCTCTGGCTTGACAAGTCTATGGCATCGGCGGATACAAGCTACACCGTAGTGATGGTGATAAAATACTGCTTCTATTTCATAAATTCTGTAAACGGCTTGCGAATATGGAGCAAATTGAGTTCTGAAAAGGCCATACAGTAGCACTCTGGGGCACTTGCGGAGCTAAAAATTTCATTATTCGGATTTTTTTTATTTACTTTGCCGAATATTATGTGGAATATATATTATTAATCAATAAACTTAATAATTTAACAATTATGTCACACGAAGAAATCGTAAAACAGGTGAAAGACATCATCGTTGACAAGCTCGGTGCTGAGGAATCAGAGGTAACTGAGACTGCCAACTTCACTAACGATCTCGGAGCTGATTCTCTTGATACAGTTGAGCTTCTTATGGAGTTCGAGAGAGTATTCGGCATTAAGATCCCAGATGAGGACGCTAACCAGATCGGCACAGTGGCTGACGCTGTAAAGTATGTTGAAAGCAAAGTAGCAGAAAAATAATATCTCTTGCGACTAGACTAAACAAAGACGACCAGAAAGTCAATGGCTTTTTGGTCGTCTTTTTATATTGCCTGCCCGGCTCGGATGTGCGGCATCCCTCCGGACTTTCAAACCTGCTTATTCCGCCTTTGGAATCGCGTAAACAATTCTGAACTTAGGTGTGTTCTTCTCTGCGCCCGGACCATTCAGGACTGCCTTGTAATAGCGGTGGAAGTCCATCATTGTCAGCGTTGTGGTAGTGCTTGAAGATGTCGTGCTCGACGACGAGTACATCTGCTGCAGAAGCGCGTAATTGTAGTAATTGTTGTAGTAGTTGCTGTAGCCGTATCCATAACTTCCGTACCCGTAACCATATCCGTTGTATAGGTTGTTATAGTAGTTATAGTACATCAACTGCTGGTAATAGTCATCGCTGGAGCTGCTTGACGAAGAAGACGAGGATGCCACGGTCTCTTCTGCAATAGGGAACAGCCACATATCATAGTTGCTGACTTTCGATACGTCAGAGAGTTTGATAAGTTCCTGAATGTGATGTGTCACGTCAGGTGCATAACGGCAGTTGGACCTGTCAATATCGCCCTGGTTCTCGTCGGATATGCTTGAGTCAGTGATACTTGCGAATGTTACTGTCGTGTCCGTAGTGATTCTGCAGGTAGGATTGATAGCTGTCGGATATTCGTAGATCTTTGTGTAATCCTCAGGAAACTCGAACGGAAGCAACAATGTGGCCTTGCTGACCACTGCAGCGCTTGGCGTGTCCGTATGCTTGCTGATTTGCTCAAGAATCTTCTCCCGGAGTGAAGCGGCCTTGATTACCGGTTTGATACCGCGTCCGCCCTCAATCACAGCGCTTTCACCGGCTGTGCCGACAAGCTCACTGCTGGAATGAGTTGTCTGGTCAAATGCAATCTGGGTGTATGTGCTGACAGATGTCGATGAGACATTGCTGAGGTCGTAAAGGTCGAGAGGTCCGAGATAGAACAAGAAAGTACTGTCCACGTCTTTTCTTGTGCCGTAGTCTGCAGTAAATTTAAGTTCAGCATAACTGCCGTAGATTGTGCCGCTGCTGACTGCCAGAGGAAGTCTGAACATATTGATTCGTCCGCCGTTTCCTGCAGGCGCATCTGTTGAAATGACTATGCCCGGGAATTTCTTGGTGTACGCTGTTATCGTATCCATATCTTCCTTCGTGATTCCCATATATTTTTCGCCGAATGCTCTGCTGAAGTTGAAGGAGAGTGAATCGTGTCCGGTATAGACTGGCACGCCATCGGTTATCCTTGTCTTTGTGTAGGATATTTCAGGATAGAGTTTGTTGTAGTCTATCGCCTTGTCAAGCTCATACACATTCACGTTCTGCAGAATGTACTCCTGACTTGGGCCGCAGTATGACGTGGAGTCGGACACTGCAGAGAAATGAAACTGACGGAATCTCGCATTGGTTCCGAAGTCGAGAGTGTCGTTTATCGGTATGAGGGTGAATGCCGTCTTTCTGGTCGTAAGTCCGAATGCCTCGTCGCGCAGTGCTCCGAAGGTGAACTTGTACATACTGTAGCCGGAAAGACTGTCCGCCATCTCCTGTCTGATATCAGTGATGTCAAATTCAGCTGTGTATATGTTATATTTCTGATTGTCAGGGATAAAGGATTCTCCTACCGACTTATTGACATTGACGCAGGATGCGGCGCAGACGACGGCGGCGCAGGACATCGAAATGGCTGCGAATCTTGAAAAAATCTTCATTCTAGAGATTGTCATAAAAACTATTATAGGCTTCCACGTAGGAACCGTCCTCGTAAGAACCGGCATTGAACTCGAGTACCGGTCTTGACAGATCCTTGCAGTAATCGACAAGGCCATTATCTATGTTCTCGGAACCTATGATTATGCCGTCAGAATACTGAGCCGCAGTTTTAGCAAGATTTATGCCAGTAGGGTCGGACAGAAGTGGTACGTCCGAATCCTTGATATCACCGAATTTTACGAGCCGAACAAGGTCTTCGTCGAATCTTTCCGGAATGTCGTCATACAGAGAAAGCACGATTTTGCTGTTTGCGAATATAGGATCGTCTTTGTATGCTTTCTTGAGATACAATGGGAGAATCTGAGTTATCCAGCCCTGGCAATGGATGACATCCGGGGCCCATCTGAGTTTCTTTACGGTCTCAAGCACGCCGCGTGCGAAAAAGATTGCGCGTTCCGCATTGTCGGCGAAAAATTCACCGCTGTCAGACCTGTCCAGTTGTTTCCTTTTGAAATAGTCCTCGTTGTCAATGAAATAGACCTGAATTCTAGCTGCTGAGACGGAGGCAACCTTGATGACAAGCGGCCTGTCCACGTCATTTATGACGATATTCATACCGGAAAGACGAATAACCTCGTGAAGCTGGTTCTTACGCTCGTTGATGCAACCGTATTTCGGCATAAAAGACCTAATTTCTTTTTTCCGTTCCTGAATCCCCTGAGGTAGATAACGCCCGATATTTGAAATCGGAGTCTCGGGCAGATATGGGAAAATTTCCGAATTAACGAACAGGATTTTTTTGCCCATCTTAGCTGTAATTAGAATTGGTTTAATAGGTGCAAAGTTAAGAATTTTTTTTGATATATCGATTATTGATTAACTTTGAGGTCAATTTGGAGTATTATGGCACGTAACGAAAACAGGCTTGTGCGACGCCGTCTGGCCAATGCATATCTCTCGTCTGTAATCAGCATAAGTTTGGTCTTGTTGCTGGTTGGCGTGTCCAGTCTTTTGCTTGTCAATGCGAAGAGCGTGACTGATTATTTCAAGGAAAATTTGCAGGTGTCGGTTCTGATGAAGCAGGAGGTGCCTGATTCCGAGGCGCTTGACTTCAAGAAGGAGCTGGAGACGATGCCGTTTGTGCGAAAAACGGATTTCATATCCAGAGCGCAGGGCGAGGAGGAAATGTCGGAATTGCTCGGCAAGGATTTTCTGAATGTTTTTGAGACGTCGCCTGTGCCGGTGTCCATAAATGTCACTCTTGATGCGGATTATGTGTCCGAGGATAGTTTGAAGGTGGTCGAGGCGTTGATTTCGAAGAATAATGCTGTGGATGAGGTGGTGTATCAGCGTTCTCTGGTGGATGCTCTCAATTCCAATTTGAGCAAGATATCAGGGGTGCTCGGCATTTTCATCGTGCTGATGCTGTTCATCTCTTTTGTGTTGATTAACAATACGATGCGTCTCACGGTGTTTGCCAAGAGGTTTTCGGTGCACACTATGAAGCTTGTCGGCGCGACACGGTCTTTCATCCGGGCGCCTTTCCTTGTGCGAGCCGCATTTTTGGGATTGTTCTCCGCAATCGTGGCTCTGCTGCTGCTCGTCGGAGTGTTGTTTGTCGTACGTTCGGAGTTTTCGCAGCTGTTTGAAATCTTCACGTTGGACGGATTGCTTGCAGTGATGGGCATAGTGGTGCTTTCAGGCTTGACGATATGCGTCCTGAGTACATATTTCGTTGTGAATAAGCTTGTTTCGTTGAGTAAGGATGAATTATACTACTGATATGGATAACAAGAAAAATAATATGCCGATTACGTGGAAGGGCCTTAAGTTCCTTCTCATAGGTCTGCTTGTGATGATTGCAGGTTATATTCTGATGATTGGTGGCGGAAGCAAAGACCCTGCGGTGTTCAATTATGCGATGTTTGATTTTCGCAGACTTGTTGCTGCTCCGATAGTCATTCTATGCGGTATCGTGATAGAGATTGTCGCCATTATGAAGGTTTTCAAAGACTAAGTGGTTATGGAATGGTGGCAAGCTTTGGTTCTGGGTATTGTTCAGGGCCTGACAGAATTTCTTCCGGTCAGCAGTAGCGGACATCTGATGATTTTCAGAGAACTACTCGGCGTGGATGCTGACGGTTTTCTGGATTTTACGGTAACAGTGCACTTTGCGACCGTATTGAGCACGCTGATTGTGTTCTGGTCCGTAATCTGGCAGCTTCTCAAAGGTCTTTTCAAGTTCCGTTACAATGATGAGACAGACTATGTGCTGAAACTTGTCGTGTCGATGATACCTATCGGCATAGTCGGTGTTTTCTTCAAGGATAAGGTTGAGTCTCTGTTTTCTGACGATCTTTTCACTGTCGGCGTGTGTCTTGTCGTTACGGCAGTGCTTCTGGCGGTTTCCGATCAGTCTTTCAGATGGGTTTCCGCTTCTTCAGACAGCAATGCTGAAAAAAGACGTAACGGACTGTCATATCTTCAGGCATTTATTGTCGGTCTTGGACAGGCGTGCGCGGTGGCTCCTGGGCTTTCGCGTTCCGGTACCACTATCGCCACCGGTCTTATATGTGGGGTGAAAAGAGACAAGATGGCTCAGTTCTCATTTCTGATGGTGTTGGCTCCTATTGTCGGCGAACAATTGCTTGACATATTGAAAGGATTGCAGGCTCCCGCACAGGCCGGAGGGCTTGGATTTGTCCCTCTTTTCGTGGGATTCCTCGGTGCTTTTGTTTCTGGACTCGTATCGTGCAAGGCGATGATTGCGATTGTAAAGAAGGCTAAACTCGTCTGGTTTTCAATTTATTGCCTTATTGCGGCTCTTGCCATTTTCATTTTCGCATAGAATAGATTATTTTCATTATGGAGGGAAGAAATCTGACATTTTTTGTCTCTGATGTCCATCTTGGGTTGGATGTAAAGAATCCGGCCGACAGGGAGACGAGGTTCGTCGATTTTCTGCGCAATATTCCGAAAGACAAGACGCAGGCTCTCTATATGTTAGGCGATATATGGGACTTTTGGTATGAATATCACGATGTCGTACCTAAAGGATATGTCAGAGTTTTCGCAACTTTGATGGATTTGATGGAGTCTGGTGTCGAGGTGTTCTTTTTTCAGGGGAACCACGATATATGGTGCTACCACTATTTTCAGGATATGGGAATCAAGATTCTCCAGCAGCCATACGTCGTGAAGATAGGTGAGAAAGTATTCTGCTTGGGACACGGTGACGGCCTTGGTCCGGGGCACAGGCTGTACAAACTTATGCGTTGGGGTTTCAGAGCCAAGTTCTTCCAGTCTCTCTTCAGTCTGCTCCATCCGTATCTGGCTTTCCGTTTCGGTAAGGGATGGTCGAAGAAAAGCCGTGTCGCAAAGACCGTTCAATATGTTTTCCGTGGCGAGGAAGAGCCTCTGTATAAGTTTGCCTTGGATTTTTCCGAGAAAACGAAGGTCGATTACTTCGTATTCGGGCATTTTCACTGTGACGTGAGAATGAAGCTGCCGACAGGTGCGGAGCTTATTGTTTTGAAGGATTGGATGGACGGTGGTCAGCCGAGCCTGTATTTTGACGGAAGCTCCACATTTTTCGGATATTCTCCGAAGATTGAAAAATAGAGGGACGGAAACTCCCCGCTTTCCCATTTTTTCACAAGTTCCTCGGTAGCCTTGTCCTCTCCTTTGGGGTCATAATGCTTCTTCATATTGGTGCCGAATACCCTTGCGACGCCTTGCCAGAATCCGGCGGCTATGCGCGTCTTGTATTCGCGGATTATGTCGTATGAAGATATACCAACCTCTCTGTCAATGAGTTTCATCAGTAACTGGCCCTGACTGATGGTCATATTTTTCATCGGCTCTTCGAAAGCGTTGAACAGTTCCTTTTGCAGAGCATTCACGTACTTCTCTTTCTGCCGGTTTTTCATATTGCCCGTTGCGAAGGCACTGTCCGTGTCGTGAATCAACTTTCTGGCGACAAGTGCGTACGGATATGTCTTGTTGAAGTTCCACACCAATTTGTAATACTTGCGCCATTCGCGTCCTCTTCTTTTTCCGTAGCGGGAAATAACGGAAGGGCTCAGCACGTCCATATACACAGTATCTCCTCCGATAATCTCGTACTGCATATATTGTGGCACGCTGCGTGGCGGAGTCGGGGCACGTCGCTTCTGCGCGTTTGCAAAATCCGGCTGCATAGCCATTGCAAATGCGAAAACGGTAAGGAGCGAGGCCAAAAATTTCGTCTGCATAATATAATTGCGGCGCATAGACCGTCCGTGTGTCCGGTCTTGTGTCGGGCAAAGTTAAGAAGTTGTTTTGAAATAAGGGTGCTCAAGTTTCGCATTTGCGAAGCATAAGTCTCTTGCGTGAAAAATGTTGTTCCGTTTTGTCGAAAAATGTGAAAACCATTGTGCTATCACTATGTATAAACCTTTGAAAATACGCAGATTAAGTGTTAAAATAAATTGTCGAAAAACTACAAAAATATTCTTGAAAATGTTTGTTTTTCGATAATTTTTGCTAACTTTGCAATCCCAAAATTGAGGAGAAGTTCGCCCAACCAGCTGATGCTCAAAGATTTAGGGAATTTGGGAAAAATTATTAAAGTAATACAGCAATGTTACAACCAAAGAAAACAAAGTTTAGAAGGGAACAAAAGAACCGTATGAAAGGTATGTCCCAGAGGGGCAGCCAGCTTTCATTCGGATCTTTCGGTTTGAAAACCCTTGAGAATTGTTGGCTTACATCGCAGCAGATTGAGGCTGCCCGTCAGGCAATCTCGCGTTATATGAACCGTGAAGGTCAGATTTGGATCAGGGTGTTCCCTGCCAAGCCTTTTACGAAGAAGCCTCTTGATACTCGTATGGGTAAGGGTAAAGGTGATCCTCAGGGATTCGTCTGCCCTATCACTCCGGGAAGGATTCTCTTCGAGGCTGAGGGCGTTTCTCTTGCAATTGCAAAAGAGGCTATGCGTCTTGCAGCTCATAAGCTCCCTGTAGCAACGAAGTTTATCGTCCGCAGAGACTATGTAGAATAATTTAATGGAGAAGAAAATGAAAATATCAGAAGTTCGCGAAATGTCCGTAGCGGATTTACGTGACCGCATTGCAGTGGAGAAAGCAAGTCTGGATTCTATGAAGATAAATCACGCTATCTCTCCATTAGAGGATACATCCAAGTTTAAGAAAAGCAGAAAGGACATCGCTCGTATGATGACGGTCCTCTCTCAGAAAGAAAAAGAACAGAACTAATTAGATGCCCTATGGAAAGAAATCTTCGTAAGGAAAGAATAGGTGTTGTAGTCAGCAACAAGATGGACAAGACAATCATTGTTGCCGTTGAGACAAAAGGCAAACACCCTATGTATGGTAAGTTCATTAACAAGACCACCAAGTTCGTGGCTCAGGATGAGAAGAACGAGTGCAGCGAGGGCGATACTGTCCGCATTATGGAAACACGTCCTTTGAGCAAGACCAAAAGGTGGAGATTAGTTGAAATTGTAGAAAAAGTCAAATAGCGATGGTACAGCAGGAAACACGTTTACAGGTGGCAGACAACAGTGGTGCAAAGGAAGTTCTTTGTATCCGCGTTCTGGGTGGAACCCGTCACCGTTATGCATCTGTCGGCGATAAGATCGTAGTGGCAGTAAAAAGCGCAATCTCAGGTGGAGATGCAAAGAAAGGTTCTGTGTCCAAGGCTGTTGTGGTCCGCACCAAGAAGGAAATCCGCAGACCGGATGGATCATATATCCGCTTTGATGATAATGCTTGTGTTCTTCTCAACAATGCAGGAGAGCTCAGGGGTACACGTATCTTTGGCCCAGTAGCCAGAGAGCTTCGTGAGAATTATATGAAGATCGTTTCATTGGCACCGGAGGTCCTTTAATATTCAAGAAGTATGAAAAAGTTTCACGTAAAGAAAGGCGATACCGTTTTTGTTAATGCCGGAAATGATAAAGGCAAGACAGGCAAAGTCCTCGCTGTCATTACAGACAAGGATCGTGTCATTGTCGAGGGTATCAATGTAGTAAGTAGGCATACCAAACCTAATGCAAAGGCTCCTCAGGGTGGTATCATCAAGAAAGAGGCTGGAATCCACGTTTCAAACGTTCAGCTTCTCGACCCGAAAAGCACAGCTGCGAAACCGGTTCCTACACGTGTAGGTTACAAGTTCGTTGACGGCAAAAAGGTTCGTTATTCCAAAAAATCAGGTGAGGAGATCAAATAGTTATGGCAAATAAATCTACCAAGAAACAGGCAGTTGAGCAGGTTGTTCCGGAAGGATACGTTCCGGCTCTCAAGACCGCTTACAAGGAGCAGATCGTTCCTGCCCTCATGAAGAAATTCTCTTATACGACAGTGATGCAGGTTCCTAAGCTTGTCAAGATCACCATCAATGAAGGTATCGGCGAGGCTTCACAGAACCAGTCACACGACAAGAAACTTGTTGAGGAGGCTGCAGCTGAGCTCTCACTTATCGTTGGACAGAAAGCGGTTCTCACTTCTTCAAGAAAGGATATTTCCAACTTCCACCTCCGTAAAGGTCAGCCTATCGGTGTGAAAGTTACTCTTCGCGCAGTGAAGATGTATGAGTTCCTCGAAAGACTCATCCGCGTGTCCCTTCCTCGTATCCGCGATTTCAACGGTATTTCTGAGAAACTTGACGGCAATGGTAACTATACTCTCGGCCTCAAGGAGCAGATTATCTTCCCTGAAATCGATATGGACAAGAACCCTCGCGTTCACGGAATGGAAATCACATTCGTTACAACAGCCAAGTCAGACGAAGAGGCTTATGCTCTTCTGAAAGAGTTCGGTCTGCCGTTCAAGAAACATAACAACTAAAAGAGTATACAATGGCAAAAGAATCAATGAAAGCCCGCGAGGTAAAACGCGCGAAATTAGTTGCAAAATATGCCGAGAAGCGTAAGGCTCTTAAAGAAGCAGGTGATTGGGCAGCTCTTGACAAGCTCCCTAAGAACTCTTCTGCAGTCCGCCTTCACAACCGTTGCTCTCTCACTGGACGTCCAAAAGGATATATGCGTGCTTTCGGCCTTAGCAGAATCCAGTTCCGTGAAATGGCAAGCAATGGTCTCATCCCGGGCGTAAAGAAAGCAAGCTGGTAGAAAGTTGTATAGCATACAATATATATTCAATTATTAACAATAGGATATCGGGCATCTAAAAGGTGCCGGTTCGTAAAAAAACAAAAGAAATGACTGATCCAATTGCAGATTTCCTTACCCGTGTGCGCAACGCATACAGCGCAGGAAACAAGGTTGTAGAAGTTCCTTCTTCAAAAATGAAGGTCGCTATGACCAAGATTCTTTGTGAGAAAGGTTATATCCTCAGCTACAAAGTTGTAGAGGGTACACCAGGTAACACAATCAAGATCGCTCTCAAGTACCATCCTCAGACCAAGCAGGCCGCTATCAAGAAGATAGTTCGCGTTTCTACTCCGGGTCTTAGAAAGTACACCGATGTTAAAGATATGCCGAGAGTTCTCAACGGACTCGGAATTGCTATTCTTTCCACATCCAAGGGCGTCATCACAGACAAAGAGGCTAGAGAACTCGGCGTCGGCGGTGAGATCGTATGCTATGTTTATTAATCTAAAAAGAAACAGATAATGTCAAGAATTGGTAAATTACCTGTAAGCCTTCCGGACAAGGTGAGCGTAGAGCTTCTCCCTGGCAACGTTGTGAAGGTTAAAGGCCCTCTTGGAGAACTTTCTCAGAAAGTTGATCCGGATATCACCGTGACAATAGAGGGAAAAGAAATAAAATTCACCCGTCCGACTGATCTTCCGAGACACCGCTCAATGCACGGACTTTATCGTGCACTCGTACACAATATGGTTGTGGGCGTCTCTACCGGTTTTGAAATCAAGCAGGAGCTTGTCGGTGTGGGTTATCGTGTGGACGTTAAAGGGCAGCTTCTTACATTCGCCCTCGGATATTCTCACGACATCCAGTTGCTTCTTCCTGCAGAAATCAAGGCTGAAGCCGCTGCAGTAAAGAAAGGTGAGAATCCTGTATTGATTATCAGAAGTGCTGACAAGCAGCTTCTCGGACAGGTTGCAGCAAAGATCCGTTCTCTCCGCAAGCCTGAACCATACAAGGGCAAGGGTATCAAGTTCGTTGGCGAGCAGCTTCGTCGTAAGGCAGGTAAGACTGCAGCCGCTAAATAATAGGAGGAATGAATTATGGCATTGAGTAAAATAGAAAGAAGAAGACGTATTCACTACCGTATTCGCAAGCACGTCAATGGAACTGCCGAGAGACCAAGACTCGTTGTTTTCAGAAGCAACAGGCAGATTTACGTGCAGGTTATCAATGATGAGACCGCAACAACACTTGTTGCAGCATCTTCAAACGACAAGGCGCTTGCAGTTGAGTGCAAAGGCAAGAGTGGAAAAGAAGCTGCCGCAATCGTAGGAAAGGCTATCGCAGCGCGTGCTATCGAGAAGGGCATCAGCGAGGTCGCTTTCGACCGTGGTGGTTATCTCTATCATGGTAGAGTTCAAAGTTTGGCTGACGCTGCCCGTGAAGGCGGTCTTAAATTCTAATCGGGATTATGGCAAATACAAATGTTAAAAGAGTAAAGACATCTGATCTTGAGCTTAAAGACAGACTGGTCTCAATTCAGAGGGTAACCAAAGTCACCAAAGGTGGTCGCCACTTCCGTTTCGCTGCGATTGTCGTAGTCGGAGATGAGAATGGTATTGTAGGTTATGGCCTTGGTAAGGCAAATGAAGTAACTGCGGCTATCCAGAAAGGTGTTGAGGATGCCAAGAAGAATCTTGTCAAGATTCCGATCATCAACACAACCATCCCTCACGAGCAGATCGCGAAGTTCGGCGGTGCTGAAGTATTTATGAAACCGGCTGCTCCCGGTACCGGTGTTAAGGCCGGCGGTGCAATGCGTGCCGTATTCGAGTCAGCAGGTATTCAGAATGTCCTCGCCAAGTCAAAGGGATCTTCCAACCCTCACAACCTTGTAAAGGCTACAGTTGCAGCTCTTACTGAGCTTAGAGACGCCTATACGGTTGCAGGTCTTCGCGGTGTTCCTATGAGCAAAGTGTTCAACGGTTAATTATAGGAGAGACGAAAATGGCAAAATATAAAATCACTCAGGTAATTAGCAAGAATGGCGAAAGCAAGAGACAGAAGGATAACCTTCGTTGCCTCGGCATCCGCAAAATGCACCAGACCGTAGAGGTTGAGAAAAACCCTGTAACAACAGGAATGCTTAACAAAGTTCTTCATCTTGTAAAGGTTGAAGAAATCTAATTCGGAGGAACTACGATGAATTTACATAATCTGAAACCTGTAAAAGGTTCAACACACAATACTAAGAGAGTAGGCCGCGGACAGGGCTCCGGTAAAGGCGGTACTGCTACCCGTGGTACCAAAGGTGCTCAGGCACGTGCCGGTTACGAGCACAAGATCGGTTTCGAGGGTGGTCAGATGCCTATCCAGAGAAGGCTTCCAAAATTCGGCTTCAATAATCCTACAAGGGTTGAGTACAAGGCTGTTAACCTTTCAGCTCTCCAGGCATTGTCAGAAAAGCTTGGTTCTTCAGTTATCACTGTTGATACATTGAAGGAAGCTGGAATCATCAAGCAGAATGAACTTGTTAAAGTCCTTGGCAACGGTGAACTCACAGCTAAGATTGAAGTTACTGCTGACGCATTCTCAAAATCAGCGGTTGCAAAGATTGAGGCTGCCGGCGGAAAAGCTACTAAGAACGAAAAATAATGAAGAAATTTATTGAGACATTCAAGAACATCTTCAAGATAGAGGAGTTACGCAAGAGAATCGTTTATACGCTTCTCTTGATACTCGTTTATCGTCTGGGATGTTTTGTTGTGATCCCAGGTATTGACGCTTCCGGACTTGCTACGCTCCAGAACAATACTCAAGAAGGTCTTGTAGGACTTCTGAATATGTTCTCCGGCGGTGCGTTCGGAAATGCCTCTATCTTCGCACTCGGTGTGATGCCGTACATCTCGGCTTCCATCGTGATCCAGCTCCTCGGTATGTTCGTTCCATACTTCAAGAAATTGCAGATGGAAGGTGAGAGCGGCCGCAGGAAGATGAATCAGATCACCAGATATCTGACGGTCGTGATTCTTGCAATTCAGTGCCCTGCATATCTGGCTGCGATTCACAACCAGATTCCGGGTAAGTCTTTTGTCGCTGTAACCCAGCTCGGTTGGAGTAATTTCGCATTCAACTTTGTCTCAACAGTGGTTCTGCTTGCAGGCTCGATGTTCGTTATGTGGCTTGGTGAGCGCATTACGGATCGTGGTATCGGTAACGGTATTTCCCTTATCATTATGATCGGTATCGTTGCTCGTCTCCCTTATGCTCTTGCTGCAGAAATCGGCGAGAAACTCACTACCACAAACGGTGGACTTCTTCTCCTGATTGTAGAACTTCTTGTTTTGTTCTTCGTATTCATTGCTGCCATCGCACTTGTGCAGGCAGTGAGAAGAATTCCGGTTCAGTATGCCAAGAGAATCGTGGGCAACAAGCAGTATGGCGGAGTCCGCAACTATCTTCCTTTGAAGATCAATGCGGCAGGCGTTATGCCTATCATCTTCGCTCAGGCGCTTATGCTGTTCCCTCTTCTTTTCTCGAATTGGGATGCAACAAGAGGACTTGCTGCCACTTTGAGCAATTATACCGGATTCTGGTATAACTTTATCTTCGGACTTCTCGTCGTTATCTTCACATATTTCTACACTGCCGTTACGGTTCAGCCGAATATGATGGCAGAGCAGATGAAGCAGAACGGCGGATTTATACCTGGTGTGAAGCCTGGAAAGAAAACTATGGAGTATATCGACGACGTTATGGACAAGGTAACGCTCCCGGGTTCCATTTTCTTGGCTATCATTGCGATTATGCCGGCATTTGCGATGCTTGCTGGTGTCAATAACCAGTTTGCAAGTTTCTACGGAGGTACTTCCCTCCTGATTCTTGTGGGCGTTGTGCTTGACACTCTTCAGCAGATTGAGGGATATCTCCTTATGCGTCACTATGACGGATTGATGAAGACAGGTCGTCTGAGTGGACGTTCTGGGATGTAATTCTTGATTAAGTTATTGAAAGATGGTAACGCCTAAATCAGAAGAAGAAATCGAGTTGCTCCGTGAGAACGGAATTCTGGTGTCGAAGACATTGGCGGAAGTCGGTAAAGCTGTGGCTCCTGGTGTGACAACTGCAGAGTTGAATAGAGTCGCTGAGACTTTTATCCGTGACAACGGTGCAATCCCGAGTTTTCTTGGATTTGAAGGTTTTCCTGCATCAATATGCGCGTCGGTGAACGATGTTGTAGTCCACGGCTTTCCGTCAGACTATGTCCTCAAAGAGGGAGACATCGTTTCTTGTGACATCGGGACATTGTACAAGGGCTATAACGGTGATTCCTGCTATACTTTTCCTGTAGGGGAAGTTGATGCTGAAACACGTAAGCTTCTGGATGTTACAAAAGCGTCCCTGTTCAAGGGAATCGAACAGGCTATTGACGGAAACAGGACTGGCGATATCGGATACGCGGTGCAGTCGTATGCTGAATCTTTCGGTTTCTCTGTTGTCAGAGAGCTGGAAGGTCACGGAATCGGAAAGGAAATGCACGAGGCTCCGGGAATCCCAAATTACGGGAGACGCGGACACGGTGCAAGACTGGTCGATGGAATGACAATTTGTATTGAGCCGATGATCAATGCGGGTAAAAAAGATGTGTACTTGGCTAGAAACGGTTGGGCGGTACACACTGTTGACCACAAGAACGCGGCGCATTACGAGCTTACGGTTGTTATCCGAAAAGGCAAGGCGGAGCTTCTTTCGACATTCGACTTCATTGAGAATGATGGTAACATTAAATTTTAAAGTGGTATTTTAAATGTCTAAACAAACAGCTATTGAGCAGGACGGGACGATAGTCGAGACTCTCCCTAACGCTATGTTTAAAGTAGAGCTGGAGAATGGTCACGTCATCCTTGCGCATATTTCAGGCAAGATGAGACAGAACTTCATCCATATACTGCTTGGTGACAAGGTTAGAGTTGAAATGTCGCCTTATGATTTAACCAAAGGAAGAATATCCTTCAGATACAAATAAAAAAATTCGCGATATGAAAGTAAAAACATCCATCAAAAAGCGCAGCGATGATTGCAAAATCGTGAGACGTAAAGGTCGTCTTTACGTGATCTGCAAGAAGAACCCTAAGTTCAAGATGCGCCAAGGATAATATTCAGTTGTGTAACTAATAAAGTAAAGATATTATGGCAAGAATAGCCGGTGTTGATTTACCAAACAACAAAAGGGGAGAGATAGGCCTTACCTACATCTTCGGTATCGGACGCTCTTCCGCAAGAAAGATCCTTGAGGAGTGCGGCATCGATTACGATACGAAGGTGAGCGAGTGGAATGACGACCAGATCGCCAAGATCCGTAGCCTCATCTCTTCAGAGTACAAGATCGAGGGTGAACTTCGTTCTACAGTCCAGATGAACATCAAACGTCTTATGGACATTGGTTGCTACAGAGGAATCCGTCATCGTCTCGGACTCCCTGTCCGTGGCCAGAGCACCAAGAACAATGCCCGCACAAGAAAGGGTAAGAAGAAGACTGTTGCAAACAAGAAGAAGGCAACTAAATAAATCTTGATGAATTATGGCAAAGAAGACAACAACAGCAAAAAAGAGAGTTGTAAAAGTTGAAGCTACTGGTGAAGCACATATTTCATCAACCTTCAATAATGTGATCATTGCTCTCACAAACAATGTTGGCCAGGTTATCAGCTGGTCTTCAGCTGGTAAGAGCGGCTTCAGAGGTTCCAAGAAGAACACTCCTTATGCAGCTCAGGTTGCAGCTGAAGATGCTGCAAAGACTGCATTTGATGCTGGCCTCCGCAAAGTAAAGGTCTATGTAAAAGGTCCTGGTGCAGGTCGTGAATCAGCTATCAGAACAATCAATCAGGCAGGTATCGAGGTTACCGAAATCGTTGACGTAACTCCTATGCCGCACAATGGTTGCAGACCTAAAGGCCGTCGTAAAGTTTAATTTAAGTTTTTAATGATAAATTACTATGGCAAGATATACTGGACCAAGTACTAAGATAGCCCGTAAATTCGGCGAGCCGATCTATGGAGCGGATAAAGATTTCGAAAAGAGAAATTACCCTCCGGGACAGCACGGCGCTGCAAGAAAGCGTGCCAGAAAGTCAACGGACTATGGCAATCAGCTGAAGGAAAAGCAGAAAGTAAAATATATGTATGGCGTGCTTGAAAGACAGTTCCGCAATACATACGAGAGAGCCTGCCGTATGGAAGGTCAGAAAGGTGAGAACCTTATCATCCTCCTTGAGTCAAGGCTTGACAACCTCGTATACCGTCTTGGTATCGCTCCTACAAGAGCTGCTGCAAGACAGATTGTACGTCACTGTCATATTACTCTCAACGGTGCAGTCTGCAACATTCCTTCCGCTCAGGTTAAAGCCGGCGATGTTATCGCTGTAAGAGAGAGATCAAAGAGTCTCGAGGTTATCCAGAACAGCGTTGCTTCTGCAAAGAAGTACTCTTGGCTGGAGTTTGACTCCAAGGCGCTTACCGGTAAGTTCTTGAATGTTCCTGTAAGAACCGATATCCCTGAGAACATCAACGAACAGCTCATCGTCGACCTGTACTCTAAGTAATAGTAACACCTAAAAAGAAATAATATGGCAATCTTAGCATTTCAGAAACCGGACAAGGTGATAATGCTCGAAGGCACCGATACCGTAGGCCGTTTCGAGTTCAGGCCTCTTGAGCCTGGCTACGGTCAGACAATCGGTAATGCGCTTCGCCGCATTCTGTTATCTTCTCTGGAAGGTTTTGCTATCAGCTCGATAAAAATCTCCGGTGTGGATCAGGAATTCGCAACTATTCCGGGCGTTATCGAGGGGATGCAGGACATCATCCTTAATCTTAAGCAGGTAAGGCTTAAAAGGATGGTTGAGTCTGTAGACTCAGAGGTGGCAAATATCACAATTAGCGGTAAACAGGAGTTTACTGCGGAGGATATCTCCAAAGGATTGTCTTCTTTCAAGGTGCTCAATCCTGAACTGCATATCTGCACTCTGGAGCCTTCTGTCAAAATCGAAATTTCTCTCACAATCACCAAAGGACGCGGTTTCGTGCCTGCTGAGGAAGAAAGGGATGAGAATACTCCTATCGGAACCATTCCGGTGGATGCTATCTACACTCCTATCCGCAAGGTGAATTGGACAGTGGAGAACTGGCGTGTCGAGCAGAAGACAGACTATGAGAAGCTCAATCTTGAAATTGTGACTGACGGATCAATTTCTCCGAATGCTGCTCTTCAGGATGCTGCAAACATCCTTATCTATCATTTCAAGCTCTTTACAGATGACACGAAGATTGCTCTTGAGAGTTCAGCTGTTCCTAATTCAAAAGAACTTGATGAGGAATCTCTCCGTATGAGACACCTTCTTCTCAACAAGCTTTCAGACCTCGGTCTTTCAGTCAGGGCTTACAACTGCCTGAAGGCTGCCGAAATCGATACTCTTGCCGATCTCGTATCTTATTCAAGACCTGAGCTTATGAAATTCCGTAATTTCGGAAGGAAGTCGCTCAACGAGATTGACCAGATGCTTGACAAGATGAAGCTCACATTCGGAATGGATGTTACCAAGTACAATATTGAACCTAAGAAAAAGAATAACGCATAATCATGAGGCATAATAAAGCAATCAATCATCTTGGTCGCAAGAGTGGTCATCGCAAAGCCCTCCTTTCCAACTTGGCTAATTCCCTTATTCTTCACAAGAGAATTACCACTACAGTTGCCAAGGCAAAAGCTCTCAAGTCATACCTTGAGCCACTTGTTACCAAGTCAAAAGACGACTCAACACATTCTCGTCGTGTTGTTTTCAGTTATCTCAAGGACAAGACTGCCGTTGCAGAGCTTTTCCGTACTATTGCCCCTAAGATCGCAGACCGTCCAGGCGGATACCTCCGTGTTCTCCACGTCGGTTTCAGACAGGGTGATGGCGCAGAGATGGCGCTCATAGAGTTTGTAGACTTCAATGAGGCTGCTCTCGAGTCCAAGAAAGAGGCTAAGAAGACAACCCGTCGTAGCCGTGCGAAGAAAGCTGAAGCTCCGGTTGCAGAAGCACCTGTAGAAGAAGCTCCTAAGGCTGAATAAAAATAAGCTGAATATATTTTGAGAGAGGATGACTGAGAAGTTCATCCTCTTTTTTGTTTTGAATTCCGTAAGAGTTTCGGAATAATCTTCTTGATAATTTCAATTTGAAAACTTGATTATCTTGAAAATTAACACTAAATTGCGCTGTTTAATATATTGCAATCGTTTTAGGAGGTTTTGTAGCATGAAGAGAATTACTATTCGTGATGTTGCCAGGGAGGCAAAGGTCTCCGTTACTCTTGTTTCGTTCGTAATGAATGCAAAGAGAGATAAAGATGGCAACCTTGACTGCCCGGTCAATGCAGATACGGCTAAACGTGTCCTCCAGGTGGCTCAGAAGTTGGGTTACAGAAGAAATTTTGCGGCTGCGTCTCTTCGCAGCGGAAGATCGAATTCAATAGCGGTCATTCCTAATGACATTTCAAATAAATTCTTTGCCGGAATTTCAAGATGTATTGAGGATAAGGCGAAGAGTTATGGATATACTGTATTCTTTGCAAGTTCAGATGAGAGTGCAGACAGGTTGGAGAGTGTGATGGATGCAGTGCTTGCCCACAATATCGACGGCGTGATTGTCGCTCCTTGTGCAGGCGGAGATGCTGCAATCCGCAAGGCAACTGATGCCGGAGTTCCTGTTGTTCTTCTAGACAGAGATGTGGATAGTTTTGAGGGTGTAGGTAAAGTGCTTCTGGATGATGTTGAAGCGGGCAAGATGGCCACGGAGCTTTTCCTGAACCACGGATACAAGAAGGTTGAGATGATTTCATATTCTCTTGGAATCTCGAGCCTTGAAGAAAGGGAGGCAGGTTACAGGCAGGCTATGATGGATCACGATGTGTACGATAATGTGGCTGTGCATTATACATCTTACGCCAATGCCAATGTAGATGTTCCTTCCATAATCAAAGATGCAGTTTCCAGAGGCGTTCAGGCGCTGTTCCTTCCGACGTATTCGCTCTCGGCTCTTGCGCTTATGACAATGCGCGATCTGAATCTCAAGACTCCTGACGACCTTGCGATTATCGGCTTTGACGTGAGTGACATCTATCAATTGTATTCAACATCTGTCACACATATCGTTCAGCCGCTTCAGCAGCTTGGTGAAAAGTCCGTTGATGTTCTTGTGAATATGATCCACGGCAAGCCCGCCGAGAAGGTTGTCTTGAAGCCGGAAATGATTGAAGGCAAATCAACAGACGCGAAATAAAATAGGGGATGACTAAAAAGTCGAAAGACTGAGTAGTCATCCTTTTTTTATTTGTTTAATGGTGTTTCTTGCTGTCTGATGACATTGCGGGCGAGCGTGTTGCAGCAAAGAAATTCTGTCAGTTCCTTGCAGTCGGAATGAAGGATTGAATGTTTGTCCCCAGTCCACACAATGGTTCCGTTGTGCAGAAAGCCGATGTTGTCGCCGATTTCCAGCATTGAGTTCATATCGTGGGTGTTCATTATGGTTGTTATCCCCAATTCTTCAGTGAGTGAACTGATAAGTTTGTCGATGACTATGGCCGTCTGTGGGTCAAGTCCGGAGTTCGGTTCGTCACAAAACAGGTAGGACGGATTAAGAGCAATTGCTCTTGCGATACCGACCCTTTTCTGCATTCCTCCTGATAATTCATTCGGGTACTTGTCCTCGGAATCCTTCACATTGACCTTATCAAGAAGATAACGTGCGCGTTCCTCTTTCTCGGATTTGGACCAGTCCGTAAGGAAATCCATAGGAAACATTATATTGCCGAGCACGGTGCGGAAATCAAACAGCGCACTGCCCTGGAACAGGATTCCTATCTTCTGGTGCAGAAGTTTCTTTTCAGTCTCGGACATTCCGGTAAACTCCTCGTCGTTATACCAGATTTCGCCGGAATCCGGCTGAATGAGTCCGATGAGCATATTCAGCAGCACGGTCTTTCCGGAACCGCTGGCCCCGATGAGCATATTGCATTTTCCCGGTTGAAAAGACATTGACACGTCTTTCAAGACGACCTTTTCGCCAAAACTCTTATGCAGATTTTTTACTGTTATCATATCGGGCTGACTAATAAAGGAGAAGTTGTGTAATGATGAGGTCGGACATAAGTATGAGAATACTTGCGGCGACGATGGCTTTTGTGCTGGAACGTCCCACTCCGAGCGAGCCGTCTTTGGCGTAAAATCCGTGATATGCAGAAACTGACGATATTATAAAGCAGAAAACCATCGTTTTTATGCAGCTGTACAGCATAAAATAGCTGTTGAAACTGTATCTGATACCTGTGAAATATTTTCCTGTAGGTATAATACCAGTGAACCATACAATCAATCCGCCGCCTACAAGGCCGAGTATGAAACTCAGAAGTGTCAAGATTGGGCTACAAAGTGTCGTGGCGAGAATTTTAGGCCTTGCGACAAACGATGCGCTGTTGATTCCCATCATCTCTATGGCATCGAGTTGCTGGCTTATACGCATACTTCCTATTTCGGAGGCGATGCTGGAGCCCATTTTTCCCGCGAGAATAAGCGCTACCATTGTTGAGCTGAATTCCAGAATCATACTCTCACGTACCATATAACCTATGAGCATTCTGTCAAGAAATGGATTTTCCATATTCGATGCTGTCTGAATGACGAGCACTCCTCCCATAAACAGGGATATTACGCCCACGATTATAATGGAGGACATTATGAGTTTGTCCACCTCTATGATGAATTGCTTGCGTATCATCTTCCTGTTCTCCGGCTTGCGGAATGCCTGACGGAGAAATATCGAATAATGTCCTATCGAGTAGAAAATCGGTGTTTTCATCTGTTTTGGATTTATCTTGTGCAATCCCTCTGATTTTCAAACGGGAGGAATTTCACCTACTGCTGCAAATTTACACCACTTTTTTATGATTCTTAAATAAAACCACCTTAGCATTTGCGAAATTTCCGAAAAACCGCTGATTATGCTGATTGATATTCATTGCGCCAAATGTATTGGTATTCAAGCCGTTCCTGTGACGGTGGAGGTGGATGTGAGTTCCGGTATAGGGATACATCTTGTTGGACTTGCGGATATTGCCGTGAAAGAGAGCCTTCTGAGGACTATGACCGCCCTGCAGGCTGTAGGTTTCCGTATTCCCGGCAAGAAGATAGTTATTAACCTTGCTCCTGCCGACGTAAGGAAGAACGGCAGCGGATATGACCTGCCCATTGCATTGGGCATAATCGCGGCTTCGGGACAATGCGAATTGCCCTTGCTCGGAAGATATATGATAATGGGGGAACTCGGTCTGGATGCTTCAGTCCGTCCGATACAAGGCGCGTTGCCGATTGCGGAGTTTGCAGCTGAACAGGGAATGGAAGGGTGTATATTTCCGCTGGATTCAGCTTTGGAGGCGGCGGATATAGGAAATGTCAAGGTGTTCGGAGTAAAGAATTTGGAGGATGTGATAACGGTGTTGGAAAACAATATCGGAGCGGATTCGTTGTGTGTGTCGGGCAGAAAGATGCCTGTAGAACGGGAGGATGATAGGACTGGCGGTTCGGACTATATGGATTTCGCCGACATCGTGGGACAGGAGAGTGCCAAGAGAGGGTTGGAAATAGCTGCATCCGGTGGGCACAATGTCATAATGGTAGGTCCTCCGGGCTCTGGCAAAACATCTATGGCAAAGGCTCTGACGGGAATTTTGCCGGCAATGCAGTTGGAGGAGTCCATTGTGACGAGCAAGATATATTCGGTCGCCTGCTTGCGGAGGTCAAATTATGGGCTTATGAGAAACAGGCCGTTCAGAGCTCCTCATTACAGTGCGTCTCTTGCTGCTATGATTGGGGGCGGAAACGGTGACAACATAATGCCTGGTGAGGTGTCGCTTGCACAGAACGGAGTGTTGTTCCTCGATGAATTCGCCCAGATGCCGAGGTCTGTGACAGAAGCGCTCCGCAGTCCGCTGGAAGACCGAAGCGTAGTGATTTCCAGATTGCGTTCAAAAGTGGAATTCCCCGCTTCATTTATGCTTGTGGCTGCATCAAACCCGTGTCCTTGCGGCTATTATGGCGTACGGGGGAGATGCTCCTGCACTCCGTCTCAGCGTCAGGCGTATATGAGCAAACTGTCTGGTCCGATAATGGACAGAATTGATATTCAGCTTTCCCTGCAACCAGTGCCCCCGGAGAGCCTTGTGCACAGGGAAAAATGTGAACCGAGCAGTGCTGTTGCCCGGAGAGTAGATATTGTCAGGCAGATTCAGAGGGCACGTTTCGAGAATTGCGGGATATTTACCAATGCGGAGATGACCGGTGAAATGTTGGGAAACTTCTGCAGGCTGTCTGAAGAATGTGCGAATCTTATGGAAAAGATAACCGTGAGCGCGGGATTGTCTGCAAGAGCCTTTTCCAGAGTGCTGAAACTGGCGCGGACAATATCTGATATGGAAATCGCCCGAGCAACTGACTCGCACATATTCCTTCAAGGCGGACAAATGCCGGAAATTCAGCCTCGGCATATATTGGAAGCAGTGAATTACAGGTTTCTGGACAGAATTTTATAAATTTTTCCAAAAAGGTTTTAGCATATAGGTGGACTTGGTTGTCTTACTTATATAAAACATTTTTATAAACTTATGAGGATTAATTTAATCACTAAAACTTTATTGGCCTTATCCCTGATTTTCTGCGCATTGGCTTGCCAGAAGCAGGAGGAGTCAGAAGTTCACGACACAGTCGTAATAATCACTCAGCTTTCGGCAAAGACACCTGCGACTTTGGTCAGCGGCGGCTCTGACAACATAACGGTCAGCGCTACCTGCGATTGGTCTCTTCAAGGCGAAGACTGGTTTACAATCGAGCCGGCAACCGGCAACAAAGGTATCAGTGAATCAACCATTGTTACGCAACCGAACACTACCGGTTCTGCCAGAGTGGGCACAATCCGCCTGAAAGCCGGTAAATATTCCGGTACTTACACATTCACTCAGGCCGGAGAGTGATGCGCGAAACCGATTACAGGTATATTCTCGATTTCTTCTTCAGCGAGATTGACGTGACGGATGAACTCAAACGGAAGTTTTCCGAGTGGCTTCGTGCGCACGGGGATGAACCGAGAGTTAAGGAACTGCTTGAGGAATATTGGATTAAGATATCCTCGGCTTCTTCGGAATTTGACGTGTCATCTGGCCTTGAGAGTCTTATGTCTGAGATTTGTCCTTCAGAAGGGCAGGCATCGGGAATCAGTGGCGAAGCCTCCAGTAGCTCGAACAAGTCGGACAAGAATAAGCCGTCTGAGGATGGTCGCGGCAATTCTAGAACATTCTTCTCGTCAAAACTAGTAAGATTCTGCGTCGGCGCTGTAGCGTCAATAGCCTTTTTCCTGGCAGGAGCCGGAGCTTCAAAACTTGCGATGAAACCGGAAAAGCAGATGATTCTGATGGCATCGTCCGAGAATATCAGTTCATATAAGCTTCCTGACGGGTCAAAGGTGTGGCTGAACAAAGACAGCTGGCTCAAATATGACCAGGATTTCGACAAGACCGAAAGGCGGGTTATGATTGACGGAGAGGGATATTTCGAAGTTGCGAAAGACTCGAGCAGGCCTTTCATCGTGGGAATGCCGGACGGTCAGGAGGTTAAGGTTCTGGGCACCACGTTCAATGTGTGCAGTTATAGCTCTGAAGGTTCGACCGAAGTCGTTCTGCGTTCAGGCTCAGTGCAGATTTCAGGCATAGAGAACTACAAGCCTGTGATTCTGAAACCGGATCAGAAATTCTTCTGGGCTAACGGTGTTGCAGAAATATCGTATGTCAATGCGCAGGACTGCTGCAGATGGTATGAGCGCAAACTCGTATTTGACAATGTGATGCTCGGGGATATTCTCGAAACGCTTTCGCACAGATGCCATATCCGGATAATATGCCGTTCAAAAAGTCTTGCGGCAAAACGGATGTCATTGACGGTAAAAGATGAGCCTGTAAATGAGACATTGGACGTCCTTTCAATTCTGCTTCCCGCAGAATGGGCATTGCAGGGCGACCAGATTATAATAGATAACAAAACAAAAAAACACTAATAATGAAAGGAAACTCTAACATTCTTCCTTCATTCATAAGAGTATTGATGAGCTTTACGTGTGCGCTGTGCCTCACGGCGAATGTGTATGCTCAGGACAAGAATGCTACCGTGGATGTCAAGGATGTGACAGTAAAGGAACTTCTGAAGGCGATAGAGTCCGGGAGTGCCTACACGTTTGCTTATGTTGATACGGATATCGACCTGTCGAGGAAGGTGTCTGTAACGGCAAGCAACGAGAACATTGAGACCATAATCAAGAAAGTTCTTCCCGGTGTCAATGTGGAATTCAAAGGTCAGAAAATTCTTCTGAACAAGTCATCGGAGCAGGCGAAGAGCGTCTCCCAGCCGGCAAAACAACCGGTGCAGAGAACGGTGACAGGAAAGGTCGTTGATCAGAACGGCCAGCCTGTCATAGGCGCAATGGTCATAGAAAAAGGTACGCAGAATGGTGCCAGCACAGACCTTGACGGAAATTATCAGTTGAAAATCAAAGGCGACGGTATTGTGCTGGAGATTTCGCTGATCGGCTACAATACCATTACTTCGGCATTGTCTGATGACCAGACCAAAGCTGACTTTATAATGGAAGAAGAGGCTATCAAACTTGACGATGTTGTGGTTATCGGTTATGGTGTCCAGAACAAGCGCGATGTCACGACATCCATCGCCTCAATCAAGGCGGAGGATTTTGCCAACACACCGACGACTGACTTCCGTGAATCAATGGCTGCTAAAATGCCTGGTGTCCAGGTTCTTAATCTTGGCGGTCAGCCGGACGGCAATGTCACTGTGCGTGTCAGAGGTATCCAGTCGGCAACGGCAGGCAACGACCCTCTTTATGTGATTGACGGTATACCTTGCGATTCAAGGGCGTTTGCAAACCTTGACGGCAACGATATCGAGAGCCTGGAAGTGCTCAAGGATGCTTCAGCGGCCGCAATCTATGGTTCTAGAGGTTCCTGCGGTGTCATTCTCGTGACAACCAAGCGCGGTTCGGGCGAAAAGCCTGTCATTACATACGACGGACAGTTCAGCATATCAAATGTCTCAAAGAAGATAGATATGCTTGATGCTTACGAGTTTGCGGAAATATTCAAGGAGGCCAGGGACGGTGCATATCTGTTCAACGTCCCTACAGGCTCAATCGGTGACGCATACGCTTCACGTCCGGAAACTTATCACCGTGTAAATCCGCTTATCACGGCATATCTGGAAGACAAGACAGGTACGCTTACAAATACTGACTGGCAGGATGAAATCTTCCGCACAGCACTTTCCCACAAGCATTCTTTGAGCGTTTCAGCAAGGACAAAGAATTACAATTATTATATCGGAGCCAACTACCTGTATCGTGAAGGAACTGTAATCGGCTCAGATTTCGAGAGATACGGCATCAGGGCCAATATGGACGGAAAGAAGAACAAACTCAAATACGGATTGAGCTTCTCTCCTTCATATTCCAAGACCAATTATGTGAATACGGATTCCCAGTACGGCAGTGACGGTGTAATCGCTTCCGCATTGATGGCTCCGCCGATTTTCCCGGCTTACAACGAGGACGGTACTTACAACTGGGATATGAACGGTCTTCTCAAGATGGACTGGAACACCCAGACCAACGAAGTGCTCAACCCTGTCGCACTTGCGCTTGAAATTGATGATGTGCGCGAGAAACTCAACGTGGTAGGCAATGTCTACGCTTCATACGAGTTCATCAAGGGCCTGGAGTACAAGATTTCGATGGGCGGTGACTACTATTCTTATATAAGAAACTACTACAGACCGTCCACAATTCCTCTCAAGGGCGTGAAATATTATGATGCGGCATCTCAGCCGACAGCGGCAAACTATACCAATTCATATTTCCACTGGAATATAGCCAACCAGATTTCATACAACAGGAAATTCGGGGACCATTCAATCAGTGCGGTTGCTGCATACGAGGCTGAAAAACAGTCTATCCAGACATCGCAGATCAAGGGAACCGGAGTGGTCGGTGACGACAAGATCCGTACGACAAAGGGCAAGACCATATCTTTGGACGACACCTACAACAACAAGTACGCTTACACATTTGCATCTTGGCTTGTCAGGGCGCAGTATTCGTACAAGGGCCGTTATATGGCTTCGGCATCAATCAGAGGTGACGGTTCTTCGAGATTTGCTCCGGATACAAGATGGGGATATTTCCCTGCAGCATCTTTGGGATGGCGTATCAGTGACGAAAACTTTATGAGCAATGCGCATTGGCTTAACGATATGAAACTCCGCGTCAGCGTGGGTCAGACAGGTAATGCGCAGATTGGTAACTCCGAGTACCTCGCGCTGTACGGAACTTCCACGACAGACCTTGGTAATGGCATCGTGAACACTGTATATCCAAGCCAGATTGCAAACAATGGTCTCGGTTGGGAGAAGAATACTCAGGTCAACGCCGGTTTTGACGCATCTCTTTGGAACGGACTTCTCGGTGTGAACGCCGACTTCTACTATTCCAAGACTACAAATATGCTTTTCGACGTGCCCGTGTCATCTGTTTCAGGTCTCACGACTTCCAACCTGAATATCGGTTCTATGCAGAACAAGGGTGTCGAGATTACACTGACATCGCACAAGACTTTCGGAGATTTCAATATGGACCTCAGCGCAAACTGGTCTTTGAACCGAAACAAAGTGCTTTCGCTCGGTGACGAGAACGCTCCTATCATCAAGGAATCTTCATACGCCGGCGGATATTACATCACCAAAGTCGGCCAGCCGGTAGGATGTTACTATCTTCTTGTTCAGGACGGAATCTTCCACAATCAGGAAGAACTTGATTCATACCCTCATTTTGATACTGCGACAGTCGGTGACTTCCGCTTTGTAGATGCTGACGGTGACGGTGTGCTGGAGAAGGACGATGACCGAGTGATTGTCGGCAACTATATGCCTGACTTCTATTACGGATTCAGCGTTTCACTCGGATGGAAAGGCCTCGACCTGGCTGCAAACTTCCAGGGCGTGTATGGTAATGAAATCCTCAACCTCGAGAGACGTTATCTTCTCAATATGGAGGCTTCGTCAAATATGATGAAAGAATCGCTGAAGAGATTCCCATACGGCAACCTCAACAGGGCTACGCGCAAGTCTTCCGGAAACAACGGAGCCTGCACATCTACATTCCATCTTGAGGATGGCTCCTATTTGAGACTTCAGAACCTGTCACTTGGTTGGACAATGCCTTCAAGGTGGTTCCACAAGACCGGCATATCCAAGATGAGAGTTTATCTCCAGGGCAGCAATCTCTTTACTCTGACTCATTACACGGGCTACAATCCTGAGGTCAACAAGAGGTCTTCAGATGCGCTCAGACCGGGCGAGGACTATTGCTCTTATCCTCTTTCAAGGACATTCAGCATAGGCGTGAACTTCAATTTGTAATCGGGTATAAAAAATTGACAGTATGAATAATATAACTAAAATAGCATTGTCAGGTCTTGCTCTGTTGTGTCTTGCGTCTTGCGGAGACTCATTCTTCGAGCAGTACCCGGCAAACAGCATAACGGAAGGCAATCACTTCAAGACAGATGATGACTTCAATCAGGCGGTGAACGGTTGCTATCAGAAACTGAAGACCCAGATGGGTTTCTTCCTTACTGAACTTGCATATAGGAGTGACGAATGTCTTCTAGAGTCAATGGCGGTGTCCACACAGGACAGATATGACCTTGACCATTTTCAGGAAACATCCAACAACGGCATACTCGGCGATATCTGGAATGCCTGGTACAATGGAATATACAGATGCAATGATGTGCTCGGTCATATGAACGGAAAGGCTCTCGCCAATGCTGACAAGTATCGCGGCGAACTGCTCTTTATGCGTGCGTGGTGGTATTTCAATCTTTACAGAGTGTTCGGAGGCGTACCTCTGACCACTACAGTCGTAAAACCTGCTGACGCAAAGAATATAGCAAGGTGTACTGACGAGGAGATGTATCTCAGGCTTTATGAGGATTTGCAGGATGCAATCGACCTGCTTCCTGCAAAGCGCTCTGCTGAAAAGGCAAGAGTTACCAAAATTGCGGCTCAGACTCTTCTCGGTAAGGTATATCTGACGTTCGGTAAATATCAGGAGGCTCAGAATGTGCTTAAATCTGCTATGGAAGACACCAACTTCGGCCTGCTTTCCACTACAGCGGATGTCTTCAATGTGGAGAACAAGATGAGCAAGGAAATAATTTTCGCCCTGTACTACAACAAGAGCAATGACAATGGGCACGGCTACTGGTACAGCTCATCGACCTCCGTTCTTGCCGACATCAAGAACCCTACGGCGGAGTTCAAGGCATTCTATTCCGCAGATGACAACCGTCTGCCAATGATCAGCACATATACGAAAATCTCGTCGAGCCTCTATGCTCTCAACAAGTGGATGGATACATACGACGCGACCTACACAACCCAGGTGGGCAATGACTTTCCTCTCCTGAGATATGCTGACGTATATCTGATGTATGCCGAGGCCCTCGGACGCCAGGGGAGCTATTCCGAGGCGCTGACCTATCTCAACAAGACGCGCGTGCGTGCAGGCCTTGCAGAGCTTACGGATGCTGATGTCAGCGACAGCAAGACATTCATTCAGGCTCTTGCCGATGAGAGAGGACGCGAGTTCGCATTGGAGGGACACCGCTGGTTCGATCTCGTGAGACTCGGTCTTGCAGTCGATTACTTCAAGAAACTTGGCTATTCTATCGATGACCACAATCTTATCTGCCCGATTCCTCAGAATCAGATTGAAATTGTAAACAACAAGTCAATTCTTTGGCAGAATCCAGGGTATTAGCAGAGGCCAAGGTGTCTGAAGACATCACGGTCATACGGTTAAAATAAAATGAAATAATGATGAAAAAGTTATTATACAGCATATTGGCTATCGGTTCCTGCATTGCAGTAAGTTCCTGCTGGCAGGAAGACATTCCGGAGGCAGGTGCAGCGCGTCATCAGGTGACAGAGCTCAAGGGCGTCGCAGGTGACGAGGAAGCGCAGCTGACTTGGACAATGCCTGAAAACTGGAATCCGACCGATTATATTGTCACTTATACGACGGATTCCGAGCAGACATTTACTACGGGCGGAAAACAGGAGTTCACAGCGACAGGACTCACCAACGGAACTAACTATGTGTTCAAGGTGCAGGCGAAATACGGAAATCTCATATCAAATGCGGTTTCGGTTTCTGTCAAACCTTCCACTTCTCGTTTCCCTGTAACTGATCTGGACGGCGACGGTGGCGACGGAGTCGTTACACTCTCTTGGACACGTCCTGCATTGACGGTGCTTTCTTACACTCTCACTTGGTATATGGATGGTGCCGAGGCTGATGCTCAGACTGTCGAAATTGATGCAGACAAGGAGACTTACGATGTTACCGGTCTGACCAATGATCAGAATTACGTTTTCTCACTTGTGGCAAACTACACCAAGGGAGCATCTGACGCGGCTGTCATCAAGGCTATGCCGACATTGGCTATCCCATATATTCTTGACAGGACAACTGCTGCCGTCAATCAGCCTATTCTGTTCAAATTCAATAAGGAAGGATATCCTACTGCAACTGACGTCAAATGGAAATTCCCTGACGGTACTGTTGTTGAGTCGGAAGAAGCTTCTTATGGCATAGGCTCTACAGGTGCGCAGAAGGTTGAATTGAGTGCTACAATAAAGGGCAAGACCAAGACGTGGACTCTAGAGGTGACAATCCGTGAGTATGTTGTCAAATTCAATGAGTGGGATCGCCAGGGTACCAACTATGAGGGATTCAAAGGAAGCTGTCCTGTATTCTCACCTGACGGAAGGACAGTATATGACATCACGTTCAACAAAAAGACATCTCTGTACGCAATTGACGTGATTACCGGAGAACTCAAGTGGAAATTCGTCCCTGAAACGGATATGGCTTCTTACAATATGGCTACAGTGAACCCTGTTACTGGCGACATTTATTTCGGAACGACAACTGCAGGCAATTTCTTTGCAGTTACCTCTGAAGGTTCGTTGAAATGGCAGTTCAAGGGAGCCGGCTCTATGAAGAGTGCAGCCCCTGCGGTCAATGCTGCCGGCACAGTGGTCTATATCGGCGATGCTACAGGAAACATCTTCGCGCTTGACGCTGCGACAGGAGCACAGATTTGGTCTTACGCTGCCGGTTCCCCCGCGTGCGCGCTCCTTGTCAACGGCTCTGAACTTGCTGCCGGTGTGGGAAATGGAACTGTGCTGTTCCTCAATGGGTCTGACGGAAGTGAAGTCGCAAAATTGGGACTTGGCGCAAGTATGACCGATATCTCAGGCTTTGCCGTGGCTGCGGACAAGACCACTGTCTATGCTCCTTGCAAAACAAGTATGGCAGCATTCGACATTAAAGCACATACCTTGACGGTTTCGGCTAAAGAGGTGGCTAACAATAATCTTTACGAACCGGTGGTTGCACCTAACGGAACAATCTTCGTCTGCGGAAAGGACAACACTATGTACTGTCTTGACAAAGACCTGAATGTGCTTTGGAAGAAGCAGCATACAGATGCGAAGGGTGCAGTAACCAATGCGTTCAACTATTCCCATCCTTGCGTTGATACCGAGAATAATTTCTATGTGACTTCCGGTCAGAGCTCAAATACGACATACGTTATGAGCGCAACAGGTGAGGTTAAGCAGTCCTGGACATACGAGTCGTCAGATTTGAATCAGAAACAGATGGGCGGCAACAACTATCTCGACGGCGTACTGTATTCCGCATTCATCGGAAGTTCCAGCGCCAACGGATATTTGATCGGCAAATATGTAGGCGGACAGAGAGCTTCAACTTGGAGCACTCACGGCGGTGACATCTGCGGTTCTTGCTGCATAAAATAATCACGACGGGTTTTGCCCTGCATATATAGTGTGGGGCTTCCCGCCATTAAATCAATAGAAATGAATAAGATAAAGATATTGTCGATATTTTCGGCGGCACTTATGGTTCCGAGTCTGCTTGCTTGTTCCGATGATGACGACACCAAGGTTCAGAATCTTGCTTCCAAGACCACGATTACACTGGGAAGCTATTATCAGAAAGCGGCTGACTACAAGACGGTTGGCAAGGCTGTAACTCCTTCCTGGACAGCCGATGACAAGGGCGTAATATCTCTTGAATCAGCGGGACAGGTCCGCAAGGCTTTTGCTTCTCCGATTCTTCCGGGGAGCGCGTCTTCTCTGTTTATGTTCAACATTATGGCATCCCGCAAAGATACTCCGGTTGTCAGCTGGTACCCTTCAGATGCTGATGTTTCAATATCCGGGACAGGCGTGAATTATGTCATTCCGACAAGCCAGACCGGAGACGAGATACCTGTCATGTTTGACTTACAGAGGGTTAACGTCAATGCTTACTCTGGATGCAAGTTTACCTTGACTCCGGGAGGATGTATGTTGTTCGTTAATGTCGCTATGGGCGATTACGACATAGCTTCGCTGAAAGTCTCAGGAAATGCAGGCGAGAAGATAGCAGGTGATGTTGTATATGACTATGAAGAGGAGACCTACGAGGCTTCCGCTACTGCTGTTACCGTGACGTTAGCTAAGCCGGTGGACTGCCGGACTAATGCTGTGTATGTCCCTGTATATTGCGCGCCGTGTGTGCTGTCAAAAGGTGTGAATATAGAAATTACAACTTCCGCAGGGCAGACTCTCTCCTCTTCATCAAGTGACGAGATTGTTCTTGAGGCCGGTTCATCAGCAAGTACTTCCAAGATTTCCGGAAGCGAGTCTACTGAGCTGGTGTTCTGCGGTGACAATCACGTGTTTGTTATCAACGCCAGCCTTATAAAGGACTCTTACAAGGAAAGCATCTTGTGGTCCTGGGATGCCAAATCTGCGGCTTCAGACCTTGGTCTGGCTGCAAGCAAGTGCGATCACCTGGACGAATGCAAATTCGTTGACAACGGGACGAAACTCCTCCTTACAAGTTCTTACGGATGGTGTGTGTTGCTTGATTATGAGACTTCAAAAATCCTTTTCAAAACGACACAGACACCTAACGCCCATTCTGCGGAATATATCCCCGGAGGCTATATTGCGGTAGCGACTTCTACCGGGAGCACAACAGACCACAACAAGGTGCAGATTTACAGTGTAAACAAGTCTGAACAGCAGTTGGCATCCGCTGACCTGTATTCAGGACACGGCGTCGTTTGGGATTACAAGAGGGAACTTCTCTATGCAGCCGGAGGCGATGTTATCAAGGTCTTTGAACTTACAGGACTTGGCACCGACAATGTGGCGTTGTCTCTGAAAAAGACAATCAAGACGCCGCAAAGCGGACTTCACGACTTAAACCGTGTGGATGACAACACGCTCAGCGTTGCAGGTACCCGCGCCTATCTGTTCAACGTTGAGACGGAACAGTTTACTGAAATGGCTCTGTTTTCGTCATCGACAGCACTGAAATCACTGAATTACAATGCTGGAACAGGAGAAGTGTGGTACACGGACGCTACGGTGCCGGAGGGTGATGAATCTTGGTCTTCGCACAAGATTCGCTACAGCACGGACAAGGATGCTACTGGACCTTCACGTATCATCAATGTGGACATTGATATGTACAAGGTCCGTGTCAAGAATTGGTAAATTATGTTTTCGCATTTGCGAAAACTTTAATTGATAATTATTTACCTATCTTTGCATAGTATTTACACTATGCTGGAAGACGAAAGACAATTAATAAACAAAATAGCAGATGGGGATGTCAAGGCACTTGGCATCCTCTATGTGCTATATTCCGCCCGTATCAGAAACTTTGCCTACAGTCTTCTGCAGAGTTCGACTGAAGCGGAGGATGTTACTCACGACCTCTTTCTGAAAATATGGAGTACGAGGGCTAACCTTCGCGAGGTGACGTCATTGAAGTCATATCTTTTCAGTATGACCCACAATGCTGTGCTGAACATAATAAAGCGGCGTTCCGTCAGTGACAAGTATAGGAGGTCGTCCGTCGAAAGCCTATCCGAGGTCTATGAACCGCTGTCGGAGATGGATACATCGGAACTGATAAAAAGCATAGATGCTGCATTGGAGCAGATGTCCCTGTTGAGGAAAACCATATTCAGAATGCACCGCTATGAGCACAAGACCTATCAGGAGATAGCCGATATTCTTATGATTAGCCCCAAGACTGTTCAATATCATATTTCGTGCGCATTGGCGGAACTTCGGAAACTTGTCTGACTGCGGTAAATGCAGGTGAAGAATGCGGGATTTTTATTGATGTTGTCGTGCCGAATTTGTACTTTTGTGGCTTGACCAATAGTTTTTGAGTTCCGCATTTGAGGAACATAATTCAGTTGCATAATGAAACACTTTACATTGCCTAAAGAAGGCGGTCTTATTGAGGATGCGATTCCTTCAGACGTCCTCCACGGCTACGAGAGAATCAGGACCGAGATTTACGATCAGTCATCAGATGCAAGCGAAAAGATAGCCTGCATCATTGTCAGGGCGATAAATTCTTGCAAAGACAGAAAATTCAGACTTGGACTGTCAACAGGTACGACCCCTACATCACTTTATACCCGTTTGGCGCGCAAATATGCCGAAGGGCTTGTATCTTTCAGCAATGTAGAGATATTCTCCATAGATGAATATTATCCTTACGGCAAAGAAGAGCCGCAGAGCAGAAACCGCATACTCCGTTCTTCTCTTCTGGATGAAGTCGATGTAAAGGAAGAGAATATACATATTCCTGACGGAAGTGTACCTCAGGACCGCATTTCCGAGTATTGCGAGGAATATGACAATATGATGCGTGGGCTGGACCTTCTTGTCATCGGAATGGGTGAGGCTGCACAAGTGGGCTTCAACGATGCGGGAACATCATTCAAGAGCAAAACGAGAACCGTGCTTCTGTCCTATCAGTCAAGGAAGCGTCAGGGAAAGAACTTCAACGGCGATTTCAAGCATACTCCGGCATCGGCGATTACGGTCGGTATGGATACTATCCTGAGCGCAAAGAAGATAATTCTGATGGCTTGGGGCGAGGACAAGGCTGATGCAGTGAAGAAAGTAGTTGAGGACAGGATCAATATGGACTATCCGGCTTCTCTTCTGCAGATGCACAACAATGTGGTATGCTATGTTGACGAAATGGCTGCCTCACTGCTGACAAGAGTTATTTCTCCGTGGCTTGTAGGCCCTTGCAACTGGACAAAGAAATTCATCCGCAAGGCAGTTGTTTGGCTATGCCAGGAAGTGCACAAGCCGATCCTCAAGCTTACCCAGAAAGATTATCTGGAGCATTCTCTTGGAGAACTGCTTGACAAGTTCGGCCCGTTCTATAAGTTGAACATAGACGTGTTCAATGATTTGCAGCATACAATTACCGGCTGGCCGGGTGGAAAACCGAATGCGGACGACAGCCTTAGACCTGTATCCGCACTTCCTTTCCCAAAGACAGTCCTTATTTTCTCGCCGCATCCGGATGACGATGTCATCTCAATGGGAGGCACATTCATCCGTCTTGTTCATCAGGGGCACAATGTGCATGTGGCATACGAGACTTCAGGAGACCTTGCAGTGCACGATGATGTAGTGCTTCAGCATCTTGATGCTGCCCATCAGCTCGGTTACGCAGATGATTTTGACAAGGTTAAGGCTATTATCGATGCCAAGAAGCCGGGTGAGCCGGAGCCAAAGGAACTGTTGGCGATCAAGGCTGCTATCAGGCGTAGTGAAGCAAGAGCGGCTGACCGTTCATTCGGACTGAATGACAATACCAATGTCCACTTCCTCAATCTTCCGTTCTATGAGTCAGGCGGTGTCAAGAAGCTCCCGCGTACTCAGGCGGATTTGGACATAATCAAAGATCTCATCAAGGAGTTGCGCCCGAACCAGATTTTTATGGCGGGCGACCTTGCTGACCCTCACGGAACGCACAGAGTCTGCACCGAGGCTGCTCTTGAGGCTATTGAACAGCTTAAGGAGGAAGGCGAGTCTTGGCTGAGTGACACTCACGTTTGGCTTTACAGGGGAGCATGGATGGAGTGGGAGATAGGTCGTGTGGATATGGCAGTACCTCTAAGCCTCGACGAAGTGGTTGAGAAACGTCACGCTATCTTCCGTCACCTCTCTCAGAAGGACATCGTTCCGTTCCCTGGAGACGATGCACGCGAGTTCTGGCAGAGAGCCGAGGACAGAACCCAGAATACCGCGCGTATGTATGACGAGTTGGGAATGGCTGAATATCAAGCTATTGAAGTCTTCCTGAAACTTTATTAAAGGCCTTAACGGCATTGTTCTAAGACAAATTAAATTATTTTGTGATATGAAAGTTATTATCAAAGATGACATAAGCAAGGCTTCTGTATGGGCTGCGCATTATGTAGCAAAGAAAATCAACGAGAAGGCTGCCGTTTCTGACAAGCCGTTTGTAATCGGCCTTTGCACAGGTTCAACTCCAATCGAGACCTACGAGGAACTCATCAGAATGGTGAAAGCCGGTGAGGTGTCTTTCAAGAATGTGATTTCGTTCAATATGGACGAGTATGTAGGACTTCCGGAGTCTCATCCTGAGAGCTATCACTCATTTATGCACAAATATCTGTTCGACCATATCGACGAGCCTGCAGAGAATATACATATTCTCAACGGCAATGCTCCAGATCTCAAGGTTGAATGTGCAAACTACGAGAAGGCCATTGTAGAAGCAGGCGGATTCGACCTGTTCCTCGGCGGAATCGGTGAGGATGGTCATATCGCATTCAACGAGCCGTTCTCCTCACTTCAGTCCCGCACCCGCGAGGTTGTCCTGACTTACGACACGAGAGTAGTGAACTCACGTTTCTTTGACAATGATGTGAACAAAGTGCCTAAGTCTGCCCTTTCAGTAGGAGTAGCTACGGTTCTTGGTGCGAAAGAAGTGGTAATCCTTGCTTTCGGCAGCAAGAAAGCACGTGCTGTCAAGGATGCGGTTGAAGGACCATATACACATTATTGCACACTTTCTTGTCTTCAGGCACACCCTGCAGGAACAGTTGTTTGCGATGAGCTTGCAGTAGGTGAACTCAAGGTGAACTCATACCGCTATTTCAAGGCTGTTGAAGCTGCAGAGGAAGCTAAATAGTTTTTCCTGCACTGATTGATATAAGAGGGTAACTGAAACTCGTTTTCAGCCGCCCTCTTTTTTCGTCAATAATTCTTAACTTTGCTTGATTGCATTGTGCAGTGTGCCCCGGGCGCATTTATTGCATTACGGAGGCTTCGAAACAAAATGAATACGATGAGACGTATAGCCATCATAACAGTTGCGGTCATTCTTGCTGCGGTTACCTTGCCGGTGTCTGCGCAGAAAATGTCTGTCCGCGAGATGAAGAAAAATCTGCCGACATTGAGCGAGGTGCTGGGGTCGTATCGTTCAGCTGACAGCCGGTTGATAGATGCGGTGCAGAAATTCGAAAACGGGGATTATTCCGGGGCAAAGGAACTGTTGACCGGAATTCTGGAAGAGCAGGATAATGATGCCGCGTGGTATTACAGAGGGCTCTGCGACTTGAAATTCAATGATGCAAAAGATGCGGAGCACGACTTGAAGCAGGCGGTGGCTCTTGACTCTACAAATTATTGGTACAGATACGTTCTTGCCGGATTCTACGGAATGACCGGCAGAGATGTGCTCACTATGGATATGTACGAATCCCTGCTTAGGGATTTTCCGAAGAAGAGCGAGCTGTATTATAGCCTTGCAGACCTGTATATCAATCATAATCAGCTCGATAAAGCTCTTGAAACAATCGCGGAGATCGAGAGGCAGTTCGGCAAGAGCGATGCCACGGTTATGACTCGTTTTGATATTCTCAGACAACAGAACAGGGGGGAAGAGGCGTACAAGATTCTTAAAGAATATAACGAGGAGTATTCGTCTCCGCAGGTTCTGTCAATGCTTGGCGATTATGAGATGGGAATGTACAATGACTCGACCGCCATATCCTACTATGACGAAGCACTGAGCCTTGACCGGAGTTATGCACCTGCCCTGTTGGGCAAGGCTGAAGCGTACAGACTTACGCGCAAATATCCGCAGTATTTCAAGATGCTGGCTTCTCTAATGTTGGAAAGGGATGCTTCTCCGCAGGGTAAGTCCAGCTATTTGGAGGCTATTATCAAGCAGTCAAATCCGCAGTTTCTCAAGTCTTTCCAGCCGCAGATGGATTCAACCGTGAGTCTGGCTCTTGAGACGCATCCCAAGGATTCTTCAATTCTGAAGACGTCCGCCCTGTATTATCTCGCGACGGGCCGTCCGGAAGAGGCGGTGGATTCATATCGCGCAGTCAAGGATGCGTATCCTGACAATCTTAGGAATATCAGTGAATATATATACGTCCTGCTCTATGTGGAGCATTGGAAAGAAGCTGTAGCCGCTGTGGATTCGGCGTTGGTGAAATTTCCTAATGAGCCTGTCTTGTATGAGCTTGCAAATTCTGCAGAATATAATCTGAAGAACTACAAACGCATCATTGCCAACTGCGAGAAGATGATTCAGATTGCGCCGGGAGACAGTGCGGTTACGGTCTCGGCGTGGAGCACGATGGGGGATATGTATCATCTGCTGAATGACAGCGCAAAGTCTTACAAGGCCTATGACAATGCTCTGAAAATCTCTCCTGACAACGCTCCTGTGCTGAACAACTATGCTTATTATCTTTCTGTCGAGAAGAAGAAACTCAAGAAAGCTTATGCGATGAGCAAAAAAACCGTTGAGGCGGAGCCGGATAACCCGACGTATCTGGACACTTTCGGGTGGATTCTTTATTTGCAGGGCAAGGCTTTGGAAGCCAAGCCTTTCTTTAAGCACGCAATGCTTTATGGCGGCAAGGAAAGCGCGACGATACTTGAGCATTATGCGACAGTGTTGGAATCTCTAGATGAGAACGACCTTGCCAAGGTGTACAGGCAGCAGGCTAAAAACAAGGTAGCGGAGGGAAAAGAATGATGAAATGCTCTTTCTTCAAATGTCTTTTGCTGACAGTGATGCTGGCAGTATTGCCGTCTGCCTGCGTCTTTGCGCAGGATACAAGAAGCCAGGAAAGCAGGAAGGCCAAGTTGGAGAAAGAAATAGCATTGATAGACAAGCAGTTGAAGGAAAATGCCAGCCAAAGTAACAATGCAATGGCAGCATTGTCCCTTGTGCGCGAGAAGGTGGCTGCGAGAAAGGAGCTTGTAGCGGAGAGCGACAGGGAAATAGTAATGCTGAACGGGCAGATTGCATCAAAGCAGAAGGATGTGGACTTGGTGCAGGCACGTTTGGATACCCTTACTCTGTACTATTCCAAATTGGTGAAAAGCGCTTACCGCAACCGCGATTCGAGAATATGGTATATGTACATTCTCGCGAGTGACAATATAGGGCAGGCATTCCGAAGAGCTGCATATTTGCGGAACCTTTCGTCTGAAATGAACCGACAGGGAAAGAAAATCATCGGAACAAAGGAGGAATTGCAGAAGCAGATAGATTCTCTTGGCGTGCTCAAAGGTAAGGCTGAGACGATAAGGCAGAAACGTGCTGTAGAAGTGTCTGCGCTACAGAAGGAGGAAGCTGAGTCCAAGACCCTTGTCAATAAACTGCAGAAAAACAAGGTTAAGTATCAGAAGGAACTATCGGCAAAAAAGCGTCAGGTAGAGGCTTTGAATAAGGAGATTCAGAGAATCATAGCGGCCGCGGTAAATGGAAAATCCGGTGGGAGGTCCGCATCGAAAAAGCCGATAGATATCAAGCTGGACACAGAATTTGCAAAGAACAAGGGCAAGCTGCCGTGGCCGGCTGAAGGCCGTGTGACCGACCATTTCGGGCAGCATTATCATCCGGTATTCAAGTCTGTCAAATTGCCGTTCAATAATGGTATAAATATCTCATTGTCAAAGGGTCAGGCGGTTTGCTCCGTATTTAACGGAGTAGTGAAACAGATAGTCGTTATGCCGGGCTACAATAAATGCGTGCTTATACAGCACGGAAATTATTTCTCATTCTACTGCAAACTGGCAACGGCAAATGTGCGTCCTGGTGATACTGTAAAGACCGGTGACATTATCGGCACTGTCGATACTATTGACGGTATGAACCAGCTTCATTTCCAGATATGGAAGGGAACTGCTCCGCAAAATCCTGAATTATGGCTCAGGTAAAAAGTTATGTTGCGTTGTTATGCAACATTTTTGTCTAATCTTGCATCTAATCTAAACTGTGTCGGGGCTCAATGTTTAAGGAGAATCCAATATATCAGGACTGTATAGAAGGCTGCAGAAAGAAGGACAGAGCCGCACAAAGGAAAATGTTCGAGGCTTTGGCTCCCAAGATGTTTGCAGTCTGTTTGAGATATATGGGTGACCGTGATGCGGCTGAGGATATTCTTCAGGACGGTTTTGTGACATTGTACTCCAAGATAGATACATATTCCGGTGACGGATCTTTCGAGGGGTGGGCGAGACGGCTGTTTGTGAATACTGCATTGATGGCCTTGAGAAAGAAGGATGCCCTGAAGATGAGTGATGAATTGGATGTGGCGGGAAATGTCAATAGCGAGGCTCCCACGCAGATTCAGGACATCGGTTATAAGGAACTTATGAAATTGGTGGCATCGTTGCCGGCTGGATACAGAACGGTGTTCAATATGAATGTGATCGAGGGGTATTCCCACGATGAAATTGCAAAGATGTTGAATATCAGTGCAGTAACCTCCCGTTCCCAACTTTTGCGGGCAAGGACGATGCTCCAGAACAAGATAAAGAAACTGTATGGTTCAAGATAATAAAGAGTTTGACAAGGACATTCGTGACTTGCTTTACGATGCCGCGGAGGAGGTCCCGTCCGGCATTGCAGACAAGGTGTTTTCACGTTTGGACGGCGCGAACGAGAAATCGAGAAAACTCCCTGTCTGGTTAGGCTGGGGGTTTTCCGGTGTGGCTATGGCTGCTGCGGTTGCTCTTGTTGTCATTTTATGGCCGGCAAGAAATGAGAACGGTGTGAATGTGCAGAGTGATGCGATTGCCGTGGTAGAATCGCCAGCATCTGCCAGCTCGGAATCTGATAATATGCTGGCATCTGTTGAATTGCCTGATGAGCCAGAAGGCAGTGAGCCTGTTGCAAGTAGCCCGTCAAGAGATAATTGTGTGCCATCTGAGATTAAATCTGAATCGAATCTCGTGGATGAATCGAGTGCGGCACAGAAAACTGCTGGTTCTGAATCGAAATCGGAGAATATGTCCGAATCGGAAGACGTTGTAAGGATTTCGGAAAAAGAGACTCCGGAATGCACTGTTGTTGAGGGCGATACAGTAGATGAGAACCGCTTTGTTGGGGCGGATGATGAGGAAGAAACCTTATCTCCGAAAGTCTCCCTGCTTTTTGGCGGAGATGTTTCCAGCAACGGTGAAGCTAAGGGAATCGGCAGGTTCGGTGGGTTCAGAATACCGTCATTGGACGCGAAGGATATCACATATATAGAACAGACAAGTAAAAATTCGTCATATTCCATACCTCTGACTTTCGGCCTGAATGCAAAGGTGAACTTCACTGACAGGTGGGCGGTAGGTGCAGGTTTGAACTGGACGATGCTCCGCCGCACATTCGACGGCAGATACGTAAAGATTGAAAACGGAATTCATAAAAGCATAGATTCTGAAATCAGGCACACATTGCAGTATGTAGGAATACCTGTAAATGCATATTTCAATATTATACAGAGTCCGAGAATCAAGTTCTATACTTACGCTGGCGGGACTGTCGAGAAGGCTGTATCCAATGTATACAAGGTGTTGGATGCGAAGAATATTCCAAGTATCAGGAGCGGAGTGAAAGGCGTTCAGTTGTCTGCAGGAGCAGGTCTGGGTGTGGAATTCATATTGGTGGACTGGCTCGGCTTGTATGTAAATCCAGGAGTGCGGTATTATTTTGACTGCAATCAGCCCGTAAGCATAAGAACGCAGCAGCCGTTTATGATGGACTTCGACATAGGTCTCCGCATCGAATTGTGAGAAATTTTGAAATGGTCCCCGAATATGTCGGGTGGTAGCATTTAAGAATTATAAATTTGTGGCGAAAATCCCCGATTCTTGGTGAAAGATTTCGGGGATTTCCTGTTTCTTGCGTACTTGCGGAAAAATGACTTGACTGATGAAAAAGACTGTTTGTTTGTTCACTATCGTATGCCTGTATGCAATTTGTGTGTCGTGTTCTTCCGACAGGGATATGATAGTATTGAAGCATCGCAACGAGACCGGTATCTGGAATGGCGGGAGAAAGGACACGGCTGAGGATACGGCTAACGCTGATACTGTGGTTTATGTCACGACTGTAGAATTTCCTGATGATTATTTCTGGCAGAAGGACACGGTAGGAGAAGGGCGCACGTTCAGACTTTGCCTTTATGCGAACGGTAAAAAAATCCTGTCATTAAACGGAGGTCCTGAATATGAGATAGGTGCTGACCCGGATATGCACAGAGTTATCGACGGACATCTGTATTCGGACTGGTCTGGGATTGACAATACAGTTATTTTGGAAGACGGTAAGAAACTGTTCCAATATGAAGGGCGTGAGATGCTGTGCGGATTTCTGAAGAAAGACGGGGCCGTCTATACATTGGGGCAAAATCGTGGCGGAAAGGGAGTTGCCTTGCGCAGAAATGGAGAAACCCTGTTTCGAGATGACACGGGAATTGCGATAGGCGAAATGTCCTGTCCCTGTTCGGAGAGTGGCGGGCTATATTCAGTTGATTCCGGAGATATAGTATTCTTCTATCAGGTTCCTGTGCAGTCTGCCCTCAAGCAGAAGTTCCGGCTCTTCAAAGTCGTGAATGGAGTCCCTGAAGAACTTGAGCTAAGTTCTGAGATAGAGAAGATTCACGATGTGCGCATAATAGACGGTGAAATGTATATTGCCTGTAACCGGAATGACAAAGATCATACTCCAGCTTTGTATTATGGCGAGAGCACTGTTTCCTGGAAAACGCTGGATTACGCTCTGGCAAATTTCAGACTTCGCTGGACTCCCGGAGGCAGAGTTTGCGTGAGGCTTGATTTCTCTGCCGATAAATGGAAAAACTCGCGTTCTGTGCTTCTGGGAATGAGAAAAGAATCTATAACGGTTCGCGGAGGCGGCCTTGCCTACGATTTTTATCCTACCGAGGAAGGGTATGCGTATGTGTCGGCAAATGAGTATGAAGAAAGTGTTTTCACCTCATTCTTGAGAGATGATGGCAGTAAATTCGAGTACGAAACGCCTGGCGCAAGTTGCTTTATGGGGAGTATGTGCGCGACTGTATGCGGTGACAAATTTTATGCTGGACTGTCCTCATTGGATAAGTTCGGCGCACCCGTGCTCGTCGTTAACGGAAAAGCGACTCCGTTGGAGATAAATGGCTATATATCAGGAGTGAAGGTGATAGCCCCTGGAGGCTAGTCTTCCCAGGAAAGAAGACGGGAGCCGTCATTCTGGACTGTAATGTGGACCTTCAATGTCTCTTCCGGCAAAATGCTTTCGATGTTCTCGGGCCATTCGATAAGGCATAGCGAACCGCTGTCGATGTAGTCGTAGAACCCGATGTCAAAGGCTTCCTCTATCTTGTTGATGCGATAGAAATCAAAATGGAACACGGATTCTTTGTCCGCTGTCTTATATTCGTTTACAATCGAAAATGTCGGTGAACTGACAGCGTCTTCACTGACACCAAGTTTGTGGCATATCGCTGTAGTGAAAGTTGTCTTCCCGGCTCCCATAGGGGCATAAAATGCGATTACGGAATGTCCGGCGGTTTCTTTCAGAAACTGTTCAGCTGCCTCTCCGATAGCGTCAAGGCTGTTTATGCGGATTTCGTGGTTCATACTATCTTTCTTGCCTATAAGAATCATTCTCCATATCGGAAAACAGCACAAAAATAGCCGATAAAATTTCCAAAGACAAAAAACGAAACGGCTTCTTGATGCAAAATTGAAGAAAAATTGTAATTTTGAGTGTGTTGCGTGACAATCATATCCACATTAAAACTATACTTTGATGATAACATATCCACCGGTTAAAATAAATCTTGGTCTAAGGGTTCTGCGTAAAAGAGAGGACGGATACCACGATATCGAGACTCTTTTCTATCCGTGTTCGCAAATTCACGATACGTTGGAAATCATAAGCGGAGATGATTACAGCAGGACTTCCGCACGTCTTACGGCAGTCTATGGTGATAGGCCGCGGATTGCGGATATGTCCGCGACTGCGCTTGATGATGAGGTAGAGTTGGAGGATGATTATGTTCCGACATTGTCACAGGGAATATCCGGCAACGGAAAACTAATGATAACTGTTGCAAGACGTGACGGCGTGGATTGGCCTGTGCTGAAGGACTTGTGTGCAAAGGCCTATATGATGCTTGATGAGGATTTCGGACTTCCGCCGGTTAAAATTTATCTGGAGAAGACCTCTCCAGTAGGTGCTGGCCTGGGTGGAGGCTCTGCAGATGCAGCATTTGCATTGTCTATATTGAACGAGATGTTCACTCTTGGACTGGAGAAGGAACGTCTTGCAGATTATGCGGCAAAACTTGGAAGTGATTGTCCTTTCTTTGTCTGGAACAGGCCTATGCTTGGTGAAGGCAGGGGGGAGGTATTGACACCGTATAATCTTGATTTGCAAATCGTAGAGGTTGGCGCTGAACCCTATGACAATCCTAAGAGGGAGGCATACGAACTCAAAATCATCGTTCCGGAGGATGTTCATATAGCCACGGCAGAAGCGTATCGCGGGATTGTTCCTTGCGTACCTGAAATCGATGTCAGAAAGGCGTTGTCAATGCCTGTTTCGGAGTGGAAGGATGTGCTGGTGAATGATTTTGAAAAAACGGTATTTGCAGCGCATCCTGAACTTGCCGCCATCAAGCAGTCATTGTATGATTCGGGTGCTGTCTATGCCTCAATGTCCGGCAGCGGTTCCGCCTTGTTTGCATTGTACAGACTGTAATTCAGCTATTTGAACGGTATGATAGGCACGGTTCCGGGTATTGTGTCATCTTCTTCTGGCGTGAGGTGGATGATTCTTTGATTTGAACTGCCTCTGAAATGCAGTTGCGTATCCCGGAGTTCCTCGATGTAGGGTCCGTCCACAAGCACGTCAATGTATGGCAACATCATTGAGAGATGCTTGTCTGCACGGATTTCCTCGATAGTGAAGCCTGTCCAGCACCAGATGGTCTTGTTGGTCTCCGTCTTTATTCTGCGTGCGAGTTCCGTGAACCCTTCCACCTGATAGAAAGGGTCACCGCCGCTGAACGAGACATTGCTCAAGTCATCGTCCTTTATGACGCGCATAAGGTCATCAATGTTCATTTTGTGCCCGTTATTCATATCCCACGACTGCGGATTATGGCATCCGTGACAATGGTGCAGGCATCCTGCACAGTAAATGGAGGTCCGAAGCCCGGGCCCGTCAGCCATAGTCTGCTCCATAACCTCCATTATGTAAAGTTCGTTTGTCGTCATTGTTATTTATGGACCACGCGATCCTTAAGTTCAGCGAGTTTGGCGCTGTTCCATCTGTTTGTCGTGCCGACTAGGTAGCCGGTGATACGCTGAAGGGTATCTATATTGTGCCCGTGGCAGTGAGGGCATTCTGTAAGGCCTTCGGTTGCATCTTCGTATCCGCAGTCGAGACATCTGTTCCTGTTGTGGTTCACGCTGCCGTAACCGATGTTGTATCTGTCCATCAGATCGACAATGTTCATTATCGCCTCAGGATTGTGGGTGGCATCCCCGTCAATCTCCACGTAGAAAATATGGCCGCCCCTTTCCAGATCGTGATATGGTGCTTCCACTTCTGCCTTATGTTTAGGTGTGCAATGGAAATATACCGGCACGTGGCTTGAATTCGTATAGTATTCCTTGTCTGTCACGCCTTTGATGATGCCGAATTTCTTCTTGTCCATCTTTGTGAATCTGCCGGCCAGTCCTTCTGCGGGAGTGCCAAGCACACTGAAATTGTGCTGGAAGGTTTCGGAATATGCGTTTGCCTTGTCTCTGAAGAACGTGACAATTCTGAGCCCGAGCTCCTGCGCCTCTTCAGATTCTCCGTGATGCTTGCCTATCAATGCAATAAGACATTCTGCCAGGCCGATGAATCCGATGCCGAGTGTTCCCTGGTTGATTACGGACTCGACTGTATCATCCGGGTTGAGGTCTTCGCTGCCGACCCAAAGTTTGCCCATAAGAAGCGGGAACTGCTTTTTGAGCGCAGTCTTCTGAAAGTCATACCTTTCGCATAGCTGTTGGGCTGTGATGTCGAGAATGTGCTCGAGTTTGTGGAAGAACTCTGTTATGCGGTCTTCCTTGTTCTCTATGCCTATACACTCGATGGCGAGCCGCACAATATTTACTGTAGTGAAACTGAGATTTCCACGGCCTACTGATGTCTTCGGCCCGAAGCGGTTCTCAAACACTCTGGTTCGGCAGCCCATCGTTGCCACTTCGTTAATGTATCTCTTAGGATCGTCAGCTCTCCATTCCGCGCTCTGGTTGAATGTCGCGTCGAGATTCAGGAAGTTCGGGAAAAACCTGCGTGCGGACACTTTGCAGGCGAACTTGTACAAATCGTAGTTCGGGTCTTCAGGCAGGTAGCTTACGCCGCGTTTCTTCTTCCATATCTGTATAGGGAAGATGGCTGTGGAGCCGTTGCCTACACCCTCGTATGTCGTGTTCAGGATCTCCCTTATGATGCAGCGTCCTTCTGCAGAGGTGTCCGTGCCATAGTTTATTGAGCTGAAAACCACTTGATTGCCGCCACGGGAATGAATGGTGTTCATATTGTGGACAAAAGCCTCCATTGCCTGATGAACACGGCTTACCGTCATATTGATGGCGTGCTGCTTGAGCCTTTCGTTGCCGGTGATGCCTACCAGATCACGCTTGATATAGTCGTCAATCGGAGCATCCTTGAGCGCGCTCAAATCTGTGCCCTCAAGTGCGGAAAGCTGGTCAATTTCCTCTTTGTATGTCTTCCTTACAAATGGGGCGAGATAGAAGTCGAATGCGGGAATTGCCTGTCCACCGTGCATCTCATTCTGTACGGTTTCCATTGATATGCAGGCAAGTACGGCTGCGGTTTCAATCCTTTTCGCAGGCCTTGATTCCCCGTGTCCTGCGTGGAATCCCTCTTCAAGGATTTTGTCAAGCGGGTGCTGCAGACAGGTGAGGCTCTTGGTCGGGTAATAATCCTTGTCGTGAATGTGGATATAGCCGTTATACACGGCATTTCTTACATCCTCAGACAGAAGGCATTCGTCAACGTATGTCTTGGTGGACTCGGATGCGAATTTCATCATCATACCGGCAGGAGTGTCGGCATTCATGTTCGCATTCTCCCGGGTGATGTCATTTGCCTGGGCATCGATAATCTCCTTGAAGATTTCGCAGGTCTTGGCTTTGCGGGCGAGATTCCTCTGATTTCGGTAGGCAATATATTTCTTTGCCACTTCCTTGCGCGGACTCTTCATCAGCTCCATTTCCACGCAGTCCTGAATCTCCTCGACTCCCATATTTTCCTTTTCCTTCTTGGAAATGGTGTCTGCAATTTTTGCTGCAAGAACGATATCCTCTCCGGCATCAGTTACATCCATCGCTTTGAGAATCGCGGCTACAATCTTCTGATTATTGAAATCGACGGTGCGTCCGTCTCTTTTGACAACGTGCTTGACCATATTATTGCGGGTATTATATGTAGTTATGTCTCCCGTCCGCAGGCGCGAACCTTACAAAGATATAACAATTATGGGCAGGTGTTTCGTCCCCGCCCATAAGTTATCAACATCCCGGATGTGGAAAAAAACTTGCAGACTTGTGTTATATAAACGACCTATAATCCGCGAACTTTAATTGCCATTTTTTGTGCCCAATATTGTAGATAGTAACTGAAAAGTGTACCAGATTCTACTTTAAAAGTGTACCACTTTAAGTACTCTCAAAGATAGCAAGAGTCGGTTGATTTCATAACAGATTGTTGAGTAATTTCTGA